>CAJYNG010000028.1 GCA_913775725.1 uncultured Stenotrophomonas sp. | reverse complement strand
GGTGTGCCGAGCAAGCTCGGCACCTACAGAAAATGCCGCCTGCAAGGGCGGCATTTTCGTTCCGGCTACGCCGGGCGTCCGGTAGATGCCGACCTTGGTCGGCGCCGTTTGGAGAAGCCGCGAACGGGAACGCTATCGGCGTGCCGAGCAAGCTCGGCACCTACAGAAAATGCCGCCTGCAAGGGCGGCATTTTCGTTCCGGCTACGCCGGAACTGTAACGCTACGCGTTACTGCTTGAGCGGAATCACACGGATCTCGACACGGCGGTTCTTTGCACGGCCGGCATCGGTGCTGTTGTCGGCAATCGGGTACGACTTGCCGGCGCCCAGCGTTTCGATACGCACGCTCTGCACGCCCTGGCCGATCAGGTACTGCGCGACCGAATCGGCGCGCTCCTTCGACAGGCGGTTGTTGACCGCATCGCTGCCGATGCTGTCGGTATGGCCAACCACTTCGATCATGGTCTGGTTGTAGTCACGCAGGGTGCCGGCCACGCCGTTGAGCGAGCCGTAGAACTGCGGCTTCAGGGTCGACTTGCCGAAGTCGAACGTGATGCCATCCGGCAGGTTCAGCATGATGTTGTCACCCTGGCGCTGCACATCGATGCCGGTGTTGGCAGTGCGCTCGCGCAGCGCGCGTTCCTGGCGATCCTGGTACTGGCCGACGGCGGCGCCGCTGAGCGCGCCGATACCTGCACCGATCAGCGCGTGCTGGCGGCGCTCGGTGGCGCTGTCGCCGGTGAGCAGGCCGGCGGCCACGCCGATGGCAGTACCGATCAGCGCATTGCGACCGGTGCGGTTCTGCTGCTCGGTCGGGTTGCCGTACTGGTCACTCTGCACATAGGAGCCGCCGGTGGCGCAGGCCGACAGGACGGCCGCACTCATCAGGGCCAGTGCGACATTGCGGGTGGTGTTGCGGATCATGGGGTTCTCCTTGGTTTCCGGTCGAGCCGGCGGCTTGCGGGCGCAAAGAGAATAAACAGGCAAATGCGATGTCGGGATGATGATCCGGCCCGATGACAGGCCCGCGTTCAGCTAACTGACCGGATCGCTCAGGTCGCCCTTTACCCCGCCCCCGACTGGCGGTAAGCCGCCAACGCGGCGTCGCGGCTCGCAGCCAGATCCACCAGCGGCGTGCGCGGATAGTCCGGTGCGTGTGCGGCCAGCAGCAGCGGATGCTGCCAGGGCGCGAAGCGTGCCTTCACCGGCAGCGCCGCCAGTTCCGGCACCCAGCGGCTGATGTAGCGGGCCTGGGGGTCGAACTTCTCGGCCTGGGTGACCGGGTTGAACACACGGAAGTACGGTGCGGCATCGGCGCCGGTCCCGGCCACCCACTGCCAGCCCATCGTGTTGTTGGCCAGGTCGGCATCGACCAGGGTGTCCCAGAACCAGCGCGCGCCGTGCAGCCAGTGCGCACGCAGGTGCTTGCAGAGGTAGCTGGCAACGATCATCCGCACCCGGTTGTGCATGTAGCCGGTGTGCCACAGCTCGCGCAGGCCGGCATCGACAATCGGCACACCGGTGTGGCCGCGCTGCCAGTCGTGCAGCTGCGTGGCACTGGGCGTTGCCCATGGGAAGCGATCGAAGCGCGGATTGAGGTTGTCGGTCGGCGTCTTCGGGAAGTGATGCAGCAGGTGGTAGGCAAAGTCGCGCCAGCCCAGCTGGCGCAGGTAGCCATCGATGTCGGCGTCGGTGCCGGCACTGCGCAGCTCTTCCAGCGCATGGGCAATGCGCCACGGCGCGATCTCACCGAAATGCAGGTGCGGCGACATCCGCGAGGTGCCCACGCGATCCGGCAGGTCGCGCTGCTCGCGATAGCCGCGCAACGCGCCGTCCTCGAACACAGACAACGCCTCCAGCGCGCCGGCCTCGCCCGGCTGCCAGTGCTCCCAGAAGCCGGTATCCCAGCCCAGCGTCGGCGCAAGCCGCAGCTCGTCCAATGCGAGACCGTCGACCGCGCGCATCGCCAGTGCCTTCGGTGCGGGCTGCAGCGAAGGCAGACGCCAATGACTGAGTACGTTGCGCCAGTACGGAGTGAACACCTTGTACGGCTGGCCCTGCTGGGTCGCGATGTCCCAGGGCTCGAACAACAGGCTGCCATTGCAGCTCTGCGCGTCGATGCCCTGCTCTCGCAGTGTGCGCTTGATGGTGGCGTCGCGTGGCTGGGTGGCCGGTTCGTACTTGCGGTTCCAGTACACCGCCTCGGCGCCGGTCTGCTCGATCAGTGCCTGCAGAGCCTGCAAGCTGTCGCCAGCGCGCAGCACCAGCGACGAACCGCGCGCGCGCAGGTCGGCGTCCAGTGCATCCAGAGAACGGTGGCGCCACGCATCGGAGGCCGCGCCAGGCACCCACTCGCCTTCCTCGTGCGGCGCGTGGATGTAGACCGGCACCACATCGTGACCCGCGTCCAGCGCGGCCTGCAGGGCCGGATTGTCCTGCAGCCGCAGATCACGGCGGAACCATACCAACGCTACCGACACATGCACCGCCTTCGTTGTGGAAGGCGGACATGATAGCCAGCGACGGTGAAGGAGATGCGCGCGCCGTGCCGTCGGCGCATGGCGTGGATCTACTTTTCGAAGCGCTTCATCGCCTCGCTGATCAGCGCACGCGCCTCGGCAGCGTTGCCCCAGCCGTTGAGCTGCACCGGGTTGCGCCCGGCCGGCAGGTCCTTGTAGACCCGGAAGAACGCCTCGATGCGCTGGCGCTCGACCTCCGGCAGATCCTTCAGATCGCGGATATTGGCGTAGGTCGGGTCAACCTTGTCGGTCGGCACGCCGATGATCTTCTCGTCGTGCTCGCCGCCGTCGATCATCTTCAGGTAACCGATCGGCCGGAAGCGCACCATCACGCCCGGATGCAGGGGTTCGCGGGTCAGCACCAGCGCATCCAGCGGATCGTTGTCACCGGCCAGGGTGCGCGGCATCGAGCCGTAGTTGGCCGGATAGGCCACCGGCATAGACTGGAAGCGGTCCACATGCACCAGACCGTCTTCCTTGATCTCGTACTTGGTGAAGCTGCCGGCCGGAATCTCCACCGCCAGATTCACCTCCTGTGGGGCTTGCTTCGGCTGGGCCACCAGGAACGGATGCAGCACGGTATCGGCTGCGGTCACCGCACTGGCCAGCAACAGCAGGGCGGCACCGATGGCAGCGAGAGGAACGATGCGACAGGGCGTGGTCATAGCGTCTCCTCACTCCCAACAGCGGTCGGCACGACCCTTGGCGGTCTGTGCGCGCGGGCAGTCGCGCGGCGTGATGCGGCCTTCGGTCAGCTCCATGCGCTGCTTGCCGCCGTTGGCATCGCGGCGCAGTTCGAAAGCATCGTAGAGACGGCCGGTCACCGTGCGTGCTTCATAGCGCAGGTGCTGCGGGTCGATGTTCAACACCTGGAACAACTGGGTGTCCTCGGCCACCGGGTCCATCGTCCTGCGCGCTTCGTCGGAAAGGCGGTACTGCTTCGGTCCGGCCACGGTCACCACGTACTGTGGCGTTGCGGCCTGCCCTTCGCCACGGCGGCCATAGGTGTGGTCGTGGCCCTGCAGCACCAGATCGACGTTGTGGCGGCGTACCACCGGCAGCAGCACGTCACGCAGCGCGGCGTTCTCGCGTCCTTCGCGCGGCGAGTAGAACGGCTGGTGCAGCAGCACGATGGTCCACGGCTGCGGATTGCCGCTCAGTACCTTGTCCAGCCACTGTGCCTGTGCCTTGGCGGTGCCCAGGTCGAGTGCCGACGTGCCATCGACCACGGCCACGCGCACGCCCTGCGCATCGAACCAGTAGCTGGTCTGCTGTGCGGCGCTGGCGCCATTGCCCGGCAGCGCGAACGTCACCGGCCAATGCTTGCCCAGCACGCGGCGTTCCTGCGGGGTGTCCTCGAATTCCTCGAAGTACTCGTGGTTGCCGATGGCCGGGGCCACCAGGGTTTCCTGCGCCAGCCAGCTGGTAGCAGCAAACCACTCGCCCCACTCGCTGTCATCCATGTTGTCGCCGCCGCTGACCAGGTCGCCGGCAAACAGGCTCATGCGCGCCTGCGGTGCAGCCTTCTGCGCGGCACGCACCACCCGGCTGACGTGGCTGACGTTCTTGTTCTGGGTATCGCCGAAGTACAGCAGGGTCAACGGCTGGTCGGCCGCGGCCAGGGTGCGCAGCTGGTTCCAGGCGCTCCAGCTGCCATTGCCCTGCACGCGGTAGACGTACTGGGTATCCGGCTGCAGGCCGCTGATGTCGGCGCGATGATGATGCGACAGACCGTTCTCGGTCTGCAGCGCACGGGTCGTTGCGCGCACCAGGCGGATGCCCTCGATGGCCGGCGAATCCCCGGCGGGGGCAATCTCCAGCAGCGGCGCCTGCACGCTGCCGTCGGTACGCCAAGCCACGGCGAACCCATGGCTGGGGTCGACCGCCGGCGAGGCGACGATGCGGTCCGGTACCGTCGTCGCTGCATAGTGCCGGCTACCTGCCGGCACCTGGGTGTTCGGTTCGGCCGCTGCGAACAACAGCGACGGCAGTGCCAGCAGCAGGCCCAGCGCCAGCGTACGCATCACGCACTGCCCGCTCATGCGCCACACTCCAGCGGCAGCGCCAACTGCTTGGCGATGCTCTCCCAGTCGAACGCCACCACGCCCTGGTCGTCGTGCACGGCATACAGCGCACCGTGCGGGAAGCGCTCGCTGGGTTGCTGCATCATCCAGATGCCGTCGGTGTTGGCCACGGCATTGCCCTGGAACGCGCCGACCGGCTTCAGCGTGTTCCGGTCGAACAGGTGGAACACGCTGCGCTGCTTGCCCTGTTCGGTGGTGATCCACCAGCCGTCCTTGCCACAGGTGCGCAGGGTCACGCCTTCGGCCTGTGCCTTGAACACATCGCGGCCGAACGTGGTGCCGGTGAAGCGGCCCGCCAGGGTGTAGACCTTGAACTCGCTGGCGTAGCTCTCGTCCTCTTCGGCAATCAGCAGGCGGTCGTTGTCCGGATCGCCCCAGATCGACTCGACCACGCGCAGCGCTCCCGCCTCGGTGGTATCGCCGATGCTGGCCACCAGCTTCGCCTCGACCTTCGCACCGTCGCGGGTCACGTGATACTGGCGCACGCGCTTGTCCAGCTCGGCCAGCGGCGGCAGGATGTCACGCCCCTGCGCATCCTCGCCGTTGTCCCAGGAGTCTGTGACGTAGACGCTGTAGCCATCGGCACGGCGGTCGACCCACAGCCCGTACGGCTTGCGCAGGTCGTCCGCAGCGAACGTCGCCAGCGGCGCGAAGTCCGGCAGGCTCAGCACCTGCACGCGGTGATTGTCGCGCTCCACGATCCACAGCAGGTCGTCGGTCACCGCGATGCCGTTTGGGCGGTCGAACTGCCCCGGTGCGGTGCCGCTGCTGCCCACGTCACGCAGGTGCTGGCCGGTGCTGCCGTCATAGACCACCAGCTTGTCAGTGGCCTTGGCCGTGGCGATCAGCCATAGCCTGCCATCCGGAGCGCGCCAGGCCGCAGGCGAGTCGATGTTGTCAGCCGGGGTCATCGGCGAAAGGAAGGCCTCGGCGATGGTGGTCACCGCTCGTTCGCCGCTGGCCTTCGCTGACGTCGCGGCCGTGGCGGGGTCATTGCCGGTGGCCGGCGTGCAGCCGGCAGCCAGCGCTACCGCCAGCGCGGTGGCCAAGGCAGTGATGCCACGCGCCATCACAGTGCCACCTTCAGGCCGAGCGCATAGGTACGACCGTACTCTTCCATCTGCAGGGTGCGCGAACGCGTGCCCTGGTACAGCTCAAGCGGCTTGTCCAGCAGGTTCTGCGCTTCGAAATACATGCTCACCCGCGGGGTGAACTTGTAGTCCAGCGAGAAATCCAGCTGGGTGTTGGGTGCAACGAAGATATCGAAGGCGCGGCCGGCACCGAGGGTATCCAGGTACTCACTGCGGTGCACGGCCGCCACACGGGTACTCAGGCCGTACTTCTCATAGCCGATGTGCGCGCTGTACACGTTCTTCGAGGCGCGCGGCAGGGTGAAGTCCTCACCGGCACGCGTGGCCAGGCCCGGATCGAAATCAGTGTCCAGCCAGGTACCGCTGGCACCCACCAGCAGGCCATCCCAGCCGGCCGGCAGGAACGCCAACTGCTGCTGCCAGTTGAATTCGGC
The DNA here is from genome assembly GCA_913775725.1 of uncultured Stenotrophomonas sp. Taxonomy (GTDB): domain Bacteria; phylum Pseudomonadota; class Gammaproteobacteria; order Xanthomonadales; family Xanthomonadaceae; genus Stenotrophomonas. The sequence continues at coordinate 55,813 of CAJYNG010000028.1, read as the reverse complement.
GCCGCGCACCTTGGCCTTGTCGCCATTGATCGAGGTCACCACCGGCAGGCCGTCGTAGATGCCGTCGGTGCCGCCCTGTCGGACCTGCACGATGTAGCCGTCGATCGACTTGTGGAACACGCCCAGCGAGAGGATGCCGCTGTCGCCAATGTACTTCTCCACCGACAGGTCGATGTTGGTCGATTCGTACGGATCCAGGTCCGGGTTGCCCAGACGCACTTCATTGTCGTTGCGGGCCAGGCCAATGCGCGGCGAGGCATCGCCAAAGCCCGGGCGGGCCACCGTCTTGTTGGCGGCGAAGCGGAACACCCAGTCGTCGCTGGCGTCGTAACGCAGGTGCAGCCCCGGCAGTACGTTGTTGTAGCTCTTGCTGGCGGTGACCCGGGTCGCGGTGTAGGAGCGCCCATCCTTGGCCACGTCCACGCGATTGCCGGTGGCGCTGAAGCGGGTGTTCTCCACACGCACGCCGCCGATCACGCGCAGCGCACCGATGTCCCAGGTGCCCATCGCGTAGCTGGCGAACACGTCTTCGCGCGCGGTGTAATCGCCTTCCAGCGAAGTCGCGGCGTTGCCACCGACGTCCTGCGGACGGGCGCTGTATTCGCCACTGTGCTGCGACCAGTAGCTGCGCATCGCCGACGAGTCCATGCCCTGCCCCATCGGGCCGTGGCGGTGTTCCGGCGAACCGGTGGTCCAGTCGCTGAGCTTGATCGCCGGGCCCACGCGCAGCGACGCCTCATCGACGTTCACGTCACGGTCGCGCCAGCGGCCGAGCAGGCCGAACTTGTAGCTGCTGTTGTCGCCGTCGAAGCGGATGTTGACCTGCGCGCTGCGCTCCTCGTCGTCCACCTTCTTCGGCTTGGCCACCACACGGTCGAACTTGTAGTTGGCGTTGTCCAGCCACTGGTCGTTGTCGAAGGTGTAGGTGGGCAGGCGACTGCGCTGGTCCAACGTGCCATTGAAGGCCTTGCCGTTGAGCTTGAAGCGCGACTCTATCTCATCGTCCACACGCTCTTCGGTGCGGGTATATCCAATCCTGTAGTCCAGCACCGCGTCGGTCAGCTTGTTCTCGCCACCAAGGCTGGCGGCGAAGGTTTTCTCTTCCTTGGTGCGGTAGCGCATGCGCTTGTCGATCGAATCCTTCGGCATGCCGGCCAGTCGGTACTGGTCGGTGCCGGTGGCGATCATGTCGGCGTTGTTGAAGTTGAAGATCACGCGCTGGCGGGTTTCGGCATCGTCGAACTGACTGTACAGCGTGCGCAGGAAGTAGCGACTGTCCTCGTTCGGGCGCCAGTCCAGATTGAGGTTGGCGCCGATGCGCTTGCGCTCGATCTCGTACTTGCGGTTCTGCAGGTTCAGCGCGGTGATTTCGCCTGGGCGGGTGGTGGTCAGATCCTTGTTGCCGCTGACATCACCGTACTCCACTTCGCTGTTGTCCGATTCGAACGTGCGCTTCTGATAGTTCACGCCAGCGGCGATGCCGAAGGTGTTGTTGAACACTTCGCTGTAGTTGAAGGCAGCCTTCGGGCTGGTTTCACCGGACAGCTGCTGGTGACTGCCCTCGATCTTGGCGCGCAGGCTGCGGCCGTCGCGATCGAACGCCGAAGCGGTCTCGACCAGGATCGCGCCACCGATGGCGTCACCCGGCATGTCCGGGGTCGGCGACTTGACTACGCGCAGGCGCTCGGTCGAATCGGACGGGATCACGTCCATCGGTGCGGCGCGGCTGGAGTTGTCCGGGGTGCCGATGGCGATGCCATCGACGCTGACGCTGTTGAGGTTGGCATCCAGTCCGCGCACGACAACGTAACGGCCCTCGCCCTGGTCGCGGGTCACGCTGATGCCCGGCAGACGCTGCAGCGACTCGGCCACGTTCTTGTCCGGGTACTGGCCCAGGGCATCGGAGGACACCGCGTCTTCGATGGCGTTGCTGCTGCGCTTGAGGTCGACCGCACGGATCTGCGCTTCGAGCTGGGCGCGCACTTCGATGCGGTCCAGATCGACCGCATCGGCCGCCACGGAGCCGGTGGCGGCAATCGCCTGCTGCCCCGCGGCCTGCAGCGGTGCTGCGGCCCCCATCGCCAGGGTCAGGGTGATGGCAACGGCCAACGGAGTCTTGATATGCACTGGGAATCCCCATTCCTGTTAAGAATGGGTCTGCACGGTATGTCCGCAAGGTTGCATGGCAATGACATGCATCTGCACATTTCGCGTACCAGGGCCACGGCCCGGTTTGGGGTTCGGCCCGCCGATCCGGCAAAATGGCGGCCTCTCTCCTTTTTCCCCTTCCCGACCATGAAGATCGTCGAAGTGCGCCACCCGCTGGTGCAGCACAAGATCGGCCTGATGCGCAATGCCGCGCTCAGCACCAAGGATTTCCGCGAACTGGCCAACGAGCTGGGCACGCTGCTGGCCTACGAGGCCACCGCCGACCTGGACACCGAGCCGCACACCCTGCCCGGCTGGGCCGGCCCGGTCACGGTGCAGCGCATTGCCGGCGCCAAGATCACGGTGGTGCCGATCCTGCGTGCCGGCCTGGGCATGCTCAGTGGCGTACTGTCGCTGATCCCGGCAGCCCGCGTCAGCGTGGTCGGCCTGCAGCGCGATGAGGAAACCCTGCAGCCGGTGCCCTACTTCGAGCGCCTGACCGGCCGCCTGGAAGAGCGCGACGCGCTGATCCTGGATCCGATGCTGGCCACCGGCGGCACCCTGATCGCCACCATCGACATGCTCAAGCGTGCCGGTGCCCGCCGCATCAAGGGCATCTTCCTGGTAGCCGCGCCGGAAGGCATCGAAGCGGTCAAGGCCGTGCACCCGGACGTGGAGATCTACACCGCGGCCATCGATGCCCAGCTCAACGACAAGGGCTACATCCTGCCGGGCCTGGGCGATGCCGGCGACCGCATCTTCGGTACCCGCGTCGGTTGATCCGGCGGATCGGGGTCAGAGCCCTTTCAGGGCGAAAGGGATCCGACCCCAACAGCTATGGGGTCGGATCCCTCTTCCCAGGAGAGGGCTCTGACCCCGCCCCCAGGCACGGCATTAGAGGCCGGCGGCGAAGGCTTCCAGCTGGCCGATGACCGTGTTCCAGCCGTCGAAGAAGCCCAGCTGCTCATGCTGGTCACGCAGCGCCTTGTCCGGGTGCATCACCCGCGCGGTATAGCGGCAGCCCTGCCCCTCGTCCTCCATCGTGATGATGGCGGTGAAGCCCAGCCAGGGTGACTGCGGCCGCCATCCAGCGCCCAGCATCGAAGTGAACACCAGGCGCTGCTGCGGCATGATTTCCAGGAAACTGCCCGGATTGTCACTGCTGCCGCCGTCCGGGCCCTGCATGAAGGTGTGGAAGGCGCCACCGGGGCGCAGGTCGAATGCGCGCACCTCGGTGGTCCACGGTTTCGGGCACCACCACTGGCGCAGCAGTTCCGGGTCGGTCCACGCCTGCCACAAGGCGGCACGCGGTGCATTCAGCACGCGGCTGATGACCAGATCGGTGTCAGGGTTGTTGCCTGCGTCTGCGGCCATGGGCCTGCTCCTGTCGGTGAAGTGTTTCAACGAAATCGACCATGGGGTCGGCGCGCGCTTCCCATACGGCACGTTGTTCAGCCAACCATTGCTCGGCCTGGCCCAGCCGCGCCGGCACCAGTTCGCAGGTGCGTATGCGCCCCTGCTTGTGGCTGCGCACCACGCCGCTGCGTTCCAGCACGGCCAGATGTTTCATCAGCGAGGGCAAGGCCATCTCGAAGGGCTCGGCCAGCGTCGACACCGTGCGCGGCCCCTGCCCCAGCGCGGCCACGATCGCGCAGCGCGTCGGGTCGGCCAGTGCCTGGAAGACCTCTTGAATGGCGGGATCATACTTACCCATATGGCTAAGTAATACGCCGATCTGAACGCTGCCGCAAGCAGGCGCGGCAATGGCGTGATTCTTCACGTGGTCTTGCCGTGTGGAAGCGAATGCTCCGCGCACCCGCCACCGCTTGGAGCACACCGATGAAAGCCTCATTCCTGCTGGCCGCCGTCCTGCTCGTCGGCCTGCCTCTGGCAGCCAACGCCACCACACCGCAGCAGCAGCGCATGGCCGAATGCTCGGCCAAGAACAAGGGCTTGAAGGGTGACGCCTACAAAACCGCACAGAGTTCCTGCCTCAGCGGCCACGCCGCCGAAACCAAGGCGGTCAACCCGCAGCAGGAACGCATGCGCAAGTGCAATGCCGACGCCGGCGCCAAGAAGCTGGCCGGTGATGCGCGCAAGACCTTCATGAGCAGCTGCCTGAAGGCGTCGTAATGGCAGTGACGTAGAGCCGAGCCCATGCTCGGCTCAGGCATCCGTAACGTGCATGACCGTTCAGAGAAGCAGCCGAGCGTAGGCTCGGCTCTACCCCTACCCCAGGGCGCGAGCCTTCAGCTCGCCCTGTTCGTGCAGGGTCACGAAACGTCCCTTGTCATCACGGCCCAGCTGCGCCAGCGCAACCTGCGGGTCATGGGTGAAGAACAGCCGCACGTTGCGCGCCAGCTTGTCTTCAAGGAACTGCCGCTTCTCGTCGATCAGCAGCTCGGCGTTGCGGTCGTAGCCCATGGTGATCGGTACGTGCACCCATGAACGGCCGGGAATCAGGTCGGCGCAGAACACCACGCCGCCATGCGGCCCCTCGCCGGCCTGCGCATGCCCGACGATCTCGGCCAGCATCAGCCCCGGCGTGTGCCCATCGCTGTAGCTGAAGCGTACGCTGCGCCCCAGCGCCTTGGAGTATTCACCGTCCACCACTTCCAGGCGGCCACTGGCCTGCAGCAGGGCTGGCAGTTCCGGAATGAAACTGGCGCGATCACGCGGATGCGGTTGAAGGGCGCGCTGCCAGTGCTGCGCACCGACCACGTAGGTCGCGTTCGGGAACAGCAGCTCCGGCTCACGCCCTTCGCTCCACGCCGCCAGCAGACCACCGGCATGATCGAAGTGCAGATGGCTGAGCACCACCACGTCGATATCCTCGTGCTCGAACCCCGCTTCGCGCAGCGAATCGATCAGCACATGCTGGCTTTCCTGCACGCCGTAGCGCTCGCGCATGCGCGGATCGAAGAACGCGCCGATACCGGTTTCAAACAGCACCGTCTTGCCTTCCAGCGGGCTGGCAAGCAGCGCACGGCAGGCCAGCTCAATGCGATTGAGCTCGTCCGGTGCCGCCCATTTTTCCCACAACGCACGCGGCGCGTTGCCGAACATCGCGCCGCCATCGAGGCGCTGCGAGTTTCCACGAATAGACCAGAGTTTCATGCGTCGATTATCGGCGCCGGCTCGTTAAATAATCGCTAGGAGGAAAACAGAAAACCCCGCCGGCACAGGCGGGGGTTTCGTTAATCAGCCGGATTGCCGGCCAGCGGCCGGCGCTACTGGATCAGCGTGCCGGTACGACCTGGGCACTGCCCACCGGATTGCGCGGGTCGCTGCCGCCGAACAGCTTGTGCGCCTTGCGGTCCCATTCCACGGTCTGCAGGTTGCCCCACACGTGGCTGGAACCGCGGCCACCGGCCGCGACATTGCCCGGCAGGTCGATCTTGTGACCCATCGCCTGCAGCTGCTTCACCGTGTCGGCGTCGAACGCATCGTCCTCGGCTTCGATCAGGTCCGGCAGCCACTGGTGGTGGTAGCGCGGCAGCGCGGCAACCTGCTGCGCGTCCAGGCCGGCGTCGTAGCCGAGGATGCCCAGCAGCACCATGGTGATGATGCGGCTGCCACCCGGGGTACCCAGCACCACCACCTTGTCTGCGTTCTCCATGAAGGTCGGCGTCATCGAGCTGAGCATGCGCTTGCCCGCCTTCGGCGCATTGGCTTCATAGCCCATCACGCCGAACGCATTGGGCGTGCCCGGCTTCAGCGCGAAGTCGTCCATCTCGTTGTTCAGCAGCACGCCGGTGCCCTTCGGAATCAGCCCCGAGCCGTACAGCAGGTTGACGGTCTGGGTGGCGCCGACGCGGTTGCCGTCGCGGTCGATGATCGAGAAGTGCGTGGTCTCGTCGTCTTCCAGCGGCGTCGGGTTGCCCGACAGCAGGTCGCTGGGCGTGGCCTTCTCCGGATGGATGGTCGCCCGCAGGCCCTGTGCGTAGTCCTTGCTGGTCAGCACCTTCTGCGGGATCTGCACGAAGTCCGGATCGCCGAGGAAGAAGGTGCGGTCGCGGTAGGCGCGGCGCATCGACTCCACCACCAGATGGGTGCGGTGCGCCGGGTCCATCTTCTTGATGTCCCAGCCTTCCAGGATCTGCAGCATGCTGGCCAGCGCGATGCCACCGGACGACGGCGGCGGTGCGGTGGTGATCTTCCAGCCGTTGTAGTTGAACACGATCGGCTCGCGCTGCTTCACGCGGTAGCCGGCCAGCTCTTCGGCGGTCCACTGGCCGCCGGCCTGCTTCACGCCGGCCAGCAGCAACTTGCCGGTTTGGCCCTTGTAGAAACCATCGAAGCCACCCGCGGCCAGGCGCTCCAGCGTCTGTGCCAGCTCCGGCTGTTTGAACAGGTCGCCGGTGGCGATCGGCTTGCCATTGCGCAGGTAGACCTCGCGCGTGCCGGGATAGCGCTCCATCACCTCACGGCGCGAGGCATAGCCCTTGGCCATGCGGTCGTACACCGGGAAGCCTTCGCGCGCGATGCGGATCGCCGGCTGCAGCGAGGCCGACAACGGCAGCTTGCCGTGCTTGGCCGACAGTTCGACCAGCGCTGCAGGCAGGCCGGGAATACCGGCCGACCAGGCGCCGTTGACCGAGCGGTCACGGTCGAGGTTGCCCTGCTTGTCGAGGAAGGCCTGCGGCGTGGCGGCGGCCGGCGCGGTCTCGCGCGCGTCCAGCATCACGTCCTTGCCGGTGGCCGCATCATGCAGCAGAAAGAAGCCGCCGCCGCCCAGCCCGGAACTGATCGGCTCGACCACCGCCAGCGTGGACGACACCGCCACGGCGGCATCGAAGGCGTTGCCGCCCTGCGCCAGGATGTCGATGCCGGCCTGGGTGGCCAGCGCGTGGCCACTGGCAATGGCCGCGCCATCGGGGCGTTCGGCTCGGGCCGGGCTGTCGGCCCAGGCCATCGGGCTCAGCAGCAGGCCGAGCAGCAACAGGGGACGGACGATCAGCGTCTTCATTCGGATGGGGGCTCCGCGTAGAGTTCGGGGTGATCGTGCTGCAGCTGGCGCAGCTTGGCCAGCAGCTGGTCTTCCGTTTCCACGATCTCCGGGTCCGGGTCGATGCACTCGACCGGGCAGACGACCACGCACTGTGGCTCGTCGAAATGACCCACGCATTCGGTACAGCGCGCAGGGTCGATCACGTAGATGGTTTCACCCATCGCAATGGCCTGGTTCGGGCAGGCCGGCTCGCATACGTCGCAGTTGACGCAGAGCTCGTTGATTTTCAGCGACACGGCGATACTCCTCGCCCGCGCCCTGGGACAAAGGACCGGCCAGCGCGGGCGCGCGGGCCGGTCAGGTCATCAGCAGCGCCCTTGCAGGACGCCGCCCGGGCCATGCCGGAGCATGGCCGCCATGGCTCGGTATTACTTGGCTTCGACGAAAATGTACTCGGCACCGGTCGGCTGGATCGCAGCCTGCACGCGGGCGTTGTCGGCCGACTGGCCGATGAAGACGACGCGCACGCCCTTCATCGAATCCGGCGACACGTCCTTGAACACGGCCTGGATCATGTCAGCCATCTTGCCCGAGGCCGACGAACCGAAGGCCAGCATGTTGCCCGGCTGCACGCCACGGGCCACGGCCTGGGTCGCGCTCTCGGTCTGGCGCTCGTACTTGGCCTGGAAGTCCGGGTCCGATTCCGGCGAGAGGTAGTACAGGAACGGGCTGTTGGTGATGTTGCCCATGTTCTGGATCGCCACTTCCTGCAGGTACTTCTTCCAGCCTGCATCGTCGTCCTTGGACGGAGCGACCAGGGCCTGCTTGGCCTCGTCGACCGGAGCGGCCTCTTCCTTCTTGCAGGCGGTGAAGGCCAGGGCCAACGAAGCGATCAGCATCGCGCGCATGGTGGTGTTCATGGGTTTCCTCCCGGAATGGTGCGTGGTGTTGTACGTAATGGGGTGCGGGTAAAGCGGGGCTTACGACTGTGCGGCCTTCGCTTCGCGGACCTTGCGCAGGGCTTCGAGCACCGCGGCCGGCACGAAACCGGACACGTCGCCGCCCAGGCGCGCGATCTCGCGGACCAGCGAGGACGAAATGAAGCTGTGCTGCTCGGCCGGGGTCAGGAACAGGGTCTCGACCTCGGGGATCAGATGGCGGTTCATGCTGGCCATCTGGAACTCGTACTCGAAGTCGGACACCGCGCGCAGGCCGCGCAGCAGCACCCCGCCCTGGACCGAACGTACGAAATGGGCCAGCAGGGTATCGAAGCCGATGACCTCAACGTTGCTGTGGTGGCCCAGTGCGCCACGTGCCAGCTGCACGCGCTGCTCCAGCGGCAGCGCCGGGCCCTTGGACGGGCTCTGCGCCACGCCGACCACGACCTTTTCAAACAGCGGCGCGGCCCGGCTCACCAGATCGATATGACCGTTGGTAATGGGGTCGAACGTGCCGGGGTAAACGGCGATGCGGCGATTGGCCACGGTCATGGGCGGTTGCAGATGTTCAGATGAGGTCAAAGTGTAGCAGTGGCGCGGCGGTACAGGGCAAAGCGCACCTCGCGGGTGCCGCCCTCGCGGTGCAGCAACCAGTCCGGCGGCAGGACCGGCACGTGGCCAGCCGGCGATTCCAGGTACAGCCAGGCATCGGCGGCCAGGTGCCGCGGCAGCTGCGCCAGCACGTCCTGCCACAGGCCATCGGCGAACGGCGGGTCGATGAAGACCAGATCAGCCTGCTGCGCCTGCGCCCCCTGCAGCCAGCGCAGGGCATCGGCCTGCACGACGGTGATCTGGTCGGCGGCCTGCAGCTTGGCTACGGCGGCGGTCAGATTGCGTCCCAGCTGCGCATCGCGCTCGACCAGAGTCGCGTGGGCGGCACCGCGCGACACCGCTTCCAGGCCCAGCGCGCCACTGCCGGCGAACAGGTCCAGCACCCGTGCACCGCCCAGCTTGGGCATCAGCCAGTTGAACAGGGTCTCGCGCACGCGGTCGCTGCTGGGCCGAAGTCCCGGCAGGGTCGGGACCGGCAGGCGGGTATTGCGCCAGCGACCGCCGATGATGCGGACCTGGCCATCGTTGCCCCCACGGCCGCTCATTGGCGCCCCCGGCGAGAGGTATTCGAGAATTTCAGCATGAGCGGAATTGTAGTTCGGCCGGGCGGCGCCCGGCACCCGCAGAGTCCGAAGCAACGGCCAAAGCAACTTCAAAAGCTGGTTTCCTGTGGGTTGGCAGGGCGGGTCAGGTTGTGGGGGACGCCGTAAACCCGTCCATGGGGGCTTGGCCGCGGCATCCATGCCGCGGACACCCTCACAACCTGACCCACCCCGCCTTCGACAGTTTCCTGCGATCTGCAGTAGATCCACGCCATGCGTGGATGAACATCTGTCAGATATCGAAGGAATTGATGAGATCAGAAGCCCAGCCGTTGCCACCGTCACCGGGAACCCGTCAGAGGCGGGGCGGTGTGGGTTGGCAGGACCGTTGGCGCCATGGATGGCGCCATCGAGCCCCCAGGGACGGGTTCACGGCGTGTCCTGCCAACCCACACCGCACCGCCATCCCACGGATAGCCCGCTGTTGCTGTTGCTTCGGCCTCTGCGGGTGCCGGGCGCAGCCCGGCCGAACAACCCCTTGATTTCGGGACAATCAGCCATACCCCTTGGCGAGGCCGCACGCGCTGGCGCGGCATTGCACATGGAGCCTTATCGATGACCGAGACCACCCAGACCGAAACCCTTGGCTTCCAGACCGAAGTCAAGCAGCTGCTGCAGCTGATGATCCACTCGCTGTACTCCAACAAGGAAATCTTCCTGCGCGAGCTGGTCTCCAACGCCGCCGATGCCGCCGACAAGCTGCGTTTCGAGGCCCTGACCCAGCCGGCCCTGCTGGAAGGCGACAGCGAACTGCGCGTGCGCGTCAGCTTCGACCCCGCCGCCCACACCATCACCATCGAAGACAACGGCATCGGCATGAGCCGCGCCGAAGCCATCGCCCACCTCGGCACGATTGCAAAGTCCGGCACCGGCGACTTCCTGCGCCAGCTGTCCGGTGACCAGAAGAAGGATTCGCAGCTGATCGGCCAGTTCGGCGTCGGCTTCTACAGCGCCTTCATCGTCGCCGACGAAGTGGAAGTGACCTCGCGCCGCGCCGGCCTGGCTGCAGGCGAAGGCGTGCGCTGGACCTCGCGTGGCGAAGGTGATTTCGAGGTGGCCACCGTCGACAAGGCCGAGCGCGGCACCCGCATCGTGCTGCGCCTGAAGGACGGCGAGCACGACTTCGCCGATGGCTGGCGCCTGCGCAGCATCCTCAAGAAGTACTCGGACCACATCGGCCTGCCGATCCAGATGCCGAAGGAAGGCGAAGACGCCGCCGGCGAGTGGGAGACCGTCAACCGCGCCAGCGCGCTGTGGACGCGCCCGCGCACCGAAATCAGCGACGCCGAGTACACCGAGTTCTACAAGCACGTGGCACACGACCACAGCGACCCGCTGGCGTGGAGCCACAACAAGGTTGAAGGCAAGCTGGAGTACACCTCGCTGCTGTACGTGCCCGGCCGCGCGCCCTTCGACCTGTACCACCGCGACGCGCCCAAGGGCCTGAAGCTGTACGTGCAGCGCGTGTTCGTGATGGACCAGGCCGAGCAATTCCTGCCGCTGTACCTGCGCTTCATCAAGGGCGTGGTCGATTCCAACGACCTGTCGTTGAACGTCTCGCGCGAGATCCTGCAGTCCGGCCCGGTCATCGATTCGATGAAGGCGGCGCTGACCAAGCGCTCGCTGGACATGCTGGAAAAGCTGGCCGCCGACAAGCCGGAACAGTACGCCACGTTCTGGAAGGAATTCGGCCAGGTGCTGAAGGAAGGCCCGGCCGAGGACTACAACAACCGCGAGAAGGTGGCCGGCCTGCTGCGCTTCGCCTCCACCCGTGGCGAGGCCGATGCGCAGACCGTGTCGCTGGCCGACTACATCGGCCGCATGGCCGAAGGCCAGGACAAGATCTATTACCTGACCGGCGAGAGCTACAGCCAGGTGCGCAACAGCCCGCACCTGGAAGTGTTCCGCAAGAAGGGCGTGGAAGTGCTGCTGCTGACCGACCGCATCGACGAGTGGCTGATGGGTTACCTGACCGATTTCGACGGCAAGGGCTTCGTCGACATCGCCCGTGGCGACCTCGACCTGGGCGCGCTGGAGAGCGAGGCCGACAAGCAGGAACAGGAAGCGGCGGCGAAGGACAAGCAGGGTCTGGTCGAGCGCCTGAAGACGGTACTGGGCGATGACGTGGCCGAAGTGCGTGTCTCGCATCGTCTGACCGATTCGCCGGCGGTGCTGGCCATCGGCGAACAGGATCTGGGCCTGCAGATGCGCCAGATCCTGGAAGCCAGCGGGCAGAAGGTGCCGGACAGCAAGCCGGTGCTGGAGATCAACCCGGGCCATCCGCTGATCGCCAAGCTGGATGCCGAAGCCGATGGCGCGCGCTTCGACGATCTGGGCCGGGTGCTGTTCGACCAGGCCGCGCTGGCCGCCGGTGACAGCCTGAAGGACCCGGGCGCCTATGTGGCGCGCCTGAACAAGCTGCTGCTGGAGCTGTCGGCCTGATCGACCGGGTGGTCGCCGGGCATGGCCCGGCGGCGCTCTGGTAGAGGCCAACCTTGGTTGGCGCCCCAAAAGCGTGCCTACCAAGGTTGGCACCTACCCAGGGGGTTCAGGCTTCGCGATCCAGCAACGAGCCCAGCATCTGGTCCTGACGGCGGATCACCGCGGCATTGGCGGCGAAGGCCACCACCTCGGCTTTCGCTGCCAGCAGATCAGCCAGCGGCGCGGCGGCATCGGCGCCGGCGGGAATCAACGAGGCGTGCACCCCACCCTGCTCGGTGGCACTGCGCTGCAACTGCAGGCGCTGGGCATCGGGGGTCGCCAGATTGGCCACGTTGTGCGCGGCCACCTGCACGCCCTGCTGGGCCGCGCGCATCCCGCTGAGGGCGATTCCCATCACGTTGTTCATGGCGGTCTCCGGGCCGCTCCACACAGCCCTCCGGACCGGTTAACGGCCGGCGGGCTGCGACCTTGAGTCCACATCGGCCCGACAGGCCCGAGTGGTAGCATATCCCCCTGATTTCAGCGCCTTTTGCCAATGCTCAGTTTTTTCCGCCGCAAGAAGCCCCAGGATGCCCCCGCAACGGAGGCTCCCAAGACCCAGCACTACTCGGCTGAAGAGCTGGCGGCGGCGTTCCCGTCGGCCGCGCCGGTCGAGGACAAGGAGCCGGCACCGGCAGCCGTAGCGGCCGAGCCTGCACCGGTCGAGTCGCCCCCCGCAGCCGTCGTTCCGGTCGCTGTCGAGCCCACCCCGGTGGTTCCGGCCCCTGCCGCACCGGTTCCGGCAGCTCCTGCGCCGACGGCGCAGATCGACGTCGCCCCCATCGCCACCCCGGCCATCGAACCGGCACCGCTGCCTGAGCCCACCCCGGTACCGGCACCGGTCACCGACGACCTGCCGGCCGCCGCCTCGGTCGACGCCGTGCCCGCAACTGCCGGCAAGCCCGGCTGGCGCGAGCGCCTGCGCAACAGCGTCATCGCGCGCAGCTTCGGTGGCCTGTTCTCGCGCAACCCCAAGCTCGACGACGACCTGCTGGACGAGTTGGAAACCGCACTGATCACCGCCGACGTCGGCGTGGGTGCCACCACCGATCTGGTCGAGGGCCTGCGCAAGCGCATGAAGTCGCGCGAATTCGCCGACGCCAATGCGCTGCTGGCCGCGCTGCGCGCCGAGCTGATCGCGATCCTGCAGCCGGTCGCAAAGCCGCTGGTGATCGACCGCAACGCCAAGCCCTTCGTGGTGCTGACCGTCGGCGTCAACGGCGTTGGCAAGACCACCACCATCGGCAAGCTGGCCAAGCGCTTCAAGGATGAAGGCCACAGCCTGATGCTGGCCGCCGGCGATACCTTCCGTGCCGCCGCCGTGGCCCAGTTGCAGGCCTGGGGCGAACGCAACGGCGTGGCCGTGGTCGCACAAGGCCAGAATGCCGATGCCGCTTCGGTGGCATTCGATGCGCTGCAGGCCGGTAAGGCCCGCGGTACCTCGGTGCTGATCGCCGACACCGCCGGCCGCCTGCACACCCAGTCCGGCCTGATGAACGAACTGGGCAAGATCCGCCGCGTGCTGGGCAAGATTGATCCCACCGCACCGCACGAAGTGCTGATGGTGATCGACGGCACCACCGGCCAGAACGCGCTGTCGCAGCTGCGCCAGTTCAATGCCGCAGTGAACGTGACCGGCCTGGTGGTGACCAAGCTGGACGGCACCGCCAAGGGCGGTGTGGTGTTCGCGCTGGCCCGCGAGTTCGGCATTCCGATCCGTTTCGCCGGCATCGGCGAGCGCCCGGAAGACCTGCGCGTGTTCGACCCGGAAGCCTTCGTCGACGCCCTGCTGCCCGAAGCGCTGGGCGGCTGATACACCGCGCAGCCACGCAAGGCGTGGCTCTACTGCAATCCGGTAGAGCCACCCCACGGGTGGCTGCCTCTCTGGAACACCGATGCCCCGCCAGCCGCACGCCAGCGCCAGCACTGCCCAGGAAGACGGTTTCGTCGCCCGCCTGCTGCACTGGTTCGACGACCACGGTCGCCACGACCTGCCCTGGCAGCACCCGCGCAGCCCCTATCGGGTCTGGCTGTCGGAAATCATGCTGCAGCAGACCCAGGTTGCCACGGTCATCCCGTACTTCCAGCGGTTCCTGCAGCACTTCCCGACCCTGCCCGACCTCGCCGCCGCCAGCAACGACGCGGTGATGGCGCAGTGGGCCGGGCTCGGCTACTACGCCCGTGCACGCAACCTGCATGCCGCTGCAAAGCGCTGCGTGGAACTGCACGACGGCGACCTGCCGCGCGATTTCGATGCATTGCATGCCCTGCCCGGCATCGGCCGCAGCACCGCTGGCGCGATCCTCAGCCAGGCCTGGAACGACCCGTTCGCGATCCTCGACGGCAACGTCAAACGCGTGCTCAGCCGCTACCACGGCATCGAGGGCTTCCCCGGCCTGCCGGCCGTCGAGAAGCAGTTGTGGGCCATTGCCGAGGCGCACGTGGCTCAGGTGCCGGCCGGGCGCATGGCCGACTACACCCAGGCACAGATGGATCTGGGCGCGACCGTGTGCAGCCGCGCCAAGCCGGCCTGCGTGATCTGCCCGCTGCAGGACGCGTGCGTGGCGCGCCGCGAAGGCCGCACCGCTGAACTACCCACGCCCAAGCCCAGCAAGACCCTGCCCGAGCGCGAAGCAGTGGCCCTGCTGCTGCGCGACGCCCAGCAGCGCGTGCTGCTGCAGAAGCGACCGGACACCGGCATCTGGGCGCAGCTGTGGACGCTGCCGCAGGCCGACGCCGGCAGCGAGCTGCAGGACTGGTTTGATGCCCATGTCGACGGCTCGCTGGAAGATGCCGAAGCGCTGCCGGTACTGCAGCACACCTTCAGCCACTACAAACTGCATCTGCAGGTACTGTCGCGCCGGGTGAACGGCCTGCGCGTGGAAGCACCCACGCTGCGCTGGGTCGCCAGCGATGAGCTGCCCGCACTGGGCCTGCCGGCGCCGATCCGCAAACTGCTCGACGGCGCCACGATCAAGACGCCGAAACGAACTTCCAAGAAACCCCGCAACCACGAGTGAGCGCCATGCCCCGAACCGTCTTCTGCCAGTACGAACAACGCGATGCCGAAGGTTTGGACTTCGTGCCCTACCCCGGCGAGCTGGGCCAGCGCATCTTCAACCACATCGGCAAGCAGGCCTGGGCTGCGTGGCTCGCACACCAGACCATGCTGATCAACGAAAACCGCCTGTCGCCGCGCACGCCGGAACATCGCGCGTTCCTTGAAGGCGAACTGGTCAAGTTCCTGTTCGAGAAGGACGCGGAAAAGCCGGCCGGCTTCACTCCGGAAGCCTGACAACAAAAAGGGGACGGAGGGGATTAAGTCGTTTGTGCCACAAACGACTTAATCCCCTCCGTCCCCTTTTTTGATCATTTGGCCGGGGAGGTCTCCGCCTCGCGCTCCTGTACCTGCGCCTGGCGCAGCTCCTGTTCGGAGGCACGCAGCGCCTTCACGTCCAGCTTGCGGATGCTGTTGATGAAGCACGGCATGCGCGGGCCGCCGGTAGGGTCCCGCACCAGCACCTTGTCGAAGCGCGCCGATACACGGTTCATCTGGCTGGTCAGGCCAATGGCGGTGGCATACGACAGGTCCTGGCAGGGACCTCTCAGCTCCAGCAGGTAGGCCTCGCTCGGGCGCGTCCACACCGCCAGCGCGCTGTCACCCAGTTCGGTCCAACCATTGAGGGTGCCGAAGAACTGCATGTCGTTCTGCGGCGCACCGGCGTGGGCACGGTACAACTCCAGTTTTTCGGTGCTGCTGAGCCGGCCGGTGGTGGCACAGGCGGCCAGGGCCAGACAGAGGCCGGCCAGCAGAAGCGGGGTCTTCATGGCAATCTCCTCGGGGAACTGTCGCCATCATGCGCCTGGGCTGGCAACGCCGGCGCGACGACCGGCAGCCCCATTCAGGCACCGGTCGGCGGTCGACCAAGGTCGACCTCTACCAAAGCGGGTCCAGAACGTCGGATTCCGGTAGACGCCAACCTTGCTTGACGCTCGCCCTGCAGGAGCAGCCGACCAGGTTCGGCTTCTACCAAAGCGGGCCCGGCGCCTCAGACGTCGGCATGGGCCAGTGCGTGCAGGCGCCCTTCGCGCAGTTCCAGCACGCGGTCCAGGCGCCTTGCCAGGCTGCGGTCATGGGTCACCAGCACCAGGCTGGTATGACGCGCGCGGTTGAGTTCCAGCATCAGCTCGAACACCGTTGCAGCCGTGCGGTCATCCAGGTTGCCGGTCGGCTCGTCACCGAGCACGCAGGCCGGATGATTGACCAGTGCTCGCGCCACCGCAGCACGCTGGCGCTCACCGCCGGACAGCTCGCCCGGCTTGTGGTCCAGGCGATGGCCGAGGCCGACCGCTTCCAGCAGCGTGGTGGCCCGGCTGCTCGCTTCGGCCACCGCGGTGCCAGCCAGCAGCACCGGCATCATCACGTTTTCCAGCGCGGTGAACTCCGGCAGCAGGTGATGGAACTGGTAGACGAAGCCCAGCGCCTGGTTGCGCAGCAGGCCACGCGCGGTGTCCGACAGCGCCGACATGCGCTGGCCGGTCACATAGACCTCGCCAGCGGTGGGAATGTCGAGGCCACCCAGCAGGTGCAGCAGCGTGCTCTTGCCAGCGCCGGAGGCACCGATGATCGCCACGGTTTCGCCGGCGGTCACGGTCAGGTCCAGGCCATCGAATACCGGGGTCTGCATGCGCCCTTCGGCGTAGGTCTTGCCCAGTGCTTCGGCGCGGATCACTTCATCGCCGCGGTTGAAGACCTTATTCATAACGCAGGGCCTCCGCCGGCTGGGTGCGTGCTGCCCGCCAGGCGGGATACAGGGTGGCCAGGAAGCTCATCAGCAGCGCGACCACGGTGATCGCCACCACATCGCCGGTCTGCATGTCGGTCGGCAGGCCGGTGATGTAGTAGACATCCTCCGGCAGCAGCTTGACGTTGAACACGCTCTCGATGGCACCGAGGATGCGCTCCAGGTTGAGGGTCAGGGTAATGCCGCCGATCAGGCCGGCCAACGTGCCGAAGATGCCGATCAGCGAGCCCTGCACCATGAACACCTGCATCACGCCGCCCGGGGTCAGGCCGAGGGTGCGCAGGATGGCGATGTCGGCCTGCTTGTCGGTCACCAGCATCACCTGCGACGACACCAGGTTGAAGGCGCCCATGGCGATGATCAGCGACAGCAGGATACCCATCACCACCTTCTCCATGCGCAGCGAGTGGTAGAGGTTGGCGTTCTGCTGGGTCCAGTCGCTCACCCGGTATGCGCCACCGAGGTTCTGCGCCAGGTCCACGCCCACTTCCAGCGAGCGGTCCATGTCGTGCAGTTTCAGCCGCACGCCGGTGGCACCATCGCTGCGCAGCACGCGCTCCAGGTCCTTCATGTTGGCGAAGCCGACGCCGCGGTCGACCTCGTTGTAGCCGGCCTCGAAGATGCCACTGACGGTGAAGCGTTTCATTCGTGGTACCGCGCCGGCAGGCGTGCCCTGCACTTCGGCGAAGGTCACTAGTACCTGGTCACCCACGTCCACGCCGAGCCAGATCGCCAGCTCCTTGCCCAGCAGCAGGTTGAAGCTGCCCGGCGTGAGGCTGTCATAGCTGCCCTTGGTGACCTTCTTGTCGATCACCGACACCTTCGGCTCCAGCGCCGGGTCGATGCCCTGGATGATCGCGCCCTGCACGCGCGGGCCGCTGATCATCGACTGGATCTCGATGTACGGCGCGGCACCGGCCACGCGCGGATCCTTGCGGGCCACGTCCACCACGCGCATCCAGTCCGGCATGGGTTCGCCGTCACGGCTGATGGTGGTGTGGGCGGTCATCTGCAGCAGGCGGCTGCGGATTTCCTTCTGGAAACCGCTCATCACCGCCAAGGTGGTGATCAGCACCGTAACGCCGAGCGCGATGCCCAGGATCGATGCCATCGAGATGAAGGAGATGAAGCCGTTGCGGCGCTTGGCGCGCAGGTAGCGCAGGCCAATGGCCACGGGAATGGGTTTGAACATGCAGGCACGCCGGTCAATTCAGCTTATGGTGCCATCGACCGGGGCCGACGGGAAACGCCACGTGCGGCCACGGCCAGTCGCAGTTCACGTCGCTGCCCGGAATCGAGCACATCGGGCCAGAACAGCAGGCGCCGGCGGCGCCGATCCTCACGCCAGAGCAACAACAGCCACGGGCCACGCACGACCAGTTGTGGCGCATCGACGTCCTGCCCGGCCACCTGCAGCGGCTCGGGTGGCACCGGCAGAAGCACCTGCACGCGCGGCCTGCGCTGGCGCAAGACCAGTTCGGCCAACCCGATGACCCAGGCCAGCAGCACCGCGGGCATCAGCAGCCGGGGCGGCAGATCCGATGCGCGCAGCAGCCAGGGTGCGGCCAGCAGCACCGCCAACTGGGCGGCGGCCTGCAGCCGCGAGGGGCGCCACTCAAGGCTTGAGGGCGAGGATCTTCTGCATGAGGGGGATCGCGTGCGCATGTGGGCAGGCCTCATAGCCCATGAACCAGCGCCACAACTTATCGTCCTCGCAATCGAGCAGGAACAGGAAAACCTCGCGCTCTCCGGTCGGCGCAGTGCTCCACTCACGGTCCAAGTAGCGGCCGAACAGCTGGTCCAGTTCGCGCATGCCGCGGCGGCAACGCCAGCGCAGCTTCTTCAGCAGAACGTCTTCTTCCATCGTGTTTCTCCAGATACAGCAAAGCCACGCGTGGCGTGGCTCTACTGGGGTCATGCAACTACCCTTGCGCCGTATCAGGCGCGGCGTTCCATCATCAGCTTCTTGATCTCGGCGATCGCCAGCGCCGGGTTCAGGCCCTTCGGGCAGGTCCGGGCGCAGTTCATGATGGTGTGGCAGCGGTACAGCTTGAACGGATCTTCCAGATCGTCCAGGCGCGCACCGGTGTCCTCATCGCGCGAGTCGATGATCCAGCGGTAGGCCTGCAGCAGGATCGCCGGGCCCAGGTAACGCTCGCCATTCCACCAGTAGCTCGGGCAGCTGGTCGAGCAGCAGGCGCACAGGATGCACTCGTACAGGCCGTCCAGCTTCTTGCGGTCTTCCGGCGACTGCAGGCGCTCACGGTCCGGCGGTGCCGGGGTCTGGGTGCGGATCCACGGCTTGATCGACGCGTACTGCGCATAGAAGTGGGTCAGGTCCGGAACCAGATCCTTGACCACGTTCATGTGCGGCAGCGGGTAGATCGGCACTTCCTTCTTGCCACAGTCCGAGATGGCTCGGGTGCAGGCCAGGGTGTTGGTGCCGTCGATGTTCATCGCGCACGAACCACAGATACCCTCGCGGCAGGAGCGGCGGAAGGTCAGGGTCGGGTCGATCTCGTTCTTGATCTTGATCAGGGCGTCCAGGACCATCGGGCCACAGGCATCCAGATCGACTTCATAGGTATCGGTGCGCGGGTTGCTGTCGTCGTCCGGACTCCAGCGGTAGATCTTGAAGGTGCGCACGTTCTTGCCGCCGTTCTTGACGGGGAAGTGCTTGCCCTTCGTGATCTTGGAATTCTTGGGGAGTGAAAACTCGGCCATGGCTGCTCTCGTTGGCTCAGGCGGCCCGCGCCCTTGGGCGCGGATTGCATGGTAGGCGGGGTCGGATCAGTACACGCGCGGCTTCGGCGGCACTACGGACACGTCATCAGTCAACGTGTACATGTGCACCGGACGGTAGTCGAAGCTGCACTTGCCCTTCTCGTCGACGCTGACCAGGGTGTGCTTCTGCCAGTTGACGTCGTCGCGGTCCGGGAAGTCCTCGTGCGCATGCGCGCCGCGGCTTTCCTTGCGCTGTTCGGCCGAGTTGATCGTCGCCACCGCGTTGAGCAGCAGGTTGTTCAGCTCGTAGGTCTCGATCAGGTCCGAGTTCCACACCAGCGAACGGTCGGAGACCTTCACGTCCTGGAACGAGTCGAAGATCTTGTCCATCTTCTCGCAGCCTTCCTTCAACGTCTGGCTGGTGCGGAAGACCGCCGCGTCGGCCTGCATGGTGCGCTGCATACGATCGCGGATGACCGAGGTCGGGGTATCGCCGTTGGCGTGGCGCAGCTTGTCCAGCAGGCCCAGCGCCTTGTCGCAGGCATCAGACGCCAGCGGCTTGTGCGAAGCGCCCGGCTTGATGGTCTCGGCGCAGCGGTTGGCCACCGCACGACCGAATACCACCAGATCCAGCAGCGAGTTCGAGCCCAGGCGGTTGGCGCCGTGCACGGACACGCAGGCGGCTTCGCCGATCGCGTACAGGCCCGGGATCACCGCGTCGGGGTTGTCGCCATCCTTGCGGACGACTTCGCCGTGGTAGTTGGTCGGGATGCCGCCCATGTTGTAGTGCACGGTCGGGATGACCGGGATCGGCTGCTTGTGCACGTCGACGCCGGCGAAGATGCGGGCGCTTTCAGCGATGCCCGGCAGCTTCTCGTCGATCACGCCCGGGCCGAGGTGGGTCAGGTCGAGCAGGATGTGGTCCTTGTGCTCGCCGACGCCGCGACCTTCGCGGATCTCGATGGTCATCGAACGGCTGACCACGTCGCGCGAGGCCAGATCCTTGTAGTGCGGTGCATAGCGCTCCATGAAGCGCTCGCCGCTGCTGTTGCGCAGGATGCCGCCTTCACCGCGGACACCCTCGGTGATCAGGCAGCCGGCGCCGTAGATGCCGGTCGGGTGGAACTGCACGAACTCCATGTCCTGCATGGCGATGCCGGCACGCATGGCCAGGCCGCCACCGTCGCCGGTGCAGGTGTGCGCCGAGGTGGCGCTGAAGTAGGCACGGCCGTAGCCGCCGGTGGCCAGTACCACGCCCTGGGCGCGGAACAGGTGCAGGGTGCCGTCGGACATGTCCAGCGCCAGCACACCGCGGCAGGCGCCTTCGTCGTCGAAGATCAGGTCGAGTGCGAAGTACTCGATCATGAAGCGCGCATCGTGCTTCAGCGACTGCTGGTACAGGGTATGCAGCATCGCATGGCCGGTACGGTCGGCCGCCGCGCAGGTACGCTGCGCCGCCGGGCCTTCGCCGTACTTGGTGGTCATGCCACCGAACGGACGCTGGTAGATCTTGCCTTCGGCGGTGCGCGAGAACGGCACGCCGTAGTGTTCCAGCTCGATGATGGCCGGGATGGCCTCACGGCACATGTATTCGATGGCGTCCTGGTCACCCAGCCAGTCCGACCCCTTGATGGTGTCGAAGAAGTGGTAGCGCCAGTCGTCCTCACCCATGTTGGCGAGTGCGGCCGAGATACCGCCCTGGGCGGCAACGGTGTGCGAACGGGTCGGGAAGACCTTGGTCAGGCACACGGTCTGCAGGCCCTTGGCGGCCAGGCCGAACGTGGCGCGCAGGCCGGCGCCGCCGGCGCCGACCACGACCATGTCGTACTTGTGTTCGGTGATCTTGTAAGCGGACATCTAATCTGGATTCCTGTGTTGGTGCCTGGGCTCAGGCAACGCCGAGGGCGATGCGGCCCACCGCAAACACACTGACGATCATGCCGAGCACGGCGACGAACTTCACCGCGGTCTGCAGCACCAGGGCCAGCAGCGATTCGTGGATGTAGTCTTCCAGCACGACCTGCATGCCGAGCTGCGCGTGCCAGAACATGGCGATCAGCAGGCCGATCAGCGGCACTGCGTTCCACGGCTTGGCCACGGCGGCAGCGGCGGTCGCGTAATCCGAGCCCAGCAGGCTCAGCACGAAGACCAGGAACCAGATGCCCAGCGCCACCAAGGCGGCGGCGGTCAGGCGCTGGTGCACGAAGTGTTCGGTGCCGGTCTTGGCCGAGCCCAGGCCGCGCACGCTCTTCAACGGGGTACGGAACTTGCTCACGCGGCACCTCCGAACATCACATAGGCCCACACCAGCAGGGTGATCACCAGGCTGCCGATGACCGACAGCCAGCTGCTGCGGATGAAGGCGGGGATGCTGAAGCCGATGGCGAAGTCCTGCACCACATGGCGGATGCCATTGCACAGGTGATAGGCGAACGACCATGTCCACGCGAACAGGAACAC
The DNA here is from genome assembly GCA_913775725.1 of uncultured Stenotrophomonas sp. Taxonomy (GTDB): domain Bacteria; phylum Pseudomonadota; class Gammaproteobacteria; order Xanthomonadales; family Xanthomonadaceae; genus Stenotrophomonas. Next base: position 34,092 of record CAJYNG010000028.1, on the reverse strand, counting down.
GCGGCCATACCAGGCCCCGGCATGGCCGGTGAAGCAGTTCCAGGACTCGGGCCCCATCATCAGGGCCAGCAGGCCGGCGGCGATGATGAGGGCACCAACAGACAGAAAGACGCCAGTGGCTCGATGCAGGATCGAGGTGGCCATCTGAATCTGCCAGCGATACACCTGAAGGTGCGGGGAAAGTGGGCGTTGTCTGGTCGCCATTCGCTGGGCTCGTTGTCTCGGCTGGGCGGCACACGGCCGCGTTGGCTCAATGCTGATCAGAAATCGATGCAGCGTCCGTTTTTCTCCCAATCGCCATACCGCACCGGATCAAGTCCGCCGCGGCCGCCGAATTCCTCTGCTTTTTCCTGTTCCACGGGCACGGGTGCCGCGGGGACCAGCGGGGCTTCAGATTCGTCGTCGGGAGTGGGGGTTGTTTGGCCTATCATGTTCGGTCTCGCAACGCACAAATTTTAGACCTCGTTCACGTGCCTGACAACCTGCCCCCTGCTTTCGTCGGATATCCGCGCCTGCCCGGCCACCAGTTGCTGAGCCTGCAGGGCGCGGATGCGGCCGTTTTCGCCCACGCCCAGTTCAGCAGCGACGTCACCGCCCTGCCCCTGCTTCACTGGCAGTGGAGCGCTTGGTTGAGCGCCAAGGGCCGTACCCTGGCGGTGTTCCAGCTGCTTCGGCTGGCCGACGACCATGTGCTGCTGGTGCTGGCCGACGGCGATGCCGATGCGATTGCGTCGCAACTGCAGCGCTTCGTTTTCCGCCGCAAGGTGAAGGTGCTGCTGCGCAATGATCTGGTAGTGGCCGGCGCGTTCACCGCGCCCGAAGCCGCCAGCGGCGCCGCGATTGCGCAGACTGCGGGTGACGGCTGGGAGCTGGATCTGGGCAGCGATGCCCTGCCGCGCACCCTGCGCATTGGCAGCGACGACGCCTTCGCCCCCGGCAGTGATGCCGATGAAGCTGCTTTCGCCCTGGCCTGGCGCCAGGCCGACCTGCGCTACGGCCTGCCGCGGCTGGAAGAAAGCCAGCGCGAAGTGTGGACCCCGCAGCAGCTGGGCCTGGACCGCCTGAATGGCTACAGCGTGAAGAAGGGCTGCTACCCCGGCCAGGAAATCGTCGCGCGCACCCATTTCCTCGGCAAGGCCAAGCGCGCGGTGCAGCTGCTGCAGACCGCGGCACCTGCTCAGGCCGGCGATGGCGTGCAGCAGGAAGGCGCGGCGCTGGGCACGATTGCCAGCGTAGCCGGCGATCTGGCACTGGCGGTGCTGCCGCTGGAGGCCGGAGACGCCGAGCTGCAGGTGGGCGGCGCCGTGGCGCAGCGTGTGCCGCTGCTGGATGGGTTGGCGCGCTGAATCTGTTGGAAAACCGCATCTGGTGGGTGTGGACCTTGGTCCGCACTGCTTCTGCTGGCATCCCATCCACGCATTGCGCGGATCTACTGAACCCACCTTCCGTAGAGCCGAGCCCATGCTCGGCTTCTCCATGAAATACAGCCGAGCGTGGGCTCGGCTCTACAGGGTCAGAGGCGCTCGCCGGTTTCCGGGCTGAAGAAATGCAGCCCCTGCGGGTGAATCGCCACGCGGATCTGCTCGCCCACCGCCGGCAGCGCCTGCGGCGCCACGCGCATCGTCAGTACATGCTGGCCACTGCTCATGTTGACGAAAATCTCGTTGCCGACCGGCTCGATGCCTTCGATGCGCGCGATGAACGCATGCGCGTCGTCGGCAACCGCCGGCTGCAGGTGCTCCGGGCGCACGCCCACCGCGATCGGCTTCTGCAGCCACGCCGGATCGATCGTGGCCTGGCCCAGCGGTGCACGCCATTCGCCGTCGACCACGGTCACGCCACCGGCATCGCCCTGCAGCGTGCCACGCAGCACGTTCATTGCCGGGCTGCCGAGGAAACCGGCCACGAACAGGTTGGCCGGGCGGTCGTACAGCGCCATTGGCGTATCGATCTGCTGGATGACGCCATCCTTCAGCACCACGATGCGCTGTCCCAGGGTCATCGCCTCTACCTGATCGTGCGTCACGTAGATCATGGTGGTGCCCAGCTTTCGGTGCAGCTGCGCGATTTCGGTACGCACGCTGTGGCGCAGCTTGGCATCGAGGTTGGACAGCGGTTCGTCGAGCAGGAACACCGCCGGCTCGCGCACCAGCGCACGGCCCAGCGCAACACGCTGGCGCTGGCCGCCGGACATCGCCTTGGGCAGCTTGTCCATCATCTCGGTCAGGCCCAGCGTCTGCGCGGCCTCGGCGATGCGCTTGTCGATGGTCGCCTTGTCATGGCCGCGCAGCTTCAGGCCGAAGGCCAGGTTCTCGGCCACGGTCATGTGCGGGTACAGCGCGTAGCTCTGGAACACCATGGCGATGTCGCGATCCTTCGGCGCCACATCGTTGACGACGCGATCACCGATGGTCAGCGTGCCGCCGCTGATCTCTTCCAGGCCGGCCACCATCCGCAGCAGGGTCGACTTGCCACAGCCGGACGGACCGACCAGCACCATCAGCTCGCCATCGGCGACCTCGAAGCTGGCGTCCTTCACCGCGACCTGGCCGTTGTCATAGACCTTGCGCACACCCTGCAACTGCACTTTTGCCATATCACCTATCCGGTCCGCCCGAAGCCGGGCTGTCTTTTGGGACTGCCTCGGCCCTCCCGATGGCAGTGATGATTGCGCGCCTGCCGCATGACGGCGAGCACTGCAATCGAATACAGTTGCCCATTCTGCCATGTAAACGTTTTCACGTGGCACTATCCGATGATCGGTGCGCACCGATCTGCGTCGGCGGTTGAACGAAGGTTCCGCCGAGGTAGTGGTTTCGAATGGAACGGTCTTCCAGTACCCCGGAGACCGCCCCCGACGAACCTCGGACAGGCAGTTGCGCGGATGTCCCCCGAACCCAGCCATGAAGCGATTGACAACGATGTCACCCGGATCTGAAACTCGAGCGATGCACGACACCCTCTTCCTGTTCGGTGCCACAGGTGATCTGGCCCAGCGCTACCTGTTCCCTTCGCTGCTTCGCCTGCTTGGCGACGGCCTGCTGCCGGAGGACTTCCGCATCCGTGCGCTGGCCCTGTCCGGGCATGACACCGAAGCCTTCCATGACATCCTGCGGCCGCGCCTGCAGCAGGCCATGCCGATGGCCACGCAGGACGACATCAGCGCCCTGCTGCGCCGCATCGACTACCGTTCGGTGGATCTGCGCGACGTCGACTCGGTTGCCGCCGCAGTCTCCGACCTGGTGCACCGCAAGTGCGTCAGCTACCTGGCCATTCCGCCGGGCCTGTACATCTCCACCTGCGAAGGCCTGGCCAAGGGCGGTGCGCTTGCCGCACCGGCACGCCTGATGCTGGAGAAGCCGATCGGCAGCGACAGCGAGAGCGCCGAGGAAATCATCAGCACCATCGGCCAGTGGATCGACGAGGACCGCGTGTTCCGTCTCGATCATTACCTGGGCAAGGCGGCAGTGCAGAACCTGATCGCGCTGCGCTTCGGCAACACGCTGCTGGAAGCGGTGTGGAACCGCAACTACATCGAATCGGTGCACATCCTGGTGGCCGAGAGCGAAGGCGTGGACGGCCGTGACGCCTACTACGCCCGCTCCGGCGCGCTGCGCGACATGGTGCAGAGCCATATCCTGCAGCTGCTGTGCATGGTGGCGATGGAACCGCCGGCCTCACTGGAAGCCGACCGCATCCGCGACGAGAAGGTCAAGGTGCTGCGCGCCCTGCGTCCGCTTGATGCCAAGCACGCCGCGCGTGACAGCATCCGCGGTCGCTACACCGCCGGCACCATCAACGGCCAGCCGGCACAGGCCTACCAGCCGCCGGAAGGCAGCGACGTGGAGACCTTCGCCGGTGTTACCGCGCACATCGACAACTGGCGCTGGAGCGGCGTGCCGTTCCATCTGGTCACCGGCAAGCGACTGCCCGAGCGCACCACCCGCGTGGTGGTCACGCTGAAGCCGGTCACCCATTGGCTGTTCGAGCGCCCGCAGCGCGCACAGGCCGCACCGAACCGCCTGGTGTTCCAGCTGCAACCGCAGGAGAACATCGAACTGGGCCTGATGAGCAGCCTGGCCGGCCCGGAATGGGGCGCGCTGGAACTGCATCCGTTGGAACTGGAACTGTCGGTGCCGACCGGCCTGCATCGCCGCATCGCTTACGAACGCCTGTTCCTGGATGCGTTCAATGGCAACCACACGCTGTTCGTGCGCGACGACGAAGTGCGTGCTGCCTGGGCGTGGATCGACAGCGTCGCCGATGCCTGGAAGGACGCCAAGCTGCCGCTGGAGCCCTACCCCGCCGGCCAATGGGGGCCGAGCAATGCGGGCGAGTTCCTGCCGCAGGGCGTGGACGCGCCGGACAGCGGAGCGTCGGCATGAGTGCCAGCTCGCAGCCGGTGCTGGTTGCCGACATTGGTGGCACAAATGCCCGCTTCGCCCTGGCCGACACCTCGCAGGACGCACCACTGCAGAAGGACAGCATCCGCGAGTACGCGGTGGCGGAGTTCCCTTCGCTGGGTGATGCCGCGCGCCACCATCTCGAACAGATCGGCGCCACTGCACACCGCGGCGTATTCGCGGTTGCCGGGCGTGTTGATGGTGACGAAGCACGCATCACCAACCATCCGTGGGTGATCTCGCGCAGCCGCACCGCAGCGATGCTCGGTTTCAACGAACTGCACCTGATCAACGACTTCGCCGCACAGGCGATGGCGATTTCGCTGCTGCAGCCCGATGACGTGGTCCAGGTCGGCGGCGCCGCCTGGGTCCCGGGGAAGCCGGGCCAACCGCGCAACTACGCGGTGATCGGCCCGGGTACCGGCCTGGGTGTCGGCGGCCTGATCCTGCGCCACGGGCGCTGCTATCCGCTGGAAACCGAAGGCGGCCATGTCAGCTTTCCGCCGGGGACCCCGGAGGAGATCCGCATCCTGGAAATCCTGTCCGAACAGTTCGGTCGCGTCTCCAACGAGCGCCTGATCTGCGGCCCCGGCCTGGTCAACATCCATCGCGCGGTGTGCGAGATGGCCGGTATCGACCCCGGCCAACTGCAGCCGGTGGACGTGACCGCCCGCGCCCTGCACGGTGATCCTCAGGCGATGCGCACCGTGGACGTGTTCTGCGCGGTGTTCGGCGCCATTGCCGGTGACCTGGTGCTGACCCAGGGTGCCTGGGACGGCGTGTTCCTGACCGGCGGCCTGACCCCGAAGATGCTCGATTCACTGCAGCACTCCGGTTTCCGCCAACGCTTCGAACACAAGGGGCGGTTCTCTTCGATCATGGCGCGGGTTCCCTCGTTGGCCGTGATGCATCCCCACGCCGGCTTGCTGGGCGCTGCCGCCTATGCTGCCGACGCCGAACGTGACGCACCTGGAGTTGCCGCATGAGCCCCACCTTCCACGACGACCGCATCGAGTTCATCAACCACGGCGATGCCGATGGCTGGATCGAGGCAGTGGCCGCCGAGATGGCGCAGACCCTCAACCACGACATCAACGAAGTGGGCCGCGCCCGCATCCTGTTGTCCGGCGGCACCACGCCGGCGCCGGTCTACCAGGCGCTGGCCGAGTTGGACGTGCACTGGGACCGGGTGGAAGTGAGCCTGGCCGACGAGCGCTGGCTGTCGCCGCAGGATCGCGACAGCAATGCCTGGCTGGTGCGCGAAAACCTGCTCAAGCGCGCCGAAGGTGCGCATTTCGATCCGCTGGTGCGCATCGGCAAGCCGCTGCCGGAATGCGTTTACACCGCCAACCTGCAGGCCCAGCACAGCCAGCCGCCGAGCCTGGTGGCACTGGGCATGGGCAACGACGGCCACACCGCCTCGCTGTTTCCGGGCTCGAAGGACCTGGCCCGTGCGCTGGAAAGCACCCTGCCCTACGCGGCACTGGATGCCACCGGCTGCCCGGGCGCGAACCAGTGGCCACTGCGCATCACGCTGACCCCGCATGGGCTGCGCCAGTGCCGCCAGCGCTTGCTGCTGCTGCGCGGCAAGCAGAAGCTGCAGGTGCTGCGCCAAGCGCTGGACAGCAACGACGCCCAGCAGTACCCGATCCTCAACGCGATCAACCTGGAAGGCGCGCGCCTGCGCGTCCACTGGGCTGATTGATGTCGGCGGCGGCGCCGCGCCGCCGCTTGCCTCTCGCCACCACGAACGCCGGTAGCCAATGAGCCTCCATCCGCAACTGCAAGCCATCACTGAGCGTGTCATCCGCCGCAGCGCCGCCTCGCGTGCCGCCTATCTGGCCGCGATCGACGCCTCCCTGCGTGAGGGCCCGTTCCGCAGCCGTCTGAGCTGCGGCAACCTCGCCCACGGGTTCGCCGCCTGCGGCGGCACCGACAAGAGCCGCCTGCGCGGCGGCGTGACGCCGAACCTCGGCATCATCACTGCCTACAACGACATGCTGTCGGCGCACCAGCCGTTCGAGACCTATCCGGAGCAGATCCGCGACATCGCCCGCGAGCTCGGTGCTACGGCACAGGTGGCCGGCGGCGTGCCGGCAATGTGCGACGGCGTCACCCAGGGCCGTGGTGGCATGGAGCTGTCGCTGTTCTCGCGCGATGTCATTGCCCAGGCCACGGCCATCGGCCTCAGCCATGACATGTTCGATACCACCGTCTACCTCGGCGTGTGCGACAAGATCGTGCCCGGCCTGCTGATCGGTGCGCTGGCGTTCGGCCATCTGCCGGCGGTGTTCGTGCCGGCTGGCCCGATGACCCCGGGCATTCCGAACAAGCAGAAAGCCGAAGTACGCGAGCGCTACGCCGCCGGCGAAGCCACCCGCGAAGAGCTGCTGGAAGCCGAATCCGCGTCGTACCACGGCGCCGGCACCTGCACTTTCTACGGCACGGCCAATTCCAACCAGGTACTGCTGGAAGCGATGGGCGTGCAGCTGCCGGGCGCGTCGTTCGTCAATCCGGGCACGCCGCTGCGCGATGCACTGACCCGCGAAGCGACCGAACGTGCACTGGACATCACCGCACTGGGCGACGACTTCCGCCCGCTGGGCCGGATCATCGATGAGCGCGCGATCATCAACGCCGTCATCGCGCTGATGGCCACCGGCGGTTCGACCAACCACACCATCCACTGGATCGCCGTTGCGCGTGCGGCCGGCATCGTGCTGACCTGGGATGACTTCGACGAGCTGTCGCAGCTGATTCCGCTGTTGGCCCGCGTGTATCCGAACGGCGAGGCCGACGTGAACCGTTTCGCCGCGGCGGGCGGCCCGGCGTTCGTGCTCGGCGAGCTGATCAAGGCCGGCCTGATGCACGGCGATATCGTCAGCGTGGCGCGCGGCGGCATGGCCGATTACGCGCGCGAACCGCAGCTGCGCGACGGCCGGCTGGTCTACCTGCCGGGCCTGGAACACAGCGCCGATGACGAAGTGGTGCGCAGCGTCGACAACCCGTTCGAGCACCAGGGCGGCCTGCGACTGCTGCGCGGCAACCTGGGCAAGTCGCTGATCAAGCTGTCGGCGGTGAAGCCGCAGTACCGCACGATCGAAGCACCGGCGGTGGTGGTCGATGCACCTCAGGTGTTGAACAAGCTGCATGCCGGCGGCCTGCTGCCCGAGCATTTCGTGGCGGTGGTGCGTTACCAGGGCCCGCGAGCGAACGGCATGCCCGAACTGCATTCGCTGGCGCCGCTGCTGGGCCTGTTGCAGAACCAGGGCCGGCGCGTGGCGCTGGTGACCGACGGCCGCCTGTCCGGCGCCTCGGGCAAGATTCCGGCGGCGATCCACGTGACGCCGGAGGCTGCCCGCGGCGGTCCGCTGGCCAAGGTCCGCGAGGGCGACATGATCCGCCTGGATGGCGAGGCCGGCACACTGGAAGTGCTGGTGGACGCGGCCGAATGGGCCGCACGTCCGCTGGCGCCGAACACTGCGCCGGCCGCGCATGACCTGGGCCGCAATCTGTTCGCGATCAACCGCCGCGTGGTGGGTCCGGCCGACCAGGGTGCGATTTCGATTTCGTGCGGGCCGGCGGCGGCCGATGGCGGGCCGTGGGAGTACGACGCGGAATACGAGCTGGGGCACGATGCCGCGGCGGCGGCGGCGCCGCATGAGGCGAAGGACGCCTGAAGCGAAAACCCGCGGCAGTCTTCCCGGCTTGGGCAGTAGAGCGCCCTGGCCGGGACACGCCGTAAACCCATCCGTGGGGGCTCGATCGCGGCATCCATGCCGCTCACGGTCCCGGCCAGGGCGCTCTACTGCCCTTGGACAATTCCCGGCGCGTCATTTGCGCTGCGGCCACTGAATCAAGAAGAGCAAAGGCAAGGGCAAAAGCATGGGTATCGAACAACATCAGGTGAAGGCGGCGGAGCTGTTGCATGCGGCGGGCATCCTGCCGGTGGTGACGATTCATACGCTGGACCAGGCGCGTGCGGTCAGCGCGGCACTGCTGGAAGGTGGTTTGCCGGCGATCGAGCTGACGCTGCGTACGCCGGTGGCGATGGAAGCGCTGGCGATGCTCAAGCGCGAGCTGCCGGACGTGGTGGTGGGTGCCGGTACGGTGCTGACCGTGGAGCAGATGCAGCAGTCGATCGATGCGGGCGCGGACTTCCTGGTGACCCCGGGTACGCCGCCGGTACTGGCCGATGCACTGGCCGCTGCGCCGCTGCCGGTGGTGCCAGGTGCGGCGACGCCGACCGAGCTGCTCTCGCTGTATGCGCGTGGCTTCCGCGTGTGCAAGCTGTTCCCGGCCACGGCCGTGGGCGGACTGGCGATGATCAAGGGACTGGCCGGCCCAGTAGCGGACCTGAAGCTGTGCCCGACCGGCGGCATCACCGAAAACACCGCCGCCGAGTACCTCGAGCAGAAGAACGTGGTCTGCATCGGCGGTTCGTGGATGGTGCCGGGCAACTGGATCGCCAATGGCGAATGGGACAAGGTGCGCGCCAGCGCCGCCGACGCCGCGAAGATCATCAAGCGCGTGCGCGGCCACTGACAAGAGGATCGGGGTCAGAGCCCTTTCCCGTCGGGAAAGGGATCCGACCCCAAGCTACGAGCGCGCAAAGCGCGCGACCCGCTCCCGCTCTTCCTTCTTCATTCCGCGGTGGACGCGCACGGAACCTGTCCGTGGCCGGGCGGATGGGTTGTGCAGGGGCGTGAGCCGCATGGATGCGGCGACCGAGCTTACAGGGACGTACTTGCAGCGCCCCTGCACAGCCTATCCGCCCGGTCAACCCCCAGAATCCAACCGCATCGCACACCGCGAGGGGCTCAGCCGTTGGCCGAATCCCTTACAGCGGCCGTGCCGGATCCACCAGCCCGTACTGGCTGGCCATCCGCGCCAACGCGATGTTGTCGTGGATCCCCATCTTCTCGAACAACCGCGCCTTGTGCGTGTTCACCGTCTTCGCACTCAGGCTCAGCCGTCGCGCGATGTCTTCCTGGCGCAGGCCCTGGGTCAGCAGCAACGCCACTTCCAGCTCGCGCGGCGACAGGTTGTCGAACGGCGAACCGTTGCCTTCCACCGTCGACAACGCCAGGTTCTGCGCGATGCTGGTACCCAGGTAACGACGGCCACCGGCCACGTCACGCACCGCGCGCAGCAGCTCCTGCGCGTCGCAGCCCTTGCCGATGTAGCCGGCAGCACCGGCTTCGAGCAGCCGCTTCGGCAGCGGGCCATCTTCCAGCACCGACACGATCACCACGCGGGTATTGCGGTGGCTGCGCACGATACGCTCGGTCACTTCCATGCCACTCACACCCGGCAGGTGCAGGTCACACAGCACCACATCCGGCAGCAGCTGACGGACTTCACGCAGCGCGTCTTCGCCGGTCTCGGCTTCGCCCACCACCTCGATGTCGGTTTCCCCCGACAGAATCATCTTCATCCCGGTGCGGACCAGCGCGTGGTCATCCACCAGGTAGACTCGAATCGTCATTCACGTACCTCTTCGAATGCGGCCATTGCAGGTCAAGCTAGGCAGGGTGCCGATACCCTGCAAGCGCGTCTGGAATGCGGCGGCAGCGATCTGCCTTGCGCATCACAGTACGGCGCGTTGTGCTTGCCCCCTGTCTTGCAGAACCTGCTGCAACGAAACAACTGATCTATCACGTAGACGTCCCTCAAGGGCCATCCACGTCAATCCCCCTGTGATGATGCTTCGCTGGCCTTCGCTGGCGGCGAGCCGTGACGTCGCCATGGGTGCCGGCGACTGAACATGACCAGATAGCACCCTACCACCCAAACCAGCGCGGCACACCATCCGGCCAGGATATCGGAGGGGTAATGCACCCCCAGGTAGACCCGGGACACGCTGACCAGCAGGCTGAATGCCGGTGCCAGCAGCAGCACCGGCCAGCGCCAGCGGGTGTTCCAGGCCAGCAATACCAGGGTCACCGCCAGGGTCATCGAGCCCATCGCGTGGCCGCTGGGGAAGCTGAACGTCGATTCCGGCGCGATCGATTCCCACAGGCTGGGACGCTGGCGCTGGAAGAAGTGCTTGCTGCCCATGTTCAGCAGCGCCGAGCCGACGAAGCTGACCGCCACGAAGGTGGCCTCGCGCCAACGCCGGTAGCCCAGCAGTACGCCGATGATCAGCACGTCGGCCGGGATCAGGAACCATTCGTAGCCCAGTCTGGAAATGAGCACGAAGAAGCGGTCCAGCAGTGGCGAATGCAGGCCATGCATCTGCCACAGCAGCGGCGCGTCGAAATGGAACGATTCAAACTCGTGCACCTCGTCGGCCAGAGCGACGAAACCGGCCAGCGGCAGCAGCACGCCGCCGAACAGCAGGAGCAGGCGCCAGGCATTGCGCGCCATCCAGTGGCGGAAGCCGGAGGCGGACTCCGGTGCAGCGAGGATCGCGGGCTTATCCGGCGCTTCGGACATACTTGTGTTCGACGTAATCGTCGATCAGAGCGACGAACTCCTGGGCGATGTTGTCGCCACGCAGGGTCACCTTCTTCTCGCCATCGACGAATACCGGCGCTGCAGGCGTTTCACCCGTGCCCGGCAACGAGATGCCGATGTTGGCATGGCGCGACTCACCCGGCCCGTTGACGATGCAGCCCATCACCGCCAGGGTCATGTTCTCTGCACCCGGGTGGTGGATCTTCCACAGCGGCATCTTCTCGCGCACATGGTTCTGCACCACCTTGGCCAGCTCCTGGAAGAACTCGGAGGTGGTGCGGCCGCAGCCCGGGCAGGCCGTGACAAGCGGCGTGAAGGCACGCTGGCCGGTGGTCTGCAGCAGTTCCTGGGCGACGATCACTTCCTGCGTACGCGACTGGCCCGGTTCCGGGGTCAGCGAGATCCGGATGGTGTCACCGATGCCCTCCTGCAGCAGCACGCTCAGCGCCGCGGACGAGGCGACGATGCCCTTGCTGCCGATACCGGCCTCGGTCAGGCCCAGGTGCAGAGCGAAGTCCGAGCGCTGGGCCAGGTCGCGGTAAACCGCGATCAGCTCCTGCACGCCACTGACCTTGGCCGACAGCACGATGCGATCGCGCGGCAGGCCGAGCTCCACCGCCTGCTCGGCCGAGTCCAGCGCCGAGCGGATCAGCGCCTCGCGCAGCACGCGGCCGGCGTCCCAGGGCTGCTCGCGCAGGTTGTTCTCGTCCATCAGCTTCGCCGCCAGGGCCTGGTCCAGCGAGCCCCAGTTGGCGCCGATGCGCACCGGCTTGTTGTAGCGGATCGCGAACTCGATCAACTGCGCGAACTGCAGGTCCTTCTTCTTGCCGAAGCCGACGTTGCCCGGGTTGATGCGGTACTTGGCCAGCGCTTCGGCACACGCCGGTTCGGCGGTCAGCAGCTGGTGGCCGTTGTAATGGAAGTCACCGATCAGTGGCACGTCGATGCCCATCATCGCCAGCTTGTCGACGATGCGCGGGATCGCCGCAGCGGCTTCCACGGTGTTGACGGTCAGCCGCACCATTTCCGAACCCGCACGCCAGAGCTCGGCCACCTGCTTCACGCTGGAGGCCACGTCGGACGTGTCGGTGTTGGTCATCGACTGCACCACGACCGGCTTGCCTCCACCTACGGTGACCCCGCCGATCTGCACGGCATGGGTCTGGCGGCGGGGCCAGGAGGTGGCATCGGAAGGGGGAGTCGGGCGGGTGACGGCGTCGTGCATGGGCGCATTCTACCGCCCGCCCCCGCATTCCGGGTGACTCGCATTCAGCCGGCGGCACGGCTGCGGCCGATTGTCGCAGGCATGTGCACGCGTGAACGCATACGATGAGCGTGAATGACCGGTCCCGACGCCCCGTTTCTCCGTACCCTGTGCAGCCTGCGCTGGCTTGCCGTAGGTGGCCAGGCCGCCACCATCCTGGTTGCCACCTGGGTGCTGGGCCTGCCATTGCCGCAGCTGCCGTTGTGGGCCGGCGTAGCCGTGCTGACCCTGTTCAACATCTACACCCAGCTGCGCCCGGAAGCGGCTGACACCGCGCCACTGACCGCATTCGGCCACATCCTGGTGGACGTGATCATCCTGACCTGGATGGTGGGCTGGAGCGGCGGCATGGCCAACCCGTTCAGTTCGCTGTTCCTGATCCTGATCGCGCTGGCCGCGTTCGCCCTGCCCCTGCGCTGGGCGCTGGCGGTCGCGCTGGCCTGCCTGCTCGGCTACGCCGCCAGCGGCATCTTCGGCCAGTCGCTGCCGGATGGCTATTTCCGCGCGCAGGACCTCAACCGCTGGGGCGTGGTCGCCAATTTCCTGATTTCCGCTGCGGTCGTACTGACCTTCTCCACCCGCCTGGCACTGGCGCTGCGCCAGCGCGAACTGGAACTGTCGGCCCTGCGCGAACGCTTCGCCCGCAACGAGGGCATTGTCGCCCTGGCCACCCATGCCGCCTCGGTGGCACATGAACTGAACACGCCGCTGGCGACCATGACCCTGCTCGCCGATGACGTCGCCGAGCGCAGCGAAGAGCCCGAAGTACGCGAAGACATGGAAACCCTGCGCGAGCTGCTGGTGCAGTGCCGCGAGCGCGTGCTGGCGCTGGCCGCGCCAGCCTCGGCCGATGCGCCGGGGCGCAGCCACTCCAGTGCCCAGCAGGTACTGGAACAGTGGCGCCTGGTGCGGCCGACCATCGACCTGCACCGCAACGACGATGCGCCGCTGCGGCTGCCACTCGACCCGGGCGTGGGCCATCTGCTGATGGTCCTGCTCAACAATGCCGCCGATGCCGGCGAACAGGCCGGCCGGCCGCGCGTGGACCTGGACCTGCGTATCGAAGGCGACGACCTGATCGGCGAAGTCCGTGACTACGGCCACGGCTTCGACGCACGTGCCGCGGTGCTGCCCGGCAAGCTGTTCGGCAGCAGCAAGAGCGAGGGCATGGGCGTCGGCCTGGCCCTGTCCCATGCCACCATCGAACGCCTCGACGGCGAGATGTGGATGCGCCCGGCCCAGGGGGCCGGCAGCCGCGTCGGCTTCCGCCTGCCGCTGGCCCCACGCGAGGACACCCCATGAGCCTTCACCACTCCACCCTGGGCCTGCTGGTCGACGACGACGAGCTGTACCTGCGTACCCTGCAGCGCAGCCTGGCCCGCAAGGGGCTGGAAACACAGACCGCGCAGGACGCCGCCAGTGCACTGGCACTGGCCCGCCAGCATCCGCCGGCGTTCGCGCTGATCGACCTGAAGCTGGGCAGCGATTCCGGCCTGGCCCTGATCCAGCCGCTGCGCGCACTGCGCGCGGACATGCGCATCCTGCTGGTAACCGGCTACGCCAGCATCGCCACCGCCGTGGAGGCGATCAAGCTCGGCGCCGACGACTACCTGCCGAAGCCGGCCACGGTGCCGATGATCCTGCGCGCCCTCGGCGAGGAAGACGACGGCCCGGCCGACGATGGCGAAATGGAAGTCCCGGACGCGATGACGCCGATCAGCCGCCTGCAGTGGGAACACATCCAGCAGGCGATGCACGAGACCGGCGGCAACGTGTCCGCGGCAGCGCGCCTGCTCGGCATGCACCGGCGTTCGCTGCAGCGCAAGCTGGCAAAGCGGCCGAGCCCGGAACGCGATCCCAGCCGCTGATCGCGACCGGACCGGTCCGGCTCAGACCTCGGCCAGCGCCGGTCGGTCCTGCGCGGCACTGGAACGCGATGCCGGGGCATCGACCCGCGCCGCTGCCGTCTCCTGCAGCAACGGCGACGGCAGCACGCAGGCCGGATGCATGCGCAGGAAGCCATAGATCGCACCTGCCAGGCCGATCATCAAGCCCGGAGTAAAGGCCGCGCGGGTCAGTCCGCCGACCATGCCCTGGTGCTCCTCGATCGAAGAAACGATCTCGATGGCGGCCTCATCCTGCGGATAGGGACATCCCTCCGGATCCAGCGCAGCCGCCAGCACCAGCAGCTCCCGGGTGGACACATCGCCGTGGCACAGGGTGTGGCTGAACCCCCATTTGCCGCGCGCGTCGGCCACAGCCCGCCGCATGTCACGCAACTGCGCGGGATCACCTGTGCGAGCAAACAGATCCGCCGCCGCCAGCCCGATGCCAACGCTGCCATGGCACCAGGTCGGGAAGTTCTTCTGCCCATCCTGCAGGTGGATGTCACGCCAGTGCCCGGTATGCGGCTCGAACAGCGCCGCCTGGAACGCAAATGCTCCTTCGGCCAACTGCCGCCAGGCAGCGCGCTCAGGCACGCTGCCGGCATCCGAACGCGCCAGCCGTGCCAGCGCCCAGCCCATGCCCATCGCGCCGTGGCCAAAGCCACCAATCGGCTCGCGGAACTGTGGCGTCGGCCAGCGTGCGCCGTCGGCATCGACGATCGCCGCTTCCTGCATGCGGCGCCCGGCCGCAGCCGCCAACTCCAACCAGCGCGTTCTGCCGGTGGCCTCGGCCAGCGCCAGCAGCGGCAGGATCATGCCGGACACGCCATCAATCAGTTCGAATTTCACCGGACCCTGGAAACCACGACGTTCCACTCCTTCCGCACAGCGCTCGGCCAGCGCGAGCAGTGCGGGGCGCTGCAGCAGATCATGCAATGCCAGCAAGGTCCAGATCTGCGAGCCCGTGCCGACGAAGCCACCATCGATCCCGGCGGGATGGCGCTCGCACATGGTCTGGAACACCGCAATGGCGCCTTCGATGGCCGGATCCAGCCCAGCCACCGGATCGGCACGTCCCTGCTCCACTTCCCGGCGGTAGGCCACCAGCGCGAACGCAATACCCCCCAGCCCGAAATACAGGTCGGGCTGCACCGGCTGGACGGTCCATCCTGTGCGGGTCACCTCGGGCGTGATCCACGTCATCGAACCATCTTCACCGTGCACGGCCAGACGCAGAAGATTCTCCACCGCGCGTGCCGCAAGCGTTCGTCGGCGCAGGTCAAGATCGTCCGCGCGAGGCTGCTGCGCGGCATAGCTGTAGCCGGACCGAGCCTCGGCGCGGGCCAGCGCATGCTGGTTCAGATCGGTGGCCACCAACGTGCTGCGGATGGTCACGTCTTCGAGATCGATGCGCATCGCACGCCAGTTGTCGGTGATGGAGCGGATGCGGGTCGCGTCCAGCTGTGAAGTGAAGATCGGAATGTCACCGTGGCGCAGGTCGTCCACTTCCCCACGTACGGTTTCCAGGTCCGATGGCGCAGCTGGTGACACCGCTGCATTGCGCACCAGCAGATCGATCGCGCGCTCAACCGCCTGGGCTTCCTTGTGCAGCGAGGCTGGATGCCAGAGCATCCGCCCGAGCTCGGCGTAGGCCATTGTCGGCCGCCGCACATCCCGCACCTGGCAGCCTTCGAAAGCCGCCAGGAGTGGCATCAGTTCGCCCTTTGCATCGAGCGCGCGCAGGCGCCCACTGGCGTCGATGAAGCCCTCGCTGATGTGGTCCCAGTACAACGAAACATCCGGCTGTGGGCTGGGGTGGTTCTGTGCGATGGCGACTTCGGCCTCGACCATGCCCAGCCTGGCCGGCCCCGTCCCATCCTCGACGATCACAGGCACCTGTACCCGCGGCTGCTCGCCCGGCAATGCGCCGGCGGCCGACAGGTCCACACCTTCCATGCCGAGGCCGGTGGTGCGGAACGGCACAATGCCGGTGCGCAGAACAGAATTGCGCATCAACTTGATGGCCGTATCGTAGGCCTCGCCCAGGCCCGACGGCTCGACGTCGATCACCTGCGAGAACACACTTTCTGCATCGATCACGACCGGCACCGGCCCGACAGCGATCAGGTTCTCCAGATGGATGTCGGTACCACCGACCAGGCGCAGGATCGCCAGCCAATGGCCAAGACCGCGGTAGTAGGCACGCAGTTCTTCGTCATCGACGCAATGACGGTGCGCGGCAAACGCTGCCCAGCCATGGCTGCCACGATCAACCACACGCGGCACACGCACCCGATCCGGGCCCTTGCCAAAGACCGCAGCGAGCAGGCCATCGAGCGCCGCGTCGATGCGCAGCGAACGCGGCTTGTACATCAGCACGCCGCCGTCGAACTGCAGCCGTGCCACGGTCCGGCCGCCGCCGTGCAGGTCACCCCGTCCCAGCGCGATCGCACGCAGCGCTCCTGCCGGAGCGTCGAGCAGATCCGTCAGCAGCGCACGATCACTGCCGATGCGCGCGGCCAGCTCCACCACGGCCGCGCATTGTCCTTCGAGCATGCGCGACAGCCGCGGCAACAGCACCGGATAGCGTCGCTGCAGATGTTCATGGAAACCCTCGCTGGTGGCGAGGGTTACGAATTCGTCCAGCGCACCGGCGCTGTCAAGCGGACCGATGTCACCGCCGCGCGCAGCCGCATGTAGTTCCAGCAACAGCACACGATTGAGCTTGAGCTGGGCATGCTCACGCAGCGCCGCGTCGCCCTGCGCGTGCAGCAGTTCGCGCTCACCGGGCTGCAGCGCAATGGCAGGGTCATGCAGGCCGGCCGCCAACGCGGCACGCGCATGGGCAAGGAAATGTTCGGTGATGCGCGCAAACGCGGCCGCAGCCGGAGAAGCGGTCATTACGCCCCCTGCAAGGTATCGGGAAGTCTGTTCCAGTTGCCGGCACGCAGCCGCAAGGCGCTGCGTGCCGGCTCGGGCTACATCAGCAACACAGGCAGTGATTGACCACGGACATCGTGGTGGTGCACTCGGTGCCACCACCGGTGATCAGGGTGTCGGAGGCCGACGTGAGTGCGGACTCGGTAGCCGCAGCGCCATAGATGAACAGCGAACCGGCAGGGTTGGCACACCCATCCACATCGTCCGAGCCATTGAGCCAGCCGGACACAACATCGTCATTCAGATCCATTCGCAATCTCCTGTCATTCACAACATGAGGCGTTGAGGACATGGATCGATTCCACGTCCCTTCGGATACGGCCAGTCCCTGGCATCAACATCATGCTGCGAGCGATACTAGATGACAGGTACAGCCGCCCGTGCACACTGCATTGGCACGCGATGCACAGTCAAGCTGCGCTGCGGCAGGCACGCGGATGCGCTGCATGCGCAGCACGGAAACGACGCGGAATGAGTGGCCGCGCAGACATTCATGCGCGACCGGATCGAAGGCAAGCGGAGAGACATGGGATGGCCGGCCGGCGCCGGCACATCCGCAGGCCGGGTCAGCCCTTCAGCTGCGCAAGGATCTCGCGGGTCATCGGATCGGCAATCGCCACATCCTCACCCTGCAGCGCCGGCAGCAGGCCACTGGCCAGCTGCTTGCCAAGCTCGACACCGAACTGGTCGAAGGCATTGATGTTCCAGATCACCGACTGCACGTACACGGCGTGTTCGTACATGGCGATCAGTGCGCCCAGCGCCTGCGGGGTCAGCGCGTCGAGCAGGATCAGCGTGCTCGGGCGGCCGCCCGGATAATCGCGGTGCGGATCCTCGCTGCTCTGGCCATTGGCCAGCGCTTCGGTCTGCGCCAGCAGATTGGCCAGCAGGGCCTGATGATTGATCGTGTAGGGATCGTCGTTGTGCACGCAGCCGATGAAATCTGCCGGAACGATGCTGGTGCCCTGGTGCAGTGCCTGGAAGAAGCTGTGCTGCACATCGGTGCCCGCGCCGCCCCACCACACCGGCACGGTGTCGGTGGTGACAGGTTGGCCGTCACGCTGCACGCGCTTGCCCAGGCTTTCCATCACCAGCTGCTGCAGGTAGGCCGGCAGCAGCGCCAGGCGCTGGTCGTAGGTCATCACCGCGTGCGTGGCATGGCCCAGCAGGTTGCGGTTCCAGATGTCGGTCAGGCCATGCAGCACCGGCAGGTTGCGCTCCAGCGGTGCATCCAGCGCATGCGCATCCATCTGCGCAGCACCTTCCAGCAGCTGTTCGAAACGCTCGAAACCGATGGCCAGCGCGATCGGGAAACCGACGGCCGACCACAGCGAATAACGGCCACCGACCCAGTCCCACATCGGCAGCACACGGTCGGCGGCGATGGCAAAGGCCTTGGCGGCGCGTTCCGGATTGGCACTGACTGCATACAGGCGTTCGCTGCCACCCAGCCAGTCGTGCAGGATCTGGCCGTTGAGCAGGGTTTCCTGCGTACCGAAGGTCTTGGAGATCAGGATGCCGGCGGTCTTCGCCGGATCCAGCGTGGCCAGCGTGCGCTGCATGGCGGCGCCGTCCACGTTCGACACGAAATGCACGCGAAGACGTGCGCCAGTAACCGGACGCAGTGCGTCGGCGACCAGGCGCGGCCCCAGATCGGAACCGCCGATGCCGACACTGACCACATCGGTCACGCCACTGTCTTCCAGCGCGCGCACCAGCACGCCCATGCGCTGGCGGATCGCGCGCGCGGTGGCATAGGCCTCGGCCGCCACCGGCGCATCGACCACATCGCCACGCAGCGCGGTGTGCAGCGCGGCGCGACCTTCGGTCAGATTGACCTGCTCGCCACGGAACAGGCGGGTGATGGCACCACCGACATCACGCTCGGCAGCCAGCGCCAGCAACGCCTGCAGCGCCGCAGCATCGTATTTCTGCCGCGCGAAGTTGACGTACAACGGACCGACCCGCAGCGCCAGATCCTGCACGCGGCCGGGTTCGGCGGCGAGCAGGCCGGGAATGCTTGCGCCCTTCAGGCGATGGGCGTGGGAGTGCAGCGAGTCGAATCCGTTGTTCGTTGTCATGCGGCCTGGGTCGGGATCGTGTCGTTGGTGTGGGTGATCTGGTTCTTGCCATCAACGTACACCAGCTTCGGCTTGAAGCTGTCAGCTTCCTGCTCGGTCATGCTGGCGAACGCGGCGATGATGATGATGTCACCGACCTGCACGTGGCGCGCCGCGCCACCGTTGAGCGAGACAACGCCGCTGCCGGCTTCGGCGCGGATCGCATAGGTCGAGAAGCGCGCACCGTTGGTCACGTCCCAGATGTGCACCTGCTCGAACTCGCGGATGCCGGTGGCAGCCAGCAGGTTGTCATCGATGGCGATCGAGCCTTCGTAGTTCAGCTCGGAATGGGTGACGGTGGCGCGGTGGATCTTGGTCTTGAGCAGGGACAGGTGCATGGGGGCGCTGCAACGGCAAAGGAAAGAGCGGATTCTAGCACCCGCTTGGCCATCGTCAGGGGGCAACGACAGGACGCTGAAGGCTGTTCAGGCCCCCTCCCCCGGTGGCGGCGTCGCGGCATGCCCGGAACTGCCCTCCAGAGACAGCCGGAACACCGTATGGAAGGCCAGCCCGGCGACCAGGCCGAAGCCACCCGCGGCCAGCACCTGCAGGGCATAGCTGATCACGTCGAAGGTGTCGACATAGCGCAGGCGCTGCAGCAGCGGACCATTGTCCGCGCCCGGCCAGGCGCAGGTGGCCATGGCCAGCGCGCCCAGCCCGAATCCGACCAGTACGAATCCGGCCCGGCGCAGGCGCCGCTGAGACTGAAGGATCAGCGCCATCGGTAGCAACACCGCGATGGCATTGCAGACGGCCAGCACGAACATCAGCCCACCACCTGTGAGCGCAGGCATCGGCGTACGCCTGAATTCAAGCGCGAACAACAGGCCGCCAAACAGCTGGGCCGGCAGCATGCCTGCCGCCAACACCGCCAGGATAGAGGCCTGGGCAAGACGGCCGGCATCAGTGCTGGGGGGTTTCATTTCCGGTCTCCCGTCCGTGGGAAGTGGAGAGGCGCCCGTTGCGGGCGCCCCCAAGCCGCACGCGGCTCAGAACTCCAGGTTGTCGATCAAGCGGGTGGTGCCCAGGCGTGCGGCGATCAGCGCCACGCGGCCACCGCCATCGAAGGTCGGCTCGGCCAGCTCCGGAGTGCGCAGCACCGCATAGTCGACCTGGAAACCGGCCGCCTGCAATGCCGCCGTGGCGTCGGCCTCGATGCGGTCACGTGCCTGCCCGGCCACATAGCCTTCGCGCATGCCCAGCAGGGTGCGATGAATAGTGGTCGCGAGCGGGCGCTGTTCGGCGCTCAGGTACTGGTTGCGCGAGCTCTTGGCCAGGCCGTCCTCGTCGCGCACGATGTCCGCGCCGACGATCTGGATCGGGAACGACAGCTCGGCCACCATCTGCTTGATTACGGCCAGTTGCTGATAATCCTTGCGGCCAAACACGGCCACGTCCGGCTGTACCTGCAGGAACAAGCGTGCGACCACGGTGCAGACACCGTCGAAGTGACCCGGGCGGCTGGCACCTTCCAGCACTTCACTGACGCCGGGCGCGTGCATCTGCGTGGTCTTGTCCACGCCCAGCGGATACATCGCCTCGACGCTGGGCAGCCACACCGCATCGCAGCCGGCCTGCTCCAACCCGGCCACGTCGGCCTCGGGCGTACGCGGGTAGCGGCTGAAGTCCTCGTTCGGCCCGAACTGGGTCGGGTTTACGAAGATGCTCGCCACCACTTTGTCGGCGTACTGGCGGGCCAGGGTCACCAGCGAATGGTGACCACCGTGCAGATTGCCCATGGTCGGCACCAGCGCAACGCGCAGGCCCTCGCGCTTCCACTCGGCCATCTGCCCGCGCAGCGCGCCGAGCTCGTTGAAGGTCTGGATCATTGGGCGTAGGCGTGCTGTTCGTCGGGGAAGCTGCCGTCGCGCACGGCGTCGGCATAGGCGCGGGTGGCACCGGCCACCGAACCACCTTCGGCAAGGAAATCCTTGACGAACTTGGGACGGCGATGGCCACTGTCCAGGCCGAGGAAATCGTGCAGCACCAGCACCTGGCCGTCGCACTGCGGGCCGGCACCGATGCCGATGGTCGGCACTTCCACAGCGGCGGTGACGTCGGCGGCGACCGGACTCGGCATGCACTCCAGCACCAGCAGGCTGGCGCCCGCTGCAGCCACGGCCTTGGCATCCTCCACCAGCTGGCGCGCAGCATCGCCGCGGCCCTGGATCTTGAAGCCACCCAGGCGCAGCACCGACTGCGGGGTCAGGCCCAGGTGAGAGCAGACCGGAATCTCACGCTCGACCAAGTAACGGATGATGTCGACCTTGAAGCCGGCACCTTCGATCTTGACCATCTCGGCACCGGCCTGCAGCAGCTGCAGCGATGCATCCAGTGCACGTTCCGGGGTGGCATCGGCGCCGAACGGCAGGTCGGCTACCAGCAGCGCGCGCTGCAGCACACGGGCTACGGCGCGGGTGTGGTAGACCATGTCGGCCACGGTCACCGGCAGGGTCGAATCATGGCCCTGCACGACCATGCCCAGCGAATCGCCGATCAGGATCAGGTCAACGCCATTTGCGTCGAAAGTGCGGGCGAAGCCGGCGTCGTAGGCGGTCAACATGACCAGCTTCTGGCCATTGCGCTTGGCCTCGGCCAGGGCGGGAACGGTCCAGGGCTTGCTGTCTGCGTGGGTGCTCATGTGCTGATAACCGGGGGAGATAACCCGGGCATTATCACCCTATCGGCGCGATCCCGCAGGCATCCACCCGCACCACTGCATCCCGCACGCGACCATGGCCGGGAATGGCCAGATCCGGCGCGATTTCGGCCAGCGGCACCAACACGAAGGCACGCTCGTGCAGGTAAGGATGCGGCACCTGCAGACCGGGCTGGTCGAGCACCTGCGTGCCATACAGCAGCAGGTCCAGGTCCAGCGCGCGCGGGCCCCAGTGCACCGCCGGATCGCGTACGCGGCCAAAGCGCTGCTCCAGCGTCAGCATCGCCTGCAGCAGCATGTCGGCCGGCAATGTGGTGTCGACCGCAGCCACCGCGTTG
This sequence comes from uncultured Stenotrophomonas sp., assembly GCA_913775725.1. Lineage (GTDB taxonomy): Bacteria > Pseudomonadota > Gammaproteobacteria > Xanthomonadales > Xanthomonadaceae > Stenotrophomonas. Next base: position 12,023 of record CAJYNG010000028.1, on the reverse strand, counting down.
ACGAACGGCGGCTGGTCTTCATTGCCCCAGGCCGGCGTGGTGTACAGCCTTGAGGCCTGGCGCAGGCGGGTACCGGGCAGCGCGTCGAGCGCGGCAATCGCCGCGCCGACGGTGGCGGCCGCGTCGCCAAGGTTGGCGCCGAGGCCGATCCAGGCAAGGGTCATCGTTTACTCGCCAGCCGCACCGGCCGGGGCGCCCGGACGACGGCGGCGACGGCGGCGCTTGCGCGGTGCCCCGCTCTCGTCATCACCCTCTTCGCTGTGCATCACGTCCAGCGACGATTCCAGCTCGCGGCCGGACTGCGCCTGTGCCTCGCGCCAGAACTCGACATCGGCAGCGTGCTCGGCCGAGGCCACCTGACGCAGACTGAGGAAGTCGAACGCGGCGCGGAAGCGCGGGTGGGTGAGCGTACGGAACACGCGCTTGCGCTGGCGCGAGCCAAAGCGCGACTGCAGCAGCCAGATTTCCTGCATCGGCAGCGAAAAGCGGCGCGGCAATGCGATGGTGCTCAGCTGCTGCACGGTCACACGGTCGGCGGCACGGCGCTGCGCTTCCTCCGGTGCCACGCCCTGCTTGAGCAGGGTCGCCTGGGCGCGACAGAACGCCGGCCACAGCAGCAGCGCGAACAGGAACGCGGGCGAGACCGGTTCGTCGTTGGCCACGCGGGCATCGGTGTTGGCCAGGCCCTCCACCAGCATGCGGCGCAGCGCGCCGGTGCGGTTGGACTTCAGCGCCTTGGCACTTTCCGGGAACAGCACGTCGAGCAGGCCGTAACGCTCAAGGCCTTCGAAGCTGGCCACGCCGTGCCCGGACAGGAACAGCTTGAGCACTTCCTCGAACAGGCGCGCCGGTGCGGCTTCGTTGAGCAGGCCGGCCAGGTGCGGGATCGGCGCGGCGGTGCCCTCTTCGATCTGGAAGCCGAGCTTGGCCGCCAGGCGCACCGCACGCAGCATGCGCACCGGGTCTTCGCGATAACGCTGCTCGGGGTTGCCGATCAGTTTCATCAGGCGCGCCTGGACGTCTTCGAAGCCGCCGGTGTAATCACGCACCGAGAAGTCCTCGATGGCGTAGTACAGGGCGTTGCAGGTGAAGTCGCGGCGGATGGCGTCGTCTTCGATGGTGCCGTACACGTTGTCGCGCACGAGCATGCCGTTTTCCATCTCGCGGTCGCCGCTGCCGTCATCGCTGTTGGCACGGAAGGTGGCGACTTCGATGATCTCGCGGCCGAACACGACGTGGGCGAGGCGGAACCGACGGCCGATCAGGCGGCAGTTGCGGAACAGCTGCTTGACCTGTTCGGGCGTGGCATCGGTGGCCACGTCGAAATCCTTGGGTTGGCCATTGACCAGCAGGTCGCGCACCGCGCCGCCGACAAGGTAGGCGCCGAAGCCGGCATCGCGCAGGCGATAAAGCACGCGCAGGGCGTTCGGGCTGATGTCCTTGCGGGAGATCGTGTGCTGGTCGCGCGGGATGACGCGCAGGCTGAACGGTGATGTAGCAGGGGAAATGATGTTGGCGCTTCCGGTTGAAGTTTCGGGATTGCCCAATGGCATCGAGGTGCATATACTAGCGCTCCTGCCTCGGCAGCGACACAGTTACGCTCCCTTCGTCTAGTGGTTAGGACGTGGCCCTCTCAAGGCTAAAACAGGGGTTCGAGTCCCCTAGGGAGCGCCAGTCGCCGCAGCAGGAACCGAAAAAGCCCGCCTTGTGCGGGCTTTTCTGTTTCCCGGGGTATGCAATGGCATCGATCAGCTGGGTCGCAGTAGCGCCTCCCTGTCCCTGCGCGGGAGGGGGCGGGTCACCCTTGCCTGGACACGCAAAAGCCCATCCATGGTGCTCGATGGCGCCATCCATGGCGCCAACGGTCCAGTCAAGGGTGACCCGCCCCCTCCTGACAGTTTCCCGCGACGGCGGCACGAACAGCCTCGCTCCTCCGCAGCCAATTCAATCCCGACGCGCACACCTGCGTCCGCCACCCGCAATGTATCGAGAGGCGGCAGGCCTGCCGCCTCCCCACGAGATAGGAGGCGTTGAAACACAGGCCGGCCGTCAGCCTTCCATCTGCTCCAGCTCCTTGCCCTTGGTCTCACGCACGTAGCGGACCACGAAGAAGATCGAGAGGATGGCCGCGACGGCGTAGATGCCATAGGCGCCGGCCAGGCCGATGCCGGCCAGCAGCATCGGGAAGGTCACGGTGATCGCGAAGTTCGAGGTCCACTGCGCCGCGCCGGCCACCGCCAGCGCCGGGCCGCGGATCTGGTTCGGGAACATCTCGCCCAGCATCACCCACATCACCGGGCCCCAGGACATGTTGAAGAACACCACGTAGACGTTGGCCGCCACCAGCGCCAGCCGGCCCATGCCGTCGGACAGCTGCAGGCGCCCCTCGACCAGGCTGCCGCTGGCGAACGCCACCACCATCAGCACCAGCGCCACCGACATGCCGACCGAACCGATCCACAGCAACGGCTTGCGCCCGATGCGGTCGATCAACAGCACCGTCAGCAGACAGGCGCCGATGCTCAGCGCGCCGGACAGCACGTTGATCAGCAGCGCGTCGCTTTCCGAGAAGCCCACCGCCTGCCACAGCACCGCGCCGTAGTAGAACACCACGTTGATGCCGACCAGCTGCTGGAACATGGCCAGGCCGATGCCCACCCACAGGATCGGGCGCAGCTTGCCGCTGACCGTGTCGCGCAGGTCGGCAAAGCGCGGCTTGTGCTGGTCCTGGGCCAAGCTGGCTTCGATCTCGGCCTGCTTGGCCGCCGCCGCGGCCTCGCCGTACAGCCGCGACAGTACCGCCCTCGCCTGCTGCTGACGCCCCTTCAGGACCAGGAAACGCGGGCTTTCCGGTATCACCAGCAACAACAGCAGGAACAGCCCCGACGGCAGTGCCTGCATCCAGAACATCCAGCGCCAGGCCTCATGGCCCAGCCACAGCGGCTCGGTCGAGGCCCCAGCGGCACGGGCCAGCAGGTAATTGCTGAGGAAGGCTGCGAACAGGCCGCAGATGATCGCCATCTGCTGCACCGTGGCCAAACGCCCGCGATAGCGTGCCGAGGCCACCTCGGCGATGTAGGCCGGCGACATCACGCTGGCCGCGCCCACCGCGAAGCCGCCTAGCACGCGTGCGGCGATGAACAGCCAGGAGGCGTGAGCGGCACCGGCACCCAGCGCCGAGACCAAGAACATCAGCGCCGAGGCGATCAGCACGCCACGACGGCCCAGGCGATCTCCCAGCCAACCGGCCAGGAAGGCACCGATCGCGCAGCCCAGCAGCATCGAGGCGACTTCGAAACCGAGCGCCGCCTCGCTGGAGTTGAAGGCCTGGCGCAGGCCATCGACCGTGCCATTGATGACACCACTGTCGAAGCCGAACAGGAATCCACCCAGGGTGGCCACGCAGCTGATCAGGACGATGAATGCAGTGTTCTCACCGCCGTGGGAGGCGATGTCGGGTTGGGCTGGGGACATGGACGATCCTGCTGGGAAGGGGGCCGGCCATCCGACGCAGCCGGCTGACCCGCAGCGTCGCACAGGCCTCACCCCGCCGCCAATGACCGCCACGGCCGCGCCTGCCAGACGCCCGATTTCTGTCCCGCGCCGACACCGGGGGCCAACCTGTTCTAGAATTGGCGGGTTCAGGAATCGATCCACCCCCAGCCCATGCCCTTTGTCGTCACCGAAAACTGCATCAAGTGCAAACACACCGATTGCGTGGAAGTGTGCCCCGTGGATTGCTTCCACGAAGGCCCGAACTTCCTGGTGATCGACCCGGATGAGTGCATCGACTGCACCCTCTGCGAACCGGAGTGCCCGGTCAACGCGATTTTCCCCGAGGACGATGTTCCTGCCGGCCAGGAAAGCTTCGTCGCCCTCAACGCCGAGCTGGCGAAGGAGTGGCCGGTGCTGACCGTGCGCAAGGACCCGCCCGCCGACGCCGGCGAATGGGACGGCAAGCCGGACAAGCTGAAGCTGCTGGAGCGCTGAGAAGCGCCCACGGCGGCAACGAAAAGGGCGCCCCCGGGCGCCCTTTTCTGTTTTCCGGTAAACGCCAACCGCAAGATCCGGTATGCCAACCTTGCGATCCGGCAGGTGCCAACCTTGGTTGGCACAGAAGCGCCGACCAAGGTCGGCCTCTACCCGGGCAGGTGCGGATCTGGGCCGCACCCACCCGACCGGCCCTTACTGGGCCAGCTTCGCCTTCAGCGCGGCGATCAGCTTCACCGGCGCTTCGGCAGTGGCCGGCAGGCCACGCGGATCGACCGCGGAAATGTAGGCGCCAGCATCGACGGCGACCACGCGGACCAGGAAGTTGCTGCCTTCGTAGGCCACGTCATACGAGCCCAGCAGCTGCGCGCGGCTGGCGATGGTCACGCCTTCCACGCCTTCCAGCGCGGTGCCGACCTTGGCGAAAGCCTCGTCCTTGCCACCGGCGATGGTGAAACCGGTGTTGCCCACCGCCGGGGCCGCAGCCACCGGGGCTGCCGGCTTGGTCGCCGATGCCAGCGTCGGCACCTTGTTGTCACCGGTGGTGGTCGGCAGGTTCAGGTCCGGCGGCACTTCCAGCGGACGCATTTCCGGGGCCAGGGCGTAGTCGCCCTTGACGCCACGCTTGAAGCAGCCGGTGGTGCCGGCGGCAACGGCCACCGCAAGCAGGGCGTAGGACAGCACGCGGACGGTGGATACGGATTGACGCATGTGAATCTCCTGGGTCAGACCAAGACGGAAGGTCAGTGGCTGGAAAGGGCTTCGAGGGCGGCGATGTCGCCGGCAAGGTGGTCGGCCGCCGGATGATGCGGCGCCGACAGGGGCAGCAGCGGCAGGCGCAGGTCGTGGCCGATGCCGATACGGCGCAGCAGCGCCTTGACCGGGATCGGGTTCGGTTCAACGCCGCAGAACTCATGGAACGGCTGCAGGCGCGCATCCCAGGACTCGGTGGCTTCGTGGTCATGGGCCGCGGCTAGCTCGCACATCCGGCGGTAGGCGCCGGGCAGCACGTTGGAGCCGACCGAGATCAGGCCGTCGATACCGGCCCGGATCGAACGCGCGGCCGTACCGTCGTCGCCGCTGAGCACGGCGAACTGCGGGCTGCGCAGGGCGAGCAGCGCCTGCACCCGGCCGGTGTCGGCCACCGCCTCCTTGATGCCGACGATGTTGGGGTGGCTGGCCAGTTCGGCTACGGTCTCCGGCTGCATGTCGCAACCAGTACGGCCGGGCACGTTGTACAGCACGACCGGCAACCCGCCCTGGTCGGCGACCGCGCGGTAGTGGGCGATCAGGCCGGCCTGGGTCGGCCGTACGTACGGCGGGGTGACCACCAGCGCATGGCTGGCACCGAGCGCGGCGGCACGGCGGGTCTGTTCAATGGTTCTGGCGGTACCGGACAGGCCGGTGCCGGCCATGACCGGGATGCGGCCACCGATGCGCTCGACCGCGCTGGCCAGCAGCTGATCGTATTCGGCATCGGTGAGGGTTGCCGCTTCACCGGTCGAGCCGGCAACGACAACGCCATGGACGCCACCTTCCAGTTGCAGGTGCAGCAAGCGCTGCCAACCGTCGGGATCGAGGGCGCCGTCGGCCCGGAACGGGGTCGCCAGCGCGGTGATGAGGCCGGAAAGGGACAAGGACGTGCTGCTCTTGGCTGGGAAGGGAAAACGCCCGCCACGAAAGGCCGGGGCTGACCTGAATGTTACTTGCGGCGCGAAAGCACGGGCAAGTATGCTGGACACCGGTGGATCCCCGCCTCTGGCGGGCATTCAGACTAACGCATGCATTACCCGGAATCGCCTTGACCGACACCACCCCGCGCCCCGCGCCGAGCGAAAACCACCTCCTGATCAACGCCTACACGACGCATCCGGAGTCCCCCCTGCTGTCCGTGACCCGCCGCATCGCCGACAGCGGCTGCAATCTGGTGGACGCACGCCTGGCCACGGTCGGCCGCGATGTCTCGGTCACCGCCCTGGCTACCGGCTCGTGGGACTCGGTGGCCAAACTGGAGGCGATGCTGACCCGGTTGGAGCGCGAGGAAGGCCTGAAGCTGGTCTGGTACCGCACCGCGGCCAAACAGGCGCAGTCCAACCTGCTGCCGTACATCGTCGAAGTGATCGCCGCCGACAAGCCGGGCATCCTGTTCCAGCTGGCCGATTTCTTCGACCGCCAGGGCATCACCATCGAGAACCTGCAGAGCACGCGCTACCGCGCCATGCAGACCGGTGCGGAGATGTTCAGCGCGCAGGTCACCATCGGCGTGCCGGCCAACATGCACATCGCCGCGCTGCGCGACGATTTCCTTGAATTCTGCGACCACCTGAACCTGGACGCGATCATGGACCCGATGAAATTCTGATTCTTCGCGCGCCTCTCACGGGCGCGTGGCGTTTCATGCAATTGTCGTAGAAAGAACCCAGGCTCGACAGAAGGACCTCATGAACAACGGCGATACCCTGGACAGCACCACCCTCTCCCTGCCGCTGGCACTGTCCGGTGGCGAACAGGCCACTCTCGGCGATTACGCCGGCCACTGGCTGGTGCTGTACTTCTATCCCAAGGACAGCACCCCCGGCTGCACCACCGAAGGCATCGACTTCAACGCGCTGCTGCCAAAGTTCAAGAAGGCAGGCGCGGTGGTACTCGGTGTCTCGCGCGACTCGGTGAAGTCGCACGACAACTTCTGTGCCAAGCAGGGCTTCACCTTCCCGCTGGTCAGCGATGGCGACGAAGCGCTGTGCAGCGCCTTCGACGTGATCAAGATGAAGAACATGTACGGCAAGCAGGTACGTGGCATCGAACGCAGCACCTTCCTGATTTCCCCCGACAGCCGCATCGTGCAGTCCTGGCGCAAGGTCAAGGTTGCCGGCCATGCCGATGCCGTTCTCGCCGAACTGAAGGCCTCCCAGTCCAAGTGAGTCCCACTGCCTACTGTGTCTGCCATCACCCTGCCCCGCAGCAGGCCGTGGTGGTTTTTCCCTGTCCGTAACCAGGAATCGACGATGACCCGAGGCAAGCGCATCTACGTGCTGGATACCAACGTGCTGATGCACGATCCCACCGCGCTGTTCAAATTCGAGGAGCACGACGTCTACCTGCCCATGCAGGTGATCGAGGAGCTGGACAACGGCAAGAAGGGCACTTCCGAGGCGAGCCGCAACGCCCGCCAGGTGAGCCGCTTCCTCAATGAGCTGGTGCAGGAATCCGGCCTGGACAACCTGGCCGACGGCATTCCGCTGCAGCGCCCCAATGGCCTGCAGCTGCGCGGCAAGCAGAGCGCCGGCAAGCTGCGCTTCCAGACCAGCCATTTCGACGCGGGCAAGAGCTTTGGCAAGGTCATTCCCGACAATGCCATCCTCGGCGCGATCCTGGCGCTGAAGGAAGAAACCCCGGACCTGCCCGTGGTGTTCGTTTCCAAGGACATCAACCTGCGGATCAAGGCCGCCATCGCCGGCATCGTGTCCGAAGACTACGAGAACGACCGTGCGCTGGACGATTTCAGCCTGCTCTACACCGGCGCCACCGAGCTGCCGGAAGACTTCTGGAAGCGCCACGGCGACGACCTGCGCAGCTGGAGCGACAAGGGCCGCACGCATTACGAAATCCTCGCGCAGGATGGCGAGGAGTGGTACCCGAACCAGTACGTCTACCTGCCCGGCGAAGACGAGGTCGAACTGCGTGTCAGCCGCGTGGTCGGCGATGGCAAGGTGGTGCTGTCGCTGGTGGATGATTTCCGCCACGGCAGTCACGCCGTATGGGGCATCAGCGCACGCAACCGTGAGCAGAACTTCGCGCTCAATGCACTGATGGACCCGGAGATCGACTTCGTCACGCTGCTGGGCACCGCCGGCACCGGCAAGACCCTGCTGGCGCTGGCTGCCGGCCTGGCGCAGACGATGGACCAGCAGCGCTACCGCGAGATCATCATGACCCGCGCCACGGTCAGTGTCGGCGAGGACATCGGTTTCCTGCCCGGCACCGAGGAAGAGAAGATGACGCCGTGGATGGGCGCGCTGACCGACAACCTGGAAGTGCTCACGCACAATCAGGAAGGCGGCACCTGGGGCCGCCAGGCCACCAACGACCTGCTGGCCAGCCGCATCAAGATCCGCTCGATGAACTTCATGCGCGGCCGCACCTTCCTGTCGCGCTACCTGATCCTGGACGAGGCGCAGAACCTCACGCCCAAACAGATGAAGACGCTGATCACCCGTGCTGGACCCGGCACCAAGATCGTCTGCCTGGGCAACGTCGAGCAGATCGACACGCCGTACCTGACCGAGACCACCTCGGGCCTGACCTACGCGGTGGATCGCTTCAAGAACTGGCCGCACAGCGCACACATCACCCTGCGCCGTGGCGAGCGCTCGCGCCTGGCCGATTACGCTTCGGAGGTGTTGTGAACCGCTGCACCCGCCTGCTGCTGCCCACGGCTGCGATCACCCTCGCAGCCGTGCTCGGCGCCTGCACCACCACGCGCGGCCCGGCCAGCGTGCCGACCGCCGAGCGTACCGGCCAGTCATGGGTGGTCACCCGCCCGATCATCGCCGCGCAGGTGCTCGACACCTGCTCGCGCGCCAGCCCCGGCCGCGAGGCCGGGCGGGTCAGCGGCTACTGGGCGCCCAGCCGGCAGCAGATCGACCAGCTGGAAGCGCAGCTGTCCTCGCTGGAAGCACAGGTGCCGAAGGTGCTGGACTTCGACCGCCAGTACGTCGGCATCGAAAGCGCCGGCAAGCGGCTGATCTACATCAACGCCTTCCACCTGCCCGACAACAGCGGCATCAATCCGGCACGGGAAGCGATCCGCGTCTGCGATGGCGGCGCACAGTTCTGGGGCGCGGTGTTCGACCCGGCCAGCAACACCTTCAGCGAGCTGCAGTTCAACGGCGGCTTCGGCGGGCCCTGAGGGGCCCCGCCGATGGGAATACGCCTGCCCACCTGGGTCTGGATCGGCGCGGTCGCGCTCTCGTGCGTGGCCGGCATGGTCAACGTGGTCGGCTTCCTCGGTTTCGAGCACCAGGCCGTCAGCCACATGACCGGCAGCACCAGCCAGCTCGGCATGGCGCTGGCCCAGGGTGACTGGCGTGCGGTCGGCCACCTGTGGGGACTGCTGATCGCGTTCTCGCTGGGCGCGATGCTCAGCGGCCTGTTGATCCAGGACAGCGCCCTGCAGCTGGGCCGCCGCTACGGCGTGGCGCTGGCACTGGAATCGGCGCTGCTGCTGGTAGCCATTCCGCTGTTCGAACAGCACCAGATCTGGGGCGCACTGGCCGCCGCCATGGCCTGCGGCCTGCAGAACGCGATGGCCACCACCTTCAGTGGCGCGGTGGTGCGCACCACCCACCTCAGCGGCATGTTCACCGATCTCGGCATCGGCCTGGGCCACCTGCTGCGTGGGCTGCCGCTGCAGGTCCGACGGCTGACCCTCAGCGGCCTGATCATCAGCGGCTTCCTCGCCGGCGGCATCACCGGCGCCTGGCTGTTCATGCGCTGGCAGTACGACGCCCTGCTCGCCCCCGCCCTGCTGACCGGCCTGACCGGGCTGGGCTATGTGCTGTACCAGCAGTGGGCGCGTTGGCGGCATTGAGAACCGCGCCCTGGGGGTCAGATCCCTTTTCCTGCGGGAAAGGGATCTGACCCCCATCTACCGGCAGCGACGCTACCGCCTTTACGGTGACCACGGCACAATCGCTGGATGAGCCCGACCACTCCCGTTTCCGCCCTCACCATCGCCGGCTCCGACTCCGGCGGCGGCGCTGGCGTCCCCGCCGATCTCAAGGCCTTCGCCGCGCACCGCGTGCATGGCCTGGCCGTGTTCGCCGCACTGACCGCACAGAACACCCGTGGCGTCACCGCCGTGCATGTGCCACCGATCGCATTCCTGCAGGCGCAGATCGAAGCCTGCTTCGATGACTTCGATATCCATGCCGTGAAACTCGGCATGCTGGCCAACGCCGAGGTGATCCATGCCGTCGCCGACGCACTCGAAAAGCACCGCCCACCACACGTGGTGCTGGACCCGGTGATGGTCGCCACCAGCGGCGCACGCCTGCTGGAGAAAAGTGCGCTCAAGGCCATGCGTAAGCGCCTGCTGCCGCTGGCGACGCTGGTTACGCCCAATACGCCGGAAGCAGAACTCCTGATCGGCCGGAAGATCGGCAACGGCGATGACGCCGAACAGGCGGCCTCCACCCTGCTCGACCTCGGTGCCGGCGCCGTGCTGCTGAAGGGCGGCCACCTGCATGAGGGCAATCGCGTGATCGATCGTTACTTCGACGGCGTCAGCAGCGAAGAATTCATCCACGCCCGCCTGCCGCTGGACGCACATGGCACCGGCTGCACGCTGGCCTCGGCCATCGCCGCGCAGCTGTGCAACGGCCTGAGCCTGGCCAATGCCTGCGAAGCCGGTATCGACTACGTTGCGCGCGGCCTGCAGCAGGGCTATGCCCCCGGCCGCAGCGAGGTGCTGGTGCTGGATCACTTCGGCGCGGCACCACACGCATGAGCCTGACGCCGAGCGTCCTCGCCGTGCAGTGCGACGATGGCCATCGCTACGAAGTGATCGCCTGCGTGCCTGCACAGCCCATCGCGCGCCTGCTGTGGCTGCCGGCACTGGGCGTGGCCGCGCGCCACTACCTGCCACTGGCATTGGCGCTGGCGGCGAAGGGCGTGGCGGTCTACCTGCACGAGTGGCGCGGCAACGGCAGCAGTTCGCTGCGTCCGTCACGTACACAGGATTGGGGCTATCGCGAGATACTCGATCAGGATCTGCCGGGCAGCCAGGCCGTACTGGCCGCAGCGGACGCCGCCGCCGGTGCCCTGCCCCGGGTCATCGGTGGACATAGCCTCGGTGGGCAGCTGGCCTGCGTGCATGCCGGCCGCAACCCGCACTACTTCAACCGGCTGTGGCTGGCCGCCAGTGGCTCACCGTTCTGGCGCGGGTTCCCGCCACCGCGTGGCTGGTTGCTGCCACTGGTCTACCGCTTCCTGCCGTGGATTGCGCAGCGCCAGGGCGTGCTGCATGGCCGTCGCCTCGGCTTTGGTGGCACCGAAGCGCGCGGACTGATTGCCGACTGGGCACGCGTGGGCCTGAACAACCACTACGCCGCTGCCGGCATGGACGAAGACCTCGATGCGCAGATGGCGCGCGTGCATGGCAGCGCACAGGCCGTGCTGATGGAGCACGACTGGTTGGCACCCACCGGATCGATGCAGACGCTGCTGGCGAAGCTGCCGAATGTGGACGCGCAGCTGCGCGTGCTGTCCGCGCAGGAACTGGGCACGCGCGCCGATCATTTCGCGTGGCTGAAGGCGCCGGAGGCCGTAGCTGACAGCTTTTTCATTCAGTTGGATGAAAATTTTCACAAAACTGTTGACGGTCCGCGCCGACATCCGCATAATTCCGCTCCTGTCGCAGGGCGCCCGTAGCTCAGTTGGATAGAGTACCTGGCTACGAACCAGGCGGTCGGGAGTTCGAATCTCTCCGGGCGCACCACTCGACAGGTTTTCAGCATCCGCCGCTGGAATTGTTTTAAAATTTGATTGTGTACCGCGCGCCCGTAGCTCAGTTGGATAGAGTACCTGGCTACGAACCAGGCGGTCGGGAGTTCGAATCTCTCCGGGCGCACCATACACAGTCAGCACAACAAGTTTATGTAATTGGCGCCCGTAGCTCAGTTGGATAGAGTACCTGGCTACGAACCAGGCGGTCGGGAGTTCGAATCTCTCCGGGCGCACCATTACACCGAAACAGCAGGCCTCGGCCTGCTGTTTTTTTATGTGTGTTTTCCGGCAGGGTTGCACCCTGCACCTGCAGAAGCCACAGCCGGAGCAACAGCAACAGCGCGCATTCCGTGGGATGGCGGGGCGGTATCGGAGTGCGGGGACGCCGCAAGTACGTCCCTGTAGGCTTGGCAGCCGCTTGCTCGTGTGCGCGGTCCTGCGCACACGGCAAGACCGGGGTTGGGCGTCCTGCCCAACCCGCCCGAGGCATGCCTCGGGCCCATGCGGCTGACACCCCGCACTCCGAC
>CAJYNG010000027.1 GCA_913775725.1 uncultured Stenotrophomonas sp. | reverse complement strand
CGATCCAAGTGCTCTGGAGGCTGTAAGAAATGCAAATCGGAACCTCGCTCCCCAAGCGCAAGTTCGACGTCGTCATCGTTGGAGCCGGCGGCTCTGGCATGCGCGCTTCGCTGCAACTGTCGCTCGCCGGCCTGAATGTGGCCGTGCTGTCCAAGGTGTTCCCGACCCGCTCCCACACCGTGGCAGCGCAGGGCGGCATCGGCGCCAGCCTGGGCAACATGTCGGAAGACAACTGGCACTATCACTTCTACGACACCGTCAAGGGCTCGGACTGGCTGGGTGACCAGGACGCCATCGAGTTCATGTGCCGTGAAGCCCCGAAGGTGGTGTACGAGCTCGAACACTTCGGCATGCCGTTCGACCGCAACCCCGACGGCACCATCTACCAGCGTCCGTTCGGCGGCCACACCGCCAACTACGGCGAAAAGCCGGTGCAACGCGCCTGCGCCGCGGCCGACCGTACCGGCCACGCGATGCTGCACACGCTCTACCAGCAGAACGTCAAGGCCCGCACCAACTTCTTCGTGGAGTGGATGGCCCTGGACCTGATCCGCGACGCCGACGGCGACGTGGTGGGCGTGACCGCGCTGGAAATGGAAACCGGCGAGATCCACATCCTCGAAGCCAAGACCGTGCTGCTGGCGACCGGCGGTGCCGGCCGCATCTTCGCCGCCTCCACCAACGCCTTCATCAACACCGGTGACGGCCTGGGCATGGCCGCCCGTGCGGACATCCCGCTGCAGGACATGGAGTTCTGGCAGTTCCACCCGACCGGCGTGGCCGGCGCGGGCGTGCTGCTGACCGAAGGCTGCCGCGGCGAAGGCGCCATCCTGCGCAACGCCAACGGCGAGCGCTTCATGGAGCGTTACGCTCCCACGCTGAAGGACCTGGCCCCGCGTGACTTCGTCTCGCGCTGCATGGACCAGGAAATCAAGGAAGGTCGCGGCTGCGGTCCCAACAAGGACTACGTCGTGCTGGACATGACCCACCTGGGTGGCGACACCATCATGAAGCGGCTGCCCTCGGTCTTCGAGATCGGCCACAACTTCGCCAACGTGGACATCACCAAGGAACCGATCCCGGTGGTGCCGACCATTCACTACCAGATGGGTGGCATCCCCACCAACATCCATGGCCAGGTGGTGGTCCCCAAGGGCGACGACTACAAGAGCGTGGTCAACGGTCTGTATGCCGTGGGCGAATGCTCCTGCGTGTCGGTGCACGGCGCCAACCGCCTGGGCACGAACTCGCTGCTGGACCTGCTGGTGTTCGGCCGTGCCGCCGGCAACCACATCGTGGACGCGCACAAGAAGGGCGTCTCGCACAAGCCGCTGCCCAAGGACGCTGCCGACCAGACCCTGGCTCGCCTGAACCGTCTGGAAAGCAACAGCGGCGGTGAATACGCCCAGGACGTCGCCAACGACCTGCGCACCGCCATGCAGGCCCACGCCGGTGTGTTCCGCACCCAGGCGATGCTGGACGAGGGCGTGAGCGCCGTCGCCGCCATCCGCGAGCGGGTGAAGAACATCACCCTGAAGGACAAGTCCAAAGTGTTCAACACGGCCCGCGTGGAAGCGCTGGAAGTGGACAACCTGATCGAAGCCGCCCAGGCCACCATCGTCTCCGCCGCAGCCCGCAAGGAATGCCGCGGTGCCCACACCGTGAACGACTACGAGCGTGGTGCCGACGATGCGGAATTCCCGCTGGGCCGCAACGACAAGGAATGGATGAAGCACACGCTGTGGCACAGCGCCAGCAACAGCCTGACCTACAAGCCGGTCAACCTTCAGCCGCTGACCGTTGAAAGCGTGCCCCCGAAGGTCCGTACCTTCTAAGGACGCAGGAGCCAAACATGATCAAGCGCACCTTCGAGATTTATCGCTACGACCCGGACAAGGACGCCAAGCCCTACATCCAGACCATCGAGCTGGAGCTGGCCGGCAACGAGCGCATGCTGCTGGACGCCCTGCTCAAGCTCAAGGCCGTGGACCCGACGCTGTCTTTCCGCCGTTCCTGCCGCGAAGGCGTGTGCGGTTCGGACGCGATGAACATCAACGGCAAGAACGGTCTGGCCTGCCTGACCAACCTGCGTTCGCTGCCGGACGTCATCAAGCTCAAGCCGCTGCCCGGACTCACGGTGGTCCGCGACCTGATCGTGGACATGACGCAGTTCTTCAAGCAGTACCACTCGATCAAGCCCTTCCTGCTGAACGAGACGCGCCCGCCCGAGAAGGAGCGTCTGCAGTCGCCGGAAGAGCGTGATGAGCTCAACGGCCTGTACGAGTGCATCCTGTGCGCCAGCTGCTCGACCAGCTGCCCCAGCTTCTGGTGGAACCCCGACAAGTTCGTCGGCCCCGCCGGTCTGCTGCAGGCCTACCGCTTCATCGCCGACAGCCGCGACGAAGGCACGGCCGAGCGTCTGGACAACCTGGAAGACCCGTACCGTCTGTTCCGCTGCCACACCATCATGAACTGCGTCGATGTCTGCCCCAAGGGTCTGAACCCGACGAAGGCCATCGGCAAGATCAAGGAACTGATGGTGCGCCGCGCCGTCTGACGCGGCGCGCGCTCGCCCTTGCACCGGAGCCCGCCATGACTGCCTCCCCGAACACCCTCATCAACGAGAGGGATCTCTCTAAGCTCAAGTGGCGCTGCCGGCGCGGCTTGCTGGAGAATGACCTCTTCATCGAGCGGTTCTTCCGGCGGCACGAAAGCCAGCTGACCGAGTTCCACGCGGAAGGCCTCAGGCAACTGATGGACCTCGCTGACAACGACCTGCTGGATCTGATGCTGGCCCGCAAGGAGCCTTCGGACGATCTGGCACGGCCGGATGTGCAGGCGGTCCTGGCGATGCTCCGGACGCCGCAATAAGAGACAAGAACCCCACAGAAGTCATAAGGAATGCCCATGACCCCCTCTGACGTCAAAGCCACACTGTCGTTCTCGGACGGCAGCCCGCAGATGGATCTGCCCCTGTACAAGGGCACGATCGGCCCGGATGTCATCGACATCCGCAAGCTGTATGCGCAGACGGGCAAGTTCACCTATGACCCCGGCTTCCTGTCGACGGCGTCCTGCAATTCCACCATCACCTACATCGATGGTGACAAGGGCGAACTGCTGTATCGCGGCTACCCGATCGAACAGCTCGCGGTGAACTGCGACTACCTGGAAACCTGCTACCTGCTGCTGTACGGGGAACTGCCGACCCCGTCGCAAAAGGAAGAGTTCGTCAATCGCGTGACCCATCACACGATGGTCAACGAGCAGATGCAGTTCTTCCTGCGTGGCTTCCGTCGCGACGCTCACCCGATGGCCGTGATGACGGGCCTGGTCGGCGCGCTGTCGGCCTTCTATCACGACAGCACCGACATCAATAACCCCGAGCACCGTGAAATCGCCGCGATCCGCCTGATCGCCAAGATGCCGACGCTCGTGGCCATGGCCTACAAGTACACCATCGGCCAGCCCTACATCTATCCGAAGAACGACCTGTCCTATGCAGGCAACTTCATGCGGATGATGTTCGCCACGCCTTGCGAAGAGTACAAGCCCAATGACGTGCTGGTGCGCGCCATGGACCGCATCTTCACGCTGCATGCCGACCACGAGCAGAACGCCTCGACCTCGACCGTGCGCCTGGTCGGTTCGACCGGTGCCAACCCGTACGCGTCGGTCGCCGCGGGCGTCACCGCGCTGTGGGGTCCGGCCCACGGCGGTGCCAACGAAGCCGTGCTGAAGATGCTGGAAGAGATCGGCACTGCCGATAACGTCGAGTCCGCCGTGGTCAAGGCCAAGGACAAGACCTCCGGCTTCCGCCTGATGGGCTTCGGCCACCGCGTCTACAAGAACTTCGACCCGCGCGCCAAGGTCATCGGCGAGATGACCAGCAAGGTACTCAAGCAGCTGGGCGTGCAGGATCCGCTGCTGGATGTGGCCGTGAAGCTGGAACAGGCCGCGCTGCAGGACGAGTACTTCGTCGCCCGCAAGCTGTACCCGAACGTCGATTTCTACAGCGGCATCATCTACAAGGCGCTGCAGATCCCGACCGAAATGTTCACCGTCATGTTCGCCCTGGGCCGTACCTCCGGCTGGGTGTCGCATTGGCTGGAACAGCAGGTTGATCCGGAAATGAAGATCGGCCGTCCGCGCCAGGTCTACACCGGCAGCGACGTGCGCGACTACCAGGGCTGATCGCCCGCGTAGGTTGTGCTGAGAACGCCCCGCATCCGCGGGGCGTTTTTTTTGCGCGGACCTGGTAGGTGCGGACCGTTGGTCCGCACGATTTCGGCGCCCGCGAAAAATCATCCACGCATGGCGTGGATCTACCACCGCATCCGCCTTCGGTAGGTGCCAACCTTGGTTGGCACGCTCTTCATCGCGCCAAGACCGCGTGATTCAAGGGTCTCGCCAGCTTCACGACCGCTCGCGCAGCCTCAGGACGCCAGCTGCATCCGCAGCACCTGAAATGGAGCGTCCATCCCGATGAGTACCCGATTCGACCCATCCGAGCGCGGCCCGCTTGGTCCCGACGTCGCCACTGTCGTCACCGCCCCCATCGTCGCCCCTCCCAGCGAAAGCGCCGTTTCCTGGGGCGCGATCTTCGCAGGTGCCGCCGCCGCCGCCGCACTCTCCCTCATCCTGCTCATCCTCGGTGTCGGCCTTGGCCTCTCCTCGGTGTCGCCGTGGTCGTTCGAAGGCGTCAGCAAGGAAACCTTCGGCTGGTCCAGCATCGCCTGGCTCACCTTCACCGCACTGGCCGCTTCCGGCCTGGGCGGCTACCTGGCCGGGCGCCTGCGCACCAAGTGGACGCAGATCCATGGCGATGAAACCTATTTCCGCGATACCGCGCACGGCTTCGTGTCGTGGGCGGTGGCCACGCTGCTGACTGCGGGCCTGCTGACCTCGGCCATTGGCGGCGTGCTCGGCACGGGCGCGAAGGTGACCGGCGCCACTGCGGGCGCCGCTGCATCCACAGCCGGCGTTGCCGCCGCAGGTGCCGGTAGCGCCGCCGCGGCCGCACCGGAAGGCGATCTCAACTATTGGGTGGATTCCCTGTTCCGCAATGCCACCAGCGCCGGTGCTGCCGATCCCGCGGCGCCGCCACCGCCGGGCGCGCCGTTGGATCCGAACGCGGCTCCGCCGCCGGCACCGAATGCGGGCCCACGCGAGACCGGCATGGCGCCGCCGCGCCCGATGCCGGGCCGTGCACCGGCCGGCGACCGTCGTGAACTGCGCACCGAAGTGAACCGCATCATCGTCAACAGCCTGCAGGGCGATGGCCTCGACCCGGCCGACACCCAGTACCTGTCGCAGCTCATCGCGCGCGAAACCGGCATGAGCCAGGCCGAAGCGCAGGCCCGTGTGACCGATGTGCAGACGCGCATGCGTGCCGCGCTGGAGAAAGCCAAGACCACCGCCAAGCAGGCGGCCGACGATGCCCGCAAGGCCGCAGCGTATGCCGCGCTGTGGCTGTTCATCACCCTGCTGATTGGCGCGTTCTTCGCCAGCCTCAGCGCCACCTGGGGCGGCCGACGCCGCGACCTGTAACCCGCATTCCATGCAAGGAGACCTGCCATGAAAATGATTCTGCTCTGGCTGTTGGGCGTGCCGATTCCGCTGCTGATCCTGTACGCAATCTTCTTCTGAGATTGCATCGTTGAGTGGATCCGTCAGGCCGCCGTAAGGCGGCCTGATGCCATCCCGTCGTGCGTGAGCATGTGTTTGCAGCGTCGAGCGATGCTCGAGTCATGCGCGCCGCGCGAACAGCAGTCGAGCCTGGCTCGACTCTACAAAAGCAAGGCGCGGCAGCTGAACTACACCGCCGCGTACCGGCTCGGCGAACACCCCAGCGCACGCCGGAAGGCCGCAGAAAATGCGCTCGGAATCATTCCTGAAAGACGCGTCGGGTCCACGATGAATGGTTTCTGACATGTGATGTCGTTTTCACATCTTTTCGGAGTGATCGCATGGGCGTCAAAGTCGAGGCGAAGGAAGCTGTGGGCACTTATCCCTGCATGGAGAACACCATGAACCGACGACTCACCCTTCTCATCGCCACTTCCCTGAGCCTGCTCAGCGCCGGGGCCTTTGCCCAGTACACCGGCCCGGGCGCCACCCATGCCGTCACCACGGTGGCCGAGGCGCGCGACCAGCGTGACGACCAGCCGGTGGTGCTGCGGGGCACGCTGGTGGCCAGGATCGGCCACCAGCGCTACCGCTTCAAGGACGCCACCGGCGAAATCGATGTGGAAATCGACGACAAGGATCTGCCCAGCCACCAGGCTGTCAGCGCGACCACCGTGGTGGAGCTGCACGGTGAAGTGGATACGCACCGCTTCAAGCCCACCGACATTGATGTGGATCATGTACGGATCGTCGGCACGCGTTGAGGCGGCGGTGGTGCACCCGTGCGTCGAGCGTAGCCCGGCTCAACAAGATTGCGTGTCTCGCAATGAGGGTTGTTGCAAAGATCGGATGAGGAAGTTTGCATAACCCTCAAACATTGAACCCCTTCAAAGAATCTCCTTAACGTTCAGTTATTTAGGAAAGCTTGAATGGCCGGCGAGGGGTAGGCGTACCTACCATTCTCTCGTCGCCCGTGACCACCTCCACGGGCGGCGCCTCCCTCCCTTTCTCATTGGGGAGGGGGGCTTTCATATTCCCCCTGTCCGAGAGAGACACACATGCACGCCATTCTGAAGAAGGCCACGCTCGCTGCAGCGCTGGCCACCGCTTCGCTGTCCGCCAACGCCTTCGACGCCGACATCAAGGTCTGGGCCAACGTCGACCCGACCCTGGCCCTGCTCAAGGCCGATGGCACCGCGCTGGATTCGGTCGTCAACATGGTCCACAACCCGGTCACCGGTCTGGTGCCGTGGACCCAGCAGGTGCGTATCTACTCCAACGATGACGAGAAGGACATCGAAGTGCGTGTCGGCAGCGCTCCGCAGCTGCTCAATACCGACGGCAGCGGTGCCCCGGTGCCGCTGACCGTCAGCCTCAACGGCAAGGCGCTGACCGTGGCCGCGCAGGACTTCGCCGCGTCCGACCTGTTCGACGGCGCACTGGAGGGCGCATCGATCCCGATGCCGCTGCGTATCGCGCAGACCAACCAGGCGCCGATCACCAAGGGCGGTACCTACGAAGGCATCGTCACCATCGCCATGCAGCAGAAGACCACCAGCCCGTAAGGCGCCCGCGCCGGCCCGCTTGCCGGGCCGGCCGCTTCCGGTAACACCCCCATGAAATCTCCCGCACCCGCCGTCACCCGGCTGGCGGTCGCGCTTGCCCTGTCGTTGGCCATGCCCGTGGTCGCGGCGCGCGGCGTTCCCGCCGGTTTCGAGGATCTGGTCGAAGGCCAGACCGAACAACTCGAGGTGCGCCTGTTCGGCCGTTCGACCGGGCTGGTGCCGGTGCGCGTGACCCTGGAACACGTGCAGCTGGAATCCCCGGCCGAGGCGCTGCAGGCATTGCAGCTGCCCGCCGAGGCACAGGCCGCGTTGTTGCCGGCACTGTCGCAGCCGCTGCCGCGCAACAGCCATCTGGCCTGCCGTTACGGTGGCGCCAGCGCCGGCTGCGGCTACATCGATCCCCCCGAGGAGCCCACCGCCGTGCGCGCGCTGTATGACGAAGGCGAGGGCGCCGTGCGCCTGTTCGTCGCCCGCCAATGGATTCCCGGCGAACCGGCGGCCGAGCGCTACCACCAGGTCAGCGCCACTGCCGAAAACGCCTTCCTGCACCAGCACACGCTCAATGTCAGCGGCGGCCGCGGCTACCAGTCGCTGGCCGCGCAGGGCATGGGCGCGCTGGGCGTGTTGCAGCGCGGGCACCTGTCTGCCGATTGGACCTTCAGCCAGCAGCACTATCGCGGCGGCCGCGCCAACCGCGACTTCCAACTGGACAACGCCTATTACCGCCATGACCTGGGACAGCAGCACTACCTGCAGGCCGGGCGCATGGATCGCCGCAACCTGAGCAGCCCGCAGGGCGGCACCTTCAGCTTCAGCATGCTGCCGATGGACCGCTTCCAGGGGCTGCGCCTGGGCACCACCCAGGCCTACGTGGATGCCGCCGCCGCCGTGCAGGCCACGCCGCTCACCGTGCTGCTGGCACGCGATGCACGGGTGGATGCCTTCGATGGCGAGCGCCTGCTGCAGACCTTCTACCTGCAGGCCGGTATCAACCAGCTCGATACGCGCCGGTTCCCGCTGGGCAACTACACCGTCACCCTGCGCATCTACGAAGACGGCGTACTGGTGCGCAGCGAGGACGCGCCGTTCGACAAGGGCGGCGACTGGACCGACAGCAGCGTGCAGTGGTTCATGCAGGGCGGCCGCCGTAACGAGCGCCGCAGCGACCGTTTCAACGACGAGCTGGCAGCGATGGCCGGCCTGCGCGTGCCGGTATCGCGCAACGTGGCAGTGACGGCCGGTGTCGCCGACCTCGGCGGCTTCAGCTATGGCGAACTGCGGCTGGACCTGCGCCACGTGTTCGCCACCCAGGAGATCCGCGCCACCTTCAGTGGCATGCACGGCAGCGATGGCAGCCGTGGCCAGCAGAATCAGCTTTCGTATCGTCGCCGTGCCTCGTGGAATGTGTACCACCAGCGCATGCGCGGCCGCGCCTGCCAGTTCGAGGACGACGCGCGCGACCGGCTGGGCTGTGCCGACTCGCTCAGCGCCTCGATGGCGCTGCCGATGGCGGGCGGCAACGTCTACGTGGCCTACACCCGCCGCCAGACATGGCGCGCGGGCACCGTGCAGCCGGGGCTGGGGGATGATCCGCTGGCGGGGCTCGACCCACTGTTGCCACCGTGGCTGCCACAGCCCACGCGCGTGCCGCAGCTCAGCCGCACCTGGCAGGCCAACTACAGCCGCAGCCAGCGCTGGGGCGAGTTCAGTGTCTCCAGCCGCATCGGCGTGTGGCAGCAGACCAGTGGCGGCGGCCTGCGCGATGGACGCGACCGCGGCATCTATTTCAACGTCAGCCTCAACCGCCTGCAGCGCGGTGATCGCGGTAGTTCGCAGCGTCGCTACGGCCTGGATGTGCGCCAGCCGCAGCATGCGCGGCCCGACATCAACTACAGCGTCGGCCAGACCCTGCGCCAGGAATACGAAGACCAGTACCGCGAAGTGTCCGGCGAACTGCGCGGCAACAACAACGAACGCTACAGCGCCACGCTGAGCGGGCAGCTGCAGAACCGCATCGGCCAGACCGGTGCCACGGTATCGCGCTACCAGCACCAGGGTGGCAATGAGGCGGCGTACAGCGCCACGCACAGTTCCGGCCTGGCCATCGGCTCGCGCGGGCTGTACTGGGGCGCAGGCGTGGGCGCCGATGCCGGGCTGGCGGTGCAGGTGGATGGCACCGACGACCTGGGCCTGACCGGCGTGGCCTCCGAACTGCAGGTGGGCGGGCGCCGGCAGCGGCTGAAGCTGGGCGAACGCCGCCTGCTGCCGGTGTCCGCCTACCAATCGCACCGCGCCGAAGTGCAGGACGCCAGCGCACTGGACAGCATCGCGGCGGTGCGGGTGAGCGGCGTGGGTGGCGCGCGCCCGCTGTTCCTGTCGCCCGGGCGGCTGGTGCGCATGCCGGTGCCGATTGAAGTGACCTACACCTTCATCGGCAACGCCCACGACATCGCCGGTGCACCGCTGCGCGGCGCCCGCATTCTCAACGCGCCGGTGCCGGGCACCGGCAGCAATGGAGGCTTCGTGGCCGACTTCCCGCGACGCGAAACGACCCTGTACCTGCTGCAGGACGACCGGCTGCTGCACTGCCCGCTGCAGGTGCGCGAGCGCCGCAGCGTGGTGATGCTGGTGGGTGCCGTGCAGTGCGAACCGTTGGCCGTGGCGCAGCTGCCCGCCGACATCCGCCATCAGGCACGGGTGACGCGACTGCTGCAGGAGCAGGCGTTGATTGCCGCCACGCCGCAGACCGCGGCCGCAGGAGGTGCGCAGTGAGCCGCCGGGTGTGGTGGGTGATGGTGGTGCTGTGTGCGCTGGTGGTGTTGGCGCCGCGGGCGATGGCGCAGCGGCCGCCGGAAACGCATCCGACGAGTGAGCATCGCGACATCGTGATGAGCTGGGATCGCGCTGCGATGCCCGGGGATATCGAGTTGTGGGCGCCGAGGACGGTGCTTGGCTATGAGACAAGTTCGACGCGCTACGGAACGCTGCATCTGACTTGCCGATCGTCAACAGACGCTGCTCAAGGACGATGCCCTACTGCCGGCACTGAGTTTGATACTGGCCGGGGAGCGGTAACGATTCGCGCTACCGAGAAGCGGTCGGGATTGGTCGAGGAGATACAGCTGCTGGGCTCCCTCGCGAGAGCAATGCCTGGGCGAGGTTGTTCAAGTGACTACTGGGGCAAGGCGGTGCTTCCGCCATGGTCTTCTTCTGCAGCTGAGTGCGCGGGGGAATGGCCGATAGGCACAGGCGCTCACTTGGAGTTGCCGAGTTCCGAGCTTGAAAGGCTTGTGGCCGGAACATGGGAGGCAGTTGCTTTCCTTGAACTTCATGAAAGTGTCAACGGCCCAGTGCTCGCGACCTACTCGTTCAAGTTCGACTTCACCATCACCGACTACAACGCAGTCTCCATCTACTTCCCGCTCTTCGATCAGGTCACCCCGCACGTCGGCCTGAACCTGCAGTACGACCCGATCGCCCAGACCGTGGGCGGGCGAACCCAACTCGACATGTGCCTGTACGACGGACTGGGCTCGCAGAGCCAGTACCTGGGCGTCACCGTGCGCGACAGCGGGCCACGCCCTCCGGGGCCTTCCGGCTACTCGGTCTGGCATACCGACGGCGGCAGCGACGCCACGCAGCGCGTGGACTACACCGTCACCCTCGATCACAACGGCAGCGCCGTTCCCCTCCGGAACGGCGTGGAGCAGCTACTGCATGGCATCGATACCGCAAAGCTGCGCCTGGTGCTGTTACCCGGCATGACGCAGCCGGTGTTCTGCGTGCCCACGCCATTGACGCTGGAAACCCCCCGCGTGCCGGTCAGCAGCAAGCGCCCCGGCTACTACGACGGCGATCTCAAGGTGGAACTGCGCGTTCCCACTGTCACGCCCTGATTCCCACGGAGCCCCCGATGAAACCTCTCATTCGCTGCCTGCTTCCCTTGTCGCTGCTGATGGCGATGCCTGCCCACGCCAATCTCACCGTGCACCCCATGCGCACGTCGGTAGACGTGAAGAAGGGCGCGCAGATCCGCATCTATTCGCAGTCCACCCAGCCGCAGTACGTGCAGGCCTCGATCAAGCGCATCGTCAATCCCGCCGGCGCAGACGAGCAGGAGGTTGAGGTCGAGCCCGGCGAAGCGGCCATCGCCATCACCCCCGGCAAGTTCGCGCTGGCCGGTGGCGGCAATCGCCTGATCCGGGTGATTCCGCTGCAGCCGGTCGAGAAGGAAACCGCCTACCGCGTGTACTTCGAAGGTGTGCGTGGCCCTGAAGGGATTGAACGCGCAGGCGAGGGCGAGCGCGCGCAGGCCAACATCGGCGTCAGCCTGGTCTGGGGCGCGCTGGTCAATGTGCTGCCCGCACAGCCGGCCATGGCGGTGCAGGTGGAAGGCAACCACCTGCGCAACACCGGCACGGTGCGCGTAGGCATTACCAGCATCGCCGACTGCGATGGCGCGCGCTGCACCGCGCACGACGTTTCGCGAAGCCTGTATCCGGGCAGTGCACTGGAACTGCCGTTCCCGGTGCAACCGGGACACACGCTGCAGATGCGTTACCGCCTGACGCGCGACGGCTATCGCGAGCATGTGCAGGCACTGGCTCCCTGAACCCCTCAGGCCGTCGTGGCGCAGTCCCGCCGCGACGGCACTTCTTCGTTTCCCTTGTTAAGGAGTTTTCATGAACAGGATTTACCGCCGTCTTTGGTCCACCGCCCGGCAGTGCTGGGTGGTCACCAGTGAGCTCGCGTCCACAAAGCGTAAGCCAGGGGCTTCCACACGCCCCCTTCGACGCAGTACGGCAGCGGCGCTGGTCATGTTGTTCGGTGCGGCCGGCACCGCCCATGCGGAGCGCAATCTTTTCTCGTGCTACACCGCCAGCCAAGGATGCGTGCCGACTTGGGCATGGGTGCATGACTACCAGTGGATCAGTGGGAATGGGCGTTTCGTGCTGCTGACCGGCAATGCCATCACGTTCGAAGGCGACTATGCGACTGCGTTTGGTAACAACATCACCTCCTATGGTGACCGTAACTCCGCCTTCGGCTATGGCGCCGGTGTAGCGGGCGGGTATGCCACCGCCGTAGGTGCTTTTGCCAACGCCACGGGAATCGGTGCAACGGCGATTGGCAATGATGCGAACGCCTATGGCGGCAACGCGGTCGCGCTGGGCAGCAAGGCGACGGTCATAACCGGGGCGGGCGTTTCCGGTATCGCCATCGGTGCCGACTCACGTGCGGGCACGCAGGGCTGGACGGGGGCCGTTGCACTCGGTGGCGAAGCGTCTGCGTCCCACGACAGCATTGCCCTGGGGTACCAGGCGCGTTCAAGCGCGGCCAACTCTGTGGCACTCGGGCGCGGGTCGCAGGCCACCGAGGCCTACACCGTATCGGTGGGCAACGGTTCTACGAAACGGCGGATCGTCAATGTTGCCGACGGCACCATCAGCAGCAGCAGTACTGACGCGGTAAACGGCCGACAGCTGCAGACGGCAAAAAATGATATCAAGACGGCCGCGGACGCCGCCGCCGGCGCGCAGCGAACAGCCAATACGGCCAACACTACCGCTACCACCGCCAAGTCCACTGCAGATCAGGCCTTGGCCAATTCGCGTGTGGTCACCCAGGCATCGGCCAGTGGCAGCGTACGTGTGGGCGGTGACAATACCGGCACCACTGTCAGCTTCGCCAACAAGAACAATGCAACGCGCTACCTCAATGGAATCCGTAACGGAGCGCTGAGCGCCAGCAGTACCGATGCGGTTACCGGACAACAGCTGTTTGCCACCAACTCCAATGTAACCAAGGCCCAGACCACGGCTGACGCGGCGAAGACAACTGCCACGGCAGCGCAGTCCACGGCCAACACGGCCAACACCAACGCCAATACAGCGCTGGCCAAGGCCAATACGGTCAGTGGCCTGGTCAGCCAGGTATCGGCCAGTGGCAACGTGCGCCTTGGCGGCGAGAACACCGGCACCGTGCTGGATGTCCGCAACAAGTCCAATGCTGTTCGAAGCATCACCGGCCTGAAGGATGGGGCGCTTTCTACATCCAGTACGGAAGCCGTGACGGGTAAGCAGCTCAATGCAACCAACGCCAATGTGACGACTGCTCAGACGGCGGCCGACGCGGCGAAGACGACGGCCACGGCAGCGCAGACAACGGCCACTACGGCCAACACCAACGCCAATACGGCGCTGGCCAAGGCCAATACGGTTAGTGGCCTGGTCAGCCAGGTATCTGCCAGTGGCAACGTACGCCTGGGTGGCGAAAACACCGGGACAGTGCTGGATGCCCGCAACAAGTCCAACGCCGTTCGCAGCATCACCGGCCTGAAGGATGGGGCGCTTTCTACATCCAGTACGGAAGCTGTGACGGGCAAGCAGCTCAACGCAACCAACACCAATGTGACGACTGCTCAGACGGCGGCCGACGCGGCGAAGACGACGGCCACGGCAGCGCAGACCACCGCCACTACGGCCAACACCAACGCCAATACAGCGCTGGCCAAGGCCAATACGGTCAGTGGCTTGGTGAGTCAGGTATCTGCCAGCGGCAACGTACGCCTGGGTGGAGAGAACACCGGCACGGTGCTGGATGCCCGCAACAAGTCCAATGCGGTGCGCAGCATCACCGGCCTGAAGGATGGGGCACTGAGCACATCAAGCACGGAGGCCGTCACCGGCAAGCAGTTGAATGCCACCAACGGCAACGTTGCCGCCGTGAAGTCCACGGCAGACGCAGCGCAGGCGCGCGTGGCGGTACTGGATGGCCTGGTGGGGCAGGCATCGGTAAGTGGAAACGTGCGCCTGGGCGCAGACAACACCGGCACCGTCATCGACGTGGCCAACAAGGCCGGCGCCAAGCGCAAGCTGCAGAACCTGGCCAATGGCGTGCTCAGTGCGTCCAGCACGGATGCAGTGACCGGGCAGCAGCTCAATGCCACCAATAGCGAAGTGACCAGCGTGCGCACGGCGGCAACCGCGGCGAAGACGGCGGCCGATGCCGCCCGTGGCGTGGCCGATGGCGCTGTGCAGAAGGCTGATGCCTTGGGCGGCCTGGTGGGCCAGGTGTCTGCCAGCGGCAATGTCCGCCTGGGTGCAGAGAACACCGGCACCATTGTGGATGTCGCAAACAAGAGCGGTGGCAAGCGGCGGATCTACAACATCGCCAACGGCACGCTGAGTGCGGGCAGCACGGATGCGGTGACCGGGCAGCAGCTGTTTGCGACCAATACCACGGTGGAGACACAGCGACAGGCTCTGGCTGGGCATGCGCAGCAGCTGACGGATCAGGACGGGCGTATCGCCGACAACCGGGTCGAATTGGATGCGTTGCGTGCGGACTTCGATAACTTCGATCCGGATCTGGATGACGTGGTCAAGTTCAGTGCTGATCGCCTGCTGGTGGACATGGAAGGCGCGCGTGTATCGGGTGTGGCAGCGGGTGATATCAGTTCTGCGACCAGCACGGATGCGGTGAATGGCGGGCAGTTGTTTGCGACCAATGTTCGAGTCAGAGAGATCGAACGGGAGGGGAGATTCCTCAGCATTGGTTTTGACGATGAGAGCATTGATGCCGATGCCGGGCTGCTTGGGATTGCACTGGGCGATTCAGCAAGAGCTTCGGTGAGTTCTGAGGGCGGGGTAGCCTTAGGTAGCTTTGCGGCTGCAGATGCATTGAACTCAGTCGCGCTAGGAAGGGGGGCGGTTGTTGCGGAGACTGCAGAAAGCGGCTTTGCGTTGGGGGTCGGTTCCAACGTGTATGCGAAGGAGGGAGTCGCTTTTGGAGCGTTGAGCCGTGTCGTAGCGGGCGCTGATGGCGCCGTGGCGCTGGGTTCTTATTCAGTTGCAACCGAAGAAAACACCGTTTCAGTGGGTAACAGCTCTGTAAAGCGGCGCCTGGTGAACCTTGATCGTGGCATTTCCGATCACGAAGCGACCACCATTACGCAGCTCAACGAAGCTCTTGCTGGACTCGGTGGCGGTGCAGGCCTGGATGCTTTCGGGAACGTTATTGGGCCTACCTATAGCGTACAAGGTGGCAAGCAGAACAATGTCGGAGACGCCTTGGCTGCACTCGATGGTGCCGTGGTCAGCTCGGACATTCGCGTAGATGGCCTCGAAGGTCAGCTGCGTTCGACGTTCCAACAATCACCCTCGATCCGGGCGGATGGCGTTGGCCAGCTGAATCTGGCAGGTGCGCAAGGCATGGTTCTGTCGAATCTGGCCGATGGACGCATTGCTGCAGGCAGCCGTGATGCAGTTACGGGTAGCCAGCTGTACGCAGCCAAGCAGGAAATCGCCAGGAATGGAGATGAAATCGAGCGTATGAAGAACATGTCAGACGGAGGTGTGAAGTATGCCCTTCAGGAAGCACTTGATCTGCGCGGCGGACCGATCGATTTCGCTGGATCGCGATTGACTGGGATTGATTCGGGGGACATCTCATCTGCCTTCAGTACTGATGCAGTTAACGGTGGTCAGCTTTATGCGACCAATGAAAGAATCGCGAGCGTGGAATCAACTCATCGATTCTTCAAGATCGGCCGGGATGATTTCAGTGAAGAGGCCAAGGCTGGATCGTCTGGTGTTGCGATCGGTGAATCCGCGCAGGCGACACCGCAGGATGGAAATGAGGGAGGAACAGCCCTGGGGGCTTATGCGATTGCTTGGGGCAAGAATTCGGTTGCGCTGGGTAGAGGTGCCCTGGTTGAGGAGGGGGCAGAAGGTGCATTCGCTCTCGGTGCTGGGTCACGTGCAGCTGGGGCTGATAGCGTGGCGCTAGGCTTAGTTAGCAGAACAGAAGTCGGTGCGGTCAGGTCTGTCGCTATTGGCATGGGTGCGATCGCCACGGAAGCTGACACGGCGTCCTTCGGAAACAGCCGATACCAGCGCCGCCTCGTGAACGTAGCCAACGGCCGCAACGCCAACGACGCAGCCACCATCGGCCAGCTCCGCGGCGCCCTGTCCGCCCTCGGCGGCAACATCGACGCCAACGGCAACGTCACCACCCCCGGCTTCAACATCCAGGGCCAGCACCAGAACACCGTCAACGACGCTCTCACCACGCTGGACTCCGCCGTAGTCACCACCGGCTCCCGCATGGACCGCGTCGAAACCCAGCTCCGCTCGGTCTTCCAGGAAACCCCCTCTACCCGTAGCGACGGCACCGCCCAGCTCACCCTGGCCGGCGCCAACGGGATGGTCATCTCCAACGTGGCCAACGGCTTGATCGCGGCCGGCAGCCGCGAAGCGGTCAACGGTGGCCAGCTGCATGCCGTGCAGCAGCAGCTCAATGGCCGCATGGATGGCCTGGAGCAGCGCGTGGATGGCCAGCCGCAGTCGCGTGCGTTGTCTACGGCTTCGGCCGCGCCCACCGAGCAGGTCACGCCAACGCCGGAAGTCAGCGATTCGCCACAGGTGGCCTCGGCAGGCGAGGGCACGTCGCCCACACCGCAGCCGAAGTCGAAGAAGGACGACACGCCGTCGCCCACGCCACAGGTCGATACCGCCGAACTGGAGAAGATGCTGGCCCGCGCCAACGAATACACCGATGGCGCGATCAGCAACTTCGAACGCCGCCTGGACAAGATGGACAAGCGCTTCAACCGCATGGCGGCGATGAGCAGCGCGCAGACGGCCATGGCCATGAACACCGCCGGCCTGGCCACCTACAACCGCCTCGGTGCGGGCGTGGGCTACGCCGAGGGCGAGTCGGCCATGGCGGTGGGTTACCAGCGCGTACTCAACGACAAGGGCTCAGCCACCTTCAGCCTCAATGGCGCGTTCACCAACAGCGGTGAACGCAGCATGGGCGTGGGTGTGGGCATCGGCTGGTAAGCGATGGAGCCCCGGCGTGACGCGCGTAATCCACCCCGTCGCGCCGGGGTCCTTGCCGAGGAGATGGCAATGTACGGTTGGGTACGTCGATTCATGAGCTACCGCAGCTTCTATCTGTGGCGGGCGCGGTACTACTACTACACCCGGCACCTGGATGGCTGGATGCTGGCCAGCCTGCTGTGCCTGTCGGGTGTGGTCATGCTGCTCTGGTACTACTGGCGGTTCACCCATGTGCCTCCGCCGCGCATTCACCCGCAGGCGGCCGCGCTGCGCGTGGAGGGCATCGGCAAGGAGGCGATTCACCGCATCGTGCTGGTGCGTCATGGCAGCAACACGCCGGGGCAACCGTACGTCACCGCGGAGGACATCCGTGCCAGCACGCGACGAACCATGCGGGTACGGCAGGCGATGGAAAGCGAAGTGGCGTGGCGGTTGAAGGCCAACCTGCTGGCGGACATTGCCGATTACATCGAGGCCACGGGCGGCTGTGCACCCTATCGCTGCACGCGTGTGGTGGACCACATCGCTTCGCTGCGTGAGGCGGCCGAGGTGAACGCCGGCATCAACCGCGCGCTGCAGACCATTCTGGATGGGCCGCACGATCTGGTGCCGAGCCTGGAAAGCAGCGATCGCCAGCGGGTGAAGAGCGGCTGGTCTGATTCGTTCAGCGATATCTACCACCAGGCCTGGTTGTTGAATGACCTGCAGACCATGCATGCGCGGATGATGGAGGAGTATCCGAAGCGTGCCGCCGCACCGTGGCTGGCCGAGTGGATGAGTGACCGCGAGCGGCAGCGCGGCACCGGATTGCCACTGTAGAGCCGAGCCATGCTCGGCTGCTCTTCGGCCAGGCATCCGCAAAACCTGAAGCACAGTGCGGACCAACGGTCCGCACCCACCAAAGGCAGGTACCGCTGCGCTCGCCGGCCATGGGCCGGCGCTGCCGTCATCCGCCGATGTACCCGGTGATCTCCGCCTCGGCCAGCACCTGCCGCAACTGCGCGACAGACGCGCGCCGCATCGGCTTCTCATCCACCGGTGACAGCGGGGCCTGGCGCAGGGCGTCATACGGCAGAACGGCCAGGTCGAAGGTCAGCTCCTCGGCACTGAACACCCACACCGGCACGTCCAGGCAGCGTTCGCGGTCCATGCGCAGGCGACGTGTCCGCGATTCGGCGGGAATGCCGTGTTCGTCCAGGAAGCGATGCACGGCTTCCGGGTCGTCGCTGTGCAGGTGCAGCTGTACGGGGCTGTTGGCATCGGCGGTACCCTCCAGCACCGGTCCGGCCAGCCGTGGGGCGAAGCCGTGCAGGAACTCCAGTGCACGCATGGCGGCCTCGCGGCGGCGCTGCAGTTCATTGCCGTGTTGGGGCCCGGCGAACAGCCGCTGGTACTCACGCAGGGCGTCTTCGATCTCGGTGTTGCGGGGCAGGGAGGCATCGTCGTGGATGCCGAGCCGGCTGGCGGCCTTCAACTTGGCCTGGTGGTAGTCGCGGATGCCGCCCTCGGCCATCAGGCGGGCGGCTTCGTGGGCGAGGCGGTGACGCCGCTCGCGGGTCTGGCTGGCAGCATGCTGACGGGCGCGATGCATGCGATGACTCCCTGTTGCGACCTGGCTACAGACTAGCGCACGGATGTGACATCTGCGTGGGTATGGCGCGGAGATGCCAACCAACGGTTGGCACCCACCAACGCTTTGGTAGGTGCCGACCTTGGTCGGCACGAAGCGCCTACCAAGGTTGGCATCTACCACGGCAAAAGGGTGCCGTTGATCCTGTAGAGCCGAGCCCATGCTCGGCTGCTCTACCGCGGGCACCCGGAGCCGAGCATGGCTCGGCTCTACAAAGGGCAGTGCCAACCAAGGTTGGCACTCACCCCTACCTGCCTCTTAGAAGATATCGAACGCGGCGGCGTCGGCCTGCGGCGTATTGAGGTTCAGGTCGTAGTCGGTCAGGCGGTCCATGTCTTCCACCTTCACCCACTCGGTCGCGCCGTTGAGGGTGGCCTGGACCATGCCGCTGGGCGGCTCGTTCTGCGCGATCGGGGTGTCCTTCAGCGCGGTGCGCATGTAGTCGATCCAGATCGGCAGGGCGGCCTTGCCGCCGTATTCGCGGTAGCCCAGCGAGCGGAAGTCGTCGCGGCCCACCCACACGGTGGTCACGTACGGGCCGCCGAAGCCGGAGAACCAGGCGTCGCGGTGGTCGTTGGTGGAGCCGGTCTTGCCGCCCACGTCCTCGCGGCCGAGCACCTTGGCCTGGGCACCGGTACCGCGCTGGACCACGTCGCGCATCATCGACACCAGCTGGTAGGCAGTGCGGGCGTCGATCGCGCGCGGGGCGGTGCGGGCATCGGGGTTGACCGGCGCGGCCGGGGTCTCGGCCTTGGCTTCGGCCTTGGCCGCAGCGGCCGGGTCCACCTTCGGGGCCGGGGCGCCGAAGTTGAAGCCGTCCACCACCTGGTTCACCGGCTGGTCGCTGCTGCCGGCGCAGTCGCGGCAGGCCAGTGCCGGGTTTTCCTTGAACACCAGGTTGCCGTCGCGGTCATTGACCTGGTCGATCAGCCAGGTGTCCACGCGCGAGCCGCCGTTGGCGAACACGGCGTAGCCACGGGCCACCGACAGCGGAGTGAGCGAGGCCGTACCCAGCGACATCGACAGGTTCGGTGGCAGTTCCGATTCGGCGAAACCAAATTCGCTGATGTACTTGCGCGCGTAGTCCACGCCCATGCCATCGAGCAGGCGTACCGACACCAGGTTGCGCGACTGCACCAGTGCTTCACGCAGGCGCATCGGGCCGCGGAAGCCGCCGCCGTCGTTCTGCGGTGCCCAGGTCTTGCCGCGGCGGTCGCGGAACACGACCGGGGCGTCGAGCACGATCGAGGCCGGGTTGTAGCCCTTGTCGAAAGCGGCCGCGTAAACGAACGGCTTGAAGCTCGAACCCGGCTGGCGGCGGGCCTGGGTGGCGCGGTTGAACTTGTTGCCGGAGAAGCTGAAGCCACCGACCAGCGCCTTCAGCGCGCCGCTGTGGGCATCCAGCGAGACCAGCGCGGACTGGCCGCGGGGGATCTGGTCCAGCAGCCACTCACCTTCCTTGGCGCCAGCACGCACGCGCACGATGTCGCCGCGCTGCACCAGCTTGCCCGGGGTCTTGTTGGTCCACTTGGCGGCACCGGCCGGCAGCACGATCTCGCTGCGGTTGGCCAGCACCACAGTGGCGCTGCCATCGGCACCGGTGCTGGCGACGATGGCCGGCAGCAGGCCGGCCTGGCCGAACAGGCCGCGCAGGTGCTCGGCGAGGGCGGCGGCGTCTTCGCCGGCACCCACCTGCACCTGCTTTTCCACGCCGTGCCAGCCGTGGCGGTGGTCGTACAGCAGCAGGCCGTCGCGCACCGACTGGTTGGCCGCAGCCTGCAGGGTGGCATCGATGGTGGTGGTGACGTGGTAGCCCTTGTTGACCACGTCGCCGCCGAAGCGGGCGATCATCTCCTGGCGCACCAGTTCGGCCACGTACGGGGCATCGACCTGCACCGGCGGCTCATGCGCGGTGGCGTGCATCGGCACGGCCTTGGCCGCGTCGGCCTCGGCCTGGCTGACGAACTTCAGGTCGGCCATGCGCTGCAGCACATAGTTGTCACGACGCTGGCGGGCGCGCTCCGGGTTGGAGATCGGGTTGCCCGAGGACGGGAACTTGGGGATGCCGGCCAGCGAGGCCATTTCATCCAGGTCCAGCTCGTTCAGTTTCTTGCCGTAGTAGAACTCGGCGGCGGCGGCCACACCGTAGGCGCGGTTGCCGAAGAAACTCTTGTTCAGGTACAGCTCGAAGATCTCGTCCTTGCTCAGCTCGGACTCGATCTTCCGCGCCAGCAGGATCTCGGCCAGCTTGCGGGTGTAGCTGTACTCGGAGCTAAGGAAGAACTGGCGGGCCACCTGCTGGGTGATGGTGGAGCCACCCGGCACGCGCTTGTCGTTGGTGGTGGCCAGCAGCCACACCGCACGGCCGATGCCCATGTAGTCCACGCCGCCGTGCTCGTAGAAGCGGGCGTCCTCGGTGGCCAGGAAGGCCTGCTTCAGGCGCTCGGGCACGTCCTTCATGGTGATCGGGGTACGCCGGGTCTCGCCGAACACCGCCATCAGCTTGCCGTCGGCAGCGTAGACGTACATCGGCTCCTGCATTTCCACGTCGCGCAGCGTCTGCACGTCGGGAAGCTTGGAGGACACGGCGTAGTACAGACCGCCCACAGCGGCCGCGCCGATCAGCGCCAGGACCAGGACAATCAGGAAGATCCAGCGCAGCCAGCGGCGGAGTCGAGTCATCGGGTTCAGATTCCGATTGCGAATTTCGTGGTCGCAGAGTATAGATTACGCAAGGTGGCGGCTGGGGTCGTCGCCGGGGAGCGCAAAGGGAACAGTCAGGGGCTGCATGGTGAATCCGTGAGGGACTTCACAGCAGGGCCGTTGCCATTTGCTAAGAATACGTTATTAATGCTCGGGCGCAGGTCTTGCGTCCAAGTGCCCGTCGGCAGGGGAGAAACCGTGGGGCTCATCCCAAAAAGTCAGTCGCCGCTTGTAGGCGTCGACATCAGTTCGACTGCGGTAAAGCTTTTGCAGCTGTCCCGCAGTGGCAACCGTTTTCGTGTGGAACATTACGCTGTGGAACCTCTTCCGCCGAATGCGGTGGTGGAGAAGAACATCGTGGAAGTGGAGGCTGTGGGTGAGGCCATCCGCCGTGCGATGAACCGCTCGGGGAGCAAGGCCAAGCTGGCCGCTGCCGCCGTCGCCGGTTCGGCGGTGATCACCAAGGTGATCCCGATGCCGGCCGAGCTCGACGAAAACGACATGGAAGCCCAGATCGAGCTGGAAGCGGTCAACTACATTCCGTACCCGATCGAGGAAGTGAACCTGGACTTCGAGGTGATCGGGGCGATCCCGAACAACCCGGAGATGGTCCAGGTGCTGCTGGCCGCGTCGCGTTCGGAGAACGTGGAACTGCGCCAGTCGGCCCTGGAGCTGGGTGGCCTGCAGGCCAAGGTGATGGACGTGGAGGCCTTCGCGGTCGAGAACGCCTATGCCCTGGTCGCCAGCGAGCTGCCGGTGTCCATCGAGGGCGTGGTCGCGCTGGTCGACATCGGCGCCACCATGACCACCCTCAACGTCCTGCGCGGCGGCCGCAGCCTGTACAGCCGCGAACAGGTGTTCGGTGGCAAGCAGCTGACCGACGAGATCATGCGCCGTTACGGCCTGAGCTACGAGGAGGCCGGCCTGGCCAAGCGCCAGGGCGGGCTGCCGGAAAGCTACGAGATGGAAGTGCTGGAGCCGTTCAAGGAAGCCACGGTCCAGCAGATCAGCCGCCTGCTGCAGTTCTTCTACGCAGGCAGCGAGTTCAACCGCGTTGACCACATCGTGCTGGCCGGCGGCTGCGCCGTGCTCGGCGGCCTGCCGGAAATGGTCGAAGAACAGCTGGGCGTGCCGACCGTGGTCGCCAACCCGCTGGCGCAGATGACCCTGGGGCCGAAGGTGAACGCGCATGCGCTGGCCCAGGATGCCCCCGCGCTGATGATCGCCACCGGTCTGGCGCTGAGGAGCTTCGACTGATGGCACGCATCAATCTATTGCCCTGGCGCGCCGAACGGCGCAAGCAACGCCAGCGCGAGTTCTACGCAATGCTGGGCATGGCCGCGGTCGGTGGCCTGCTGCTGTCGCTGCTGATCTGGTTCTATTACGACCGTCAGGTGAGCGGCCAGATGGACCGCAATGCCTATCTGGAAGCCGAGATCGAGAAGGTCAAGGAACAGAACAAGGAGATCGACCGCCTTGACGCGCAGAAGGACCGCCTGCTGGCACGCAAGAAGGTGATCGAGGAACTGCAGGCCAAGCGCTCGCAGATGGTGCACCTGTTCGATGCGCTGGTGCGCACGATTCCCGATGGCCTGGTGCTGACCGCGCTGAAGCAGGAAGGCGACGTGCTGACCCTGGAAGGCCGCACCCAGTCCAACGCCCGTGTTTCGGCGTACATGCGCAACCTGGAGACCTCCGGTTGGATGACCAACCCGGAACTGTCGATCATCGAAGCGCGTGACCCCGAGAAGGACAAGGACGGCAAGACCGGCCCGGTTGCGGACATCAAGGCGCTGCCCTACGTGTTCGTGGTCAAGGTGAAGCTGCCGGCACAGAGTGATGAAGTGGCGGCGACGCCCGGTCTGAACGCAGACGGCTCGGTAGCAACGGCAGCGCCGGCGCCAGTGGCACCGCTTGCCGCAGGCCCGGATGCGGCCGCGCCTGCGGCTCCGGCGGCAGGTCCGGCAGCGAGCCCGGCTGCACCGGCGCCAGCGGCACCTGCTGCCGCCCCGGCCAGCGCACCGGCCAAGCCGAACCAACCGGCCGCACCGGCTGCCCAGCCCGCCCCGAAGCCTGAGGGCAGCCGCCTGGCGCAGCCGCCGCAGGCCTTCCATGCCCCGCTGCAGGGGGACCGCGCATGAGCCAGAAGATCGATCTCAAGAACCTGGATTTCAACGACATCGGCAACTGGCCGCAGAAGGCCAAGATCGTCTTCTGCTCGCTGCTGGCGGTGGTGATCATGTTCGTTGCGTGGATGCTGCTGATCAGCGGCAAGCGTGAGGAACTGGCCGGCCTGGAATCGAAGGAAGTCGACCTGCGTGCCGAGTTCACCAAGCAGCAGGAGCGCGCGGTGAACCTGGCGCCGCTGAAGCAGCAGCTGGCGCAGATGGAACAGGTGCTGCAGCAGATGCTGCGGCAGCTGCCCAGCAAGACCGAAATGCCCGACCTGATCATCGACATCTCGCAGACCGCGCTGTCCAGCGGCTTGACCAACGAGCTGTTCGAGCCCGAGCAGGAGCAGGTCAAGGAGTTCTACGCCGAAAAGCCGATCAAGCTGCGGATGGTGGGCAGTTACCACCAGTTCGGTGCTTTCGTCAGTGGCGTGGCGTCGCTGCCGCGCGTGGTCATCCTGACCATGCACGACATCAACCTCAAGCCCAAGGACAAGACCAGCGGCAACGTCCGCAGTGGTGCGCTGGAACTGTCCGGCACGGTCAAGACCTATCGCTACCTGGACGAGACCGAGGTGCAGGAGCAGCAGAAGGCTGAAGCCGGCAAGGAGGACAAGAAGTGATCCGTTCCCTCTTTGCGCGTTGTGGGATGGCTGCCGTCGTGCTGATGCTGGCCGCGTGCGGCCGCGATGTGACCAGCACGCCGGGCGATGCGCCGAATCTTGAAAAGTGGGTGGAGGGTGAGCGTGCGCGACCGGCACAGCCGCTGGAGCCGCTGCCGGTAATGCAGCAGTTCGAGACCTTCGAGTACTCCGCGCAGGGCATGCGCGATCCGTTCACCGATGCCTGGACCAATCCGCAGCAGGGGAATGGCGGATTGCGTCCGGATCCGAACCGGCGCAAGGAGCCGTTGGAAGGCTTCCCGCTGGATGCACTGGACATGGTCGGTACCATCGGCACCGGCGCCGCCACCGTGGCGCTGGTGATGGGGCCGGACAAGGTGACCTACCGGGTGCGCCCGGGCGGTTACCTCGGGCAGAGCGACGGGCGGGTCACGGCGGTCTTCGAAGACCGCGTGGAGCTGATCGAACTGGTGCCGGATGGCGCGGGCGGCTGGCTGGAACGGCCGGCAACGCTCTCGCTTGAAGATCAATGATCGTTTACTGGGGATAGCACGATGACCTTTCACCAAGCCAAGGGGCTGCGTCCCATCCGGCGCTCTACCTTGAACCGTGTCAGCGCGTTGGGAGTCGCGCTGATGCTGGCCTGCGCTCCGGCGCTGGCCGCCGCACCGGCGGAAAAGCCGGTGGGCGCCACCGTGGCCCCGGCGGCAGCGCCGGCGGGCCTGTCGGTGGCCAAGATCGATTTCAAGCGTGGCGATGACGGCGCCGGGCGCCTGATCGTCCAGTTCGACGGCCAGGGTGCGATCCCGGACCTGCGCACGCAGGGCAACAGCGTGGTGGTCGACGTCGGCAATGCCCGACTGCCGGCCAACCTGCAGAAGCCGATGAACGTCACCGACTTCGCCACGCCGGTGCAGCGCATCGACGCCAAGCCGTCCGGTGCCGGCACCCAGCTGGTGCTGAGCACCGGTGGCGCGGTGGAGTCGCTGGCCTACCAGAGCGGCAACGAGTACGTGGTGGAGATCAGCCCGCGGCAGGCTCCGGCCGCTGTCGGTGCAGTCACTGCCGGCAGCGTCACCCAGGCTGCCAAGGCTGTCGGCCAGCGCGGTTTCACCGGCAAGCCGGTGACCTTCAACTTCCAGGACGTGCCGGTGCGCACGGTGCTGCAGTTGATCGCCGAAGAATCCAATCTCAACGTGGTGGCGTCCGATTCGGTACAGGGTAATGTGACCCTGCGCCTGGTCAATGTGCCGTGGGACCAGGCACTGGACATCGTGCTGCGTGCCAAGGGCCTGGACAAGCGCCGCGACGGCAGCGTGATCTGGGTGGCTCCGCAGGCCGAACTGGCCAAGTTCGAGCAGGAGAAGGAAGACGCGCGCATCGCCATCGAGAACCGCGAAGACCTGGTCACCGATTACGTCCAGATCAACTACCACAGCGCCACGCAGATCTTCAAAGCGCTGACCGAGGCCAAGGGCATCGGTGGCGGCGGTGGTGGCGGCAATGGTGGTGGTGGCGGTTCGTCGCAGGAAGACAGTGGTTTCCTGTCCTCGCGCGGCCGCATCGTCGCCGACGAGCGCACCAACACGCTGATGATCAGCGACATCCCGAAGAAGATCGCGCGCATGCGTGAACTGATCGGTGTGATTGATCGCCCGGTCGACCAGGTGCTGATCGAAAGCCGCATTGTCATCGCCACGGACACCTTCGCCCGCGAGCTGGGCGCAAAGTTCGGCATCAGCGGCAGCCGCGACAACGTGTACTTCAGCGGCAGCCTGGATGCCAACGAGGCCACCCGCAATTCGCAGGTGGATACGGCGTTGGCCAACGCCAAGGCGGTCCGTGAGTGGCAGGCCGGTGGCAGTGTCGGTCCGGCCCCGATTCCCGGTAGCCCGACCATCAAGCGCGGCCTGAACTGGAATCTGCCGGTGGCAGCGGCCAACAACCCCGGCTCGCTGGCGCTGTCGATCCTCAACGCAGGCTACCTGCTGGACGTGGAGCTGTCGGCCATGCAGGAAGAGTCACGTGGTGAAGTGATCTCCAACCCGCGCGTGGTCACCACCAACCAGCGCGAGGCGATGATCAAGCAGGGCAAGGAAATCGGCTACGTCACCATCAGCGGCGCCGGTGCTGCCGGTGGCGCCGGCTCCACGCCGAACGTGCAGTTCAAGGAAGTGGTGCTCGAACTGCGGGTGACCCCCACCATCACCAACGACAACCGCGTGTTCCTCAACATGCAGGTGAAAAAGGACGAAGTCGACCGTCTGATCGAACTGCAGGGCTACGGCACGGTGCCGTCGATCAACCGCCGCGAGGTCAACACTGCGGTGCTGGTCGAGGATGGCCAGACCGTGGTCATCGGTGGTGTGTATGAGTTCACCGACCGCAGCAGCATCAGCAAGGTGCCGTTCCTGGGCGACGTGCCGTTCCTGGGCAACCTGTTCAAGAAGCGTGGCCGCAACAAGGACAAGGCCGAGCTGCTGGTGTTCGTCACCCCGAAGGTGCTGCGCGTGGCCAAGCAGAACTGAGCCCGCGCCACCCGCGAAACGAAGAAGGGCCGCCATGCGCGGCCCTTCTTCGTTTCCACAGGTAGATCCACGCCATGCGTGGACGGGCCGTTCAGCCGTTCTTGATGCCAATCGCAAGGCACCCTGCGATGATGTCGGGAACCCGTGCCGTCCCGCGCCGGTCAAAGGCCCCCATGAACCTGCCACCGCCGATGCCCGAATCCGCCACGCCGCCGCCCGCGCCGGCCGCCTCCCGCCTGCATGGCGCCTTCACCCAGCTGCGCGACGCCCTGTCGGCCGAGATCGTCGGACAGACGGCACTGGTCGAACGCCTGCTGATCGCGCTGCTGGCCGATGGCCACCTGCTGGTGGAAGGCGCTCCGGGCCTGGCCAAGACCACGGCGATCCGTGCGCTGGCCGCGCGCCTGGAGGCTGACTTCGCCCGGGTGCAGTTCACCCCGGACCTGCTGCCGGCCGATCTGACCGGCACCGAGATCTGGCGCCCGCAGGAGGGCCGCTTCGAATTCGTGCCCGGCCCGATCTTCCACCCGATCCTGCTGGCCGATGAAATCAACCGCGCGCCGGCCAAGGTGCAGTCGGCACTGCTGGAAGCGATGGGCGAGCGCCAGGTCACCGTTGGCCGCCACACCTACGCGCTGCCGCCGCTGTTCCTGGTGATGGCCACGCAGAACCCGATCGAGCAGGAAGGTACCTTCCCGCTGCCCGAAGCGCAGCTGGACCGCTTCCTGATGCACGTGCGCATCAGCTACCCCGATCAGGCCGCCGAATCGGAGATCCTGCGCCTGGCCCGCGAGCGTGCCCGTGGCGCGCTGGGCGAGGCGGCACCGGCACCGGAGAAGCTGCCGATGCAGGAGGTGTTCGATGCCCGCCGCGAAGTGCTGGACCTGCACATGGCGCCGGCGCTGGAACGCTACCTGATCGAACTGGTGCTGGCCTCGCGCGATCCGTCGCGCTATGACGCTGGCCTTGGCCGCCGCATTGCCTGGGGTGCCAGCCCGCGCGGTTCCATCGCGCTGGAACGCTGCGCGCGTGCGCGCGCCTGGTTGGCCGGCCGCGACTTCGTCACCCCCGATGACGTGCGAGCGGTTGCCGCCGATGTGCTGCGCCATCGCGTGCTGCCCAGCTATGAAGCCACCGCTGAAGGCTGGGATGGCGAACGCCTGGTGCAGGAGCTGCTGGCCCGGGTGCCGGCACCCTGAGCCTGCGCATGACCGATCCATCCCAGGAACCCGTCTCCAACGTCAGCGATGGCGATGGCCTGCGCCCGCAGCTGTCCGAGCTGGTGGCGCTGCGCCGCCTTGCACAGCGACCGCCGCCGCCGCGACGGGGCCGTGCCGGCCATGCGGGGCAGGCGCCGTCACCGCTGCGCGGGCGTGGCATGGAATATGCCGAGTCACGCGAGTACGTGGCCGGTGATGATGCGCGGCATATCGACTGGCGGGTGACCGCACGGACCGGCCGTGCCCACACCAAACTGTTCCAGGCCGAGCGCGAGCGGGTCAGCCTGATCGTGGCCGATACCTCGCCGGCCCTGTACTTCGGCACCCGCGTGCGCTTCAAATCGGTGCAGGCTGCACGTGCGGGCGCCGTCGCCGCGTGGTCGGCGCAACGTCGGGGCGACCGCGTCGGTGCATTGCGCGGCAGTGATCGTGAGCCGCCCATCGCCCCCGCCGGCGGCCCGCGTGGCGTGCTGCGCGTGCTCGATGCACTCACCCGCTGGTATGCACAGCCGCCTGCCGATGACCTCGGCCTGGAGCGTGCGCTGGACCATGCGGCCCGCGTGCTGCGCCCGGGTGCGCGCATGCTGGTGCTGGCCGATCCGCAGCAGGCCATCCGCATTCCGCCTGCGCGCTGGAGCGCGCTGGCCCAGCATCATGACCTCAGCCTGGTGCTGCTGGTCGATCCGTTGGAGATGCAGCCGCCCTCGGCCGCGCTGCAGTTCCAGACCGCGCAGCAGCGCATCGGCCTCGACCTGCGACGCAGCGAGGTGCAGGCCCATTGGCAGGCCCACTTCGTCGAACCGCTGCAGGAACTGCGACGCCAGCTTGGCGCGCGCCGCGTCGATGTGCAGGTGCTGTCCACCGATGCGCCGAGCGATGCCTGGCTGGCACCATCCCCCACCGAGGTGCCGGCATGAGCGCCAACCTGCCGCTGCGCGATGTGCAGTTGCCGCCGGCCCCATCGTGGTGGCCACCGGCGCCAGGCTATCTGATGATCGGCGGTGTGGTGCTGCTGTTGCTGGTGGCGTTGGCCTTCCTGTGGTGGCAGCGCCGCCGACGCCGCCAACGCTGGTTGCAGCTGTTCGATCAGGAGCTGGCAACCACCGCCGATGCTGCTGCAGAACTGGCGGCGATCGCCGGACTGCTGCGTCGCGCCGCACGCCGGGCACAGCCCGGCAGTGAATCCCTGCGCGATGATGCCTGGTGGCAGCGCGTGGATCCGGAAGGCACGCTGCCCGCGGCACGTCGCAGTCTGTTGGCGGAGGGCGCCTATCGCCCACGGGTGGACGCCAACGATGTGGCGGCGCTGCGCAGCTGGGCGCGCGAGCGCTATCTGGCCATGCTGCTGGAGCGGCGCCGATGAACCTGCTGGCAAGTTACTGGCCATGGCCGGACCTGCAGCTGGCGTGGCCGTTGGCCCTGCTGGCGCTGCCGTTGCCGTTGCTGATGCGCTGGTGGAAGCGTCGTGCCGATCCCGGCGCTGCGCTGCGCGTGCCCTATGCGGCGACGGAACTGGAAGCGCTGGCCGGTGGCGGCCGCGTCGATGTGTCGTGGCTGCGTATGCTGCTGTTGTGGCTGGGCTGGTGCGCGCTGTGCGTCGCACTGGCTCGTCCGCAACAGCTGGGCGAAGCGATCACGCCACCGCAGGAGGGCCGGCAGATGATGCTGGCGATGGACGTGTCCGGCAGCATGGGCGAGGGCGACATGGTGCTGGGCGGGCAGGCGGTGGATCGCCTGACCGCGGCCAAGGCCGTGCTGGCCGATTTCCTTGATCGTCGTGCCGGTGATCGCATCGGCCTGCTGATCTTCGGCGACCGCGCCTACACGCTTACACCGCTTACTGCCGATCTGGCCAGCGTGCGCGACCAGCTGCGCGACAGCGTGGTCGGCCTGGCCGGACGCGAGACGGCCATCGGTGATGCCATCGGCCTGGCAGTGAAACGCCTGCGCAGCCAACCCGAGGGACAGCGCGTGCTGATCCTGCTGACCGACGGCGTCAGCAATGCCGGCGTGCTGGAACCGCTGCGCGCGGCGGAAGTGGCTCGCGCCGAAGGTGTGCGTATCCACACCGTCGCCTTTGGCGGCGATGGCAGCATGCGCCTGTTCGGTATTCCCATTTCCGCCGACCAGGATCCGGTCGACGAGGCTACCTTGAAGAAGATCGCGAGCATGACCGGCGGCCAGTTCTTCCGCGCCCGCGATACCGCGCAGCTGGCCGGCATCTATGCCGAACTGGATCGGCTGGAGCCGATCGCGGCGAAGGGGCCGAGCCTGCGCCCGCGCGAAGAGCGCTATGCGTGGCCGTTGGGCCTGGCGTTGTTGCTGGGGGCATTGGCATGGGTGTGGCCGGAGCGCCGTCGATGATCGCGTTGGCCTCCCATCTTCCCGATTGGAATGCGTTGCACTTCCTGCGCCCGGAATGGCTGTGGGCCTTGCTGGCGTTGCCGCTGATCCTCGCGCTGGCGTTGTACCGGCAGCGGCGCAGCGATGTGTGGCGAACAGCGGTGGATGCCCACCTGTTGCCACATCTGTTGGCTGCGGGCAAGCGCCGCCGTGTACGCCTGCCCTGGGCCGTGCTGCTGGGCTGGACGCTGGCCTCGCTGGCCATGGCCGGGCCAAGCTGGCGCCAGCAGGCACAGCCGATGTTCCAGGCCAGCGCACCCCTGCTGGTGGTGCTGGATCTGTCCAGCCGGATTACCGCCACCGATCTGCCACCGTCGCGCCTGCTGCAGGCGCGGGCGAAGGTGGGCGAGCTGCTGCGCGCACGCCAGGGCGGCCAGGTGGGCCTGGTGGTCTACGCCGAAGATGCCTACACCGTGGCGCCGCTGACCGACGACGGCAGCAACGTTGCGCTGTATCTGGACGCGTTGTCGCCCGATGTGATGCCACGCGAGGGCCAGCGTGCCGACCGCGGTATCGACTGGGCGACGCGATTGATGCGCCAGATCGGGGCATTGCGGGGGCAGATCCTGCTGGTCAGCGATCAGGCGGATGATGAAGCGGCACTGGCTGCAGCGCAGGCGCGCAGCCTCGGCCTGCAGGTGTCGGTACTGGGCCTGGGTACGCCCGCTGGTGCGGCGTACCGGGATGGCAGTGGGCAGATCCGCCAGGCTGCGCTGGACGAAGGCAGTCTGCGTGCGGTGGCCACCGCAGGCGGTGGCCGTTATGCCCGCATCGCCGCCGATGACAGTGACCTGCGCGCACTGGGTGTACTTGATGCACGCGAAGGCACTGCGGCGCAGCGGCCGGGCGAGGGCAAGCAATGGCGTGATGAAGGGTTCTGGCTGGTGCCACCGGTGATGCTGCTGGCGCTGCTCGCCTTCCGTCGCCGCGCTGTACTGGCCGCCGTGCTGGCGGTGGGCCTGCTGCCGTGGATGGGGGATGTGCAGGCACAGGCACCTCCGGCGCCCGCTTCGCAGCCCGTGCAGGGCACGCTGTGGAAGCGTGCTGATCAACTGCAGCACCAGCGCTTGGCGGAAGGCGTACAGGCTTACCGCAACGGCGACTTTGCCAACGCACGCAAGCAATTCGAAGGCATCGACAGTGATGCAGGCTGGTACAACCTGGCCAACGCACTGG
Organism: uncultured Stenotrophomonas sp.; assembly: GCA_913775725.1. GTDB lineage: Bacteria > Pseudomonadota > Gammaproteobacteria > Xanthomonadales > Xanthomonadaceae > Stenotrophomonas. The sequence goes on along the minus strand of CAJYNG010000027.1, from coordinate 36,882 downwards.
CACGCCAGGGCAACTACGACGAAGCCATTGCCGCCTACGACCGCGCGTTGGCGCTGCATCCCGGCATGGCCGATGCGGTCGCCAATCGTGCCGTGGTCGATGCCGCGCGCAAGCGCAAGCAGTCGGGTGGCAAAGGCCAGGATCAGCAGAAGCCACCGCAGAACGGGCAGCAGAAGCAGCAGAACGATTCACAGGGCCAGCAGAATCCGCAGGGCCAACAGCCGCAGCAGGGCCAGAAGGATCCGGGGCAGGGTCGGCCGCAGCCGGGCCAGCAGGGGCAGCCCAAGGCGGGTGACGACAACACGCAGTCGACGCCTCAACCCGGTGAGCGCGGTCGCGATGGACAGCAGGCGCCACCACAGGTGGAGGATGCCAAGGCGCAAGCCCAGGCGGATGAGCAGCAGCGCCAGCGCATGCAGCAGGCAATGCAGCAGGCACGTGAGGGCAAGGGCGAACAGGATGGCAAGCCCGTGCCAGGCAGTGACGGCAGCACCCCGCGCCAACGCGAGGAGCAACAAGCGGTGGAGGCCTGGATGCGGCGCGTGCCGGATGATCCGGGGGCACTGCTGCGGGCCAAGTTCCAGCTGGAAAACGAACGCAGGAAGAGGGAAGGGCGATGACGCGGGCGATCAACATGCACGGGCACTGGCCACTGCAGGTACTGGCGGCACTGCTGCTGTGGCTGCCGCTGCTGGCCTGGGCGCAGCCGCGCGCGTGGCTGGACCGCGACCGCATTGCGATGGGCGACACGGTCACCCTCAATGTCGAGAGCGATCAGGGCGCACCAGACTTCACGCCGTTGCGTACCGACTTCGATCTCAGCGGGCAGACCAGCAGCCGTCAGGTGGAGTGGAGCAACGGCAGCATGCAGCAGCGCAACCTGTACGGCGTGGCGCTGACGCCGCGGCGTAGCGGTGCACTGGTGGTGCCGGGCCTGCAGGTGGGCAGCGTACGTACTGCGCCGCTGACCTTGCAGGTGGATGCCGCTGCCGTGGCCGGCCCCGACAGCAATGCGGTGGCCTTCATCGAAACCGTTGTCGATGACGATACGCCGTATGTGCAGCAGAGCGTGGGCGTGGTGGTGCGCTTGTATTTTGCCTCGCAGCTGGCCTCCGGCGAACTGGTGCTGGATACCCCGGCCGGGGCGTCGCTGCAGCGCGTGGGCGACGATCGCACCGATGTGCGGCAGGTCAATGGCCGCCGCTACAACGTGGTCGAGCGGCGCTTCCTGCTGATTCCGGAGCGCAGCGGCGCGTTGCGACTCGCCGGTGCGCGCTTCAACGGGCGCAGCGCGGGCGGCTTCTTCGATGACTTCTTTGGTGGCGGCGACGGCCGCATGAATGCCACCGGCGCGGACCGCACGTTGCAGGTGCAGGCACAGCCGGCACAGGCGCCGCAGCCGTGGTTGCCGCTGCAGAGCCTGCAACTGCGCTACACCAGTGCGCCGACCAGTGCCCGTACCGGCGAAGCGGCCAACGTGGTGGTCGAGGCCATTGCCGACGGTGCCACCCGTGCGCAGTTCACCGACCTGCCGGTGCCGGATGTCGGCGCCAATGCGCAGGTGTTTGCCGAACCCGCGCAGTACGAAGAAACCTTCAGCGGCAGTACGCCGCGGCTGAAGATCACCCGCCGCTATTCGATCGTGCCACGCCAGCCGGGCGCGCTGGTGGTGCCGGGGCCGCGCCTGCCGTGGTGGGACGTGCGCAATGGGAAGCCACAGGAAGCGAAGCTGCCGGACCTGACACTCGCCGTCGCAGCCGGTAATGGCGGTGGCAGTGCTTCACCTGCGCCGCTGCCGCCGATCGACACCGATGCCGCGCTGCCCGGCACCGACGGCCAGGACAGCCGTATCGCGGCCACCGATCCGCGCGCCAGCGGCTTGGCCGAGCGTCCGTGGCCGTGGATGGCGGCGGCCATCGGTCTGGCGCTGCTGTGGCTGTTGACCCTGTTGTGGGGCTGGCAGCGAGGCCGGCGCCCGCGTGCAGTGGCGCCTGTAGCTGGCAAGCCCTCTGTGCCGACTGTGGCGAGCGGACGTGCCGGCCTGGCCGAACTGCGCCGCACGCTCGATGGCGAGGGGTTCGACCAGGTTGAAGCACAGCTGTGTGCGATGGCCGGCGTTGAACGCATCGAACAGGTCATCGCGCGGCTTGAGGATGCAGCCCAGCGCCAGGTACTGCAGGACCTGCAGCAGGCGCGTTGGGGCGGGCAGGGTGATCTGGCGCCGCTGCGTGCGCGCCTGCGCGAAGTCTTCCGTGACGGACCGCACTGGTCGACGGCCGCGGGTGCCGTCGACACTGGGCTGGCGCCGCTGTATCCGCCACGGCGAACCTGAACCGGCGCCGCTTGCGCGCTTTGTTAGAGTGCATTCATTTTTCGAGGAAACCCGCGTATGACAGCAGCTGCTGCCGACAGGAAGAAGTTGCCCCTGCATTGGAAGATGGGCATCGGCTTTGCGATCGGCCTGGTCCTGGGATTGATCGTGCACGCCCTGGGCGGCAGCGTCGATGGTCTGCAGACCGGTGCCAAGTGGGTAATGGACTACGTCACCACCCCGGCTTCGGGCCTGTTCCTCAACCTGATCTTCATGCTGATCGTGCCGCTGATCTTCTCGGCGCTGATCATGGGCGTGTCGGAGATGGGCGACATCCGCGCCCTCGGCCGCATCGGCTGGAAGACCCTGGCGTATACCGTGCTGCTGTCCGGCATCGCCGTGGGCATCGGCCTGGTGCTGGTCAACCTGCTCAAGCCCGGTGCCGGCGTCGACCCGCAGGTCGCCGCGATGATGCTGTCGGAGAACGCAGAGCGCAGCAAGGAAATCGTTGCTGGCATCCATGGCACGCCGAAGGGCATGGACATGCTGCTGTCGATCGTGCCGAGCAACGTGCTGCAGGCTGCGTCTGACAACGGCGCGATCCTGTCGCTGATGTTCTTCGCGCTGATGTTCGGCATCGGCATGGTGCTGACCGACAACGAGAAGGTTGCCCCGCTGCGCCGCGCCATCGAGGGCGTGTTCGAAATCTCGATGACCCTGATCAACCTGGTCATCCGCCTGGCCCCGTATGCGGTGGCCTGCTTCATGTTCAACCTGGCCGCGCTGTTCGGCTTCGAGCTGATCATCCGCCTGGGCGCCTACGTGGGCGTGGTGGTGCTTGCGCTGGGCCTGCACATGGTGGTGACCTACGGTACGGCCGTATGGCTGTCCGGTCGCTCGCCGCTGTCGTTCTTCCGCGATACCCAGGAAGCGACGGTGATGGCGTTCTCCACCGCCTCCAGCAACGCCACCCTGCCGACCGCGCTGCGCGTGGCTGACCAGATGGGCCTGCCGCAGCGCGTGTCGCGCTTCGTGCTGACCGTGGGCGCCACCGCCAACCAGAACGGCACCGCGCTGTTCGAGGGCGTGACGGTGATCTTCCTGGCCCAGTTCTTCGGCGTGGACCTGAGCATCGGCCAGCAGATCATGGTGATGGCGGTCTGCATCCTCGGTGGCATCGGCACTGCCGGCGTGCCGTCGGGCTCGCTGCCGGTGGTGGCGATGATCTGTGCGATGGTCGGCGTGAACCCGCTGGGCATCGGCCTGATCCTGGGCGTGAACCACTTCCTGGACATGTGCCGTACCGCCCTGAACGTGACTGGCGACCTGGCCCTGACCACGCTGGTGGCCAAGGGCGAAGGCCACGATGGCCCGGCGCTGGGTCCGAAGCAGGATTGAGTCCGGAGCCACTGCTGGTGACCTGATCGGGGTCGGATCCCCTTCCGCAAGGAAAGGGATCCGACCCCTTTTCACATGCGGAATCCGGCGGAGATCATGAAAGTGCCGGCCAGCGGCCGCCGCCTACCGGGCAACTTGGACTGACCCCCGCCCGGCGACTATGGGACAATAGGCCGCCCGCACGTCCGCGGCCGCCTCCCGATTCCGACAGAACCATGACGCAGCCTACCCGTCGCCAGTTGGCCAACGCCATCCGCTTCCTTGCCGCCGATGCGGTTGAAACCGCAAAGTCCGGTCACCCCGGCATGCCCATGGGCATGGCCGACATCGCCGAAGTCCTCTGGAACGACTACCTCCGCCATAACCCGAGCAATCCGCACTGGTTCAACCGCGACCGTTTCGTGCTGTCCAACGGCCACGGTTCGATGCTGCAGTACGCGCTGCTGCACCTGAGCGGTTACGACCTGCCGATCGAGCAGCTGAAGCTGTTCCGCCAGCTGGGCAGCCACACCGCCGGTCACCCGGAACGCCACGAGACCCCGGGCGTGGAAACCACCACCGGCCCGCTGGGCCAGGGTTTCGCCAACGCTGTGGGCTTCGCCCTGGCCGAGAAGCTGCTGGCACAGCGCTTCAACCGCCCGGAGCTGGAAGTGGTCGACCACCGCACCTGGGTGTTCATGGGCGATGGCTGCCTGATGGAAGGCGTGTCGCATGAAGCGGCGTCGCTGGCCGGTACCTGGGGCCTGCACAAGCTGGTCTGCTTCTGGGACAACAACCACATCTCCATCGACGGCAACGTCGAGGGCTGGTTCACCGACAACACCCCGGAGCGTTTCGAAGCCTATGGCTGGAACGTGGTCCGCGACGTCGACGGCCACGACCCGGAGAGCATCAAGGCCGGCATCGAAGCCGCGCTGTCGCAGAGCGACAAGCCGACCCTGATCTGCTGCCGCACCACCATTGGTTTTGGTTCGCCGAACAAGGCGGGCAAGGAATCCAGCCACGGCGCGCCGCTGGGCAAGGACGAACTGGAAGCCACCCGCAAGCAGCTGGGCTGGGAATACGGTCCGTTCGAGATCCCGCAGGCGATCTACGACGGCTGGCGTGCCAATGGCGCCGGCACCCTGCGCCAGGCCGAGTGGGAACAGCTGTTCGACAAGTACGCCAGCCAGTACCCGGGCGAAGCCGCCGAACTGACCCGTCGTTCGCACGGCGATCTGCCGGCAGACTTCGTTGCCAAGGCCGATGCCTACATCGCCCAGGTGGCGGCTGAAGGCCCGACGATCGCCTCGCGCAAGGCCTCGCAGCTGGCCATTGAAGCCTTCGCCCCGCTGCTGCCGGAAATCGTCGGCGGCTCGGCCGATCTGGCGCACTCCAACCTGACCCTGTGGAAGGGCAGCACGTCGGTCGCCAGCGACGACGCCAACGCCAACTACGTGTACTACGGCGTGCGCGAGTTCGGCATGACCGCCATCGCCAACGGCCTGGCCCTGCACGGTGGCTTCATTCCGTTCGACGCCACCTTCCTGGTGTTCAGCGACTACGCCCGCAACGGCGTGCGCATGAGCGCGCTGATCCCGGCCCACGCCATCCACGTCTACACCCACGACTCGATCGGCCTGGGTGAAGACGGCCCGACCCACCAGCCGGTGGAGCACCTGGCCTCGCTGCGCTACATCCCGAACAACGACGTGTGGCGTCCGTGCGACGCGGTCGAGTCGGCGGTGAGCTGGAAGGCTGCGATCACCCGTCAGGATGGTCCGAGCTGCCTGGTGTTCAGCCGCCAGAACCTGCCGCACCAGCCGCGCAACGCCGAGCAGATCGCCCAGATCGAGCGCGGTGGCTACGTGCTGGCCGATGCCGCCGGTACCCCGGACGTGATCCTGATCGCCACCGGTTCGGAAGTCTCGCTGGCTACCGAAGCCAAGGTCCAGCTGGACGCGGCCGGCCTCAAGACCCGCGTGGTCTCGATGCCGTCCACCGACGTGTTCCTGCGCCAGGATGCGGCCTACCGTGAATCGGTGCTGCCGAACGCCGTGCGCAAGCGCGTGGCCGTGGAAGCCGGCGTCACCGGTTTCTGGCGCCAGTTCGTCGGCCTGGACGGCGCGGTGATCGGTATCGACACCTTCGGTGCCTCGGCCCCGGCCGACCAGCTGTACAAGCACTTCGGCATCACCACCGCCCACGTGGTGGAAGCCGCCAAGGCGCTGTAAGCAGCTTCGCGATGCAATGAAGGAAAGGCCGGCGCACGCCGGCCTTTTCTTTGCCGCAGAAAAAAGGGGACGGAGGGGATTAAGTCGTTTATGCACAAACGACTTAATCCCCTCCGTCCCCTTTTCTCAGGCAGTGCGTGCCAGCGCCAGGCGCAGCAGTCGCGCGTCCAGGCGCTCTGCGAAATCCGTCGGGGCCTGCAGGCCCATGCGCTGCAGGTACACCGCATCGCCGTCGCCGGCCGGTTGCCGCAACGCCGCCCAGACGGTACGCAGCTTGTCGCCGCGGGTCTGCGTGTTGGCCTTCAGCCAACCCAGCGCTTTCACCAGCACCTGCTCGATGTCGTTGAAGTCGCTGCCCAGCGGATAGTCCGGCAGGCTGCCATCGGCGCGGAACGGTGCCAGTGCTGCCGCCAATGCCTGCGGCGTATTGCGCTGCAGACGCGCCGGGTCCGGTTGCGCGGCCGCCAGCAGCTTGCGCGCGGCATGTGCCTGCTGCAGCAGGCCGCCCTGGAACGGGGCTTCGGTGATCGCGGTCATCGCATGTACGCAGTCCTCGTCGGTCAGACCACGCAGGTCGGCGATGCCGTATTCGTTGAGGTAGATGTCGCGCAGGTGGCGTGGGATGGTAGTGTGCCCGTAGTTCCAGCGCACGTTGGATTCGCGCCGGCCCTTGTCGTCGCGCGCCGCGCGGAACATCAGCATGCTGCGCGCTTCCGGCAGGGCATGGGCCATCGCCACGAAGTTGTACTGCCCACCCACGCCGGACACCACGCGGCCATCGTCCAGTGCATCCGACACCGCTGCGCCCAGCGCGGTGGCCATCATGCAGGAATTGAAGAAGCGCGCGTGCCGGCGCTGCAGGCGTTCCAGCGTCTCGTTGCCACCGTACAGCTGGTTGATCTCGCTGATGCGGCGCATGCCGATCGCACGGCATTCATCTTCCGGCAGCGTGCGCAACCACTCGTAGAACTCCGGCGAGCCCAGGTAGAACGCACCGTGCAGGTACTCGCCTTCGGCGGCCAGGGTGGCGTGGTCGATGGACAGCGTGCTGCCATTTTCGATGCGCTGCATCAGCGCCAGGTCGTCGTGCACCTTGCGCTTGATCACCCCGGTCTGCACCAGCCGGCGGAAGCCCTCGTTGAGCATCTCGCTGCAGCCGTACAGGCCGACCTCGAACGGATCCAGTCCGCCGATCTCCTGCACCAGCGGGTGGCTGGCCAGCTGCGGGTCCAGCGCGTGCAGCACGCGGCGGTAGCGGGCGTTGTCGGTATGGCGCAGCACCAGTGCGTGGCTGAGTGCATCGGCCAGCGTGCCGATACCGATCTGCAGGGTGCCGCCGTCGCGCACCAGCGTGCTGGCGTACAGGCCGATGGCGTAGTCGGCATCGCCGACCGGCTGCCGCGGCAGCCCGAACAGCGCCGGGTACGGCGGTGGCGGGGTGATCACCAGATCGAAGAACGACACATCGACCGTGGCCGAGCCGCCCAGGTAGGGCAGCTGCGGGTCGATCTCGGCGATCAGCAGGGGGCGTGGCAGGCCACGCGCTGCGATGGCATCGAGCGTGTCCTGGGTGATGTCGTTGTTGCACGACAGCGACAGCCGGCGATCATCCGGCCGCATCGCCACCTTCTGCACGATCACCTGCGGCGCGCGCTGGGCGACCGCATCGGCGGCGTGGGTGTAGTTCAGGCTGGTATAGCTGGACTGCGCCTGGCGCGAACCGAGCAGGGCGCCGGATTGCATGTAGAACTCCTCCACCTGCACATGTGCCGGCAACGCGTCGCGCGCGATCGCATCGGCATAGGCCAGGCGCGGGAAATCGTCCCCGAAATGGCGCTGCGCGAACGGTGCCATGAAGCGCGCTTCCAGGCCGTTGCCGCGCGCCTTCGGCGGATTCAGCGACAGTGCGGTATACAGCTGCAGCGGCCGCGAAGGGTCGTGCTCGACGCGTGCGTAAAGGGCATTGAGCAACCGGTGTGGCTTGCCCAGTGCCAGCGGTGCACCGATCCGCAGCGGCCCGTCCACGCGCGCAAACAACCAGTCGACAGCGGCGTCCAGGTCGGTGAGGTGTTCGGTCATGCGGGGCGGTCCTGCGTGTGGGGGAGTGCTGGCATTACAGCATGTCGGGCTTGAACCGCCGTCGACGCGAGACTTCCGCGCCGGACACCATGAACTGCCCATCGCCCCGGTAATGCACCGTGCGAGGCAGTTTCGGCCGTGGTGCCACGTGGGCCCGCACGATTTCCCAGATGAACAGGTTGTTCGACGCCACCTGGCTGTCGTCGTACAAGCGGCATTCGAAGCACGAATGGCATTGCCCTACCAGCGGCGCGCCGACCTCGCGCGCAGGTACTGCATCCAGCCCGAAACGCGCGAACTTGTCGACCTCGCGGCCGCTGCAGTTGCCGATGTCGACCACGGTATCGAGCAGCTCCACGCCGGGCACGTTGATCACGCACTCGCCACTACTGACGGCCAGTGCATGGCTGTGGTTTTCATTCCACAGGTAGGTGGCGACCAGCGACGGCGAAAAGCCCATCACCATGTGCCAGCCCATCGTCATCAGGTTGCGCTGGCCCTGCCACGCGGTACTGACCAGCACGATCGGGCCGGGTTCAAGGAAGCGGCGGGCCTGCTCGACCGGGAAATCCTTCTTGGACAGCGCTTTCATCCGGGGCCTGGGGCGGGAGGAACCGATGCTGGCGCAACCGGGATGAACCCGGAGTCGAGGGGCTTGACAGACGATTCGATTACGCGCGTAATCAGGTTGTCGATTACGGATGTAAATCATGACCCCGATCAGCGAAGCCGAAGCCGTTGTGATGGAGGTGCTGTGGCAGCAGGCACCGCGTAGCGCCGATGACGTGGTGGCCGCGCTGGCCCACCGCGACTGGGCCGAGCCGACCATCAAGACCCTGCTCAACCGCCTGCTGACCAAGGGCGCGATCGCCGCCGAGCGCGATGGCCGGCGCTACCTGTACCGGCCGCTGCTGCAGCGCCAGGCATGGGTGGAGGCGCAGAGCCAGGACTTCATCGGGCGTGTTTTCGAGGGCCGCGTGGCGCCACTGGTGGCGCACTTCAGCGAACGCGGCCAGCTGAGTGCGCAGGACATTGCCGAACTGAAGAAGCTGATCCAGGAGCTGGACCATGACTGAGCTGCTCGACGGACTGTGGCGGGCCAGCCTGTGGCTGGCGGTGGGCGTGCTGCTGCTGGCGGCGCTGCGACCGCTGCTGGTGAGCCTGGGCGGCGCAGGGCTGGCCTACCGCAGCTGGTGGCTGCTGCCGTTGCTGTTGGTGACCCTGCTGCTGCCATTGCCACAGGCTGCGCTGTTGCAGCACGTGCCGACAGTGCCGCTGAAAGTCGTGCCAGGGGCGGTGAACGAACTGGCAGGGCAGTCGCTGCCATGGGCGCCGCTGTTGCTGCTGGCATGGGCGCTGGGCACGGGCATCTTCCTGCTGCGCGACCTGCGTGCGCAGCGCCGTTTCGAACGCAGCATGGGCCCACTGCGCGCGCGCACCGATGGCAGCTGGCAGGCCAGCGAAGATCCAGGCCTGCCCGCGCTGGTTGGCCTGTGGCGGCCGCGCATCGTGGTCGGCCCTGACTTCGACCAGCGATTCACCGAACAGGAGCAGGCGCTGATCCTGCAGCACGAGCGCAGCCACCGTCGCAATGGTGATCACTGGGCCAATGGCGCGTTGCTGCTGGCGCGCGCGGTGTTCTGGTTCCACCCGCTGCTGCCATGGGCTGCACGCCGCTTCCTGCGCGATCAGGAGCTGGCCTGCGATGCCCGCACCATCGGCCTGCGGCCTGCGCTGCGCGGCCTCTATGCCAGCACGCTGCTGAAGGCGCAGCTGGTCCACCCGGTTGCGCCCGCGGTCTGCCATTGGCGCAGCCAACCCGTGTTGAAGGAGCGTATCGCCATGTTGAAGCAGTCCAAGCGGAAGGCAGTGCCGTGGGTGTCGGGGCAGATGCTGGTAGTCGGGTTGTGCGTGGGAATGGGCGCGGTGGCGTGGGCCAGCCAGGGCGGTGCGGCGGGAGGCCCGGCAGGGTCCGTCATGGATCGGGAGATCCAGGTCGACAAGATGCCGCCGCCGTCCTATCCGAAGTCCGCCTTCGAGCAGCGCCAGATAGGCGTGGTCAATCTGCGCATCGAAGTGGATGCACAAGGCCATCCAACCGATGTGCAGGTGCTCAGTGCGACCAATCCGGGGGTGTTCGACGCCGTCTCCATCGCCGCCGCGCGCAGCTGGACCTATCGCCCAGCGGTGAAGAACGGCAAGCCGGTGGCTGGTGCTGTACGCATTCCGATCACCTACGCCATGGATAACACCGAGGACGCGAAATGAAGTCCGCGCCGCTGTTCTTGACGGCGGCGCTGTTGGCCGGATGTGCAACCCAGGATCGCCTGACCACCGTCGATACCCGCAGCGAGAATGTCGGCCACCAGCGACTGCAGCCAAAGGCTGGTGGCGGCAATGGACAGGTGCAGGCGTACTCGCTGGGTGCGAGCGAGGGCTACCGGATGCCGCAGCTGCACGTGGCACCGGATCCACAGGTCGGCGATCGCGACCCGCGTGCGGAACTGGCGTCGACCACCATCTGCCTGCAGGTGGTGGTCGATGCGCAGGGCAGCGTCGAACGCAGCATGCCGCTGACAGACCGCAGCGCATGCAATGCAGGTGGGGCGCCGGAGAATGCGCCCTTGCTGCAGGCCGCGCAGGAGGCGGTTGCGATGTGGAAGTACTCGTCCGCCGCGGTCTGCTACTTCGCACCGGGCAAGGTGCCGGCTGATCGCGGCGACTGCCGCGGCGCCGAGCGCGTCGAGCCGGTAGCGGTCACCCTGCAGTACGCCTTCACCTTCGAGATCGTGAAGGGCCAGCATGTGGTGCGGATGCAGGGGCGGTAGCGGCGGGCCATGCTGTCGGTACAGAGATGCAGCGATTGTTGACAAGGGGCGGTTCCGGGCGTATCTAGGCGGCTGGGGCTTGGGGCGCAACGTCCTACCCTGGGGAGCCGCCAGTGCCTGGCGGATCAATCGCAGTATCAACGTGTTGACGACGTCATGGATGGCGCGTGCGCGAATCCATGCGAGGGAATACGTATGGATTCGGCATTCCGCTTGATGTCCTGCCTCCTGCCCACTCGACGCATCCAGGAGGCTGCTACTGGGTGGATGTGTCGTGAACTTCATCTTTTTCCCGCTGCACTGTTGAGCGTTATTGTCTGCTTGGCGCCTGCTGAGGCTGACGGGCGAATCATCCAGAATCAGCCGGGATCGGGTGGTGCCGGCGCGGGCGCAGGACCTGGTATCACCACCCTTCCACGGGTGGATGCTGTCGCCGATGGTGTGGTGCCTGGGCGACTGGACGGGTTCATGTCGCTCTGGGGCGTTCCTTCGAATCTTTTCCCTAGGCCGAATCAATGGGATGACTTCGTCGAACCCAGTAAAGGAGAGCCGGACCAGTCGGGGAGGGATGCCGCCGACGAGTGCCCGAAGAGTGGCAACCCGGTGGTTCTTCGGACCGGTACGAAAGTGGAAACCGAGCTGGATTTCACTGGCGGTGGCGAGATGCCATTGACGCTCGAGCGTACCTTCAACTCGGCTGTGATGGACCGCTTCAACATTTTTGACACGTGGTACAGCAACCTTGATCGGCAGCTGGTCGTCTACACGGACTCGAACGAGGCGCGCATGCGCCGCCCCGATGGTCGTTATCTGGTGTTCAAGCGAGGAGTCGACGGTATTTACCGGGAGGATGGTGCACAGCAGGGCGGGCAGTTGAAGTCAGTTGCGGGCGGAAAGTGGATCTACCTGAGCCCCGACCTGACTACGGAGACCTATGAAGGCACCAAGATGGTGGAGATCCGGAACGCCAACGGCGTGCGCTGGACCTTCAGTTACGGAGGTCCTGAAGGTTCCCAGCTGCAGCGTGTCACCCATAGCAATGGCCGCTACATTGAGTTCACGTGGATCCAGAAAAATGCACAGACTGGCGTTGATCCGCGTGTGATCAGAGTGCGGGACCCGCAGGGAAATACCATCGAATACGGATACACGCAGGACGTATACGGCTTCCTGGAGTCGGTTACCTACAACGGCACTCCTGCCACCACGGTCAAGTATCACTACATGTACAAGGAGCTGGGGCAGACCTACGGGTTGCCGCTGCTCACCGGTAAGTCGATCAATGGTCGCCGCTACTCGATGTTCACCTACGACGATAAGAATCGTGCGACTTCGACGGCGCATGCGGGGGGCGTCGAGCGGTTTGGCTTCGCGTATGAGCCGGGAGCCAATGGAGAGAGCGTTACCGTGGAGACCAACCCGCTTGGAAAGGTCGCCCGCTATCGTTTCAAGGACAGGAGACTGATCGCCATCGAAGGCCTTCCTTCGGCAAACTGTGCCGCAGGCTATAGCGAAACGCACTACGACGAAAACGGGAATACATCGCTCACTTCGGATTTCGAAGGAAACCTGACCCGCTATCAGTACGACACCCATGGCCATCTTCTTCGCCGTGAAGAAGCAAGCGGCACGCCCAGTGCGCGGGTGACGACATTCGAGTGGGATGAGCAGGGCAACCGTGTCGTGGCGGAAACACTGCAGGGGGTGCTTGAAACCCGCTATGCCTACGACGCAAATAATCGGCTGGTGTCCCGCTCGGAGAAGAGCTTGGTTGCCGGTCATGCGCAGGGCGAAGTGCAGACGACTACCTTCAGCTATCAGCTGCACCCCAATGGCCTTGTCAGCAGGATGGTCGAGGACGGGCCGGCATCGGGTAGTGGTGATGCGGTGACGTCCACCTACTCGGAGTTGGGTGACCTGGTGCGGATCGAGAACAGCCTCGGGCACGCTGTGGTCATGGGCGGGTACACGGGTTACGGCTATCCGGGTTACTCGATTGACGTGAACGGTGTGCGTACGGATTTCGTTTACGACTCGCGTGGACGACCTTCCGAGGTTCGTCTGCTGTTGTCCAGTGGTGTCCGCACGACCCACTATGAATACGACGCCTTTGGCAAGCTCGCGTCCGTGACCGGGCCGGATGGTGTCAGGATTTCCCACCTCTATGACGTGGCTGGTCGGCTGCTGTCTACCTCGATGCCTGAGCCGAATGGAAGCTTTGCGGAAACGAGATATGAGTACAACGCGTTCTCGCTTCCGGTCACTGAAACAGTACAGCGTGTATTTGCCGACCCAGGCCGGGGGACTCAGCCATGAGTAGATTCATTCGGGACTTCGGTTTATGCGTTCTATTGCTCCTTGCCATGATCGGCAGTGCTGCCGCCGAGGGGTGGATCCGCTTGGATGGCCCACCGGCCGGCAGCACCTATCAGGCGCCGGCGGTGTTCGAGCTGAAGGTCAACTGGGGGGTTACGACCACCGGTCCCAAGGCGGAGTACATTGATGGATTGCGTCTGTTGCGGAACGGCACGGTCGTTACGATCCAGGCGGGTGGAGTCTATCGGGAGGCCGGCCTCAGCCCGGGCACCTATTACTATGAACTGCGCGCGGATGCCGTGCGCAACCTTCCTGACGGCGACCAGACTCGGCGATCGTTGGTATCGGCAGTCGGTCCGATTACGGTCAATGCACCACCTGCACCATTCGACGGCGCCGAATTCGTCGGTTCGACAATCCCCGGTCCCCTGCAGCATCGCACGCCTTATACGTTCACCGCGACGGTGCGCAATACGGGAAACACTACATGGCCGGCAGGCTATGAATATCAATTGGGAGGTTCGCACGACAGCTATGCAAGCACATGGTCATTCTCCAATGTGCCCGTTCCGCATGCTGTCGCACCTGGCCAGACGGTTACTTTCAATATCAACGTCACCACGCCGCCACCCGGCGAGTATGGATTCCAACTGCAGATGATACGCAACGGTGCCGGCCGTTTCGGTGCGGCGTCCGGCCTGGCGACGTTATGGGTGAATGGTCCCATCAACAAGGCGCATTTCATCGACCAGAATGTGCCCGCCGAGATGGAGGCAGGGAAAACCTACAGTGTCTCCCTGCGGATGAACAATGCAGGCAACACCACATGGACTTCCGCGGCCGGCTATGCGCTTGGATCCCTGAACGACAACGCAGCGTGGGGAACTTATCGCCTGTCTCTGCCTGGTGATATCGGGCCAGGTGCTACGGCTGTGATAGTTGCGCAGGTGCGTTCGCCAACTACGCCAGGTGTCTACAACTTCCAGTGGCAGATGGTGCAGGACGGCGTCGAATGGTTCGGTGTTTACACCACCAATGTCGCCGTCAAGGTAAGTGCACCGCCCTCGTTGGTTACGGGAAACATTGACGGACTTTCCAGTGATGGAACCACACTGCAGGGCTGGGCCTGCAGTACGAACCGTGACGATTCCATCGACGTCCACCTTTACGCCGGTGGAGCGGCGGGTCAAGGTGGCGTATTCCTGGCGGGCGTTCGCGCCGATCAGGCGAGTGAAGCGGCCGTCGCCACAGCGTGCAGAGCGTCAGGCTCACGTTATCGGTTCTCGATACCACTGACTTATTCCCAGCGTCGTGATCAGGTCGGGAAGGGGCTCTTTGTTCATGGCATTTCGCCTGTCGGCGGAGCCAACAGTCTGATTGGTGGCTCTGGCACCTTCCAGGTTCCGCCAGCACCAGTCGGCAGCATCACGGCAAGCCCCAATCCCTGCACCATACCTTGGGGGCAATCGACGTGTTCGGCAACAGTGCAATGGCTGGTGTCCCAAGGCAGTGCGGAGCTTTGGGCGGCCGCGGGAAGTGGGGCAGGCACTCAATTGGCGAGCGGTCCTGGAGGCAGCATCGCTTTGACCAACGTCACTGCGGCGGGCATGCGTCTGTGGCTGGTCAGTCGAGGCGAGACGATCGCTGAGGCTGCAGTCTCCGCGATCGCGGGTGTCAGGCCGGGAGAAGTGCTCTCTCGGGTCAACTATGGCTACGACGAGCTCGGTCGAATGATTTCCCGCAGCGATGGTGCCGGAACAACACAGCATTTCAAGTACGATGGCAACGGGAATCAGGTCGAGCTGATCGATGGGGCAGGCAATGTCCAGCGGTCGAACTACGATGCACTGGGGCGTGTGGTCTCGTCCCAGGCCGCTTCTGGATCTGTCCAATACTTCCACTACGATGGGCTTGATCGTATTGTTGGAATCGTCGATCAAGGTGGTTTCCAGACCCGCTATGAGCGTGACGGATTTGGGCGGGCGTGGTTGAAGGTTAGTCCTGACACCGGAATCAGTACTTATAGTTACGCTGCGCCGGCACGTGTGATGGGAAACGTGCGATCCGATGGTGCGCAAGCCACGATGCAGTACGACGGGATTGGGCGAGTCCTTTCCGTGGTGGCCGCAGGAGACGAGCGCCACTTCACCTACGATGGTTGCGTGAACGGAACCGGGCGCATGTGTACGGCTTCAACGCCTCAATCCGTTGTCAGTTTCAAGTATGCCCAGGATGGACAGTTGGCGGAGCGCTCTGAGGAATTCTCTGCGCAGGGTATGCAGCGCAGCGTTCTTGGAATCCGTTATGAGGCGAGTGGACGACTGTCGGGCATTACGTATCCGGATGGGGTGGTTGCTGAGTACACCTACGCTGGAGCTCGCCTTGCTGGTCTCAATGTCATTGTTGGAGGTGTCTCGCGCTCGATCGTTGCGGGCGCTCGTTACACTCCGAGCGGGGCCGTAGCCGAGCTGACACTTGGCAATGGCATGTCGTACAGAAATACGTATGACCTTGGCGGGCGTCTGTCGGGGCGGTCTGCTGTGCCTGCAGGGAACGGCACTGCGCTGCAGGAGCTGGCGTACACGTTCGATGCAGCGGGCCATATGCGATCAATCGAGGACCGCCTCGCTCCGCAGTTGACGCAGGTCATTGAGCATGATCCTGATGGGCGGCTGTCCCGCTTGTCGCGCTCAGGTCTTGATCACATCATGACTTATGATGCGAACGGAAACTGGCTGAGTCACACGGATCAGTCTGCTTCCCGTCAATACGCCTTCGAGACGGGCAGTAACCGGTTGCTGGGGTATCTCTCCAACCGGCCAGGCGAGGCTGACCGGGTGTACACGCATGACGCAATGGGAAACCGGACCGCCGAGTCTTCGCAGGGCGATGTGCGCAGTTACCGGTACGATGGATTCAATCGCATGGTTGGCGCCACAATCAATGGCAACGATACCCAGTATGTTGTCAATGGGCTCGGGCAGCGAAGTGGAAAGCTGGGAGGCGATGGCAGCAGGATCAGTTATGCCTATCTTGGCCAGAACCAGATCATGTCCGATGGTGCCGAAGGCCAGGGATGGTCGAACTATATCTGGTTCATGGGCGAGCTCATTGCCGTTACGCGCGGACCCGATGTCTACACGGTGAGAACCGATCACCTGGGGCGGCCTGAGTTCGCTGCCAACGATGTTGGGCAGGTGCGGTGGAAGGCGTACAACTATGCATATGGGCGCACCGTCACGCAGGACGATATCGGAGGGATCAACATTGGCTTGCCAGGGCATTACTTCGACTCTGAGTCTGGCCTGTGGTACAGCGGATTCCGCGACTACGACGCAAATGTCGGTCGGTATCTGCAAAGTGATCCCATAGGGAAGGCGGGAGGTCCAAACACGTATGTCTATGCTTCTTCCAATCCTGTGGAGATTGTCGATCCACTTGGCTTGATCGGCTACGTTTGCCAGAAAGGGAAGAACATCGGAATTTCCATTCCGATCAACTTCAGCGGAGGCTCTTCCTCCGATGTCGCGATGATCAAGTCATCCATCGAAAGGGCGTGGAGTGGTCGGATTGGGAGTTACAACGTGGTTACGCGGGTCCAGGTGTATCGCATGAGCCGCCCTGCTGCTACGGTCAACAACATAACGTTGACCCAGGGCACCGGACGCTCCTATGTCGATGCACCCAATCTCAACTCAGGCGAATGGTTCGTTCCCGGCCAATGGTCCGCCGATAGCCTCTATCCTCACGAGGCTGGGCACTTGCTGGGCCTTGTGAATGAAGGAGAGACCGGCATCATGAGCAGCAACCTCAATGGTGCCAGACCGGACGGAAAGAACTTGGAAGATGTTCTGGATCCCTGGAAGAACAGAACCATCGTGAGAGGGTGCGGCTGTGCGAGCCAATAGGACGACGCTGCTTCTCTTGGTCGGCGTGGGCTGCCTCGGTGCATGTACGCATCGTGGCAGCGACGTTCCAACTCCGATGAGCCGCGAGTTTGGGGTATGCATCTTTCTTCAGGCCGGTGACAGCTACCACGTGAAAGCGCCGGGACTGGATTTTGAACAAGGACTGTTAAAGCTGGCTGGCAAGGACGTTGAAGTCTATATTGGGAATCATCCTTCCTACGATGGCGTTCGATGGAGTCGGGATCTGAGCCCGACCCGTGGATTCGTGCTGGTCGGCACGGAGCATTCAAGGGGTAAGGACCGGGTGCTGCTTGGAAACAAACGCGCAGACCAGAAAGGCTTGATCTACGTGCAGTTCATGGGCGCTGACCTTGAAGCGCAGCTTCCCGTTCTGACGCGCAGGGATCTGGTAGTGGATTGTGAGCTGGATTGAGGGAAGCGGATCTGTAAAGGTCGGAGAGCCGACACCGGCCATCGGAGCTTGTAACGGCGCAATCGGCGGGTGTGAAGGTCGAAGTGCGACTGGGCATTCGCGCTACAGCTGCCTTCGCACGCTAGGTAGTGTGCGAAGGCGCGCGCGCCTGCAAGGGAGTGCAATCGCTGCAGATCCGGGTCAATGGTGCTGCCTTGCCGGTTCCGCGTTCCGCCTATTTCGATCTGCCTGTGGGAGGAAACCGCCTATCACGAGGTGAGCATCGGATAGGCGCCTCTCTGGTTGCCCGCCTGGACCCTACGCCCCGCCTTGAATATTGGCCTTCACCGCTGGCTGCATCAGCTTCGGTTCTTTCAGCGTCGCATCGCGGGCCTGGCGCACGCTGACGAACTCCGCCTCGGCCACACCGTCGTGCACGTGAATGTTGTGCGCGCGCTGCTCGCCGATGGTGGTTTCGTTGGCGACGTCGCGGCCACCCGGGCCGTAGTCGTGGCAGACGAATACGCGCGTTGCATCGGGCAGGGCCAGTAGACGCTGGATTGAACGGTACAACTGCGCGGCATCGCCGCCCGGGAAATCGCAGCGGGCCGTGCCGCCGTCGGGCATGAACAGCGAGTCGCCGGTGAACAGCGCATCACCGATCAGGTACGCGATGCTGTCGCTGGTGTGGCCGGGCACGGCGATCACCTGGCCGTGCAGTTCGCCCAAAGCGAAGGTCTCGCCATCGCTGAACAGGTGGTCGAAGATCTCATCGGCCGCAGGAAGCTGCAGGCCATAGCGCGGTGCGAAGGTGGCCTGCACCGCGCGGATGCCTTCACCGATCGCCAGTGTGGCCTGGGGGAAGCGCTGCTTGAGCCGGCGCCCGGCCGATACATGGTCGGCGTGGGCATGGGTTTCCAGCAGCCAGCGCAGCTGCAGGCCCTGTTGTTCGATGGCCTGCAACGCGGCGTGCAGCGGCGCTTCACTGCTGGCGTCGGTATCCGGGTCGTAGTCCAGGACCGGGTCGATCAGCGCCGCTTCGCCGCTGGCCGGGTCGCTGACCAGGTAGCTGAAGGTACTGCTGTCACGGTGGAAGAACGACTGCACCTGGACCGACATCGGAACTCTCCTCAGCGCGTGCCGAGCACGCGGTTCAGCAACTGCGCCAGGTGTTCACCGGCCAGTCGCAGCTGCGCCTCGGCCAGCGGCCGGTAGCGCTCGGTGTATTCGTCACCGATTTTACGCGTGGCCGGATAAACGCCAGCTTGCATGGAGATGCGGCAGCTGGCCTCGGCCCACGTCTGCGGGTCGCGCTGCGGGTTGGACTGGCGCGCCAGCTTCGGCGCGCGCTGGCTCTGCAGCAGCGGCAGATAGCCAGCATCGTCCAGCTTGCGGGTGTTGAGCATGCCGCTGTCCCACAGCGAGTGCAGGTTGGTACCACGGTTGCCGAACTGCAGCTGGAAATCGTTGCCACCCTTGTCGTGGGCGTAGCCGGCATGCATCGGCTGGTGGATGTCGCCCACCAGGTGCACGACGAACTTCAGTGCCTGCAGGCGTTCGCCATCGGTCAGGCTGCGATCGCCGAGGATGGCGCTCTGTGCCTTCAGGGCCTCGACGATGCAGTTGCCGTTCTTGCAGTGCTTCGGTGCTTCGTAACGGCAGTTGTCTTCGGCGATGTTGACGTAGTGCCAGCCGGCCGAGCGGCGGCCCAGGCCCGGGTCCTTGGCGCGCAGCTGGTCGGCCCACGGTGCGATGCTGGCCAGGGTGGCGTCCGGTTCGGTGGCCAACAGGCGGTCCACTTCGGCGCGGGCGGTGGGGTTGAGGCGGGCGTCGGCGACTTCGGCTACAAGGCGGTGGCCTTGCGCGCCCCAGGCATGGGCGGGGGCGGAAGCGGACAGCAGGGCCGGCGCCAGGGCGGCGGCGAGGAAGAAGGAGTGCAGGGCTTTCATGCGTACATTCTAGCGGTGTGGGGCTGGCACGGGCTTTACCGGGCCAGGTGTTCGCCACACGGTCTTGATGCATCGGCCGCTAGGGTGACCCGGGCACACGCGGCGGGGGGGGGGGATGGCGATCACGGACAGGCGCATCATGGTCGGTCATCCGGATGACGGCGGATTTGCCGACGCGTTCAATGCCCAGGTGGTCTGGCGCATGCGCTGGGCCTGCGCCGTGGCCGGCGCGTTCTCGCTGGGCTTTGCCGTGCTCGATACCTACTGGCTGCCGCCGGACGTGCACGCGTCGGTGCTGCGCTGGCGGCTGGGCGTGCTGCTGCCGGCACTGCTGCTGGGCGTCGCGCTGACCTTCGTGCCGGTACTGCGGCGCCACCTGCAGTGGCTCGGCGGCAGCGTCGTGCTGGTCAGCGGGCTGGCGCTGGTGACCATGATCTGGACCGCGCACCGTGCCGGGGTGAACTACCCCTACGAAGGCATCAGCCTGTTCCTGTTGTTGAACTACTTCCTGTGCGGGCTGCGTTTCGGGGTGGCGACGCTGACCGGAACCCTGATCGCGCTGGCGTTCGTGCTGGCCGAGCTGCAGGTGGGCCGGCACTGGGCACAGATGCTGCAGAGCGTGATGTTCGTGCAGGCCAGCAACCTGGCCGGTATTGTCGGTAGCTATATTTCCGAACGGCAGATGCGCGCCACCTGGCGGGCCGAGCAACGCCTGGATGCGTTGGCCAACCACGATGGACTGACCGGCCTGCTCAACCGGCGCGCCTTCGATCGCCAGGCCAACCAGATCTTCCAGCGCTATCTGCGCACGTCGCATGCGCGCGGCACACTGCGCATCGCCATGATCGATATCGACTACTTCAAGCGCTACAACGACCACCACGGCCATCCCGCCGGCGACACCGTTCTGCATGCGGTGGCAACCACCCTGGCCGCGCAGCTGCGCGGTAGCGACTCGGTGGTGGCGCGCTACGGCGGCGAAGAGTTCGTGGCGCTGGGGCACTGGGCGCCGGGGCAATCGGAATCAGCGCCGTTCGAGCAGCTTCGGCAACAGGTGCAGGCGCTGGCGATCGCGCATGCCGATTCGGATGCGGCCCCGGTGATAAGTGTGAGCATCGGCGTCGCGCGCTGGCATGACGATGGTGGCGATACGCTGGATCAGGTATTGGCACGCGCCGATGCAGCGCTGTATCGCGCCAAGGAAAGCGGCCGCAACCGGGTGGAAGTGGCGCCGGATCAATAATCGACTGAAAGGCGGCCCGTTCATGCTTCTGTAGCGCCGAGCCATGCTCGGCTGCTCTTCTTCGGGTATCTGCGCGCTCCGCGCGATAGCCGAGCGTGGCTCGGCGCTACAGAAGAGCGCGCCTACGCATGCTTCCCGAAAAAAAGCCCCGGCAAAGACCGGGGCAACATGCTGCGAGGGTTTTGCGTGCAGCGGGGGAGCGGGGGCGAAGCCCCCGCGCCCAGCACACGCTTAGAACTTGAAGACGTACGACGCACCGTAGACCAGCGGATCGATGTTGACCGTGCCGATCTTCTCGCCATTCAACTTCACCTTGCTGTCGATGTCGATCCAGCGCATGTCCACGCGCAGTGCGCCCTTCTCGCCGATTGCGAAGTCCACGCCCGCATGCGCGGCCAGGCCCCACGAATCCTGCAGCTTCAGGCGGCTGTCCTTCAGCGCACCGGTGGTGTCTTCGCTGAAGAAGGTCGTGTAGTTCACGCCCGCACCGATGAACGGCGACACCTTGCCCTTGCTGTTGAAGTGGTACTGCACGGTCACCACCGGCGGCAGCTGCTTGGTGCTGCCCACGCGGCCCAGGCCGTTGATGTTGATGTCGTGCTTGAAGGGCAGCGCGGCCAGCACTTCAATGCCCAGGTTGTCGGCGATGAAGTACTCACCGGTGATGGTCGGCTTGACGTCGTTGTCGACGTCGACCTTCAGGGTGTGGTTGGCCAGCCAGCCGTTGTTCGACTTCGGTGCCACCTGGTGCACGCCGGCCGAAAGGGTCCAGTCGCCCTTGGACTGGGCCATGGCCGGGGCGGCGGCCAGGGACAGGGCGGCGGCCAGGCTGGCCACGATCAGGGGGGAGGTCTTGCGCATGGGGGTGTTCTCGTTGCTGGGTGGATGGGACCAGTCTCGGCCTCACGCCGCGCTAACGCTTTGATCCGGATCAAATCCTGTCCGCCGGCCTGCCACCGGACCCGGCTGGCCCGCGGTGGCCAGCCCCGGTTTGCTAGACTTGTGGGCCCTATCCATCCCGCCGCACCCGTCGCGGCCGCAGGAGCTTGAGAACATGGCAATCAAGGTTGGTATCAACGGTTTCGGTCGCATCGGGCGTAACGTCCTGCGCTCGGCGGTGCTGAACTTCGGCGACGACATCGAAATCGTGGCCATCAACGATCTGCTGGAGCCGGACTATCTGGCCTACATGCTCAAGTACGACTCCGTGCACGGCCGCTTCAAGGCCGACGTGGCGGTGCAGGGCAACGACCTGCTGGTCAACGGCAAGAAGATCCGCCTGACCCAGGAGCGCGACCCGGCCAACCTGAAGTGGGACGAAGTCGGCGCCGACGTGGTGCTGGAAGCCACCGGCCTGTTCCTGACCAAGGAAACCGCGCAGAAGCACATCGATGCCGGCGCCAAGAAGGTCATCATGTCGGCTCCGTCGAAGGACGACACGCCGATGTTCGTGTACGGCGTGAACGACAAGACCTACGCCGGCCAGGCGATCATCTCCAACGCCTCGTGCACCACCAACTGCCTGGCCCCGCTGGCCAAGGTCATCAACGACAAGTGGGGCATCAAGCGCGGCCTGATGACCACCGTGCATGCGGCCACCGCCACCCAGAAGACTGTCGATGGCCCGTCCAACAAGGACTGGCGCGGCGGCCGTGGCATCCTGGAGAACATCATCCCGTCGTCCACCGGTGCGGCCAAGGCCGTCGGCGTGGTCATCCCGGAACTGAACAAGAAGCTGACCGGCATGAGCTTCCGCGTGCCGACCTCGGACGTGTCGGTGGTCGACCTGACCGTCGAGCTGGAAAAGGAAGCCACCTACGCCGAGATCTGCGCGGAAGTGAAGGCGCAGAGCGAAGGCCCGCTGAAGGGCATCCTCGGCTACACCGAAGACAAGGTCGTGGCCACCGATTTCCGCGGCGAAACCTGCACCTCGGTGTTCGACGCCGATGCCGGCATCGCCCTGGACGGCACCTTCGTCAAGCTGGTGACCTGGTACGACAACGAGTGGGGCTACTCGAACAAGTGCCTGGAAATGGCCAAGGTCATCGCCGCCAAGTAAGGCCGGCGAAGATCGTAGACGAACCCCGGCCTGGCCGGGGTTCGTCGTTTATGGGGCCCACCCTGTCGTAGCATGGGGCGGTCGACCGCTGCCGCTGGGGCGCGGGAACGCAATGGAAGCACGCAATGGAAGCACTGATCGCCCTGGTCGTACTGGTCCTGTTGGCCATCCCGCTGCTGCTGGTAGTCGCGCTGGTGATGATCGCCGGCCTGCGCCGCCGCGTCGCTGCGCTGGAAAGCGCGATGGCCGCCGCGCCTGCCGCTGCCAAGCCGGCCGCCGCCACGCCCGCGCCCGCGCCTGAACGGCCGGTGGTCACGCCCGCGGCCAGTGCCGATCCACCGTTCCTGCGGCCGGTGGCTGCGGCTGCACCGCCGCCCCCACAACCGCCGGTGCGAGAGGCCGCGCCCATCGAGGCGCCAGCCCCCCGTCCTGCTGCACCACCGCCGGTGCCGGAGCTGCCGCCGTTGCCGCCAGAACCGGCGCTGCCGAATTTCATCGAACGCGGCATCGGCGCGGTCAAACGCTGGTTCACCGAGGGCAACGTGCCGGTGAAGATCGGCATGCTGGTGCTGCTGGCCGGTGTCGCCGCATTGTTGAAGTACGTCAGTGACCAGGGCTGGCTGGTGCTGCCGATCGAGCTGCGCCTGGCTGGCGTCACCGTAGGCGCACTGGGCCTGCTGGCCTTCGGCTGGCACCAGCGCGAGCGCAGGCGCTTGTTCGCGCTGGCCTTGCAGGGCGGTGCCATCGGCGTGCTGCTGCTGACCATCTTCGCGGCGTTCAAGCGCTTCGACCTGATTCCGCCCGGCTTCGCCTTCGTCAGCTCCATTGCACTGGTGGCCGGGCTGTGTGTGCTGGCGGTAGTGCAGAACTCGCGCACGCTGGCGGTGCTGGGCATCCTGGCCGGCTTCATGGCCCCGCTGTGGCTGTCCACCGGCAGTGGCAACCATGTGGGGTTGTTCAGCTACTACGCGGTGCTCAATGCAGGCATCTTCGCCATCGCCTGGTTCCGTCCATGGCGTGCGCTGAATCTGCTGGGTTTCGCCTTCACCTTCGGCATCGGTACGTTCTGGGGCGTGCTGCAGTACGCACCGGACAAGTTCAGCAGCACTGAGCCGTTCCTGCTGCTGTTCTTCGTGTTCTACCTGTTGATTCCGCTGCTGTACGCGCGCCGCCAACCGGCCGGCCGGCGCGACCTGATCGATGGCAGCCTGGTGTTCGGCACGCCGCTGGTCGCGTTCTCGTTGCAGGCGGGCATGCTGCACGAGCAGCCGATGACGCTGGCACTGTGTGCGCTGGGCCTGGCCGTGATCTACGCGGTACTGGCACGGGCGCTGATCGCACGTGCGTCGTACACCCTGCTGGCGCAGTCGCATGCCGTGCTTGCGGTGGGCTTCGCCACGCTGGCGGTGCCGCTGGCATTGTCGGCGCGGGCCACCGGTGCCGTGTTTGCGCTGGAAGGTGCAGGCCTGGCCTGGCTGGGCCTGCGCCAGAAGCGCTGGCTGCCGCAGGTGTCCGGTGCGCTGCTGCAGATCGGCGCTGCGTTCGCCTTCGTGGCCGGCGGCGACCACTGGCATGAGGATCTGCGCTTCCTGATCAATCCGACTGCCATCGGGGCGCTGCTGCTGGCACTGGCTGGCTTCGCGTCGGCCTGGAGCTACCAGCGCAGGTCACGCCACGAGATTGCCCTGGTCTACTACCTGTGGGGCCTGCTGTGGTGGCTGGGTGGCCTGGTGCATGAGATCACCCGTTTCTTCCCGTACCGCACCGAAGTGGATGCATTGCTGGTGCTGGCTGCCGTCACCGCGTGGCTGGCCGCCGAAGTACAGCGCCGCCAGCCGGCGCGCGCGCTGGGGGTGACCGCACTGGCGATGCTGGCGCTGGGCTTCCCGCTGGCGCTTTTGCAGAGTGATGCGCACCATCAGCCGTTTGCCGGCTACGGCGCGCTGGCCTGGGCGGTGTTCGCGGTGCTGGGTGTGCGCACGCTGCTGTGCCTGCGCCAGGGGGGCGACACGGTGGCGCGCATCGCGCAGTTCCTGTGGTGGCTGCTGTGGCCGTCGCTGCTTTCGCTGCTGGCCCTGTGGGGCGGTGGCGAGGCCGATCTGGCACAGGGCTGGACGACGCTGCTGGTGACCCTGCCGTGGTTGCTGATGGCGGCGCTGTCGCTGTGGCGCTGGAACGCACTGCGTTGGCCGCTGGGTGCAGCGTTCGACAGCGTGCGCCAGCCGCTGCAGTGCGTGCTGTTCGGGCTGCTGTCCATGGGTTGGCTGTTCGGCCAGCTGCTGCCGGGCGACGCCGCGCCGCTGTTGTGGCTGCCGGTGTTGAATCCGGCCGAGATCGGCCAATGGTTGAGCCTGTTGCTGCTGGCGCGCTGGCTGTACAGCGCTCAGGGGCCGCAGGCACCGCAGGCATTGCTGAACATCCGTATGCCGTTGCTGTCACTTGCAACCTTCGTCGCGCTGACCAGCGTTGTGCTGCATGGCGTGCATCAGTGGGGCGGCCTGTCGTGGAACGCGTCGATGATGCGCTTCAGCCTGGCGCAGACCAGCCTGACCGTGCTGTGGAGCGTGCTCGGCGTGATTGCCTGGGTGTGGGGATCGCGCCGTGGCCAGCGCGTGCTGTGGATGGTCGGTGCCGTGCTGATGGGCGTGGTACTGGCCAAACTGGTCATTGTCGATCGCCAGCACCTGGGCAACCTGCTGGGCATCGCATCGTTCATCGCCTACGGCCTGCTGTGCACGGTCGTGGGTTATCTGGCACCGGCACCGCCCAGCGCGGCGCCGTCCGTGGAGGAAAAACAATGAGGAAGTGGAGCAGGGCGCTGCTGCCGGCGATGTTCGGCATGCTGGCCGCCGTCGCGGTGCAGGCCGCCGACTACCGCACGCAGTACGCCGAGCAGTGGCCGCTGACGCTGTCCAGCGCACAGTCCGGTGCGTACAGGGTAGTTCTGGAGCCGGCGATCTATCGCCGTGCAGGTGCCGCAGACCTGGGTGACCTGCAGGTGTTCAACGCCGCCGGCCAATCGTTGCCATCGGCATTGCTGGCGCCGGACCAGCCGCTGGCACAGCCGCCTGTGCAGCGTGAGCTGCCGTGGTTCGCGTTGCCGCCGCTGGCCGAAGCACAGCGCAACGATCTGCAGTTGCTGACCGAGCGCGATACCGATGGCCGTGTCCGTCGCGTCGAAGCACGCGTGAGCGGCGGTGCGGCAGCGAACGGGCAGGGTGGTTGGCTGATTGATGCCAGTGTGCTCGGCCAGCAACCGTTGGCGGCACTGGTGCTGGATTGGGCTGACAGCGGACAGCCGTTGCAGGCGCAGGTGCAGCTGGATGCCAGCGACGATCTGCAACACTGGCGGGCGGTCGGGCGTGACATTCCGCTGGTGGACCTGCAGCGCGCCGGCAAGCGCCTGCTGCAGCGCCGCCTGCAGGTGAATGGCGAGGCACGCTACCTGCGCGTACTGGCACAGGGCGATGCGCGCTTGCCGACGCTGCGCAGCGTACTGGCGGAACTGCCGCCAGCACCGGCCACCCTGCCGTGGGAGTGGTTGTCGCTGGAACCGGCCTCGACGGGCAAGGGCGAATTCACCTTCGAAATGGATGGCCGATTCCCGGCGGCGCGTGCCGACGTGGCCAGCACCGACAACAGCCTGGTGCAGTGGACATTGTTCAGCCGCGACGACGAGAGTGCAGAGTGGCAGCGCCGCAGTGCGCCGTGGATTGCCTACCAGTTGCAGCAGGGCGCGCAGGGCCAGCGCCAGCAATCAGCGGCCCAGCCGCTGGGCGGCGTGCATCGCGACCGCTACTGGAAGCTGGTGGCCAACCCGGCGGAAACCGCGACCGCACCGACCCTGCGCCTGGGCTACCAGCCGGAAGTGCTGGTGTTCCTGAGCCAGGGGGCAGCGCCGTATGCACTGGCGGTGGGCAGCGCGACCGCGCGTCGGATGGAGGCACCGATCGGTGTGCTGATCGAGGAACTGCGGCAGCGCAATGATCCGTCGTGGCAGCCGACGCTGGCGCGCCTGGAAGGCAGCCCGGAGCCGCTGGCCGGCGACGCGGCGCTGAAACCGCAGCACGATTGGAAGTCGTGGTTGCTGTGGGCGTTGTTGGGCTTGGGTGTGCTGGTAGTGGGTGGCCTGGCGGTCAGCCTGCTTCGGCAGAAGCCGGCGCCTTCGGCGTAGGTTCCGGCGAACGGCGCAGCCCCTCGTGGGTGGGGTTGGTCGTGCAAAGCAAAAGCAAAAGCCGCGCTTGGCCGGGCGGGGTGGGTTCGTGGGGGACGCCGCAAGTACGTCCTTGTAGGCTTGGCAGCCGCATCCATGCGGCTGACACCCCCGCGAACCCACCCCGCCCGGCCTCTGACAATTTCCGGTTGCTTCCACCCACGGAAGAGAAAGAAGAAGAGCAAAAGCAAAGCAGCTTCGCTGGGCGCTCTTTATAGAGCCGAGCCCACGCTCGGCTGCTCTCCGCGAAATCTCCAGCCGAGCATGGGCTCGGCTCTACATTCCTTCTCCGTCCGACACTAGAAACCGCTCTTGCTTCCGCCTTTGCCATCCGCATCACCTCATGAACCTGTCGAGGCCGGGGCGGTGTGGGTTGGCAGGGGTGTCAGCCGCATGGATGCGGCTGCCAAGCCTCCATGGACGGATTCACGGCGCCCCCTGCCAGCCCACACCGCTCCGGCCCACCTCCAGCATCATGAAGCGCCAGCGCTTTGGCAGTTGCAGTTGCCCTGCGCCTCTGCCTGCCGCAGGCATCGGCCCTCCCACCACCCGTACCCGATACAATGGCCGTCTGCCGTACCCCGGCATCCCGTCCCTGAGCCAAAGAGTTGCCCATGTCCATCGTCCGCATGACCGACCTCGACCTCTCCGGCAAGCGCGTGCTGATCCGCCAGGATCTGAACGTGCCGATCGAGAATGGCCGCATCACCTCCGAACAGCGCATCACCGCTTCGCTGCCGACGCTCAAGCGCGCGCTGGAGCAGGGCGCGGCGGTGATGGTCACCTCGCACCTGGGGCGCCCGAAGGAAGGCGTGTGGAGCGAAGCCGATTCGCTGGCGCCGGTCGCCCAGCGCCTGTCCGAGCTGCTCGGCCGCGAGGTTCCGCTGGTGCGTGACTGGGTCGACGGCGTCGACGTGCAGCCGGGCCAGCTGGTGCTGCTGGAAAACTGCCGCATGAACGTCGGCGAGGGCAAGGACGATGAAGCCCTGTCGAAGAAGTACGCGGCGCTGTGCGATGTGTTCGTGATGGATGCCTTCGGCACCGCGCACCGTGCGCAGGCCTCCACCCACGGTGTCATCCGCTTCGCCCCGGTCGCTGCCGGTGGCCCGCTGCTGATGGCCGAACTGGACGCGCTGGCGCAGGCGCTGGATGCACCGGCCAAGCCGCTGCTGGCCATCGTCGCCGGCAGCAAGGTCAGCACCAAGCTGGAACTGCTGGCCAACCTGGTCGGCAAGGTCGATCAGCTGATCGTCGGTGGCGGCATCGCCAATACCTTCATTGCTGCCGCTGGCTACAAGGTCGGCAAGTCGCTGTACGAACCGGACCTGCTGGATACCGCGAAGAAGATCGTGGCCGATGCCAAGGCGCGTGGCGCCGACATTCCGCTGCCGGTCGACGTGGTCACCGCAAAGCAGTTCATGCCGGACGCTGTTGCCGAAGTGAAGGCGGTCGACGCCGTTGCCGAAGACGATCTGATCCTGGACATCGGCCCGCAGACCGCTGCGCAGTACGCGCAGCTGATCGACAAGGCCGGCACCGTGGTCTGGAACGGTCCGGTCGGTGTGTTCGAGTTCGAAGCCTTCAGCAAGGGCACCGAAGCGCTGGCCCGCGCCATCGCCAGCTCGCCGGCATTCTCCATCGCCGGTGGCGGCGACACCCTGGCGGCGGTCGACAAGTTCGATATCGCCAAGCAGGTCAGCTACATCTCCACTGGCGGCGGTGCGTTCCTGGAGTTCCTGGAAGGCAAGACCCTGCCGGCGGTGGCCGCACTCGACGCGCGCGGCGCATGAGTGCCGAGCGCAGCAAGGATGTCCTGTTCTTCGACCTCGATGGCACGCTGATCGATTCGCAGGTGGGCATCACCGCCTGCATCGCTTATGCGCTGCAGAAGATGGACCATCCGGTGCCGCCGCAGGAGACGCTGCTGGGCTGGATCGGTCCGTCGCTGCGGACCACCTTCGCGCCGCTGTTCGGTGAACCGGCGCGGGTGGAGCAGGCGGTGGGCTACTACCGTGAGCGCTTCGACGCCGAGGGCTGGCGCGAGCACACGGTGTACCCGCAGGTGGAAGACACCCTGCGCACGCTGCACGGTCGTGGCCACCGCCTGGCGGTGGTCACGGCCAAGAACGAGCCGCATGCGCGCCGCATCCTCGCCCACCTACCGTTCGGCGGATTGTTCGAGGAGATCGTCGGTTCCACCCTGGACGGCTCGCGCAGCCACAAGCCGGAACTGGTGGGTGAGGCGCTGCGTCGGCTGCAGGTGCAGCCGGCACAGTGCTGGATGATCGGCGACCGCCGCATGGACATCGAAGGCGCGCGCCACCACGGCCTGCGCAGTGTCGGTGTGCTGTGGGGCTTTGGCGGCGAGGCAGAACTCACTGAAGCCGGTGCCGGCCAGCTGGCACGTGAGCCGGTGCAGCTGGAAACGCTGCTGGCCTAGCCTCCTGTGCAGCCGAGCCCATGCTCGGCTGCTCCGGCGCATGCCCAGCCGAGCATGGGCTCGGCTCAACAGAGCGCCCTGCGCCAGCGTATGTCCGGCCGATGTCCGTTCCATGACCCGCGAAGTCAGGCAGCACAAGGCTGTAACCGTATACATGCGGCGTGAAGGATGTGCTAATTTCCGTTCTTTATCGGGAGAGGCCCCTTCATCATGTTCGAGCGTCAGCGTCGCACCAAGATCCTTGCCACCCTCGGTCCGGCCACTGATCCGCCGGGCGTGCTGGAGGATCTGTTCCGCGCTGGCGTCAACGTGGTGCGCCTGAACTTCAGCCACGGCGATCCGTCCGGCCAGGCCAAGCGTGCTGCCGAAGTGCGCGCCGCTGCGGCCCGCGTGGGCGTGGAAGTGGGCATCCTGGCCGACCTGCCGGGCCCGAAGATCCGCATCGAGCGCTTCGCCGAAGGCAAGGTGCAGCTCAAGGCGGGTGACCGCTTCGACCTGATCGCCAGCACCAACGCCGGCCCCGGTGATGCCACCCAGGTTGGCGTGAGCTACCTCGGCCTGCCGCAGGACGTGGGCCCGGGCGATGTGCTGCTGCTCGACGATGGCCTGATGCAGCTGCAGGTGGTGGAGGTGCAGGGCGAGCGCATCATCAACACCGTGCTCAACGACGGTGTGCTGTCCGACCGCAAGGGCCTGAACAAGCAGGGCGGCGGCCTCTCGCTGGGCGCGCTGACCGAACGCGACAAGGAGCTGATCGGCATCGTCGCCAAGATCGGTGTCGACTTCATCGCCGTGTCGTTCTGCCGCAACGCGCAGGACATGAACGACGCGCGTGACATCGCCCGCTCGCATGGCTGCGATGCTGCGCTGGTGTCGAAGATCGAACGTACCGAGGCGATCGAGAACCTGGAAGAGATCGTCGAGGCCAGCGACGTGGTGATGGTGGCCCGTGGCGACCTCGGCGTGGAAATCGGCGACGCCGAACTGCCGGGCCTGCAGAAGAAGATCATCAAGGCCTCGCTGGCACAGAACAAGGTGGTGATCACGGCCACGCAGATGCTGCAGTCGATGGTCGAAAGCCCGATCCCGACCCGCGCCGAAGTGCTGGACGTGGCCAACTCGGTCATCGATGGTACCGACGCGGTGATGCTGTCGGCCGAAACCGCCGCCGGTGCCTACCCGGTCAAGGCCGTGGAAGCGATGGCACGCATCTGCCTGGGCGCCGAGCGCCAGTTCCAGACCGAGACCGACTTCAACGCTTCGCCGCGCAACCTGGAACGTGCCGACCAGGCCATCGCCATGGCCACCATGTTCCTGTCGCAGCACGTGGGCGTGCGCGCGATCGTGGCGATGACCGAATCCGGTGGCACCGCGCGCTACCTGTCGCGTTTCCGCGCCAAGGCGCCGGTGTTCGCGGTCACCCGCCACGACGGTGCGCGCCGGCAGATGGCGCTGATGCGCGATGTCTACCCGATCAACTTCGACAGCCGTGGCCTGACCCCGCGCGAAGCCGCACGCGGCAGCATCCGCCTGCTGGTGGAAGCCGAACTGCTGCAGGCCGGTGACCGTGTGGTGTTCACCAGCGGTGAGCACATGGAAACCCTGGGTGCGACCAACACCCTGCGCCTGCTGGAAGTGGGCGACGACGGCCGCGCCAGCGGTCTGGGCGATCTGTAAACCCCGTCGGCCTTGGGTCGGAGCCGCTGTGCGGATCCGACCCGGGGTCAGCTCTCCAAAGGGGCTCTGACCCCATGCCGCAGGACATCCCTTGTCCTGCGCGGACATTGGAATCGTTTCCAGGCTGGCTTCCACGTCGGGGCAACAGGCTGCGGGCTATACTTACGTTTTTCCCGCACCCGCCACAGGAAGTACATGAGCATCGAACAGCTGGCTGAAACCGCCCAGGCCATGGTTGCCCCGGGCAAGGGCATCATCGCGATCGACGAATCCACCGCTACCATCGCCAAGCGTTTCGCTGGCGTCGGTATCGAGAACACCGAGGAGAACCGTCGTGCCTACCGCGAACTGCTGCTGACCACGCCGAAGCTCAACGAGCACATTTCCGGCGCCATCCTGTTTGACGAAACCATCCGTCAGTCGACCAAGGACGGCGTGCCGTTCGCCAAGTACATGGCCGACCACGGCATGATTCCGGGCATCAAGGTGGACAAGGGTGCGCACCCGCTGGCCGGCTGCCCGGGCGAGCTGGTGACCGAGGGCCTGGACGGCCTGCGCGAGCGCCTGCAGGAGTACTACAAGCTGGGTGCGCGCTTCGCCAAGTGGCGTGCGGTGATCAACATCGGCGAGAGCATTCCGTCGGGCACCTGCATCGAGTCCAACGCCCACGCGCTGGCCCGCTATGCGGCCCTGTGCCAGGAATGTGGCCTGGTGCCGATGGTCGAGCCGGAAGTGATCATGGACGGCGACCACGACATCGAGACCTGCTACGAAGTCACCGAAGCCACCCTGCGTTCGCTGTTCGATGCCCTGTACCAGCAGAACGTGCTGCTGGAAGGCACCATCCTGAAGGCCTCGATGGTCATCTCCGGCAAGGGCTGCGATGAGCAGGCCGACGTCGAGGAAGTGGCCGAGTCGACCGTGATGTGCCTGAAGAGCACCGTGCCGGCGATCCTGCCGGGCGTGGTGTTCCTGTCCGGTGGCCAGAGCGACGAGCAATCCACCGAGCACCTGAACGCGATGAACCAGCTGGGCAACCTGCCGTGGCCGCTGAGCTTCTCCTACGGCCGCGCCATGCAGCAGGCCGCGCTGAAGCTGTGGGCCAAGGACATGAAGGGCAACTACGCTGCTGCCCAGAAGACCGTGTACGAGCGCGCCAAGGACAACGGCCTGGCCGCGCTGGGCAAGTGGAACGGTTGATCCGTCCCATCGCTGGATGAACAAGGCAACGCCGGCATCACGCCGGCGTTTGCTTTTGCGGGTATCGTTTCCGCCCCCACGCGCCCGGCCGGTGCGTGGGAACCACATGGAAGGCCAAGGAGAAACAACATGCGTTTGGCAGCAATCACACTGGCCGTCGCCACGGTCCTGATCGCCGGCGGTTGCAACCGTCTCGGCGGCGGCGGTGACGCAGGCAAGGCCGCGTCGCTCGATTTCGACAAGCCGGTGTCCGGCGAAATCACCTCGCGCAGCGGCATCAACTACAACGACGGCAGCCACCACCAGCTCTACCAGATCAAGCTGGAAGACAAGCAGCTGGTCGGGCTGAAGCTGACCGGTTCGCTGAGCGGCTCGATCGCTGTGTTCAACAACGGCAGCCTGGTGGCCAGCAGCAACACCGGCTACGAGCGCGAAGGCGACGTCTCGCTGGCCTTCCGTGCCAACGGTGGTGGCACCTACCAGGTAGCGGTCAACGCCAACGGCTCGACCGATTACGGTCCGTACCGCCTGCGCGCCGAGAAGCTGGTGCCGTACGACGGCAAGCCGCTGGCGGGCAGTGGCGAGATCGTCGACATGCTGGCCGGTGGTTCCCAGGACTACACCCTGCAGGTGGACAAGGCCGGCCTGTACGAGATCCGCCTGGTGTCGGATGTCTTCGATCCGGTGCTGAAGCTGTCGGGCCAGGGCGTGGACGCCGAGAATGACGATGGCGGGGACAGCACCAACTCGCGCCTGACCCTGTCGCTGAAGCCAGGCAAGTACACCCTGACTGCACGCGGTTTGGGCGACGGCGTCAACGGCATGTTCACCCTGTCGGCCAACCGCATCGAGCTGCCCGGCAATCTGGTCGAGCGCGATGGCACGGCGCTGCCGAAGTCGGGCAGCGTGTACACGATGCTCGACAACGATGGCCGCCGCCGCTTCCTGCTGACCCTGGACCGCCCGGCCGACGTGCGCCTGGATGCGATTTCCAGCCAGGTCGATACCGTGCTGCGCGTGGTCGGCGGCGACGTCGAGCTGACCGATGATGACGGTGGCAGCGGTACCAATTCGCGCCTGGAAGAGACCCTGCCGGCCGGCCACTACACCGTGGACGTGTCCAGCCTGAACAACGGTGCGGGCATGGTGGAAGTGCGCGTGCAGGTCGAGGGTGCCAGCGCCGACGGAGCTGCGGCTTCGGCGGCACGTGCCGCCGCCGATGCCGCCGCCGTGGCCGATGACGCCGCCGCGGTGGAAGCCGCCAGCCGTTGAGCGTGATCCACGCCGCGCGTGGATGACGACAACGATGCAACGGAAAAGGCCGGGCAATGCCCGGCCTTTTCCTTTACGTCGCGCACCGGGATTCAGTGCGCAGCGGCGAAGCCCGAATCGCCCAGAGGCGGCAGCACCGACCCGCGCGGTTCGTTGTCCGTGCTTTGCCCGGCGGCGCTCAACGCCTGCTGGTAGGCCTTCGCCGTGGCAGTGTTGAACGCCACCAGCACGATGCGCATCGGCTGTGCATGGCTGCGCTGCCACGCCAGTGTTTCGGTCACTGCGATCTGCGCGGCCTGGTACAGCGGATAGCCATACACGCCGCAGCTGATCGCCGGGAACGCGATCGACTGCACGCCCAGCGACTCGGCCAGCTGCAGCGATTTCCAGTAGCAGTTGGCCAGCAATGCCGGTTCGTCGCGCTGGCCGTCGTGCCAGACCGGGCCCACCGTGTGCAGTACATGCCGCGCCGGCAATGCATAGGCGTCGGTGGCGCGCACTTCGCCGGTCGGGCAACGCACGCCCGGGCGCAGTTCCGGCAGCTGCTCGCACTCGGCCAGCAGCGCAGGGCCCGCGGCACGATGGATCGCACCGTCGACACCGCCGCCACCGAGCAGTGATTCATTGGCCGCGTTGACGATCGCATCCACCGCCAGGGTCGTGATGTCGCCCTGCCAAACTTCGATCTTCATGCGTCCGTCTCCTGCCTGTGAGGTGTTCCGCGCAGCATCTGCGCCGGCTGTTCCCACGGTAGGGGACAGGGCATCGATACTGCGTCATGACCGTCTCACGCGCTGCGATCCAACGGCCTTCACGCACGATGGCGTGCGACGCCTTCACGCAGGCTGAAGCAGAACGGGGTCGGAGCCCTTTTCCTGCGGAAAAGGGCTCCGACCCCGGGTATGCAGCAGGATGGGGTCAGAGCCTTTTCCGGATGGAAAAGGCTCTGACCCCGGGTGTCACGGCAGGCCGGCCAGCCAGTCGTCGTCGGAACCCTCATTCACATCGGCGAACAGCGGCGTGGAGAAATAGCGTTCACCGGTGTCCGGCAGCATCGCCAGGATCACCGAGCCCGGTTCAGCACGGCCAGCCACGTCCAATGCGCTGGCCACGGTAGCGCCGGCGGAGATGCCGACGAAGATGCCTTCTTCCGCAGCCAGTCGGCGTGCGGTGGCGATGGCGCGGTCATCTTCCACCGTCACCAGTTCATCCACCACATCGCGGTTGAGTACGTCCGGCACGAAATCCGGCGTCCAGCCCTGGATCTTGTGCGGCTTCCAATCGTCGCCCTTCAACAGTGCGGCGCCGGCCGGTTCGGTGGCGATGATGCGGGTCTGCGGGCGCGCGACCTTCAGCACTTCGCCAACACCGGTGAGCGTGCCGCCGGTGCCCCAGCCGCTGACGAAGTAGTCCAGCCGCTTGCCGGCGAAATCGCGCAGGATCTCGGCGGCGGTGGTGTTGCGGTGATAGGCCGGGTTGGCCGGGTTGGCGAACTGGCTGGCCAGGAACCAGCCGTGCTGTTCGGCCAGTTCAGCCGCCTTGCGCACCATGCCGCTGCCGCGTTCGGCGGCCGGGGTCAGGATCACCTTGGCGCCATAGGCGCGCATCAGCTTGCGGCGCTCCACCGAGAAGGTTTCAACCATGGTGGCCACGAACTTGTAGCCGCGCGCGGCGGCGACCATCGCCAGTGCCACGCCGGTGTTGCCTGAAGTGGCTTCGACGATGGTGTCGCCCGGCTTGAGCACGCCACGCGCTTCGGCGTCGAGGATGATCGCCAGCGCCAGGCGGTCCTTCACCGAGCCGCCCGGGTTGAACGACTCGACCTTGGCGTAGACGCTGACCTGCGGGGGCGCCAGGCGCTGCAGCCTGACGATGGGGGTGTTGCCGACGGTATCGAGGATGGAGTCGTACAGGGCCATGGAAGCGCTCCGGAAACGGGGCCGCGCCGGGCTTCGGCGGGCGAAGGGGGAGGGCTGGCTGTTCAGGCCAGCGGCTGCCGGCTGACCGTAGCGCCGGCATATGACGCCCGGAAATGACCAGATACCTTTCTTAAACAACCTTTGGTTATAAGCTGGTGACGGCAAATGACCCTAGAGTGGACCTCCGCCCCACGCCGCCTGCCTCCCATGACGCTGACCCAGCTGCGCTACCTGGTTGCCATCGCCGACGCCGAGCTGAACATCACGCTCGCCGCCTCGCGCGTGCATGCCACCCAGCCTGGCCTGTCCAAGCAGCTCAAGCAGCTGGAGGACGAGCTCGGCTTCCTGTTGTTCGTGCGCAAGGGCCGCAGCCTGGAGTCGGTCACCCCGGCCGGCACCGAGGTGATTGCCCGCGCCCGTTCGGTGCTGGCCGAGGCCAACAACATCCGCACCTATGCGGCCAACCAGCGCCGCGAGAGCCAGGGCCAGCTGATCCTGACCACCACCCACACCCAGGCGCGCTTCGTGCTGCCGCCGGCAGTGGCTGCCATCAAGCAGGCCTACCCGCAGGTCAGCGTGCACCTGCAGCAGGCCGGCGAAGCCGACGCGTTGGATCGCTTGAACCAGGGTGACGCGGATATCGCCATCATCAGCACCGCCGGCGGTGAGCCCACCGATGGCATCGCGGTGCCGCTGTTCCGCTGGCGGCGTCTGGTGGTGGTGCCAAAGGGCCACCCGCTGGACCGCGCCGGCCGCGCCCCGGACCTGGCCGCGCTGGCTCGCCAGCCATTGATCAGCTACGAATCCTCGACGCGACCGAACTCGTCGCTGCAGCGCGCCTTCGCCGCCAATGGGCTGGTGCCCGACCTGGCGCTGACCGCGCTCGATGCCGACCTGATCAAGACCTACGTGCGTACCGGTCTGGGTGTAGGCCTGCTGGCCGAGATGGCGGTCAGTTCCAACGATGAAGACCTGCGCTCGTGGCCGGCCCCGGAG
This sequence comes from uncultured Stenotrophomonas sp., assembly GCA_913775725.1. Lineage (GTDB taxonomy): Bacteria > Pseudomonadota > Gammaproteobacteria > Xanthomonadales > Xanthomonadaceae > Stenotrophomonas. The sequence continues at coordinate 449 of CAJYNG010000027.1, read as the reverse complement.
CCGATCACGGAGTGCATTGCCTGGGCGGTGCTGCCGCGCGACCGCGTGCTGCGTGATTACGCACTGGAGCTGGTGCATGTACTGGCACCGCAGATCGATCCGCGCGATCTGCGCAGGGTGCTGGATGGCAACCAGGCGGCGGCGTGGCCGGTGCCACCAACGTGGGAGTCGCTGACCCAGACCATCACGGTGTGAGGGGTTGGTCGAGCAGGGCTTGCAGCCCTGCACCTGCCGAATCAATGGCAAAAGCCGAAGCAACAGCAACAGCGGGCTTCCGTGGGGGGCGGGGCGGTGTGGGCAGGCAGGACACGCCGTAAACCCATCCCTGGGGGCTCGATGGCGCCATCCATGGCGCCAACGGTCCTGCCTGCCCACACCGCCCCGCCCCACAAACAGAAAAGCCAGAGCCGCTTTGGCTCTGGCTTCTGCTGTGGAACTTGACGTTGCCT
>CAJYNG010000026.1 GCA_913775725.1 uncultured Stenotrophomonas sp. | reverse complement strand
TCGCGACTTCAGGAGGCCGAACGGAGGTCTTGCGCAGGGAGGTGACGGGCATGGATGCCCGTCAAGCGCTGGGGCCCAGGATGGGCCCTGCAGCGCGGTCCTCCCGGGAGCAAGGCCGGAGTGAGGGGACCCGGAGCGAAGCGGAGGGCCGGATGAACGGAGCGCAGCGTTTTTTGGTTACTTTTGTCCGGCCGGCGCTCCGGGCGTTTGACAAAAAGTGACCCGCCGTAAGGGCGGAAAGGTGAATAAGCGTCGACATCGCAAATGAATGCGCCTACAACTTCCAAAACCAACCAACCCAACTAAAACCAACTAAAACCAACTCAGGCAGGCAAAACCGGCTCAGGCAACCCCAACCGCCGAGCAACATACAGATCTATCAGATACCGAGCAATCGACCGCCCCGCCGGCAAAGGCGGCAACTCATGCACATTGAACCACCGCGCATCCTCGATCTCATCCGCCTGCATGACAATCTCCCCCCCAGCATACTCGGCATGAAACCCCAGCATCATCGAATGCGGAAACGGCCAGCACTGGCTACCAACGTACTGGATGTTTTTCACCTCCACCGCCACCTCCTCACGCACCTCGCGCACCAGGCAGTCCTCGGCCGACTCCCCAGGCTCCGCGAACCCCGCCAGGGTGCTGTAGACCCCGGTGACGAAGCGCGGCGAACGGGCCAGAAGCACCTCGTCCCCGCGAGTAATCAGCACGATCATGCTCGGTGAAATCCGCGGATAGCTGCGCAAGTCGCAGGGCTGGCAATACATCGCCCGCTCCCAGCGAATCTGCGTCATGGCCTGCCCGCAACTGCCGCAGAAACGGTGCTCGCGAGCCCAGGTACCGATCTGCGCTGCGTAACCGAGCACCTTGTAGGTATCGAAGTCGCCCTCGAGCATGAACCGGCGTAGCCCCTGCCAGTGGCAACCCGGCACCTCACCGGCCCCGCGCAGTTCCAACAGGAACACCGGCTGGCCATCGAAATGGCCGATACCATGCTCGCACAGCACGTCCAGGTCCTGGCGCTTGAGCCAGTCGCGGGGGAACAGCGCGCCGTTGGCGTCCACCAGGAACCCTTCCGGGCTGCGGGCGACGGCCAGCCCCCCGGTGATCTGCGGGTCGAGTACTGCGGTTGTCCAGCGTGCTGACATGGTTCGGGTCCCTTGATGGCGCCCGCCACTGTCCAGTCAGTCGGCGAACGTCGGTTGCTGTTTGCTCATGTGCGCGGCCATGGCCACACGCAGGTCTTCGGACTGCAGCATGGCGGCGTTCCAGGTGGCGATGTACTCCAGGCCATCGTCGATGCGATGGTCACGCATGTAGCTGATCATCTCCTTGGTGCCGGCCACGGCGATCGGCGATTTTGCGGCAATCTCGCGGGCGATGGCAAAGACCCCGTCGAGCAGCGCCGCCTGGTCATCATAGACGCGGTTGACCAGGCCGATGCGCAGCGCCTCCTGGGCGTCGACCCGGCGGCCGGTGTAGGCCAGCTCGCGCATGATGCCGTCGCCGATGATACGCGGCAAACGTTGCAAGGTGCCGACATCGGCGGCCATGCCCATGTCGATCTCCTTGATCGAGAACTGCGCGTCAGCGGCGCAGTAGCGCATGTCGCAGGCCGAAACCATATCGATGGCGCCACCGATGCAGTAGCCCTGGATCGCCGCCAGCACCGGCTTGCGGCAGTTGTCCACGGCGTTGAACGAGCCTTGCAGGCGCAGGATGGTGCGGCGCATCACCCGGGCGTTGCGGCCGACGTCCTTGCCCAGTTGCTGCGCCAGGGTGGCCAGCATCGTCAGGTCGATACCGGAGGAGAAGTGCTTGCCAGCGCCGCTGATGACCACCACGCGCACCGCGTCGGTGTCGTCGATCCATTGGAAGATCTCGACCAGTTCTTCCCAGAAGGCGGCGTTCATCGCGTTGATCTTGTCCGGGCGGTTGATCTGCACGTGGGCGATGTTGTCGGTCAGTTCGACCTTGAACGCGGTGTATTCGGTCACGAGCGGCACTCCTGTGGGAAAAGGGTTCACAACGCCGGATCTTAGCGTACCCGCAAGGCTGCACATGTGCCAAAAGCCGGACTGGATGACTTGCACCCCGAGGCGCGATACGGCACCTTGCGCCACTGCTGAATCAAAAGGATACAAATTCATGTCCCGTTCCCTGACCGGCACCCTCGCCCATGGTTTCCTGGGCCAGTCGCCGCGTTGGTACAAGGCCATCATCTGCCTGTTCCTGGTGCTCAACCCGTTGCTGCTGGCGACCCTTGGCCCGGTGGTTACCGGCTGGGTGCTGGTGATCCAGTTCATCTTCACCCTGGGGATGGCGCTCAAGTGCTACCCCCTAATGCCCGGCGGCCTGCTGCTGGTCGAGGCGCTGCTGCTGCGCATGACCACGCCCGAGGCCCTGTACGAAGAGCTGCAGCACAACTTCCCGGTAATCCTGCTGCTGATGTTCATGGTCGCCGGCATTCACTTCATGAAGGAGCTGCTGCTGTATCTGTTCTCGCGGATCCTGCTGGGGGTGCGTTCCAAGGCGATACTGAGCCTGCTGTTCTGCGTGCTCTCGGCGTTTCTCTCGGCGTTCCTCGACGCGCTGACCGTAACCGCAGTGATTATCAGCGCCGCGGTGGGATTCTATGCGGTGTACCACCGGGTCGCCTCGGGCACCAACCCACGGGAGGAGTCGGCGCTGGACAGCGACCACCAGGTCGAACAACTGCACCGCGACGACCTCGACCAGTTCCGCGCCTTTCTGCGCAGCCTGCTGATGCACGGCGCGGTGGGCACGGCGCTGGGTGGCGTGTGCACCCTGGTAGGCGAGCCGCAGAACCTGCTGATCGGCCATGAAATGGGTTGGCACTTCGCCGACTTCTTTCTCAAGGTCGCGCCGGTGTCGATGCCGGTACTGGCGGCAGGCCTGGTGACCTGCGTGCTGCTGGAGAAGCTGCGCCTGTTCGGCTACGGCACGCTGATGCCCGAGCGTGTGCGCCAGGTACTGGCCGCCTACGCCGCCGAGGACGACGCCGCGCGCACTCCGGCCCAGCGCATCGCCCTGGTGGTGCAAGGCTTGGCCGCGTTGATCCTGATCGTCTGCCTGGGCCTGCACATCGCCGAGGTCGGCTTGATCGGCCTGATGGTCATCGTGCTGATCACCGCCTTCACCGGCATCACCGACGAGCACCGCCTGGGCCGCGCGTTCCAGGACGCCATGCCGTTCACCGCGCTGCTGGTGGTGTTCTTCGCCGTGGTCGCGGTGATCCACCAGCAGCAACTGTTCAGCCCACTGATCGCCTGGGTGCTGGCCCTGCCCAGCGAGCAGCAGCCAGGCATGCTGTACTTGGCCAACGGCCTGCTGTCGGCGATCAGCGACAACGTGTTCGTCGCCACCATCTACATCACCGAGGTCAAGCAGGCGTTCGTCAATGGCGCAATGAGCCGCGAGCACTTCGAAACCCTGGCGGTGGCGATCAACACCGGCACCAACCTGCCCAGCGTGGCCACGCCCAATGGCCAGGCGGCGTTCCTGTTCTTGCTGACCTCGGCGATCGCGCCGCTGGTTCGACTGTCCTATGGACGCATGGTGTGGATGGCCTTGCCCTACACCGTGGTCATGGGTGGCCTGGGCTGGTGGGCGGTGACCTACTGGCTGTAGCCGAACCCTCTGCAGGAGTGGCTTTAGCCGCTCCTGCAGGCGACCGCGCCTTTTCCCGTTTTCTCTCCTCCCGCGCCCCCATCCGTCGAGCCCTGACTATCGTTCAGCACTGCTGTCGATTCTCGCCAACCCCGTTCGACTATCCAGCACACCCACCCGAGGAGATTCATCCCATGCGCAAGCTCATCGTCGCCGCCTTCATCACCCTCGACGGCGTCATGCAGGCCCCCGGCGGTCCGCAGGAGGACACCAGCGGCGGCTTCACCCATGGCGGCTGGATCCCGCCGTTGGCCGACGAGGCCTTCGGCCAGGCCATGCAAACCCTGTTCAGCCAACCGTTCGAACTGCTGCTGGGGCGGCGCACCTACGACATCTTCGCCGGGTTCTGGCCAGAAGTCGGGCCCGAGGCGCCGGATCGTCCGTTGGCCAACCTGTTCAATGGCGTGGCCAAGCATGTCGCCACCCACCACCCCACATCCATCGAGTGGCAAAACAGCCACACGTTGGGTGCCGATGTGACAGGCGCGGTGCGCGCGCTCAAGCAACAGGACGGCCCGGCGCTGCTGACCCAAGGCAGCGGTGAACTGGTACGCCAGCTGCTGGCGGCCGGGCTGGTGGACGAACTGCGCCTGTTGATCCATCCCCTGCTGCTGGGGCGCGGCAAGCGCCTGTTCGGTGATGACGCACAGGCTGCAGCCTTCAAGCTGGTGGAATCGAGCAGCACGCCCAACGGGGTACTGCTGGCGCATTACGTGCGCAGCGGCGAGGTACAGACAGGATCGTTCTGAGCTCGGTCAGTCGAGCAGGCGGGCGATGGCGTTGGCGAAGCCTTGCGGGTCTTCGAGCATCATCAGGTGCCCCGCACGCGGCAGCACGGTAAAACTGGCCGCCTGCTCCTCGGCCCAGTGCGGTACATCCCAGCCAGCCCGTGAGTGTTCGCCGGCGACCAGGTGCACCGGTTTCGTGGCGAACAACGTGCGCAGCTCCACCAGATAACCTGGTAAGCCGGTCACCGCGACCACCGAGCGCGCCATGGCCTGCAGCGTACCCGCGCCCTGGTGGGCCAGCCACTGGTCCGCCAGGGCCAGGCGCCCAGGATTGGCCACGATGCCGGAGCGGGCCAGCCAGGTAGAGGCATCGTCACGATAACCTAGCAGCAATGCCTCAGCCTCGACTGGGGCCATGCGCGCCACCGATGCCGACCAGAATGCATCCTTCAAGGTGAAGTTGCCCTCGACACTGATCACGCTCGCCACGCTGGCTGGATAGCGCCGGGCGAACAGCATCGCCACCACGCCACCCACGGAGTGGCCGAGCAGGTGCACATAGGGCAAGTTGCGCGCCAGCAGGATCTGCCGCAGGTGCTCGACCTGGGCGTCGATGTCGACCAGCGTCGATGGCGTGTCGTCCAAGCTGCCATAGCCGAGCAGGTCCGGGGCGAACACCTTCCTGGGTCGCAGGGTGCGCTGAAACGTCGGGTGATCCAAGCAGCCGATCAGGCCATTGAGCATTACCACGGGCGTATCCATAGCCTGCCTCGACACTGTGCTTGCGGGACCCGCAGCATGCGACCTGCCACGGTGATTGAACAGCACAATCCCATTGCGCCGCGCCAATGAGCGTTTTCCCGCATGCCCTTGTTATCATCCAGGTTCAACCGGGAGGGAACCCATGCTCGACATTCGCCGTGCCAGCCGCCACGACGCACTGGAAACCTACACCATCCGCCGCCAGGCAATCCTGCACCAGTGCGCCGAGGCTTACGGCGACACGCTGGCCCAGGCCTGGGCCGACGTACCGTTCACCGAGGGCTACGCAGCCCTGGTCGCCGACCATTTCCACCTTGCCTGCGTGGACGGCACGATCGCCGCCACCGGCATGCTCGACCTGCACAGCGGCGAACTGGGCGCACTGTTCGTACTGCCGTCGTTCATGGGCCAGGGCATCGCCCGCAGGATGGTCGAACACCTCGAAGGCATCGCCCGGGCCGAGGGCCTGGAAACGGTCCATCTGGATGCCACCCTCAACGCCGCCGCGTTCTATCGCCGCTGCGGCTACGTCGGCGAGGCACAATCGACCTACCAGTCGCCCTTTGGCCTCGAACTGTCCTGCATCCCCATGCGCAAGGCCATGGTCCGGGTATAAGATCAGAGCCCCCTGCCCCGGAGACCCGTCCCATGCTGCCCACCGCCCCCTCCCTGCACAGTGCACGCCGCGTCCGCCTGCAGGCCTTGCGCGGGCGGGTCGGCCTGGGGCTGGTGGCCGGGCTTTCGGTGCTGGCCGGCATGACCGATGCCATCGGCCTGCTGGCGTTGGGCGACTTCGTCTCGTTCATGAGCGGCAACACCACGCGCCTGGCGGTGGCCATCAGCCAGGCGGACCTGGCGCTGATCCTGCGTCTGGCCTTGGCGATCCTCGGTTTCGTGCTGGGCAATACCCTGGGTGTCCTGCTGGCCCGGCGCCTAAACCGGCGCGCCGCGCCCTTGCTGCTGATCGTCGCCACCCTGTTGGCCTTCGCCGCGGCCTGGCCGGCGTCGATCACCTTCCCCGCGCTGATCGCAGCCACCCTGGCCATGGGCATGCTCAATGCCGTGGTCGAACAGGTGAACGGCCTGCCGATCGGCCTGACCTACGTCACCGGCGCGTTGTCGCGCTTCGGCCGTGGCCTGGGACGTTGGCTGCTGGGTGAGCGGCGCGATGGCTGGCGAGTGCAACTGGTACCCTGGAGCGGCATGCTGCTGGGCGCCGCGCTCGGCGCCTGGCTGCAACAGCGGCTTGGCTTGCAGGCGTTGGCGGCCAGTTGCGCCCTGGCCTGCCTGCTGGCGCTGGTGACGGTGTTCATTCCACGGGCCTGGCAACTGGGCTACATGCCGCGCTGAGGACGGACCAGACAGCGCAAGCCCGTAGCGGCAGGATATGCTTATCCTTCAATAGTCACTATCGAGCGCAGCAATTTCCAAAGCGTCAACGTGGCCAATAACCTGAGCTCATCGATTCGACACCCTCGAACCCCAGGCTCACGGAACCGCCCCGATGAACACCACCGCCCGCCACCTCCTCGCTGCCCTGGCCATCGCCGTGCTGAGCGGCTGTGCCAGTCATCCCGAGCAGCGCCCCTATACCGCCGAGGAAACTCGCCAGTTGCAACTCGAAGCGCTGCAACGTCAGGGCCTGAGTCTGGAAGAGTACGAGCAGCGCAAACTGGCGGTGTCGCGCGCCGGCCGCCCGCAGGTGGTGACCGACGCCGCCAGGGCCAGGACCGCGATCAGCGGTTGACCTCGACCTCCTCCAGGAGCGCCAGCAGGTGCTCGTTGAACGACACCGGCCCTTCCTCCACCACGAAATGCCCGCAACCCGGCAGGATTACGCCCTGCAACGCGTCGGCGTGCCCCCGCATCGTCAGCAGCGCACCGAGTCGATCGTCGAGCGCCTGCGCCAGGCATTGACCCTGCTGCCGAGCAGCCAGGGTTTACACGTTTCTCTGCAGGAGCGCGAGGCCGTTAACCTTGGCCCTGGCAAAGCTGTTAGCCTTGCCCTGTTCAGGTCACCACGGACAGCCCATGGCCAACCACAAGATCGAGATCCGCCGGCGCAACGTCGAGAAGATCCTGCAAGCCGCCGAGCAGGTGTTCGCCGACAAGGGCTACGGCGCCACCTCCATGGGCGATATCGCCGAGCTGGCGCAACTGCCGCGCTCCAACCTGCACTACTACTTCAGCACCAAGGACGAGCTGTACCGCGCCGTGCTGCAGGACCTGCTGGATGTGTGGAAGCAGGACGCCCTGTGCTTCGAGCGCTTTGACGACCCCAGGGTGGTGCTGACCAGCTACATCCGCGCCAAGATGGGCCACTCGCGCTCAAGGCCGCTGGGCTCGAAGATCTGGGCCGAGGAGATGCTCCACGGCGCCCCGCTGCTCGGCGCCAGCCTGGACGAAATCCTGGTGCCCTGGGCGCAGCTCAAGCAAGCGAAGATCCGCAGTTGGGTCGAGGAACGCCGCATCCTGCCGGTGGAGCCGTCTGCGCTGCTGTACATGATCTGGGCCACGACCCAGCACTACGCCGACTTCGGCTACCAGGTCAACCTGCTCAATGGCGGCGAGTCGCTGTCCGACGTGGCGTTCGAGCAAGCGGTGCAGACCGTCACCGGCGTCATCCTGCGCGGTATCGGCCTGGAGCCATGAACTAGCGCCCCAGGTGCTCGCACAGGAAGTCGATGAACACCCGGGTCTTGTGCGGCACATGGCTGCTGTTCGGGTAGACGACGCTGATGGGCTGCGCCGGCAGGCTGTAGTCCGGCAACACGCGCCGCAACCTGCCGGCGTCCAGATCCTCCTCGACCAGCCAGGCAGGCAGCACTGCCACGCCCAGCGCGGCGCAGGCCATCGCCCGGATGGCGTGGGACGCATTGGACTGGTAGACCGCCTTGCCCACCACGCTCGCACTGCCACTGCGCGTTGCGTGCAAGGTCCAACTGGTCGGGCTGCGCAGGTTGCTATTGGCGATCCAGGGTACCTGCGCAAGGTCGGCAGGCTCGGTGATGGCATGGCGAGCGAGAAAGGGCGGTGAGGCCACCAGCAGAATATCGTAGTCAGCCAGCTTGCGACTGCGCAGGTTCGAGTCCATCAGGGCACCGAGGCGCACCACCAGGTCGAGCCGTTCGGCAATCAGGTCGCTCAGCGACGAGTCGGTCTCGTAGCTGATCGACAACGCTGGGTAGCGCTCGGCGAACACCGGGATCAGCGGCAGGATGAAGCGCTCGCCGTACTCCCCGGTGGTACTGATGCGCAGTCGGCCTGATACGCCATTGTGCCGGCGCAGCACACTGTCGAAGGCGCCTTCGACATCGCTGACGATCACCTTGAAGTCTTCGTAGAAACCTTGGCCGGTTTCGGTCAGGGCGATGGAACGGGTGCTGCGCGCCAGCAGCGTCACTCCCAGGGCCTGCTCCAGCGCCTTGACGTGCTGGCTGGCCATGGCTTTGCTGATGCCGAGAAAGTCCGCCGCCTTGGTAAAGGAGCCGAAATCGACCACCGCCAGAAACGTCTGCACCCGGTTGAGCTGGGTGTGGAGGGCCGTGCGCGGCATTGTTCACTTCCATCAAACAGAGTTTCAAGGGTAGCGATATCGACGGGGACAGTCCACGGCACCTACGCTGCGCGCCGAAAAGGAGTGGCAATGACGTACCGATATCGCGTGGCAACGATCTTCCTGATGGGCTTCTTCATCGACTGCATCAACCTGTTCATGCCGACCGTGGCGTTGCCGCGGATCACGGACCAGTTCGCCATTGGCAATGCCAGCAGCGCCTGGGTCGGCAACGCCTACATGCTCGGGCTGACCCTGGCCGTGCCGGTGAGCACCTGGCTGGCGAACCACTGGGGCGCGCGGCGCCTGCTGTGCGCCGCGATGCTGGGGTTCAGCGTGGCAGTTTGGGGCTGTGGGGAAGCCGCAAGCTTCGCCGCGCTGATCGCCTGGCGTCTGCTCCAGGGGATGGCCGGTGGCCTGCTGATCCCTGTGGGGCAAGCGCTGACCTTCGAGCGGTTCCAGGGCCCGGAGCGCGCCCGCGTGTCCACCCTGGTGATGGCCGTGGCGCTACTGGCGCCGGCGCTGTCGCCGACCCTCGGCGGGATGATCGTCGACCATGGCCGCTGGCCGTGGGTCTTCCACTGCAACATTCCGCTGGCCCTGCTGACGGCGGCGCTGGCCTGGGCCTGGATTGACCAGACGCCCGGCCCGACAGCCTCCCGCCCGGACTTCAAGGGATTGCTGCTGGTCAGCGCCACCCTCGCCGGCCTGCTGCTGGGTCTGTCGCTGTACGGCGCTGGCCATGGCCTCGCGCTGACCATCGCCTGCCTGCTGGCCAGCGTGTCCTGCGCCCTGCTGTACCGCGCCCACTACCGACGCTCGGCCGGCGGCATCGTCGAACTCAAGCTGCTCGGCAGCCCTCGTCTGCGGGTCTCGATGCAGGTCTACCATGCGATCCCCGGTGTGTTCACTGGGGTCAACCTGCTGAACATCTTCTACCTGCAGGACGTGTTGAAACTGAGCGCCCAGGCCACCGGCCTGTTCATGCTGGTCTATGCCACCGGAGCCTTGGCCGCCATGCTGGTGACCGGCCGCCTGTACAACCGCGTCGGTGCCGTCCGCCTGCTGCTGCTCGGCCTGCTTCTGCACAGCCTGGGTATCAGCCTGCTGATATGGGTCGCCACGTCGACGGATAGCGCCGCGCTGGTCGCGGCCTACGGCCTCATGGGTATCGGCGGCGGCGTCGGCGCCAACACCGCCCAGACGACCGCGCTGCTCGATTTCAGCGGCGAGCGGATGCAGCAGGCCAGCGTACTGTGGAACCTCAATCGACAGATGGCCTTCAGCGTCGGCGCAGCCTTGCTGCTGATGATCTTCAACCTGCTGCTGGTGGACCTGGACGCGTCTTCGGCCTATCGCCTGACCTTTGCTCTGGCCGCGCTGCTGGGGCTGCTGCCATTGTTGGTACTGAACACACTGCCCAAGGAGAACCACGCCCATGCCTGAACACGCGATTGCCCGCGCCGAACGCAGCATTCATCACGTCCACGAACTGATCCAGATGATCTTCACTCGGTCGGCGGCCGAGACCCAGTCGGTGCTCGGCGGCCTGATGGCGGTGTTCGCCGACGATTTCAGCATGGTGGGCACGACAGGCAGGCTAGTGGGCCGCCAGCAGGTCGAGCAGTTGTTCAAGGGGGCCGCAGGCACACGGCCCGGGCTGCAGATCACGGTCGGCGATGTGCAAGTGGTGTGGCAGGCCGGGGTGAATGTGGCGGTGCGCTACAAGGAAACCCACCGCGCGCAGGACGTGACACTGGCACGCTGGTCGCTGGCATTGCTCGAATGCAGCGACCGTGGGGTGGTGTGGCGCTGCCTGCACGAGACGGCGATCCAATAAGCCCTTTCGCGACAATGCTCTCATTCGATCGGTAGAGGCACGTTTGAACTGCAGGCGGCGTCCTGCAACTGGCCAAGCCATCACTGGCCCAGGCTGGCAACCGCCTGCCTGGCGGCAATCTCCTGCCCTGAACGGGCCAGCTCATCCGCCGCCCGCAACCAGCGCTGGCGATCCACCTCGGCCGGCAGCTGCCGTGGCGACTGCAGCAGCACCGCCCAACTGCCCTCCTTGGCCCACGCCGATTCGAAATCATCGAAGGCCATCAACTGCCGTCGATGCATGCCCGAACGCAACAGCACCCGCTGCTTGTAGCGGTCATAGCCGATCAACACGGCGTAGCGCGTCTCGCTCCACCAGGCCGAACCTTCCTGGTAGCGCAGCAGCACCGGATAACCGGCGGCCACCTGCGCGAGCAAGGCGTCCAGGTGCTTGTCCAGCGGGTACACCACCCGGCCATATTCGCGGGCAACCCGGGGGATGCCGGTATCCAGCGATTCGGCGGCCTGGGGCAGGCCCAGCGCCTTGTCGAGCAGGCCCGGGGTAATCGGCGCGCCCTGTTGCGACAGCACCGCGGCCAGGGCCATCGAGCCGCTGTGGTTGGCGTTGCCGCGATAGAACGGCACGCTGCTGATCTCGACCCGCTGCGCCAGGCCCTTGAGCACGGCCGGCGGCGAGCTTGCGCAACCGGAAAGGGTCGCCACCACCAGGCAGGCGGCCAGCAGGCGACGTGGGCCCAGGGCCCGAAACTTGGAGAGCTTTTGCAACGTGGACACTCGCTTGTTCCGCGGTCAGGCAGGCAGCGCCCGACCAAGAAGCCGATCATAGGACGCTGGCGCCTGCGGGTATAGCCCGGCGCGGGCTTGGAACAAAACAACCCAAGGACTAGACCTTCGGTCAATGGAACGTCACAGGCGACGGGCTAGACTAAAGCTGTGTCTGGATGGCGAGTCTGGCTCGCCAGAGATAAGGAGGCACACATGAGCCTGACAATGGCAATTCTAATGCTGGTCGGCATGTGGCTCAGCGTTGCGGCGGCCATGCTCTGGGGGGTGTTGCGCATCGTGCGCCGGCATTCCCACCCTCATCACCTGCCACCCCATGCACTGGCCAACGCCCAGCCCATGCGCCGTGTCCGACGCCATGCCGGGGCTCATTGACAGCATCTACACACTTCGAGCCATGAACGACAAGAGGGAGCCCAGGCTCCCTCTTGCTTATTATCATTTGTAGCTTGCGGCTCAGTTGCCCTCGGCCGCCTCACGCTTCAAGCGTGCCCGACGCGCCAGGATGTTGAGGATCTCGATCGCCGTGGAGAACGCCATGGCCGCATACACATAACCTTTCGGCACATGTGCGCCGAAACCTTCGGCGATCAGGGTCATGCCGATCATGATCAGGAAGCCCAGGGCCAGCATCACCACGGTCGGGTTGTCGTTGATGAACTTGGCCAGCGGGTCGGCGGCTACCAGCATCACGATGACGGCGCTGATCACGGCGATGATCATGATCGGCAGGTGCTCGGTCATGCCCACGGCGGTGATGATGCTGTCGATCGAGAAGACGATGTCCAGCAGCAGTATCTGGAAAATCGCCGCGGTGAAGCCGATGGTCACGGTGCTGCCAACCTTGGACTCTTCCTTGGCGCCGTGAGGGTCGACGCTTTCATGGATCTCCTTGGTCGCCTTCCACAGCAGGAACAGGCCACCGGCGATGAGGATCATGTCCTTCCACGAGAATGTGTGGCCGAACACCTCGACCACAGGCTCCGTCAGCTGAACGATCCAGGCCACGGTACTGAGCAGCGCCAGGCGCATGACCAGGGCCATGCTGATACCGATACGGCGTGCCTTGGAGCGGTATTGCTCAGGCAGCTTGTTGGTGAGGATGGAGATGAAGATCAGGTTGTCGATGCCAAGCACGACCTCCATGGCCACCAGGGTGGCGAGGGCAACCCAGGCGGTGGGGCTTGCGGCGAGTTCCAGCAAATATTCCATTGGTCAGTCCTGCTCTCAGATGTCCTGGGTGTCTTTCTTGTCGTCTTCGGCCTTGGCCTTCTCGGCATCGCCGCCGATGGCGTCGCTCAGGGCCTGCTGGGCGGCGTCGTTGGTCTTGTCGATGGCCTGCTTGGCGGTTTCGGCGGCCTGGTCGAGCATCTGCTGGGCGGATTTCTCGGCCTGGTCGCAACCGGACATGGCGAGCAGGGCCAGTGCCAGCACCAGCGGTGTACCAATGGATTTGAGTTGTAGCATGGGGTCCTCGCTTGTCGAATGCCGGGCGGCGCGTCATGCGCCTGATGGAATGGCATTCTAGAGGGGCTGAAACATCCGGAAAATTCGTTTTTTCAGCGTGTATACTTCGGTTTTCCCGAACCGAGAAAGGCCATGCTCAACTACCGCCAGCTCCACTATTTCTGGGCCGTGGCCAAGACCGGCAGCATCGCCCGCGCCAGCGAGCAGTTGAACCTCACCCCGCAGACCATCAGCGGTCAGATCAGCCTGTTTGAGCAGACCTGGAACCTCGAGCTGTTCCAGCGCGTCGGCCGCCAGCTGGAGCTGACCGAGACCGGGCGCCAGGCGCTGGTCTACGCTGAACAGATGTTCCAGATCGGCGGCGAACTGGAGGCCATGCTGCGGGCCGGGCCGCAGGAGCAGATCCTGTTTCGCGTGGGAGTGGCCGACGTGGTGCCCAAGTCCATCGTCTACCGCCTGCTGGCGCCGACCATGGAGCTGGACGAGGTGCTGCGCATCAGCTGCCGCGAGGACAAGCTCGAACGGTTGCTGGCGGACCTGGCGATCCAGCGCCTGGACCTGGTGATCTCCGATAGCCCCATGCCCAGCCACCTGGACATCAAGGGCTACAGCCAGAAACTCGGCGAATGCGGCCTGAGCTTCTTCGCCACGCCCACGCTGGCCGATCGCCTCGACCGGCCCTTCCCCGCCTGCCTGGACGACGCACCGTTGCTGATCCCCGGCCAGGAGACCGTGGTGCGTAGCCGGCTGCTGCGCTGGCTGGCCGAGCAGCAGGTGCAGCCGCGCATCGTCGGCGAGTTCGACGACAGCGCGCTGATGCAGGCCTTCGGCCAGTCGGGCAGCGGCATCTTCGTCGCCCCCAGCGTGATCGCCGAGGAGGTCTGCCGCCAGTACGGCGTGAGGCTGATCGGCCAGACCGAGGCGGTGAACGAGTCGTTCTACGCCATTTCGGTAGAGCGCAAGGTCAAGCACCCGGGGATCCTGGCGATCACCGAGGGCGCGCGGCGGGAGTTGTTTCACTGGTAGATCGGCCGGTGATCGCGGGACAGGCCCGTTGCCACGATATGCCCTGCGGGTCTGTGATAAAGTCGCGCGCTTTCACGTAACTGGATTGCGCTGCACATGACCCCCATCCTCCGCCTCATCAACCGCACCGGCCTGGTGACGCAGATCTGCATCGGCCTGGTGGCCGGCATTCTCCTCGCCCTGCTCGCCCCGGCCGTGGCCCGCGACCTGGCGTTCCTCGGCAAGGTCTTCGTCAGCGCCCTGAAGGCCGTGGCGCCGGTGCTGGTGTTCATCCTGGTGATGGCTTCGATCGCCAACCACCGCCATGGCCAGGAAACCCACATCCGCCCGATCCTCTGGCTGTACCTGCTGGGCACCTTCGCCGCAGCGGTGGTGGCCGTGACGGCAAGCATGCTGTTCCCGTCCAACCTGGCACTGAGCGCCAGCGACGCCACGCTGAGCGCCCCCGGCGGTATCGGCGAGGTGTTGCAGAACCTGCTGCTCAGCGCCGTGGACAACCCGGTCAACGCGCTGCTCAACGCCAACTTCATCGGCGTGCTGACCTGGGCCATCGGCCTGGGCGTGGCCCTGCGCCATGCCAACGACACCACCCGCACCGTGGTCGAGGACCTGTCCAACGGCGTGACCCTGATCGTGCGCGTGGTGATCCGCTTCGCCCCGCTGGGTATCTTCGGCCTGGTCAGCGCCACCCTGGCGCAATCGGGCCTGGACGCGCTGCTCGGCTATCTGCACCTGCTCGGCGTGCTGATCGGCTGCATGCTGTTCGTGGCGCTGGTGATGAACCCGCTGATCGTGTTCTGGAAGATCCGCCGCAACCCCTACCCGCTGACCTTGCTGTGCCTGCGCGAGAGCGGCATCACCGCGTTCTTCACCCGCAGCTCGGCGGCCAACATCCCGGTCAACCTGGCGCTGTCGGAAAAACTCGGCCTGCATGAGGATACCTATTCGGTGTCGATCCCGCTGGGCGCGACCATCAACATGGCCGGCGCGGCGATCACCATCACCGTGCTGACCCTGGCCGCCGTGCACACCCTGGGTATCCCGGTGGACCTACCGACCGCGGTGCTGCTCAGCGTGGTGGCGGCGGTTTGCGCTTGTGGCGCATCAGGCGTGGCCGGCGGCTCGCTGCTGCTGATTCCGCTGGCCTGCAGCCTGTTCGGCATCCCCAGCGAGATCGCCATGCAAGTGGTGGCGGTCGGTTTCATTATCGGCGTGCTGCAGGACTCGGCGGAAACCGCGCTGAACTCCTCCACCGACGTGCTGTTCACCGCTGCAGCGTGCCAGGCAATGGAACAACGCGGCGCCTGATCGCGGCGTTACCGCCGGCAATGAAAACGCCGCCATCCCTCAGGGAATGGCGGCGTTTTCATGTGCGGCGCCTGGCGATCAGGCTGGCGCCGAGGTGCGGATCAGGTGATCGAAGGCCGCCAGCGAGGCCTTGGCCCCCTCGCCCACGGCGATGACGATCTGCTTGTACGGCACGGTGGTCACGTCACCGGCGGCGAACACGCCCGGGATGCTGGTCTGGCCCTTGGCGTCGACGATGATCTCGCCACGCGGCGACAGCTCGACCGTGCCCTTGAGCCAATCGGTGTTCGGCAGCAGGCCGATCTGCACGAAGATGCCTTCCAGCGCCAGGTCGTGCGACGCGTCGGTGGTGCGGTCCTTGTAGCGCAGGCCGGTGACCTTTTCGCCATCGCCGACCACCTCGGTGGTCAACGCGCTGGTGATCACCTTGACGTTCGGCAGGCTGTGCAGCTTGCGCTGCAGAACGGCATCGGCGCGCAGCTGGCTGTCGAATTCGATCAGGGTCACCTGGGCGACGACGCCGGCCAGGTCGATGGCCGCTTCCACGCCGGAGTTGCCACCGCCGATCACCGCCACGCGCTTGCCCTTGAACAGCGGACCATCGCAATGCGGGCAGTAGGCCACGCCCTTGTTGCGGTACTGGTCTTCGCCCGGCACGTTCATCTGCCGCCAGCGCGCGCCGGTGGACAGGATCACCGAACGCGACTTCAGCACTGCGCCGTTTTCCAGCTGCACCTGCACCAGGCCGTCTTCACCGGCCGGCACCAGCGCGCTGGCGCGCTGCAGATTCATGATGTCCACCTCGTACTCGCGCACGTGCTGTTCCAGCGCCGTGGCCAGCTTCGGGCCTTCGGTCTCCTTCACCGAAATGAAGTTCTCGATCGCCATGGTGTCCAGCACCTGGCCACCGAAACGCTCGGCGGCGATGCCGGTACGGATGCCCTTGCGTGCGGCGTAGATCGCTGCTGCCGCGCCGGCCGGGCCACCGCCCACTACCAGCACGTCGAAAGCGTCCTTGGCGGCGATCTTCTCGGCATCGCGCTTGCCGGCATTGGTATCCAGCTTGGCCACGATCTGCTCGAGGGTCATGCGGCCCTGGTCGAAGACTTCACCGTTGAGGTACACGGTCGGCACCGACATGATCTCGCGCTTCTCGACTTCGTCCTGGAACAGGGCACCGTCGATGGCCACGTGCTGGATGCGCGGGTTGAGCACCGCGGCCAGGTTCAGCGCCTGCACCACGTCCGGACAGTTCTGGCAGGACAGCGAGAAGTAGGTTTCGAACTTGTACTCGCCTTCCAGGTTCTGCACCTGTTCGATCAGCTCGGCGGTGGCCTTGGACGGATGACCGCCCACCTGCAGCAGCGCCAGCACCAGCGAGGTGAACTCGTGGCCCATCGGCAGGCCGGCGAAGGTCAGGTGGATGTCCTGGCCCGGCGTGCCCAGATCGAACGACGGCACGCGGCCCTGGCCATCGCGCAGTACCTGCAGCGAGATCTTGTCCGACAGGCTGTCCAGGGTCTGCAGCAGTTCCAGCATTTCCTGCGACTTGGCGCCCTCGTCGGCGTGCGCGGTGATCTGGATCGGGCGGGTCACGCGCTCCAGATAGGTCTTCAGCTGCGACTGCAGGTTGGCGTCCAACATCGGGTCTTCTCCTGGCTTCAGGCAAACAGGGGGCGTGGCACCGCTGTAGAAGGTAGCGGACCAGCAGGGGGTAGGGGTGAACCCAAGACAGCGACCGTGGAAGGGGCTGGCTGGCCAAGGCTGGCGTGCGTTGGCTGTCTTGGGTTCACCCCCACGCCGGCGGGGGGGGCCGGCACGGGGATGAAGGGCGCGCCGTGGCGTGGGGCCACGGCAGGCCGGTACTGCTTTAGATCTTGCCGACCAGGTCCAGCGACGGGGTCAGGGTCTTCTCGCCTTCCTTCCACTTGGCCGGGCAGACCTGGTTCGGGTTGGCGGCGGTGAACTGGGCAGCCTTCAGCTTGCGCAGGGTCTCGGCGACGTCACGGGCGATCTCGTTGGAGTGGATCTCCAGGGTCTTGATCACGCCTTCCGGGTTGATGATGAAGGTGCCGCGCAGGGCCAGGCCTTCTTCTTCAATGTGCACGCCGAAGGCGCGGGTCAGCTGGTGGGTCGGGTCGCCGACCAGCGGGAACTGGGCCTTGCCGACGGCCGGCGAGGTTTCGTGCCACACCTTGTGCGAGAAGTGGGTATCGGTGGTGACGATGTAGACCTCTGCGCCGGCCTTCTTGAACTCGGCGTAATGGTCAGCCGCGTCCTCGATCTCGGTCGGGCAGTTGAAGGTGAAGGCGGCCGGCATGAAGATCAGGACGGACCACTGGCCCTTCAGGCTGTTGTCGGAAACCTTGATGAACTCGCCATTGTGGTAAGCGTTGGCTTCGAACGGCTGGATCTGGGTGTTGATGAGGGACATCATTTTTCCTCTGGTGAAGGGGAGTGGGTGAATCAACAGGAGCTAGGTTACCGATTCGCTCGCGATAAGAACAATCCATTGATTGCATCTATTTGATAGATGGAGTCTATCAAAAGGCCATGAGCCGGCACTGAACCTTGCCGCCCTCATCCTGCGACTGCCTGTGTGACAAGGGAAATCTCCCCGAGGCACGGAATGGGGCCGATAGCCCCTCCTTATTCCCTCCCGCAGAACCTGAACGAATTCCAGCTTTTGTAGAGCCGAGCCCATGCTCGGCTGCGGGTGGAGCGGCCGAGCATGGGCTCGGCTCTACAATTGCGGAATGTCTTTCCAAACCGAACCCACCCTGCGCCAGATCGTGGCCGAGGCCAGTGCCCGCCTGGGCGGCGTCGAAGCCCGCCACGAAGCCGAACTGCTGCTGCTGCACGTACTGGACCGCCCCCGCAGCTGGCTGTTCGCACATGCCACCGATCCGCTGGCCGCTGCCGACCAGGCCGCCTTCGAAGCGTTGCTGGCCCGTCGCGTGGCCGGTGAGCCGGTCGCCTATCTGACCGGTCGACGCGGATTCTGGACACTGGACCTGGAGGTCGACCCGGCCACGCTGATCCCGCGTCCGGAAACCGAGCTGCTGGTCGAGCTGGCGCTGGAGCGGCTGCCGCCAGACCAATCGCTGCAACTGGCTGACCTGGGCACCGGCAGCGGTGCGATCGCCCTGGCACTGGCCAGCGAACGGCCGCAGGCGCAGGTGCTGGCCACCGATGCCAGCCCGGGCGCGTTGGCCGTGGCTGCGCGCAACGCGGCCCGCCATGAACTGCGCAACGTCCGCTTCGGCGAGGGCGGGCACGACTGGTATGCGCCGCTGCAGGGTGCACGCTTCGACCTGATTGCCAGCAACCCGCCCTACATCGCCAGCGATGACCCTCATCTGGAACAGGGCGACCTGCGTTTTGAACCGGCTACCGCGCTGGCCTCCGGCGTGGATGGCCTGGATGACATCCGCCGCATCGTCGACGGTGGCCAGGCCCACCTGCTGCCCGGCGGCTGGTTGCTGATCGAGCATGGTTGGGATCAGGGCGAGGCGATCCGCGCGCTGTTTGTCGCAGCGGGTTTTGCCGAGGTGCAGACCGTGCAGGATCTGGAGCAGCGCGACCGCATCACCCTGGGCCGGCGTCCGGCCTAGAATGGAGGTTCTCCTGCCCCGGCAGGGCATCACCCTGGAGCTGCAAGCATGCGTACGCTGTACCCCGCCATCACCCCCTACGACGTCGGCACCCTGAAGGTCGACGACCGCCACACGCTGTACTTCGAACAGTGCGGCAACCCGGACGGCAAGCCGGTGGTGATGCTGCACGGTGGCCCGGGCGGCGGCTGCAGCGACAAGATGCGCCAGTTCCACGACCCGTCCAAGTACCGCATCATCCTGTTCGACCAGCGCGGTGCCGGCCGTTCCACCCCGCACGCGGATCTGGTGGACAACACCACCTGGGACCTCGTTGCCGATATCGAAAAGCTGCGCGAGCACCTCAAGGTCGATCGCTGGCAGGTGTTCGGTGGCAGCTGGGGTTCGACCCTGGCGCTGGCCTATGCCGAAACCCATCCGCAGCGCGTGACCGAGCTGGTCCTGCGCGGCATCTTCATGCTGCGTCGCTGGGAGCTGGAATGGTTCTACCAGGAAGGCGCCAACCGCCTGTTCCCGGATGCGTGGGAGCACTACCTCAAGCCGATCCCGTCGGTGGAGCGTCATGATCTGATCTCGGCCTTCCACCGCCGCCTGACCAGCGACGACGAAACCACCCGCCTGGAAGCGGCCAAGGCGTGGGCGGTGTGGGAAGGTGCGACCAGCTTCCTGCATGTTGATGATGACTTCATCAACAGCCACGAAGATCCGCACTTCGCGCTGGCGTTCGCCCGCATCGAGAACCACTACTTCGTCAACGGCGGTTTCTTCGAGGTGGAAGACCAGCTGCTGCGCGACGCGCACCGCATCGCCGATATTCCGGGTGTGATCGTGCACGGCCGCTACGACGTGGTCTGCCCGCTGGCCAACGCCTGGGACCTGACCAAGGTGTGGCCGAAGGCAAAGCTGGACATCACCCCGGCTTCGGGCCATTCGGCGTTCGAAGCAGAGAACGTGGACGCACTGGTGCGCGCCACCGATAGCTTCGCGTAATGCCCCGGGGTCAGAGCCCTTTCCCACGGAAAGGGCTCTGACCCCAGTCAGGAACCCATCCACGCATGGCGTGGATCTACCAGTCGCCCGCCAGCAAGGCGTCGGCCAGCACCTGCAGCTTCGGCGAATGCTGGCGCGACGGTGGATAGATCAACGACAGTTCGCGGCTGCGGCCCTCGAACGGCTGCAGCACGCGCTGCAGGCGGCCGTCGGCCAGCGCATCGGCCACCGCAAAATCCATCACCTGCACGATGCCGATACCGGCGATGGCGGCTTCCACCAGCGGATCGCCGCTGTCGAACACCATCCGCGTCGGTGGCGTGACCTCGCGCAGTTGCCCGTCCTGCAGGAACTGCCAGTCCACCAGCCGGCCACTGCGTAGGTTGCGCACCGCCAGGCACGCGTGATCCTGCAGCGCGGCCACATCGTCCGGTGCGCCACAGCGGGCCAGATAGGCGGGGCTGGCCACCGTCACCCAGCGCAGCGGCCGCAATGGCCGCGCGACGATGCGCTGGTCGGCGATGACGCCGGTGCGCAGCGCGGCATCGAAGCCTTCCTCGACCAGATCGACCAGGCGGTCGCTGAGCACCGCGTCCACCTGCAGCTGCGGATGCTGTTGCAGCAACGGCGCCAGCATCGGCACCAGTACTTTGCGCCCGAACATCGACGGTGCACTGATCTTCAACGTGCCCGAGGGCGTGCACGGGCGGTCGGCCAGTTGCCGCTCGGCGTCGTCCAGGCCGGCCAGCAGCGGTGCCACCTGTTCCACGAACTGGCGGCCATCCGGGGTCAGCGCCACGTTGCGGGTGTTCCGCTGCAGCAGCTTCACCCCCAGCGATACTTCCAGCCGCCCGATCGCGCGGGACAGGCCAGACTGGCTCAGGCCCAGTTGGCCGGCGGCCACGGTGAAACTGCGCGCTTCGGCCACCTGCACCAGCATGCGCACCGCATTGAGGTCCATCGAGGCTGCATTCATGCGGAAAATCATGACAGAAATGGTGGGCAGGGGGTTTATTGATTCGGTTGCATCAATGAGACTGCGCTCCCCCACCGATCCAATCCGCCGATGCCTCCCCTCAAATACCCGCGCTGGGCGCTGACCCTGCTGGCCACCGCACAGCTGATCATCGCCCTGGATGCCACCATCATCTTCGTCGCCCTGCACGACATGGGGCGCGCGCTGCAGATCAATGCGCAGCAGCTGCAATGGGTGGTCAGTGCCTACACCGTCGCCTTCGGCGGCAGCCTGCTGCTGGGTGGCCGCGCCGCCGACCTGATCGGCCGCCGCCGTTTCTATCGGCTGGGCATGCTGCTGTTCGCGCTGGCGTCGCTGCTCGGTGCGCTGGCGCCGAATGCCACCCTGCTGATCATCGCGCGTGCGGCGCAGGGCATCGGCGCGGCGCTGTTGTTCCCGGCCACGCTGGCATTGATCAACACGCTCTACACCGAAGGCCCGGTGCGCAACCGCGCACTGGCGATCTGGAGCATGGCCAGCGCGGTCGGCCTGGCGCTGGGCACGCTGCTGGGTGGCGTATTGACCCAGGCGTTCGGCTGGCCGGCGGTGCTGGCGGTGATCGTGCCACTGGCCACCGCCTGCGCCGTCGCCGCCGGTGCGTGGCTGCCGGCCGATGGCCCCCGAGTGCAGGGGCGCTCGTTCGACCTGGCCGGCTGCCTGACGGTCACCGCCGGCGGCAGCCTGCTGGTCACCACCCTGGTGCAAGGGCCGGAGTGGGGCTGGACGGCGCCGGCCACGCTGATCTGCCTGCTGCTTTCCGCCGTACTGTTGACGGTGTTCGTACAGATCGAAAAGCGCAGCCGTGACCCGCTGATGCAGTTTTCGCTGTTGCGCCTGCCCGGCCTGCGCGCGGCACTGGGCCTGACCTTCGCCTTCATGAGCAGCTATGGCGTGCAGTACTACTTCCTGGCGCTCTACTTCCAGGATGGCTATGGCTGGAGCCCGCTGCAGGCCGGCATGG
Organism: uncultured Stenotrophomonas sp.; assembly: GCA_913775725.1. Lineage (GTDB taxonomy): Bacteria > Pseudomonadota > Gammaproteobacteria > Xanthomonadales > Xanthomonadaceae > Stenotrophomonas. The sequence goes on along the minus strand of CAJYNG010000026.1, from coordinate 38,330 downwards.
CCTTCCTGCTGCCGACATTGGTGTGCACCTTCGGCATCCGTATTGCCGAACGCATGCTGCGGCGCCGTTCGCCACGGCAGGTGCTGGCCTGGGGCTTCGCCGCCGGTGCCATCGGCATCGCCGCGGTGGCGCTGGCGATGCCGCACGGCGCCAGCTACTGGCCACTGCTGCCCGGAATCGTGGTGCTCAGTGTGGGCCAGGGCATGAGCTGGACAGCAATGTGGATCGTAGCGGGGCAGGGCGTGCCGGGTCCGCAGCAAGGTGTTGCGTCCGGCATGGCGGCCACCGCACAGCAGATCGGCGGCGCCTTGGGATTGGCGGTACTGGTGATGATCGCCAACGCCGCGCGTGGCACGCAGGCAGCAACCAGTCCCGATGCCCTGCAGGGCATGGTCAATGCACAGTACGGCGCCGCGCTGTTCGCTGTGCTCGGCGTGTTGATCGCGCTGGGCCTGCGCCCGGCGCCGGTAGACTCGGCAGCGACCGCCTGCCTGAGCACAGACGCATGATCGAACTGCTGGACCTGCAACAGACCCTGCATGCCTTCGCCGCCTGCAACGATGACGATGCGGTGTGGAACGCCTTCGGCTGGGTGATGGCCAGTGGCGAGGACCTGCTGGCGGCACGGTTGTGGTTGCCGTCATCCAGTGATGAAGCACTGGATGACGATGGTGAGCGATCGGCCACTTCGGCAGCGATGGGGCTGTTCCCGTATCTGGAACCGTCCACGTTTGCCGACGTGCTGGATGTGCAGAAGCGGCAACGCCCGCTGTCGTCGCTGCAGGACTATGCGCAGGCGCTGGCGTACTACGCCGAGTACGACGCGTTCCAGCAGGTCGAGGGTATCGACGAAGCCCTGGGTGAAGCGGGAGCTGCGGAACAGGCGGCTGCGCGCGAGGCGGGGGTGGGCACGGGCATCTTCGCGTCCTTCGATCTGACGCTGAGGGCGTGCCCGGAGGGGCAGATCAAAGCAGCAGCGCAACGCGTGGCGCACTTGCTGGAGATTCCGGTGGGCGAGGCGCTGGCGCGCTGCCGCGCGTTGCCGCTGGTGCTGGGTGAAGCGCTGGATCGTCGTCGCGCGCAGGCGATCAAGGATGACTTCGCCGCAATCGGCGCAACGCTGCAGGTGCGCGGCTACAAGCCGTTCCCGTGGATGGAGGTTCCAACGTTGGGGTAGTACCGGCCGCTGGCCGGCAAACACCTTGATCCAACCACCCTGAGGTTGCCGGCCAGCGGCCGGCACTACCGATCCGGGATGGATCCACGCGCGTTCAACCGAACGCCAGCAACTGCGGCTGCAACGCGCTGAAGATCCGCGCCAGCCGATCCGCCCACGCCAGCTGCCCAGCCACATCGACGATCAGATCCTGGCGGATCTCCAGTTCCACATGCACCAGCCGACGGCCTTCGCCATGCACCGGCACCGCGTAGTCGCTGGTACTGCTGACCGAATACGGTTCGTTGTCACCCACCACCAGATCGCCTTCCTCGCGCAGTGCCTGCAGCAGCGCATGCGCAAAGCGCGTGTCCTGGTGATACAGCACGCCGGCGTGCCACGGCCGCTGCGCGCCGTTCATCGCCGGGGTGAAGCTGTGCATCATCACCAGCAGGGTGGGGCGGCCGGCATCGCGGCGTGCGTCCAGTTCCGCGTCGATGCGCGCGTGGTAGGGCGTGTGGATCGCATCGATGCGCTGCTGCCGCTGCGCCGCCGACAGCCCGGCATTGCCCGGCACCACGGTGTGGTCGCTCACTTCCGGAATCAGCGTCGGCGAGTCCAGCGGACGGTTGCAGTCGATCAGCAGCCGCGAATAGGTCTGTTCGATCGCCCAGGCATCCAGCCGTTCGGCCAGTGCACGGGTGGTGCCGGCAATGCCGATGTCCCAGCCGATATGGCGGTCAAGTTCGGCCTGCGCCAGGCCAAGGTCTTCCAATGCACGCGGCACCTGCTGGCCGGCATGGTCGGCCAGCAGCAGGTACGGCGACGCGCCCTGCGCCCGGTGAATCGCGTAGATTGCCGGATCATCGGCGCCCAGCAGCGCCGGCAGTGCATGCAGGTCAGCGTCAGCCACGTGGGCGTCCGTCCAGGTGATGCTCGATCATCCACAGCCCGGCCCAGAGCTTGGCGTCCAGCTCGTAGCCTTCGCCCATCTTCTGCACCAGCCAGGCTGCAGCCTCATTGCGTGGAATTTCGTGCACGGTGATGTCCTCGCTGTCATCGCCGCCGCCTTCGCCGATCCGGCGCAGGCCGGTAGCGCGCACGAAGGCGATCTTCTCGCTGCTGGCGCCGGAGGAGGTGGGGCCGATCATCAGCACTTCGGCGTGATCGGCGGTCCAGCCGGTTTCTTCTTCCAGTTCGCGCACGGCCGAGACTTCGATCGATTCGCCGGCGTGGATGTCGCCGACCAGGCCGGCCGGCATCTCGATGGTGGGTGCCTGCAGCGGCACGCGGAACTGCTCGACGAACAGCACCTTGTCCTCCGGGGTGACGGCGATGATGATCGCCGCCAGGCCACCGGCATGGGTACGTTCGCTGTATTCCCAGGTGCCGCGCACCAGCATGCGCTGGTACTTGCCTTCATAGACGACACGCGGGGCTTCGGTGTTGCGCTGGCTCATGCGGGCTCGCTGTGGGTGGGAAGAGGGTCGGCCACGCCAGCGGCTTCGAACAGCCGGCGGCGGGTCATCGGGCCGAAGCGCAGGGTCTGGCAAAGGCCACCGAGCAGCTCCGGGTCGGCCGCCTGGCGCAGCAGACCGGGCTGGCTGCCTTCCAGCGGCGCGTCCAGCGCGATGGTGGTCAGCTGGCGCCAGAGCTGGGCGTGCTCGCGCTGCTCGCGCAGGCGCACCGCCATCTGTGCGGCGCCGCGCAGGCGCAGGAACGGCACTTCGTCCAGGCGTTCGTACAGCGCATCCATGCTGCCGAAATGGGCCAGCAGCACGGCGGCGGACTTGCTGCCGACACCACTGACACCGGGAATGTTGTCCACCGCATCGCCGCACAGTGCCAGGTAGTCGGCAATCTGGTGCGCGTGCACGCCGTGCCGCGCCTTCACCCCGGCTACGTCCCAGCGCTGGTTGCGTGCGTAGTCCCACTGCTCGTCGTGATCCAGCAGCAGCTGCGACAGGTCCTTGTCGGCGGAGATGATCACCCCGCGGTGGCTGCCACGGTGGACGTGCAGCGCGCTGCCGATCAGGTCATCGGCTTCGTATTCGTGGTGGGCCAGCACTGCAAGGCCCAACGCCGCGCACAGCGCCTTGCAGTGCACGAACTGGCGCTTGAGCGCCTCCGGCGCCGGGTCGCGGTTGGCCTTGTAGGCCGGATACAGCCGGTGACGGAAACCGCTGTCGAGCGCTTCGTCGAAGGCGATGGCGATGTGCCGCGGGCGCTCGCGCTCCAGCAGGTCCAGCAGGAAACGGGCGAAGCCGTGCACCGCATTGGTGGGCCAGCCCTGCGCGTCCTGGAACTGGTCCGGTAGCGAGTGCCAGGCGCGGAACACGTAGATGCTGGCGTCGACCAGGTACAGCGACGGCGGTGGTGCCGGCAGGCTCATGCCGGTGGCGTCCAGTCGCGCAGCAGGGCGGCCGGATCGGGGCGCTCGCGCTCGGGTACATCGGCCTTGGGCGTGCCGATGTGGATGAAGCCGGCGATGCCTTCGCCTTCGGCCAGGCCCAGATGTGCCTGCACGACCGGGTCGAAGGCCATCCATGCGGTCAGCCACTGCGCACCGAAGCCCAGCGCCTGCGCGGCCTGCAGCAGGGCGAAGCAGACGCAGCCGGCGGTCATCAGCTGTTCCTGTTCGGGCACCTTCGGGTCCGGACGCGGGCTGGCCACCACCACGATCACCAGCGGCGCATGGCTGAAACGCTGGCGGTCCTTCTCGAATACCGCCTCGCCGGCATGCGGGTCGCGCTGGCGGCTGCGCTCGGCCAGGAAGTCGCCCAGAGTGTGACGTGCATCGCCGGCGATCTTCAGGAAGCGGAACGGTACGCGCTTGCCGTGGTCGGGCACGCGCACGGCCGAGGCCAGCATGCGCTGCAGGGTGGCCGGATCCGGTCCGGGCTCGCCCAGTTGCCGCGAGGGCACCGAGCGGCGGGCATCCAGGGCAAGCAGGGCAGCAGGGTCGGGCATGGAGTCTGAACCGGTCATCACGGGTGTTTGATTATAGTCGGGGTGGTCAATGACGCCGTCTGTGTCGCGTCCCGCCCCTGAATATCAAACTGTGATGAACATCATGCCACTGGCGGGAAAGGGACGACCGCTTCCTCTCGCCTCGTGGGCCTCGCACGGCTTACGATATCTATCTTGCCGGGCCGCCGGTCATGAGGTTTGAAGTGAGGACTGTTTCACTGTCCGTGACGGGCTGGCCGGCCTACCATCGACGTACCGGTACATGGGGTGTGCCGGTCGTCGCGATGTCCATGCTGTCTGTCGTACCAGAGAAGGTGGGGAGCCTTCCCGAATGATGAGCGCGCCCACACCGATGGGATCGCCGGGCCGTGACCCGGTCCAGCTTCAGCGTGCCCGGGACATGGTCCTGCCGGCGCTGTGCCAGGCTTTCGGGGCCGCACTGGCGCGTTTCGACGATGCACTGTTCGACCGGGCCGGCAATGCTGGCTCGTCGCAGCTGCTGTTCCTGGATGCGATGCGCGAGCTGCGCCGCCGCCGTGAGGACATCGCCGCCGCCTTCGCCGGCCACCTGCAGCGGGCCTGGGATGCACTGGCCAGTGGCGAGCCGCTGTCGGCCGAGGCCACCCTGTCCGGGCCGGCCGAGGATGGCCTGAGCCTGCTGGCTGAACATGTACTGGAGTCGCGGCTGGCGGTGCGTAATTTCGCCACCGTGCTGCTGCGCGACTTCAAGCCGGTGCTGGCGCGGCTGGACCGGCGCCTGGGCCGCTTGATCGGCGGCGCCGAGCTGGATGCCGACCACAACCCGGTCAGCCCCGAACACCTGGGCGTGGCCATCCACGAGGCCTTTGCCGGCTGTGAGCTGGCGCCGGAAGTGCACCTGGTGCTGATCAAGCTGTGCGAGCGCGACCTGCGCGCGCCGGTGGGCCGCATCTACGAGAAGCTGGACGAGCAGTTGGCCGCCGCTGGCGTGATGTCGCAGATGGGGGCGCCGCGGCGTCCGCTGTCGGCCGCGCCCGACCCGCGCATGGCGCCGGGGGCGGACGATCTGGTCGAGCCGCGCCACGCGGGCTTCGAATCCGAATTCAGCGATGATGAACAGGCCGCGCCGGCCTGGGCGCAGCGTTTCGCCGCGCGCTGGTCCGAGCGCCGTGGCCACATGCAGCAGCACCTCGGGGGCGAGGATGCCGGCAGCGGCGAGGCGTATACCGGCCAGCAGGGCATGTTGCTGGAGGCCCTGCATGAGCTGCTGCAGCAGACCCGCCACGTTCGCGAGGACGCCACCTCGGCCGCGCAGGTCGCGGTTGGCCAGCACCGCCCGTTGAGCCAGCGCGAGATGATGTCGGTGCTGTCGCTGCTGCAGGCCACGCCCAGTGCGACGCTGCGTGCGGCCATCGGCGAGGACGGCGAATCCCTGGCGCAGCGGTTGAAGAGCGAAGTGCTGTCCAGCGCCACCCGTCTCGGTGTCGATCCGGGCCAGACCCGGCTGGACCCGCAGGACGAGGACGCGATTGATCTGGTGGGCATGCTGTTCGACGTGATGCTGGATGAGCGCGAGCTGGAAGGTCGCTCGCGCGAGCTGATCGGCCGCCTGGTGGTGCCGTTCGTCAAGGTCGCCATGCTCGACCGCCGCATGTTCGTGCAGAAGACCCACCCGGCCCGCAAGCTGCTCAACTCGCTGGCCGAAGCCTGCGAGGGCAATACCGGCGAAAGCCAGGCCGAGCGCATGCTGATGGCCAAGGTGGAAGAGATCATCGAGCGCCTGGTGGCCGAGTTCAACGAGAACCTGGCGATCTTCCTGACCCTGGAGGAAGAATTCCGTGAGTTCCTCGTGCAGCATCGCCGCCGCGTGGAAATCGCCGAGCGTCGCGCCGCCGAAACGCAGCGCGGCCAGGAAAAACTGGAAATGGCCCGCAGCCGTGCCGGTGCCGAGCTGGACCGCCGCATCGGTGATGCCACTCTGCCGCCGGCCATCGCTGAATTCCTGCGCCAGCCGTGGCAGCACCACCTGACCCTGGCGCTGCTGCGCGAGGGCGAGGAGGGCGCGTCGGTGGGCGAGGCCCTGAGCCTGGCTGACGGCCTGCTGGAGGAAGTGGCCGAGGCCCGCCGCCAGATCGTCGGCAAGCCGTGGCTGCAGGCCTGGCAGCCGGTGCTGGCCAAGGTATTTGCCAGTGTCGGCGTGCACGGCGATGCCGCCACCGGCGCCATCGACGCCTTGCATGACACCCTGCAGGGCATCGCCGAATCGCGTCCGGAACTGCAGCGCGCGCTGCCGGAACTGCCGCAGGTTGCCTTGCCGGCGCCGCCGGTGGCTGAATCGCCCGCGGTCGAGCTGGGCGGGCAGATCGACGCCGACGATTTCGACAACGCCGACGCCGACCGCTTCCGCCGCATGGAAATCGGCAACTGGCTGGACTTCGTCGACAAGGACGGCAAGGTGCAGGCCGGCAAACTGTCCTGGGTCAGCCCGATCTCCTCGCGCCTGCTGTTCGTCAACCGCCGCGGCGTGCGCTTCTGCGTGGCCTCGCCGGAAGAACTGGCGGTGATGGTACGGCTGGGCCGCCTGCGCGCCCATGTGGATGACGGCGCCTTCGACAGCGCCATGCAGGGCGTGATCGATCGGCTGGACCCGGGCAGCGCCACCCTGCACTGAGCGGAGCCGCCTGCTAGGATCGGGAAAACTCACCGATCAGCGGGGACCTGCATGGCCGTGGCGTTGCTGGGGATCAAGGAGACCGCGCCGGGCGAACGGCGCGTGGCGTTGACGCCGGAAACCGCGCGCAAGCTCGGTGCCCTCGGCATTACCGTCTGGTACGAGGCCGGCGCTGGTCTGGCCGCAGGCTTCACCGATGCGGCCTATGACGATGCCGGCGCACGTGTGTTCGACGCGGGCCGTTGGGGCGAGATCGATATCCTGCTGTGCGTGCAGGCGCCGCCGGCGTCGGTCCTGGAACAGCTCAAGCCCGCTGCCAGTGTGGTCGGTCTGTTGACCCCGGCCAGCGATCCGGCCCTGGCCGCGTTGGCCAGCGACGACCGCCTGTACCTGTTCCCGCTGCAGCAGCTGCCGCGCACTACCCGTGCGCAGGCGATGGACGTGCTCAGTTCGCAGGCCGGCATGGCCGGTTACAAGGCCGCGCTGATCGCCGCCGAACGCGCACCACGCTTCTTCCCGATGCTGACCACTGCGGCCGGTACCGTGCGCCCGGCCAAGGTACTGGTGATCGGTGCCGGCGTGGCCGGCCTGCAGGCCATTGCCACCGCGCGCCGGTTGGGCGCACAGGTGGAAGGTTTCGACGTGCGCCCGGAAACCCGTGAGCAGATCCAGTCACTGGGCGCGCGCTTCCTCGATCTTGGCGTGAGTGCGGCCGGCGAAGGCGGCTATGCGCGCGCGTTGACCGATGAGGAACGCGCCGAGCAGCAGCGCCGGCTGGCCGACCACCTGCGCAGCGTGGATGTGGTGATCTGCACTGCAGCGGTGCCGGGGCGACCGGCGCCGACGATCGTGACTGCGGCAATGGTGGAAGGCATGGCTACCGGCAGCGTGATCGTGGACCTGGCGGCGGAGAGCGGCGGCAACTGCGCACTGACCCAGCCGGGGCAGTGCATCGAGCATCAGGGCGTGACCATCGATGGCCCGCTGGGCCTGGCCAGCCGCGGTGCAACGCAGGCCAGCGAGATGTATGCGCGCAACCTGCTCAATTTCGTCGCGCTGTTCGTGCGCGAAGGCCAGCTCGGTTTCGACTGGGAAGACGAGTTGCTGGCCAAGACGCGCTGGCAGGCGTGAACCTGATATGCCTCCTGTAGAGCCGAGCCCATGCTCGGCTTGCGCAGGCGCGATAAAGCAGCCGAGCGTGAGCTCGGCTCTACAAAGGGTTGAACGCTGCCTTTACCTCGGCTTCGCCGGCGGCGGGTTCTCGCGCACCCAGTCCTTGCGTTGTTCCGGCGTCATCTGCGACCAGCGCTCGCGCAGTGCGTCGCGCTGCGCGGGCGGCAGTTCCCGCATCTGGCCGAACAGGGCCCGGGCCTGCTCACGCTGTTCCGGGCTCATGTGCTCGAAGCGGCGCAGGCCACGTCGGGCCTTGTCGCGTTCCTCAGGGCTCATCGACTGCCAGCGCTGGCCATGCGAGAGCATGCGCTGGCGCTGGCCGGCATCGGCGCTGTTCCAGCGGTCGCGCAGCGGCGCCAGCAGGGATTCCCGCTGTGCTTCACTCAACTGTTCCCAGGCCGGCAGCGGCGCGGCCGGCGCGGGGCGTGCGGCAGGGGGGGGCGCGGCGCTCTGCGCCAGTGCCGGGAGGGCCGGCAGCAGCGACAGGGTCAGCAGCAGCGGCAGGGTGTGCAGTCGGGACATGATTCACTCCATCGCCAGGTCGGTATCGCCCAGCCACAGGTACAGATCGGGATTCTCGTCGTAGAGCGCGCTGTTGTCTTCCACCGAGGCCAGCACAGGTGCCGGCGCAGGGCCCGTCAGCGTGCCATGGCCGCTGAACTGCAGGCCGATACCCAGTGCCACCACCAGCGAACAGGCACTGGCCAGCCACCAGCGCCAGCGCCCGCGATGGGCGGCCGTGGCGCCGTGGCGAGCCTGGCGCAGCCGGGCCAGCGTTGCCGGCGACAGCGCGTGCAGCGACTGCGCGTGCAGGCTGCGCAGGGTGTCATCGGAAGGCAGGGAGCGGTTCACGGGTGGATCTCCAGGTAATCCTGCAGCGCCTGGCGGGCGCGTGCCAGATGGGTTTTTACCGCGCCTTCGCTGCAGCCCATGGCGCGGGCGGTGGTGGCCCCGTCCAGGTCCTGCAGCACGCGCAGGGTGAAGGCCTCGCGCTGGCGGGCGGGCAGGCGGCGCAACGCGTCCACCAGCTGCTGGTACTGCTGGCGCTGTTCATGCGCCTGTGCCGGGTCCGGGCCGGGATCGGCCCAATCGATCTCGCCGCCTTCCGCGTCTTGGTTGTCGCGCCAGAACGGCAGGCGGAAGCGGCGCCGGCGCTGCACGTCGATCACGCGCCGGCGCAGGATGCTCCAGAACAGCGGCGCCCATTCGGCCGCCGGCTTGTCGGCGTAGTCCAGCATGCGCAGCAGCGCGTCCTGCACCGCGTCCATGGCATCTTCGCGCTGGCGCAGGCCAGCTTCGGCGAAGCGGAATGCACGCGGGCCAACGCTGGCCAGGAACGCTTCCAGCGACGCCGGCAGGGCATCGGTCTCGGCGCTCGGGGGGACGGGGCTGCTCACCAGCACAGGGTACGGTTCCTCGCTCGGGGTCACCATCGACAACGCGTGAGCGCGGCTTCGGTTGACGCCAGGCGCGCACCGGGTTCAGCCCGTGGTTATGATGGGACGACGAAGACAGAGCAGGAGCGTTGCCAGTGAGTGACGGGTTCGTAGCGCTGTACATCTTCATGCTGGCAGCCATTGCCGGCCACGTGATCATTTCGCGGGTGCCGGTGATCCTGCATACCCCGCTGATGTCGGGTTCCAACTTCATCCACGGCATCGTGCTGATCGGCGCGATGGTGGTGCTGGGGCACGCGCAGACACCGCTGGAGAAAGCCCTGGGCTTCCTCGCCGTGGTGCTCGGCGCCGGCAACGCCGCCGGTGGCTACGTGGTCACCGCGCGCATGCTGGAAATGTTCAAGCCGAGTGCGCCCAAGGGCGGCAAGGACGAGCCGAAGGAGCCGCAGGCTTGAACATCAGCACCGTCGAACTGCTCGATTGGCTGGTCAAGGCCAGCTACCTCGTCGCCGCCACGCTGTTCCTGCTGGGCCTGCAGCGCATGGCCTCGCCGCTGACCGCACGCAGCGGCATCCGCTGGGCCGGGCTGGGCATGCTGCTGGCCACGGCGGCGACCTTCTTCCTGCCCGAACTGCACAACGTGCCGCTGATCCTGGTGGCGTTGCTGCTCGGCGCCGGCCTGGCCTGGTGGTCGGCCGGCAAGGTTGCCATCACCGACATGCCGCAGATGGTGGCGCTGTACAACGGCATGGGTGGCGGCTCGGCGGCGGCGATCGGCGCGGTGGAACTGCTGCGCTACGCCTTCCTTGCCAACCGCGATACCAGCCACTGGAGTGCACAGGCGCTGGCTGACCTGGCCGCGCGCCAGCCATCGGGCACGGTGCTGCTGTTGGCGGTGGTCGGCGCGGCCATCGGCGCGGTGTCGCTGTCCGGCTCGGTGATCGCCTGGGCCAAGCTGGATGGGCGCCTGGACAAGCGCGTGACCTGGCCCGGCCAGCAGGTGATGAACCTGCTGGTGGCGCTGGCGGTGGTGGTGCTGGCGATCATCGCGGCCAGCACGCTCAGTACCTGGTCCATCGTCGCCTTCTTCGTGCTGGCACTGGCGCTGGGCGTGCTGATGACGCTGCCGATCGGCGGTGCCGACATGCCGGTGGTGATCTCGCTGTACAACGCGTTCACCGGCCTGGCGGTGTCCTTCGAAGGCTACGTGCTGGGCAACGAGGCGCTGATCATCGCCGGCATGATGGTCGGCGCGGCGGGCATCCTGCTGACCCGGTTGATGGCCAAGGCGATGAACCGCCCGATCCGCAACGTGCTGTTCTCCAACTTCGGCGGTGGTGCCGGTGGCGAAGCGCAGGCGATCAGCGGTTCGCAGAAGCCGATCGAGGCGGCCGACGTCGCCGCGATGATGGCCTTTGCCGAGCGCGTGGTGATCGTGCCGGGGTACGGCATGGCCGTGGCCCAGGCGCAGCACAAGATCTGGGAACTGGCGCAGCGGCTGGGCCAGCGTGGGGTCAAGGTGAAGTTCGCGATCCACCCGGTGGCGGGGCGCATGCCCGGGCACATGAACGTGCTGCTGGCCGAGGCGGGCGTGCCCTACGACCTGATCGCCGACATGGACGACATCAACCCGGAGTTCGCCAACACCGACGTGGTGCTGGTGATCGGCGCCAACGACGTGGTCAATCCGGTCGCACGCACCGATCCGGCCAGCCCGATCTACGGCATGCCGGTGCTGGACGTGGTGAACGCGCGCAACGTGGTGGTGATCAAGCGCGGCAAGGGCACCGGCTTTGCCGGCATCGAGAATGCGCTGTTCTACGCCGACAACACGCGCATGCTGTACGGCGATGGTGCGGAAGCGGCAGCCTCGCTGGTGAGCGAACTGAAGGCGCTTGACGGCGGGCATTGAGGACCGGGGTCGGATCCCTTTCCGCAGGAAAGGGCTCTGACCCCTTTGCCGGAGCGGCGGCTGCATCGGGTAGGTGCGGACCTTGGTCCGCACGCGTCTGCCGGCCAGCGGCCGGCACTACCTGTCGGTGCGCTCAGCGCGCCAGCCAGGCGCCCACGGCCAAGCCCAGGGCCAGCCACAGCCATTCCATCGCGCCATTGGCGAGGGTGATCAGGGTCCAGGCCAGGTGCGGCCCCATCCGCATCGTGGCATCCCACAGGTCCAGCCCGATCGAGCCGCCCATCCAGGCGCTGGCGATGGTCCAGTTGGCCACGGCGGCCACCAGCAGGGTGCCCAGCACGACCAGAGCGATGCGCAGCCGGCCCGGGCCCAGCGTTCCCATGCGCAGCATGAACACCAGTTCCAGGGCGGTCAGTACCGCCATCCAGCCGAGCTGCCGGCCGGTCATCAGCGCCAGCACCATCCAGGCGAGGGGAGCAACAAACAGGCCCAGCAACAGCATGATGGGCCAGAGCCAGGTCACGGTCCTGGCACGCGCGGCATTGGAGGACATCGAAGCTCCCTGAAGATCACCCACAGGATACTGTGGTTTGCCGCAGTGCACCGGCGGCGGCAGGGCGGCTGGGCTAGAATGCCGTCTTGCGTGGCTGCGGCCACGGCCCCATATCGGTCCCCATGTATTCCCGTAGCAGCGAACCTGTCCACTTCGAACGCGATTGCGAGGCCGTGATGGTCCCGCAGGGCGACACCGTGACCCTGCCCGCCGGCAGCTATGGGTACATCACCCAGGCGCTGGGCGGCAGTTACTCGGTGTTTGTCGAGGGCAACCTGTTCCGTATCGCCGGCAAGGACGGCGACGCCATCGGCAAGGAGGCGCCGGCACCGCTGGAGCTGCCGGCCGACGCTACCGATGAACAGGTGGAACAGCTGGTGTGGCAGCAGCTGCGCACCTGCTTCGATCCGGAAATTCCGGTGAACATCGTTGAACTGGGCCTGGTCTACGAAGTCGAGATCAAGCACCTGGACGAAGGCAAGCGCGAGATCGACGTGAAGATGACCCTGACCGCACCGGGCTGCGGCATGGGCGAGATCCTGGTCGACGACGTGCGCAGCAAACTCGAAATGATCCCGACGGTGGCCGAGGCCGACGTCGACCTGGTGTTCGACCCGCCGTGGAACCAGCACATGATGTCCGAGGCGGCCCGGCTCGAGACCGGCATGCTTTGACCCACGGCCCGCAGTGACGCGGGCCCGGCATTACCCGCAACCAGAACAGGAAATCTCCGGTGTCCCAGTCCATTCCCAGCTTCGCCGTCACCCGTTCGGACCACCCGCGCAGCGCTGAAGAGCGCGCCCAGATCCTGGAGAAGCCGGGCTTCGGCCTGCACTTCACCGACCACATGGTGGAAGTGCGCTGGGACAAGGACACCGGCTGGCACAACGCCAATGTGCGCGCCTACGGCCCGCTGCAGCTGGACCCGGCTGCAGCCGTGCTGCATTACGGCCAGGAAATCTTCGAAGGCATCAAGGCCTACCGCCATGCCGACGGTTCGATCTGGACCTTCCGCCCGGATGCCAACGGCCGTCGACTGCAGCGTTCGGCACAGCGCCTGGCGCTGCCGGAACTGCCGGTGGAAATCTTCGTCGAATCGCTGAAGCAGCTGATCGCCGTCGACAGCGCCTGGGTGCCGTCGGCCGATGAGTCGAGCCTGTACTTCCGTCCGTTCATGATCGGCGACGAAGCCTTCCTCGGCGTGCGCGGTGCACACAAGGCCGGTTACTACGTCATCGCCAGCCCGGCCGGCCCGTACTTCGCCAAGGGCGTCGCTCCGGTGTCGATCTGGCTGTCGACCGAGTACGCACGTGCGGCCAAGGGCGGCACCGGCGCCGCCAAGTGCGGTGGCAACTACGCGGCGTCGCTGCTGCCGCAGCAGAAGGCGCAGGCACAGGGCTGCTCGCAGGTGCTGTTCCTCGACCCGGTCGAAGGCAAGTACCTGGAAGAACTGGGTGGCATGAACGTGTTCCTGGTCTACAAGGACGGCACGCTGGTCACCCCGCAGCTCTCGGGCAGCATCCTCGAGGGCATCACCCGCGAGAGCATCCTGCAGCTGGCCCGCGATCGCGGCATGAAGGTCGAAGAGCGCAAGGTCAGCATCGACGAGTGGAAGAACGGTGTTGCCTCCGGTGACATCGCCGAAGTGTTCGCCTGCGGTACCGCGGCGGTGGTCACCCCGATCGGCCAGCTCAAGGGCGAGGGCTTCTCGGTGGGCGACATCAACGCCCCGGCGGGCGAAGTGACCATGTCGTTGCGCAAGGAACTGACCGACATCCAGTACGGCCGCCTGCCGGACCGCCACAACTGGCTGGTCAAGCTGGGCTGATCGCCCACGCCGAACTGTAGCGTCGAGCCATGCTCGACTACGTTTCTGGAAAGCCCGTCCCTGTGACGGGCTTTCTGCGTTTTGGTCAGGTGGGTGGGGTCAGATCCCTTTTCCGAGGGAAAAGGGATCTGACCCCGACTCCGACCCCAAATCGGTGGACGCCGATGTCGGCAAAGTCATCGCAGGACACGTGATGACCCAGTCAGGTGCGTGCAGGGCGCGAGAAAGTTCCTTCACCTTCACAAACCCTCGACCCGGGAAGTCTCAGATCAGACATTTCATCTTGCTGAAAAGACACTGAAAATCTTGTGGTGTCCGGTTTTGGTCATTAGCGTCATCTGCACGGCGGATCGATAGGGGGATCCGCTGACTCGCCGGACTTCGAACCTCGCCAACGAAAGCCAGCCCATGGTTCGGGCCGGTGCTTCTGCCGATTCCGGCATTCACACCACTAGAAAGGGAAATACGATGTCCCAGGTAACGCAACCGCGTGTGCGTCGAGTGTGGGTGGTCCTTGGTGCGTCCGTTCTGTCATCGCTGCTGCTGGCCACGCCTGCGCTGGCCGGTGATGTCCAGCTCAGCGGCCTGCAGTCCGCGCCGACCCACCAGCGTTTCATCGTGAAGTACCGCGACGGCAGCGCCCCGGTGGCCAACACCACCGCATTGGCCTCTTCGCTGAAGAGCGCCGCCGCCGGTGTGGCCAGCAGCCAAGGCCGTGCGCTGGGCCTGCAGCAGGTCCGCAAGCTGGCCGTGGGCCCGACCCTGGTCAAGACCGACCGTCCGCTCGACCAGGCCGAATCCGAGCTGCTGATGCGCAAGCTCGCCGCCGATCCGAACGTGGAATACGTCGAAGTCGACCAGATCATGCGCGCGACGCTGACGCCGAACGACACTCGTTTCAGCGAGCAGTGGGGCTTTGGCACCTCCAACGCCGGCATCAACATCCAGCCGGCCTGGGACAAGTCCACCGGCACCGGCGTAGTGGTGGCCGTGATCGATACCGGCATCACCAACCATCCCGACCTCAACGCCAACATCCTGCCCGGCTACGACTTCATCAGCGACGCCGCGATGGCGCGCGATGGCGGTGGCCGTGACAACAATCCGAACGATGAAGGCGACTGGTACGGTGACAACGAGTGCCAGCCCGGCTATCCGGGTTCCAATTCCAGCTGGCATGGCACCCACGTCGCTGGCACCGTGGCGGCGGTGACCAACAACGCCAACGGTGTCGCCGGTACCGCGTTCAACGCCAAGGTCGTACCGGTACGCGTGCTCGGAAAGTGCGGCGGCTACACCTCCGATATCGCCGACGCGATCGTGTGGGCCTCCGGTGGCACCGTCAGCGGCGTGCCGGCCAATGCCAACCCGGCCGAGGTCATCAACCTCTCGCTGGGTGGCGGCGGCAGCTGCTCGACCACCTACCAGAACGCGATCAATGGCGCGGTCGGCCGTGGCACCACCGTGGTGGTCGCCGCCGGCAACAGCAACACCAACGTGTCCTCGTCGGTGCCGGCCAACTGCCCGAACGTGATCGCGGTGGCGGCAACCACTTCGGCCGGCGCGCGCGCCAGCTTCTCCAACTACGGTGCTGGTATCGACATCTCCGGCCCGGGCCAGAGCATCCTGTCCACCCTCAACAGCGGCACCACCACCCCGGGCAGTGCCAGCTACGCTTCGTACAACGGCACCTCGATGGCGGCACCGCACGTGGCCGGCGTGGTCGCGCTGATGCAATCCGTAGCCCCGAGCCCGCTGAGCCCGGCGCAGGTGGAGAGCATCATCAAGAGCACCGCACGGCCGCTGCCGGGTGCCTGCTCGGGTGGCTGCGGCGCCGGCATCATCGACGCCAACGCGGCCGTGGCTGCGGCGATCAATGGCGGTGGCCCGAACCCGGGCGGCAACGTGCTGCAGAACAACGTACCGGTGACCGGCCTGGGCGCCGCGACCGGTGCCGAACTGAGCTACACCGTGGCGGTTCCGGCCGGCAGCAGCCAGCTGCGCGTGGCGATCAGTGGCGGCAGCGGCGATGCCGACCTGTATGTGCGCCAGGGCAGTGCCCCGACCGATACCGCCTATACCTGCCGTCCGTACCTGAGCGGCAACAGCGAGACCTGCACCATCAACAGTCCCGCTGCCGGCACCTGGTATGTGCGGGTGAAGGCGTACAGCACCTTCTCGGGCGTGACCCTCAACGCCCAGTACTGAGCCCAAGTCCCTCTCCATGGGCACGCCCCGGCTCCGGCCGGGGCGTTTTTGCTTCTGTAGAGCCGAGCCCATGCTCGGTTGCTCCGGCTGCGGACCGTTGTGCCGCGCTGGCGCGCGGTTGCCGAGCATGGCTCGGCACTACAAGGCAGCGCTTTGGGTAGGTGCCGACCTTGGTCGGCACGCGGTTCCTCAGACCGATTCGAAGCGGTTCGCCGCTACGTTCTTGCGCACGTGCTGCGGATCGAAGATCCGCCCGTTCATGGCGATGTACACGCCGGTCGGCAGCGACTGCACCGCACCGATCGCACAGCCGATGTTGAACTCCGCATCCGAGCCGCGGAAGCGTGCCGGGCTCAGCGCGCCGGTCATCACGATGGTCTTTTCCGGAATCGTCGCCAGCACCTGGCCGGTCTGCACCATCGAATCGGTGCCGTGGGTCACCAGCACGTGCCGGGTTGGCTGCGCGGCGATGGTGGCGCGGATCAGCTCGCGGTCCTCATCGTTGATGTGCAGCGAATCCTTGCGCAGGATCGGAATCACGTTGAAGCGGAACGTCACGCCCAGCTCGCGCAGGATCATGCCGATCTGGGGGTCGCCGATCTGGTAGTCCGACTTGTCGTCGAAGTAGATCTTGTCGATCGTGCCACCGGTGGTGACGACCAGGAGCTCTTCCATCATGTGCATGCGCGAAACCAGGACAGGTACAGCGGCGCGGGGCCAGGAACACAGATGATACGGCCCGGCGGCCGCAGCGTCAGCGTCGCTTGTCGAAGCGGGCGCGCAGCCCCGGCAGGCTGGCGCTGAAGATCACCAGCAGCGCCAGGGCGGTCTCGATCAGCGCCAGCCAGCGTGTTTCCGGGTGGCTCCAGGCGCTCATCACCCCATGGCTGAACCAGCCCAGGGCCAGCACCGAGGCCCAGAAACCGGCCTTGCGCCAGCCCAGTCGCAGGGCAACGGCCAGTGCCAGTGGCGGCGCGGTAAACACCAGCTGGGTGGCCAGCCAGTGCTTGTCATTGATGAACCAGCCGGCGAACAGCGCGGCCAGCCCCATCAGGGCCAGCAGCAGGACCGTGCGCGGCGGGCGGCTCATCGGGCCAACCGCTGCGCGATGTCGGCCACACGGCGGCCCAGCGCGCGGGCCAGCACGGCCTCGTCGTCGGTCGGCTGCGGGTCATCGGCGGCGCCGGCCACGTGGCTGGCGCCATAGGGCGTGCCGCCACTGGTGGTGTGGCTCAACGCCGGTTCGGTGAACGGGATGCCGACGATCACGCAGCCGTGGTGCAGCAGCGGCACCTGCATCGACAGCAGGGTCGATTCCTGGCCGCCATGCATCGAGGCGGTGGACGTGAACACGCCGGCCGGCTTGCCGGACAGGGTGCCGTTGACCCATTCGGCGCCGAGCCCGTCCAGGAAATGCTTGACCGGCGCGGCCATGTTGCCGAAGCGGGTGGGGCTGCCGAGCAGCAGGCCCTGGCATTCGACCAGGTCCTGCACGCTCACGTAGGGGGCGCCATCGTCGGGCACCGGCGGCTGTGCGGTCTGGGTCACGGCGGCCACCGGCGGCACCGTGCGCAGGCGCGCGGTCATGCCCGGCACTTCGCCAATGCCCCGCGCGATCTGGCGCGCCAGCCGTGCCACCGAACCGCCCCGGCTGTAGTACAGCACCAGAATCTCGCCCATCGTGCCCGCTTCTCCTCGTCGTGTGGTCGCCAGTATGGCTATCCTGCCAGCATTCCGCATCGGGTACCCTTCCACCGATGGAACCTTTGGATACGCTCAACCTGTGGATGGAGCGCGCGCGGGATCGCGCACGGGCCATCAGTTTCGGCCGCTTCCTGTGGCATCGCTTCCTCGACGACCGCCTGTTCCAGGCAGCGGCGGCGCTGGCCTACACCACGGTGTTCGCGCTGGTGCCGCTGGCGATCGTGGTGTTCGGCGTGCTCTCGGCCTTCCCCGTCTTCGACCGCTGGAGCGATCAGCTCAGCGATTACGTCTTTTCCAACTTCGTGCCCAACGCCGCGCGCGCGGCAGAAGGCTACCTGCGGCAGTTCTCGGCCAGTGCCGGCCAGCTCACCGCCGCCGGCTTCATTGCGCTGGTTGTCTCGCTGCTGATCACGCTCAACAGTGTTGAAGAGACCTTCAACCAGATCTGGCGGGTCGGCTCGACCCGGCCCAAACTGACCCGTTTCCTGGTCTACTGGACCGTGCTGACCCTGGGCGCGATGCTCGCCGCTGCTTCGCTGGCGGTGTCGGCGCGGGTGTTCGCGATGCCATTGTTCGGTACCCAGGAGGGCCGCTGGCTGGCCGAGCTTGCGCTGCGGGTGGCGCCGATCCTGATCGAGTTCGTCTGCATCACGCTGATGTTCCGGGTGGTGCCACATCACACGGTGAAATGGCGGCACGCAGTGCCCGGCGCGATCCTGGCCGCAGTGATCCTGGAACTGGTGAAGTGGGGTATCGGCGCCTACCTGGGCAGCTTCCAGTCCTACCAGAAGCTCTATGGCACGGTCGCCTTCGTGCCGATCCTGCTGCTGTGGATCTACCTGTGCTGGGTGGCGGTGCTGCTGGGCGCGTCGCTGTCCTCGTCGATGGCCGCCTTCCGCTACCAGCCGGTGGAACTGCGCCTGCCGCAGGGCTACGAGTTCTACGGCCTGCTGCGCCTGCTCGGCCGCTTCCACCACGCACGTGCCAAGGGCAGGGGCCTGGCCGACGATGAAATCCTGCGGCTGGAGCCGATGCTGACCGACTCCCTGCTGCATGACCTGGCCTGCAACCTGCAGGAGATCGGCCTGCTGCGCCGTGACGAGCGCGGCGAGTGGCTGCTGTCGCGCGACCTGAACCAGGTGAGCCTGGCCGATCTGTACGAATGCACCCAGCTGCGCATCCCGGTAGCCGAGCAGCACCTGCCGTACCGCGACGACAGCCTGGGCCGCGCCGCACTGGCGGCGCTGGACGATCTGCGGCTGCCCCTGCGCGAACGCCTCAAGCGCAAGGTCAGCGACATCTACACCGATTCCGGAGACATGCCATGACCCGCAAGACCCCGTTGCTGCTCCCGCTGGCCCTGCTGCTGGCCCTGTCGGCCTGCAAGCCGGCGCAGGAGCCGACCCCGGCCAGCAGCCAGCCGCCGGCACAGGCACCGACGCCGACCTCTCCGGCGCCGGTCGAGGAAACCCCGGCCGAGCGCACCACCGCCGAGTTCCCGACGCTGAAGATGAAAGCTGTGGATGGCAGCGACTACGACCTGGCCGCGCACCGCGGCAAGTGGGTGATCGTGAATTTCTGGGCGACCTGGTGTGCCCCGTGCCGCAAGGAAATGCCAGAGCTGTCGGCGCTGCATGCGATGCGCAGCAACATCGAGGTGGTCGGCCTGGCCTATGAGGATATCGAGGTGCCGGAGATGCAGTCGTTCCTGACCAAGCATCCGGTGACCTATCCGATCGTGATCGTGGACCCGTTCGACCCGCCGGCGGACTTCGCCACGCCGCGTGGTCTGCCGCTGACGCACCTGCTGGACCCCCAGGGCAAGCTGGCGCACACCTTCCTCGGCCCGGTGACCGCCGCCGACATCGAAAAGCAGATCGCGGCTGCCAAGTAGGGGGTTGGTCGGCAGGGCCTGCGGCCCTGCACCCGCTACGAGTCAAGGCAACAGCAGGAGCAACAGCCGAAGCAACGGCGGGTCTCCTGAGGGATGGCGGGGTGGGTCCGGTGGCGGGAGACGCCGTAAACCCGTCCATGGGGGCTTGGCCGCGGCATCCATGCCGCGGACACTCCCGCCACCGGACCCACCCCGCCTTCGAAAGATCTCCGCGATCTGGCCGCTCTTCTGTAGAGCCGAGCCATGCTCGGCTCAGATCTCACAGATATCGAGATTTTCGATTTCGATTGGGATTCATCCACGCATGGCGTGGATCCATCAGATCGAAGAAATCTGTCAGAGGTGGGGCGGTGTCGGAGTGCGGGGTGTCAGCCGCATGGATGCGGCTGCCAAGCCTACAGGGACGTACTTGCGGCGTCCCCGCACTCCGGCACCGCCCCACCACCCCACGGAATACCCGCCGTTGCTGTTGCTCTGGCTTCGGCAGGTGCAGGGTGCAACCCTGCCGACCCACGCTATTCCTCGACCGGGAAGTCCTCGATCGGCTTCAGCACATCGTAGTGTTCGCGATGCAGCTTGCCCTTCAACTTCGGCAGCTCCGGCAACGGTGCATCCACCCGCGTGTCCGGCAGCCGGTCCAGCAGGTTGCGTGCCAGCGTCAGCCGCCCCAACCGCTGGTCGTTGAAATCCACCAGCGTCCACGGCGCCGCCTCACGATGCGTCGCGCGCAGCATTGCCTCGCGGGCCTCGGTGTACGCGCTGTACTTGCTGCGCGATTTCAGGTCGACCGGGGAGAGCTTCCAGCCCTTCAGCGGATCGAGGTGGCGCTCGGCGAAGCGCTTTTCCTGCTGCTCCTGGTCCACGCACAGCCAGTACTTGAACAGCAGGATGCCGTCGTCCACCAGCAGCTGTTCGAACACCGGCGCCTGGCGCAGGAACTGCTGGTATTCGGTTTCGCTGCAGTAGCCCATCACCCGTTCGACGCCGGCGCGGTTGTACCAGCTGCGGTCCATCAGCACGATCTCGCCGGCGGCGGGAAGATGCGAGGTGTAGCGCTGGAAATACCACTGCGTGGCTTCGCGGTCGGTGGGCTTGGGCAGCGCCACCACCCGGCACTGGCGGGGGTTGAGATGCTGGCTGATGGCCTGGATCGCGCCGCCTTTGCCTGCGGTATCACGGCCCTCGAACAGCACCAGCAGGCGCTGCCCGCTGTGCTGCACCCAGCGCGCCATTGCGGTCAGTTCCAGCTGCAGCGGCAGCAGCAGTTCGTCGTAGTCCTTGCGCTTGAGCTTGGCCATCATCACACCACGCGGAGAGGAGGCCCGAGCGTAGCGCAGGGATGGCTCAGGCGATGTCGACGCCCTGCCACCCATGTTCGGCGGCCAGCCTCTGCAGCAGCGCCGACAGGTCGCGGGCGAAGCCGGCCATGTCGAACAGGCCGCTGTGCTCGCGCGCATGGGCCAGTTCGCTGCGCAGCGCCGCCAGGGCAGCCGGATCGTTGCCCAGCGCACTGGCGGTGGCGATGAACGCGGCATCGTCGGCGACGTTCATGTGCACCAGACCCAGATGATGGTTGAGGCTGCCGGCCACGCGCGCGGCGAAGGTGTCGCCGGGGCAGGTCAGCACCGGGCAGCCGGCCCACAGCGCGTCGGACGCGGTGGTGTGCGCGTTGTACGGATGCGTGTCGAGGAACAGGTCGGCCCGCTGATAGCGGGCCAGGTACTGCGGATGCGGCAGCTTGGCCATGAACACCAGGCGTGCCGGGTCCAGGCCGGCAGTCTGCGCGGCCGCACGCAGGCGCGTATCGGCCCGGCCGGGACCGGACAGCAGCCACAGCACGCTGCCGGGGACTGCCTGCAGTACCGCGAACACGCGGCCCATACTGCGCGGATTGAGCTTGTAGCTGTTGTTGAAGCAGCAGAACACCACGCCATGCTCGGGCAGGCCGCACTCGGTGCGCGTCGGTGCCGGTTCAAGTACACGCGTGTTGTCCGAGGGCTGGAAGGCGCGCGGCAGGCGCAGCACGCGTTCGCTGTAGTGCGGCTCAAGTGATGCCGGCAGGGCGACGTCATCGCCGATCACCGCATCCATCCACGGTGCACCCGACGTGCCGGGGTAGGCCAGCCAGTTCAGTTGCAGCGGGGCAGGGCGCATCGCCAGCACTTCCGGGGTGCCACCACCGCCCCAGCCGCGCAGGTCGAACAGCAGATCAATGCCTTGCGCGCGGATGCGGGTGGCGATGTCGGCATGACGCAGGCCGGACACGTCGTGCAGGTGCGTTGCCGCCTGCAGGCGCTTGCGGATGCGGCTGCCGTCATCGCGATTCAGTGCGAACAGGTGCAGTTGCAGTGCAGGATCATGGCGCAGCTGTTCGAACAGGGCCGCAGTCAGCAGTCCGGTGGGATGGGCGCCGAAACCGTTGGAGAGGAAGCCGGCCCGCAGCGCGCCTTGGGCACGCACCTTCGTTGACGGCAACGGGCGCACCGAAGCGGCTACGGCAGATGCACGCGCACGCGCGCAGGCCAGCTGCTCGGCAGCGCTGGCCTCTTCGCTGAGGAAGGCGAACGGTTCGACCACGCCCTGCCCGGAGGCCAGTGCACCGCGCACCTGTTCCGCCAACGCGTCCACGTCCTGCCAGTCGCACAGGCGACGCTGCCAGGCCAGGCGCTGGGCAGCGATATAGGGTTCGTCCGGCATCAGCGCATGTGCACGGCGATAGGCCGCCGCCGCGCCTTCGGCATCATCGGCATCTTCCAGCGCATGGCCCAGCCACAACGCGATGCCGGGGTGCTGCGGGGCCAGCGCCGAGGCCTGGCCGAGCAGCTTCGCCGCGTCGGCATGCGCGCCGGCCATCCAGGCCACGCGACCCAGCCGTGCCAGTGCTTCAGGATGATTCGGGCGCAGCTGCAGCGCACGTCGTGCCGCCTGCTCGCCGGCGGCGATGTCGCCGGCTTCCAGTTCCAGGTCGGCCAGCATCACCCAGGCGACGAAATCGCCGGGCTGGCGTGCAATCGCCTGTTGCAGGTGCTGCCGCTGCTGCCAGGCCGACATCGTCGTCAGCCCGCCGACAACTGGGCCAGGGCGTCGACCTGGTGTTCGTGGCTGAGCCGCTGCAGCAGCGGGTCGAGGTCGCCGGCCAGGATGTTGGGCAGGTCGTACAGCGTCAGGCCTTCCACGCGGTGGTCGGTGATCCGGCCCTGCGGGAAGTTGTAGGTGCGGATGCGCTGGCTGCGGTCGCCGCTGCCGACCTGCAGGCGTCGCGATTCGGCCTGCGCCGCGTCCTGGCGCTGGCGCTCGGCGTCCAGCAGCTGCGCTTTCAGGCGCTTCATCGCCTTGTCACGGTTGGCGTGCTGGCTGCGCTCGGTCTGGCATTCCACCACCACGCCGGTCGGCACGTGGGTGATGCGGATGGCCGATTCGGTCTTGTTCACGTGCTGGCCACCGGCGCCGGAGGAGCGGAACGTATCCACCTTCAAATCGGCGGGGTTGATGACGATGTCATCGACCTCATCGGCCTCGGGAATGATCGCTACGGTGGCCGCCGAGGTGTGGATGCGGCCCTGCGATTCGGTAGCCGGCACGCGCTGCACACGATGCGTACCCGATTCGAACTTCAGGCGCGAGAACGCGCCACGGCCGACCACGCGCGCCACCACTTCCTTGTAGCCGCCATGCTCGCCCGGGCTGTCCGATTCGATCTCGACCTTCCAGCCCTGGCGCTCGGCGTAGCGGGCGTACATGCGGAACAGGTCGCCGGCAAAGATCGCGGCCTCATCGCCGCCGGTGCCCGCGCGCACTTCCAGGAACAGGTTGCCTTCATCGCGTGGGTCGCGTGGCACCAGCAGCAGCGCCAGTTCCTGCTCCAGTTCCTGCAGGCGCGCCTGAGCAGCAGCGATTTCCTCATCGGCCAGCTCGCGCAGGTCGGGGTCGGCGCGCATGCCTTCGGCGGCGGCCAGGTCGGCCTTGGCACGGGCTTCATCGGCCAGCGCGATGGCGATCGGTTCAAGTTGGGCGAATTCGCGCGAAAGGTCGCGGAAACGAGTGTTGTCGGCGACCACATCGGGTTCGGCGAGCAGGCGTTCCAGTTCTTCGCGGCGCTCGGCCAGCGCTTCCAGCTTACGGCGCAGGGTCGGCGTCATCGGGTCTCACGGGTGGGTGGCGGTAACCCGGCGTGGCCGGGAACAGGCGCTCGGCGGCGCGGGTCAGGTCGGCATCGCCACTCAGCGCGGCCGCACGCAGAGCGGCCGTCGGCGGATGCAGCAGGCGGTTGGTCAGGCCGTGGGCAAGCAGTTCCAGCACTTCATCGGCCGGCTTGCCGTTGGCCAATTGCTGGCGTGCACGCTCCAGCAGCTCGGCACGGGTGGCTTCGCCGAACGCGCGCAGCTGCCGCAGCGGCGCCTGGTGGGCGCTGGCCTGCTGGGTCTCGACGAAGCGCGACACCTGCAGGTCGATGATCGCCTCGGCTTCGGCCGCGGCCTCGCGGCGGCCACGGCGGTTGTCTTCCACCGCACGCTCGAGATCGTCCACGGTGTAGAGGAAGGCGTCGTTGAGCGTGCCGACCTCGGCCTCGATGTCGCGCGGTACGGCCAGGTCGAACAGCAGCATCGGCTTGTGCCGGCGCGCGCGCAGGGCCTTGGCCACCATCTCGCGATGGATCACCGGTTCGCGCGCAGCGGTGGCCGAGAACACCACGTCGGCCTCGCCCAGGTGGCGGTCCAGTTCGGTCAGCGGCAGGGCCACGCCGCCATGGCGGCTGGCCAGTTCCTGCGCGTGGGCGAGGGTGCGGTTGGCGATCAGCAGCCGGCGTACCTTGCCTTCGCTCAGGTGCCGTGCAGCCAGTTCAATGGTCTCGCCGGCACCGACCAGCAGCACGGTGGAATCGTCCAGCCGTGCGAATGCGTTCTGCGCCAGGCGCACCGCGGCCGACGCCACCGATACCGGGTTGGCGCCGACCTGGGTATCGGTGCGCGCACGCTTGGCCACCGAGAAGGTCTGCTGGAACAGGCGGTCCAGGCGCTGGCCGAGCAGGCCGTGGTCGCGCGCGGTCGACCAGGCATCCTTCACCTGGCCGAGAATCTGCGGTTCACCCAGCACCATCGAGTCCAGGCCGGTGGCAACCCGGAACAGGTGGCGCACGGCCTCGGCATCGGCGTGCTGGTACAGGTAGCCCTGCAGGTCGCCGGCCTGGGTGTGCAGCCACTGGTCCAGCGCCTGTGCCGAATCGGCCACGGCATACAGCTCGGTGCGGTTGCAGGTGGAAAGCAGCACCGCCTCGGCGATCTGCGGGGTATCGCGCAGCGAACCGAGCGCGCGCGGCAACGCCTCACCGGCGAAGGCCGCGCGCTCGCGCAGCTCCACCGGTGCGGTCTGGTGATTCAGTCCGAGCACCCACAGGGTCATTGTTCAGTTGCTTGCGATAAGCTGCTGGCCATTGGACGACATTTTAAGGCCCCGATGCCGACGATGCCCGCATTGATTCGCATCCCCAGTGTTCTGCTGCTGTCCCTGGCCTGCGCCCAGGTCCTGGCGGCGGTGCCGGCCAAGGCCCCCGTACGGGCCCCGGCCACTGAGGAACTGGCGCTGGAACCGGTGATGGCCGGTGAGTTCGCCCTGCAGGCCGGCAAGCTGGCCGAGGCCGCGCGCTGGTACCTGCAGGCGGCCCAGCAGACCGACGGCGACGCCGGCCTGGCCGAGCGCGCGACCCGCATTTCCATGCTCGCCAACGATGATGTCAGCGCCGCCAAGGGCCTTGCCCTGTGGCAGCAGCGGGCCCCGCGCTCGTTGACCATGCGCAGTGCGGCCGGTGCGCTGGCCATGCGCCAGGGCGACGTGAAGGCTGCCCGCACCGAACTGCAGGGCCTGCTGGCCGACCCCGACGAGCGCGGCTGGAAGTTCGCCCTGGCCGCACTGATCGGTGGTGGTCGCGATCCGGCGGTGCCCGCGCAGGTGCTGGGTGAGCTGGTTGACGCCAACGCCATTCCGCCGAAGATCGAAGCCTGGCAGGAGTTCGGCCGCCTTGCCCTGCGCATGGAAAAGCCCGAACTTGCGCGGCGCATGATCGATGAAGTGGTCAAGCGGTTCCCCGAGGAGCCGCGCGTGGCGCTGCTGCGTGCCAGCCAGCTGCAGCAGACTGGCGAGACCGACAAGGCATTGTCGCTGCTGCACGACGTCGAGCCGAAGACCCGCCAGGACCCGGAACTGCGCAATGCGGTGGCCATCGCCTACGACAGCCTGGGGCAGCCGGCTGCGGCCGAACGCGTACTGGCCTTCGGCCCGCAGGACGTGCAGACCTGGGGCATGCGCGCTTCGCTGCTGGCCAAGCAGGGCGACAAGGCGGCGCTGTCCAACCTCTACAACGAACTGTCGCGTCAGGCGGCCAAGCCGGACCCCGCGCAGCGTCTGCTGCTGGGCAAGATCGCCGAGTATCTGAAGCGTTACCCCGAGGCGGTGCAGTGGTACCACAGCGTGCCCGGCGGCGATGAGCTGAGCGAAGCGCGCCTGCGTGCGGCCAATGCCCAGGCCCTGGCCGGGCGCCTGCCGCTGGCACTGGATGAGGTGCACGCGATCCAGTCCGATGCGGTGGTCGACGACGACGTGCGCCGCGACGCCTACCTGCTGGAAGCCGAACTGCGCCAGCGCGCCGACGACAGTGCCGGTGAACTGGATGCGCTGGCCCGCGGCCTGGCCGCTTACCCGGATGACAACGGCCTGCTGTACGCCCGTGCGCTCACCTGGGAACGCCGTGACGACATTCCGCGCGCCGAGGCCGATCTGCGCAAGATCCTGGTGACCGACCCGGAGAACGTGCCGGCATTGAACGCGCTGGGTTACACCCTGGCCGATCGCACCGGCCGCCTGCAGGAAGCGCTGGAATTGATCGACCGCGCGCGCGTGGCCGAACCGGACAACGCCGCCATCGTCGACAGCTATGGCTGGGTGCTGTATCGCCTGGGCCGCAAGGAAGAGGCGCTGGTGCAGCTGCGCCGGGCCTGGACCCTGGCCAAGGACCCGGAGATCGCTTCCCACGTCGGCGAAGTGCTGTGGGTGCTGGGCAAGCATGACGAGGCCCGCCACTTCTTCGACGAAGCGGCCAAGCTCGACCCTGAAAACCGCGCGCTGCTGCGCGCCCGCGAGAAATTCAATCCATGAGTGTTTCCCTGATCCGGCCGCTGCTGTTGGCGGCCGTGACCCTGGCGGTGACCGCCTGCACCAGTGTGGGCACGCAGAAGACCCCGGCGCCGGCCGTGGTCGAGACCGTGTCTGCCGAAGCGGCACAGGCCGAGGCTGCGCGCGTGGCCGCGCTGCAGGCACAGCCGGACTGGACGTTCCAGGGCCGGGTCGCGGTCAGCAAGGGCAAGGACGGTGGCAGCGGTCGCATCGACTGGAAGCAGGAAGGTCGCCGCTACGTGGTGGAGCTGAGCGCGCCGGTAACCCGGCAGAGCTGGAAGCTGACCGGCGATACCCATTCCGAAGCGGGGCGTCTGGAAGGGCTTGCTGGTGGGCCACGTGACGGCGAGGATGCCCAGCAGCTGCTGCTGGAGGCGACTGGCTGGGACATCCCGGTCAACCAGCTGCCGGAGTGGATCCGTGGCCTGGTGGCCGGCGATGCTGCCGGTCCGGAGAAGGTCGAGCGCGACGGTGAAGGCCGGCCGCGCCGCATGCAGCAGATGAGCTGGCAGGTGCAGTACCTGGACTGGTATCCCGCCGAGGCCGGGCGCCCGGCGCTGCCGCGCCGGATCGAGGCCAGCAATGGCGACGCCAAGGTGCGCCTGCTGGTGGACCAGTGGGGGCAGGGCGCCCCATGAGTGGGGCAGCCGACGACGCGGGCTGGTCCTGGTGGCCGGCCCCGGCCAAGCTGAATCTGTTCCTGCACATCACCGGCCGCCGCGCCGACGGCTACCACGAGTTGCAGACCGTGTTCCGCCTGCTGGACTGGGGTGACCGCATTGGCCTGCGCCTGCGTGAAGATGGCCAGGTGCGTCGGCAGGGCGACGGCCTGGCAGGCGTGGCCGAGGCGGATGACCTGGCGGTCCGCGCTGGGCGGCTTCTGAAAGATGCGGCCAATATCGCGCAAGGCGCAGACATCATCGTCGAAAAGCATGTTTCGGCCGGCGGTGGCTTCGGTGGCGGGTCGTCCGATGCCGCCACCGTGCTGGCGGCGCTGAACCGGCTCTGGCGGGCCGGTCTGGATGAGGACGCCCTGGCGCAACTGGGCCTGCGCCTGGGCGCCGACGTGCCGGTGTTCGTGCGTGGCCGCAACGCTTGGGCCGAAGGGGTGGGCGAGCGCCTGCAGCCGATCACGCTGGCCCCGGCCTGGTATGTGGTGGTTGAACCGGGCGTTCATGTTCCTACGCCGGTCCTCTTTGCTGACCCGGATTTGACGCGCGACAGCCCAGTGGCGAAAATAGAGGACTTCGCTTCCGGGACCCTAGTCGGGAACGCGTTCGAACCGGTGCTGCGCCGCCGTGAGCCTGCCGTCGAGGCAGCGCTCGCCGCGTTGAGCGACATTGGCACGGCGCGGCTGACCGGTTCGGGAAGTGGTTGTTTCGTCGAGTTCGCGTCGCAGTCTGCTGCAGAGCAGGGACGGTCGAAATTGCCGAAGGAGTTGCGGGCAAGAGTGGCAGCGGGCGTTGCGCGTTCGCCACTGCTGGATGCACTCGAGCAACACTGATTTATCAATGCAGGGGCGTCGCCAAGAGGCCCAAGGCACCAGGTTTTGATCCTGGCATTCGTAGGTTCGAATCCTACCGCCCCTGCCAATAGCGGCTGTGTCCGCGCCTTCCAGCGCATCACCTGCGCGGGACGTGGAAACAACCGCGGTGTTGTCAGCAGCAAGGGTCCATCGGGTCCTTGCCGACCCCGGATCCCCGCCACTCGTCCCCGCCCGAGACAATCATGATGCAAGAGTCCCCGAACCTGCTGGTCTTTTCCGGCAACGCCAACAAACGTCTGGCGCAGAACATCTGCAAGGAACTGGGGGTCCGCCCGGGCAAGGCGCTGGTCTCGCACTTCTCCGATGGTGAAGTGCAGGTGGAAATCGAAGAGAACGTCCGCAAGCAGGACGTGTTCGTGATCCAGCCGACCTGTGCGCCGAGCGCGGAAAACCTGATGGAACTGCTGGTGCTGATCGACGCGCTCAAGCGCGCATCGGTGGCCAGCGTGACCGCCGTGGTGCCGTACTTCGGCTACTCGCGCCAGGATCGCCGCATGCGTTCCTCGCGCGTGCCGATCACCGCCAAGCTGGCGGCGAAGATGTTCAGCACCGCTGGCGCTGATCGCGTGCTGACCGTCGACCTGCACGCCGACCAGATCCAGGGCTTCTTCGATATTCCGGTGGACAACGTGTATGCGTCCCCGTTGCTGCTGGCCGACATCTGGCGCGCCTACGGCACCGAGAACCTGATCGTCGTCTCGCCGGACGTGGGCGGCGTGGTCCGCGCCCGTGCGGTGGCCAAGCGCCTGGATGACGCCGACCTGGCGATCATCGACAAGCGCCGCCCGCGCGCCAACGTCTCCACCGTGATGAACATCATCGGTGACGTCGAAGGCAAGACCTGCGTGATGGTCGATGACATCGTCGATACCGCCGGCACCCTGTGCGCCGCTGCCGCTGCCCTGAAGGCGCGCGGTGCGCTCAAGGTCGCCGCCTACTGCACCCACGCGGTGCTGTCGGGCCCGGCGGTGGACAACATCACCAATTCCCAGCTCGACGAGCTGGTGGTGACCGACACCATCCCGCTGAAGGACGCCGCGCGGGTGTGCAGCAAGATCCGCCAGCTGAGCGTGGCGGAAATGCTGGCCGAAACGATGCGCCGCATCGCCTTCGGCGAGTCCGTCAGCTCGTTGTACGTCGACTGAGTTTTTCGTCCCTGCCGGCAACGGCGGGGACATACCCCGGGTGCTTCTGGTCGCGGAAGCACCTTCAACCGCCAAGCCGCAGGGCGAGGCAACAACCTGAGTAGTCGAAAATGTCGAAGACCCATGAAATCAAGGTCACCAAGCGTGAACTGCAGCGTAAGGGTGCGAGCCGCCGCCTGCGTCACGCTGGTGTGATCCCGGCCATCGTGTACGGCGGCAACGCCGAGCCGGTCGCCATCAGCCTGGACCACAACGAAATCTGGCTGGCCCAGCAGAACGAGTGGTTCTATGCCTCGATCCTGGACCTGAACCTGGACGGCCAGGTGCAGAAGGTCCTGCTGCGTGACATGCAGCGCCACCCGTACAAGCAGCTGATCATGCACCTGGACTTCCAGCGCGTGAACGAGAACGAAGCCCTGACCGCTTCGGTCCCGCTGCACTTCATCAACGAAGACACCTCGCCGGCTGGCAAGGCTGCCGACGTCGTGGTCACCCACGAACTGAAGGAAGTGACCATCACCTGCCTGCCGAAGGACCTGCCGGAGTCGATCGAAGTCGACCTGGGCGAGCTGAAGGCCGGTGACGTGGTGTACCTGTCCAACATCAAGCTGCCGAAGGGCGTGGAAATCCCGGCCCTGGCGCTGGGCAAGGACCACGACGACGCCATCGTCACCGCCAAGGCCGGCAAGGCTGACGCGGCCGACGAAGAAGCGGCTGCCGAGTAATACCAAGCGGCGCCTGCCTCCGGGCAGGCGCCGTGCTGGAAGGAACCATGGCAGGATTGCGACTGATCGTCGGTCTGGGCAACCCCGGATCGGAACACGCCCGGACCCGGCACAATGCCGGGTTTCATTTCGTTGAGGCCCTGGCTGAAAAGGCCGGTGCGCGATGGAATGTGGACAGCAAGCTGTTCGGTGAGACCGCCAAGGTCGAGATCGCCGGGCAGACGGTGTGGCTGCTCAAGCCCGCCACCTTCATGAACCTCAGCGGCAAGTCGGTCACCGCCGCACAGCGGTTCTGGAAGATCGAGCCGGAAGAAACCCTGCTGGCCCACGACGAGCTGGACCTGCCGCCCGGTGCGGTGCGGCTGAAGTTCGACGGTGGCCATGGCGGCCAGAACGGCCTGCGCGACACCATGCGCCTGCTCGGCCACGGCAAGTTCCATCGCCTGCGCGTGGGCATCGGCCATCCCGGCCACAAGGACCGCGTGGTGGGCTGGGTGCTTGGTCGCCCGTCAAAGGACGACGACGTGCTGATCGCGCGCGCCATCGACGATGCGATCGATGTGCTGCCGCTGGCAGTGCAGGGCGATTTCAACGAAGCGATGAAGCGGCTGCATACCCCGAAATAACCCGCATTGGGTAGGTGTCAACCTTCCCGATTCCGGTAGGTGCCAACCTTGGTTGGCACGCAATGATCGACACCGAGATGGATTGGCCAAGCAGCGCGCGCGCTGTTTCACCAATCACTTTCACCCCAGAGAGCTGTCACCCATGGGTATCAAATGCGGCATCGTCGGCCTGCCCAACGTCGGCAAGTCGACCCTGTTCAATGCGCTGACCAAGGCGGGTATCGCCGCGGCGAACTTCCCGTTCTGCACCATCGAGCCGAACGTCGGCATCGTGCCGGTGCCGGATCCGCGCCTGAACGAGCTGGCAGCGATCATCAACCCGCAGAAGGTCATCCCGACCGCGGTCGAGTTCGTCGACATCGCCGGCCTGGTGGCCGGTGCCGCCAGCGGTGAAGGCCTGGGCAACAAGTTCCTGGCGCACATCCGCGAAGTCGATGCGATCACTCACGTGGTGCGCTGCTTCGAGAATGCCGACGTCATCCACGTCAACAACAAGGTCGACCCGATCTCGGATATCGAAACCATCGATACCGAGCTGGCGCTGGCCGACCTGGACAGCGTCGAGAAGGCGCTGAACCGTGCCGAGCGCGCCGCCAAGGGGGGTGACAAGGACGCCGCGGCGCGCAAGCCGGTGCTGGCCAAGCTGCAGGCCGCGCTGTCGGATGGCAAGTCCGGCCGTTCGGTTGGCCTGGACGAGGAAGAGAAGGCGCTGGTGCGCGATCTGTTCCTGCTGACCCTGAAGCCGGTGATGTACATCGCCAACGTGCTGGAAGACGGTTTCGAGAACAACCCGCACCTGGACGCCGTGCGCGCGCACGCTGCCGCCGAAGGCGCGCAGGTGGTGCCGGTGTCGGCCGCGATCGAAGAAGAGCTGTCCCAGCTTGATGACGAAGACCGCGATACCTTCCTGGCCGACCTGGGCCTGAGCGAGCCGGGCCTGAACCGCGTGATCAACGCGGCCTACAGTCTGCTCGGCCTGCAGACCTACTTCACCGCTGGCGTGAAGGAAGTCCGTGCGTGGACCGTGCGCAAGGGTGCCACCGCCCCGCAGGCCGCCGCGGTCATCCACACCGACTTCGAGAAGGGCTTCATCCGCGCCGAAACCATCGCGTATGACGACTTCATCAAGTACAAGGGCGAAGCCGGCGCCAAGGAAGCTGGTCGCCTGCGTCTGGAAGGCAAGGAATACCGCGTGCAGGAAGGCGACATCCTGCACTTCCGCTTCAACGTCTGATCCAGCGGCATCGGATCGACCCCAGACGCCCCGCCTTGTGCGGGGCGTTTGCGTTTCCGCAGGTGGATAAAAAAACACCACGCTGCGAAACGCTTGCGCTGTGACGCTCGCCGGCACTTGTCCACAGCAAACTCCCATCGCTTTCCACGTCGGGTGTGGAAAACCCCGTATCGCTGTAGAGCCGAGCCCATGCATCGGCTGATGCCAGCCGGAGCCGAGCGTGGGCTCGGCTCTACAAGGGGCTTGTCCGCGCGACCTGGACAAAATTTCACCACGCTTCGAAACGCCTGCGCTGCAATGCTCGCACCCACTTGTCCACATCAAGTTCCCATCGCTCTCCACGTACCGTGTGGAAAACAATCGGGGCCGTGGACAAAAAATAGCCACGCTCGGAAACACCTGCGGCGGAATGCTTCCGCCCACTTGTCCACACCAAGTTCCCATCGCTTTCCACGTGCGGTGTGGAAAACCCCGGGTGGCCCGCTCTGGTAGTCGCCCACCTTGGTGGGCGCGCAGCGAAACAGTGCCCACCAAGGTGGGCATCTACCAGAGCCGCAAACAACAAGGCCCGCCAATGGCGGGCCCCGTCGTCCATGTCCTGCGTAACCGCACTTACAGCGCGCTGCCACCGAACTTGTGGGTGTACTGCAGGTTGATGGTGCGGCCGACGCTGTCGAACCAGGACACGTCGTAGTACGGATACGCGGTGTACGTGGCGTCCTTCGGCGGCATCTTGTTGAAGACATTGACCATCGACAGCGACAGGCGCGAGTGGTCGTCGAAGCGGTACTGCAGCGACGCGTTGTAGCGGTAGGTCCCCTTGACGTACGGGCTGTCACCGCTGTCCCAGTCGAAGAGCTGGTCGTAGCTGTCCGAGGTCGGCAGCTTGCCCAGGCGCGAACCATAGACCGTGGCAGACCACGCATCCTTCTCCCAGGTCACGCTCAGGCTGGTCTTGGTACGCGGGATGTCGAAGCCGCTGTTGACCGCGAACTGATCTTCGACCGGGTCGCCGGGGTAGCGCTGGAAGTCATGCTTCTTCACCCAGGTGTGGGTGCCGTTGAGGATGAAGTCGCCGATGCCGGTCTGCAGGCGGTAGCGCAGGCCGACGTCGATGCCGGAGGTGGACTCGCGGGCGACGTTGATCGGGTTCACGCGAACCCCATACAGAGTGCCGTCATTGGTGCGCGTTACCCGGCTGAGTGCATCCACGCAGGTCGGCGAGTTGATGTCGGCAGTACCCAGGCGGCAGTTCGCTTCACTGGCCAGGATCGTGCGGACGTCCATGTCCTGCACCTGCTTGCGCATATCGATGTCGAACCAGTCCACCGACAGGTCCAGGCCGATCGCCGGCGACCAGACGAAGCCCGCACTCCACGAGGTGCTGGTTTCCGGATCGAGCTGGCGGTTGCCTGTGCGGCTGCGGATGATGTTGATGTCGTTGTCACAATCCGTGCCGTTGGAGCGACAGTCGTATAGATCCACGGCATTGGTCTCGTCATTGCCGGGGCCGGCGAACACGTAGTGCAGGTCCGGCGCGCGGAACGCGGTGCCATACGAGCCACGCACCAACAGGGTGTCGATCGGGCGCCACTCCAGGCCGCCGCTCCAGGTCGCCTTGCCGATGGTGTGGCCGGAATAGCGGTACTGGTCGTAGCGGCCTGCCACGCTCAGGTTGACCGTCTCGTGCAGCGGCATGCGCAGCTCGGCCGCGGTGGCCCAGCGATTGCGCGAACCTTGACCGTCCGAATCCTTCCAGCTGTAGTAGTAGTACTGGGTGGCCAGCGGATCGGGGTTCAGCGCATACGCCTGCTGGCCCACTTCCACGGTCGCGGCGAAGCCGGCGTCACCGCCCGGCAGGCCGAACAGCGCGGAATTGGTCAGCGTGAACGCGGCCGTCTCGGTGCGCGACTTCGGCGAATACGTGGTGCGCGCGGCGATCGAATCGTACTCGGCGCGGGTCAGCGGCCGGTACAGGCGCGACGGATCGGCGTTGTAGATCGGGTAGCCGTCGTCGTCCACGCCCAGTTGCGGGCCCAGGAACAGGTCATTGGCCTTGGCGGCGATGATCTTCGCCCAGCTGATCCGGGACTGGTACTGCGAGTGGCTCAGGGCAGCTTCGTAGTCCCAGTTGCCGGTCAGGTTGCCCTTGAAGCCGGTTGTCACGCTGAAGGTCTTCTGCGTGCTGCGTACCATGCCGTTGCGCAGGCCGCCCATCTCCTCCGGCGAGAACTGCCGGTTCCAGGATTCGATCTGCTGGGTGGCTTCATTGTTGAAGTAGCCGGATTCGTTGCCATCGGCACTCATGTGGCCCCAGGTGGTAACGTCACGCATCAGCGACATGGTGTGGTATCCCAGCTGCACGTCGGCGAACCACTGCTGGCCGTTGTCGAAGTCGTAGCTCAGCGACGCATAACCGTTGGCGCCGCGGCGCTTGCTGAGAATGGTGCCGTAGCCGATCGACGTATCACTGCCGCAGTACCAGCCAGAGCGGGGGCGGTAGGCGTGGTACGTGCTGCCCTGGTTCTGCCCGGCGAGCGCTTCGCAGGTGGCCGCGCCCGGATCCAGGTAGGCGTCGTCACCGTCCGTACGCAGATAGGAGCGACGAGCGGCACGTGCACGCTCAGTCGGCGCGTCCTGGGTCGAATCCTGGATGTCGCGCTCGTACGCCCACAGCGGGCTCTGCGACTGCAGCTCGACGCTGTACACCGCGTTGAAATTGCCGCGGCTGAAACCGCTGGCCAGGCTCATGTCGAACGATTCGCCACCGCCTTCGCTGGTGGTGCCCATGCGCATGTCGATCGTGGTGCCGTCGGCCTTCTTCTTCAGGATGAAGTTGACCACGCCGGCGATCGCGTCCGAGCCGTAGATGGCCGAGGCGCTGCCGGTCAGCACTTCGATGCGCTCGATCATCCCCAGCGGGATGTTGGAGACGTCGGTGAAGTTGCTGCGGCCCTTGAACGGCATCGGGAAGTCGGCGATGCGGCGGCCATTGACCAGTACCAGCGTGTGGTTCGGGCCGAGGCCGCGCAGGTCCACCTGCTGGGCGCCTGGCGAGAAGTCGGCGCCGCTGGAGGATTGCTGGCTCTGCGTCTCACCGCCGTTCTGGGTCATCGACCGCAGCACGTCGGGCACGGTAGTGAAGCCGCTGGAGCGGATCTGCTCGGCGCTGATCACCGTGATCGGGGCGGGGCCTTCCACCTGGGCGCGCGGAATACGCGAACCGGTGACCTGCACCGCATCCAGCTGTTGAACCGAAGAGGAAGCCGGTGCCTGGGCCGCCGCGGAAGCAGCCACGCCCATCAACGCCAGCTGGATCGACCACGCCATCGCCTTTCTACGCATGAGGAATTCTCGGAAATGAAGCCGGCCCGCAGAGGAGGGGCCCTGTCCCCCATTCAGATTTCCGGAATGGGCGCGCGCATTTAACGCCTTTTTTATGCCCTTGACTACTGGGTCCCTATCTGGCAAAGAGTGAAAACGCTTGCAAGTCGATTTTGTTCAGGGAGATCAAGATGCGACGCCTCCATCGGACCCTGCGTGCCCCCTTCGCCTGGCTGGCGCTGCTGGTGTTGGCCGTACCGTTGGCCGCCCTTGCGCAGGACCTGCAGGGCCCGGGCTTCGCCTATTACGAAGCCGGGGATCTCGACGCCCCCCGGCCTGGCCCGCGCGCGCCAGCCATGATGCTGATGGGCGGTGGCGAATGGGTGCCGGAAGCCTTCCACTGGTGGCTGAAGCAGGCTGGCAATGGCCGCGTGCTGATCCTGCGCGCTTCTGGCAGTGATGAGCTGCAGGACCGCCTGTACCGCGAGATCGGCGGTACCACCGCAGTGCAGACGCTGGTCTTCGACAGCCGCCGCGGCGCCGACGATCCGGCCGTGCTGCGCGTGGTTGCCGCAGCTGATGCCATCTTCATTGCCGGTGGTGACCAGTCGCGCTACATCCGCTTCTGGAAGGGCACTGCGCTCAACCGCGCGCTGAACGCCCATGTACGCGCCGGCAAGCCGATTGCCGGTACCAGTGCTGGGCTCGCCATCCTCGGTGGCTATGCCTACGGCGCGATGGACGGCGGCAGCGTCACCTCCGCGGGTGCGCTGGCCGACCCGATGGGCAGCGCGGTGACCATGGACAGTGGTTTCCTGCAGATGCCCTACCTGCAGCGCGTGGTCACCGATACCCACTTCGACAAGCGCGATCGGCTCGGCCGCCTGATCGTGTTCGTGGCGCGCGCCGCCCAGGACAGCGGTGATCCCGACATCGTCGGCATTGGTGTCGATGAGGACACCGCCCTGTGCGTGGAGCCCGATGGCCAGGCACAGGTCTACAGTGCTGACGGCGAGGGCAAGGTCTGGGTGGTCAGCCCCGGCCGCGATGCCGACCGTCTGGTGGAGGGGGAGCCGCTGCGCTTCCATGCCGTCCCGGTGACCGTGGTCGCCAGCGGCAGCCGCATGCGGTTGGACGACTTCCAGGCCGACGCCGACTATCAGGCGGTGGCCGATATCAGCGACGGCGAAATCGAAGTCGTGCGCCAATGACCCGGCGATCCTGTGGCCACGCAGGGGATGCTGTAGAGCCGAGCCCACGCTCGGCTGCCTTTCAATCGAGGCATCAGCCGAGCATGGGCTCGGCTCTACGATGATGCCTCCCTTGCCCACCTGCTGGAGACGTACCCGATGAATCTGCGCCTGGCGCTGTCCGCACTGTTGTCCCTGCCCATGCTTGCCCAGGCCGCGCCGGCCACCTCACCGCTGCTGGTCATCCACGGCGGCGCCGGCGTCGAGCGCAGGGACCTGTCGCCGGCCGCGGAAAAGGCCGCACGTGACGCGCTGCGGGCGGCCCTGTTGAAGGGACATGCGGAGCTGGCGGCGGGTCGCCCCGCGCTGGCCGCAGTCACCGCCGCGATCACCGTGCTGGAGGACGATCCCACCTTCAACGCCGGCAAGGGCGCAGTGTTCACCCACGATGGCCACAACGAGCTGGATGCGGCTGTCATGGATGGCGCGAGCCAGGCGGCGGGCGCGGTGGCGGGCGTGCAGCGGGTGCGCAACCCGATCCTGCTGGCGCAGACCGTGATGCAGAAGTCCAGGCACGTGATGATGGTCGGGCAGGGCGCCGAAGCCTTCGCGGTCGAGCAGGGTATTTCTCTGGTCGATCCCTCCTACTTCCGTACAGAGAAGCGCTGGCAGCAGCTGCAGCGTGCACTGAAGGAAGAGGCCGGTGGCCAGGCGCATGCCGATCTGGAGACCGCAAAGCACTTCGGGACCGTCGGTGCGGTCGCCCTGGATGCACAGGGTCAGCTGGCCGCCGGCACCTCTACGGGCGGCATGACCAACAAGCGCTATGGCCGGGTGGGTGACTCGCCGATCATCGGTGCAGGCACCTGGGCCGATGCGCGTTGTGCGGTATCGGGCACCGGCTGGGGCGAGTACTACATCCGCACTGCTGCCGCACACGAGATCTGCGCGCGCATGCGCTACCAGGGACAGAGCCCGGAGCAGGCAGGCAAGGGCGTGATCAACGAGACGATTCCGCAGATGGGCGGCGACGGCGGTGCGATCGTGCTCGCCGCGGACGGGAAAATGGCCACGCCGTTCAACACCCAGGGCATGTATCGAGGCTGGATCGGCGGCGACGGCGTCCCTCATGTCGCAATTTTCGCCAACGAGACCCTGCCGGTCCCGGGGCAATAACCTTGCGTATCAATGGGTTTGCGACAGCGTGTGAAAAAAGTGGAAAAAAGCGTTGACAGCCCCCCATCCCATCAGCAGAATAAGCGGCTCACCACCACACACCGCAACGCTTCGGCGGCAACGGAATGGGGTGGTAAGGAGGGATACCCAAGCGGCCAACGGGGGCAGACTGTAAATCTGCTGGCTTACGCCTTCGGTGGTTCGAATCCACCTCCCTCCACCAGTTTCACGTTGTGACATTCCCGGCGCGGGAGTAGTTCAATGGTAGAACCTCAGCCTTCCAAGCTGATGGTGCGGGTTCGATTCCCGTCTCCCGCTCCATTGAATGAACTTTGAATATTATCGAGTTCATGTCATAATGCAAAACTCGGCTCACGTAGCTCAGTCGGTAGAGCACTTCCTTGGTAAGGAAGAGGTCGAAGGTTCGATTCCTTTCGTGAGCACCATCTTAAGCATCACCTCTCAGACGAATTCGAGATAAGCAGCCATGGCCAAGGGTAAGTTCGAGCGCACCAAGCCGCACGTCAACGTCGGCACCATCGGTCACGTCGACCACGGCAAGACCACGCTGACCGCCGCACTGACCAAGATCGGTGCCGAGCGCTTCGGTGGCGAGTTCAAGGACTACTCCTCGATCGACGCCGCGCCGGAAGAAAAGGCTCGTGGTATCACGATCTCGACCGCGCACGTCGAATACGAATCCCCGGTCCGTCACTACGCCCACGTCGATTGCCCGGGCCATGCTGACTACG
>CAJYNG010000025.1 GCA_913775725.1 uncultured Stenotrophomonas sp. | reverse complement strand
CCGATCCCATCCCGAACTCGGAAGTGAAACGCAGCTGCGCCGATGGTAGTGTGGCTCAAGCCATGCGAGAGTAGGTCATCGCCAGGGTTTACACCCAAAACCCCGCTGCTCACGCAGCGGGGTTTTTTCTTATTAAGTGAAGGCACTGCATTTTCCGGGTTCCTTCCGCCCCAAGGGCAAGATCGCGAAGCTGGCGCTGCAAGCGCTGCTGCAACCGTCTCCCTGGTGAAATTAGCGCTGTGGAACCACCCGATCCCATCCCGAACTCGGAAGTGAAACGCAGCTGCGCCGATGGTAGTGTGGCTCAAGCCATGCGAGAGTAGGTCATCGCCAGGGTTTACACCCAAGACCCCGCTGCTCACGCAGCGGGGTTTTTCTTTGTGCGCAGGAAATACCGGGTAATGCCGGCCACTGGCCGGCAACCCGATGGCGTTACATCGCCCCGTAGATCCACGCCATGCGTGGATGCTCCCTGCGAGGAGCCACAGCGCCAACCGAGGTTGGCAGCTACCGGTAGCAGGCCCAGGCACTACCCGTAGATCCACGCCATGCGTGGATACCCCCTGCGTGGAACAGCGGTGCCAACCAAGGTTGGCCGCTACCAACAGCAGCGCACACAGCAATCGTTTGCCGACCAGCGGCCGGCACTACCAATAGGTGCGTGGATGGGCTGTAGCTGAGAAAAGCAATGCCAACCAAGGTTGGCAGCTACCGGTAGAAGGTCGGCCGCTACCCAAGGCAGCTCACGCACAAAAAAGACGGCGCCCTGAGGGCGCCGTCATGATCAGGACTGAATTGAAGGCCCGGGTCAGGCGGCCTGCCAGACCTCGTGCGGTTCCTGCTGGCGGAACACCGAGACCGCTTCAGTCAGCGTCCCCGCCTGCGACTGCAGCTCACGTGCGGCAGCGGTGGCTTCTTCCACCAGCGCCGCGTTCTGCTGCGTGGCCTGATCCATCTGCACCACGGTCTGGTTGATCTGCTCGATACCGATCGACTGCTCCTGCGACGCTGCAGAAATCTCGCGCATCAGGTGGCTGACATCCTCCACGCCGCCGACAATACCCTGCATGCGCTGGCCGGCGTCGGCCACCAGTTGGGCACCTTCGCCCACCTGCCGGCCTGCTTCGTCGATCAGCTTCTTGATCTCCTGTGCGGCCGCCGCCGAACGCTGTGCCAGCACGCGTACCTCGCTGGCCACCACGGCAAAGCCTCGGCCCTGCTCGCCAGCCCGCGCCGCCTCCACCGCTGCGTTCAACGCCAGGATATTGGTCTGGAAGGCAATTCCATCGATGACGCCGGTGATGTCGCCGATCCGCTTCGAGGCGCCTTCGATGGCCTGCATGGTATCGACCACCCGCTGCATGGCCGTATTGCCGTCACTGGCAGCGCTCTGCGTGGAGGCCGCCAATGCACTGGCCTCACGCGCATGGGCGGCGTTCTGGCGCACGGTGGCGGTCAGTTCCTCCATCGATGCTGCGGTCTCCTGCAGGTGCGCGGCCTGTCGCTCGCTGCGCTCGGACAGTGCGCCGTTGCCGGCGGCAATCTCGCTGGCGGCGGTACTGATCGATGCCGCACATTCCTGGATGCGACCGACCATGCGTGCCAACTGCCCGGCCGTGGCATTGGCATCGCGCTGGATGGCAGCGAAGGCGCCGTGATACTCGCCGTGCATGCGCCGATCCAGATCGCCGTTGGCCAGTGCCGAGAGCATCTGCCGCACGTCGTTGACGGTGCTGCCGAGCGTATCGAGCAGCTGGTTGATGCCACCGGTCAGGCCATCGAGGAAGCTGGCGCCTTCAGTGTCCTGCAGGCGCTGGTCGAGGTCACCGGCCGCTGCTGCTGCGACGATGCCGGCCACGGCGTTCTCCAGCGCGAGCTCATGGGTGCGGTCATGCCATTCCACGGCGAAGCCCAGGCGCACGCCCTGCGCGTCGAACACCGGAGTGACCACCTGGGCGAAGTGCACCGGGCCGATCTGCACCTTGCCGTTGTGCGTGACCTGCAGACCGTTGAGGATCGCGCGGATGCGGTCCGGGTTGGCGTGGAAACGATGGATGCTGCTGCCGACCAGGCGCTCGGCGTCGAAATCAGGGAAGGCCTGTCGCAACGTCGCCTGCTGGTTGCGCAGCAGTGCCACCACCGAGCGGTTTACGTAGCGGATCACATGGTCGTTGTCGGCGATCATCATCGCGGTACGCGAGGCATCCAGCGCCTGCCGGATCTGCGCGTTCTCGGCATGCGACGCGGCTTCGCGCCCACGCTGGGCCTGCACGTGGCGCGCTGTGTCGGCCAGGGCGTGGGCCAGTGAACCCGGCGCATAGGCGCCGGTATCGGCATGTGCGCCAAGATCGGCACCGGTGGCGATATCGCGTGCCAGCGCGGCAAGCCGACGTGGGCCGTGGCCAAGCGCCTCGGTCTGCTGCCGAAGGCGCAGTGCGACCTGGCCGAGGAACAGGGTCAGGCCCGCGAACATGCCGGCCTGCAGCAACGTCGGCCACAGCGCGGCACCGCCCTGCAGCGGTGCCAGCAGGGCGAGCGCACCGACGCCACCGGCCAGCCACACCGGAAGGCGATCGCGATGGCCCAGCAGCACGCCCAGCAACAGCGCAATCGGCAATGCCGGTGACAGGCTGACGATCGCGCACAACACGGCCAGCTGCAGCGACAACAGCAGTGCCAGACCACTGCGGGCGATGGCCCGGCCTGCCTGGGGTCCACCCAACCACGCGGCTGGCAGTACGGCGACGGCCGCCAGCGCGGCGGCCTGCACCTGCGGGCCACGCAGGGCCAGCACCAGCCCAGCCAGGGCCAGTACCGCGCTGCCGATCAGCAGGCGGCGGTCAGCGCGGCGGGCGAGCTGCTGCAGATGCGGCAGGCGGGCGGTATCGGGGGGGCGGGAGGATGCAACGGACATCGGCGACTCCTGGATCAGCAAACGACAACGGCCACGCCGCGGCGCACGCAGGAGTGCGTGACCAGGGCGCGAGCCGGGAATTCGGGGAATGCGACGCGATCAGCGACGCGGAGACGGGACACCGTGACCACGTCCTGTGGGTGACGGTGCAGCAGAGCGGGCATGCGGACTTCCTTGCAGAACCAGACACACGCCGCAGGTCCGACCGGACCTGCGTGCTGCGGACGCAGGGGCCCGCAACTGATGTATCGGCCGCAGACGCGCAGAGTGAAGCGCGCCGGTGCCTGCGCTCAGCCGGCGTTGTCGTTGTTGAAGAAGTGCAGGATCACGTCTGCGATCTGTTCCGGATCTTCCATGTGCAGGTGATGGTTGCCGGCAAATACCGCCAGACGGCCATTGCGCAGATGCTGCAGGCGATCACTGCGCATCGGCTCGGGATAGTACGACTGTGCCGGCGTGGCATAGATCACCTGCGTCGGGCAGGCGATGGCCTGCAGCAGGTTGTCGATCTGGCCTTCGCTGAGGCGGATCGCGGTGGGCAGCATCAGGCGCGGGTCGCTGCACCAGCGGTAGCCGCCTTCCACGGGCTCCACGCCACGCTCGACCAGCAGCCGTGCACAGCGCTCGCTGAGCTGATTGGTCATCATCCGCGCGCGGATCGGTGCAGTGAGGTCGGGGAACACGCGCAACTGCTTGCGCGCCAGCCCACGCGTGGCATTCACATGCTCGCGCAGGCGGTTGGCGGTTTCCTCCTCGGGGCCACGCAGGCCGCCGAGTGCTTCGATCGCCACCAGCCGTTCCACACGGTCGCTGACCGAGGCGGTGAGGCTGGCGATGCCGGCGCCCATCGAATGGCCGAGCAGGCTGAAGCGGTCCCAGCCCAGTGCATCGGCGACGTCGAGTACGTGGCAGATCGCAGCGGCCGTGGTGTAGCTGGCACCCGCCGGCAGATGTGCACTGTGGCCATGGCCGGGCAAATCGATCGCCACCAATTGCAGCGATGACAGATGCGGCGCCAGCGGCACGAAGCTTGCGGCGTTGTCGAGCCAGCCATGCAGGGCCAGCACGCGCGGGCCGTCGCCGTGGTTGCGCAGGCCGGCGACGCGCGCGCCACCGACCTCCAGTTCAAACGGTTGCAGACTCATGCCAGCGAGGCCACGGCCAGCCGCGCCAGGGCGCGAGCGTGTTCCGGTTCGGCGTTGAGGCAGGGGATGTAGCGCATCGTCGCGCCGCGCTCGGCCAGCGTTTCGGTGAAGCCCATGGCGACCTCTTCCAGCGTCTCCAGGCAATCGGTGGCGAAGCCGGGGCACA
This sequence comes from uncultured Stenotrophomonas sp., assembly GCA_913775725.1. Classification (GTDB taxonomy): domain Bacteria; phylum Pseudomonadota; class Gammaproteobacteria; order Xanthomonadales; family Xanthomonadaceae; genus Stenotrophomonas. The sequence continues at coordinate 163,427 of CAJYNG010000025.1, read as the reverse complement.
CCACATCGATCTGCTTCACGCCGGATTCGGCCAGCGCCCACAGGCTGGGTTCGGCATACGGCTGCAGCCAGCGCTCGCGGCCGAAACGCGACTGGTAACCCATCTGCCACTCGTCCCTGCCCAGTTCCAGTGCCTTGGCGATGGCCTGCGCACTGGCCTCGCAGCGCTGCGGATACGGATCGCCTGCATCGGCCAGGCGCTGCGGGATGCCGTGGAAAGAGAACATCAGTTTCTGGCCGCGACCGTGCTGTTCCCAGTAGCGGCGGATCGAGCCGGCAACGGCGTCGACCCAACCCGGATCGACCGAATAGTCGCGCACCAGGCTCACCGTCACGCCCGGATTGCGGCGCTGCCAGGCATCGACGCGATCTTCGACCGAGGCGGTGGTGGTGGTCGAGTACTGCGGGTACAGCGGCAGAACCACGATGCGGCGCGCACCGTCGGCGGCCAGGCGGTCGAGCTCGCTGGCCAGCGCCGGTTCGCCATAGCGCATTGCATGGCGAACCTTCAGGGTCGGCAACAGCGCTTGCATGGCCTGCGCCAGCTGGCGCGTATGCACCATCAGCGGAGAGCCCTCCGGCAGCCAGACCTGGGCGTACTTGGCCGCTGAACGGCCGCTGCGCAGCGGCAGGATCAGTCCGCGCAGCAGCGGCTGCCACAGCAGTGCCGGGATCGAGACCACGCGGGGGTCGGACAGGAATTCAGCCAGGTAACGGCGTACGGCGGGGGCCGTCGGCGTCTCGGGCGTGCCTAGGTTGACCGCCAGCACGGCGGTATCGGGTGCGTCGAGCATGAGCGGTATTGTCGCCGATCGCGTGCCCTGCCGGGATGCAGGGTTCGGATTGCAGGCATAGCGCGCATCTATGTGAGCAGGGAGCGCTCATTGGCGATTCATGACAACACTACTAATTTCAGTCACTTGCTATATCTTCCTATGGACTGACTTCTGGAGCCTGCCATGCGTCGCCCGATCCAAGCCCTGCTGATCGCCGCCAGCCTGCTGTCCAGCCAGGCCATGGCCGGACCGCAGGAAGACCAGCGTGCGCGCAATGCCGTGCGCGTGCTGGCTGAAATCCAGGAAATCCCTGAACAGGGCATTCCGGACAAATTGCTCGACGAAGGCCGCGCGGTCATCGTCATTCCCGACACGATCAAGGCCGGTCTGGTCATTGGCGGTCGTCGTGGCCATGGCCTGATGTCCGTGCGCATGCCCAATGGCGCTTGGTCCAATCCGGTGTTCGTGAAGCTCACCGGCGGCAGCATCGGCTTCCAGGCCGGTGTGCAGTCCTCCGACGTGGTGTTGGTGTTCCGCAACGACCGCAGCCTGGACAACCTGGTCAACGGCAAGTTCACGCTGGGCGCCGATGCCGGTGTCGCCGCCGGCCCGGTCGGCCGCAATGCCGCTGCTGCCACTGACGGCCAGCTGAAGGCCGAGATCTGGTCCTGGTCGCGCGCCCGCGGCCTGTTTGCCGGCGTCGCGCTGGACGGCGCGGTGCTGCAGATCGACGATGCCGCCAACCTCGACGCCTACGGCAGCAACACCACGCCGCGCATGATCTTCGAAGGCCGCGCCGCAGGCTCGCCGTCGATGGATGTGGTCGCCTTCCGGGATCGTCTGGAAGAAGCCACCTATGCCGCCCGCAACAACCGCAACGGCAACGGCGGCAGCGCACCGCGTCCGGCAGCGGCCCCGGCGGCTGCTCCGGCGCCTGTTCAGGCAGCGCCGGCCGCTCCGGCCGAGGCGACCACTGCGCCGCTGCAGAACGTGCCGCAGAATCCGCCGCCGCAGCAGCAGGGCTTCCAGCCGGTCAACGACGGCGAAATCCGCACGGAAACGCTGGGCGGGAACTGACTTTCGTCACGCGCGCCGGCTAACAGCCGGTGCGCTATGCTCGACAGCCTGATCACTAACGTAACGAGCGTCTTTATGGGCAGTTTCAGCATCTGGCATTGGTTGATTGTCCTGGCCGTGGTTCTGTTGGTGTTCGGCACCAAGCGGCTGACCAGTGGTGCCAAGGATCTCGGCTCGGCGGTGAAGGAATTCAAGAAGGGCATGCGCGACGACGACAAGCCGAACGCGCAGCTGGGCGACGAGTCGCGCAGCCAGGACGCCTCGCGCGCCGCGCAGGACGAGCACGACCGTAACGCTCGCTGATCCGGAGCGGTCGCGGTGTTTGATATCGGCTTCAGCGAACTGCTGGTGATCGCAGTGGTCGCCCTGGTGGTGCTCGGTCCCGAGCGCCTGCCCAAGGCGGCCCGCTTCGCCGGTCTGTGGGTGCGTCGTGCCCGCAATCAGTGGGATTCGGTGAAACAGGAACTGGAGCGCGAACTGCAGGCCGAGGAGATCAAGCGGCAGATGCAGGACGTGCGTCAGGGCATGCAGGACACCGAGAATCAGCTGCGCGCCAGCGGTGAAGCGATCCGTCGCGAAGCGCAGGAGGCGCAGCAGCAGGGCGATACGCTGGCGCAGGAGGTACGCGCACCGGCGCCGGCGGATCTGCCGCCGCATATGCGTGCCGCGCCCGATGCCGATGCGCCGGCACAGGAGAGCATTGCTCCCGAGACGGCTCCGGCCACGACCCCGGAAGCCGCTGCGACACCGCCGACGCAGAGTACGGAGCGCCAGCCATGAGTGAACAGGATTTCGGCGAAAGCTCGCTGGTTGAACATCTGGTGGAACTGCGCGGCCGCCTGGTGCGCGCATTGCTGGGCCTTGGCGTGGTGCTGCTGGGCCTGCTGCCGTTTACCCAGAAGCTGTACAACGCACTGGCCGAACCGCTGGTCTCGCAGCTGCCGAACGGGCAGACGATGATCGCCACCAACCCGGCCGGTGCCTTCTTCGCACCGCTGAAGCTGACCTTCTTCGTCGCCCTGTTCGTGGCGGTGCCGTGGCTGCTGTACCAGTTGTGGGCGTTTGTCGCCCCAGGTCTGTACGCGCGTGAGAAGCGCCTGGCCGTACCGTTGCTGGTGTCGTCGGTGCTGCTGTTCTACACCGGGTGTGCCTTTGCCTACTTCCTGGTGCTGCCGGCGGTGTTCCACTTCCTCACCACCTTCAGTCCGGACGTGATCGCGATCACCCCGGATGCGAACGCCTACCTGGATTTCGTGCTGGCGATCTTCTTCGCCTTCGGCGGCAGCTTCGAACTGCCGGTGGCGATGGTGATCCTGGTGCTGCTGGGCTGGGTCACGCCGCAGCAGTTCAAGGAAGGCCGCGGTTACGCGATCGTTGGCATCTTCGTGCTGGCCGCAGTGCTCACCCCGCCGGACGTGGTCTCGCAGCTGATGCTGGCGATCCCGATGTGCCTGCTCTACGAGCTGGGCATCCACGCCGCGCGCTGGCTGGTGCCGTCGTCGGCAGTGAAGAAACCCGCCGCCTGAAAAAACAAAAGGGGACGGAGGGGATTAAGTCGTTAGCCGCACAGTGGCACAAACGACTTAATCCCCTCCGTCCCCTTTTTCGTCAGGCGTGGAACACGTCGCTCGAGGTCGGCGTGGTCGGGATCGGTGGGGCGGCGCGGCTGCCGCGGTGCACGAACATCTGCTTCCACGCAGCGTAGACCGCGCCGACATACAGCGGCATCAGCACCGTGGTCAGCACCAGCTGGGCGATGAAGGCCGCGGCCAGCGGGCCACCGATCAGCATCGCGATCTGGATCACGATCACGAACAGGATGTACATGCAGAACGCGGCGATCAGGCCGAGCGCTGCGAACACGATCATCGCGCCGATGTTCTCGATGCAGCCCTGCAGGCTCAGGCGCAGCGCGTGCATGCCGCTCTGCTTGTCGAACACCACCAGCGCCGGCTGGGTGAACATCGCCAGCGACAGCGCCACCGCGCTCAGGAACACCAGCAGCATCCACAGCGCGATGCGCTTGGCCGGGAGGTTGGCGACCAGCGCGGCCGCATCATCCGGCTTGATCTGCTGGCCACTGCGGCTGATCTCTTCCATCTTGGTCATGACCTCGCTGAAGGCGGTGAAGCCCTCGCGACCGATCATCATGAACAGCAGCGCGCCCAGCAGCAGTACCGCCAGCACCTGGATCGCCAGCGGCACCAGCAGGTGGCTGACGCGGTGGTCGCGGATCGGCTGCAGCAGGTGCGAGGCCAGGCCAGGGCGGCCTTCGTCGATCTCGCCCACGGCGTAGAGCATGCCGCCGAACATGATCGGCGAAATGGCCAGGGTCATCAGCTGCACGGCCATGCCGGCGGCGCCGGGAATCAGCGTCGACAGCAAGGTCACCACCCAGCTCACCAGCAGCCAGGTCAGGCCGATCCGGGCAAGCTGCAGCGGCGCGCGCCGGTACAGCGAGAACGTATCCAGCAACCACTGGGCGCCCGCCGAAGCCGGCAGCTTGCGAATCTCTTTCATGGACATCCGGGAAGGACAGGAGGGGGCCGGGCGGCTGCCCGTGCCGCCGATTATCCCTGTTTTGCCACCGGCTGGGCTGAAGACAGCCGCGCCTGGCGGACGAAACGCCGCAACAGCTGGCGGGCCAGCGGCGCGGCGCTGACCGCACGCTCGATGCTGCGGGCGCAGCCGCCGTGGCGACCGATGCAGTCGGCGCGGGCGCGCACGTAGCCGCGCATGTGGTGGGTGGCGAATTCCGGATGGAACTGCACGCCCCAGGCCTGGCGGCCCCAGCGGAAGGCATGGCAGCCGTCCAGCGGTGAACGTGCCAGCACTTCGGCGCCGTCGGGTGCGCGCAGCACGGTCTGCAGGTGGGTGGCATGAGCGGCGAAATGCTGCGGCAGGCCCTGGAACAGCGGGTCCTGCGCGGCCTGCGGCTGCAGCTCCAGCTCGATCGTGCCGGACTCACGGCCAGCCGGGTTGTAGGCGACCTCGCCACCCAGCGCGTGCGCCAGCAGCTGGTGGCCGTAGCAGATGCCGAACACGGGCAGGTCGTCGTGGGCGGTCTGGCGCAGCCATGCGGCGCTGCGCTCACTCCATTCGGCGTGGTCGGTGACGAAGGCGGCCGAGCCGGTCACCAGCACGCCAGCGAAGGCATGTGGGTCGGGCAGGGCGCCACCGTGTTCGACATCGACCACCACCGTCTCGTGCTCTTCCAGCCCGGCGGCGACGCGGATCCAGTGCGGAAAGCGCCCGTAGCGGCGCAGCGACGGTACCGGGCGGCCGGTTTCAAGGATCAGGAACGGGGCTGGGTTCATCCGGGGGCGGCAGCACTGACAGGACTTCCTCGATTGTAGTCAGCCCCTGCGCCACCTTTTCAAGCCCGGCCTGGCGCAGGGTTCGCAGCCCTTCAGCCCGTGCGGCCCGGCTGAAACCGGCCAGATCCATGTCGGCGCGGATCTGCCCGCGCAGCCGCGAGCCCAATGGCAGCAACTCATACAGCCCGATGCGGCCAAGGAATCCGGTGCGCCGGCACTCCAGGCAACCGACCGGCCGACAGGGCGTGGCGGCATCTGGATATGCGGCATGGCTATCAGCCAGCACCGCCCAATCGGCGGCGCCGAGGCTGTGTGGCTGCTTGCAGTGCGGGCACAGCGTGCGCACCAGGCGCTGGGCGAGGATGCCGTTGAGGGTGCTGGCCAGCAGGTAATGCGGCACGCCCAGGTCGAGCAGGCGGGTGACCGCCGAGGGCGCGTCGTTGGTATGCAGGGTGGACAGCACCAGGTGGCCGGTCAGCGAGGCCTGCACTGCCATCTGCGCGGTTTCCAGGTCGCGGATCTCGCCGATCATGATGATGTCCGGATCCTGCCGCAGCAGGGTGCGCACGCCGCTGGCGAAGTCCAGGTCGATGTTGGTCTGCACCTGCATCTGGTTGAACTCGGGCGCGATCATCTCGATCGGGTCCTCCACCGTGCACACGTTCACGTCCGGCGTCGCCAGCCGCTTCAGCGTGGAATACAGGGTGGTGGTCTTGCCCGAGCCGGTCGGGCCGGTGACCAGCACGATGCCGTGCGGGCGCTCGACCAGCGCATTCCAGCCGGCGGCCTCCTGCGGGCTGAAACCGAGCTGGTCGATGCTCTTGAAGGCGGCATCGGGGTCGAAGATGCGCATCACGCACTTCTCGCCGAAGGCGGTGGGCATGGTCGACAGGCGCATCTCGACCTCGCGGCCGCCCGGCGAGCGGGTCTTGATGCGGCCGTCCTGTGGGCGCCGGCGCTCGGCCAGGTCCATGCGGCCGAGCACCTTGATGCGGCTGACCACGGCGGTCATCACCGCCGGCGGCACCTCGAACACCTTGTGCAGCACGCCGTCGATACGGAAGCGCATGCGTCCCATCTCGCGGCGAGGTTCCAGGTGGATGTCCGAGGCGCGCTGTTCGTAGGCGTACTGCAGCAGCCAGTCGACGATGTGCACGATGTGCTGGTCGTCGGCATTGACGTCGCCGGTGCGGCCCAGCTCCACCAGCTGCTCGAAGCTGGGCAGGGTGGTGTTGGCCTCGCCACGCACGTCGCCACGGGCGCCGCGCACCGAGCGGGTCACCCCATAGAACTCCATGGTGTAGCGGTGCAGGTCCAGCGGGTTGACCACGGCCAGTTCGATGCGGCGGCGGGTCAGGTGCTGCAGGTCGCGGCGCCATTCCTGCACCAGTGGCTCGCTGGTGGCCACCAGCACGCGCTCGGCATCCACCGCCAGCGGCAGGAAACGGTGGCGGCGCGCGTAGGCGTGGGAGACCAGCGCGGTCACCGCAGCGACGTCGACCCGGGTCGGGTCGATGCGCAGGTAGCGGCTGCCGGTACGCCGGGCCAGCCACTCGGTGAGGCGCTCCAGGGTCAGTTCGCCACCGCGGTTGGCGGCCAGCTTGAGGTTGGACAGCAGCACCAGCGGGTGCACTTCACTGGCGTTGCGCGCGCCCTGCGCGGAAAACCGCATGCGCTCGCGGTCCTGCTCGGCCACCAGGTCATCGGCAATCAGGGCTGCGGCAATCTGCTCGAAATGCAGCCGTCCCCAGGGCAGCGCGACGCCGCCCGCTTCGCCGGGCGTGCCGACCGGCAGCCGATGTTCCATCTGCCTGCTCCTCCCGGGTACGGAATGCCCCGCAGGTCGGCCGTTATACTAACGCACCCCCTTGCCGGCCAAGACTCGTACGCATGTCCGCGACCCCGACCGTTCCGATCACTTTCCAGGGCCTGATCCAGACCCTGAACCAGTTCTGGGCCCAGCAGGGCTGCGTGCTCATCCAGCCGCTCGACCTGGAGGTGGGCGCCGGTACCTTCCACCCGGCCACCTTCCTGCGTGCGATCGGTCCGGAAAGCTGGAATGCGGCCTACGTGCAGCCGTCGCGCCGCCCGACTGATGGCCGCTACGGCGAGAACCCGAACCGCCTGCAGCGCTACTACCAGTACCAGGTGGCGATGAAGCCGGCGCCGGACAACATCCAGCAGCTGTACCTGGATTCGCTGAAGGCACTGGGCATCGACCCGCTGGTGCACGACCTGCGCTTCGTCGAGGACAACTGGGAATCGCCGACGCTGGGTGCCTGGGGCCTGGGTTGGGAAGTCTGGCTCAACGGCATGGAAGTGACCCAGTTCACCTACTTCCAGCAGGCCGGTGGCCTGGAGTGCCGCCCGGTGCTGGGCGAGATCACCTACGGTCTCGAGCGCCTGTGCATGTACCTGCAGAACTGCGACAACGTCTACGACCTGGTCTGGACCTACGGCCCGGATGGCCAGCCGGTGACCTACGGTGACGTCTACCACCAGAACGAGGTGGAGCAGAGCACGTACAACTTCGAATACGCCGACGTGGAAGAGATGTTCCACCGTTTCGACGCCTGCGAGCGTGAAGCGCAGAAGCTGGTGGAAGTGAACCTGCCGCTGCCGGCCTACGAGCAGGTGATGAAGGCCAGCCACACCTTCAACCTGCTCGATGCGCGCCGCGCGATCAGCGTGACCGAGCGCCAGCGCTACATCCTGCGCGTGCGCGCGCTGGCCCAGGCGGTGGCCAAGGCGTACTACGAGCAGCGCGAGAAGCTGGGCTTCCCGGGCGCGAAGAAGGCCTGACGGCCCTCCCGCACCGACCCGCTTTTCATCAACTACCCGGGGCGCCGGACGCGTCGCGCGCTGCGCCCCCACCACAGGATTGAAATGATGAGCCAACTGTCCCCCCTGCTGATCGAACTGGGCACCGAGGAGCTGCCGGTCAAGGCGCTGCCGGGCCTGGCCCAGGCGTTCTTCGACGGTGTTGTCGAAGGCCTGCGCAAGCGTGGCGTCGCGCTGGAACTGGGTGATGCACGCCCGCTGTCGACCCCGCGACGCCTGGCCGTGCTGCTGCCGGGCGTCGGCCTGGAACAGCCGGAACAGCACAGCGAAGTGCTGGGCCCGTACCTGAACATCGCGCTGGACGCCGAAGGCCTGCCGACCAAGGCCCTGCAGGGCTTCGCCGCCAAGGCCGGGATCGACTGGACCGCGCTGGAGAAGACCACCGACAACAAGGGTGAGCGCTTCGTGCACCGCGCGGTGACCCCGGGTGCGAGCACTGCCAGCCTGCTGCCGGAGATCCTGCGCGAGGCAATCGCGGCGATGCCGATTCCCAAGCCGATGCGCTGGGGCGACCACGCCTGGGGCTTCGCGCGCCCGGCGCACTGGCTGGTACTGCTGCACGGCGCCAACGTGGTCGAAGCCGAGCTGTTCGGCCGGCAGGCCGGCCGCGTCAGCCGTGGCCATCGCTTCCACCACGACCGGGCCGTGTCGCTGGCACAGCCGCAGGACTACGTTGAAGCCCTGCGCGCCGCGTTCGTGCTGGTCAACCCGAGCGAGCGCCGCGCACGCATCGTCGCCGAGGTCGAGGCCGCTGCGGCCAAGGCCGGTGGCAGCGCCCGCATCACCGACGACAACCTGGAGCAGGTGGTGAACCTGGTCGAGTGGCCGTCGGCGGTGCTGTGCAGCTTCGAGCGCGCGTTCCTGGCGGTGCCGCAGGAAGCGCTGATCGAGACGATGGAGATCAACCAGAAGTTCTTCCCGGTGCTGGATGACAGCGGCACGCTGACCGAGAAGTTCATCGGCATCGCCAACATCGAATCGAAGGACGTGGCCGAAGTGGCCAAGGGCTACGAGCGCGTGATCCGTCCGCGTTTCGCCGATGCCAAGTTCTTCTTCGACGAGGACCTGAAGCAGGGCCTGGTATCGATGGGCGACGGCCTGAAGACGGTGACCTACCAGGCCAAGCTGGGCAGCGTGGCCGACAAGGTGGCGCGCGTGGCCGCTCTGGCCGAAGTGATCGCGCCGCAGGTCGGCGCCGATCCGGCGCAGGCCAAGCGCGCCGCCGAGCTGGCCAAGAACGACCTGCAGTCGCGCATGGTCAACGAATTCCCGGAACTGCAGGGCATCGCGGGTCGCCACTACGCTGTGACCGGTGGTGAATCGGCCGATGTGGCGCTGGCCATCGACGAGGCCTACCAGCCGCGCTTCGGCGGTGATGACATCGCGCTGTCGCCGCTGGGCAGGGTGCTGGCCATTGCTGAACGCGTCGACACGCTGGCCGGCGGTTTCGCCGCGGGCCTGAAGCCGACCGGCAACAAGGACCCGTTCGCCCTGCGCCGCAACGCGCTGGGCCTGGCCCGCACGATCATCGAAAGCGGCTTCGAGCTGGACCTGCGCGCGCTGCTGGCCAGCGCCAACGCCGGCCTGGCCGCGCGCAACGTGCAGGCCGACATCGGCGAACTGTACGACTTCATCCTCGACCGCCTGAAGGGCTACTACAGTGACAAGGGCGTGCCGGCCACGCACTTCAACGCCGTGGCCGAGCTGAAGCCCGCCTCGCTGTATGACTTTGACCGCCGCCTGGATGCGATCGGCACCTTCGCCGCGCTGCCGGAAGCCGAAGCGCTGGCCGCGGCCAACAAGCGCATCCGCAACATCCTGCGCAAGGCCGAGGGCGACATCCCGGCCCAGATCGACCCGGCGCTGCTGCAGGAAGACGCCGAGCGCGCGCTGGCCGAGGCAGTCACCGCCGCCATCGACGACACCGGCGCCAGCCTGCAGCACAAGGACTACGTGGCCGTGCTGGCGCGCCTGGCCCGCCTGCGCCCGCAGGTCGATGCCTTCTTCGATGGCGTGATGGTCAACGCGGAAGATCCGGCGCTGCGTGGCAACCGCCTGGCGCTGCTGACGATGCTGGGCGAGCGCCTGGGCAAGGTGGCAGCGATCGAGCATCTGTCGAGCTGAGATGCGGTGCCAAGCAAGCTTGGCACCCACCGGTAGTGCCGGTGGATGTCCATCGGGGTCATTGCCGGCATCGCGCACGATGCCGGCTTCCTCGCCTGCGATCACGACGATCGCCACAAAGGCGCGTATTTTGACCGCCACTTAACAACCGATCCCCAATGACGTGATGCATTTCGCATCGTCACCTTCGGTCGGTATGCTGTGCCGCATGCAGCCAAAGAAATACGCCCTGCCGCTGATGGTCCTGTCGCTGGCCGCCACCTCTGTGGCCCACGCGCGCGGCACCATCGACAAGGTGGACATCAAGGGATTGGACAAGGGCGACGACGCCGCAATCATCGAGAACATCCAGGAATCGCTGTCGCTGTACGACACGATCGGCAAGGAACAGGGCGAATCGCGCCTGGAGTACCTGCTGTCGCAGGCGGAGCGGCAGACCCGCCACGCACTGGAACCGTTCGGGTACTACAACCCGGTGATCAAGGTCGAGGCGCCGCGCGAGGACGAGCACGTACGCGTGCTGATCCATGTCGACAAGGGCACCCCGGTCACCGTGCGCCGCGAGCACATCGACATCACCGGCCCGGCGATATACGACCAGTACCTGCAGGACGACCTCGCCGCGTTCAAGCCGCGCAAGGGCCAGCGCTTCGTGCATACCCAGTACGAAGCCAGCAAGATCACCATCACCCGCCGCCTGGCCGAGCGTGGCTACTTCGACGCCGACTACACTCAGCGCCAGGTGCAGATCACCCGCGCCGACAATGCGGCCGACATCGACCTGACCTGGGACAGCGGCCGCCGCTACAACATGGGCCCGGTGCGCTTCGAGCAGGATTACTTCGTCGACAAGCTGTTCGATCCGCTGGTGTACTGGGACCAGGGCAGCTACTACCACGAGGGCAAGCTGGATCGCCTGCGGCAGTCGTTGACCAAGCTGGACTATTTCAGCGTGATCGATATCCAGCCGCGTCCGGACCAGGCCGACGAGAATGGCGACGTGCCGGTGGACGTGAAGCTGACCCGCGCCAAGCGCACCATCTACACCGCCGGCCTGAGCTACGGCAGCGAGAGCGGCCCGGGTGTGCGCGGCGGCATCGAGCGGCGGTTCCTGAACAACCGCGGCCACAAGATGAATACGCAGCTGGACTATGCGCAGAAGCGCAAGAGCCTGGTGACCAGCTACCGCATCCCGGCGTTCAACTGGCTCGATGGCTGGTACACCTTCGCCGCCAGCGCCTATGACGAGCAGACCGACTACATCGACCTGCGCAACTTCAAGCTGATTGCCAGCCGCAGCGGCGAGATCAACGAGCACTGGACCGCGATCGCCTCCATCAACGCGCTGCGCGAGCGCTGGCGCTACGCCTCCGGCACCGAATTCACCAGTGCGGTGTACAACACCTCGACGCTGGTCTACCCGCAGATGGTTGCCGACTACGTCAACGTCGATGACGAGATGTTCCCGCGCAAGGGCATCAGCGGTACTGCGACGATGCGTGCCGGCGTTGAAGGTGCCGGCTCGGATACCAGCTTCGTGCAGGCCAACGCCGTGCTGCGCTGGTACATCCCGGTGGGCGAAAGCAACCGCCTGATCCTGCGCGGCGAAGGTGGCACCACCTGGACCAGCGATCTGGTGGCGATGCCGCCCAGCCTGCGCTACTTCGCCGGTGGCGACCGCAGTATCCGCGGCTATGCCTACCGCGAGGTGGGGCCGCGCACGCCGGCACCAGACAAGTACGCGCTGGGTGCCAAGAACCTGGTGATCGGCTCGGCCGAGTATGAGCACTATTTCAATGGCGGCCCCTGGGGTGCGGCGGTGTTCGTCGATACCGGCAGCGCCTTCGACAACACCATTGATCTGCATACCGGCGTCGGCTTCGGCGTGCGCTGGAAATCGCCGGTGGGGCCGGTGCGCATCGACGTGGCGCACGGCCTGAACAACCCAGATTCGCAGTTCCAGCTGTACCTGAACATCGGAGCGGACCTGTGAGTACGCCCGCATCCACTCCGAACCCGCCGCCGCCACGCGTGCGCTTCTACCGTCGCCGCCGCTTCTGGGCGTGGTCCGGCGCCGGCGTGATCGGCCTGGTACTTCTGGCCCTGCTGGCGGTCTACTGGCTGCTGCAGACCGTGGCCGGCCGTGACGTGCTGCTGGCACAGGTGGTCGCACGGCTGCCGGTGGGCGCCAGCTTCACCTGGGACAAGGTGGACGGCCCGGTCGCCGGCCCGCTGACCCTGTACAACGTCGACTTCCGCTACGACGACATCCATTTCCATGCCGAGCGCGCGCACCTGGAACCGGACCTGCGCCCGCTGCTGGGCCGCAAGCTGCTGCTGGACAAGCTGGAGCTGACCAACGCGACGCTGAACCTGGCCAAGAGTGACGAGCCGTTCAAGCTGCCGTCGTGGCCCGATTCGCTGCCGCAGATCGAAATGCCGCTGGCGATCCAGGCCGATGCCATCGCCATTGACGGCTTCCGCATCAGCCAGGCCAACGAGCCGGTGATCGACATCAGCCGCGTGCGTGGTGGCATCGAGATCGCCAACGGCGAGTTCCAGGCGCACAAGCTGGTGGTGGACAGCGACATGGGCAACTTCACCGCCCAGGGCCGCTACATCCCGGCCAAGGACTACGACACCGACGTGACCGTCACTGCGGTGCTGCCGGCCCCGCGTGGCCGTACCGCCGCGGCGCTTGGTCTGGTCGCGCGCGGTGACCTGTCGCACATGGAAGTGGCGGTGGCCGGGCGTGCGCCGAAGCCGCTGCACGCCATGCTGGTGTTCGATGGCCGCACCGATCCGAGCTGGAATGCCAGCATCCGCAGTGATGAACTGGATCTTTCGTTGTTGTCGCCGGCATTGGCCAGCTCGGCGATCGCGCCGCTGGCGCTGGACTTCACCGCTGCCGGCAAGGGCGGCAACGCCAACCTGCGCGGCAAGGTGAAGCAGGGCGATCAGGAACTGGAGCTGGCACCGTCGGTGGTGTCGCTGCAGGACCAGGTACTGAAGGTCTCGCCGCTGCTGGTGAAGGGCCTTGGTGGCGAAGCACGGCTTGAGGGCACCGCCGACTTCAGCCAGGAAGACCAGCAGAAGCTCAACTTCTCGGTGGTCGCCCATGATCTGACCTACGTACCGGCGCCCGATCCGAACACCGCCGGCAGCGCGCCGGTGCCGGTGACCCTGAAGGAAGCACGCTTCGGTCTGGCCGGTACCCTGAAGGCCTGGGCGGCGATCGGCCGCGCCGAGGTCGAGCGTGACGCGCAGAAGGCGCAGCTGCACTTCGATGTGCGCGGCAACGACCAGGCCGCGTCGATCCATCAACTGCAGGCGCAGACCCCGGGTGGCCAGTTGCAGGTGGAAGGCCAGGTGGCCTGGGCACCGCAGCTGGACTGGGATGCCAAGGCCACGCTGAAAGATTTCGATCCCGGCTATTTCGTGCCGGGCTGGAACGGTCGTCTGTCCGGCAACCTGGCCTCCAAGGGACGCCAGCTGCCGCCGCCGGCAAACGCGCCGCCGGGTACCGCCGGCACGCTGGAAGCCACGGTCGATCTGCCGTCGTTGAAGGGCGTGCTGCGCCAGCGCAACCTCGACGCACAGGGCAAGTTCGCGCTGCAGGGCACGCAGGGCCAGGGCGATCTGAAGCTGTCGCTGGGCAGCAGCCGGGTGACCGCTTCGGGCAAGGTCGGTGATCGCCTCGACATCGATGCACGCTTCGAGCCACTGCAGCTGAGTGACCTGCTGCCCGGCGCCGATGGCGGCCTGCGCGGTCAGGTACAGGTGAAAGGCCCGCGCGATGCGCCTGACATCACCGCCGAGCTGGTCGGCAACAACCTCAACTGGGACGGCTACGGCGCCGAGAGCGTGAGCATCAAGGGCCATCTGCCATGGCGCGGCGACAGCGGCACGTTGGCGATCCAGGGCCAGCAGGTCAACGCCGGCATGCTGCTGGAACGCTTGAACGTGGATGCGCAGGGCAGTGTGTCCAACCTGCGCCTGGCGGCGCAGACCCGCAACGAGATGGGCGCGATCGAGCTGCAGGGCAGCGTCCGCCAGCAGGGTGCGAAGTGGAGCGGCGAGCTGGCCACGCTGCGCATCGCACCGGTGAAGGGCGATGCCTGGTCGCTGCGTGCACCGGCGGCGTTCGCGATCAACGGCAGCAACTACACGCTGGGCGAAGCCTGCCTGGCCGCCGCCAGCAGCGGTGCGTTGTGTGCACAGGCGAACTGGCCGCGCGAGGGCCTGGTGGTGCGCAGTGATGCGCTGCCGCTGGCGCTGGTGCAGCCGTGGTTGCCGCCGCAATCCGGCCGTCGCATCTACCTGCGCGGCGATGTCAGCCTGGACGCGCAGATCCGCCCGCGCGGCAACGCCTGGGAAGGCCATGTGGAAGTGCGCTCGAAGGAGGGCGGCGTGCGTCTGGGCGAGAGCCGCAACACGGTGGGTGATGCCACCCGTGGCGAACTGGTTCGCTATGACCAGTTCTCGCTGAAGCTCGACATGACCCCGGCCAGCATCAAGGGCTACCTGGGCATGGGTTTCCAGGGCAATGGCTTCGTCGATGCCAGGATGCAGACCGGCTGGGAAGCCAGCGCACCGTTGAACGGCGAGCTCTACCTCAACATGTCGCGGCTGTACTGGCTGGAGCTGTTCTCGCCGGACATCGTGCGCCCGACTGGCCTGATCGAAGGCCACGTCAGCCTGCGTGGCACGCGTGGCCAGCCGTCGCTGGGCGGTGATGCGCAGCTGAGCAACTTCAAGGGTGAGTTCCCGGCGCTGGGCCTGACCTTCGACCAGGGCAAGGGCAGCTTCGTCGCCCAGCCTGATGGTTCGGCCAAGATCACCGCGCAGGCCAACTCGGGCCAGGGCACGCTGTATGTCGACGGTGGCCTGTCGTGGTTCGGTGATGCACAGCCGCTGCAGCTGAAGATCCATGGCGAGAACGTG
The DNA here is from genome assembly GCA_913775725.1 of uncultured Stenotrophomonas sp. Taxonomy (GTDB): domain Bacteria; phylum Pseudomonadota; class Gammaproteobacteria; order Xanthomonadales; family Xanthomonadaceae; genus Stenotrophomonas. The sequence goes on along the minus strand of CAJYNG010000025.1, from coordinate 148,349 downwards.
CTGCTGTCCAACACCAGCGAACTGCGCATCGTCGCCAACCCCAACCTCGACTTCACCCTGGCCAAGGCGGCAATGGAGCTGCGCGGTACCGTGCACGTGCCTGAAGCGGACATCGACATCGAACGGCTGGACCGCGGCACCTCGGTGTCCGAAGACGTGGTGGTGCTGGACCCGGCCGATCCGGAAGAGTCGCGCACTTCGCCGCTGGATATGGACCTGGTGGTCAGCCTCGGCGACAAGGTGAAGATGACCGGCTTCGGGCTGAAGGGCGCGCTGACCGGCAAGATGCAGGTCTGGGCCAAGCCTGGGCGCGAAATGACCGCCAACGGCGGCCTGGAAGTGAGTGGCCGCTACAAGGCGTACGGTCAGGACTTGACCATCACCCGTGGCAACCTCACCTGGAACTACAACGCGGTGTCCGACCCGCGCATCAACATCCGTGCCGAGCGCCGGATCGGTGATGTCACTGCCGGCATCGACGTGACCGGGCGTGCGCAGCAACCGCGTGCGGACGTGTGGTCCGATCCGGCGATGTCGCAGTCCGAAGCACTGGCCTACCTGGTGCTGGGCCGCAGCCTGACCGGTGCCAGCAGCGACCAGACCCAGCAGGTCAATGCGGCTTCGGCGGCGCTCTCGGCCGGCAGCGGCCTGCTGGCTTCGCAGCTGGGCGCCAAGCTGGGCCTGGACGACGCCGGCGTGAGCCAGTCGCGCGCGCTGGGCGGCTCGGTGATCGGCGTCGGCAAGTACATCTCGCCCAAGCTGTACGTCGGCTACGGCGTGTCGCTGGTCGGTGCCGGTTCGGTGATCACGCTGAAGTACCTGCTGCGTCGTGGCTTCGACGTGGAAGTGGAGTCGAGCACGGTGGAAAACCGTGGGTCGATCAACTGGCGAAGGGAGAAGTAGAGCCACGCCATGCGTGGCTGCGGTGGCGCCGGGCCCGGCGCTGCCGTAATCCACGGTCAGGCCAGCGCAGACGGCCTCGATGAGCATGAAGGTCTTTCGCCCAGTAGACCTGCATCCGTGTCGGCGCGACCATCACGACCGCATCCACCGAACCGGGCTCAGCGCGTCGAGTCCCTTCGGGGCGAAGCGTTGCAAGAAGCACTGACGGGTGATGCGCAGTAAGTACCGTTGCCGATCACTTGCTCACGCACTGGCTCCATCGGGTGCCTGTAGTACCAAGCGATCTCCCCTTGTATCGCTGGTGCTGGCGATAGAAGCCCTGTGGGCTATCGCCAAGGCGCCCAACAGGGTGCACGCCAACAGCAGTGCCACGACAACACGCTGCCACAGGGGCCGTCGGCGGCGCGGCGCTGAATGCAGCCGATTACCGGCCGCTGCTGCCCAGAACAGGACCTGCTTGCGCTGCAACGGTGGTGGCGGAACCACGAACCACATGATGGGCTCGCCGACCAGGTAGTGCAGAGTGTCGCGCATCTCGCGTCGCGTGTGCGCTGACCGCGCCTGCCAGCGTGCGCGTAGTGGTCGCCAGGGCCCACTCAACCGAGCTACACGCACGCGGGCCTGTGCCACGGAAACCGGTGCATCATCGCGATGCATGTAGCGAGCAAGAGCAACCTCGTTGCCTCGCAACAGCAACCAGCGGATGTGCATGTTCTGGCGATGGGCGGCCATGTCGTAGGATTCGCGTACGTTGCCTCGGTCGTACCACTGGAAGTGTGCGTCAAGCCGCTCGAAATTCGCGCTCTGCAACGGCACGTTCCCGCCCATCAGCAGCCGCCATGTTGCCAGTTTCAGTTCTTTGCAATCGGTCAGCTTCTGCAGCTCCAGGCACTGCTGGAACCACAGCGCGAAGGCTGCCGGATCGCATTGCTGGCCCTTGGCGATGATGCGGTGGGCAAGGTCCTCGGCGGCAGTGCGTTCGGTCAGTTGCGATGCGTCGCTCATGCGTGGCAGCTCCAGAAACGGGGCAATGGATTGCGCACCCCTAGTACCGGCGGCAACAGTCCCTCGCAGCGGAAGCTTCGATCGCACAGCCGGATCTGACGGCAGGGGCCCATCCGGCGCTTGAAATTCGCCAGGCTGTGCACCGGATGGCTGACAACCGAAGGCGCCTGTAGTTCGTCGTCTGCAGTAGGGAACAGCCGACTGCCACCTGTCTCGTGAATGCTTACCGGCGAATAAGGGGTGCCCGGGTCGATGCCGAAGATCATGCCGCTTCCCTGACCGCATGTGACGGAGTATCGATTGTAGGCGGCGAACATCGTTAATGAACGCGCCGCCCCAACCATCGGCCGTTGCCCCATCCGGCCCCAGCGGCTATGGTCCCGGGCTGTTCTGTCGTACCGGATTGCCTCATGTCACCACGCAAAGCCCTTCCCACCGCCCTGGCCCTGGCCCTGGGCCTGACCCTCGCCGCCGGTGCCCACGCCGATGAAGGCATGTGGATGCCGACCCAGCTGCCGGAACTGGCCAAGCCGCTCCAGGCCGCAGGCTTCAAGGGCAATCCGGCCGACCTGGCCAATGTCACCGCGCCGCCGCTGAGCGCGGTGGTGCGTGCTGGTGGCGGCACCGGCTCGTTCGTGTCCGCCGACGGCCTGTTGCTGACCAACCACCACGTGGCGATGGGCGTGATCCAGTACAACAGCTCGCCCGAGCACGACCTGATCAATGGTGGCTTCATCGCCAAGGACCGTGCCGACGAGCGCCCGGCCAACCCGGACTTCCGCGTGCTGGTCACCGTCGGCTTCGACAAGGTGACCGACCAGGTGCTGGCACAGGCCCGTGGCAAGACCGGCCGTGCCTACTTCGATGCCGTCGATGCGGCCAGCAAGCAGATCGTGGCCGAGTGCGAGAAGGACGGCAGCGTGCGCTGCTCGGTGGCCAACATGTATTACGGCACCGACTTCTACCGCATCGCCCAGCTGGAGCTGAGCGACGTGCGCCTGGTGTATGCGCCGCCGCGTGCGATCGGCAACTACGGCGATGAGATCGACAACTTCATGTGGCCGCGCCACACCGGCGACTTCACCCTGCTGCGCGCCTACGTGGGCAAGGACGGCAAGCCGGCCGCCTACAGCAAGGACAACGTGCCCTACCAGGCGCCGGCACACCTCCAGATGTCGGTGGAAGGCCCGAAGGAAGGCGACTACGCGATGCTGGCCGGGTACCCGGGCATCACCTACCGCCATCGCACCGCCGCTGAATTTGCCGGCCAGATCGATACCGTGCTGCCGCGCCGCGTGTCGGTGTTCCAGCAGATGATCGACACCATCGAGGCCGCCAGCGCCAAGGATGCGCAGGCGCGCACCCGCTACGCCTCGCAGCTGCAGTCGCTGAAGAACAACCGCAAACGCGCCGCCGGTGAACTGGAAGGCCTGCTGCGCAGCGACGCCAAAGCCCAGCGTGCCGCCGACGAGACGGCGATGCTGGCTGCCACCGACCGCAAGTACCAGGGCGACATCAAGGCGCTGCTGACCAACCTGTCCCAGGGTGCGGCGGTGGGCGAGCGCGACCTGCTGCTGGACCAGATGGCCGCGCAGAGCCAGCTGCTGCGCTCTGCGCTGCTGCTGGAGCGCCTGCGCATCGAATCGGCGAAGCCGGACGCGCAGCGCGAGAGCGGTTTCCAGCAGCGCGACCAGGCGATGCTCGAAGGCGTGCTCAAGCAGGTCCAGCGCCGTTACGCGTCGGAGGTCGAGAAGGCGCTGCTGACCACCCTGCTGACCCGCTACCAGCAGCTGCCGGACGCGCAGCGCGTGGCCGAGTTCGACGCCGCCTTCGGCCGTACCCCGGCCCAGCTGTCCAAGGCCCTGGACACCCTGTACGCCGGCACCCAGCTGGGTGACGAGGCGCAGCGCCTGTCCCGTTTCGCCGCCGCCCGCGAAGGCAAGGCGCTGGCTGCCGATCCGCTGATCGCCGTGGCCGGCCCGTTGGTGGCCGCGCAGCTGCGCATCGAGAACGAGAGCAAGACCCGCGAAGGCGAGCAGCTGCGCCTGCGCCCGGCCTACATGCAGGCGCTGTTCGCTTGGCGTGCCAAGCAGGGCCGCGCGGTGTACCCGGATGCCAACCGCACCCTGCGCATCAGCTACGGCAAGGTGGAGGCGCTGCATCCGCGTGATGGCGTGACCTACTCGCCGGTGACCACCGTGGCCGGCATCGTCGAGAAGAACACCAACGCCTATCCGTTCGATGCACCCAAGCCGCTGCTGGCCGCCATCGCCAAGGGTGACTTCGGCAGCACCGCCGATCCGGCGCTGAAGACCCAGACGGTCAACTTCCTGACCAACCTGGATACCACCGGCGGCAACTCGGGCTCGCCGGTGCTCAACGCCAAGGGCGAACTGATCGGCCTGAACTTCGACAGCAACTGGGAGTCGGTCAGCGCCAGCTGGTGGTTCGACCCGCGCTACAAGCGCGCCGTGCACGTGGACATGCGCTACCTGCGCTGGCTGCTGGCCAAGGTCTACCCGGCGCCCGAGCTGCTGAAGGAAATGGGCGTCCCGGCCCAATAACGCCGGTGCCTGGCAGGTGCCCACCGCTTCCTGGTGGGTGCCCATTGATTTCCGGTAGGTGCCCACTGTTAGTGGGCACGGATGTCCCCGTCACGACCAACGGTCGTGACCCACCAGACGGACCAACGGTCGTGACCCACCCTCGTGACCTACCCTCACGACCAACGGTCGTGATCTACTGGCCCCTGTCCCGACGGAAACGCACGCGTGGTCTCCAGCTGGATCCTGCTGCTGGTCTCGGTTGCCTATGCCGCGCTGCTGTTCGGCGTGGCGTGGTGGGGTGACCGTCGGCCGATGTACCCCGACCGGCCGTGGCTGCGGCCGGTGGTCTACAGCCTGGCGCTGGCCGTGTACTGCTCGTCGTGGACCTTCTACGGCGCGGTCGGCACCGCCGTGCGCAACGGCGTGGGCTACCTGCCGATCTACATCGGCCCGCTGCTGTTGTTGTTGTTCGGCTGGCGCATCATCGAGCGCCTGGCGCTGATCGCGCGCAGCCAGAACGTGGTCTCCATCGCCGATTTCATCTCCTCGCGCTTCGGCCGCTCGCGGCGGCTGGCGGCGCTGGTGGCGATCATCGCGCTGATCGGCATCATTCCGTACCTGGCGCTGCAGTACAAAGCAGTGGCGATGAGCCTGCAGGTGCTGACCGGCAACACCGGCCCGACCGGCTTCTTCACCGATCCGGCGCTGTACGTGGCGCTGCTGATGGCGTTGTTCGCCACCCTGTTCGGTACCCGCCAGGTCGATGCCACCGAGCATCACCACGGCATGATGCTGGCGATCGCCTTCGAATCGGTGATCAAGCTGCTGGCGATGCTGGCCGTGGGCGTGTTCGCCTACCTGTGGCTGAGCAACCGTACCGATGCGGTGGTCGAGTCGGTGCATACGCTGTTCACCGGCCTGCCGCCGGTGGGCTTCATCTCGCAGACCCTGCTCAGCTTCCTCGCCATCATCTGCCTGCCGCGCCAGTTCCATGTGGCCGTGGTCGAGTGCGGTGATGTGCGCGACGTGCGCCGCGCGCGCTGGATGTTCGGTGGCTATCTGGTGCTGATCTCGGGCATGGTGCTGCCGATCGCCACCGCGGGCGTGACCCTGTTCGGCACCGGCGGCAGCGTTGCCGACGATTCGATGGTGCTGGCCCTGCCGCTGGCCGAAGGCCGCAATGCGCTGGCGCTGATCGCCTATGTGGGCGGCTTCTCGGCGGCCACCGGCATGGTCATCGTCTCGTCCATCGCGCTGGCCACCATGGTCAGCAACGACCTGGTGATGCCGGTGCTGCTGCGTCGGAGCGGTGACCATCAGGAAGCCGCCGACGTCGCCTCGCGCGTGCTGTGGATCCGCCGCCTGGCGATCCTGCTGCTGGCGCTGATGGCCTACAGCTACTACCGCACCAGCAGCAACGACAGCACGCTGGCCTCGTACGGCCTGATGGCGTTCGCGGCGGTGGCACAGTTCGCGCCCGGCCTGATCGGCGGCCTGTACTGGCGCGGCGCCAGCCGTCGCGGCGTCGAGGTAGGCATGCTGCTGGGCTTCGCCACCTGGCTGTACACCCTGCTGCTGCCGGCGATGACCATGGCCGGCTGGGTCGATGCTGGCTGGGTGCAGCACGGCCCGTTCGGCATCGAGTGGCTGCGCCCGCAGCAGCTGTTCGGGATGACCGGCTGGGATCCGCTGACCCATGGCACGTTCTGGTCGCTGCTGGTCAATGCAGCGACGATGATGCTGGTGTCCGCGCGCTGGCGGCCGGGCGTCGACGAGCGCCTGCGCGCGGCGCCCTTTCTCGACCCGTATGCCGAGCGCCCGTCGGTGGCCGGTGGCTGGCCCGGCCACGTGCATGTGGGCGACCTGCTGGCGCTGGCCTCGCGCGTGGTCGGCGAACGCCATGCGCGGCGTTCGTTCTTCGAACAGGCACAGTCGCTGGGTCGCGAGCTTCAGTCCTCGGCGCCTGCGGACCGTCCCTGGGTACAGTTCACCGAGCGGCTGCTGGCCGCATCGATTGGTGCGGCATCGGCGCGCCTGCTGCTGACCAGCCTGTTGCGCGGGTCGGGCATGGACCTGGGTGAAGTGGTGGCAGTGCTGGACGAAGCGGGGCAGGAGCTGCGCTTCAACCGCGAGATCCTGTCGACCACGCTGGAGAACATCAGCGCCGGTGTCAGCGTGGTCGATCCGGACATGCGCCTGACCGCATGGAACCGTCGCTACCAGGACATGTTCGGCTACCCCGACGGCATGCTCTATGTGGGCCGTCCGGTGGCCGACCTGATCCGCTACAACGCCGAGCGCGGCGAGCTGGGCGAGGGCGATATCGAGGTGCAGATCAATCGCCGCATCGGCTACATGCGTGCCGGTTCACCGCACGTGTTCGAGCGCACCCGCAGCGACGGCAAGGTGATCGAGATGCGCGGCCAGGCGCTGCCCGGCGGCGGTTATGTGACCAGCTACAACGACATCACCGACTACAAGCACGCGGAAAAAGCACTGCTGGAGGCCAACGAGACGCTGGAACAGCGCGTGGCCGAGCGCTCGCACGAGGCCGAGGTCGCGCAGCAGTCGAAGACCCGCTTCCTGGCGGCGATCAGCCATGACGTGTTGCAGCCGTTGAATGCAGCGCGGCTGTTTGCTTCCGCGCTGCGCGACAGTGATCACGTGAGTGATGAACAGAAGCATCTGGCCGAACGCGTGGATGCGTCGCTGCGAGCCGCCGAAGAGCTGCTCGATGGCCTGCTGGATGTATCGCGGCTGGATGCCGGCGGCCTGCACCCGGTGATCGGCGAGTTCGACGTGAGCGCGCTGATGCGCGAGCTGGCCGCACAGTACACCCCGGTCGCCGCCGGTCGTGGCCTGCGCCTGGACCTGTTCGCGCGCCCGGCATGGGTGCGCAGTGACCGCCGCCTGCTGCGCCGCGTGCTGCAGAACTTCATGGCCAATGCGCTGCGCTACACCCGCCAGGGCCGCATCGTGCTGGCCGTACGCCAGCGCGGTGACGAGGTGGAGTTGCAGGTATGGGATACCGGCCCCGGTATTCCCGAGCATCACATGCGGCAGATCTTCGACGAGTTCCACCGCTACCAGCAACCGTTCGATTGGGGTGAGCAGGGGTTGGGGCTGGGCCTGTCGATCTGCCAGCGCATCTCGCGCCTGCTCGATCATCGTCTCAACGCACGCAGTCGCGTGGGCCGTGGTTCGATGTTCTCGATCATCCTGCCGCGGGTGGCGCCGCTGCCGGGCTACACCGAGCTGGCCACGCCGATGCAGGCCGTGACCGCACCATTGCGCAGCGATTCGCTGGCCGGCCTGCGCGTGCTGTGCGTGGACAACGACGAAGAGATCCTCGATGGCATGCGCGCGTTGCTGGGCCGCTGGCAGGTGCAGGTGATCACCGCTGCCACCGTTGACCAGGCGCTGGAGAAGATCGCCGAGCGCCCGCAGGTGATGCTGGTGGATTACCACCTGCACGACCGCATGGATGGCCTGGATGCGCTGGTGGCGTTGCGCGAAGCCGCCGGCTACCCGCTGCCGGGTGCGTTGCTGACCGCCGACGGCCGCGACGAACTGAAGCGGATGGCACGCGAGCGTGGCTACCGCGTGCTGACCAAGCCGATCAAACCGGCCTCGCTACGCGCCTTCCTGGGCGCGCTGCGCGATGCCGGCAACAGCGATGCCTGATGGGTAACTGTAGAGCCGAGCCCATGCTCGGCTCCGCGTGGAGCGCGGGTCTCCGTGGTCGGGCCGAAAAGCAGCCGAGCGCCGGCTCGGCTCTACAAAATCCGGTTGCGCGAACCCCTGTAGAGCCGAGCCCATGCTCGGCTCCGCGCGCAGCCCGGTGCTGATATAGCCATCGCTATACAAACCAGCCCTGCCTGCGCGTTTCGCTGGAAATGCGCCACGCGCGAATCGCGATGCTAAGCTTCGCGTCCCCTTGGGGAGTAGCCGGATTCCTTCGCAGGAATCGTCCACGTCAACATACTCGGCCAGTGCGCCGTGGCGTGGACAACCATGATGGTTGGCGAGACCAGCGGCCCGCGCGCGCAACGTCAGGTTGGGCGCGAGCGCAGGCCGTGCGTCCGTCCTAGCCCGACCTCAGCAGCCGCCCATGTCCCCCATTTCGATCCTCCTGATCGGCTTTGCCATGTCCACCGATGCCTTCGCCGCGGCGATCGGCAAGGGTGCGGCCATGCGCAAGCCGGTGTTCCGCGATGCACTGCGTGCCGGCATCATCTTCGGCGTCATCGAGGCGATCACGCCCATCATCGGCTGGCTGCTCGGCCGCGCCGCGCTGCAGTACGTCGAAGCCTTCGACCACTGGATCGCTTTCGGTCTGCTCGGCGCGCTGGGCATCCACATGATCTACAACGGCCTGCGTCCGGACAGTGCCGAGGAAGACGAAGACCCCTCGCAGCACCACGGCTTCTGGAAGCTGGCGCTGACCGGTTTCGCCACCAGCATCGATGCGATGGCGGTGGGTATCGGCCTGGCCTTCATGGACGTGCATATCGGCGTGATGGCCGCGGTCATCGGCCTGTGCACGCTGACCATGGTCACCGTCGGCATCATGCTCGGCCGCGTGCTGGGCAGCATGGTGGGCAAGCGTGCCGAGATCATCGGCGGCGTGATCCTGGTGATCATCGGCGCGACGATCCTGTACGAGCACCTGCACGGCGTGGCTTAACACGCAGGACTGTAGAGCCGAGCCCATGCTCGGCTCACGCGCGTAGCGCGGTTCTCAGGCGAAACGCAGCCGAGCATGGGCTCGGCTCTACAGCGGGGAAACGGCTGACGGGACTTGTAGTGTTGCCCCGATGGAGAGCCTGTCGGTCGAAGCATAGTCTTCGGGCATGTCCAGCCCCGCACTCCGTATTGGCCGCTGGTCGCAGACCGGCATCGTCTACGCGATCACCACGGTGACGCATGCGCGTCGCCCCTGGTTCAGTGACAAGGTCAACGTCGATCTTCTGATCGAAGCGTTGCGCACGGTCGAGCGGACCGGTCGTACCTTCTCCCTGGCCTGGGTGGTCATGCCGGATCATCTGCATTGGTTGATCGAGTTGCGTGCCGGGACGCTTGCCGGCTGCATGCAGATCCTGAAGTCCAAGAGTGGAAGATCCGTCGCCACGCGCGTTGATGCGAACGCGCCGATCTGGCAGCCGGGGTACTACGACCATGCGTTGCGCAGTGATGAATGCCTGCGCACGCAGGCGGTGTACATCGTGGCCAATCCCGTGCGTGCCGGGCTGGCTACCCGCATCGGGGAGTACCCCTATGCTTGGAGTCGATGGCCGCTTGAGGCGTGATCGGGTATTGAGGCGAAGAGCAGCCGAGCATGGGCTCGGCTCTACAGACTTCATGATGCCGCTGTAGAGCCGAGCCCATGCTCGGCTCCATAGTCGGTCACAATCAGTCTTCTTCCGGCGGCAGCACGATGGCGTCGTCGTCGATGGCCAGCTTGCCCGCCATCAGCACGGCCTGGGTGCGGTTGGTCACGCCCAGCTTGCGCAGGATGGCGGTGACGTGGGCCTTGATCGTCGCTTCGGAGACGTTGAGGTCGTAGGCGATCTGCTTGTTCAAGCGGCCTGCGCCCAGCATCTGCAGCACGCGGAACTGCTGCGGGGTCAGTTCGCGCAGACGCTGGCCGACCTCGCGTTCCTCGCGCTCGGTCGGCGGCACATTGTGCGCTTCCGGCGGCGCCCAGGTCTCGCCATCGAGGATGGTGCCCAGTGCGTGGCCGATGGTGTCCGAATCCGCAGACTTCGGAATGAAGCCCAGCGCGCCGTGGTCGAGCGCGCGGCGCATCACCGTGGCTTCCTCGCGCGCGGACACCACCACCACCGGCAGGTGCGGATGCAGCGAGCGCATGTGCACCAGCGCGTTGAAACCCTGTGCGCCAGGCATGTTGAGGTCCATCAGGACCAGGTCGGCGTCGTTGTGCTGGTCGGCCAGTGCATACAGCGCTTCCACGCTGTCGGCCTCGAACAGCTGCACGCCGGGGATGACCCGCTGCACGGCCCCGCGCAGGGCTTCGCGGAACAGCGGGTGGTCATCGGCAATCAGGAGGGTGGTCATGGTCGGGGGGAACCGTGGGGGAAAACAGATGGGGTCGGAGCCCTTTCCCTGCGGAAAGGGATCCGACCCCGGGTCGTACGTCAGCGTACCTTGCGCTCGTCCACCAGCGACGCCACCACCGACGGGTCGGCCAGGGTCGAGGTGTCGCCGAGCTGGTCCGGCGCGTTCTCGGCGATCTTGCGCAGGATGCGGCGCATGATCTTGCCCGAGCGGGTCTTCGGCAGGCCCGGCGCCCACTGCAGGTGGTCCGGCGTGGCGATCGGGCCGATCTCCTTGCGTACCCAGGCGATCAGCTCCTTGTGCAGCTCATCGCTCGGGGCCTCTTCGGCCACCAGGGTGACGTAGGCATAGATGCCCTGGCCCTTCACGTCGTGCGGGAAGCCGACCACGGCCGCTTCGGCCACCTTCGGGTGCGAGACCAGCGCGCTTTCCACTTCGGCAGTGCCGATGCGATGGCCGGACACATTGATCACGTCGTCGACGCGGCCGGTGATCCAGTAGTAGCCATCCTCGTCGCGGCGGCAACCGTCGCCGGTGAAGTAGCTGCCCGGGTAGGTGCGGAAATAGGTATCGATGAAACGCTGGTGGTCGCCGTACACCGTGCGCATCTGGCCCGGCCAGGAATCACGGATGATCAGGTTGCCCTCGGTCGGGCCGTCCTTGATCTCGCCATCGGCATTGACCAGCGCCGGCTGCACGCCGAAGAACGGCAGGGTGGCCGACCCCGGCTTGAGGTCCATCGCGCCAGCCAGCGGCGAGATCAGGATGCCGCCGGTCTCGGTCTGCCACCAGGTATCGACGATCGGGCAGCGGCTGTCGCCGACCACCTCGTAGTACCAGCGCCAGGCTTCCGGATTGATCGGCTCGCCGACACTGCCGAGCAGGCGCAGCGACGCGCGCGAGGTCTTCTTCACCGGTTCCTCGCCTTCGCGCATCAGCGCGCGGATGGCGGTCGGAGCGGTGTAGAAGATGGTCACCTTGTGCTTGTCGATGACGTTCCAGAAACGCGAGGTGTCCGGATAGTTCGGCACACCTTCGAACATCAGCGAGGTCGCGCCGTTGGCCAGCGGCCCGTACACGATGTAGCTGTGACCGGTGACCCAGCCGACGTCGGCGGTGCACCAGTAGATGTCGTCCTCGCGCAGGTCGAACACCGCTTCATGGGTGTAGGCCGCGTACAGCAGGTAACCGCCGGTGGTATGCAGCACGCCCTTCGGCTTGCCGGTGGAGCCGGAGGTGTAGAGGATGAACAGCGGGTCTTCCGCGTTCATGCGTTCCGGTTCGCAGGTGGCCGGCTGGCTGTCCACCACATCGTGGAACCAGCGGTCGCGCGGGGCCTGCATGTCCACCGCGCCGCCGGTGTGGCGCACCACCAGCACGGTTTCAACCGTATTCGTGCCCGGCAGCTTCAGCGCGGCATCGACATTGGCCTTCAGCGGAATCTTACGGCCACCACGCAGGCCCTCGTCGGCGGTGATGATGAGCTTGCTCTGGCAGTCGCTGACGCGGTCGGCGATCGAGTTCGGCGCGAAGCCACCGAACACCACCGAGTGGATCGCACCGATGCGCGCACAGGCCAGCATGGCCACGGCAGCATCGACGATCATCGGCAGGTAGATGGTGACCCGGTCGCCCTTCTTGACGCCCAGGTTGCGCAGCGCGTTGCCGAGGCGGCAGGTGCGCTCGTACAGCTCGCGATAGGTCACGTGCTGGGCCGGTGCATCCGGGCCGTCCGGCTCGAACAGCAGGGCGGTCTTGTCGCCGCGCGTCTCCAGCTGGCGATCCAGGCAGTTCACGCTGGCATTGAGCTCGCCATCTTCGAACCACTTGATGTGGAAGTTGGACAGGTCATAGCTGACGTTCTTGATCTTCGTCGGCTTGCGCATCCATTGCAGGCGCTCGGCGGCCTTGCCCCAGAAACCATCCGGGTCGGTCACTGAAGCCTGGTACTGCTGTTCGTACGACGTCTTGTCGATGCGTGCCTTGGCGGCGAACTGCGGATCGACGGGGTAGATATCAGCCATGGCACCCTCACTTGCACGTTGACTTTGTATGTGCGGTCGCAGCATCGCAGCGACCGATCCCCCTCAGTTTGCCCCATCCACCCCCGGCCGCGTCACCACCTTGGTTAGACCATGGTCGAAAGTGAGCGCCCAGCAGGGCCGGGTTCGACCAATGGCCAATAGCCGCTGTGCGTGAACGCCCCGCAGTCTCGGCTCGACCGTGCCCCACGCGCGGCATCACCTTGCCACTTGGGAGAGAGGGCAACATGAGCCACCGTACGTTGAAAGCCGTGCGCAAACCTTTGGCGGCCTGCCTGTTGGTCGCCCTGGTCGCACCGGGCATGGCGTTCGCAGAGACCGCCAAAGAGAAAGCGCTGGAAGCACGCGTTGCCGAACTGGAACGCCAGGTCCAGCTGCTGCTGTCTTCGCAGCAACAACAACAGACCCAGATCAGCCAGACCCAGCAGGCGGTGACCGAAGTCCGAACGGTGCAGGCCGAGCAGAAGCCGGTCGCCTCGGTGCCGGCGGGCAAGCAGCCGATCCAGGTCACCACCATCACCCCGGGCGCCGCGCCGGGCACCACGGTCAAGATCGGCGGCTTCATCAAGGCCGACTTCCTGGCTACCCAGACCAGCGATGGCCAGCTGGCCGACGACGCCACCGGCCGCTCGCTGTACCTGCCGGGCCAGACCCCGGTGGAAGGCGCCGGCGGCAGCGGCAAGCGTTCGGGTACCGACCTCAACGCCCACGCCAAGTTCTCGCGCTTCAACCTGGGCATCGACAACGTCAGTGAGTCGGGCAACAAGGCCGGCGCGTTCTTCGAGATGGACTTCTTCGGCAATTCGCTGGGCAACCAGACCGCCACCAATACCTACGGTGTGACCCTGCGCCACGCCTACATGTACTGGAACAACTGGATGGCCGGCCAGACCTGGTCCAACTTCATGGACGCGGCCGCACTGCCCGAAGCGGTCGACTTCGTCGGCCCCACCGATGGCGTGATCTTCGTGCGCCAGGCCCAGGTGCGCTACACCCAGGGCGGCTTCAGCGTTGCGCTGGAAAACCCGGAAACCACCACCCTCACCGGTACCCGCAACCCGGTCACCGGGGCATGGACCAACGCCAGCGCCAACTCCGACCGTGGCAGCCTGCCCGATCTGACCATGCGCTATGGCTGGAAGGGCGACTGGGGCACCTTCGGTGTCGGCGGCATCGTCCGTCAGCTGAAGGTCGACAACCAGGCCACCGGCGCCAAGGCTGACAAGGTGGCCGGCGGCCTGACCCTGGGCGGCAAGTGGGTGATGGGCGACAGCGATTCGCTGCACTACCAGCTGACCGGCGGCGAAGGCATCGCCCGCTACATCGGCCTGGGCATCACCGCCGACAGTGCCTACGACGTGGCCCGCGACGAGCTCAACCCGACCGGCGTGCTTGCCGGCTACGTGGGCTGGCGGCATGCGTTCTCGTCGAAGCTGCGCACCAACCTGATCTACGCGCGCAGCGACTACGACAACGACAGCATCCTCGGCCCGCTGGTGACCAAGAGCGTGCAGAGCATCCGCGGCAACATCTTCTATTCGCCGCTGCCCAAGGTCGATATCGGCGCCGAGCTGATGTACGGCCGTCGCGAAGTGGAGAACGGCAACAAGGGTGACATCACCCGATTGCAGTTCACCACGAAATACAGCTTCTAAAGGAGTGCCGACCAAGGTCGGCACCTACAGAGATTGTGTGCCGACCAACGGTCGGCACACACCGACCAAGGTCGGCACCTACAGAGGGAAAGCGTCCCATGTCCAGTACACCCAGCGCCGCACACAAAGCGGGCACCCTGACCCAGGGCCACAAGAAGGTCATCTTCGCATCGAGCCTCGGCACGGTGTTCGAGTGGTATGACTTCTTCCTGTACGGCTCGCTCGCCGCCATCATCGCCAAGCAGTTCTTCAGTGGCGTCAATGAAACCACGGGCATGATCTTCGCCCTGCTGGCGTTTGCCGCCGGCTTCTTCGTGCGTCCGTTCGGCGCGGCCTTCTTCGGCAGCCTCGGCGACCGCATCGGCCGCAAGTACACCTTCCTGGTCACCATCCTGATCATGGGCATCTCGACCTTCCTGGTCGGCGTGCTGCCCAACTACGCTTCGATCGGTTTCGCCGCACCGGTGATCCTGATCATCCTGCGCCTGGCCCAGGGCCTGGCGATGGGCGGCGAGTACGGCGGTGCCGCCACTTACGTGGCCGAGCATGCGCCGGATGACAAGCGCGGCCTGTACACCAGCTTCATCCAGTGCACCGCCACGCTCGGCCTGTTCATGTCGCTGCTGATCATCCTGGCCTGCCGCTACTTCCTCGGCAACGAAGCCTTCGAAGCCTGGGGCTGGCGCATCCCGTTCCTGGTCTCGATCCTGTTGCTGGGCGTGTCCGTGTGGATCCGTCTGCAGCTGAGCGAATCGCCGCTGTTCCAGCAGATGAAGTCCGAGGGCAAGGGTTCCAAGACGCCGTTCCGTGACAGCCTGAAGGGCGGCAACCTGAAGCTGATGCTGCTGGTCCTGCTCGGCGCTGCAGCCGGCCAGGCCGTGGTCTGGTACGGCGGCCAGTTCTACGCGCTGTTCTTCCTCAGCAGCATGCTGAAGGTCGATGCCACCACCTCCTACCTGCTGATCGCGGCCGCGCTGGCGCTGGGCGTGCCGTTCTTCATCTTCTTCGGCTGGCTGTCCGACCGCATCGGCCGCAAGAAGATCATCCTGGCCGGCTGCCTGCTGGCGGCCGTCACCTACATCCCGATCTTCAAGGGCCTGACCCACTTCGCCAACCCGGCCATCGAAGAAGCCCGCAGCAGCTCGCCGGCCCTGGTCGTGGCCGATCCGAACACCTGCTCGTTCCAGTTCGATCCGGTTGGCCTGCGCAAGTTCACCAGCTCCTGCGACGTGGCCACCGCCGCGCTGACCAAGGCCGGTGTGCCGTACGACGTGCAGCCCGCCGCCGCCGGTTCGCTGGCGATGGTGAACGTGGGCAGCGCCAGCGTCACCTCGTATGAGGCCGCCGGCCTGACCAAGGAAGACGGCAAGGCCAAGGCCGATGCGTTCGGTGCGGAACTGAAGACCGCCCTGACCACCGCCGGCTATCCGGCCAAGGCGGATGGTGCCCGCATCAACATCGCCGGCACTATCTTCATGCTGTGGCTGCTGGTGCTGTACGTGACCATGGTCTACGGCCCGATCGCCGCCTACCTGGTCGAACTGTTCCCGACCCGCATCCGCTACACCTCGATGTCGCTGCCATACCACATCGGCAACGGCTGGTTCGGTGGCTTCCTGCCGGCGATCTCGTTCGCGCTGGTGGCCGGTACCGGCAACCTTTACTACGGCCTGTGGTACCCCATCATCATCGCGCTGATGTCGGTGGTGATCGGTGGCCTGTTCCTGCGCGAAACCAAGGACGTGGATATCACCAAGTAAGAATGATGTTCATCGGATGAAGGAGAGGCCGTGGTGCAGACCACGGCCTTTTCGTTTCCCCGTAGCGCCGAGCCATGCTCGGCGACCGCGCAACGCGCGGCACAAAATTCCGCAGATGCGAACAGACAGCGCTCAATGCCGTCATCGTGGTTGAAAAGCATCCGAAGCCACACGCCATCTCGCGCCCGGGGTCAGATCCCTTTCGCGCGCGAAAGGGATCTGACCCCATCGAGACGACCGTTGTGCTGCGTCGCACGCCGTATAGTCGGCCCATGACCACCACCGCCCCAGCCGACCTCCCCGCCATCCTGCACACCCTGCGCAGCACCTGGCAGGCGCAGCGTCCCTCGCTCGACCAGCGCGAAGCCGACCTGCGCCGTCTGCGCGAGGCGCTGAAGCCGCGTCTGGACGAAATGGCCCAGGCCATCGCCGTGGACTTCGGCCACCGTGCCCACGTTGAATCGAAGCTGGCCGATGGCATGAGCGTGCTCTCGGCCATTGACCACCTGCGCCGCCATCTGCGGCGCTGGTCGAAGCCGCAGCGGGTATCGGCCGGATGGAAGCTGTGGCCGGCACGCGCGCAGCTGCGGCCGACGCCGCTGGGCGTGGTCGGGGTGATCTCACCGTGGAACTACCCGGTCACGCTGGCGCTGGTGCCGCTGGCCACCGCCATCGCCGCCGGCAACCACGTGCTGCTGAAGCCGTCTGAGCACACGCCGCGCACCAGTGCGTTCCTGGCCGATCTGCTGGCCAGTGTGTTCCCGCCCGATCGGGTGGCGGTGGTGCAGGGCGGGGCGGATGTGGCCGCAGCGGTGTCGTCGCTGCCGCTGGACCATCTGCTGTTCACCGGCTCGACGGCCGTTGGCCGCAAGGTGATGGCCGCCGCCGCCGAGCATCTGGTGCCGGTCACGCTGGAACTGGGCGGCAAGTCGCCGGCGATTGTCTGTCGCGATTTCCCGCTGGATAGAGCCGCCGCGCGGCTGGCCACCGGCAAGTGGTTCAACGCTGGCCAGACCTGCATCGCGCCGGATTACGTGCTGATCGATACCGTCCGCCAGCGCGAGTTCGTGCAGGCACTCCAGCAGCAGGTGCAGCAGCGCTACGGCGATTTCAGCAGCGCCGACGACTACACGCGCATCATCAACGAAGGCCAGTACCGGCGCCTGCAGGGTTATCTGGCGCAGGCGCGCGAACGCGGCGTGCCGGTGATTCCGCTGGCGCAGGTGGATGACGCGCGCGCCGACCGCGAGCGCCTGCTGGTGCCGACCGTGGTGCTGGACCCGCCGGACGACCTGGACCTGATGTGCGAGGAGATCTTCGGGCCGATCCTGCCGGTGCGGGCCTACCCGGATCTGGATGCTGCGCTGGCCGAGGTGCTGTCCCGTGACCGGCCACTGGCGCTGTATCCCTTCAGCCACGACACGGCGACGGTGGAGCGGATCCTCGGCCAGGTGGTGGCCGGGGGGGTGACGGTGAATGACACGCTGCTGCACTTCGCTGCCGATGGCCTGCCGTTCGGCGGGGTGGGGGCCAGTGGCATGGGCGCGTACCACGGCCGGGCCGGGTTCGATGCCATGAGCAAGCGGCTGCCGGTGCTGTGGCAGTCGCGCTGGGCCGCCAGCGACCGGCTGCGGCCGCCATATTCGAAGATTGCGGGGTTATTGAAGTTGCTGCTGCGGTGAACCCAGGCAGGGCGTGGCTCTACTGAATCAGGGCCCGATTCTTCTGTAGAGCCGAGCCCACGCTCGGCTGCTCTTGGCTGGGTGCCCGATCAATGCAGCCGAGCGTGGGCTCGGCTCTACACGGGAATCCGGGCCGACCCCCATCCCGGCCACCCGGGTAGAATGCCCCCATGAAGATCGCCTCGTGGAACGTCAATTCGCTCAATGTCCGCCTGCCGCACCTGGAGCAGTGGCTCAAGGAGTTCGGCCCGGACATCGTCGGTATCCAGGAAACCAAGCTGGAGGACCACAAGTTCCCCGATTCGGCGCTGATCGCCGCGGGCTACCGCAGCGTGTTCGCCGGCCAGAAGACCTACAACGGCGTGGCGCTGCTGTCGCGTGAGCCGGCGCAGGACGTGCAGATCGGCATTCCCGGCTTCGAGGACGAGCAGAAGCGCGTCATCGCCGGCACCTTCGGCGACCTGCGGGTGATCAACCTGTACGTGGTCAACGGCCAGGATATCGGCACCGACAAGTACGACTACAAGCTGCGCTGGCTGGAAGCGGTGCATGCCTGGATCGCCGAAGAACTGCAGCGGCACCCGAAGCTGATCGTGATGGGCGACTTCAACATCGCCCCGGACGCGCGCGATGTGCACGACCCGGAGGTGTGGAACGAAAACCACATCCTGACCTCCACCGCCGAGCGCGGCGCATTGAACAAGCTGCTGCAGCTGGGCCTGCACGATGGCTTTCGCCTGCACAATGACGAGGCGGGCACCTTCAGCTGGTGGGATTACCGCGCCGCCGGTTTCCGCCGCAACCTGGGCCTGCGCATCGACCTGACCCTGGTCTCCGACGCGCTGAAGGGCAGTGCGGTGGCCTCGGGCATCGACCGCGAACCGCGTACCTGGGAACGCCCGAGCGACCATGCGCCGGCGTGGGTGCAGTTGGGTTGAACGAACGGGGCCCGACGATTGCCGGGCCCGTTCTGGAAGGTCTGCCGGCCGGCGGCCGACACTACCCTCAGATCACCGTATGCTCTTGCGGGTGAACAGGTTGACGATCGCCAGCAGGATCACCGCACCGATCAGCGAGAACAGGAAGGTGCGGATGGTGATCGCTTCGTTGATGCCGCCGCCGAACAGCCAGCCGGAAATCAGCGCGCCGACAATGCCGACCACGATGTTGAGGATGATGCCCTGCTGGGCATCGCGCTTCATGATGATGCTGGCCAGCCAGCCTACGATGCCGCCGACGATCAGCCAGATGATGATGCCCATGATCGAACCTCCGGTGGGGAACTGTGACCAGTTGACGCGCAGGGCTGTGAACCCGTCGTGGAATTGCGTGATGGGCGCGTGCGGATGAGCCTGCCAGCCACCCTCGATGGCCCGTGGCGCTTCGGCCCGGTGACGGTCTGGCGCCGCCCGCACGTGCCGGGCCACCGGGGTGAACCGCAGGCGCGGCAGGTGCTGGCGCAGGCATTGGGTGCCGACCCGGAGAGGCTGCCGCTGGTCCGCGATGACAAGGGCCGGCCGGAACTGAGCGGCGCACTGGCCCACTACGGCACCGGCTGGAGCCACAGCGGCGAGGTGCTGCTGGTGGCGCTGGGCGAAGGTGTGCGGCTGGGCGTGGACCTGGAACTGCTGCGGCCGCGGGCCCGCCTGCTGGAGATCGTGCAGCGCTTCTTCCACCCCGAGGAGGTGGCCTGGCTGGAAAGCCTGGACGAGGCCGGGCGCGAGCACTGGTTCTTCCGCGTGTGGTGCATCAAGGAGGCCATCCTGAAGGCGCATGGGCAGGGCATCTCGTTCGGCCTGCACCGCCTGCAGCTGGCGCCGGGGGCCGATGGCGCCCTGCACCTGCGCTGGTGCGACCCGGAACTGGGCGAGGCCGCGCGCTGGCACCTGCACGAATGGCAGGCCACCGGCCAGTTCCGTGCGGCATTGGCCTGGTATCCGCACTGAAGCGGGGAATCAGCACGCAAAACCGGCGATAATGCCTGCATGAGCGAACACCCACTTCCCGCCAGCGTGGCTGCCACGCTGGAACAGGGCCTGGCCAGCATGGGCCTGGACGCCGCGCTGGCGCCGCCGCTGCTGCGCTACCTGGCCCTGCTGCACCGCTGGAACGGCACCTACAACCTCACCGCCATCCGCGACCCGCAGGAGATGGTCACCCGCCACCTGCTCGATTCGCTGGCGATGCAGCCGTTCGTGGCCGATGGCAGCCTGGCCGACCTCGGTACCGGCCCCGGGCTGCCCGGCATCCCGCTGGCGATCGCCTGCCCGGGCCTGCAGGTCACCCTGGTCGAGAGCAACGGCAAGAAGGCGCGCTTCATGCGCGAGGCGGTGCGCCAGCTGGGCCTGGGCAACGCCCGCGTGGCCGAATCGCGGGCCGAAGCGCTGGAAGAGGCCGGTCGTTACGACCAGCTGACCGCGCGCGCGATGGACACCCTGGCCGGCATCGTCCGCGTCGGCGGCCACCTGCTGCGCCCCGGCGGCGTACTGCTGGCCATGAAGGGCGTCTATCCCCATGAGGAGATCGCGGAGCTGCCGGCCGGCTGGCAGGTGCGCGAAGTGACCCCGCTGAGCGTGCCCGGCCTGGCCGGCGAACGCCATCTGGTCACTGTTACAGGTCCCTGATTCCCGCCGCCAGCCCTTTGTGGAACAACGGGTTGGCGATTCACGATTTCCGCAAGGGGCCGGTTGTACGCATAATGACCGGTCCCAGCACACGTCGACGAGGCACACCCGCATGGCCCGCATCATCGCCATCGCCAACCAGAAGGGTGGCGTCGGCAAGACCACGACCGCCGTCAACCTGGCCGCTTCCCTGGCCAACGCACCCAAGCGCGTGCTGTTGGTCGACCTGGATTCGCAGGGCAACGCGACCATGGGCAGTGGCGTGGACAAGCGTGAGCTGGTTTCCTCCACCTACGATCTGCTGCTGGGCGAGTCCAGCGCCGCCGATGTACGCGTGCAGACCGCCGAAGGCTATGACCTGCTGCCCGGCAACATCGACCTGACCGCGGCCGAGATCCAGCTGATGGCGCAGAGCGAGCGCGAGCAGCGGCTGAAGCGCGCGCTGGCACCGATCCGCGACGAGTACGACTACATCCTGATCGACTGCCCGCCGGCGCTGTCGCTGCTGACGCTCAACGCGCTGGCCGCCGCCGATTCGGTGATCGTGCCGATGCAGTGCGAGTACTACGCACTGGAAGGCCTGAGCGCGCTGGTGGAAACCATCGAAGCGCTGCGTGCCAACCTGAACCCGGCGTTGGAGATCGAAGGCGTGCTGCGCACCATGTTCGACGTGCGCAACAACCTGGCCAACGCGGTCTCGGCCGAGCTCACCGAGCACTTCGGCGACCGCGTGTTCCGCACCATCGTGCCGCGCAACGTGCGCCTGGCCGAGGCGCCCAGCCATGGCCAGAGCATCGTCGGCTACGACCGCGCCTCGCGCGGCGGCGTGGCTTACCTGGGCCTGGCCGGCGAGATCATCCGCCGCAACAACGAACGCAACAAGGCCGCCAAGGCCGTGGAGACCGTCTGATGACCAGCAGCAAGCCGGCAGCCAAGAAGCGAGGCCTCGGCCGTGGCCTGGATGCGCTGCTGGGCCCGAAAGGCGCGGTCAGTCAGGTGCAGGCCACCACCGCGGTGATCGAGCCGCTGCCGGGTGAAGTGCTGCGCAAGCTGGCCGTGGGCCAGCTGCAGCCGGGCAAGTACCAGCCGCGCCGCGAGATGGACGAGGGCAAGCTGTCCGAGCTGGCCGACTCGATCAAGTCGCAGGGTGTGATCCAGCCGATCCTGGTGCGCCAGCTGCCGGCGGGCAACTACGAAATCGTTGCCGGTGAGCGCCGCTGGCGCGCCTCGCAGCTGGCCGGGCTGGACGAAGTGCCGGTGGTGGTGCGCGAGCTGGAAGACCGCACCGTCATCGCGATGGCGCTGATCGAGAACATCCAGCGCGAAGACCTCAACCCGCTGGAAGAAGCCGAGGCGCTGCAGCGCCTGATCAGCGAGTTCACCCTGACCCATGCCGAGGCGGCCGAGGCCGTCGGCCGCTCGCGCGCGGCGGTGTCCAACCTGCTGCGCCTGCTGGAGCTGCCGGTGGCGATCCGCTTGCTGCTGGAAACCCGTCGCCTGGAAATGGGCCACGCCCGTGCGCTGCTGACCCTGGCCCCCGAGCTGGCCGGCAAGCTGGCGCAGGAAGCGGCCGATGAAGGCTGGTCGGTGCGCGAGGTCGAGCGCCGTGCGCAGGCCTTCGCCGCCGGCAAGGTGCCGAGCAACCGCCCGGTGGCCACGCCGAAGGTGCAGCAGGCCGACATCGCCTCGCTGGAAACCGAGCTGTCCGAAGCACTGGGCGCCAAGGTGGCGATCAACCACGGCCGCGGCGGCAAGGGCAAGCTGATCATCCACTACACCGACCTGGATACCCTGGACGGCGTGCTGGAAAAGCTGCGTACGCGCCAAGGCTGAGCCTGGCGCAGCGACATGGGATGCGGCCCGTTCCTGCCGCGTCCTGCAGATGACAGGGAACGCACCGCCGCGCACACCGGGGGATGCACTGCTCTCCGGCCCGTGGCTTCATCCAGGGAGCAGGACATGAGCAACGAATACGACGACGTCAGCCCGGACGGCACCCAGATACTGAGGCACCGGCGCGAAAAGGACTTTGTACTCGCCATCGGCGAAGAACAGCATATCGAGGCGATCAGCGACCACATCGCGCGCCATCTCGGGCCGATCGCCACGGTCCTGCACGAACTCATCTCCGACCTGGTGCACATCGACGTGCACGTGGTGCCGGCCAATGACCATTGCCCGTACCTCCGCCTGGTCACCTCCGGCATGAGCGACCTGCCGATGACCGTGCCCGCCGAGGCGGACGCGGACGTACCACGCTACATGGAGCTGATGGTGACCCTGCCGGCCGACTGGCCGATGTCCCAGGACGCCTTCGAGGACGAGCGCAACTACTGGCCGGTGCGCCTGCTGAAGGGCATGGCGCGGCTGCCGCACGAGTACGACACCTGGCTGGGCTTCGGCCACACCATTCCCAACGGCCATCCCAGCGAGCCCTATGCGCCGGACGTGGGTTTCGACGGCGCCATCGTGCTGCCGCCGGTCACCACGCCGGATGACTTCGCCACGCTGGAACTGGACGACGGCAAGCGCATCAGCTTCATGAGCCTGGTCCCGCTGTACCCCGAAGAGATGGACCTGAAGCTGAAGAAGGGCGCCGACGTACTGCTCGACCGCTTCGATGCGAAACAGATCAACGATGTGATCGAGCCGGGACGGGTGAACGTCGCGAAGAAGCGTTTCGGTTTGTTCTGAGACCGGTAACATCGGGGGCCTGAACTTCGTTTGCGGGCCCTTCCATGACCATCCTGCTCACCGGCGCTGCCGGCTTCATCGGTGCCTACACCGCCCGCGCCCTGCTGGAGCAGGGCCAGGCCGTGGTCGGCCTGGACAACTTCAACGACTACTACGACCCGCAGATCAAGCGCGATCGCGTGGCAGCGCTGTGCCCGACGCTGGACCTGCGCACCCTGGACCTGACCGACCAGCAGGGCTTGGCGGCACTGTTCGACGAAGTGAAGCCGACCGCGGTGATCCATCTGGCCGCGCAGGCCGGCGTGCGCTATTCGCTGGAAAACCCGCACGCCTACGTCGACAGCAACCTGGTCGGCTTCGTCAACATGCTCGAGCTGTGCCGCCACCGCGGCGTGCAGCACCTGGTGTACGCGTCCAGCAGCTCGGTCTACGGAGACTCGGCCACACCGCCGTTCTCCGAGGACCAGCGCGTGGACCAGCCGCGTTCGCTGTACGCGGCGACCAAGGCGGCCAACGAGCTGATGGCCTACACCTATGCGCAGCTGTACGGCCTGCATGCCACCGGCCTGCGCTTCTTCACCGTGTATGGCCCGTGGGGCCGGCCGGACATGGCGCCGCTGCTGTTCTCGCGCGCGGTGCTGGCCGGGCGTCCGATCGACGTGTTCAACGAAGGCCGCATGCAGCGCGATTTCACACATGTTTCCGACATCGTATCGGGTATTCTCGGCGCGCTCGCGCATCCGGCCGAAGGTCCGGTACCGCACCGGGTGTTCAACCTCGGCAACCATACGCCGGTCGAGCTGGAGCGCTTCATCAGCGTGATCGAGCAGGCCGCCGGTCGCCCCGCGCAGAAGGTCTACAAGCCGATGCAGCCGGGCGACATGGTGCGCACGATGGCCGATACCCGGCGCGCCCATGACGCATTCGGCTTCGATGCGGTGACTCCGATCGAAGAAGGGTTGCCCCCCGTCGTGCAGTGGTGCCGCGAGTATTTTGGCGATCGCGCCTGAGGAGGGATCCTCACACGGCCGGATTCATCTTCGGATAACCTCGGCTTCGGAGAATGCGCGGTCTTTGTCCCCCTTTGGCCGAGTGCCTTATGAGCCAACCCGAGCTTTCCGTTGTCGTCCCGGTGTTCAACGAACGCGACAATGTCGCCCCGCTGGTTGCCGAAATCACCGCTGCACTGCGTGGGCGGCTGCCGTTCGAGATCGTCTACATCGACGACCATTCGCGCGATGACACCCTGGCGGTGCTGCAGGGCCTGAAGGCGACTACGCCGGAACTGCGGGTGCTGCACCACGTGGACCAGAGCGGGCAGAGCACCGCCTTGCGCACCGGCGTCAAGCACGCACGTGCGCCGTGGATCGCGACCCTGGATGGCGACGGGCAGAATGATCCGGCCGACATTCCCAAGCTGCTGGCCGCGCGCGATGCAGCTGAGGCACAGGTGAAGCTGTTCGCCGGCTGGCGGGTCAACCGCCAGGACAGCGGCAGCAAGCGCTGGGCCAGCAAGTGGGCCAACGCCATCCGTGCACGCATGCTGCGCGACGATACGCCCGATACCGGCTGCGGCATCAAGCTGTTCGAGCGCAGCGCGTTCCTCGACCTGCCGTACTTCGACCACATGCACCGCTACCTGCCGGCGCTGATGCAGCGTGCCGGCTGGAAGACCACCAGCGTGCCGGTCAACCACCGCCACCGCACCGCCGGCGTCTCCAAGTACAACAACCTCGGTCGCGCGCTGGTCGGCATCCGCGACCTGCGCGGCGTGGCCTGGCTGATCACCCGCAGCAAGCGCACCGCGGTGGAAGAGCGGTGATGGGCCTGGAACTGCACTGGCTCGACCAGCCGCTGACCTGGCTGTACTGGACCGGCCTGCATGTGACCGGCTGGAAGCTGATCGGCTATACCGGCGCGCTGATGTTCGGTGGCCGCTGGCTGGTCCAGTTCATCGCGTCCAAGCGTGCGGGCAAGCCGGTGATCCCGCGGCTGTTCTGGTACATGAGCGTGGTCGGCAGCCTGATGACGCTGAGCTACTTCCTGTTCTCGGCCAAGCAGGACTCGGTGGGCGTGCTGCAGAACCTGTTCCCGGCGTTCACCGCGCTGTACAGCCTGCAGCTGGACATCAAGCACCGGGGCTGGAAGCGGGACAGGGCCAGCCACTAGGTCTCCGGTAGATGCCGACCTTGGTCGGCGCTGGGTCTGGGGGGCCAACCCAGGTTGGCCGCTACCGGGGCCCCGGTCCGCTGCGCAGGCAGGACCTTCGTCCCATGCCATGGGCCGTGGGCGGTGCCATCATCGGGGTCTGCCTTTCCGGGAACCTGTGCTCGTGAAAACCCGTCTTGCCGTTGCCCTGCTGATCGTCCTGTCCGCCCCTGCTGTGGCCCTGGCCGCGCCGCCCGCCACCGTCGCACCGGCCAGCGTGGCCACCGAATCGCCCGCCGATGCCGCCTTCCGCGCGCTGTACGAGAAGGAATGGAAGTGGCGCCAGGATGGCGGCGGCGAGGCCAGCGAGGACGAAGACGCCCCGGCCAATGCCACCCGCATGCCCGACGTCGGCCCGGCCGCGCAGCAGGCGCGCCTGAAGGTGTGGGACGAGACCCTCGCCGCGCTGAAGAAGATCGATCCGAAGACCCTGTCGCCCGACAACCAGGTCAACTACGCGATCTACCGCGATCAGGTATTCAACCTGGCCGAAGAGACGCGCCTGCGCGGCTACGAGATGCCGTTCAATGCCGACTCCTCGTTCTGGTCCAACCTGTCCTTCATGGCGCGGCGCGAGATGAAGACCGTGCAGGACTACCAGAACTACATCGCACGGCTGAATGATGTGCCGCGTTACTTCGGCCAGCAGACCGAAAACATGCGCGCCGGCCTGAAGCGCGGCTTCAGCGTGCCGCGTGCGGTGCTCGATGGCCGCGAGGTCTCCATCGCCACCGTCGCCGAGCTGATGGATCCCACCGAATCGCCGCTGTACGCGCCGTTCAAGAAGCTGCCCAACACCGTTCCGGCGGCCGAACAGGCCAGGCTGCAGGCGCAGGCGCGTGAAGCGATCAGTGGCAAGGTGGTGCCCGCGTTCCAGCAGCTGCGCACCTTCTTCGTCAACGAGTACGTGCCGCAGGCGCGTACCACCCTGGCCGCCGAAGCGATGCCGGACGGCAAGGCGTACTACAAGCAGCAGATCCACGAATACACCACGCTGGACCTGTCGCCGGACGAGATCCACCGCATCGGCCTGGATGAAGTCGCACGCATCCAGAAGGAAATGAACGACATCATCAAGCAGGTGAAGTTCAAGGGCAGCTTCGCCGAATTCCTGACCTTCCTGCGCACCGACCCGCAGTTCTACGCCAAGACGCCGGAAGAGCTACTGTCGCGTGCCGCGTGGATCTCCAAGCGGGCAGACGGCCAGCTTGGCAAGTACATGACGCTGCCGCGCGCGCGCTTCACCATCGTGCCGGTGCCGCCGGACATCGCCCCGTTCTGGACCGCCGGCCGCGGTGGCATGGGCACCTACTGGCTCAACACCTACAACCTGCCGTCGCGCCCGCTGTACAACCTGCCGGCGCTGACCCTGCATGAATCCG
Source organism: uncultured Stenotrophomonas sp. (assembly GCA_913775725.1). Lineage (GTDB taxonomy): Bacteria > Pseudomonadota > Gammaproteobacteria > Xanthomonadales > Xanthomonadaceae > Stenotrophomonas. The sequence continues at coordinate 121,770 of CAJYNG010000025.1, read as the reverse complement.
ATCCGGGCCACGCGCTGCAGGGCGCCATCGCCGCCGAGCAGAAGAACCTGCCCGAGTTCCGCCGCAACGCCTACATCTCCGCCTATGGCGAAGGCTGGGCGCTGTACTGCGAGAAACTGGGCGTGGAAATGGGCATCTATGAAACCCCGTACGAGGATTTCGGCCGCCTGACCTACGAGATGTGGCGCGCCACGCGCCTGGTGATCGACACCGGCGTGCACAGCAAGGGCTGGACCCGCGAGCAGGCGCTGGCCTACCTGCGCGACCACACCGCGCTGAGCGAGCATGAAGTGACCACCGAAGTGGACCGCTACATTTCCTGGCCGGGCCAGGCGCTGAGCTACAAGCTGGGCGAGATCGCCATCGTGCGCCTGCGTGCGCAGGCCGAGAAGGAACTGGGCGACAAGTTCGACATCAAGGGTTTCCATGACACCCTGCTCAAGCAGGGCTCGGTGCCGCTGCCGGTGCTGGAACAGCAGATCCAGGCGTACATCGCCGAACGCAAGAAGGCCTGATCAGACCAAGGTAGTGCCGGCCGCTGGCCGGCAGTACCTCGGACCGGGAAACGGGGTCGGATCATAGGATCCGACCCCGTGCGCTTTCAGCCGACCGCCCGCGGCTTGGCCACGCGCGCGGCAAACGTCGGCAGCACCAGCAGGGTCAGCACGGTGGCGGTGATCAGGCCACCGATCACCACCGTCGCCAGCGGCTTCTGCACCTCTGCGCCGGAACCGCTGGCAATCGCCATTGGAATGAAGCCGACGATCGCCACCAGCGCCGTAGTCAGCACCGCGCGGATGCGGCTGGAGGCACCGTTGATCGCCGCCTGCAGCGGCAGGTCGCCGGCATCCAGGCGTTCGCGGATCGCCTGCATCAGCACCAGGCCGTTCAAGGTGGCCACGCCGGAGACGGCGATGAAGCCGACCGCCGCCGATACCGAGAACGGCATGCCACGCAGCAACAGGGCGAGGATGCCGCCGACCAGCGCCAGCGGCACGCAGCTGAACACCAGAATGGCTTCCTTGCCGCTGCGCAGGGCCATGAACAGCAGGCTGCCGATCAGCAGGAACACCACCGGCACCACCGTTGCCAGTCGCTTCTCCGCGCGCTGCAGGTTCTCGAACTGGCCACCCCAGGTCAGGTAGGCGCCTGGCGGCAGCGCTACGTCCGCTACTGCGGCCTGCGCCTCGCCGACGAAGCTACCCAGGTCACGACCACGCACATTGGCCTGCACCACCACGCGGCGGCTGCCGTTGTTGCGGCTGATCTGGTTCGGCCCTTCGCTGACTGTGATGCGGGCCACCGACGACAGCGGAATCACCAGCCCCGACGGCGTAGCGATCGGCAGTGATGCGAGCTGGTCCGGATCGTTGCGCGAGGCATCGTCCAGGCGCACCACCACGTTGAAGCGGCGATCACCTTCGAAGATCTTGCCAGCGGCAGTGCCACCAATGCCGGTGGACAGCGCATCGCTTACGTCCGCAGCGGTCAGCCCATACTGCGCCGCTGCCACGTGGTCGATCGCCACGTTGAGCGTGGGCAGGCCGGAGATCTGTTCCACCCGCACGTCGGCTGCACCGTTCACTGCACGCAGCTTCAGCGCCACCTGGTCGGCCACCTTCTGCAGCTGGCTGAAGTCGTCGCCGAAGATCATCACCGCCAGGTCGGTACGCACGCCGGAAATCAGCTCGTTGAAGCGCAGTTCGATCGGCTGGCTGAACTCGAAGCTGTTGCCCAGCTGCTGCCCGGCCAGTTTCTCGAAGCGCGCCACCAGTGCGTCCTTGCCCAGCTTCGGATCCGGCCAGTCCTTGCGCGGCTTCAGCACGATCACGCTGTCGGAGATGTTGGTCGGCATCGGGTCGATCGCCGCCTCGGCGGTACCGGTACGCGAGAACACCGTCTCCACTTCCGGCTGCTTGGCGATCGCCTTCTCCAGCGCCAGCTGCATCGCCAGCGACTGCTCCAGCGAGGTCGAGGGCACGCGCAACGCCTGCATCGCCACGTTGCCTTCGTCCAGGGTCGGCATGAACTCGCGGCCCAGCAGCGAGAACGAACCGATGCCCACCACCACCATCATCACCGCACCGGCCAGCACCGTGCGCGGATGTGCCACGGCCTTGCGCACCACCGGTTCGATGCGCCCACGCAGCACGCGGATCAGCTTGGTTTCGTGCTCGCCATTGTCGGCATGGGCATCGCCGTCCTTCACCTTGGGCTCGCGCACCAGCAGCGCGGCCATCGCCGGCACGAAGGTGAAGGAGAAGATGAAGGCACCGACCAGGGCCAGCATGAAGGTCGCCGCCATCGGGTGGAACGTCTTGCCCTCCACGCCTTCGAGGGTGAGGATCGGCGCGAACACCAGCAGGATGATCAGCTGTCCGAACGCCGCTGGACGCGCCATCTTCATCGCCGAATCGGCGGCCACGCGCAGCCGCTCCATCGCGGTCAATGCACGACCCAGCTCGGCGCGGCGCTGGCCCAGCATCAGCAGCGTCGATTCGACCACGATCACTGCACCGTCCACAAGGATGCCGAAGTCCAGCGCACCCAGGCTCATCAGGTTGCCGCTGATGCCGAAGCGGTTCATGCCGATCACTGCGAACAGGAACGACAGCGGAATCACCAGCGCGGTGATGGTGGCCGCACGCAGGTTGCCCAGCAGCAGGAACAGCACCACCACCACCAGCAGCGCACCTTCGGTGAGGTTCTTGGCCACGGTCTTGATGGTGGAATTGACCAGCACGCTGCGGTCCAGCACCGGTGCGGCCACGATGTCGGCCGGCAGCGATTTGTTCACCTGTTCAAGGCGCGCCGCAGCGGCCTGGGCCACGGTGCGGCTGTTGCCACCGGCAATCATCAGCGCGGTACCGAGCACGGCCTCGTGTCCGTTGCGGCTGGCCGCACCCAGGCGCGGCGCGCGGCTCAGGTCGACGTCGGCCACATCGGCCACGCGCACCACCACGCCATTGCGGGTGGCCACCGGGGCCTGCGCCAGGTCGTCGGTGGTCAGCGCCAGGCCGTCGGCGCGTACCACCAGGCCCTCGCCGGCACGCTGCACGAAACCGGCACCGGCCTGCACGTTGGAACGCTGCAGGGCAGTGACCAGGTCGGCCAGGCCGAGGCCGTGCGCGGCCAGCTTGGCACTGTCCGGATGCACGCCATATTCCTTGACGTAGCCACCGACCGTATCGACGCCGGCCAGCCCCGGACTGGAACGCATCTGCGGCGCGATGATCCAGTCCTGCACGGTGCGCAGGTAGGTCGCGCGTTCTTCCGGCGTGCGCAGCAGGTTGCCTTCCGGTGTGCGGTAGACCTCACCGGCCTGCCAGCCCGCTTCACCAGGCTTGGCCAGCTTGGCCGGATCGAACGTGGTGAAGTCCACCGTCCACATCAGCACCTCGCCGAGGCCGGTGGTGACCGGCGACAGCATCGGCGACGCACCATCGGGCAGGTCTTCAGACGCTTCGCGCATGCGTTCGGCCACCTGCTGGCGGGCGAAGTAGATGTCGGTCGCGTCGGTGAAGATCGCGGTCACCTGCGAGAAGCCATTGCGCGACAACGAACGCGTGGTGGTCAGGCCGGGAATGCCGGCCAGCGCGGTTTCCAGCGGATAGGTCACCTGCCGCTCGATCTGCTCCGGTGTCAGCGCCGGTGCCACCGTGTTGATCTGCACCTGGCGGTTGGTGATGTCCGGCACCGCGTCGATCGGCAGCTTGCCCAGCTGGAACAGCCCCACCGCGGCGATCAGCGCAGCCATGAACACCACCAGCCAGCGGTGGCGCACCGCTGTTTCAATGATCAGCTTGAACATGGTCGCCTCCTCAGTGGCCGTGCTCGGCTTCGCCCTTGGCCAGTTCGGCCTTGAGCAGGAAGGCATTGGCACCGACGACGCGCTCGCTGCCGGTCAGCCCACCGAGGATCTCGATGCGGTCACCGGCACGGCGCCCGGCCAGGACTGGTTGCGCCTTGAAGCCACCTTCGACGGCGACGAACACCGCACTGCTGCCATCGACGTTCTGCACCGCATCGGCGGGCACGCTGAGCGAGCCCTCCTGGCCTTCGGTGACCACCACGGCCGAGACCGGTGAACCGGCTGGCGGCAACGCGGCATTCACTGGCGTGGCACGGATCACCGCGACGCCGCCCTGCTGGCGGACATCGGCGGCCGAACCGGTGACGGTGGCGGTGAAGCTGCCACCGGGTACGCTCACCTCCAGCTTCATGCCCGGCGTGACCTGCGCGGCCAGCGCCGGCGGCGCGGTGAACACCAGCTCGTTCATTGCCGGGTCGGCGACATCGGCCACTGCACTGCCGGCGGCGACCACGCCACCGGGAGTGACCTGCACGTTGCCGACGATGCCGGCCACCGGGCTGGTGATGCGCACGCGGCCACTGGCGTCGGGCGCACCGTTGGCGGCGGCCTGGGCCTGCGCGGCCGCCGCCTGCGCCTGTGCCGCCAGCGAACGGGCGCGCGAGGCTTCCATTTCCTGGCGCGCGACCACGCCCTGGTCGACCAGCGCCTTGTCGCGGCCATAGGCCAGGCGTGCGGCCTCGGCCTCGGCGGATGCCGCCAGCGCGTTGGCACGGAACACCGCCGCTTCGCCGCTGACCACGATGGCCAGTGCCTGGTTCTGCTTCACCGCCGTGCCCGGCGCGACCAGCACGCGCTCGACGCGGCCGGTCACGGTCGAAGCCACCGAGGCACGTGCACCGACCGAGGGTTCGACCCGGCCGGCGAGGCGGGTTGAACCGCCACCGCCGCGACCAATCGCGACCACTTCGATACCGGAGGCCTTGATCTGTTCCGGGGTCAGCTGCACCACGCCTTCATCGGCGTCCGCCGGCGCCTTCGTGGCTTCGGCCTTGGCTTCCTTGCTGTCGGCGGCATGGCCGTGGCCATCGTCGGTGCCGGCCTTGGCCGCAGCCGGGTCTTCATTGGCAGGCGTCTGTGCGTTGCCGGCGCAGCCGGCCAGGAACACGGTCAGCAGGAGGCCGCCGATCAGGGGGAAGGAACGGGAGAGAGTCATGGGGCCTCCACAAAAGGTGCGCGCCCTTCCAGGCGGGCAAGATCGATTTCCGCGCCGACGCGCGACAGGCGCGCATCCACGGCGGTGCCGCGGGCGGCGATGAGGGCGCTGCGGGTGCTGCGCAGTTCCAGCTGCGAGATGCGTCCGGCGTCGAAGCCGACGCGTGCGAGGCGGTAGGCCTCTTCGGCGGCGACCACGCTTTCATCGGCGGCACGGGTGCGGCTGCCGGCCGCCTTCAGCCCGGCCACGGCGGACAGGCGCTCGGCCTCGCTGTCGCGACGCTGCTGGTCCAGGCGCGCTTCGGCCGCGCGCTGGTCGGCGTTGGCGGCGCGGATGCCACCACGGTTGCGGTCGAACAACGGAATGCTGAGGCTGAGCCCGAGGTTGTAGGCGCGCTCGCCGCCTTCGCGGAAGCGGGTCTGCGCGGCGGTGACGCTCAGATCGGGCAGGGCACGCTTGCGCTCCACGTCGACCAGCTTGCCCGCCGCATCGGCTTCGGCTTCGGCGATGCGCACCGCCAGCGCGGTATCGGTGGCACCGCGCGGCAGCGGCGGGGCGCGGTCGAGCAGGCTGTTGTCGATCGACTGCACCGGTGCATCCAGCAGTGCGGTGCCGGCCAACCGGGCCAGCGCGGCATCGCGGAACGCCTGGGCTTCATCCAGCGACGCCGTGGCATTGGCCACTTCGCTCTGTGCCTGCACCGCGCGCAGCTGCGGTTCGCGGCCCTGCTTGACCATGGCGTTGACGGCGTTGGCGTCATCGCGGGTGAGGCTCAGTGCCTCTTCGGCCAGGGTGTAGCGGCGCAGTGCACTTTCCGCCTGTGCATAGACCACCGCCAGCTGGCTGGCCACGTCGCTGCGACTCTGCGCGCCACGCAGGTTGGCCGCCTGGGCCTCGGCACGGGCGGCGCGGACGCGCGCGCCACGCTGGCCCCAGACCTCCAGCGGCTGGGACAGGGTGAGCACGGTGTCGGCCTTGCCCATGCCGCGGTAGGTGCCGGAGCCCCAGGCGTTTTCGGCCGAGTAGGAAAGGGAGGGATTGGGCAGCGCACGGGCCTGGTCGGCGCGCGCATCGGCGGCCTCGGCCAGTGCCGTACCCACACGGGTGCCGGGCAGCTGGTCCAGGCGTTCAAGCAGGGTGTCGTAGGAGGGGGCGGCTTGCGCCATCACCGATGCCGCCGGGGCCAGGCCCAGCAACACGGCGACGACCAGCCCGGCCGCACGCGGCGACCGAGGTGTCAGGATCGACATAGGGGGATTCCGGTTGTGAGTGAAACGGGAGCCCGCAATCGCGGGACGCGCTCAACTCACGCCCGGGGTGGACGCGTCAATTCATCCTGGGCGACCGCATAGGTCGCCGCATCGCCCGCACTCATCCAGCGCGCCGGCAGTGGCGCACCGAAGGCGGCGAGGGTGCTGGCCGGCAGGCTCAGGTTGGAGTGGTGGCAGTGGTTGTGACCACAGGCACCGACATGCTTGCCGTCGGCATCGCCATCGGCATCCGGTGCGGACTCCACGTGCACCGTGCTGGCGTGCGGTTCCACCGTGCACGCCAGCGCGTCGGCCACCGGCACGACCACGAATGCCGCCATCAGCAGCATCAGCAGGGTCGAACGGAGGTGGCGGGTGATCCAGCGCATGAAGAGGAGGCTAGCAAGCGGTTTTCGCCGGATACAATATCAATGGCCGCTTCGGGAATTCGTCGGAATCTCCCGTTCATGTGGACGATCCAGAGGACCGTCTGCCCTGGTGGGTGCCGACCTTGGTCGGCACGCCTTTCGGCCCGTGAGGTGGGACACGGGACGCGCTTCTGTAGAGCCGAGCCCACGCTCGGCTGCTTTCGCGCGACCAGCCGCCCCGGTAGGTGTCGACCTTGGTCGACACGCTTTTCGACCCGTGGGGTCGGACACCGGGCTGCGCGTCTGTAGAGCCGAGCCTACGCTCGGCTGCTTTCGCACGACCAGCCGAGCATGGGCTCGGCTCTACAGTAACGGTCACGGCAGCTTCGCGATCACCTTGATCTCGAACTGGAAGCCATACAGCCAGGTCACGCCGATGCCGGTCAGGGTCGGGTGCGGCGCCTTGCCCCAGTACTCGGGCACGATCGCCCAGGCCTTCTCGAAGTTCTTCTCCGGATCGACCAGGAACACGGTCACGTCGATCACGTCATCGAACGTGCAGCCTGCGGCGGCCAACACCGCATTGAGATTCTCGAAGGCGCGGCGCACCTGCGTCTCGAAGTCCGGCTCGGGCGAACCGTCCTCGCGGCTGCCGACCTGGCCGGAAACGAACAGGAAGCCATCGGACCGGATCGCCGGCGAATAGCGGTTGCGCTCGTACAGGGCCTGGCGCCCGGCGGGGAAAACGACATCACGCTGTGACATGGGGAAGATCCCGTGGGAGAGAACGCCATCCTCCGCGCCAGCGCTGTCTGGATAAACCGCGATGATCGGCCTAGATTGATTGTCAATTCCAAACAATCACGGCCGGCCATGGACCGTTTCGAGGCGATGCGGGCCTTTGCCCGGGTAGTGGAAACCGGCAGCTTCACCCGCGCCGCGCACACCCTGCAGATCAGCCGCACCACGGTTACCCAGCTGGTGCAGCAGCTGGAGGCGCACCTGCGGCTGCGCCTGCTCAACCGCACCACCCGCCGGGTCAGCGTCACCGCCGACGGCGCGGCCTATTACCCGCGCATCGCCCGCCTGCTGGCCGAACTGGACGAGGTCGAAGGCGGGCTGGGCGACGCGGCCGCCCAGCCGCGTGGCCGCCTGCGCGTGGATGTGCCCGGACCGTACGCACGGCTGCGGCTGGTACCAGCACTACCGGATTTCCAGGCGCGTTACCCGGAGATCCAGCTGGATGTCGGCGTCAGCGACCGCGAGGTCGACGTCATCGCCGACAACGTCGATTGCGTGATCCGTGGTGGCACCCCGGCCGACCCAGCGCTGGTGGCGCGGCCGCTGGCGGCGCTGCCGATCGGTCTCCACGCCAGCCCCGGCTATGTGCAGCGCTTCGGCCTGCCGACCGACCTGCGCGCGCTGGAAGGGCCCGATCACCACATGGTCGGCTTCCTCAGCCCGCGCAGTGGCCGTGCCCGGGTGTTCAGCGCCCAGCGTGGCGATGAGCGCATCGAGGTGCAGGGCCGCTACACGGTCGGTTTCGACGACGGCAATGCGTATCTGGCCGCGGCGCTGGCGGGGTTGGGCGTGGTCGCGCTGCCCAGCTACATGGCCGAATCGCATGTCGCACGTGGCGAACTGCTGCCGGTACTGGAGGACTGGCAGCTGCCGCCGATGCCGATGCATGTGATGTTCCCGCCCAATCGGCACATGAGCCAGCGGCTGCGGGTGTTCATTGATTGGGTGGTGGAAGCGCTGGGGTGAAGCGTAGACCTAGATCCGCAGTTCTGCAGTTGTTCGAAAGCACGCTGACATATATTCTGGTGAGACTATTGAAAGTGACGTTCATTGAGAATGAGCGCGAGATCCGACAAGCGAATGAAATAGCTGGAGGATCTCAAGTTTAGTCCTTCCTCCTGCGATGGACGAAAGCAGGTTGTCGAACTTCATAGTTAAGAATTCGCCGCGTCGTGGATTAAAAAGAGTGAACTCCCTCCATTCTTCTCCACGGCCCTCCAATGCCGCGGCATAGCTCATCAACCAGTAGATCGAAACCTGCCTAAAGTCAGCTGAGGAAAACTTCTTAGCTGTGCACTTAACTTCGATTAGACTTTCAGCGATGCTGAAATCTCCCCTCCCGCTGGCGATCCATTCAAGACCAGGAATGAATGGTCCTGAGTTCAGTACGTTCCCGTTCGCGCTACTCTGAAGTACTAACCAGTGAGCCAAATTCGTTCCAACCATCAGTGCTGCAGTTTTGTCAGGATCTTCAAGTGAGCGAGAAACCTTTGCGTCGAAGAATGATCTTTGACGTTCAATTGCCATCGAAAGGCACCGATCCCAATCGATGGGGAGCTCGCTTAGTAAGATTTCAGCAACGCTATACGCAAGCTCAAAGAGAAGCGCCTTCTGGAGCTTTGAGGATGCGATGAAATTTTCTGGGCTTTCACCAAAATCGACTTCAATAATTCGTGAGTTAAAGTTGTTTACTGCGCCGGGTGTCAGGTGAGGGAACAGTTCATCAACAACTCCGAAGATGTCGCGAGCGACGGTTCTTGGATCAACCTGCATCGCAAGCCTCCTTCGACCACTCCATGAAGACTGCGGGAAATCTTGGTTCAGTCCCCCGCGTGTGCTTTGCAAGCTTTGCCTTGTCACTGACCGGGTCCAAATTCAGCTCAACGCCAAGTTCCCAATTGGACGCGGCGGCTCGCTTTGATTGCAGTCTTGCCTTTTCACCCTCGTCACCAAAACAATATGAGAAAAGCCAGAAGGATCGCTGGCTTTCGGCCGTCATCTGCGACCATCTGTTCCTCAAGTAGTTGAAAGTCGAACGGTCTTTCCATCCTCGCCAGCAGTCGATGCACGCTCTTTTGACCGTATCCAGTTGAGTGCCGTCAAATGTCGCGCGAACAAACTGACTGCGGCGCATCGAGCTCGAAAAACGAAGGCACCTCAGGTAGTGGAGTAGGTTGGTGTCGGCTTCAAGGAGGTGCCCTGAATGAATCGGCACTTCATCTAGCAGAGAGTCCAATTTCGGAAATATTGCTGAAAATTCATCCTTTGATCTAAGGTGAGAAAATCCCCGCATAATGGTCGAGAAAGAGGACCTGAATGCGTGGAGGTTCTGTTTGCTGAGAAGCGTTACGGCGAGCTCGAATGCTGCATCGGGTTTGTGAAGTGGGAGCGTTCGGCTGATTTGAGAGACGAGAAAGCTGTCGGGTATCGCTTTGTCAAGTTCGCGTGCCAAGAGCTTTTGGACTTCTAGACTTTCAACCGTCTCCTTTAATGACTCGTAGTCATCGCGGGGAGAGTCGGAGTAGGGGTCGAATTTTATGTCAATGGTGCGCAGCTGTTGAGCTTCGTCATCGTTGTTTCCGAGCTGAGCGATGACATAGTCTTTGTAGTGTTTCTGAGAAAGAAATACAGACTTTGACTTGTTCAGTGTCAAGCCATAGTCCATAAGGGACTGAGCAAGTACAGCGAGCGCGCGGTAGGCTTCGGAGGTGTTGCTGGCAATGATCACGTAATCGTCTACGTATCTATGCCAGTGAATGCCTTGAGCTGATAGCGACATGTCCACTTGATGAAGGAACAGCTCCGCAAGAACGCGTGCGCCCTGGCCGCCGACAGGCAGGCCAAACGAGCGTCCCGCAAACAGTCGACTCAAAAGTGCGTTGACTTGGCTTGCTATCTGACGCTGCCCATTGTCGAGATCGGAAATACAGTTCTCTACGTAGTGATGGGAAACATGCTCGTAGAAGCTTGAAATATCGGTCTGAACAACTACCGCATCTGGTCCAAAATCTTCACTTCGGGCAATTGTTTCTTCTTTGAACGCTCGCCAAGAGCGATTCGCGTCGAAAATGAACTGGTCTGATCCGGGTAGAAATCTATATGAGTGTGCCGTAGGAGCTCGCTGTTGCTCGAGCTGTTCCGCGATAGCTAGCGATATCCCGTTCAGATAGATGTTCCAGAAGGGATGAATCTTCGTGACTACTCGGAAGCCAGCAGGGCCGGATGGCGCGACTAGACGCTCACTCCAAATAGACATCGACGCAATTCGCTCGTGGTTTCCTTTCAGTGGGCCACTCTTCAATTCATTGAAGAAGCCGAATGCAATGCTCGATAGCTCTTCTGCAACGTCTCCACAGAGCCGCACATCCAAGTCAAAAGGTAGAGTGTCATTGTCACCATGTTTTGACACTTCAAACGCGGCCCGTTTGAAGTGCTCTTGAGTTACTTGAATCACTGTCCCCTCCTTGGCTAGGATCGAATAAGAAATACCTTGTTGTCCAAGTGTATGAGGGCACGCTGAGACTTGGAACTACGGCATGGGTCTAATCAATTTTTCTATGGCCTCGATCCCATGCGCCACGCCATCCTCGCTCGCCATTGCTACGCCCAGTGCAACCGCACGCGCACGCGTCGCGCCGTCCTCGGCGAACCTGATGGCCGCCGCCAGGACTCCCGCATCCAACCGCTTGGGTGACAACGGCGCAGTCGCCACCCCCAGCGTCTGCAGGCGCCGCGCCCAGAAGAACTGATCGGCGGCGAACGGCATCACCAGCGAGGGAATGCCGGCGCGGCAGGCCGAATGCGTGGTGCCGCTGCCGCCATGGTGGATGGCCAGCGCGCAGCGTGGGAACAGTGCTTCATGCGGGGTCGGGCCGACCACGAACACGTTCGCTGGCAAAGCACCCGACGGTAGTCCGGCCCAGCCCGGAAACAGCAGCACGCGACGTGGCTCCAACGCCTGCAGCAGGGCCGACAGCACGCGCTCGCGGTCGAAGCCGGTCATGCTGCCGAAGCCGAGATAGACCGGCTCGGGCCCGGCATCGAGGAAGGCCTGCAGGTCGGCGGGCGGCGACCAAGGTTGTTCCGGCATCCGCCATTGCCCGCACACCACATGATCGGCCGGCCAGTCGGCAGGCGGCGGCAGCAACTGCGGGGAAATGCCGTACAGCATCGGCAGGCCGGTCCACAGCGTGCGGCGCGGCGGTTGCCCCAGTGCGGCGCGCGCGGCGTTGACCGGCCCGCGGAAGGTGCGCCATACCGCCTGGTTGACCAGCCCGTAACTGGCCCGGCGCAGGACGCCCGGCAGCGGTATCGGCGGCAGGAAGGGCGATGCGAAGTCGCGCGTCGGCGTCAGCGGAATCATGCCGGTGCCGATGGCCGGCAGGCCGTGCCGCTCAGCCACGCTGAGGCCGACAAGCGCGGCCAGGCCGCCGGTCAGCACGGCATCGCAGCCGGCGGCTGCCGCATCGGCCTGCGCCATCCAGGCCGGCACGTGGCGACGGGCCATCCGCGCCAGGCCGCGCGACGCGGCGGCCAGGTTGTTGCCGCGTGCCACAAGGGCCACCACTTCGTCGTGGATGTCGCCTTCCAGCGCCGCGTGCGGCACCCCCAGCGCGCGCGCGCTGCCCAGCGTTCCCTGTTCGGCCAGCAGCAGCACCTCGTGGCCGGCCTGGCGCAGCCCATGGCACAGCATCACCAGCGGCCGGGTGTCGCCTTCGGTTCCATAGGTCAGGGCCAGCAGTCGCATCGGGGGGGGCGCCACGGGAGGGGCCGTCAGTATGGCCAGTCCCGCCATGAACGAGGCGTGCCACGTTCAGTCGCCTCGCCTGTGGGTAACTTGCGCAAGTGCTTGAGCCCGTGCATAATGCGCGGCTCGCTGTGTCCGGTTTTCTACCGGGCGGCGCCCCCGGGAGCACGTCCCCGGCCGCCCAACGCCAGCGTAACCCTTTGATTCTCTTGACGTGTGGTGGGCAACCATCGAGGCCGCCGTCTCCCGGGCTACGGGCTGACACAACTTACTATCGAGGTGCGCAATGTCCCGCGTATGCCAGGTTTCCGGCAAGCGAGTGCAGACGGGTAACAACGTCTCGCACGCCAACAACAAGACCCGTCGTCGTTTCCTGCCGAATCTGCACGAGCGCCGCTTCTGGGTTGCCAGCGAAAACCGCTGGGTGAAGCTTCGTGTTTCCGCGCATGCACTGCGCACCATCGACAAGAACGGTATCGATTCCGTTCTGGCTGAGCTGCGTGCGCGCGGCGAAAAGGTCTGAGGAGTAGACGATCATGGCAGGCAAGCGCGATAAGGTCCGTATGATTTCGACCGCTGGTACCGGTCACTTCTACACGACCGACAAGAACAAGAAGAACACCCCGGGGAAGATGGAATTCTCCAAGTACGATCCGGTCGTGCGTAAGCACGTCCCGTACAAGGAAGGCAAGATCAAGTAATCCGCAAGGATTGCTGATCCCCGCGAAGAAACCCGCCCTTGTGGCGGGTTTTTTTCATGCCCGGTGTTCATGCCCGGTGGTCCCATGGTGGGTGCCGACCGTTGGTCGGCACTCCCTCCACACCCGGTAGGTGTCGACCTTGGTCGACACGCTGGTTCAAAGCAGTCGAGCGCGGCTCGACTCTACACACCCCGCTGGGCAGAATGGCCCATCACCTCCCGACGGGCGACACGATGCTGTTCGAGTGGTTGCTGGGTTCCTACCTGCTGCTGATCGACTGGCTGATCCGGCTGGTCGCGCTGTGCTGGATTCCCACCCGCACCACGCCGGGTGCGGCGCGCAGCTGGCTGCTGCTGGTCGGCTTCGTGCCGCTGCTGGGCTTGCCGCTGTACCTGCTGTTCGGCCATCCGTGGCTGTCGCGCGAGCGCATCCGCCGCCAGGCCGAGGCTTCGCAGGTCATCCGCGAGGAACAGGCGCTACAGCACCGCCTGCGCTGGGCCCCGCAGCCGGATACCGCCAGCGCCGAGATCGTGCCGCTGGTGCAGCGCCAGGGCGATTTCATGCCGGTGCACGGCAACGCCGTCGACCTGCTGACCGACTACGACGAATCGCTGCATACGCTCATCGCCGACATCGACCAGGCCGAAGACCGCGTGCACCTGCTGTACTACCTGATGTTCGACGATGCGGTGGGTGAGGCCATCGTCGAGGCGCTGCAACGTGCGGCTGCACGTGGCGTGCAGTGCCGCGTGCTGCTCGATGCGGTGGGCGCCAAGCGCGGCCTGCGCGCCTACCGCAAGCGCCTGGAAGCGCGCGACATCGAAGTGCGCGCAATGCTGCCCGGTGGCCTGCGCTGGCGCCGCAGCGGGCGCATGGACCTGCGCAACCACCGCAAGATCGCGGTGATAGACAATGAAGTGGCCTATGTCGGTTCGCAGAACCTGGCCGGCCCGCAGTTCGTGCCCGGCCACCCGAACCGCGAGCTGGTGGCGCGCGTGCGCGGCCCGGCGGTGGCGCATCTGGAAGCGGTCTTTGCCAGCGACTGGTACATGGAAACCGGCCAGCGCCTGGACGTGATCGCCGATGTGCCCGAGTGCAGTGACGACATCGCCACCCAGCTGCTGCCCAGTGGCCCGGCCTACCCGTACAGCAACGCGCGTGATGCGGTGGCGGCGCTGATCCACCTGGCGCGGCGCCGGCTGGTGATGGTCACCCCGTACTTCGTGCCTGACGAAGCCACATTGAGCGCACTGCGTATCGCCGCATTGTCCGGCGTGCAGGTGCAGCTGATCCTGTCGGCCAGCAACAACCAGCGGCTGACCTCGTGGGCGCAGGAGGCCTACTACGACGAGCTGCTGCGCTGTGGCGTGCGCATCGCCCTGTACGAACCGCAGTTCCTGCACGCCAAGCACATGAGCGTGGACGAGGACATCGCCGTGCTCGGCTCGATTAACATGGATATCCGCTCGTTCGCGCTGAATGCCGAGATCGGCCTGATCTGCTACGACCATGCGCTGGTGAAGCAGTTGTGCGGGATCGAGGATGGCTACCTGCGTGAATCGCGGCAGCTGGATCTGCAGCAATGGCGCAAGCGTCCTGCCTGGCGGCGCAGCCGCGAGGGCATCGCACGCTTGGCCGATGCGTTGATGTGAGGCGGCGGTAACCGCCCGCTTCGGCAATCCGGCCTGTCATCGCCGATGGCCTACAATCGGCACATGACTGATTCACCGCGTAATGGCGAACTGGACCTGGCGATCATCGGTGGTGGTGCAGCCGGGGTGCTGGTGGCGATCCAGGTACTGCGCCAGGCCCACGCGCCGCTGGCGCTGGCCATCTTCGAACCCGCCTCGCAGCTGGCCCAGGGCATCGCCTATGCCACGCCATGGCCGGAGCACCTGCTGAACGTACCGGCGGCAAAGATGAGTGCGTTTGCCGACCAGCCCGGCGATTTCCTCGACTATCTGGTGGCCGCCAACGCCTACCCGGGCGAGGCGCGCGAGGTGCTGGGCGAGCGTTACGTGTGTCGCCATTACTTTGCTGCCTACCTGCAGCAGCGCCTGCAGGAGGCCGTGGCCGCCAGCCCGGCACAGCTGCAGGTGATCGCACAGCCGGTACTGGGCCTGCAGCCGGATGACCATGGTTACCTGCTGCAGCTGGGCGATGGCCAGCTGCATGCCGCGCAGGCGGTGCTGGCCACCGGCAACAGCATGCGCCCGTTGCCCGTGGCCGGTGCCGATGCGCTGCCCGCCGATGATGTGATCGAGGCCTGGGACTACGACGGTGTGCGTACCCTGGCCGGCGAACAGGCCGTGGCCATTGTCGGCTCCGGCCTGAGCATGGCCGACACCGTGCTGGCACTGGTCGCCGCCGGTCATACCGGCCCGCTGCATGTGATCTCGCGCCATGGCCTGCTGCCGTTGCCGCATGCGCATGGCGGCCTGCCCACGTTCGACCCGGCCACGCTGCTGCCGATGAACCTGCGCCAGCGCCTGCGTGCGCTGCGCGGCTTCGCCCTTCAGGCGCAGGCCGATGGTCTGCCGTGGCAGGGCGTGATGGACCGCATCCGCCCGCACGGCCAGGCGCTGTGGTGCAGCCTCGATGAGGCCGACCAGCGCCGCTTCCTGCGGCACGTGGTGCGTTACTGGGACGTGCATCGCCACCGCATCGCCGAAGAGGTGGACGCGCAGCTGCAGACCCTGCAGGACAGCGGCCAGCTGCGTATCCACCGGTCGCGCCTGCAGCGCGTCTGGCGCGAAGGCGATGCGCTGCAGTTGTCGGGCCGCGATGCCTCCGGCAATGAACAGCAGTGGACGATCAGCGGTGTGATCAACGCCACCGGCGTCGAAACCCGCGCCAGTGCGCTGCGCAATCCGTTGCTGCAGCAGCTGCAGGCCGATGGACTTGCCCGCCCCGGCCCGCATGGGCTGGGCCTGGACAGCACGGTGCCGGGCGACCGCCTGCGCGCCGCCGGTGGCCAGCCGCAGGCGCGGCTGGGCGTGCTCGGCAGCCTGCGCATCGGCAGCCTGTGGGAAAGCCTGGCGGTGCCTGAACTGCGTCAGCAGGCGCAGGCGCTCGCCACCGAAGTGATCGCAGGAGCCGCGACGGCGATGCCGTAAAATGGGGGCATGGATGTCTCCCACCTGCTTGATGGCCTGAACCCGGCCCAGCGCGAAGCCGTCTCCGCTCCCCCCGGCCACCACCTGGTGCTGGCCGGTGCCGGTTCCGGCAAGACCCGCGTACTCACCCACCGCATCGCCTGGCTGCATGAAGTCGATGGCGTGCCGACCCACGGCATTTTCGCGGTGACCTTCACCAACAAGGCGGCCGGCGAGATGCGCCACCGCATCGATGCCCAGTTGCCCAATGGCAGCCGCGGCATGTGGATCGGCACCTTCCACGGCCTGGCCAACCGCCTGCTGCGCCTGCACTGGCAGGACGCCAAGCTGCCCGAAGGTTTCCAGGTGATGGATTCGGATGACCAGCTGCGGTTGGTCAAGCGCGTGGTGCAGGCGCTGGAATTGGACGACGGCAAGTACCCGGCCAAGCAGATTGCGTGGTGGATCAACGCACAGAAGGACGAGGGCCGTCGCCCGCAGCACATCCAGCCCGAGCCGCACGATGCGTGGCTGGAAACCATGCGCCAGGCCTACATCGAATACCAGGCGCGCTGCGACCGCGCCGGCCTGGTCGACTTCGCCGAGCTGCTGCTGCGTGCGCACGAACTGCTGCGCGACAACCCCGCGCTGCTGTCGCATTACCGCGCCCGTTTCCGCGAGATCCTGGTGGACGAGTTCCAGGACACCAATGCCATCCAGTACGCTTTCGTGCGCGTGCTGGCCGGCGATTCCGGCCACGTGTTCGTGGTCGGCGACGATGACCAGGCCATCTACGGTTGGCGCGGTGCCAAGGTCGAGAACGTGCAGGGCTTCCTGCGCGATTTCCCCGGCGCGCAGACCATCCGCCTGGAGCAGAACTACCGCTCCACCGCCAACATCCTCGGCGCCGCCAACGCGGTGATCGCGCACAACCCCGACCGCATCGGCAAGCAGCTGTGGACCGACAGTGGTGACGGTGAGCCGATCGACCTGTACGCCGCTTACAACGAAATGGACGAGGCGCGCTACATCGTCGAGCGTGCGCGCCAGTGGGTGCGCGACGGTGGCAGCTACACTGAAGTGGCCGTGCTCTACCGCAGCAACGCGCAGTCGCGCGCGCTGGAAGAAGCGCTGCTTAGCGAACAGGTGCCGTACCGCGTGTACGGCGGCATGCGCTTCTTCGAGCGTGCCGAAATCAAGGACGCGCTGGCCTACCTGCGCCTGCTGTCCAACCGCAACGATGACGCCGCCTTCGAGCGCGCGGTCAATACGCCCACCCGTGGCATCGGCGACCGCACGCTGGACGAAGTGCGCCGCGAGGCGCGCGCTCAGGGTATTTCGCTGTGGGAAGCGACCATGCTGGTCACCCAGGGCAGCGCGCTGGCCGCACGTGCGCGCAATGCGCTGGCCGGCTTCCTGGTGCTGGTCAACGAGCTGCAGGCGCAGACCCTGCACATGACCCTGGCCGAGCGCGTCGACCACGTGCTGGCCCGCTCGCAGCTGCGCGAGCACTGGAGCAAGGAAAGCCGCAACGCGCTGGACTCGGAATCGCGCACCGACAACCTCGACGAACTGGTCTCGGTGGCTTCGCGCTTCGTGCGCCGCGCCGACGACATCGAGGAAGTGGGCGAGGACATGGACGAGCTGATCGCGTTCCTGGCCTATGCCGCGCTGGAGGCCGGCGAGGGCCAGGCGCAGGCGGGCGAGGACGGCGTGCAGCTGATGACCCTGCACTCGGCCAAGGGCCTGGAATTCCCGCTGGTGTTCCTGGCCGGCCTGGAGGAAGGCCTGTTCCCCAGCGCACGTTCGCTGGAGGAAAGCGGGCGGCTGGAAGAAGAGCGCCGCCTGGCCTACGTCGGCATCACCCGCGCGCGCCAGAAGCTGGTGCTGAGCTATGCCGAATCGCGCCGTATCCACGGCCAGGACAACTACAGCCTGCCGTCGCGCTTCCTGCGCGAGATCCCGCGCGAGCTGCTGCACGAAGTGCGCCCGAAGGTGCAGGTCTCGCGGCAGGCCTCGATGGGCGCCAGCCGGGTGATGGGCCATGCCTCGATCGAGGCACCGCCGGTCAAGCTCGGTGCGCTGGTCACCCACCCCAAGTTCGGCGAAGGCATGGTGACCGACTACGAAGGCAACGGTGCGCACGCCCGCGTGCAGGTCGAGTTCGCCGACGCCGGCAGCAAGTGGCTGGTGATGGCCTACGCCAACCTGACGGTGATCTGATCACCGTTCAGGGGTCGGATCCCTCCCGTAGGGAGGGCTCTGACCCCATCGCGGAATGTACGTAGTTGGGGTCAGATCCCTTTTCCGTTGGAAAAGGGATCCGACCCCGATACGCTGCGCCCATGACCCGCAACGTGCTCTTCCTCTGCAGCCAGAACCGCCTGCGCAGCCCCACCGCCGAGCAGGTATTTGCCGATTGGCCGGGCATCGAGACCGCCTCGGCCGGGCTGCTGGCCGACGCCGAGGAAGTGCTCAGCCCTGAGCTGCTGCAGTGGGCGGACCTGGTGTTCGTGATGGAGCGCGCTCACCGCAATCGGCTGTCCAGCCGCTACAAGGCCTGCTTGAACGGCAAGCGGGTGATCTGCCTGGATATCCCGGATGACTACGACTACATGGACCCGGTGCTGGTGGAGTTGCTGAAGCGCAAGGTGGCGCCGTTCCTGCGTTGACCACGGTGTTGTAGAGCCGAGCCCATGCTCGGCTGCTTCTGACGGGAAAGGCAGTCGAGCGTGGCTATGCCGGTCGTCCTGACCGGCACCCTTAGGGCCGTCGCAAGCGACGTTGGCAGCGGCTCCTGCCGCTACCTTCGACTCTACAATGGGGCCTGACATCTTCCAGGAACGCCCCCATGACCGAACCCACGCTGCACGTCACCGTGAAGTTGAACGCCCGGCTGCAGCCGGAGCATCGCCACGAACTGTTTGAGGATCCGCTCGACGCGTTGCTGCAGGCGGCCCAGGTGGGCGGGCTGACTGGTGGCGGCACCGCGATGTCCGACCTCGGTGAGGTCGAATACGGTGATATCGAAGTTGCCTTGGTCGACGCGGCCGGCGTACCGAAGCTGATCGACCTGCTGGAACAGCTGGGTGCGCCGAAAGGTTCGCAGCTGCAGGGTGCGGGCGAGGCCGATCGCAGCTTCGGCGTGACCGAGGGCCTGGGCATCTACCTGGACGGCCTGACCCTGCCGGACGAAGTCTACGAACAGTGCGATTCCAACCACGTGTTCGAGCAGCTGTCGGAGAACATCGATGGCCTGGGCGAGATCTGCAGCTGGTGGCAGGGCCCGACCGAAACCGCGCTGTACATGTACGGCGAATCGTTCGAGGCGATGCGTGATGCGATTGCCGAATTCGTGGCCAGCTATCCGCTGTGCCAGAACGCACGCGTGGTGCAGATCGCCTGAGGGCGGGCCTGATGTAGAGCCGAGCCCGTGCTCGGCTGCTTTTCCCGCCAGTAGCAGCCGAGCACGGGCTCGGCTCTACAGAAGCAGGCTATCGGCCGGCTGACTGCCGGGTGTTGTCGCGCTGGGCAAGATCTTTGCCCAGGTAATAACCGCCGCAGAACAGCACGAAGGCGGCGATGAGGCTCCACAGGATGATCCTGAGCGGGGAGCGTGATGTCGGCTTGCCGTCCTGCATGCGGGTCCTCCCAAGGCGGCGCGGCGCCGCCTACCCAGCTTGCGCCGCAGTGATCGGGTACGCAAGCCGGCGGTGCGCACACGCGACTGCGTGGCGCCGGATTGATCCTGCTCAAGGCGCAGCCTGCACATCCGGTGTGTAATGGTGTCGTTCCCATCTGGCAGATCGCCACGGAGCCCCACCATGTACAAGCGCATCCTGATTGCCACCGACGGGTCCGAGCTGGCCGACAAGGGCCTGGCCAAGGGCCTGGAGCTGGCCAAGGACCTCAATGCCGAGGTCGATATCGTGACTGTTTCCGAGCCGTGGGCCGTCGGCATGTACGACGCCATGGGCTGGAGCGTGGGCTACATGAACAGCCCCGAGTACAAGGCCGACCGCGAGGAAGGCGCGCAGAAGGTGCTGCAGCCGGCGCTGGCCAAGGCCGCCGAGCAGGGCATTACCGCCAATCCGGTGCATGTGCTGGACCGCTATGCGGCCGACGGCATCATCGAGACGGCGGGCGAGCGCAACAGTGATTTGATCGTGATGACCTCGCATGGCCGCCGTGGCGTGACCCGCGTGCTGCTGGGCAGCCAGACCGCTGAGGTGCTGGCACGCAGCACGTTGCCGGTGCTGGTCATCCGCTGATTCAAGCGTTCCCGGGGAGGGGACCCGACGCCGGCCGCAGGATGCGCGCCGGCGTTGTTTTTTGTGGGGGGCAGGTGTGAATCCACGCATGGCGTGGATCTACTGGATCGCAGGGATCCGACCCCGGTCACCTCACCAGCTGTACAGCTTCCAGTACACCGGCGAGACGCCATCCTTGTCGTTGTCGAAACGGCCGTCGCCGTTCTTGTCGTACATGTAGAACGGAGCACCGCGCGACGGAGTCACCTTGACCATGCGCAGCTGGCCGGACACGCGGTATTCCTCGATGACATCGCCGTTGTCCATGGTGCGCTTGGACACGTCCGCGCCCTTGACGTCCACCGGGGGAGCGCCTGCGCCACCCATGCTGGCGCAGCCAGCGAGCAGGAGCAGGGAAGCCAGCATCAGGGTCTTCATCGGCGGGGGCCTTTGCCTGGAAAGAGCCTTGATTATGCCCCATCGCCGGGCGCCTGCCGTGTCGCCGCGATGCAGGCACGGGCGCGTAGAATCGACCCATGAGCAGATTAGTCCTGATCGACGGGTCCAGTTACCTGTACCGCGCGTTCCACGCGCTGCCGCCCCTGTCCAATGCACAGGGTGAACCCACCGGCGCGCTGTTCGGCGTGGTCAACATGCTGCGTTCGACGCTGAAGGAACGCCCGGCCTACGTGGCGTTCGTGGTTGATGCGCCCGGCAAGACCTTCCGCGATGACCTGTACGACCAGTACAAGGCCAACCGCCCGCCGATGCCCGATGAGCTGCGCAGCCAGGTCGAGCCGATGTGCCGCATCGTCGAGGCGCTGGGCATCAGCATCCTGCGCATCCCCGGCGTGGAAGCCGACGATGTGATCGGCACGCTGGCCCTGCAGGGCGTGGCGCAGGACCTGAAGGTGACCATCTCCACCGGCGACAAGGACTTTGCTCAGCTGGTGCGTCCGGGCATCGAGCTGGTCAACACCATGACCGGCAGCCGCATGGATTCGGACGCGGCGGTGATGGAGAAGTTCGGCGTGCGCGCCGACCAGATCATCGACCTGCTGGCGCTGATGGGCGACACCGTCGACAACGTGCCGGGCGTGGAGAAGTGCGGGCCGAAGACCGCCGCCAAGTGGCTGGCCGAGTACCAGCACCTGGATGGGGTGATGGCGGCCGCGCCGACCATGAAGGGCAAGATCGGCGAGAACCTGCGCGCCGCGCTGGAGCGGCTGCCGCTGAACCGCGAGCTGGTGACCATCCGCACTGACGTGGAGCTGGACGCCAGCCCGACCACGCTGGCCCTGCGCGAGCAGGACGTGCCGGAGTTGACCGAGCTGTATGCGCGCTACGGCTTCACCCAGGCACTGAAGGAGCTGGGTGCGCCGCTGCCGGCGCCAACTTCCGCCAGCGAGGCTACTCCAAGCCTGCGCGGCACCGCTGCCGGTTTCGCGCGTGGCAGTGCCGAGGCGCCCGCTGCCGGCACGCTGGATCCGGCGCTGTCCACGCCAGGTGAATACGAGACCGTGCTGACCACCGATCAGCTGCAGGCCTGGGTCGAGCGCCTGCAGCAGGCTGACCTGATCAGTTTCGATACCGAAACCGATGCGCTGGACGCGATGCGTGCGCGCCTGGTCGGCGTCAGCCTGGCGGTCGAGCCGGGCAAGGCCGCCTACATTCCGGTCGGCCACGATTACCCGGGTGCGCCGGCCCAGCTGCCGATGCAGCAGGTGCTGGATGCGCTGCGTCCGGTGCTGCAGGACCCGGCGAAGAAGAAGCTGGGCCAGCACGGCAAATACGACCTGCACGTGCTGCGCCGTCACGGCGTGGACGTGCAGGGCTACCACGACGACACCATGCTCGAGAGCTTCGTGCTCAACTCCACCGCCACCCGCCACGACATGGATTCGCTGGCCCTGCGCTATCTGGGCTACAACACCATCAAGTTCGAGGACGTGGCCGGCAAGGGCGCCAAGCAGATTCCGTTCTCGCAGGTGGGTATCGACGAAGCCAGCCGCTACGCAGCCGAGGACGCCGACATCACCCTGCGCCTGCACCGCGCGCTGCAGCCGCAGCTGCTGGCCGAGCCGGCGCTGGACAGCGTGTACCGCGACATCGAGATGCCGCTGGTGCCGGTGCTGACCACGATTGAAGCCAACGGCGTGCGCATCGACACCGACGAGTTGCGCCGACAGAGCCAGGACCTGTCCTCGCGCATGCTGGCCGCGCAGCAGAAGGCCACCGAGCTGGCTGGGCGCAGCTTCAACCTGGATTCGCCCAAGCAGCTGCAGGCGGTGCTGTTCGATGAGTTGAAGCTGCCGGCGGTGGTGAAGACCCCCAAGGGCCAGCCCAGCACCAACGAAGAGGCGCTGGAGGCGATTGCCGACCAGCACGAGCTGCCGCGGGTGATCCTTGACTACCGCGGCCTGGCCAAGCTGCGCAGCACCTACACCGACAAGCTGCCGGAGATGGTCAACCCCGACACTGGCCGCGTGCACACCAGCTACCACCAGTCCGGTGCCGCCACCGGCCGCCTGTCCTCGTCGGACCCGAACCTGCAGAACATCCCGATCCGCACCGAGGATGGCCGCCGCATCCGCCGCGCGTTCATCGCCCCGGAGGGCTTCCAGCTGCTGGCGGCCGACTACTCGCAGATTGAGCTGCGGATCATGGCCCACCTGTCCGAGGACCCGGGCCTGGTGCGTGCCTTCGAGCAGGGCGCCGACGTGCACCGTGCCACCGCCGCCGAGGTGTTCGGGCGTACGCTGGAAGAGGTGACCCCGAACGAGCGCCGGGCTGCCAAGGCGATCAACTTCGGCCTGATGTACGGCATGAGCGCCTTCGGCCTGGCCCGCAACCTGGGCATCGACCGCGGCCAGGCGCAGGACTACGTGGCGCTGTACTTCAGCCGCTACCCGGGTGTGCGTGATTTCATGGAGCGGATGCGCCAGCAGGCCCGCGACCAGGGCTATGTGGAGACCCTGTTCGGCCGCCGCCTGTACCTGAACGACATTCATGCACGTAACCAGGGCCTGCGCGCCGGTGCCGAGCGTGCTGCGATCAACGCGCCGATGCAGGGCACCGCCGCCGATATCATCAAGCGCGCGATGGTGGACGTGGATCAGTGGCTGCGTGACAGCGGCGCACCGGCGCGGATGATCCTGCAGGTACACGATGAACTGGTGTTCGAAACCGAAAGCAGTTTCGTTGAGGAGTTGCGTTTGCAGGTGGTCGAGCGCATGTCGCAAGCGGCCAAACTGCGGGTGCCGCTGGTGGTCGATACCGGCATCGGCAACAACTGGGACGAAGCGCACTGAGGGTGTTTCAGGCCGAAAACGACGTGAATTCGTTCATTCGTCAGAGGTTTCTGACTCGATCATGAATGTTGCCCTGATAGATGTTCATTAAATTGGGCCCCTTCACGAACCGTTAGTGTTCGGAGTGCTTCTATAACTCTCGACAGGCGCAACGCCTGTTGTGGATCTCTCCCATCCCCTGGAGCAGATCTCGGAACGGGGACTCCTCCCCAAGTGCCCGTTCCCCGGCCCCGTTGACCTCCCCCTGGTCAGCGGGGCTTTTTATTTGTGCCGTTGCCAGACGCCATGGCCTGCGCCACGCTGGGCCACCGCTCCGCAGGGGAAGACAATGCCCGACCTGTTCGCACTGGCAATGCCGTGGTGGGAGTTCATCCTGCGCGCGGTGGTGGTCTACGTGGTGGTGCTGGGCATGGTCCGGCTCAGTGGCAAACGCCCGCTGGGGCAGATCACTCCCTTCGACGTGCTGCTGGTGGTGCTGCTGGGCAACGCAGTACAGAACGCGTTGCTGGGTACCGACACCTCGCTGGGGGGCGGCCTGTTGCTGGCGGCGACCCTCATCCTGCTCAACTATGGGGTGGGCTGGGTGAGTACCCGCAGCCGGCGGATCGAGCGCCTGGTGGAAGGAGAACCCGTGGTGATCGCGCGTGATGGGCGCCTGTTCAACGCCGTTCTGCGCCGCGAGCAGGTCACCCGTGCCGATTTCGAGGCCGCCATGCGCCAGCAGGGCTGCCTGGGCGTGGAGGATGTCGAGCTGGCCCTGCTGGAAATCAACGGGCACATCACCATCATTCCGAGGAAGAGCACCTGACCTTGTAGAGCCGAGCCCATGCTCGGCTGCCTTGCGTCCGGAGCCGAGCATGGGCTCGGCTCTACAGGTGCATGAGCCTCAGGGCGCGGCTTCGGCCTTAAGCGCCGGCCAGTTGCGGGTGGCGTCCACATCGCAGGCCACGTGCGTGCCCTTGCCATCCTTCGCGCAGATCGCAGCCATGGCCTGCGGAATCTTCGGGTCTGCCGTACGCGCATACACCGCTGCCAGAGACAGGCAGCCTTCGCGCACGCCCGCGCCGCAAAGCGTCTCGAAGTAGGGCAGCGACGCGGCCCATTTTTCGGACTCGAACAGCGCTTCGCCGGCCACCTTGCAGCCCAGCAGCTTGCCATCGGTACAGCAGGCCTTGGCGCCGTCCTTGCGTGCCAGGGTCGGGCAATCCAGCGGCAGCGGGATCTCCACGAAGGCCACCGGCGGCGTGCAGCTGGCATTGCCTGTGGCGGGCTTGCGCTCGTAATAGGCAAAACGGTCGCCGCTATCGATGCTGGCCAGGTTGCCGTTCTGCAGCAGCTGCAGAACGAAGTCGCTGCCGACATCGCGACGGATGAAGATGCGGCCGTCCTGCAGGCGCGCGCGCAGGCGCTGGTCGCGACCCTCGGCCTCAACCAGGCCGCCATCGAGGAAGCGCAGCTGCGAGAGCACGCCGTATTCGGCTTCAAAGCTGCCACAGGGCAGTGCGGTGGCCGGCACCGGGGCCAGTGCAGCGGCCGGTGCGGCGGCCAGGCTGGCAAGTGCCTTGGCGCGGCCGCAGGCCACGCCGTCCGCGCGCTGCGCGCACGACAGCTGCAGTGCTTCGTGGGCCTGCGAAAGGCGCCCGCCGCTCCACAGCACCTCGGCAACGTCGGCGCAGAAGGTCTCGCCGTGCTGCTGCCGGCACAATGCGGCCAGCTCATCGAGCTGCGCGGACGGCAACGCAGGGTCGACCGAATGCTGCAGCCCGAGCAGGGACTTGCCGATCATCTCCAGCCCGATCACCTCGGCGATCGCCCTGCAGCCCTCGGCGTTGAAGGACGCGGAATCCTCCATGCAGATCTCCGGCTTCGGCGGCTCGGCCCGTGCAGGCGCCGGGGCTGCGTCCCTGGCCTGCTGCTGGTAGGTCTCCAGCAACCGCATGCAGGCTGCGCCCACGCCCTCGGCACACCAGGCGTGCAGTTTCACGGGGGCGGCCTCCGGCAGCGCCTCCAGGCACTCGGAGGTGTTCATCACGCAACCGTCTTCGACGGGCTCCGGCATCGTCTTGCAGGCCGCGGCGTGCTCACGGGTGAAATCGCGATAGGGCGTGCTGATCGTGCGGTCGCTGTCCGAGAAGTACCAGTTCTCCAGCTGGCCCGTGGACAGGTTGCCGGTACCCAGCACGTCTTCCTGGCGGGCGATGCGCAGCTCCTCGGTGGCCTGGTAGGGACCGGACAGGAAGCCGTGGCCTTCGCTCTCGAGGGTCAGCGTGGTGTTGCCGCTGCTGTCCTTGTAGGTGCCGCAGGCCATCGACTGCGCGGCGGCCGGCAGGCTGGCCGAGGCCAATGCAAGCAACAGCAGGGAGCGCCAGCCCGCGGCGCGGGGGCGAAGGGAAACAGCAGCAGGCATGGGGTCATCCTTGAAAGAAGTGGGGCAGGGCCTGTCCGGTGCGGGGCGCACCACAGGCAGGAGAAAGTGCCACGCGTCAGGCGTGGCGCCGGAAGATCAGAGCCAGTCGCGCGGCACCAGATAGTCGGCCAGTCGCGCCTCGGCGCTGCCCGCTTCCGGACTGAAGCCGTACTCCCAGCGCACACGCGGCGGCAGGCTCATCAGGATGCTTTCGCTGCGGCCACCGCTCTGCAGGCCGAACAGCGTGCCGCGGTCATAGACCAGGTTGAATTCCACATAGCGGCCGCGACGGTACAGCTGGAACTCGCGTTCGCGCTCGCCATGCGCGGTGTCCTTGCGCTGCTGCACGATTGGCAGGTAGGCATCGAGGAAGCCATCGCCGACCGCACGCAGGTAATCGAAATCGCGCTCGAAGTCGCCGTGCAGGTCGTCGAAGAACAGACCGCCGACACCGCGCGTTTCATTGCGGTGGCGCAGGAAGAAGTACTCGTCGCACCAGCGCTTGTGTGCGGCATAGCGTTCCTCGCCGAACGGCACGCACAGGTCGCGTGCGACCCGGTGCCAGTGCTGCACGTCTTCGTCGAACGGATAGAACGGGGTCAGGTCGAAGCCGCCACCGAACCAGCTGGCCACCACTTCACCGTCGCGCTGCGCCTGGAAGAAGCGCACATTCGCGTGGGTGGTCGGCACGTAGGGGTTGAGCGGGTGGAACACCAGCGACACGCCGGTGGCGCGCCACGAGGCGCCGGCCAGCTCCGGGCGGTTGGCCGAGGCCGACGGCGGCAGGCGGCTGCCGGACACATCGGAAAAGCCGATGCCGGCCTGCTCGAACACCGCGCCGTCGCGCAGCACGCGGGTACGCCCGCCACCGCCCTCGGCACGCTGCCACAGGTCTTCCTGGAAGCGGGCCTGGCCATCGGCGGCCTCGATCGCCGCACAGATGCGGTCCTGCAGGTCGGTGAGGTAGGCGCGCACGCGCTCGAATTCGTTCATGGCGCGTACTTTACCGCAGGGCCCGCCCGAAGCTGCGGACAGGCCCTGGCCGGCTCAGCGCTTGCGGTTGGAGTTGCGCGGTGCCGGAGTGTCGTCCACGGCCGCCTCATCAACCGCCTTCTGCAGGGCACCGCCCAGCGTGATCAGCTCCCAGTTCTGGGTTTCGAGCACGTCGCAGGCCACATGCAGGCCGCTGCGGTCGGCCTTGCACAGCTGCTCCAGGAGTGCTCGTGCGCTCACTTCGGCACCGTTGCCCTGCGCGGTGACCAGGTTCTCGCACCCTTCGCGGACACCGGCACGGCAGACCGTGGTGTAGTGCTCGACGGCCTGCAGCCAGTTTCCGGACAGCGCAAGACGGTTGCCGAGAATGTTGCAGCCCTGCAGCTTGCCCTGCGCGCAGCAGGCGTCAGCACCGTCCTCGTTGGCCAGCGCCAGCGGGCAATCCTGCGGCAGTGGCAGCACCTTGAACTGCTTCGGTGCACTGCACCGGGTCGGGCCCTCCCCGGTGGGGACGAACACCTGGAAGCGGGTCCAGTTATCCAGGCCCAGCAACTGCCCGCCGGGCAGCGGGCGCAGCACGAAGTCGCCGTCCCGGTCGTGGTGGATGCGGATGTCGCCCTCTTCGACGCGTGCGCGAAGATGGCTGCTCCAGCCCACACCGACCAGGCCGGCGTCACCGAAATCCAGCGTGTCCATCAGGCCGCCGTCGGACCGGTAATTGCCGCAGGGCAGGGCCGTTGCCGGCTGCGGTCGCAACGATGCACCCACCGCCTGCAACGCCGGCAGGCGCTCGCAGGTGACGGTATCGTTGCCGGGTGCGCAGGCCGCAGCCAGGGCCTGCACCGCCTGCTGGGGATCTCCTGCCTCCCAGGACAGCTCAGCCACGCGGGTGCAGAAGCCGCCGTGCGGTACCTCGCGGCACAGCCGCAACAACTGTTGCCGCCGCTCGGCCGGAATGATTACCGGCACGGTCGGCGCCGTCATCGTCACCATGGCTTCGGTCATGGCTGCCGTCATCGCCGCCTTGACCAGTTGCTCCTGCACCGCGGGATCGGCCTCGAGTGCGGCGGCACACGCCGCGGTTCCCTGCTCGAAGCCACCGTCGTCACAGGCGGCGGGGAGTTTGATGCCGGAGAGGGCGGCGTCCAGCGCTGCCTTTGCCAGAGCGGGATCGGCCTCGACCGTAGGTTTGGCCTCCTCGTGCCAACGATCAGCCAGTTGCAGGCACATGCCGGGCACGCCTTCCCGGCACCCTGCTTCCAGCGCGATCGGGGTGGCTTCGCGACGGTTGTCCAGGCACGCCGCCGCATCGGCCAGGCAGCTGCCTTCAGACGGCGCGGCGGCTGCGGCGCACTGTGCGGGGGTCTGCAGAATGTAGACCGTGCCATCCACCTCGACCGTGCGGCCACGATCGCGCACCTGCAACGCGCTGGGCAGGCCGTACTCCAGGTTCACCAGTTGCAGCGTTCCGTCGATCTGCTGGAACGCGACCGGAGACGGCGCACTGCCGAAGTGTTTCTGCTCGCCGCGGTTCGGTGAGCTGATACGCAGCGTACCGCTGCCTTCGTCGGCCTTGAACAGGCCGCATTGCGGTGGCTGTGCGGCGGCCATCGGCGCGGCCAGCAGCAGCGCCCAGGCCAGCCAGCGGCGGCGCGGTGCGGGTGAATGCATGTCGTCTCCTTGACGATCGAACGGGAAACTCCAGGCGCTACGGCGAGCCACGGCCCTCGCGCGGGGGCGTGCATTGTGCCGTGCCGGGCACCGGCTGGTAACGCTGATATCCCGTCTGCGCATCCATGCCAAGCAGGTTGCCATTGCCGAGCTGACGCAGCACAAGGGTTTCGCCGTTCTGCTGCAGGTGGATGGCGCCGTCATGCAGGCGGCCACGCGCGCCATCGCCGAAGTCGAGCCTGTCGATCACGCCACCGTCGGCCTGGTAGCGGCCGCACGGCACCCGCTGGGCCGGAACGAGGCGCAGGTCCGCGCCGAGATCGCGCAGCGGTGCGATGCGTTCGCAAGCACTGATGCGGCCTGCATCGCAGACCACCTGCAGGGCCTGCACCGCCAACGCGGGTTCCAGCGCGATCAACTGCTGTTCGGCCACTTCGACGCAGAAACGACCACTGCGGTGCTGCAGGCACAGCTGCTGCAGACGGTCGCGTGCAGCGGCCGGAAGCGGTGAATCCAGTGTGCCTTCGTCTTCCTGTTGCAGGCGTTCACCCACCCGCTGCATCGCGGCGGCCAGCGCATCACCGGTCAGCGCCTCGCAGGCCTGCGGGTCATGCCCGGGCGTGTACTCGCGGCAGGTGGACGGGCGCTCGAAGAGGGCGGCGCCGGTGTCATCGGCGGCTGCGGCGTTGCCATCGCGCAGTTGTCGCAACAGCGCCGAGCAGCCCGCGCCAACGCCTTCGCCGCACGCGCGCTGGGCCTGGCCGGGAGAGGCCGTGGGCAGCTGCGCAATGCAGTGGCTGCCGGCGGCGCGACAGCTGCCGTCCATCGCGCTGGGCTCGACGGTGCAGGCACGGGACTGGCGCAGGGCGTAGGTCACCACCCCGTCGTCCTCGATGCGCTGGCCATCGGCACTGATCCGGATCGGCTCCACCACGCCATCGTCGAGCATGACCAGGCGCATCTGCGCCGCACTGCGATCAACCCACAGCGGCTCCGGTTCGCTGATGTCGTTGTGGCGGTAGCCGGTGCTGGGGGTAGTGAACACCAGCGCCATGCCGCCATCGGTGCTGCGGTATTCGCCACACTGCAACGCGTCGGCGCCGGCTGGCAGCGCGGCGAACAGCAGCAGTGCAGGGAGAAGAGCCAGCAAGCGCATGCGACGGTCCTTGTCGTGCGGGAAAGGGGGACTCAGTGGAAACGCGCGCGGATGTCCGGCCGCAGCAGGCGCCAGGCCAGCCAGCCCTGTGCAACGAGTATGGCCACGGCGCCTCCGGACAAGGTCAGTGACACCAGGATTCGTTGGACCTGGGCTTCGCGCAGCGTATGTGGATCGACGATATGCGTCATGAGGTCAGCGAAGATGCTGTCCAGCCACCAGACGACTGCGAAATTCGCCACCGCGGACAACCACAGCAACGCCACGTAGCTCCAGAGTCCCCAGCGACGCTGCCGGTAGAAGCCCCAGCTTGAAAGCACGGCAGGTATGCCGGGTAGCGAAAGCCATAATGTGGCGGCGACCGGGTCCTTCAGCATCCACTGCACGCTGTGGGGGAAACCCTGCTCAGTGGCCATCATGATCATTCTCTGCCAGAGCGGACTGTCAGCCAGCTGCCAAAGCAACACTGCTTGAAGTGCAATGAGTACGATGAATCCTACGCAGACCAGCAGGGAAGCCAAGCCCAGCGGTCGGATGAAATCCTGGGCGGCGACTGCGCTGGGAGGACGGCCTTGGGGCGATTGAAGCGACATCCGATGTCCTGGGCAGCAGTGGGGTAATCAGCGGGCCGTCATCCGGGTGGCGACGGCCGGCAGGATATGGTGTTCGCTCAACGGTGCCAAGGGCAGGCCATGCGGCGGCTGCAGCGGTACCCAGGCCAGTTCGGCGATTTCGGCACGTGCCTGTGGCGTGCCGTCCACCCGCACCCACCAGGCCTGTGCCTGCACGCGATGGCCGGGCTCGTTCACCGCCCAGTCCTCGAACGTGCCCAGCGCGATGGCGGTTTCGGCGCACAGCTGCACACCGAGTTCCTCGTCCAGTTCGCGGGCCAGTGCCTGCAGCGGTGCTTCGCCGGGTTCGGGTTTGCCGCCCGGCTGGATGAAGCGGCTGGCGCCGTGCTTGCGCACCACCAGCGCCCGGCCGCGGTCATCCAGGATGACCGCGGCCACGATGTGGATCGTGGCCGCGGCGTTGCTCACTTCAGGTTCTGCTCGAACAGCTTGAGGATGCGCTTGTACTGGTCCAGCCAGGAATCGGCGCGGACGTAGCCGTGGCGTTCCAGCGGGTACGGTGCGATCGACCAGTTGTCCTTGTGCAGTTCGATCAGGCGCTGGGTCAGGTTCACCGAGTCCTGGAAGAACACGTTGTCATCTATCATGCCGTGGGCGATCAGCAGGTTGTCCTGCAGGTTCTGCGCGTACTCGATCGGCGAGGACACGCGGTACGCCTCCGGATCGATATCCGGGGTGTTGAGGATGTTGCTGGTGTAGCCGTGGTTGTACTGGTGCCAGTCGACCACCGGGCGCAGCGCGGCGCCGGCCTTGAAGGTGCCCGGCGAGCGGAACAGGGCCATGAAGGTCATGAAGCCGCCGTAGGAACCACCGTAGATGCCGGCGTGGTCGCGGTCACCCTGCTGGGTATCGACCAACCAGTCCAGGCCGTCCTTGTAGTCTTCCAGTTCCGGGTGGCCCATGTTGCGGTAGATCGCCGTACGCCAGTCGCGGCCGTAGCCCTCGCTGCCGCGGTAATCCATGTCCAGCACGATGTAGCCCTTCTGTACCAGCAGGTTGTGGAACATCTGCTCGCGGAAGTAGGCCGGGTAGCGCTGGTGCACGTTCTGCAGGTAGCCGGCGCCGTGCACGAACATCACGATCGGGTACTTCTTCCCGGGTTCCTTGTTTTCCGGTTCGTAGTACTTGGCCCAGACCACGCCGGCACCGTGCTTGGACGGCACCGCCACCAGCTTCGGCTGGATCCACTGGCGCGCCTTGTAGTCGGCGGTGCGGGTGTCGGTCAGCACGCGTGTCTGGCCACCGGCACTGGGCAGCACGGCCAGCTGCGGCGGCAGGTAGGCGCCGGAGTAGCGCACCAGCAGCTGCTGGCCGTCCGGCGACAGCGAGAAGTCTTCCACGCCGTTGAGGCTGGTCAGCTCGCGCACCTGGCGGCTGCCGGTGTCGACCGCGCAGACTTCGTAGTCATGCGGCGCCTGCTGGTTGCACAGGAAGTAGAAGCCCTTGCCATCGGCCGATGGCACCGGCGCCGAGGTTTCCCACTTGCCGCTGGTCAGCGCCTGCGGCTTGGCCGTGCCGGCCTGGGTGTACAGGTGCGAGAAGCCCGATTCCTCCGACAGCAGCCACAGCGTGCGGCCATCGGCCATCCAACCAAAATCGTTGAAGCCCCAGTTGATCCAGGCGTTGTCGGTCAGGCGATGACGGTTCTGCACGCGGCCGTCGGCGGCGTTGACGCTGATGATCCAGCGGTCCTTGTTGTCGTTGGCACGCAGCATCACCGCCGCCTGCTGGCCGTCGGCGCTCCAGCGGATGCCACCGCCCATGAAGTCGCTCATCACCTGCAGGCTGCGTTCGCCCTTCAGCGCGTCCTTGCCGGCCTTGCGGCGCAGCTCGGCCAGCGGATCGGTGCTGATGCCCGGCAGGCCAGCCAGCGAGACCTTCTCGGCTTTGCCGGTGCGCACGTTCACGTACCACAGGGTGTGCGGCTCGAAGCCGTTGCGGCCGACGCGGGTGCGGGTGTCTTCGGTTTCCTCGTAGCCCGACTCGGTCACGTACAGCGGCATCTTGCCGCCACGGCCGTCGTCGAAGTCCTTCGGCTTGGTCACCACGATCAGGTGGGTCAGGTCCGGCGACAGCACGCTGTCGGCGATCTCCACGTCGGCGCCCAGGTACACCGGGCCCGGCGCGCGGGTCGGGTCGGCCTGGCGCCAGCGCTGGTCCTGGTCCTTCAGTGCTTCGCGCTGGTCACGGTCGCGGCGCAGGGTTTCCAGCGTGCGCAGCTGCTGGTCGCGCAGCACGTCGGCCTTCGGTGCCGTGCGCGGGTCCTTCTCGGCCTTCAGGCTGGCCACCTGCTGCACGCCGCTGGCGGCGGTCCAGTGGAACCAGTTCTGGCCGACCCGCCAGATCACGCCGTTGTCGGCGGCGAAGTTCACGTTGCCCGCGCGCTCGTTGCTGCGGGTCAGCTGGGTCAGCGCGCCGCTGCGCAGGTCACGCACGAACACGTCACCGTTGCGGACGAAGGCGCTGCGGCTGCGGCTGCGGTCATAGACCGGCTCGGCCACGTCCAGGGTGCCGCGTTGGTCATCGGCCACCTGCGCGGCCACGCCACCGGCCACCGGCTGGCGGAAGGTATCGCGCACCGGGCTGCCGTTGCGCTTGAGCTGGTACTCCACCTGCTGGCTGTTCCACGACCACCAGGCCTTCTCGACCGGCGGACCGATCCAGTCCGGGTCGGCCATGGCCTGTTCGATGGTGATCGGCGTCGGCGCGGCATGCGCAGCCGGTGCGGCCAGCACGGCCGACAGCAGGAGGGACAGGGGCAGCACTCGGGACATGGGCGGACGGCACCAGTAGAGGAAACCGGCCAAGCGTAGCAGCCGCAAGGGCCGGGGGCAGGGGCCACAGGTCATGGCAGCGGGATTGGCAAAGTGGTGCAACCGGTGGCCGGCCTCGCGCATCCATTCTCCTGAACCCGCATCATCCACCGAACAGGAGCCCGACCATGCAGGAACTCATCCCGATCACCCTCTTCGTCTGCATCGCCTACGCGATCCATGCCATTGCCGATGCCCGCGCCCGCAGCAAACTGGTGGCCCCGCACGTGCCGGAGGAAGTGATCCGCTCGCTGGCCGTGCTGGAAGAAGAGCGCCGCCGCCAGGGCGCGCTGCGCTGGGGCATCAGCCTGGTCTGCCTGGCGCTGGCCATGGCCCTGCTGGAAGCCATCGGTGCCCGTGACCTGACCTTTGGCGCCGCCGCCGCGCTGGTCGGCAGTGCCGGTCTCGGCCAGCTGCTGGCCTGGCACTTCACCCGTCCCGCCGCGCGCAAGGGCTGAGCCAGGACATGCCACGGGCACAGGGGGCGCCCAGCGCATGAGCCTGCTGGGTGGAGCATTAGCTGCATTGCGGGGGCGTCGCCGCCACGATGCAGCGGCGACGGCGGTCCCCGTAGAACCGTTGGATGCGGACCAGGCGCTGGTGCGGGCCATCATCGACGGTTCGCAGGCGGCCTTTGCGCAACGGGTTGAAACCCACCAGCGCACCTGCGCACATGTGATCGGGCGCATGGTGGGCGACCGCGATCAGGTGGCCGACCTGCTGCAGGAAACCTTCCTTGCCGTGTTCCGCCAGCTGCACCGGTTTCGTTTTGAATCCTCGCTGCGCACCTGGGTTTCCCGGGTCGCTTACACCACAGCACTGCAGCACCTGCGCCGGCGGCGGCTGGAGGCGCAATGGATGGTGGCCGTTGAGGTGCCGGAGGAACTTGGGATCGGCGACGAAGGCCCAGGCCCGGCCGAGTTGAGCGAGGGGCTGCAGGCAGGGCGCCAGCTTGGTGCGGCACTCGAACGGCTGAGTGCACCGCAGCGCCTGCTCGTCGGTCTGCACTACCTGGAGGATTTCGATCTGGCCGAGATCGAGCAGGTGACCGGACTGGCACGCGGTACCATCAAGAGCCACCTGTACCGCGCGCGCCAGGTCCTGAAGCAGGAACTGACGCGGCATACCGCCGCCGGAGAACTGCTGTGAACCCACCGACCGACCCTCGCGATGCGGAAAAGCGCGCGTTGGCGCAGGTGTTGCGTGAGCAGGTGCAGCAGGAAGAAACGCCGGATGTGAGTGAGGCGCTGCAGAAGCGCATTGCCGCTGAGTCGCGCGACAGTGGCGTGGGCTATGTGGTGGTGCAGGTGGTGTTGCTGGGCGCGTTGGTGGCGGGGGCTGTCTGGTATTTCTGGGTCTAGGAGAACATTGACGTCTGCACCTGCCTTGGGACGTTTCTTCCTCCAACTCCCGATCAGAAATCCAGGCATCGGGCGTTGTCCGCAAATCGACAGTTGGCCTTTCCCGACAGATTCCGTCACGTCGGTCTCGTCATCAGTGGCGGTCGCTCTATCCAAGGTCCACGAGCTACGTGTGTTTCCTGAGGAAAGTTGCAAATTCCATGCCTCCGCTTGAGGCGGAGTTTCACAATCAGAGACTCTCAACCATCAGCTTTCACGGGCATGGAGTGAGAATCACATGGACAGGTGCGCCCGTAAGTCAACACCGGATGCAGTTGGATGATGCTCTACTACATCCAGCTTTCACTTGCCCGATTCAAGCAGCGAATCGGCACTCATCTGGCAATCGCTCTCATGCTGGGTGCAGGGGTAGGGATCACGACTGTGATGCTCTCCATTGTTCTCCAGGCATCGTCCGATCCCGCACCAAGCCGGAGCTCGGCATTGTTCCGCCCGTACCTTGACGCGCGTCCAGATGCACTCCGCAGTGGTTCTCCGGAACCTGGTCAGGCACTGACCTGGCCAGACGCAAAGGCGCTTCTGAACCAGGGCGGGACGTGGAAACAGGCAGCTATGGCAGGGGGGGCGGTGACGCTCTCCCGGCTGGGAGAGTCCAGCGCAAGACTGCGCGCCAGGTTCGCCACGTCCGAAGTCTTCAGTGTCCTTGGCATTGCCGTTGTTCAAGGACGGGCATGGACTGCCGAGGAGGGACATGCTGCGAGTCGAATGGTGGTCCTGTCGCGTGCGCTCGCCAAGCGTGAGTGTGCACTGGATTGCGTTGGTCATCCGTTGGAACTGGGCAGACGCACCTACACCGTCGTGGGTGTCGCGGAGGATTGGCACCCGGTGCCGATGTTTCAGGGAGATCTCACACGCCGGCCGTTTGTGGAGCCTGACGAGATCTACCTGCCAGTTGAAACCGCAATCGCGGACAAGTTGACTGTTGTGGACGGGACGGCGATCTGGGGTGGTGACCAGGACACGGATCTTGCAGGGGGCAACGTTTCATGGCTTCAACTGTGGGCGTGGCTGCCTACCGCAGATGATGTCGCCGCCTACCGCGCGAGTTTGAACGCCTATGCGCAGGCAAAGGACCATCGGAT
This sequence comes from uncultured Stenotrophomonas sp., assembly GCA_913775725.1. Classification (GTDB taxonomy): domain Bacteria; phylum Pseudomonadota; class Gammaproteobacteria; order Xanthomonadales; family Xanthomonadaceae; genus Stenotrophomonas. The sequence goes on along the minus strand of CAJYNG010000025.1, from coordinate 86,045 downwards.
CGAACCAGACACGCAGCAGGTGGCACTCTGGCCGTTGATGGATTGGCTGGACAGGCTGGGATTGGTTCCGGAGCGGGCCAGGATGCAGCTTCGGCTGTCACTGATCCTTCTCGGTGTGTGCGTCGTCAATGCGGCGGCACTGCTGAGCTTCAGTCTGGGGCGCCGTAGGCGGGAGCTCGCGATACGACGTGCACTGGGAGCGCGACGCCGAGACGTGTTCGTCCAGCTCATCTGGGAATCCATCGCGGCGGGAGTCGCAAGCAGTGCACTCGCTGTCGTCACCTATGCGCTGGGAATCCGGGTGGTTGCTGCGGGAGACGTTCTGCCCAGCGCGATAACAGCGATGCATGCTGGGGCAATGCTGATGGCAGCTGCCCTGGGAGTCGTCACGACGTTGCTCTGCTCATTGGTCCCATCGTTTGAAATCTGCAGGGTCAGCTCACTGTCGAGTGCCTTCGCGAAGGGAGCTGCCTGAAATGTTCGAATCGATGAGGGAGACCCGACGACACCTGGGATGCGCTGCACTGCTTGCGGTGCAGGCAGCGCTTGCAAGCCTGGCATGTGCGTTCGCACTGCAATCTACGCTGGACAGCTTCGCCAGATTGAACACCGGGTGCATCCGGGAGGCAGTATCGATTGGTGTGGTCAGGGTCTCGGATGTCGAAGACGGCGCGGATGCGGCAGTGCTGCGTGCAGACCTGTCTGCGATCCGGCTGCCCGGTGTTCAGGACACCGTTGTGAGCGACTCCGTTCCGTTCGGGGGAAGAGCCCATCGATACGGCGTGTGCACCAGCGAGTCGGCCATGGCGTATTCGATGAGTTCCGGCACGACAGACATTGCGGGATGTGATCGCATTCCCGTGGTAACTGCCAGCGCTGGCTTGCTGGCGATGCTGGGCGCGGGAATCGTCCTGGGGCGGGATGCCGCAGAGGACGACATGCTTGAAGGCGCTCCGGTGGTGCTGATAAGTGAAACGCTGGCTGCACGTCTGTTCGGAACGGAGAGTGCTGTTGGCCGCCACCTGTACTTCGGCCCCGGCAGCAGCCGGGTCGTCGTGGCGTATTTGCGTCTGTTGCCGGGCCGGCGCCGGGAGGCAATGAGCGAGACTCGCAGTGGGCGTTGCTTCCGGGCCTTCCCATGGGCGCGAGTCGCTATTATCTGGCGAAGTGGAGGTCTGTGGTCGATCGTTCATCGCTTGATCGCATTGTCGATGCGCTGCAGCGGCCTTATCGGATCGTGAATCCGACCGGTGTCGAGACGCTGGCGGGATATCGCGACGTGTACGTCAAAGCTGATCGCTTCGCTACGACGGTGCTCGCCATCATGACCGCCGTTGTTCTGGGTGTTTTGATGGCTGGCATCTCCGGAGTCGTAGGTGCATGGCTCGATCGACGCCGGCACTCCATCGGGATCCGACGCACTTTGGGTGCGCGCGGATCTGTGATCTTTGCCGAAATCATGTTCGAGGTTTCACTGTTCACCACGTTGGGCGCCCTGCTCGGTGCGCTGTCGTTGCAGTGGATAGGGTCGCCACAGAGCGGCGTCACAGGTTCACCGTGGGTCTCGACATTGATCGCTGTCGTGCTGGTGATGGCGACCTGCTTGACTGCATTGGTACCTCGGGCTCTGCGAATCGCCAAGGAGCCGCCCTTGATCTTGCTGAAGCCCTTGTAGCCCATTCATCCAGTCATCCAGCTCCACCTGCGACAAAGTGAAGCAGCGCGTCACCCGGTCGCATCCCACCTTAACGAAATCCTCCTAAAGTGGTCCGGTATCCCACCGGTCGCAGGCAGGAGGCGTCCCTTGGACGCGTTGTTGTTGTCCCGGATCCAGTTCGGATTCGTCATCAGTTTCCATGTGCTGTTCCCCGCCTTCACCATCGGTACGGCCAGCTGGCTGGCCTTCATTGAATGGCGGTGGCTGCGCACGAAGTTGCCCGTGTGGCGCGAGCTGTACTTCTTCTGGCAGAAGATCTTCGCGGTGTCGTTCGGCATGGGTGTGGTCAGCGGCATCGTCATGGCCTTCCAGTTCGGCACCAACTGGCCGCGGCTGAGCGAGGTGGCCGGCACGGTCATCGGCCCGCTGCTGACCTACGAGGTGCTGACCGCGTTCTTCCTGGAAGCCAGCTTCCTTGGCGTGATGATGTTCGGCTGGGGCCGGGTCTCGCCGCGCCTGCATTTCCTGTCCACCTGCATGGTGGCGCTGGGCACTCTGTTCTCCACGTTCTGGATCCTGTCGTCCAACAGTTGGCTGCATACGCCGGCCGGCTACGAGATGGTCAACGGCATCGTGCATCCGGTGGACTGGTGGCAGGTGGTATTCAATCCCTCGTTCCCCTATCGCCTGGCGCACATGGCGTTGGGCTCGTTCATCACTACCTGTTTCGTGATCGGTGGTGTGGGCGCGTGGTACCTGCGCAAGGGCACGCACGTGGAAGCGGGTCGGCGCATGCTGATCGCGGCGGTGGCGTTCGCCGCACTGACCGTGCCGGTGCAGATCTTCGTCGGCGACATGCATGGCCTGAACACGCTCAAGCACCAGCCGATGAAGATCGCGGCGATGGAAGCGCACTGGCATGAAACCAAGGAAGGCGAGGGCGTGCCGCTGGTGGTGTTCGCGCTGCCGAACGAGAAGGAAGAGCGCAACGATTTCGAAGTTGCCATCCCGAAGCTGGGCAGCGTGATCCTTACCCACAGCCTGGACGGCACCTTCGATCCGCTCACCTCGGTGCCGGCCAGCGAGCGCCCGCCGGTGACGCCGGTGTTCTTCGCCTTCCGCATCATGGTCGGGCTGGGCACGCTGATGCTGGTGCTGGCCTGGGTGTCGGCGTTCCAGCTGTGGCGCAACAGGCTGCTGGATTCGCCGTGGCTTCTGCGCGGCTGGAACTGGATGCTGCCCAGTGGCTTCATCGCGCTGATCTCCGGTTGGTTCGTCACCGAGATGGGGCGACAGCCGTGGGTGGTGTACGGCGTGCTGCGCACCGCTGATGCGGTGGGCCCGCAGAGTGCGTGGATGACCGCGCTGTCACTGGGCGTCTATGTGGTCGGCTATGCCTTCGTGTTCGGCTGGGGCATCTGGTACCTGGTGAAGATCCTGCGCCATGGGCCGCAGCCGTACGCCGAAGGGCCGTCGCTGGACCACGGCAGCCACACCCCGGCGCGCCCGCTGTCGGCGGCCGACGAACCGCTGGAGGAGCGCTGACATGGACCTGATGACCTGGCTGCCGGTGGCATGGTTCGCGGTGATCGGCTTCGGCGTGCTGATGTACGTGGTGCTGGATGGCTTCGTGCTCGGCATCGGCATCCTGGCCCCGTTCGCCGAGGACGAGGAACAGCTGGATCTGATGATGAACACCGCCGCGCCCATTTGGGACGGCAACGAGACCTGGCTGGTGCTCGGTGGCGCCGGCCTGCTGGCGGCGTTCCCCAAGGCTTACGCGGTGCTGCTGTCGGCGCTGTACCTGCCGGTGCTGCTGCTGGTGGTGGCGCTGGTGTTCCGCGGCGTGGCGTTCGAGTTCCGCTTCAAGGCACATCGTTCGCGCCGGTTGTGGAGCGTGGCGTTCGGCCTCGGTTCGCTGCTGGCAACTTTCGCCCAGGGCGTGATCCTCGGCACCCTGGTGCAGGGCATCCCGCTGGTGGACGGTGTCTATCAGGGTGGCCCGTTCGCCTGGTTCAGCCCGTTCGCGATGCTGACCGGTGCCGCGCTGGTGGCCGGCTATGCGCTGCTGGGCAGCACCTGGCTGATCCTGAAGACCGAAGGGCGCGTGCAGGCGCTGGCGCGGCAGATGACCCGCCCGCTGGTGGTGGCGGTGATCGCGGCGATGGGCCTGGTCAGCAGCTGGTTGCCGTTCCTCGATTCGCGCCTGATGGACCGCTGGTTCAGCGACGGCAACTTCTGGTGGCTCTCGCCGGTGCCGTTGCTGACCCTGGCGGTGGCTGCCGCGCTGTGGCGCAGTGCCACGCACCCGCGCCGCGACCTGCCGCCGTTCCTGCTCAGCCTTGCCCTGTTCGTGCTCGGCTTCCTAGGCCTGGTGCTGGGCATGTGGCCGTACCTGCTGCCGCCGTCGATGACGCTGTGGCAGGCCGCCGCGCCGGCGTCTTCACTGGGCTTCACGCTGGTGGGGCTGGTCATATTGCTGCCAGTCATCCTCGGCTATACAGCGTGGTCCTACCGGGTATTTCGCGGCAAAGTGCACGCTGACGCCGGCTACCACTGAGAACCCTGCGCGGGAACTGCGGCTGGCAGTTCCCGCGTTGTTGTTTGTGAAGACTGCATTCCCTGCGTTGGACGTGATAGCGTGCGCTCCTTTCCGGCAGCCAAGGGGGTAGCCGGCAACGTCCTGGACGGACGCACGGCTGCAGGAAGGGGGAGCCGCGCGTCGCCTTGAGTGGCCCGTGCCTATCGTTCCCCCAGTGAAACACCACCGCTAGATGATTGAATTTTCCGTCGTCGACTGGGCCGCCTGGGCGCCTGGCCTGACCGAGCGCAGCCAATGGCTGCGCTGGGCCGATGCGCCGTTCCTGCCCGTGGGCGAGGGCGCGCCAGCGCTCACCGAAGTCCCGGCGATGCAGCGTCGGCGTATCGAACGGCTGGGCCGGATGGCGATCCAGGCCGCATGCTGGTGTGAGGACGCGCAGGGTGCCGACAGTCAGGTGCCGCTGGTTTTCGCCAGCCGCCATGGCGACGTGACCCGCTCGATGGATCTGCTGGGATCGCTGGCAACCGGAGAACCCCTGTCGCCCACGACCTTCGGGCTGTCGGTGCACAACGCCATTGCGGCGCTGTATTCGATTGCCCGCGGTCACCGGGGCAACTACTTGGCGTTGGCCGCGGGCCAGGCCACGGCGGAAGCCGCCTGCCTGGAAGCGGTCGGCCTGCTGGCTGACGGCGCCCGTGAGGTGCGTGTGGTGGTGTACGAATCGCCCCTGCCCGGTATATACGCGCCGTTCGCCGACGAACCCGACGTGTTCTTCGCATGGTGCTGGCGTCTCACCCAGCCTCGCGAAGGCTGCCCGACCCTGTCATTGCGCTGGGAGCCGGCGAGTGACGCCGAGGGCGTGCCGGGCCATCTGCCGCACGCACTGGACCTGCATCGCTTCCTGTTGTCGGGAATGCCGGCGCTTGAGCACGTAACGCAGGAACAACGCTGGTCCTGGGGCCGCCGTGGCTGAGGGGCTGCGCCGCCTCGATCATGCGTGGCGTGTGTTCGGCACGGCGCTGTGCTTTCTCGCTTTTGGCCTGGGCGGGCTGGTGCTGGGAACGGTGGTAATGCCGCTGCTGCTGTTGATGCGCGATCCGCTCGCGCGCCGCAGCCGTGCGCGCCGTCTGGTCCAGCTCGCCTTTGCCGGCCAGCTGCGGTTGATGCGCAGGCTGGGTGTGATGACCTGCGAGATCGAAGGGCGCGAACGCCTGCAGCGCGACGGTCTGCTGGTGCTGGCCAACCATCCAACGCTCATCGATGTGGTCTGCCTTGTGTCACTGCTGCCCAACGCGGAGTGCGTGGTCAAGCGCGCGGTGGCCAGCAACCCGTTCATGCGCGGTGCGGTGCGGGCCGCCGGCTACATTGCCAACGACGATGGGCCCGGCCTGGTCGATGACTGCGTGAAGGCGGTCCGTGCCGGTGGCAGCCTGGTCATTTTTCCGGAGGGCACCCGCAGCGTGCCCGGGCAGCCACTGCGGCTGCAGCGCGGCGCCGCCAACATCGCCGTCCGCGGCCGTCTGAACATCACGCCGGTGCGGATCACCTGTACGCCGCCGACCCTGGCCAAAGGACAGAAGTGGTATCGTATTCCCTCACGTTGCTTTCACGTTCGGCTGCAGATCGGCGAAGATATCCCGATCTCGCCGTTTCTGGTCGAAGACGACTCGCCAGGAGGGAATGGCCTGGCGGCACGTCGCGTCACCGAGCACCTTTCCCGTTACTTCGACCTGTCTGGAGACCCCACCCGTGCAAGCACTTGAGCACGAGATCAAGGTATTGATCATTTCCTCGCTTTCATTGGAGGACATCACGCCGGAGGATATCGATCCGGTTGCGCCGCTGTTCGTCGAGGGCCTTGGCCTGGATTCGATCGATGCGCTGGAACTGGGCCTGGCGCTGCAGAAGAAGTACGGTGTGAGCCTGTCATCCGACTCGGAAGAGACCCGCCGCCATTTTTCCAGCGTGCGCGCGCTTGGCGAGTTCGTCGCCGCCCATCGGTCGTAACCGGTGCCAGGAACTGCCATGACCAAGAATGAACTGTTCGATCGCATCGTTTCCATCCTCACCGACAGCTTCGAGATCGAACCGGCCCGGATCACGCCCCAGGCCCGCCTGTACGACGATCTGGACATCGACAGCATCGATGCGGTCGATCTGATCGTTCAGCTCAAGCCGCTGCTGGGTCGCAACCTGCAGCCGGAAGCATTCAAGGCCGTGCGTACGGTGCAGGACATCGTCGATGTGACGCATGGCCTGCTGCCGGACCAGGCGGCCGCCTGACCGCAGCGCGGGCGCCGTTCCCATGGCACGCGCACGCACGGTGGCGGTGGCTGCGATCTCGTTGGCCTATCCGCTGCTGGTCTATCTGGCGATGGGCCGTTTCGAGCCGCGCTGGTCGTCGCTGCTGCTGTTCGCGCTGGCCCTGCTGCGGGCACTGGGCACGCGGCAACCGGTGTGGTGGGGCGCGGCAGCGGGTGCCGGCCTGCTCGCGGTGCTGGCGACGGTACTCAACCAGGCGTTGCCATTGAAGCTGTACCCGGCGCTGGTCAATGCCGTAATGCTGGTCGTGTTTGCCGGCAGCCTTCGATTCGGTCCTCCCGTGGTCGAGCGCCTGGCCCGGATGCAGGAGCCGGACCTGCCTGCATCGGCGGTGCCTTATACCCGTCGCGTCACCCAGGTGTGGTGCGGCTTCTTTGTCTTCAACGGCAGCCTGGCCCTGCTGACCGCGCTGTATGCGTCGGACCGGGTCTGGATGCTCTACAACGGTTTGCTGGCGTACGTGTTGATGGGAATCCTGTTTGCGGGTGAGTGGCTGGTGCGGCAACGGGTCAGGGCGGTGCATACGCATGGCTGAGTGGATTGCCCTGGATCGGCTGCTGCTGGATGCGCGGCCGCAACGCCCGGTTGGCGTCTGCGACGGTGTGCTGCTCGATCACGCCGGGTTCCATCGGCGCGTGCTGGCGTGGCACTCGGCCTTTGCCGCTGCCGAGGGGCGCGACTGGGCCCTGTACTTCGACGATGCCGTGGCCTTCGCCGCAGCGCTATACGGCGCCTGGCATGCCGGCAAGCGGGTGTTTCTGGCTGCCGACAACCTGCCGGCCACGCTGCAGGCCCTGCAGTCACAGGTGAGTGGTTTTGCTGGCGATGTCTCCGCCGACTACCGCCCGCTGGCGGCGGTGGATGCAGAGGTGGACGGTGCGTTGCGGATGCTGGACGAGCGCGCCTGCGAGCTGTGCGTGTTCACCTCTGGCAGCACCGGCCAACCCAGCGCGATCAATAAGCGCCTGGACCAGCTGGCGCGCGAAGTTGACGCGCTGCAGGCTGCGTTCGGAGTGCAGCTGGAAGGGGTGGAGGTGCATGGCACGGTTTCGCACCAGCACATCTACGGGCTGCTGTTCCGCGTGCTGTGGCCGCTGGCCGCCGGTCGCCTGATTCATCCGCGCCGGTTCTTCCATGAAGATCTGGTGGCGGCGCTGTCCGGTACCGATACGGTGCTGGTGGCCACCCCGGCCCACCTCAAGCGCCTGCCCGAACAGCTGGATTGGTTCAGCCTGCATGGCCGTCTGCGCGCAGTGTTCTCCTCCGGCGGCCCGCTGCCTGAAGAAGCGGCGCGGCAGGTGCGGCAGTGGTTGGGCGTGGCTCCCACCGAGGTGTACGGCAGCAGCGAGACCGGCGGCATCGCCTGGCGTCGCTGGGAAACCGACCTGCCGCCGTGGCAGCCGCTGCCGGGCGTGCAGTGGCGGATCGAGGAGGGATGCCTGGCCGTGGCGTCGTCACACCTGGAGAACGCCGGATGGTGGCGCACCCAGGACCGCGTCGAAGCGCTGGCCGACGGGTGTTTCCGCCTGCTGGGCCGAACCGATCGCATCGTCAAGATTGAAGAGCGGCGTGTCTCGCTGGATGCGCTGGAACGTGCGCTGCGCGAAGACACCGAAGTGGAGGAGGCACGCGTGCTGGTGCTGCCGGGCCAACGCGAGCAGCTTGCAGCGGTGGTGGTGCCGGCAGATCCCGCGTTGCTGGACGGGGGTGACGAGGCGCGTCGTGCACTCGGCCAGCGCCTGGGCGCGCGGCTGGCCCACAGCCACGACGCAGTGACCCGTCCACGTCGCTGGCGACTGGTTCAGTCGCTGCCATTCAATGCGCAGGGCAAGGTCACCCAGTCGGCGCTGGCGGGACTGTTCCAGCCGCCGATGCCGGTACCGCTGTGGGATCACCGCGATACGTCCAGCGCGACATTGCGCATGACCCTCGACCCGGCGCTGCGGCCATTCCAGGGCCACTTCCCGCAGGCAGCAATCCTGCCCGGTGTGGCCCAGCTGGACTGGGCGGTGCGTTTCGGCCGCCAGGCGTTCGCGATGCCGGCGGGTTTCCTGCGCATGGACGCGGTGAAGTTCCAGCACGTCGCGCGGCCGGGCGACGTGCTGACCCTGCAGCTGGACTGGGATGCCGCGCGTGGCGTGCTGGGCTTCCGCTATACCTCCAGCCATGGGATGCACTCCAGCGGAAAAGTGGTGTTCGCCGATGCGGATTGATCCCTCCAGTGCCAGTGCCGCGTTCGCGCCATTGGTGGTGATTCCTGTCTACGACCACGAACATGCGATCGCGGCGGTAGTCGACGGCGTGCTGGCTTCCGGCCTTCCATGCCTGCTGGTGGACGACGGCTCACATGACGCATGTGCGGCCGTGCTGCGTTCGCTGGCGCAGCGCCAGGGCGTCGACCTGCTGCGCCTGGACATCAACCAGGGCAAGGGCGGGGCGATGCTGGCCGGCTTCGCCGAGGCCCACGCGCGTGGCTACAGCCACGTGCTGCAGATCGATGCCGACGGCCAGCACGATACCGGCGACCTGCCACGTTTCATCGAGGCATCGCGTGCCCATCCGGATGCGGTGATCTGTGGTATCCCGGCCTACGATGCCAGCGTACCGAAGGCACGCCTGTATGGCCGCTACGCCACCCACATCTGGGTCTGGATCAATACGCTGTCGCTGCACCTGCGCGACACCATGTGCGGCTTCCGCGTGTACCCGCTGCCACCGGTTCTGCGCCTGACCGGCGAAGAGACCATCGGCCGGCGCATGGATTTCGATACCGAGGTGATCGTGCGTCTGTACTGGCGGCAGGTGCCGGTCGAGCACCTGTCCACGCGCGTGACCTATCCTTCCGATGGCGTGTCGCACTTTGATATGTGGCGCGACAACGTGCGCATCACCCGCATGCACACCCGCCTGTTCTTCGGCATGCTCTGGCGCGCACCGCGCCTGCTGCGCCGACGCCTGCGGGGGCAGTGCTGAAATGGCGACCCCGCAGGGTGCCCCGCACTGGGCCGATATTGGTGAATCCACCTCGGTGGCCGGCGTGCTGGTCCTGTACTGGGTGCACCGCTGGTTCGGGCGCTGGCCGTTCCGCATGTGCGTGTGGCCGGTGGTGGCCTGCCACTGGCTGGGCAACCGCGTTGGCCGCCAGGCCTCGATGCAGTATCTGCAGCGCCTGCAGGCCCACAGTGGCGTGCTGGGTCGCGCGCCGACCCGGCGCGACAGCCTGCGCCACTTCTTCGCGTTTGCCGACACGATGCTGGATAAGACCCTCGCCATCGGCGGGCGCTATCCGCCCGAACGCATCCACCTGCATCGCACCCCGGTGCTGGAGAGGATCGCGCAGCGCGAAGGCGGGCTGATCCTCACCGCGCACATCGGCTGCCTGGAACTGTGCCAGGTGCTGGCCGAGCGGGTTCCCGGCCTGCGCATCACCGTGCTGGTGCATACCGCGCATGCGCAGCGCTTCAACCGCCTGCTGCGCCGACTGGATCCGCTGGCAGCGGTGGAGCTTGTGCAGGTCACCGAAATGGGGCCTGCCACCGCGATGATGCTGGCCGACAAAGTAGCCGCCGGTGGTTTCGTGGCCATTGTCGGCGATCGTACGCCGGTCGGTGGTGGGCGCTGCCTCAGCGCCGATTTCCTCGGGCAACGTGCGCCGTTCCCCATCGGCGGGTATGTATTGGCCGCCGCACTGGGCTGCCCGGTCTACACCATGGCCTGCCTGCATGAGGGCGAGGGCTATCGGATCGTGTTCGAGCCGTTCGCCGATCGCATCGTGCTGCCACGCGGGTCGCGTGATGCGGCGTTGTCCAATCAGGTGCAGCGCTATGCGGGCTGGCTGGAACAGCAGGTCATCCAGTCGCCGCTGGACTGGTTCAATTTCTTCCCCTTCTGGGATCAGGCTCCGCATGACGACTGACGCCGTACCCGCGTGCCGCTTTGGCGATGCACCCTTGACCATCGAAGACGTGGTTGCCCTGGCCCGGCGCCGTTGCGAAGCCGCGCTGAGCGAGGCGCCGGCGTTCCGCGCGCACATCCAGCGCGGTGCCGACTTCCTCGACCGCCTGCTGCGCGATGACGGCGTGATCTACGGTGTGACCACCGGCTACGGCGACTCGTGCACGGTGAACATCCCGCCGGCGCTGGTGGCCGAGCTCCCGCATCATCTGTACACCTACCATGGTTGCGGCCTCGGCCGTTACCTGGACCCGGTCGAGACCCGCGCGGTGCTGGCCGCGCGCCTGGCGTCGCTGGTGCGTGGCATGTCCGGTGTCAGCGTACCGCTGCTGGAAGGCCTGGCTACGCTGCTGCAGCACGATGTACTGCCGCTGATTCCGGCCGAAGGTTCGGTCGGTGCCAGCGGTGACCTGACCCCGCTTTCCTACGTGGCGGCGGTGCTGTGTGGCGAGCGCGAGGTGCTGCACGACGGCCGCGTGCAGCCGGCGGCCGAAGTGCTGGCGAAGATCGGCATGGCGCCACTGAAGCTGCGGCCGAAGGAAGGCCTGGCAATCATGAACGGCACCGCCGTGATGACCGGCCTGGCCTGCCTGGCCTGGCAGCGCGCCGACTACCTGGCACGCATGGCCACGCGCCTGACCGCCTTCAATGTGCTGGCCAGCGACGGCAACGCGCACCACTTCGACGAAGACCTGTTCGCGGCCAAACCGCACCCGGGCCAGATGCGCATTGCCGCGCGCCTGCGCAGCGACCTGCACAGCGAGCGCCCGCCGCGCAATGAACAGCGCCTGCAGGACCGTTATTCGCTGCGCTGCGCACCGCATGTGATCGGCGTGCTGGAAGACAGCCTGCCGTTCCTGCGCCAGCTGATCGAAACCGAACTGAACAGCGCCAACGACAATCCGCTGATCGATGCGGATGGCGAGCGCATCCTGCACGGCGGCCACTTCTACGGAGGCCACATCGCGCTGGCGATGGATACCCTGAAGAACACGGTGGCCAACATTGCCGACCTGCTCGACCGCCAGCTGGCGCTGGTGGTCGATGCGCGCTACAGCCATGGACTGCCGGCCAACCTGTCGGCCGCCACCGGCCCGCGTGCGGCCATCAACCATGGCCTGAAGGCACTGCAGATCAGCGTTTCGGCGTGGACTGCCGAAGCACTGAAGCAGACCATGCCGGCCAGCGTGTTCTCGCGGTCCACCGAATGCCATAACCAGGACAAGGTCAGCATGGGCACCATCGCCGCGCGCGACTGCCTGCGCGTGATCGAACTGACCGAGCAGGTTGTGGCTGCACTGCTGATTGCCGCGCGCCAGGGACTGGCGCTGCGCGAACGGGTTGGCCTGAACGCGCAGCTGCATGGCAGTCTGGCCGATATGTACGCCGACCTGGGGCAGCGCATTGCCCTGGTCGAAGAAGACCGCGCGCTGGATCGCGAACTGCGGGACCTGCTGGTGGAGATCCGCGCGCAACGTTGGGAGCTGTATGCCGGTGAATGAAGCAATCGAACGGGTGGCCGAAGTTGCGCTGGCCCCGGCCTTCCATGACTGCGACCCGATGAACGTGGTCTGGCATGGCCATTACTTCAAGTACTTCGAGATCGCGCGTTGTGCACTGCTGGGTCGTTACAACTACGACTACCCGCAGATGCTCGAATCGGGTTACCTCTGGCCGGTGGTCGATGCACGGGTGAAGTATGTGCGCCCGCTGCTGTTCAACCAGCCGCTGCGCGTCGTCGCGCGCCTCGTGGAATGGGAGAACCGGCTGAAGATCGACTATGAAATCCTCGATGCGCAGAGCGGCCAGGTGCTGACCCGCGCAATGACCATCCAGGTGGCGGTGGACGCGGCCAGCAGGGAAATGCTGTACCAGTGCCCGCCGGTACTGTGGGAACGCCTGGGAGTGCCTGCGCCATGAACCGAGCCAATCGTTTCGCGCGTGCGCTGCTGTGCGCGGTGTTGCTGCTGGCCGCACCGCTGGTGCAGGCCGCCGATCCAGCCATCGACGCGATCACCCAGGCGGTGGCGCGGCCGGAGGTGCTGCGTGGCCAGTTCACGCAGGAAAAGCAGGTCAGCGGCTTCAAGAACCCATTGCGCTCGCAGGGCCGGTTCGTGGTTGCGCGCCAGCATGGCGTGATCTGGACCACGCTGAAGCCGTTTCCCTCCGAGGTGGTGGTCACTGCCGACCGCATCCTGAGCCGCCAGCGTGACGGCAGCACCCGCGTCGAGCTCGATGCGCGGCAGCAGCCTGCGATGCGCTCGGTGAACGCGATCATGTTCGCGCTGATGAGTGGCGACGTGCAGGCGCTGTCCGGCCCGTTCAACGTGACGGTCAGCCGCGAAGGACAGGGCTGGCGCCTGCAGCTGACGCCGAAGTCAGCGATGCTGGCCAAGGCATTCCAGTCGCTGACCCTGCAGGGCGACCGTTACGTGCGCCAGGTCGAGATTGTCGAGGCCAGCAAGGACCACACGCTGATCCAGTTCAACGCGCTCAGCGAGGCTCCGGCCGCGCTCAGCGCAGACGAGGCGCGCCGCTTTGAGTGAGGACGTGGCGTTGAATGCACCGGACCGGTTGCGGCGCTGGTGGCATTGGCTGGGCATCGCCTGGCTGGTGCTGCTGCTGGCGCTGGGCGTGCAGCAGTGGCACCTGTGGAGCCAGCAAACGCGGATCGACACCGACATCCTCGCGCTGCTGCCGCAGGACGCGCATGACCGTCTGTTGAGCGACGTCACCCGGCGCATCGCCGATGGCAGTTCGCGGCAGGTGGTGGTGCTGCTCGGCAGCAAGGACGGCGCCGCCGCCAAGCGCGCGCAGGCCGCGTTTGCTGCGGCCATGGCCAAGGACGCCGATCACGCGTTGCTGGTACCCAGCGGCTCGATCGAAGGCTGGTTCGATGAGGCGCGCGCGTTCTATGCGCCGTACCGCGACCGCCTGCTGACCCCGGCCCAGCGCGAGCAGCTGCAGGGCGGCGAACCGGGCGCGTTGGCCGAGCAGGCGCTGGCCGCGCTGTACGGCCCGATGGGGGCCCCACGTCTGACCGAGTGGCGGCAGGATCCGCTGTCGCTGTGGCCGCAATGGTGGCAGCAGCAGGCGCAGGGCTCGGGCCTGCGGCTGGGCGATGATGGCCTGCTCGACGCCGAAGGCAGGCACTGGGCTGCACTGCAGTTCGATACGCCGGGTTCGGCGTTCAAGCTTGATGGCGAGCGCCATCTGGATGGATTGCTGGAACGTGCCGGGCAGGCGGCGAAGGCGGCTGCTCCGGATCTGGAGATCCTGCATGCGGGCGTGCCGCTGCATGCCGAAGCAGCGGCGGTGCAGGCCAACCGGGAGATCAATACCATCGGCTGGGGCTCGCTTGCGGCGGTGCTGCTGCTGGTGTGGCTCGCGTTCCGCTCGCTGCGGCCGATCCTGCTGGTGGCCACGTCGCTGCTGATCGGCTGTGGCGTGGCGCTGGCGGTGACCGTGCTGGTGTTCGGCAACGTGCACGTGTTGACCCTGGTGTTTGGCGCATCGCTGGTGGGCGTGGCCGAGGACTATGGCATTCACTGGTTTGCATCGCGCCAGGCCGAACCGGCTGATCGCCGCTGGAAGCTGCTGAGGCACCTGCTGCCTGGCCTGTGGCTGGCGCTGCTGACCAGCGCACTGGCCTACCTGGCGCTTGGCCTGACGCCGTTCCCGGGCCTGCGCCAGATGGCGCTGTTCTCGGTGGTCGGCCTGGCGGCAGCGTTCCTGACGGTGATCTTCTGGTTCCCGTGGCTGGATGGTGGTGAGATCCGCCAGACCCGTTTTTCGCAGTGGCTGGGCAGCACGCTGGAGCGCTTCCCGCGTCTGCATGGTCGCCGTCCGGTGATGCTGTTCGTGGTGATCACGCTGGCGCTGTCTGCGATCGGCATCGCCCGCCTGCAGAGCAACGACGACCTGCGCAGCCTGCAGTCCTCGCCGCCGGCATTGATGGCACAGCAGATCCGCCTCAGCCAGCTGCTGGGCATGCCCAGCCCGGCGCAGTTCTACCTGGTGCAGGGGGCGGATGCCGCGCAGCTGCTGCAGCGTGAGGAAGCACTGACCGGGCGCCTGCGTGTATTGGCCAACGACAAACGCATTGGTGGCTACCGCGCGATCAGCGATTGGCTGCCGTCGCCATCGCGCCAGCAGGCCGATGCCGCGCTGACCGCGAAGGTGGAACCGGGTGTGCTGTCGGCCGTGTCGGAGGCGGTCGGTGAACCGCTGCAGCGACCGCAGTTCGCGAACGCACCGCTCACCGCCGAAGCCTTCCTGGCGTCGCCGGCCTCGCAGCCGTTCCGCCACCTGTGGGTGGGCGATGTGGGCGGGCAGATGATCAGCGTGGTGATGGTCGATGATCTGTCGCGTGCCGATGCGCTGGCCACCCTGCAGGGCGCGGCCGAGGGCCTGCCCGGCGTGCGCTGGGTCGACCGCACCGCCGATTTCTCGCAGCTGCTGGGCCACTACCGCAAGCTGATGGGTGGGCTGCTGCTGGTCGGTATCGTGCTGGTGTTCGGCGCGCTGTGGCTGCGCTACCGCCGCCAGGCCTGGCGAGTATTCGCGCCGACGCTCATTGCCGGTGCGCTGACCCTGGGTTTGCTGGGCCTGTTCGGCCAGCCGCTGCAGCTGTTCAACGTACTGGCGCTGATGCTGCTGCTCGGCATGGGCATCGACTACGGCATCTTCCTGATCGAGCACCGCGGCGATGCCAGCGCATGGCTGGCGGTGTGCGTGGGCGCGGCCAGCACCTGGCTGTCGTTTGGCCTTCTGGGGCTGTCGCAGACCCCGGCGCTGCGCGCCTTCGGCCTCACGCTGCTGTTCGGCATCGGCCTGGTCTGGCTGATCTCGCCGTTGTTCCGACCGTCACCCCATGCATTGCCGCCGTCCTGAATCGGAGTGCGTACGCCACAGCCCGACGCTGGCGCGGCGACCACTTCGGGAACATCATCTACCCCCCCTCGACCCGTATCCGGAAGGGCGCTACATGAACAATTCCATCAACAGCGGCTGCCGTACACGTGTGCTGGAGGCCGCGTGCCGCCGCTGATCGTGCGCAGCATTGCAGCGCTGCTGCTGTTCGCGTTGCTGTCCGCCTGCGCCGGGCGCATGCCGAGGCCGCAGGTCGAGCTGCCGCCGCTGCGGTTGGCCCCGTCCAGCCTGCCGACGCCACTGGCGCTGCAGCAGCAGCTGCATTTCCGCTTCGGGCGCCACGAACGTGATCTCGATGCTCTGCTGGAAGCCGATGCGCAGCAGGTGCAGCTGGCGGTGCAGGCCATGGGCCAGACCGGCGTTCGTCTGCGCTGGGATGGCCAGCAGCTGACCGAGCAACGTGCATCGTGGTTGCCGCCGCAGGTTCGCGCGGAGCGTGTGCTGGACGATCTGCAGTTCGCGCTGTGGCCGACGGCCGCGATCGCCGCCGTATTGCCGGCTGGCTGGCAGGTCGGTGATGACGGCCACCAGCGCAGTCTGTCGCGCGACGGCACGGTGTGGCTGCAGCTGCAGCGCCTGCAGGATGGCAGCCTGCAGCTGGACAACCGCGCAGAAGGCTACGCGCTGCGCATCGAATCGATCGATATGGCTGGGCAGGATTGATGGACACTGCCGTTTTCCTCAACGATCTGGGCATTGTCTGCGCGTTGGGTGATGGCCGCGCGGCGGTGGCGGAGGCGATGTTCGCCGAGGTGCCAGGTGGGTTGAGCAACAACGACAGCCTGTTGCCGGGGCGGACCCTGGCGCTGGGGGAGGTGTGCACGCCGCTGCCGTCGCTGGACGAACTCCCGCTGGCCCTGCGTGGGCGCAACAACGCGCTGCTGGCGGTTGCGCTGGCGCAGATCGCGCCTGCGGTGGCCGCGGCCATCGCCCGCTATGGCGCCGAGCGTGTGGCTGTGGTGATGGGGACCAGCACGTCGGGTATTGGCGAAGGTGAGCGGGCCATGTGCTCCCACGCGAGCAACGGTCATTGGCCGGCGGACTACGATTACGCGCAGCAGGAAATGGGAACGGCCGCGCAGTTCGTACGGCTTCGCAGTGGTGCGCAGGGCCCGGCATGGACGCTGTCCACGGCATGTTCATCCAGTGCCAAGGCCCTGGCGTCGGCAGCGCGCCTGTTGCGCGCCGGGGTTGTCGATGCGGTCATCGCCGGCGGCTCCGATTCCCTGTGCCGCTTTACCGTGGCGGGTTTCAGCGCGCTTGAGTCGGTATCCGCGCTGCGCTGCAATCCGTTCTCGCAGCATCGATCCGGCATCAACATCGGGGAAGGAGCCGCGCTGTTCCTGCTCACCCGCGAGATCGGTCCGGTGGTTCTTGCAGGCTGGGGTGAATCGTCCGACGCCCACCACATGTCCGCACCCGACCCGCAAGGCCAAGGCGCCATCGATGCGCTGCAGCAGGCACTGAAGCGCGCTGGCTGGTCGCCCGCTGATGTCGATTACGTGAACCTGCATGGCACCGCCACCGAGCACAACGATGCCATGGAAAGCCTGGCGGTTTCGGAGGTGCTCGGTACCGGTGTCCCGGCCAGCTCGACCAAGCCGCTCACCGGGCATACGCTGGGTGCCTCCGGCGCGATCGAGGCGGCCTTGTGCTGGATGTTGCTGGCCGAGAACCCGCTGCAGCGGCTGCCACCGCACTGGTGGGATGGCGCCGTGGATGAGGCGCTGCCGGCACTGTCACTGGTGGCGCCGGGCACCCGCCTGGCACGGCCGCTGCGACGGATACTGAGCAACTCGTTTGCCTTCGGCGGCAGCAATGCGGTGTTGGCACTGGAACGCCGATGAACCCTCTCTACGCGATCGAAGAAGTGGTGCCGCATCGCCAGGACATGTGCCTGCTGCAGCGGATACTGCGATGGGACCAGGACAGCATCGAGGCCGAACTGGTGGTGCCCGCGACGGGCTTGTTCATCGAAGATGGCGAAATGCCGGCCTGGATCGGCATTGAGTACATGGCACAGGCAATTGCTGCCTGGGCAGGCTGCCGCGCGCGCGCGGCCGGCGGCGTGCCGCAGTTGGGGTTCCTGCTTGGCAGCCGGCGCTACAGCAGCCAGCGCAGTGGTTTCCCCAGTGGCTCCCGGCTGCGGGTGCAAGCGCGTCGTGAACTGCTGGGCGACAATGGGCTGGGGTTGTTCGCCTGCCGGATCCTGGCGGGCGAGGAAGAATGGGCGGTTGCCAACGTGTCGGTGTACGAACCGGCCGACGCGAAGGCCTATCTGGAGAGTGGACAGGCATGACTGGGAATCGATGCGTACTGGTGACGGGCGCCAGCCGGGGGATCGGCCGCGCCATTGCGCTGCGTATTGCCCATGATGGATTCGACGTGGTGGTGCATTGCCGCAGCCGGGTGGAGGAGGCACAGGCCGTGGTGGCCGAGATCCAGACCCTGGGCGTGCAGGCGCGCGTGCTCACCTTCGACGTGTCCGATCGTGATGCCGCGCGCGCGGCGCTGGAGGCCGACGTGGACGCGCATGGCGCGTATTACGGCGTGGTCTGCAATGCGGGCATCGCCCGCGACGGCGCTTTCCCGGCGTTGTCGTCGGAGGATTGGGACCAGGTCATCCACACCAACCTGGATGGCTTCTACAACGTGCTGCATCCGTTGATCATGCCGATGGTGCGGCGGCGCAAGCCGGGCCGCATCGTCACCCTGTCGTCGGTGTCCGGCATTGCCGGCAACCGTGGCCAGGTCAACTACAGCGCGGCCAAGGCCGGCATCATCGGCGCCACCAAGGCCCTCGCACTGGAGCTGGCCAGCCGCCAGATCACGGTCAACTGCGTGGCTCCCGGCCTGATCGAGACGGAGATGCTCAGTGCGGACGTGGTGGAGCACGCCCTGAAACTGATTCCGGCCGGCCGCGTCGGCCGTCCCGATGAAGTGGCGGCGACGGTGGCCTTCCTGCTGTCCGAGCCGGCCGGCTACATCACCCGGCAGGTGATTTCGGTCAACGGAGGCATGCTCTGATGGGCATCGACCATCGCGTGGTGGTGACCGGTGCCGCCGCCATCAGTCCGCTCGGCCACGACTGGCCAACCATCCACGCGCAGTTGCGCAGCGGCCGCAACGCCGTGCGCGCGATGCCCGAGTGGGATGTCTATGCCGGGCTGAACACCAAACTGGCCGCACCGGCGCAGCCGTTCGAGCTGCCGCCAACCTACAACCGCAAAAGCACCCGCTCGATGGGCAAGGTGGCGATCATGTCGGTGCGTGCCACCGAAATCGCCCTGCACGAAGCGGGGTTGCACGACCATCCGGTGCTGCGCAGTGGCCGCACCGGAGTGGCCTATGGCTCCTCTTCCGGCAGCCATGAGGCCATCGGCGAACTTGGCCGCATGCTCAACGAGTTCACCACCGAAGGCATCAGCGCCACCACCTACCTGAAGATGATGAGCCACACCGCGCCGGTCAACATCGGTGTGTTCTTCGGCCTGTCCGGGCGCGTCTACACCACGTCCAGTGCCTGTACATCCGGCAGCCAGGGCGTCGGCGCGGCCTATGAGGCGATCCGCAGCGGCAAGCAGACGGTGATGGTGGCCGGCGGTGCCGAGCAGCTGGACGCCGCCGCGGCCGCCGTGTTCGACACCTTGTTCGCGACCAGCGTGCAGAACGACGCCCCGCAGTCGACGCCACGCCCGTTCGATGCCGGCCGCGACGGCCTGGTGCTGGGCGAGGGCGCTTGTACGCTGATCCTGGAAGACCTGGAGCACGCGCAGGCGCGCGGCGCGACCATCCTTGCCGAGGTGGTGGGGTACGGCACCAACAGCGACGGCCAGCACGTCACCCAGCCCAGTGCCGACACCATGGCCCAGGCCATGCGCCTGGCGCTGGAGGATGCCGGACTGGACGCGGCGCAGATCGACTACGTCAACGCCCACGGCACCGCGACCGATCACGGCGACATCGCCGAGACCCAGGCTACCGCGCAGGTGTTCGGCTCGCGGATGCCGATCAGCTCGCTGAAGAGCTACGTCGGCCACATGCTGGGCGCCTGCGGTGCATTCGAGGCCTGGGTGAGCATCGAGATGATGCGTGCCGGCTGGTTTGCCCCGACCCTGAACCTGGTGGAGGTCGATCCGCGCTGCGGCCAGCTGGACTTCATCACCGGCCAGGGCCGCGAACTCCAGGCCGAGTACGTGATGAGCAACAACTTCGCATTTGGGGGCATCAACACGTCCCTGGTATTCCGTCGCTGGGGCGAGTGATCCCGCAGCCGCCAGGTGTGCGTGTGGCTGAACGCCGCCGCCACATTGCTGAACCCCGCAGGGGAAACGCCGCCGATCGCGCCGCCATCGTCGGGTGACGGCTTTCCCCGGTGTCGGCTTTCCGACACAATCATGGCTCTTCCCGGGTTATCGTCCCGCGGACATGCACGCCTACGTCTATAAAAGCCAACTCAAGCCAGACACCTACGTCTACGTTCCCCGACGCGATGATTTCAGCGCGCTGCCTGCGCCGCTACTCACCTCGCTGGGGACGCTCGCCTTCGTCCTGGAGGTGGCCCTGGATGCCCAGCGCCGCCTGGCCCAGGCCGATCCGGAAAAGGTCCGCAGCGAAATGAGCGAACGCGGGTTCTACCTGCAGGTGCCGCCGTCGGTGGCCAGCCTGATGCCGCGGCACTATGACTGACGCCTCCCGTCCGCGCGTGCTGTCGATCGCCTTTGCCGTGGGGGCCGTACTGGCGCTGGGCGCGGCTGTGGGCGGCGTTCCGGGTGCCATCCTTGCCGCCCTGGCGCAGCCTGCGTTCGCGCTGGGTGTGTCGTGGTGGCGCCGCAGCCGCGCGCTGTTGCCGCTGAAGGTGGTCGCACGCCAGGACCTGCCCGCGCTGCTGGCGCTGTGGGCCGCCGCACCGCTGCTGCTGGCGCTGCTGCTGGCCTGGCCGCTGGCGGCGCTGCGCGACAGCGGCAGTCTGGCCGCGGTACTGGGCCTGAGCGTGCTGGTCAGTGCCGGCCTGCTGGCGGCCTGGCGTACCTGGCCGTTGTGGAACGACGTTGAACGCCTTGACGGCAGCCTGGCCCAGCATTGGCAGGCGCTGGCCGGGCGCGACCTGACCGCCTGGCGTGGCCTCGGCGTGGCCGCGCTGGTGATCGCACTGGCTGCACTGGTGGTGTTGCCGGCCTGGCCCGACCTGCTGCCGGAAAGCGCACGCTGGCCTGCCGCGCTGGCGGTGCTGGTGCTGTCGCCGCTGCTGCACCTGCTGCTGCAGCGGGTGGCGCCGGCGCCGCTGGTGTCGATGCGCTCCAGGCCGTTGGCCACGGCCAGCAACGAGCACGAACCGATGTTCGCCGCCGCGGCCGAAACTGCGCCGCTGGAGGCGATGGCACCGCAGGAACTGACCCCGGCACTGTATGAAGCTGCCCGCCATGGCCGCATCGACCGGGGCCTGCAGCTGCTGCAGGCCGGTGCCGATCCGTATGCGCTGCCGGACCCGAACTGGCGCGACCAGCGCAGCCTGGCCGTACTGGCGGCGGTGCTGCCGGACCTGCGCCTGCTGCGCGAACTGATCGCCCGCGGCGTTGATGTGAATGCGCCGCACCGGGGCATGACCCCGCTGCTGGCCGCCACCCGTGACAGCTGGCACGGCCGCCCCGAAGCGGTGATGACCCTGCTCGCCAACGGCGCCGACTCGCGTGCCATCGACAGCGATGGCAACACCCCACTGCACCATGCCGCGCGCAGTTCCGACCCGGGTGTGGCCGCGCTGCTGCGCGATGCCGCCGCCGAAGTCGATGCGTTGAACAGCGAAGGCTGGTCGCCGCTGGCCGTGGCCTGCCAGGTCGGCAACTGGCGCCTGGCCCGCTTCCTGCTCGAACGCGGTGCGCGCAGCGAACCGGCCGAGGGCACCCCGGCGCTGCTCGCCGCCGCTGCCACCGAAGATGACGATCCGGCCGGGGTGCAGCTGCTGCTCAAGCACAAGGCGCGTGCCGACGCCCGCGATCGCCAGCGCCGCAGCGCGTTGCATGAGGCGGCGCTGGCCGGCCACGTGGAGATCATCGGCGTGCTGCTGGGCGCCGGTGCCAATCTGGAAGCGCGCGATGCGCTGGGCCGTACGCCGTGGCTGGAAGCGGCCCGTGCCGGTCGCGCCGCCGTGATCGAGCACCTGCTGCCGCACAAGCCGGACCTGGTCGCAGTGGACGGCGAAGGCCGCAACGCGGTGCAGCTGGCAGCGATGGCCGAGGATGTCTCGCCGTTGCTGATCAAGCGCCTGGTCGAACTGGGTATCGCTGCCGATGCCGCTGATCCGGTCGGTCGCCGTGCGGTGGACTACGCCGCCGAAGCCGGCCGCTGGGCGATCGTGGCCCTGCTGGACCCGTCCTATCCGTTGCCGGCCGCCGTCAGTGATGGCCTGGCCGAGCGCGGCGAAGCCGCCAGCGCCAGTGGCCTGCTGCCGGACCGTCCGCCATTGACCCTGCTGCGCGAAGCGCTGGGCTTCGGCAACACCGAAGGCATGGCCGCGCTGGCCAAGTTGTGCCAGCCGGAAGAACTGGGTGGCCTGCTGCTCGATCCGGAACTGGCGCTGGAGCCGCGTGCGGTCGATTGGCTGCTGGCCCACGGTGCCGATCCCTACGTGCGGGACGCCTGTTCCGACACGCCGATGTTCGCGCTGTTGTCGCGAGGCATCGACGCGGTGCCGGCGCTGCAGGTCATGCTGCAGCGTGGCCTGTCGCCGGCCGGACGCGGTGGCCTCGCGCGCTTCCTCGCCGCGTGTGCGCAGCACGACCAGGCCGCCCGTGGCCTGGAACAGCTGGCACTGGAACTGCTGGAACGTGGCGCCGATCCGTTCGCCGCTTCGCCGGCCGGTGATCCGCCGCTGTCGCTGGCGGTGCGCCTGGGCTGGCTGCGCCTGCAGCAGGCCCTGCTCAAGGCCGGTGTCGATCGCGAAGCGCGCGACAGCCATGGCATGACCGCATTGCACCTGGCCACCGCATTGGCCCGCGAAGGCGCGCTGAAGCTGCTGGTGCAGCACGGTGCCTCGCCGGAAGCACGTGCCGCCGACGGCCAGACGCCGCTGGGCGTGGCGCTGTCGATCGGTCGCCGCGACCTGGCTGACTGGCTGGACTGGCGGGTGTGGCCGTTGCCGCGCCGTACCCTGCGCGAGGCCGATCTGCCGGCCGCCGCGATGGCCGGTGATGTGGACGCCGTGCGCCGCCTGATCGACCTGGGCTTCGCCGTCGACGCGATCGACGCACAGGGCTGCACCGCGCTGCTGCGTGCAGCCGGCGGTGGCCATCTGGCGGTGACCGACCTGCTGCTGGCGCGTGGCGCCGATCCGCAGCACGCTGCGGCAAGTGGCGCGACGCCGCTGTCGGCGGCGGTCAGCATGCGCCAGGTGGATATCGTTTCGGCCCTGCTCGACGCCGGCGCCAAGCTGGAACACCGCCTGCCGGGCGGCGTGACCGTGCTGATGCTGGCCTCGGCGCTGGGCCTGCCGGACATCGTCGCGCGCCTGCTCACCGCCGGTGCCGACGTGCATGCCGGTGATGCGCAACAGCTGGGCCCGCTGCACTGTGCCGCGCTGTACGGTTTCAGTGCCCGCGACCGCTCGCGCCTGCTGGCCCTGCTCGACACCCTGCTGCTGGCCGGTGCCGAACCGGACCAGGCCGCCGCCGGTTCGGTCACGCCGCTGCTGCTGCTGCTGGGTGCGCGTGCCGAGCCGGGTACCGCCTGCGACGAGCAGGTGGTGATGGCGGCGGTGGAGCGCCTGCTGGATGAGGACGTCAGCCTGGACGTGCGTGATCCGCGCGGCTTCGGTCCGCTGCACCTGGCCGCGCTGCATGGCTTGCCGTTGCTGGTGCAGCGCCTGCTGCGCGCAGGTGCCGATCCGGAAGTACGCGACAGCCTCAACCGCAGTCCGCGCGAGATCGCGGTGATGCGTGGCTTCATCGACGTGGCCGGCGAGTTCGAACCGCGCGTGCCAGGTGTTTCGTCGATGGCGCGGTTCTTGCGCGACAACGGCTGAGCACCGGGGTCGGATCCCTTTCCCACGGAAAGGGCTCTGACCCCGGCATCGCGTCATCCACGCATGGCGTGGATCTACGGAATCCCTAGACTGCCGGCCAGCGGCCGGCACTACCGCAATCTGTGGTGGGTGCCGACCGTTGGTCGGCACGCCTACTTGCCGTCGCTTTCCGCGTCGGCCTCGAACAGGTGCATCAGGTCGTTGCGTGCATCGCGCGAGGTCTGGATTACCGCCGCCTCGTCGTCGTACACCAGGTACTGGTCGCGCAGCAGCTGTTCGTCGTGCTCGCGGAAGCGCTGCACATGGCGTTCGGCAACGTCCGGTGCCACGCCCAGTGCAGTCAGCACGCGGCCGCTCATCTCCAGGCTGGTGCCGAACACTTCGCGGAACGGCTCGGCCGACATGTCCATCAGGCGCCACGCATGTTGGCGGTTGCGTGCACGCGCCAGCACCTTCGCGTCCGGGTACAGCCGGCGCACCATGCGCACCGCGCGCAGGTTGGTCTCCGGGTCGTCCACGGTGATCACGAACACATCGATGTGTTCGCCGCCCGCCGCACGCAGCATCTCCGGCCGGGTCGGGTCGCCGTAGTACAGCTGGTTGCCGAAGCGGCGCAGGTCGGCCACGGTGTCCGGATTCGCTTCCAGCGCCACGAACGGCACCTTCTGCGCGGTCAGCAGGCGCGCGATCACCTGGCCGAAGCGTCCCATGCCGGCGATCAGCACCTTGGGCCGGTTGTCCGGCGCCACTTTGTCGGCCTCGGCCGCCGCGCGCGGCGCGGCCTTTTCCTGGCCCAGCAGCTTGAGCAGCGCGATCATCAGCAGTGGCGTGATCGCCATCGACAGTCCGACGATCGCAACCAGCCGGTCGTGGTTGGCGTTGCCCAGCAGGTGCGCGCGCTGCGCTTCGTTGAATACGACGAAGGCGAACTCGCCGCCCAGCCACAGCACGCTGCCGAGCAGCAGTGACTGTCGCGAACTGAGTTTGGCAATACGCCCGATCGCGTACAGCAGGCCGAACTTCACAACCAGCAGGATCGCCACCCCGGCAGCGATCAGCCACGGCTCGGCGGCGATGCGGTCGAGGTCGATGCCCATGCCCACCGCGATGAAGAACAGGCCCAGCAGCAACCCCTTGAACGGCTCGATCTGCGCTTCCAGTTCGTGCCGGAACTCCGAATCGGACAGCAGCACGCCGGCCAGGAACGCACCCAGGCTGGGGCTGAGGCCGGCCTCCTGCATGAACCAGGCGGTGCCGAGCACCACCAGCAAGGCGGTGGCGGTGAACACTTCCGGGCTGCGGGTGCGTGCGATGATGCTGAACACCTTGCGCAGCACCGGGCGCCCGCACAGGATCACCACCGCCAGCGCACCCAGCGCCACCATCGCATCCTCGATGCGCAGGGTCTCGTTCTTCACCCCGCCCAGCAGCGGAATGGCTGCCAGCAGCGGGATCGCGATCAGGTCCTGGAACAGCAGGATGGCAAAGCCCAGCCGGCCATGGTCGCTGTTGATCGCCTTGTGCTCGGACAGCAGCTGCAGGCCGACCGCAGTGGACGACAGTGCCAGCGCCACGCCCACCACCAGCGCGCTTTTCCACTGGAAATGGTCAAGCAGCAGCAGGCCACCCAGCACCAGTCCGGACAGCGCCACCTGCGCTGCACCGGCGCCGAACACCGAGCGCCGCATGACCTTCAGACGTGCCGGCGACAGCTCCAGGCCGATCACGAACAGCAGCATCACCACGCCGATCTCGGCGGCGCCGAGGATGCGGTCGGCATCCTGCACGAATCCCAGCCCGTCCGGGCCCAGCACCACACCGGCCGCCAGGTAGCCCAGCACCGCGCCGAAGCCGAATTTCTTGAACACCGGCACGGCGATGACCGCCGCCAGCAGCAGCACCAGGGCCAGTTCCAGACCACCGCTATGCATGGGAATACCTGGTCATCGGGGAAGCCCGCAGTGCGTCCGTTCGGGTGGGGGAAAGCGTGGCGAACGCCACCACACCATTATGCGCGCCAGTCTGTGTACGGACGAGAACAACCGGCCGGGTCCCGCCGCAGGGCCGCCGGGTTGACCTGCATGGTCCACGGGTCCAGACTGCCCGCCGCTGGCGACGCGTCCGCCGGCACACGCATCCCGGAGTCCCCAACCCATGTCCAGCGACAGTAGAAGTCGACCTCGTTCGACGCCAGCGATGGCCACCGCCTGACATCGGGACGGTTTGCCTGCGTTGGCGTTGCGCGAGGTCGCATCCCCACAAGGCAAACCCGATGAACCAGAAGCAATTGCTGCGCCAGGTGGCCGATGCCGCCGCACTGGCCGCGCCACTGGCGAACTACAACACCGCCGACGCGGTGGAATTCCTCAACACGCTGGAACTGACCCGCGCCGCGGAAACGCTGGCCGCGCTGCCGTTGCCGCGTGCGGTGAAGATGCTCGAAGCGCCCGAACTGCAGCGCAGCGGGGAGCTGGTGGCCGAGCTGCCACCGGCGCGCGCCGCCGCCCTGCTTGGGCTGATGGCCGATGACCGCGCCACCGACATCGTCCACGAGCTGGACGAAGAGGAACGCGCGCGGCTGATCCCGCTGCTGGGCACCGACGCCCGCCAGGCCATCCAGAAGCTGCTCAGCTACCCGCCGAACACTGCGGGCGCGCTGATGACCACCGAGTACGTGGCGGTGCCTGCCAGCTGGACCGTGGCGCAGACCCTGCAGCACATCCGGCAGGTCGAGCGCACCCGTGAAACGGTGTACGCGATCTACGTGCTGGACCCGGCCAGCCAACAGCTGCAGCAGGTGGTGACCATGCGCCGGCTGATCACCGGCCTGCCGGAGGAATCGATCCTGGACGTGGCCCAGGTCAATCCACCGGTGACGGTGGACGCGCTGATGGACCAGGAAGAAGTGGCGCGGCTGATCCGCCGCCACGACCTGCTGGCGATTCCAGTGGTGGACGACCAGCAGCAGATGCTGGGCATCGTCACCGTGGACGATGTGCTCGATGCGCTGATCGAGGAATCCACCGAGGACGCGCACAAGTTCGGCGGCATGGAAGCGCTGGACAAGCCGTACATGCAGATCGGCTTCCTCGAGATGCTGCGCAAGCGCGCCGGTTGGCTGAGCGTGCTGTTCCTGGGTGAGATGCTGACCGCCAGCGCGATGCAGCACTACGAGGACGAACTGGCTCGCGCGGTGGTGCTGACCCTGTTCATTCCACTGATCATGAGTTCGGGTGGCAATTCCGGTTCGCAGGCCACCTCGCTGCTGATCCGCAGCCTGGCGTTGCGCGAACTGCGCCTGCGCGACTGGTGGAAGGTGGCCCTGCGCGAGATCCCGACCGGCATGGTGCTGGGCGCGATCCTTGGCTGCCTGGCCATCGTGCGCATCGTGATCTGGCAGCTGGGCGGCCTGCACGACTACGGCGAGCACTGGATCCTGCTGGCGATCACCATCGGTGCCGCGCTGGTCGGCATCGTCACCTTCGGTTCGCTGTCCGGCTCGATGCTGCCCTTCATCCTCAAGCGCCTGGGCTTCGACCCGGCCAGCGCCTCGGCCCCGTTCGTGGCCACCCTGGTGGATGTGACCGGCCTGGTGATCTATTTCAGCATCGCCGCGATGATCCTGCACGGCACGCTGCTGTAACAAAAAAGGGGACGGAGGGGATTAAGTCGTTTGTGGCACAAACGACTTAATCCCCTCCGTCCCCTTTTTTGCGCTGGATCATGCGCCCGGCGCGCTGGTGCGTGTACCGTAGGCGCATGAGTACCTACCACCTGCAGTCTGTGTTCCGTCCGCAGTCGGTCGCGGTGATCGGCGGCAGTCCGCGTGAGCGTTCGGCCGGCCGCGCGGTGATGCGCAACCTGCGCGGCACCGGTTTCCCCGGCAAGGTGGCGTGGATCAACCCACGGCATGCCGAGATCGATGGCATCCGCACGATCAAGCGGTTGAAGGATCTGGACTGGGTGCCGGACCTGGTGGTGATCACCGCACCGGCGGCGATCGTGCCGCAGGTGGTGCGGACCGCCGCAGAACGCGGCGTGCAGGCCGCGATCATCCTCACCGCGCACCTGGGCGAAGGCCCGGGCTCGTTGTCGGAACAGGTGGAGACGGTGGCGCGCAAGCACGGCCTGCGCATCCTTGGCCCACACTGCCTGGGCGTGATCGCACCACATGCACGGCTCAACGCCAGCATCGCCGCGCACTTCCCGCAGGCCGGCGACCTCGCCCTGATCTCCGAATCCTCCGCCATTGCCGCCGCGCTGGTGGAGTGGGGCGTGGCGCGCTCGGTCGGCTTCTCCGCGGTGGTCTCGCTGGGCGACACGATGGACGTCGACTTCGGCGACCTGCTCGACTACTTCGCCACCGACTATCGCACCCGCGCCATCCTGCTCTATGTCGAGCAGATCAAGGACGCGCGCAAGTTCATGTCGGCCGCGCGTGCCGCTGCACGCGCCAAGCCGGTGGTGGTGGTGAAGTCCGGCCGCGCCGAGCGCGTGCAGCCGGGCAGCCGTGATACCCACGTGCAGGCCCTGGCCCGCGCCGACGACGTCTACGGTGCGGCGTTCAACCGTGCCGGCCTGCTGCGTGTCAGCGCGCTGGATGAACTGTTCACTGCTGCCGAATCGTTGGGGCGGCTGGGTACATTCCCTGGTCGTCGGCTGGCGATTCTCAGCAATGGTGGCGGTGTCGGCCGACTGGCTGTCGATCAGCTGATCGCACTGCGTGGCACGCTCGCTACTCTGTCCGACAGCACGATCGAAAAGCTCGATTCGGTGCTGCCGCAGGGCTGGTCGCGCAGCAATCCGGTCGACATCGTGGTTGATGCGGATGGTGACCGTTACGCAGCTGCCATCGAAGCGCTGCTGGCCGACAACGAGAATGACGCGGTAATGGTGGTCAACGTGCCGACCGCGTTCACCTCATCGGCCGACGCCGCGCAGGCGCTCACCCGCACGCTCGGCCTGCGTCCGCGCCATCACCGCGACAAGCCGGTGTTCGCGGTGTGGCTGGGCAACGACGACCACGCCACCGCCACGCTCAACGCGGCGCGGGTGCCGACCTATCCGACCGAGGCGGAGGCCGTACGTGGCTTCCAGCATCTGGTGCGTTACCGCGAAGCGCAGAACGCCTTGATGGAAACGCCACCCAGCCTGCCGCAGGACTTCAGTGTCGACGCGGCGGCCGCACGTGCGCTGGTCGATGCCGCGTTGGCCAACGGCCAGCAGTGGCTGGATCCACTGGCTACGCATGAACTGCTCAAGGCTTACGGCATTCCGTCCGCGCCGGTGATGCACGCGCGCGATGCGCACGAGGCGATGGACCTGGCGCAGCCGCTGCTGGAACGTGGTGCCACCGTGGCACTGAAGATCCTGTCACCGGACATCCCGCACAAGTCGGAAGTGGACGGCGTGCGTCTGAACCTGTCCACGCTGCCGGCGGTGCAGGGCGCGGCCAACGCGATCCTGTCGCGCGCACGCCAGCTGCGGCCGGATGCCCGCATCGATGGCCTGCTGGTGCAGCCGACCATCGTTCGCCCGAAGGCGCGCGAGCTGATCGTCGGCATTGCCGATGACGCGACCTTCGGCCCGGTCATCGTGGTTGGCCGCGGCGGTACCGCGGTCGAAGTGATCAACGACAAGGCGCTGGCGTTACCGCCGTTGGACCTGCGCCTGGCCCATGAACTGATCGGCCAGACCCGTGCCTCGCGCATCCTCAAGGCCTATGGTGATGTGCCTGCCGCCGACGAGCGCGCACTGGCATTGGCGCTGGTGAAGCTGGCACAGCTGGCTGCCGATATTCCCGAAGTGCGCACGCTGGACATCAATCCGTTGCTGGTCGACGGCAAGGGCATCCTCGCCCTCGACGCCCGCGTGGCCATCGCACCCTCGCGCATCCTGCACAAGGGCCGCGGTCATCCGCGCTTCTCGGTGTTCCCGTACCCGAAGGAGTGGGAGCGCACCATCGAACTGTCCGATGGCGGCCGTGCCTTCGTGCGACCGGTGCGACCGGAAGACGACGCGCTGTTTCGCGCGTTCTTCGCCCGCGTCAGCGACGAGGACCTGCGCCTGCGCTTCTTCCAGTCGGTGAAGCACTTCAGCCACGAGTTCATCGCGCGCCTGACCCAGCTCGACTACGCACGCTCGATCGCGCTGGTGGCGATCGAGCCGCGCAGCGGCGAAATGCTGGGCGCGGTGCGCCTGCACGCCGATGCCGATTACCACCGTGGCGAGTACGGCATCCTGATCCGCTCGGACCTGAAGGGACACGGCATCGGCTGGCGGCTGATGGCGATCATGATCGAGTACGCCAAGTGGCTGGGCCTGGACGTGGTCGAAGGACAGGTGCTGCGCGAGAACAGCACCATGCTGGCGATGTGCCAGAGCCTGGGCTTCAAGACCAAGCTCGATCCGGACGACCCGACGGTGATGATGGTGACCCTGCCGGTGCAGCAGGTCGAGGTGCCCGAAACCCCTCTGTAGAGCCGAGCCCACGCTCGGCTGCCTTGCATCACACGGGCACGCCTGAGCCGAGCATGGGCTCGGCTCTACAACCTCACCGCAACGGCTCCACTACCACCGCCGTGCCATAGCACAGCACCTCGGTCAGCCCGGTCATCACATCGGTGGCGTCGTAGCGCATCCCAATGATTGCGTTGGCGCCCAGCTGCCGCGCGTGCTTGACCATGTCGCGGTAGGTCTCCTCGCGAGCCTGTTCGCACAGCTCGGTGTAGATGGTGATGTTGCCACCGAAGATCGTCTGGATGCCGCCGAGGAAGTTGCCGACGATCGAACGCGAGCGCACGGTGATGCCGCGCACCACGCCCAGATTGCGCACGACGCGATGGCCAGGCAGCTCGAAGGCGGTGGTGACCAGCGCATCGTCGAAGCGCAATGCTGGTGGGGAAGGGGAGCCGCTGTTGTAGGGGTCTGCCATGGTCGCGTCCGTGTCGCTGCCTTCTGTAGAGTCGAGCCATGCTCGACTGGTTGTGGAGCAGTCGAGCAAGCTCGACTCTACAACGCAACCGCCCGTTGCGGCATGGCTCCGTCACCGTGATGGCGCGACAATACCCCCATGACCGACCGTATCCCCCTGTTGCTGCTGCCTGGCCTGCTCAACGACGCTGAGCTGTGGCGCTCACAGTTGGCTGATCTTGCCGACATCGCCGATTGCACGGTAGGCGACCAGACCCGTGGCGAGACCCTGCAGGCGGTGGCCGAGGACGTGCTGGCACAGGCGCCGGAGCGCTTTGCGTTGGCCGGGTTCTCGCTGGGCGGTTTCGTCGCCCAGCAGATCCTGCGTATCGCGCCGGAACGCGTGCTGCAGCTGGCGCTGATCGATACGTCGATCCACGCCGACTCCGCCGAGCGGGCCGAGCAGCGTCGCAGCCAGCGCGCCAGCGTGCGCCTGCCCGGCAAGTTCCATGGCTTCGGTGACGCGCTGATGCGCAGCTACATCGATGCCTCGCGGCTGGATGACTACGTGTTGGTGCAGCGCGTGCGCGATATGACCGCTCGCTTGGGCGCGGAAGTGTTCCTGCGCCAGAGCGGGCTGGAACGCCGCGATGGCCACGATGTGCTGGCCGGTTACCACGACCCGCTGCTGATCGTATGCGGCGTCAATGATCGCATCACGCCGCTGGCGGTGAGCGAGGAAATGCACGCGATGGTGCCGCACTCGCAACTGGTGGTGGTGCCCGACTGCGGGCACCTGGCGCCGATGGAAAAGCCGGAAGAGGTCAGTGCGGCGATGCGCGGGTGGTTGCTGCAGGTGTAGGCCAAAGCCGCTTCTGGTGGGTGCGGACCTTGGTCCGCACGGTGTTTCAATGAGCGATCAGAGGTCAGTGCCGACCAAGGTCGGCACCTACCGATTCCGATCCGTAACCGCGGTCAGGATCAATCCCAGGCGGGTGCAATCCCTTCCGGGTTGGCCAGGCGATGGCCGCGGTCCAGCTTGGCGATCTGCGCCAAGTCTTCGTCGGTCAGGCGGATCGCTGCCGCTTCCAGGTTGCCCGAGAGATTCTCGCGCTTGGTCGACGACGGGATCACCGAGAAGCCCTGCTGCAGCGCCCACGCCAGTGCGATCTGCGCCGGGGTGGCCTGGTGACGGCCGGCAATGGCCTGGATCACCGGGTCCTTGATCACCTCGCCATAGGCCAGGCTCATGTAGGCGGTGATGTGGATGCCGTTGTCCTGCAGGAACTTCACCAGCAGGCGGTTCTGCAGGTACGGATGGATCTCGATCTGGTTGGTGGCGATGGCGTCGGCACCGAGGATGCCGATCGCCTTGCGGGTCTGCGCGATGGTGAAGTTGGAGATGCCGATCGCCTTCGTCAGCCCCTGTGCCTTGGCCTCGGCCAGTGCGGTCAGGTACTCCTCCATCGGCACGTCGACCTTGTCGTTCGGCGACGGCCAGTGGATCAGTGCCAGGTCGACGTGGTCGGTGCGCAGCTTCTCCAGACTGGTACGCAGGCTGGCCAGCAGCGCTTCGCGCTTGAACTCGGTGATCCAGACCTTGGTGGTCAGGTAGATCTCTTGGCGCGGCACGCCGGAATCGGCGATGGCCTGGCCGACCTCGGCTTCATTGCCGTAGATCTGCGCGGTATCGATGGCGCGGTAGCCGACATCCAGCGCGTTGCGCACGGAGTCGATCACGGTCTGGTCTTTCAGGCGGAAGGTGCCGAGACCGAAGGCGGGGACAGTCATGGGAAGCTCCAGCAGAGGGGGAGGGACGCGAATATCCGGCAAAGAGTAGGCCAGTGGCCGCATGCGTGCCGGCAACGGTGCATTGCACCACCGTACCGGCAGGGCGCCGGCACGGCATGACGTATCTCAATGCGCGGCCACGGCGATGCCATCGGCGCGGTCATCGATGCCGTCGCGGCGGTCCAGGCGGCCGCTGAGCACCGTCAGTGCATACGCGCCCACCACCACCAGCGCGCCCAGCCACGGCGTGTGCATCAGGCCGATGTTCTCCACCACCAGCCCGCCGAGCGAGGCGCCCAGTGCGATGCCGATGTTGAAGGCGGCGATGTTCAGCCCCGAGGCCACATCAGTGGCCTGCGGCGCATAGCGCTGCGCCTGCTTGACCACATACACCTGCAGGCCGGGTACGTTGCCGAACGCCACCGCACCCAGTGCCAGCACCGTCAGCAGCATCAACCAGGTGTTGTAGGCGGTGAAGGTGAGCACGAACAGCACGACGGCCAGCAGAGCGAAGATGCGTTTCAGCGCGGGCACCGGGCCCATGCGGTCGGCCATGCGCCCGCCCCACAGGTTGCCGATCGCCACCGACACGCCGTACACCAGCAGCACCAGGCTGACCGCATTGGCGGAGAAACCGGTGATGTCCTGCAGGATCGGCGCCAGATAGGTGAAGGCCAGGAAGGTGCCCCCGTAGCCCAGCGCGGTCATCGCATAGACCAGCAGCAGGCGGGGTTGGGCGAGCACAGCCAGCTGCTGGCGGAAGCTGGCCGGCGCACTCTGCGGCACGCTGCGCGGCACGAACAGCAGCGCGCCGAGCAGGGCGATCACGCCGAGGCCGGCCACAGCCAGGAAGGTGGCGCGCCAGCCCAGGTGCTGGCCGATGAAGGTGCCCAGCGGCACCCCGGTCACCAGTGCCACGGTCAGGCCGGTGAACATGATGGCGATTGCGCTGGCGGCCTTCTCCTTCGGCACCACCGCGGTGGCGATGATCGAACCGATCGAGAAGAACACGCCGTGGGCGAGGCCGGTGAGGATGCGGGCGATGATCAGCGAGGTGTAGCCCGGCGCCAGGAAGGCAATGATGTTGCCCAGGGTGAACAGCACCATCAGGGCCACCAGCAGCGACTTGCGCGGCACGCGGCCGGTGAGCGCGGTCAGTACCGGCGCACCGATGGCCACGCCGAGGGCATACAGCGAGACCAGCAGGCCGGCCGAGGGCAGGCTGACCTGGAGGTCGGCGGCAATGGTGGGAATCAGGCCGACGATGACGAACTCGGTGGTGCCGATGGCAAAGGCACCGAGGGTCAACGCCAGCAGAGCGAGGGGAATGCCACGGATCATGGCCGGCTCCGGAGGGAAGGAAGGCGCGCAGTGTGCGCGGCGCACCTTTGCCGAAAAACCAGTCTTCACGCCAATCACTATTGCCGTTCAGTCAATAATGGCGGCATGAAGACCACTCTTGACGAAATGCAGGCCTTCCTCGCCGTGATCGACAGCGGGTCGATCAGTGCCGCTGCCGAGCAGCTGGGGCAGACGCCCTCGGGCGTGAGCCGTGCGCTGGGGCGGCTGGAGGACAAGCTGGGGATCACCCTTCTGACCCGCACCACCCGCCGACTGCACCTGACTGCCGAGGGCGAGGCGTTCCTGCGCCATGCACGGGCGATCATCGATGCGGTGGAATCGGCCGAGGAACAGATGGCGGCGCGCCGAGAGCGCCCGGCTGGGCGCCTGCGCGTGGATGCGGCGATGCCGTTCGTGCTGCACGTGATCGCGCCGCTGGTGAGCGGCTATCGTGCGCGCTACCCGGAAGTGCAGCTGGAATTGAACAGCTCCGACCGCTACATCGACCTGCTGGAGCGGCGCACCGATCTGGCGATCCGGATTGGGCCGCTGGCCGACTCCACCCTGCATGCGCGGCCGTTGGGGCGGTGCCAGCTTCGGCTGGTGGCCAGCCCGGCCTATCTGGCCAGGCACGGCGAACCGGTCAGCGTCGCCGCACTGGGCCAGCACACACTGCTCAGCTTCAACGAGCCGGAGTCACTCAACCGCTGGCCGTTGCCCGGAGAGTCGGATGGGCTGCT
Organism: uncultured Stenotrophomonas sp.; assembly: GCA_913775725.1. Taxonomy (GTDB): domain Bacteria; phylum Pseudomonadota; class Gammaproteobacteria; order Xanthomonadales; family Xanthomonadaceae; genus Stenotrophomonas. Next base: position 51,834 of record CAJYNG010000025.1, on the reverse strand, counting down.
GCTGGTGCGGCCGGACATCGCCGTGTCCAGTGGCGAGACGCTGCGCCGTCTTGCGGTCGAAGGCGTCGGCATCACCTGCCTGTCCGACTTCGTCACCGATCGCGACCGCGCTGCCGGCACGCTGGTGCCGGTGCTGGCGGCGCAGACCCTGGATGTGTACCAGCCGATCCACGCGGTGTACTACCGCAACACCGCAGTGTCGGCGCGGATCAGCTCGTTCGTGGATCACCTGGCCGATGCGATGGCGCAGAGCGATTACGTGCGCTGATGTGAGCCGAGCGTAGGCTCGGCTCTACAGAGCCCGGAACGATCGACGCCCCGGTGTAGAGCCGAGCCCATGCTCGGCTGCCTGCAAACGATCACGCCGCGCGCCAGCGCGTCCTTCGCTGCGGCGGTGGTCGACAGATCGAACACATCCACCGCATCGATCAAGCGGTTCGCCTGCTGTTCCAGGCTACGTGCGGCGGCGCTGGCTTCCTCCACCAACGCGGCATTCTGCTGGGTGGTGCCGTCCATCTGGATCACGGTCTGGCTGACTTGCTCGATCCCCGCGCTCTGCTCCTGCGAGGCAGCGGAGATCTCGGCCATGATGTCGGTCACGCGCTGCACCGACGCCACGATCTCGGCCATGGTGTCGCCGGCCTCACGCACGCGCTGCGCACCGTGCCCGACCTGTTCCACCGAGGCTTCGATCAGCGACTTGATCTCCTTCGCCGCAGCGGCCGAGCGTTGCGCCAAGGTGCGCACTTCGCTGGCAACCACGGCGAAACCACGGCCCTGCTCGCCGGCGCGGGCAGCTTCCACCGCGGCGTTCAATGCCAGGATGTTGGTCTGGAAGGCGATGCCATCGATCACGCTGATGATCTCGGCGATCTGCCGTGACGAGGTTTCGATCGCGCCCATCGTCGTCACCACCTGGCCGACCACGCTGCCGCCGTGGGAGGCAACGGTGTGCGCGCCGATCGCCAGCTGGTTGGCCTGGCGCGCATGCTCGGCATTCTGGCGCACGGTGGAGGTCAGCTCCTCCATGGAGGCGGCGGTCTCTTCCAGGTTGGCGGCCTGCTGTTCGGTGCGGCGTGACAGATCGTTGTTGCCGGCGGCGATCTCCGCCGCAGCCGTGTGGATGTTGCCGGAGGCGTGCTTGATGTCGGTGACGATGGTCGCCAGCTGTGCGGCGGTGGTATTGGCATCGCCGGCGATACGCGCGAACACACCCTGGAAATCGCCGTGCATGCGCGCGCCGAGACGGCCATCAGCAATCGCACGCAACATGCTGGAGACCTCGGCCAGGTTCAGCTCGGTGGTCTGCATCAATCGGTTCAGGCCGTCGACCATCGCGCGGAAATCATGCTCGAAACGTGCGCTGTCGCCGCGCTGGCTGAAGTCACCGGCGGCCGCCGCTTCGGCCAGGCGGCGGATCTCGCCATTGATCATGCCGAGGTTGCGCTTGGCCATGTCCAGTGCCTCGGTGATCACTGCCTTCTCGCCAGGCAGCCGTTCCATGTCCTGGCTGAGGTCGCCGACGGCATAGCGGCCCATGATCGCGATCGCGCGCAGCTTCACCTGGATGTGCGCATCGACCAGCGCGTTGCTGTCGGCCACCATCGTGCCGAACGCGCCGGGGAAGGCACTGGCATCCATGCGGTGGCTGATGCTGCCGGCTTCATGCGCCTGTGCCATCGCGGCCTGTGCATCCAGCACACCGCGCAGCGTCGACTGCACCGCCTGCATGGCCTGCGCGAGGCGGCCGATCTCGTCGCGGCTACGCACCTGCACCACGTGCTGCAGGTCGCCGGCGGCCACTGCACGCGCGGCGGCTTCCACCGCCAGCACCGGTTGCACCACGGCACGTCGCAGCCACCAGGCCAGCCCCATCAACAGCAGCACGGCAGCAAGCACCGTCAGCGCCGCGCACAGCAGCAGCGTCTGCCGGGCCTGGTGCGAGCGCACCGCCAGCGCCGCTTCGGCCACCTGCGTAGCGTGCGTGCTCAGCGCATCCAGTGCCGTCGCCACTGGGCGATCCTTGCCGCGCACGAGGTTGTCGCCGGCGGCGGGATCGTAGCTGGCCTCGGCAAACGCCTGCAGCGCTGCGTGGTAGTCCCGCTGCAGCTGCGCGTGCATGCCGATGAATGCCTGCGCCAGTTCACGCGTGCGTGCGTCGGGGCTGCTCACCAGACCTTTGGCCAGTTGCTCGACCAGGCGGCCTTCGCTGTCGAAGGCATCCAGATGGCGCTGGCGCAATGCGTCGTCGTGGCCGCGCAGCAGCACGTTCTTCCATTCCTGCACCTGGCCGCGGAACTCGCGCTGCAGGCGTTCGGCATCGCGGCTGTGCGCGACTTCGGGCGGAACCTCGGTGGACAACTTCAACCAGGCGGAGGCCAGGCCCGCCAGCGCGCACAGCAGGACCACGACCAGACCAACAGAAACCGCGCCGAGCAGCTTGGACTGCAGGCGCGGAGCACGGACAGACGCATTCATGGGGAAGCACTCTCGGGAAGGGGCACTGCGGTATCGACCCGCTGCCCACGCTCTGAAGTGCGACGCGCATCACATTCGCGTTTCGTTTATCGATGTGAAGGGGATGTTTCATAGGACAAATGTGTCCATATGGAACGAATGCAAACTCTCGACAGAGGATTTAAATGTAACTATTGTTGTTACATGAAATCCGCGAACCCGCTTTCCGACGCCCTGCATGTCATGGCGCACCTGGTCGGCCATGCCGCCCCGCGCACCTCCGAGCAACTGGCATCGTGCCTGCCCACCCATCCGGTGGTGATCCGACGCCTGCTGGCGCAGCTGCACAAGGCAGGCCTGGTGCGCAGCACCCGCGGTCATGGCGGTGGCAGCCAGCTGGCCCGCGATGCCGCAACGATCACCCTGCATGACATCTATCTGGCCGTGGGCGCACCACCGCTGGTGCAGGTCGGCGCCCGCGATTCCGGCGGCGGCTGTCCGATCCAGCAGCTGGTCAACAGCGCCCTGCTCGAGGGTGCGCGCGAGGCGCAGCGCCTGCTCGAAGCGCGGCTGCAGGCGACCACGCTGGACCAGCTCGGCGCCGACTTCGCCCGTCATCTCGCCCATCACCGTTCCCTGGAGGGTCACCATGAATCCTGATGTGCTCATCGTCGGCGGCAGCTATGCCGGCATTGCCGCCGGCCTGATCCTGGCCCGTGCCCGTCGCCCGGTCACCGTCATCGACGCCGGTTCGCCACGCAATCGTTTCGCCAGTCATTCGCACGGGGTGCTGGGGCTGGATGGCATCAGCGGCGCCGAGCTGCTGAAGACCGCGCGCCAGCAACTGCTGGATTACCCCAGCGTGCGCTGGGTGCATGCCGAGGCGGTGCAGGCCACCGCCAGCGCACAGGGCGTGGAAGTGCACACCGCCGATGGGCAGGTGCTGGCCGCGCGCAAACTGCTGCTGGCCAGCGGTATCGCCGACCAGCTGCCGGCGTTGCCGGGACTGGCCGAACGGTGGGGCAGCACCGTACTGCACTGCCCCTACTGCCATGGCTATGAGGTGGGTGGTGGCGCCATCGGCCTGCTCGGCGGCCACCCGATGTCCGCCAGCAAGGCGCCGCTGTTCGCCGACTGGGGCAATGTCACGTTCTTCAGCATGGGACTGGACATCACCGATGAGGAACGGGCTGCCATGCAGCAGCGCGGCGTGCAGATCGAGACCTCGCCGGTACTGGGCGTGCAGGGCGACCAGCCGACCTGGCTGGAAGTGGAGCTGGCCGATGGCCGCCGCATCGCCCAGCGTGCGCTGTTCGTGCCGGCCACCCAGGCGATGGCCACGCCGCTGGTGCAGCAGCTTGGCTGTACCTTGGCCGAGAGCCCGCTGGGTGTGCTGATCGAGGTCGATGCGATGAAGCAGACCTCGGTGCCGAACGTGTATGCCGCAGGCGATGCGACGACGGTCGGCAACATCACCCTGGCCACCGCCGAGGGCGTGCGCGCGGGTATCGGCGTGCATCATGCGCTGGTGGGCGAAGACAGCGTGCCGCGCTGATCGGGCTTGTTCTGGTAGATGCCGACCCTGGTCGGTGCCCGTGGAGGCGCCCGTGGGGTCAGATCCCTTTCCACGAAAGGGATCTGACCCCCTGACACCATTTCCACTGCCCAACGCAGATAGTGGTGGCAACACCCCGCGCCCGGACCCGGCATGGACGAAGCGAACCGCCTCCGATCTCTCCTGGCGCCCCTGCAGGGCCTGCGTGGCTGGCGGCTGGCGCAGGCCACGCGCGATGCCATCGCCGGCGTGACCCTGGCGGCGATCACCCTGCCCGAACAGATGGCGACGGCACGGCTGGGCGGGTTCGAGCCGCAGGTTGGCTTCTATGCCTTCGTCGGCGCCACGCTCGGCTTCGTGCTGCTGGGCCGCAACCGCCGGTTGACGGTCGGTGCCGATTCCACCATCACGCCGATCTTCGCGCTCACCCTGGCTGGGCTGGCCGCGCAGCAGGCCAGCGCGCTGGCCGGAAGTGCCGTGCTGCTGGCGCTGCTGGTCGGCGTGTTCCTGGCACTGGCGGCATTGCTGCGGATCGGCGTAGTCGCCGCGCTGCTGTCGGTACCGGTGGTGACCGGCTTTCTCGGCGGCATCGCCGTGCATATCGCGGCCTCGCAGCTGCCGGTGGCACTGGGTGTCAACCTGCCGTCGAGCGAGCTGCCCGAACGCCTGTATGAACTGCTGAGGACCCTTCCGCACGCGCAGCTGCTGCCGACCCTGATCAGCTTTGGCGTGCTGCTGGCGATGGGCCTGTGCGACCGCATCAATCCGCGCATTCCCGGCGCGCTGATCGCGGTGGCCATCGCCACGCTGCTGGTTGCCCTGCTGGGCGCCGAGCGATTGGGCGTGGCGACCCTCGGCGCGGTGTCTCCGTATCCGCCGCCGTGGCAGCTGCCCGCGCTGGCGACGCTCACCACCCTGGTCCCGCTGGCGCTGCTGCTGACCCTGGTCATCATCATGCAGGTGGCCGCCGTCGACCGCGCGTTTCCCGGCGAGGAAGAGCCCGACGTCAACAAGGACTTTCTCGGTGTCGGCGCCGGCAACCTGCTCTCGGCTGCGTTCGGTGCCTTTCCGGTCAATGCCAGCCCGCCACGCACCGCCGTGGTGGTTGAAGCCGGAGCGACATCGCAGCTGGGTGCACTGATTGCCGCGGCCCTGGTGATGCTGCTGGCGTTCTGCGGCGGCAGCGTGCTTGGTGCCATTCCCGATGCAGCGCTGGCCGGTGTGCTGCTGTTCGTGGCGGTGCGCCTGTTCCGCCTGCGCGTGCTGATCGACATCGCCCGCCGTGCGCGCGGCGAAGCGCTGCTGGCGGTGCTGACCTTCCTGGCGGTGGTCTGCCTGCCGATCCAGTCGGGCATCGCGATGGGCGTGGGCCTGGCCCTGCTGCATGGCGTGTGGATGATCGCGCACAGCCCGATGCTGACGCTGACCCGCCTGCCGGGCAGTACGGTCTGGTGGCCGGGCAGCCGCGGCGAGACCGAGCCCGGCGTGACCGTGCTGGCGTTCCAGGCACCGCTGCTGTTCGCCAACGCCGACAGCTTCAAGCGGCAGCTGCTGGCCAGCATCGATGCAACGCCCGCGCCGGGGCTGATCGTGCTGGAAGGCAGCGCGATCGTCGAGATCGACTACAGCGCAGCGCAGTCCCTGCGCGAGGTGATTGGTCTGTGCCAGCAGCAGGGCATCGCGTTCGTCATCGCGCGGTTGGGATCCGTACGCGCGATGCAGGCGCTGGAGCGCTTCGGCATCGCCGCCCTGCTGGGGCCGGACGGAACCACCCACAGCGTGCAGCAGGCCGTTGACCACTACCGCACACGAGGTACGCCATGACCCGCATTCCCGAACCGCGGCTTTCGCCGGTCGCCATCCTCGACCTGCGGCCGACGCAGATGAGCGTGGGCCTGCTGGAGGTACAGCGCAAGCGCGCGCAGTGGAAGACCTTGCCGAAGGAAGGCGAGGAGCGCTACCTCGGGCGGCACATGGTGCCGGTGGTGGTGGGGCCGTCGAACCGGCTGTACCTGATCGACCACCATCATCTGGCGGTGGCCCTGCACGAGGAGGGTATTGAACATGTACTGACTGCCGTGCAGGCTGATCTTTCGCACCTGCCACGCAAGCTGTTCTGGACGGTGATGGAACGCTACTGCTGGGCGCATCCGTTCGATGCCGAGGGTGTGCGGCAGCCGCCGTCGGCGATGCCGAAATCGCTGCTGGACCTGGCCGATGATCCGCATCGCTCGCTGGCCGGCGAGGTGCGCCGCAGTGGTGGCTACGCCAAGTCGGTGCAGCCGTTCGCCGAGTTCCTGTGGGCCGACTACTTCCGCCAGCGGATGACCCGCAAGCTGATCCGCCGCGATTTCCGCAAGGCGGTGGCCACCGCTACCGAACATGCGCGGCACGCTGATGCGCGCTATCTGCCGGGGTGGTGCGGGATCGAGCACGATTGAGTGGCGGCGGATGCCGGGCTTGGTCGGCGCCGTTCCATCCACGCATGGCGTGGATCTACCGCAATTTTGAACAGTGGGTGCCGGCCTTGGCCGGCACCATTCCATTACCCCTTCACGCACAGCACCTGCCGCAGCGTGTGCACCACGTCGACCAGGTCGAGCTGCGCAGCCATCACATCGTCGATTGACTTGTACGCGGCCGGTGACTCGTCCAGCACACCGCTGTCCTTGCGGCATTCCACGTGCGCGGTGGCCTCGCGGTGCTGGGCCAGCGTGATCTGCTGGCGCGCAGTGCCACGGCTCATCGCCCGGCCGGCACCGTGGCTGCAGCTGTGGAAGCTGTCCGCGTTGCCCTTGCCACGCACGATGTAGCTGCGCGTGCCCATGCTGCCGGGAATGATGCCCAGCTCGCCCTCACGCGCGCTGATCGCGCCCTTGCGCGTCACCAGCAGCTCCTGCCCGTGATGCGTTTCCTTCTGCACGTAGTTGTGGTGGCAGTTCACCGCCATCGCCGCCAGCTGGAACTTCGGCAGCCGATGGCGCATCTCGGCGAGCACGCGCGACATCATCGCCTCGCGATTCTGCCGGGCGTAGTCCTGCGCCCACGACACCGCTTCGACGTAGTCATCGAACAGCGGCTCGCCTTCCATGAAGAACGCCAGGTCCTTGTCCGGCAGGTGGAAGCCGAGCACGCGCCGGGCCAGTTCCTCACGTGCTTTCTCGATGAAGTAGGTGCCAATCAGGTTGCCGGTACCGCGCGAGCCGCTGTGCAGCATCACCCACACCGTGTCCGTCTCGTCCAGGCACAGCTCGATGAAGTGGTTGCCGCCGCCCAGCGTACCGAGCTGGCGGTCCAGCTTGTCGGTGCGGATCTTCCGGTGCTTGTCCTTGATCTTCTCCAGGCCGGCGGCCAGCCCCGACTGCACCAGCCGGGTGTGGATGCTGTCGGGCATGCGGTGATGCTCTCCGCCGCGCCCATTGCCGACCGGGATGCTGCGCTCGATGCTGTTGCGCAGCTGCCGCAGGTCATCGGGCAGGTCGTTGGCGCGCAGCGTGGTGCGTACTGCCGCCATGCCGCAGCCGATGTCAACGCCGACCGCGGCCGGGATGATCGCACCGCGGGTCGGGATCACCGAGCCGACGGTCGCGCCCTTGCCCAGGTGCACGTCCGGCATCACGGCCACCCACGGCCCGACGAACGGGATCGCGGCGATGTTGCGCAGCTGCTCATGCGCCTGCGCTTCCAGCGGCACACCGTTGACCCAGCCCTTGATCGGCGTGGTGCCCTCGGCGTGCAGCCATTGATAGTTCTGTTGCGTGTCCATGTCTTCGTCTATGTCCTTGATGGGCCGGCGGCGCGTCCCTGCGCCGCCGCTACCCCCTACCTGATCGTCACCAGCTGCTTCAGCACGCCATCCAGGCCGCCGAACACGGTGAGCTTGTCGATCTTCTCGGTGACCTTCTCCAGCGCCTCCAGCTCCTTCAAGCGCATCAGCACCGGGTTGTCCTCGATCAGCTTTGCGGTGTTGAGCTGCGAACGCGTGGCGTTGGCCTCCTCGCGGCGACGGATCACGCTGGCCTGGGCCTGCTTCTCGGCCAGCACCACGCCGTTGAGGATCTCCTTCATCTCACCCGGCAGGATCACGTCCTTGATGCCCACGCCGAGCAGCCGCACGCCGTGGCCCTCGATCGCGGCCTGCACATGGGCAGCGATCTCGCCGTCCAGTGCCGCCTTGTCGCCCAGCAGCTCGTCCAGGCTGCGTGCGGCAATTGCCTGGCGCAGGCCGAACTGCAGCTGCCGATAGATGAACTCATCGGCATTGCTGAGCGTGCGGTGTGCACGCACCGGGTCGATCACCTGCACGGTCGCGGCCAGGTTCACCCGCAGGGTCACCTTGTCGCGGCTGAGCAGTTCCTGGCCGGACACGTCCAGCGAACGCGCACGCAGCTCCACGCGCTCCACCGACACGTTGCCGTTGAAGTTCCAGAACGCGTGCAGGCCGGCGTCCAGCGTCTGCCGCAACGTGCCATCGATGAACAGCAGGCCCACCGACTCGCTCGGCACGGTGCTGATCACCGCCACACGCGGCAGCACGCCCAGCTGGCCCAGGCGCTGCTGCACGTCCAGCGGGATGCGCGGCTCGTCACCCAGCGCCATCACGCGTACCTGGGTGTCGACCGAACCGCGCCAGTACAGACGGCGGCTGCCCGGCGGCAGGAGCTCGTCGATGCGGCCGTTGCGCAGCAACAGGCCGACCTCGCCGGCGCCGACGTTGGCCAGTACGAAGTGCGTGCCCAGCTGTGCGCCCAGCGCTTCGATCAGGCTGTCCTGGTCGCTGCCGGTGTAGGCCGCGCCCTTCGACGCGTTGTGGATGTCTACGTGCGGCCGGCCGCCGAACGGCGACAGGCGGTGCACGCCCGGCAGCAGGATCTGCTGGAAACGACGGTTGCGATACACCAGGCCGCGCTCGCCGTCGCCGATCACGACCTTGATGGTCCAGAACATGGGAGTCTCTCCTTGTATGGCTCTGGTGGTTCGACCCGATGCGGATGAATCACCATGACCCGGGTCGATCAGGTCGTGGCGGGGCCGCCTGCACACTACGTGCAGGCAGCGGAAGAGGGCGGCCATCGGCGGACGGTCCGCGCGCGGAGCCTTCGGTGCACCGGTACTGCTGCCATCGTCGTTCCCGGCAGGCAGCACCGGTGCGGAACGTGGCTGTCAGTGGCGGCGGGCCGGGGCCCGGCGTGCGCTCCGTTGCCTTCCACGTTCCTGCCCGAAGGCGATGTCCGTGGACGGCGACGATGGCCGCTGGGGCTTGCGCCCCGGGTGTTGCTTCAAGTCATGACGTGACAGGTCATGTGGTTTGGAGTGGGAATCGAACCCACGACAGACGGATTACGGATCCGTTGCTCTGACCAAGCTGAGCTATCCAGTTGAGGACCGCGCGGAATCGAACCGCGTGCCGGAGTACCGGCGCCTGCCTCCAGCAGGCGATCCAGGCGATGGCATGTCCGCGACCTCCGGCATACGCCACGGCAACGCCGCGCGCACCAGCCCGTGGTTGAAACGGGACCGTTGGAGAATCGAGGCTGCAGGCCACCGACATTATCGGCGAGCGATAATGTTTGGGTGCGATGCAGATAATGTCCAGGCGCTGCCGATCGCGCGAAGTAAATCCTTCGGCGGGCGGGAGAAACCTGGGTCAGTGAGCGGCGGGTTGCCGCGCGGGGTGCAGTTCTGGCATCGCGGGTCCTTGTGCCGACGCAAACGAAAACGCCCCCGGGACTTGCGTTCCGAGGGCGTCGTCAGGCCTCGGAGATCGGGGTGGCCGATCTCCGCAGGGCGGGTATCAGGCCGTTGTCAGCTGGACTTCCTTGCCGAACGCGCGCGCCAGCACGTCCATGCGCAGGCATGGCAGCAGTTTGGCGATGGCGACGGAATGCGCGTTCAAGGGAAGTTTCCAGTGGTTGTTGAAACGAGGCGCGCACGATAAACCACGATTTACTCGTGCGCAACCATTTTGTTCAATTATTTTCTTCTTTACCGCGCGATGCCGGCCAGCGGCCGGCACTACAACTCAGGCTTCTGCGCTGGCGGCATCCAGCTGCGCGACGTCCTGCACGCTCAACGACAGGTTGGCCGCTGCCAGCAGATCGTGCAGCTGTTCGACGCTGGTGGCGCTGACGATCGGTGCGGTGATCGACGGCCGTGCGATCTGCCAGGCCAGTGCGATCTGTGCGGCGCTGGCGTTGTGCTTGCTGGCCACGTCATCCAGCGCCTGCAGGATGCGCAGGCCGCGCGGATTCAGATAGCGCTTCACCACGTTCTCGCCACGTGCCGGGCTCTTGGCCGCGTCGGCCGGCGTGCGGTACTTGCCGCTGAGGAAGCCACTGGCCAACGCGTAGTAACCGATCACGCCGATCTGTTCGCGCTGCACCAGCGGTTCCAGTTCCTTCTCGTAGCCGGCGCGGTCGTACAGGTTGTATTCCGGCTGCAGGGTTTCGTAGCGCGGCAGCTTGTAGTCGGTGGACACCTTCAGCGCGTCGGCCAGACGCGTGGCGCTGTAGTTGGACGCGCCGATGGCGCGCACCTTGCCGGCTTCGATCAACCGGCCGAACGCAGCCAGGGTCGCTTCCAGCGGCGTCGACTCGTCATCCTCGTGGGCCTGGTACAGATCGATCACGTCGGTCTGCAGGCGGCGCAGCGAATCCTCGACCGCGGCATTGATGTTGTCCGGGGTCAGGCCGGGGCGCTCGGCCCACTTGGCCACCTTGGTCGCCAGCACCACCTTGTCGCGCTTGCCGCTGCGCGCGAACCACTTGCCGATCAGCGTTTCCGATTCGCCGCCGGCATTGCCCGGCACCCAGGCCGAATACACATCGGCGGTGTCGACCAGGTTGAAGCCGGCGTCGACGAAGGCATCGAGCAGGGCGAAGCTGGCCTTCTCATCGGCGCTCCAGCCGAACACGTTGCCGCCGAAGGCGAGCGGACGTACATGCAGGCCGGAACGGCCCAGTTCGCGGGTTGCCGTCATGGGCACGGACTCCTTGGGGGAAGTGCTCCAGAATAAAACGCGTTGTGTGACCGTGCTGCGGCGGTGACCACAAAACAGTGTTCCGCGATACGCACGCAGCTAACGTTTTGTGAACACCTGGGACGCTGCGGCTGCTAGTCTCGCCGCATCTTCCGCTGGAGTCGCTCCGATGATGCCTGCTTCGTCCCTGCGTGGTTGCCGCCTGCTGCTTGCTTCGGCCCTGCTTGCCGCTGTTCCCGCGTTCGCCGCACCGGCCACGGTGGCACCGGCAAGGATCCAGGTCTCACCGGCCGTCGACGCGGCAGTGAAAGCGCCCACCCGCGATGCCGACAACGTCAAGCGCGATGGCTTCCGCCATCCGGCGCAGACGCTGTCGTTCTTCAAGGTGGCACCGGAAAAGACCGTCATCGAGATCACCCCCGGCAACGGCTGGTACTCGGAGATCCTGGCGCCGCTGCTGCATGACAAGGGCCACTACGTTGCCGCCGTTGTCGATCCGATGGCGGTGCCCGAAGGCCGCGGCCGTGACTACCAGCAGCGCAGCCGCGACAGCCTGGAAAAGAAGTACGCCGGTGCGCCGGCACAGTTCGGCAAGACCGCCGTGGTCGCCTACGATCCGGCCAAGCCGGTGTTCGGCCCGGCCGGTTCAGCCGACGTGGTGCTGACCTTCCGCAACGTGCACAACTGGCGCAAGGCCGGCCAGGCGCAGGGCATGTTCCAGGGCTTCTTCAACGTGCTCAAGCCGGGCGGCGTGCTGGGTGTTGTCGAGCATCGCGCCAAGGCCGATGTGGCCGACGACGATGACACCGGCTATGTTGGCCAGCAGCAGGTGATCGCGATGGCCGAGGCGGCTGGATTCAAGCTGGATGCGCGCAGCGAGGTCAACGCCAACCCGCGCGACACCAAGGACCACCCGAACGGCGTGTGGACGCTGCCGCCGACCAATCAGCACGAGAAGGCCGATGATGCGAAGTACCAGGCGATCGGCGAGAGCGATCGCATGACCCTGCGCTTCATCAAGCCGTAAGGCGGGGCATGCGCTGACCCTGTAGAGCCGAGCCCATGCTCGGCTCATCGCGCGCAGCGCGACAGGGAGCAACAGCAGCCGAGCATGGGCTCGGCACTACAGGGACGTGGCGCGTGGCGCGGCATGGGACAATGCCCCACCCGCCGACTGCCGTGCCCGCAATGCTGATCGCCTTCAACAAGCCCTTCAACGTGCTCTGCCAGTTCACCGACCGCAGCGTGCCGCCGCGGCCGACCCTGGCCGGGTTCGGCCTGCCGCCGCGCGTATATGCCGCCGGCCGCCTGGACCATGACAGCGAAGGCCTGCTGCTGCTGACCGACAACGGTACGCTGGCGCACAAGCTGACCGACCCCAGGCACAAGGCCGACAAGACCTACTGGGTGCAGGTGGAAGGCATGCCCAGCGACGAGCAACTGCAACAGCTGCGCGATGGCGTGGTGCTCAACGACGGGCCGACCCTGCCGGCGAAGATCGAGCGCCTTGATCCGGCGCCTTCGCTGTGGACACGCGATCCGCCGGTACGTTTCCGCAAGACCGTGCCTGACAGCTGGCTGGCGATCACGATCCGCGAGGGCCGCAACCGCCAGGTGCGGCGGATGACCGCGGCGGTGAATCTGCCGACACTGCGGCTGGTCCGCGTGTCGATGGGACCCTACCGGCTGGACGACCTGCAGCCGGGGCAGTGGCGGCAGATCGGTTGAAACAGAAAGGGCCGGAGCCCTTGTGGCGTCCGGCCCTCTCGTAGCTGGTGGGGTCAGAGCCCTTCCTGCGGAACGGATCCGACCCTGGATCGGGGTCAGACCCCTTACGCAGGAAGGGCTCTGACCCGGGCAAACTCAGGCGTCGCTGCCGATATCGCTGTGCTCATCCACGACGGTGTCGTTGCGGCGGTCACGCGCGCTGATGCGCTGCGCCTGCCCATTCACCACGTGGCCATTGGCGGCCTTCTTCTTCTGCTGCTTGCGGTACAGCGCATAGCCGAGCAGGCCCACACCGACCGCAGCGGCGGCCACGGCCACTGCCGGATTGCGGCGCACGAATTTGGTCGCGGCCTTGCCGCCGGTCTTCACTGCGCCGATGGCGGCGCCGGTCTTGATCCAGTCCGCATTGCGCAGGCTGCCACCGGCGCTCTTCAGGCCATCGCCGGCGGTGTGGGCCAGCTCCAGGGCGCGCTCCAGAGCGCGGTCGGTGATTACGGTCAGCTTGCTCATGCGGGGGTCCTTTGCCTCGGGTCGAAGTCCAGTGTCGCGTGTTGCCCGTAAACGGTATGTCAGTCGAGGCAGCACGTGGCGTGACTTTACCGCAGCCATTCAGGATCAGGCAGGGTGGGGTCGGATCCCTTTCCCTTGCGGAAAGGGCTCTGACCCCAACCACCGCGCCCGGGGTCAGAGCCCATTGCGATGCAATGGGATCCGACCCCGCCCCTCAGGTTCCGCGCGGCTTGGCCCGGTGCGTGGCCGTGGCCGTCCACGGGTCATCCGGCCACGGATGGCGCGGGTAGCGGCCCTTCATTTCCTTCTTCACTTCGGCGTAGGTGTTTTCCCAGAAATTGCGCAGGTCCTGGGTGACCTGCAGCGGCCGGCCACCGGGCGACAGCAGGTGCAGGGTCAGCGGCACGCGCCCATCGGCGATGCGCGGCGTATCAGCTAGGCCGAACAGTTCCTGCAGCTTCACCGCCAGTACCGGCGGCAGTGGTTCGCCGCTCTCGCTGTCCAGCGCATAGGTGATCGGCCGTTCCAGTCCGGACGGCACGATGATGCGGGTTGGCGCATGACGCTCGACCAGCTGACGCTGTGACCACTCCAGTGGCGATTTCAGTGCCTCGCCGAAGCTGGACTCGTCCAGCGCCTCCAGGCGGCTCTTGCCGGCGAACGCGGGCTGCAGCCACTGCGTACGGTTGGCCAGCAGGGCCGCGTCGCTGCAGTCGGGCAGTTCCAGCTCAGGCATCCAGCGCCGCAGCGATTCCACCCGTGCCTGCCACTGGCGCAGGCCGTCGGTCCACGGCAGCGCCTGCAGGCCGAGCTCGGCCACCGCGTCGGTCAGCGCCTGCGCGGCGTGCTGCGGATCGACCCGGCCGGCCGAGCGGCTGTCCAGCACGATGCGGTCGAAACGGGTCTCGCGCAGGGCCACCAGGGCGCGGCGCTCGCTGTCCCAGCGGACCACATCTTCGGTGACGAAGCGCTCCGGCCACGCCTTGCGCAGCTGGCCTTCGTCCACCGGTGCGGCACGCAGCAGCAGCGCATCGCGTGCCTCGAAGCGAAGCTCGCTGGCCACCAGCCACGGTTCGCCACGCAGGTCGCTCAGGTCGTGCAGGCGCGCGCTGCGACCATTGGCCAGCAGGTAGCGCAGCGGATCGCTGGGATGCTGGAAACCGATCCGGTCGGGGAAGGCATGTGCGAGCAGGTCACCCAGTTCGTGGGCCTCGATGCTGGTGGGCGGCGCGGCATCACAGCGCAGGCGACGTCGCCACTGCTTGGCGGCCGCATCGATGGCGGCCAGACCGCTGCGGTTGGCGTCACCCGGCGCGCGGCCATTGCGGAACGTGGCCAGTGCGCGCCAGCGTGCCGCCAGCGCGTCACCGCCCTGGCGCAATGGGTCGCGCGCCTCCAGCAGGGCGGCCAGATCAGCGGCCAGCGCCTGCGCACGTGCATCGGGCGCCGCTAGCAGCATCGCCGCCATCCGCGGATGCGTGCCCAACGCCAGCACGCGCCGGCCAAGTGCGGTGATCGCACCACTGCTGGACAGCGCGCCCAATCGCTGCAGCAATTCGCGCGCGGCGCCCATCGGGCCGGCCGGTGGCGGATCAAGGAAGCGCAGGTCGCTGCTGCCCCAGGCGGCCAGTTCCAGCGCCAGCCCGGCCAGTTCCACCTGATCGATCTCGGCGCGGCGCTGCGGCTCCAGCCGCTGCGACTGCGGCCACAGCCGCCAGGCCACGCCTTCGGCCACGCGACCGGCACGGCCCGCGCGCTGGTCGGCCGATGCCTGCGCGATGGCCACCACGTCCAGCCGGGTGAAGCCGCTGGTGGGGTCGTACCGCGGTTCGCGTGCCTGGCCGCTGTCGATCACCACGCGCACGCCGGGCAGCGTCACCGAGGACTCGGCGACGTTGGTGGCCAGCACCACGCGGCGGCGACCATCACTGACCGCCTGCAGCACGCGCGCCTGCTGCTCCACCGGCAGTTCACCGTGCAGGGCCAGCACTTCAACCCCCGCATCCAGCGATTCCTGCAGGCCGGCCTGCACCCGCGCGATCTCGCGCTGCCCAGGCAGGAACACCAGCAGGTCACCGGGGTGTTCGGCCAGGGCCTGCTGCACCGCGCGGCGCACCTGCAGTTCCAGCGCCTCATCGCGGCGCGCCGGGAAATGGCTGACCGTCACCGGGTAGCTGCGGCCCTCGCTGCCCAGGCGCGGCGCATCGAGGAAGCGTGCCAGGCGCTCGCCATCCAGCGTTGCCGACATCACCACCAGGCGCAGGTCGTCGCGCAGCTGTGCCTGCACGTCCAGCGCCAGCGCCAGGCCGAGGTCGCCACTGAGATGACGCTCGTGGAATTCGTCGAACAGGATCGCCCCGACCTCTTCCAGCATCGGGTCGTCCTGCAGCATGCGGGTGAGGATGCCTTCGGTGACGACTTCAATGCGCGTGCGCGCCGAGACCTTGTTCTCGAAGCGGATGCGGTAGCCGACCGTGCCACCGACCTCCTCGCCCAGCTGCCGTGCCATGAACAGTGCAGCGCTGCGTGCGGCGACCCGGCGCGGCTCCAGCAGGATGATCTTCCGGCCCTGCAGCCACGGCGCATCCAGCAGCGCCAGCGGCACCTGGGTGGTCTTGCCGGCGCCGGGCGGGGCTTCCAGCACCAGCCGCGGCTGCGCGGCCAGGTGCTGCTGGATCTGTGGCAGCAGCGGGGAAATCGGGAAGAGCGGGGCGTTCATGTGCAAAGGATAAGGGGCCACGGCGGGCGCAGGTACAATGCGCGGGCACTTTTCCCCCACGATGACCATGCACCTGATCGATATCGGCGCCAACCTGACCCACGATTCCTTCGACCGCGACCGTGACGCCGTGCTGGACCGCGCGCGCCAGGCCGGTGTGGTGCAGATGGTCATCACCGGCGCCAGCCGCGAGCACTCGCCGTTGGCGGTGCAGCTGGCGCAGCAGCATCCGGGCTTCCTGTACGCAACAGCCGGCGTGCACCCGCACCACGCGGTGGAATACACCGAGGAATGCGATGCCGAGATGCGCGCGCTGCATGCCCACCCGGAAGTGGTGGCGGTGGGTGAGTGTGGTCTGGACTACTTCCGTGACTTCTCGCCGCGCCCGGCCCAGCACCGTGCCTTCGAGCGCCAGTTGCAGCTGGCCGCAGACAATGGCAAGCCCCTGTTCCTGCACCAGCGCGATGCGCATGCCGATTTCATGGCACAGATGAAGAACTTCGAAGGCCGCATCGGCCCGGCGGTGGTGCACTGCTTCACCGGCGAACGCGACGAACTGTTCGACTACCTGGACCAGGACTGGTACATCGGCATCACCGGCTGGCTGTGTGACGAGCGCCGTGGCGCGCACCTGCGCGAGCTGGTGAAGAACATCCCGGCCAACCGCCTGATGATCGAGACCGATGCACCGTACCTGCTGCCGCGCACGCTGAAGCCGATGCCGAAGGATCGCCGCAACGAGCCGATGTTCCTCTCGCACATCGTGGAAGAGCTGGCGCGCGACCGTGGCGAGGACGTGACGGTGACGGCGGCCAATGCGACTGCAGCGACGCGTGCGTTCTTCCGGCTGCCTGACGCGGGTTGATCTGTAGAGCCGAGCCCACGCTCGGCTTATCGCACGCAGCGCGACGGACACGTAGAGCTGCCGAGCATGGGCTCGGCTCTACAAAGAGCTGTCCGGTAGCGCCGTGCCATGCCTGGCGAGTGAAGCGGCAAGATCCGTCAGCCCTTCCCGATACGTCGGAAACCGTGGTGCCCACCCCAGCGCCGCACGTGTGCCACGGCTGTCGATGCGCTTGTTGCTCTCATAGAAGCGCCGCAGCGTCGGGCTCAGTGCCGGGTCGTCCCAGGCCACGGCCGGCGGCATCGCAAACCCGCCCAGCTGTGCGGCATATGCGAGCACATCCTGCGGCGGCGCAGGTTCGTCGTCGCTGGGCAGGTACAGGCCCTGCCGGGCGGGGCGCTGCATTGCTGCGATGAGGACGGTTGCCAGATCCTGCACATGCAGGCGATTGAACACCAGGCCCGGCCGAATCACATGGCGGGCACGGCCTTCGGCCAACTGCAGCAGTGCGTTGCGTCCGGGACCGTACAGGCCGGGCAGGCGGAACACCGCCGAGGCGATGCCACGTTCCTCTGCAAGTGCACGCCATTGCGCTTCGGCACGCAGGCGCTGCACGCCGGCGGCTTCGGTGGCATCGGCCTCACTGCGCTCGTCGATCCAGCCCCCGGCCCGGTCGGCATACACCGACGTGGACGACAGATAGCCCACCCAGCGCAGTGCCGGGCTGACCTGCAGTGCCAGCAGCAGCAGACGCAGTGCCGGGTCGCCCTCGGCATCGGGCGGCACGCTGCACAGCACGGCCTCCGCCTGTGCAATCTCATCGAGCAGGGCTGACGGCGGTGGCGCGTCGGCGCGCAGCTGATGCCGCAGCAGGCCATCGTCCGGCGCCGACGACGGGTCGCGCACCGTGCCGGCCACGCGCACGCCCAGCGCCTGCAGATGCGTGGCCAGCACGCATCCGCTCCAGCCGAGGCCAAGAATGAGCACCCGCGACGGCAGCGCGGTGGCCTGCGAGGTGAGGCTCACGCGCTGCGCAGTGCCTGGTAAGCCTGCAGGCTGCTGTAGGCGACCTGCAGCAGCAGGGCTTCCTGGTCGGCTTTGCGCGCACGCACCAGCATGTCGCCGACGATCTGTTCGGCCTCTACCTGCTGGCCGGCTTCCAGATCACGCAGCATCGATGCCTTCAATGCCGAGCCGGCCTGGGTAAGGGTGCCGCGTGCGGTGTCCTGCGCGGCATCGGGAATCGGCTCACCGGCAGCTTCGGCCACGGCCACGCATTCGTCGTACAGGCCGCGCACGATCGCCTCGCCATCATCGGTGGCGACGATGGTGCCGATATCCGCACGCAGCAGGCAGGTAGCGGCGGCCAGCGCGGTCAGGAAGGTGTACTTGATCCACTGTTCCTGGCCGATGTGTTCGCTGGCGAGGTGATCAAGACTGGCCTGCGCGCAGGCGGCGGCGAAGGCACGTACACGTGCGGACGCCGCGCCGCCATCGCGCTCGCCGAAGGTGAGCTTGGCCGGCTTGCCCAGATGCAGCACGGCGCCATCGGGTGTCTTGGTGGCGCTGATGAAGCACAGGCCGCCGAGCACGGCATCGCGGCCGAAACGCAGATCCAGCGCGTTGTAGTGATGCAGGCCGTTGAGGATCGGCAGTACGGTGGTGTTCGCGCCCACGGCCGGAGCAATGGCATCGATCGAGCTGTCGAGGTCGTAGGCCTTGCAGCTGAGGATGACCATATCGAACGGCTTCTGCGCGGCCAATGCAGGTAGCGCATCGGCGGTGACGTGCTGCACCGGGAAGCTGGCATCGCCGAGTGGGCTGCGGATGACCAGGCCATCGCGGTCCAGCTGGGCGGCGCGCGCGGGGCGCACGAGGAAGGTCACGTCCACGCCGGCCTGGGCCAGGCGACCACCGAAGTAACCGCCGGTACCGCCGGCGCCGAGGATCAGGATGCGCATTGCACGTTCACCGTTTTCTGGGGGAATCATGGGTCCGATTGTGCCGGAGATTGCGGCGAGCTGCGGTGCCCCTCGTGGTGGTTCGCGGAAGGCACTGTTCACTGGGGTTGGCCGGGTGCGGCCGCCACGGGAAACAGATCAAGAGCGGAAGCGGGTCGCACGCTGCGTTCACTCGTGTAGAGCAGTGCTCAGGGCAGCTGTTCGCTGAAGCCCTCGGTGTAACCCAACAGCAGCGTGGTGCGGGTGGCCAGCGTTGTGGCCAGTTGTGACCAGGTGTCATCCGTTCCTGCGGCATAGACGCGCTGCAGGTCCACCACCAAAGCGTTCGCCTCTGCTGGCGATGGCGCGCGGTCACGCTGGAAGCCGAGCCACGATGCGCCGAGTCCGAACAGGCGGTAGTCGTAGCGCTCCTGCAGGTGCCGTATCAGGGCGTGGTTCTGGAAGATGTCCCAGTCCGCGCTGAAGTAGCCGTTGGGCAGGGCGGCGATCAGCAGGTCATCGCGGTCCACGGGCACCTGCTGCACGCAGACCACGTCGTCGACGATCAGGTCCGGCGTGGCATTGGCCGCAACCAGTGCCTTGATGTCTGCGTCATTGCACATCAGCGTGCCCGCCAGCGCGCTCCATTCCAGCCGATGAGAGGAATGCTCGAGCTGCGCGATCACATGCGCCAGCGACCGCTCGCGTGCCGCCAACGCATCCTCGGGGGTTGCCGGGTCTTCGTCCTCGTACAACGCGATGCGTGCGTCATCGGACGCATGCATGCTGGTGTAACGGCACTGGCCCGCATCATCGAGCGTGCACAGGTAGCGATACCGGGGATCGGCGGTACGCAGTGAGGCCAGGTATTCCAGCACCTCAGCCAGCGAGGGCGAATCGCCCAGCAGCAAATGGCTGAAGGCATCGATCGGGCCATCCGACACGGCCTTGTCCAACGAGATGGAATTGATCTTCATCGCCACAGCCTAGCCGCAATCCCGAACGAGAAGAGCGGAGCATCGGCCTTGCCGTGAACGCTCCATCCACGCATGGCGTGGATCCATCGTGTCGACCAAGGTCGAAACCTACCAGGCACCGGCCATGCCATTCCGAAAGATCGCGGAGATCTGTCGAAGGCGGGGTGGGTCCGGTTGCGGGGATGTCCGCGGCATGGATGCCGCGGCCAAGCCCCCAGGGATGGGTTTACGGCGTCCCCCGCAACCGGATCCACCCCGCCATCCCACGGACAGTCAGCTTTTGCCGTTGAAGTTGACGTTGATTCGGCGGGTGCAGGGCCGCAGGCCCTGCACGCAAAACTCAGCTGCGCATGCCCACGCCGCGGCGCAGCAGCCACAGCGCCAGCGCCGTCAGCGCCACCACGAAGCCGAGCATCAACCCGTAGGCCACCGGCAGCGGTACGTCACTGCTGCCCAGCAGGCCATAGCGGAACGCATTGACCATGTAGAAGATCGGGTTCGCGTGCGTGGCCGCTTCGGCCCAGCCCGGCAGCAGCTTCACCGAATAGAACACGCCACCCAGATAGGTCAGCGGGGTCAGGATGAAGGTCGGCACGATCGCCACGTCGTCGAACTTCTTCGCATACACCGCGTTGATGAAACCGGCCAGCGAGAAGATCGTCGCGCCCAGGATCACCGTGGTCAGCATCACCAGCGGGTGCGGGATGCGCACCGGGGTGAAGAACATCGCGATGATCAGCACGATCACGCCCACCATCAGGCCGCGCAGCACCGCGCCTGCCACGTAGCCCCACAGGATCACCCAGTTCGGCATCGGGCTGACCAGCAGTTCTTCCACGTGACGGCCGAACTTGGCGCCGAAGAACGAGGAACTGATGTTGCCATAGCTGTTCTGGATCACGCTCATCATCACCAGGCCCGGCACGATGAACTGCATGTAGGTGTAGCCACCCATGTCACCCACGCGCGACCCGATCAGGTTGCCGAAGATCAGGAAGTACAGGGTCATGGTGATCGCCGGCGGCACCAGGGTCTGGCCCCAGATGCGCATGATGCGGGCGACTTCGCGACGCACGATGGTCATCAGTGCGACGCGGTTGCGCTGGCCGTCGGTCAGCTCGGTGGTGCTCATGCAGGCTTCTCCAGGTTGCCGGTGAGGCGCACGAACAGCTCCTCCAGGCGGTTGCTCTTGGTACGCATCGAACGCACGCGGATGCCGGACTCGTTGAGCGTGGCGAACACGCGGTTGAGGTCCATTGCGCGAGGCATGTCGATGTCCAGCGTGTGCGGGTCCGGCGCGGTCAGCGTCGCGCCTTCAATCACCGGCAGCTGCGCCGGCAGGTCACCGTCGATGTCCAGCAGGAAGCCTTCCACGTCCAGCTTGGCCAGCAGGGCGCGCATCGGCCCCTGCTCGACGATCTGGCCATGGTTGATGATCGCCAGGTGGCGGCACAGGTACTCGGCTTCTTCCAGGTAATGGGTGGTGAGGATGATCGTGGTGCCGGCAGCGTTGATCTCCTTCAGCACCCGCCACATGTCGCGGCGGATCTCGATGTCCACGCCGGCGGTTGGCTCGTCCAGGATCAGCAGGCGCGGGCGGGTCATCATCGCGCGGGCGATCATCAGCCGGCGCTTCATGCCACCGGACAGCGTACGGCTCATCACCTGTGCCTTTTCCCACAGGTGCGCGCGCTTCAGTTCCTCTTCGGCGCGCTGCTCGGCTTCCTCGCGCGGCACGCCATAGAAGCCGGCGTAGTTCACCAGGATGTCGAAGGGCTTCTCGAACAGGTTGAAGTTGATTTCCTGAGGCACCAGCCCGATCAGGCGCATGGTGGCGCTGCGGTTGCGCACCAGGTCGCTGCCGAACACTTCCACCTGGCCCTCGCTGAGGTTGACCAGGGAGCTGATGATGCCGATCAGGGTCGACTTGCCGGCCCCGTTGGGGCCGAGCAGGGCGAAGAAGTCGCCCGGGGCCACTTCCAGGGAAACGCCCTTCAGGGCCTGGGTGCCGTTGTCGTAGGTCTTGCGCAGGTCGCGCACGCGCAGGGCGGGCGCCGTATCGTTCTGGGATGCCAAGCTCGAAGCCTTCGCGCCCATGGGCTGGCGCTGGAGAGGGGCGGGGAGGGGCTATTATAGAAGACCCCGAGGGCTTGCCCCGGCTACACACTGTCCCGAAAAGTCGTGCCTGTTCAATTCCCCCTCAAGCTGGTCGGCTGCCGCATGCTGGCCCCGACCGTCGGCCACTACCAGTTCGTGCGTGATGATGGACAGCCGCTGGATTTCCAGCCCGGCCAGTTCATCCAGGTCCATTTCAGCTACGCCGACGGCACCGAAACCAAGCGCAGCTACTCGCTGGCGACCATCCACGACCACGCGCTGGGCCCGGGCGAGGCGGTGGATATCGCGGTCAGTTTCGTGCCCGGTGGCGCCGCCACGGCCCTGTTCGAGGCGCTGGAGCAGGGCGGCCAGATCAGTGCGTCCGGCCCCTATGGCCGGTTCTGCCTGAACCCCGGCGACCACAACGCCCGCTACCTGCTGATCGCCACCGGTACCGGCGTCACCCCGTACCGCTCGATGCTGCCGCTGCTGGAAACGGCCATGGCCGAGCGCGGCGTGCAGATCGTGCTGCTGCAGGGCGCGCGCAGCCCGGGTGAGCTGCTGTACAGCGAAGACTTCTACAGCTTCGCCGAAAAGCACCCGAACTTCCGTTATGTTCCGTGCCTGTCGCGCGAGCTGCCGGCCGAACCGCACCCGGATGTGCAGCATGGCTACGTGCAGCAGGCGCTGGCCGGCTTCACGCCGGACCCGGCCACCGATATCGCCTACCTGTGCGGCAATCCGAATATGGTCGATGCCTGTGCCGAGCTGCTCAAGGCCGCCGGCCTGGGCAACCCGCAGATCCGCCGCGAGAAGTACGTCAGCAGCAAATAGGCTCGGGTGGTGCCGGCCGCTGGCCGGCACCCCCATGAACCGGAGGCGGCATCACGCCGCCCCCGGTGGCCTGCCTCAGTACGCGATCCAGGCATCACGCCAGGCAAAGCCCGTGCCCGGGCGATAGGCATCGGCATTGATGTTGCACCATGCGCCTTCCGGGAACGGGCGGCAGGCGTAGAGCTTGCCGTCGGTGCCCTTGACCACGGTTTCGCCCGGCTTGTAGCTGCCGAGGCCAGCGGGGTACACGAAGTCGTAGTCGTCACCCGGCGGCGGATCGACCGGATCGACCGGACCCGGCAGGCGGGTATCGAGCTGGAACAGGTTGCCTGGCTTCAGATAGACGCGGTTCTCGGTGGCCGAGGCAACCGGCGTGATCACGCCGTTCATCATCACGCCCACGCGCGCCTGCTGTGCACTGCCATTGACCTTGCGGGCCAGCGCCAGCGGCCACTGGTTCGCAGCGGTCTGACCTGCGGCCAGGGTGATCTCCGGGCGCTCCAGATCGTTTCCCTGGGCGTTGAACACGCGCAGGGTCACGGTGGTGCCCACGTCCAGCGCACCGCGGGCGGTGACCGGGCCGGCATCCTGCCACTGCGGCGGCGGGGTCACGCCACCGCCCCCCTCGAAGCGCACGTCCGCGCAGGTATAGAACGCTTCACCGGAATCCGAGCGCTGCCAGGTGTTGTAGATGACGTGTTGGCCGCTGCGCTTGGGCAGCGGGCAATCCAGCTTGTAGACGTCGCCGGAGACCGGCACGTTGCCCAGCGTGCAGAATTCCTGCAGGTCGGCCCAGCGCAACGGGCTGCCCGGCTGCCAACCGTCGTGGGTGACGTAGAACTTCCACTCGCGGGTGGCATGCGGGGCCGGCGCCTTGAACTCGAAGGTGTAACGCCCACGCGAATCGGCGCGGATCGGCGAGGTCGGCCAGTCACTGCGGTTCAGATCGAGGCCGCGGTACTTGCTGTTGCCGCCGCTGCACAACTCGCCATCTGGAACCACCGCTTGATGGTTGCCGTTGGCGTTGGCCTGGTTGACGCCGGCCCAGTCGTAGAACGGCTGTGCGCCACCGACGGCCTTGGCGGCGGCACACGCCGGATTGGTCGGGTTCTCGGGGTTGCCCTGGTAGCAGGAATAGACGCGGCTGGACGGCTTGGACAGAGTGCCGTGTGCGAAAGCGCCGCCAGAAACGGCTACGCCTGCGACAACGGAGAGCGCGAGGACGGCTCGTTGGGACAAATGCATGGAGAATCTCCTGTGGGTGATGGAACCCCGCGGAGTTTCGACACGCGTCTCCCCAATCGCTATAGGAATAGTTTGAAAGGAGAAGATGCGCGTGCTTTGGTGAGAAGAAACGCACATTGTGCGGGGAACGGCGTTCTTCCGCCGTTCCCCGCATGGCATCTCAGTACGGCACCCATGCATCGCGCCACGCCGCGCCTACACCCGGTCGGTACGCCTCGGCGTTGACGTTGCACCACGCACCTTCCGGGAACGGGCGGCAGGCATACAGTTTGCCGTCGCTGCTCTTCACCACGGTCTGGCCCGGCACATAACTGCCGATGCCTGCCGGGTAGACGTGGTCGAAATCACCCCCCGGCGACGGCGTACCCGGGTCCGGCACCTTGGTATCGAGCTGGAAGCGGTTGCCGTCCTTCAGGTATACGCGATTGTCGGTGGCGGACGCCGACGGCGTGATCACGCCATTGGCAAGCACGCCCACACGCGCATGCTGTGCACTGGCATTGACCTTGCGGGCCAGCACCAATGGCCACTGCGCTGCTGCAGTCTGACCGCTGGCCAGCGTCGCTTCCACACGCTCGACATCGTTGCCGCTGGCGTTGAACACGCGCAGTGCCAGCGTCGTGCCAACCGGCAATTCACCGCGTGCGGTGACCGGGCCTGCATCCTGCCATTGCGGTGCCGGTGTCGTACCACCACCGCTGCCTTCAAAGCGCACGTCCATGCAGGTATAGAACGCCTCGGTTGAATCCGAACGCTGCCACGTGTTGTAGATCACATGCTGGCCGGTGCGCTGCGGCAGCGTGCACTGCAGCTTGTAGGTGCCATCGGCCGACAGCGGTGTATTGCCCAGCGTGCAGAATTCCTGCAGGTCGGCCCAGCGCAACGGGCTGCCCGGCTGCCAGCCGTCGCGGGTGACGAAGAAGCGCCAGTCACGCGTGGCATGTGGCGCGGTCGCCTTGAACACGAAGGTGAACTTGCCATTGGCATCGGCGTGGATGGGTGTGGTCTGCCAGTCGCTGCGGTTTACATCCAGCCCGCGGAAGGTCGGGTTGTTGCCGCTGCACAGCTTGCCGTCGGGCACCACGGCCTGGTGGTTGCCGTTGGCGTTGGCCTGGTTGATGCCGTTCCAGTCGTAGAACGCCTGCGATCCACCGACGGCCTTGGCGGCGGCACAGGCGGGGTTGGTCGGGTTCTCAGGGTTGCCCTGGAAGCAGGCATAGACGCGGCTGATCGGCGTGGTCATGGTGCCGTGGGCAAATGCATCGGCGGCCAGCAACAGGCCGGCGGCGGCCAATGAAGTGGCCAGCAGCAGTGGTGTGGATCGGAATGACATGGCGCTTCCTTGTGGTCGTCGAAAGAGAGCGGTGACCGCAGGAGCTGCGCTGCACGGCGGACTTTCGGCGGCACCACGGCGAGTATCGAGTCGCGGCGCAGGGTGCGGAACCATGGAAATGCCGATCCGTGACTGTGGGTGTGAAGCCCTTCCCGCAGGCTTCACGCGGGACTGAACGGATGCGCTGGCGATCACGTCTTAGGCGTGGCAACGATCACGTCGTGGAGATCCTGCTACGTCGGCGCCATACCCACCCGGTCCGCCTGGCATGAGAAGCAGCCGTGGGCCGCGTTGTGCAGCTGCACGAAGGTCACGGCAGGGTCGGCAAACAGCGCGTCCAGCCGGTCGGCAACGTCGGTGCCCGCACAAACCTGGGCACCGCGCATCAGCGCGGCGTGGTCATAGGCGCGCAACGAGATCATGCGGCGCTGTACGTACGGCGGTACTTCACCCGGCGGCAGCACGCAGCGGGTCACGCCACGCTGCACGAAGATCGGGCCCGAGGCGTGATAGGGCGAGTGCAGGGGCAGGTGCACATGGGACAACAGCAGCAGCTCGCTGCCACCGGGTGGATCGCTCAGGCTGATCCGGCAGGGGTGTCCTCCTGTTTCGCCCGCCCAGCGACGCTGGATGCCGAGCGCGGCGAGCGCGCTGTCGCTCTTCTCGAACAGGTGCAGGAACGGGCGGTGGTCGATGCCACCGAGGTACCACGCATGCATGGGCGTCTCCTTGGTTTTCCGCGGATTCTGCGCACGCGCCGGCCGCCGTGCTCGCCGTTTTCGGACCCCGCATCGCCCTCGGGCCGGGTAGCGCCGCGGGGATCGCAGCACAAGGCGCTAAGATGCGCGCGCCGCCCCGGCCGATGAGCGCCGCATGTCCCTGGATTTCCCCACCATCACCGTGCTTGGCTTCCTGCTCTGCATCGGCATTGCCGTGGGGTTCTCATTGCTGCTGGTGGTGCTGCGCGGGCAACCGGTGCTGCGCCTGTGGACCGCCAGCCTGTGGCTGCTGACCCTGGGCGTGACTCTGCTGGCGCTGCGACCCTACCTGCCGTTGGCGCCGGCCATACTGGCCGGAAATGCGGCAATGGCCGGCTGCGCGGTGCTGATGCTGCGCGGCGTGGCGCTGCATCTGGAACAGCCGCTGCCGCTGTGGCGGCCATTGCTGATGGCCGCCGCGTTCATGGCCTGCATCTTCGCCTTCCTGGTGCTGTGGCCGAACCTGGGCGTGCGGCTGCAGGTGTTCAGTGTGTTCACGCTGCTGGTCGATGGCTGGATCGCCTGGCTGCTGCTGCGGCATGCCCCTGTGCAGCAGAGGACCAGCTGTCGCCTGGCCGCAGCGGTGTTCCTGGCCGAGGCGGCCCTGTACGCGGTGCGCCTGTTCCTGCCCGTGGCACCCGATGCCGGTGAGGACATCATGCGCACCGGTACACCGATGTTCGTCACCTACATTGCCGGTGTGATGCTGGAACTGGCGCGGTGCTTTGCGATGGTGCTGCTGCTGGTCGAGCGCATGCTGGTCGATCTGCGGCGTGCGGCGCGTACGGATGGCCTGACCGGTCTGCTCAACCGCAGCGCGGTTCTGGCCGATGGTCAGGCACGGTTGCAGCGGCTGCGTCGGCAGGGCCGGCCACTGGCCCTGTTGCTGGTCGACGTCGATCACTTCAAGCAGATCAACGACCGCTGGGGTCATCTGGCCGGCGATCAGGTGCTGCGCCACTTCGCCGCGCTGCTGCAGCACAGTTTGCAGGGCCATGACACGCTGCTGGGACGCTACGGTGGCGAGGAGTTCGTGTTGGTGCTGGCCGGCAGCACGCAGGGTGAAGCGATGGCGTGGGCTGCGGCGATCCGTACCGCTCTGCAGCAGAAGCCGGCGCGGCTGGCCACGGGGCCGGTGACGGTCACTGCCAGCATCGGTCTGGCGATGGACGACGGCCACGGCGACCTGTCCACGCTGCTGGCAGCGGCGGACGCGGCGCTGTACCGGGCCAAGGGCGCGGGCCGTGATCGCCTGGCCTGCGCCACGCCGGCGGAGATTTCGCGTCTGCCCATCGCCGACGACGCCGTGCCCGTGTAAGTTGAGTCACATCTTCCGCGGCAGCCCGTCGTGGTCGGCAGGAACGTCCTCCAGGGGAAACGAGCACGATGCAAAGACACCACCTCGCGTTGGCCGCAGCGTTGGCCAGCCTGATGCTTGCCGGTTGCAGCCAGTCACCGCCACCCGGCGCCGAAGGCGCCAGCGATGCACCCAGCCGCCGTTTCGGCACGATCGACTTCCAGCCCTGCACGCTGTCCACCGAAGGCGCCAGCGCCAACGTGGAGGCGCAGTGCGCCACCCTGCAGGTGCCGGAGGACCGGGCCCAGCCCGATGGCCGACGCATCGGCCTGCGCATCGCCTGGCTGGAATCGGGCAGCAGCGGCTCCAGCCAGCCCGACCCGGTGTTTTTCCTGGCCGGTGGCCCCGGCCAGGCCGCCAGCGAAGTGGCGGTCATCGTCGATACCGCCCTGCGCCAGGTGCGCAAGCAGCGCGACATCTTCCTCGTCGACCAGCGCGGTACCGGTGGCTCCAATCCCCTCAACTGCCTTGGTGCGGATGGCAAGGAACTGGCCATGGACGAGGATGCCGCACCCACTGAAGCGTCGCTGCGCGATTACGCCGAGCGCTGCGCCGCTTCGCTGCAGGGGCGGGCCGATGCGCGCTTCTACACCACCACCGAGGCGATTGCTGATCTGGATGCCGTGCGCCAAGCGCTGGGCGTCGAGCGCATCAACCTGGTCGGCGGTTCCTACGGTACCCGCGTGGCCCAGCGCTATGCAGGTGCCCATCCACAGCACACGCGCAGCATCGTCATCGATGGCGTGGTACCGAATGAGCTGGTGGTGGGCGGTGATTTCGCCACGACGTTCGAGGATGCGATCGCCCTGCAATCGGCGCAGTGCCGCAAGGATGCCGCCTGCAGCAAGCGCTTCCCGACCGACACCCGCGCGCAGCTGCGCAGCGTGGTCGAGACGCTGCGCCGTGCGCCGGTCTCGGTGGAGTATCGCGACCCCGGCACCAACCAGACCCGGCAGGACGTGCTGAGTCCGGACAGCGTGATCGGCCTGGCGTTCGCCTTCTCCTATGTGCCGCAGTATTCCTCGCTGCTGCCGCTGGTTCTCGATGAAGCCGCGCACGGCCGCTATGCACCGCTGGCGTCGCTGGCACGCGGTGCGAACCGCAGCATGGATTTCCAGATCAACCGTGGCATGCAGTGGTCGGTGATCTGCAGCGAAGATGCGCCGCGCTATCACGCGCCGGCCGAGGATCCCGAGCGCCTGTTCGGCAACGACGTGGCCAGTGCCTTCTTCGCCGCCTGCCCGGTATGGCCCCACCAGCCGGCACCGGCAGCCAACGCCGTGCCGCTGCGCAGTGACGTACCGGCGCTGCTGCTGTCCGGTGAGCTGGACCCGGTGACGCCGCCGCGCTATGCCGAGCAGGTGCTCAAGGGCCTGCCCAATGGCCGCGCGCTGGTCGCCCGCGGCCAGGGCCACGGCACGCTGAGTGCCGGTTGCATGCCGCGCCTGCTCGGGCAATTCATCGACAAGACCGATGCCAAGGCGCTGGATGCCGGCTGCCTGGACACGCTGAGCTACGTGCCGGCGTTCACCTCGTTCAACGGATGGGAACCATGATCGTCGCCGACAACCTGCACAAGGCTTTCGACACCCGCACGGGCCGCATCCAGGCGGTCTCCAACGTCGGCTTCCGCGCCGAGGATGGCCGCATCACCGGCCTGCTGGGCCCCAATGGTGCCGGCAAGACCACCACCATGCGCATGCTGTACACGCTGATGACCCCCGACCAGGGCAGCATCAGCGTCGATGGTGTGGACGCTGCGCGCAATCCGGTGGAAGTGCGTCGCCATCTTGGCGTGCTGCCCGATGCGCGCGGTGTCTACAAGCGCCTGACCGCGCGCGAGAACATCGCTTACTTCGGCGAACTGCATGGCCTGTCGGCCGAGCGCATCCGCGAGCGCATCGAGGTGCTGTCGCACGCGCTGGACATGGGTGACATCCTCGACCGCCAGACCGATGGCTTCTCGCAGGGCCAGCGCACCAAGACCGCGATTGCCCGCGCGCTGGTGCACGACCCGCGCAACGTCATTCTCGATGAGCCGACCAACGGCCTGGACGTGATGACCACGCGCGCACTGCGCCGCTTCCTGCTGGGCCTGCGCGAAGAGGGCCGCTGCGTGATCCTGTCCAGCCACATCATGCAGGAGGTGGCCGCGCTGTGCGATCACATCGTGATCATCGCCAAGGGCACGGTGATGGCTGCCGGCAGCGCCGATGAACTGCGTGCGCAGGCCGGCGAATCCAACCTGGAAGATGCGTTCGTGAAACTGATCGGCAGCGAAGAGGGCCTGCACGCATGAGCATGATGTCGACCCTGATGACGGTGATGCGCAAGGAACTGCGCGACCTTTCCCGTGATCGCCGCACGCTGCTGCTCACCCTGCTGTTCGGGCCGCTGCTGTACCCGGTGCTGCTGCTGGGCATGGGCAAGCTGGCCGAGAGCCGGGTGCGCACCCAGATTGAACAACCGCTGCAGATTCCGACCATCGGTGCGGACAATGCCCCCAATCTGGTGCGTTTCCTCGCCGCGCAGGGGCTGAACACCGCGCCGGCACCGAAGGACCTGGCCGAGGCCATCCGCAGCCAGGAGATCGACGTGGCGCTGCGCATCAGCGATGACTTCGGCAAAGACTGGGCCGATGGCAAGCCGGCGCTGGTGGAGGTGATCAAGGACAGTACCCGTCGCGCCGCAGAGGTGCCCAGCGCACGCCTGGAGGCGGCACTGGCGACCTACAACGGCCAGGTCGGTGCGCTGCGTCTGATGGCGCGTGGCATCGACGCACAGGTGGCGCGGCCGCTGGACGTGGCGCGCCAGGATCTGGCCAGTGCCGAGGCCAAGCGCGGCATGATCCTGTCGATGCTGCTGCCGGTGCTGCTCACGCTGACCTCGTTCATCGGTGGCGCCTACCTGGTGATGGACGCCACCGCTGGTGAGCGCGAGCGGCAGTCACTGGAGCCGCTGCTGGCCACGCCGGGCTCGCGCAGTGCGATCGTCAGCGGCAAGATCGCCGCCGCCTGCGTGGTCGGGTTCGTGTCGCTGCTGCTGACCCTGGTGGCGTTCAAGGTGAGCGCACAGATCGCGCCCGGCAACATCGGCCGCCAGTTCAACATGAACGTCGCCTCGATGCTGCAGATGCTGCTGGTGATGTTGCCGATGCTGATGATCGGCACCTCGCTGCTGACCTTCCTGTCGGCCGCGGCCAAGAGCATGAAGGAGGCGCAGAGCCACATGACCTGGCTGATGCTGCTGCCGATGATGCCCGGCTACGCGCTGGTGGCCTATCCGCTGAAGAGCGAGCTGTGGCAGTACGCCGTGCCGTTCCTGTCGCAGAACCAGATGCTGCTGAAGGTAATCCGCCACGAGACCATCACCCCGACGGTCTGGGCGATCTACCTCGGCGCCAGCCTCGGCCTGGCCGCCGTGCTGTGGTTCGCCGCCGTGCGGCGTTACCACAACGAGCGTCTGGCCATCTCCGGCTAAGCGCGGGTGGTAGCGCCAGGCCATGCCCGGCGGATCTGAAACGAGGCCCGGTCATTCCGGGCCTCGTTGTTCTCAGGTTCGCGTTGCCTGCCAAGCGGCGAAGCGCTGGGCGATCACCGGTGCCAGTCGGTCGAAGTTTTCCCAGGTATCGGCGACGTAATACAGCGAAATGACGTCGGCCCCCAGCTGTTCCTCATAGTCTTCGAGATACTGGCCATTCTCGAGTTCGTAGTACACAGCAGTGAACGTGTTGGCTTCATCACTGATCAGGTCATCGACGAATTTTCCGTCGCTGCATTGAAGCAGGAACAGGCCCGGCGTCGTACGACGTTCCCGCAGCGCCTGCAGGTCTTCTTCTGCGTCCTCGGCGAGCTCTTCACTTGCCATGCCCTGTAGCAGCAGCCATGCCAGGTACATACCGATGTGAGTCGCACCGGCCTCGACCGGAAGATCCGAAGGGAAGTCACCCCCGGAATGCCAGCTGGCGTCGTCGTACTTCATCTGTTCTCCTCCTGAATTCAGCAAATAGCTTAGGTCGAGAGGGCAGACAGCGGGAGCGTCGAATGCGTCAGCCGCCGGAGTACCGCGCAGGCGTCACCCCCATCTCGCGCTTGAAGACGGCGATGAACGCACTGGGCGTTTCGTAGCCCAGCGACAGAGCGACGCTGATCACCGGTTCGCCCGCCAGCAGGCGTGGCAGCGACAGCAGCACGCGCAGGCGCTGCCGCCACTGGCTCAAGGTCATGCCTGTTTCGGCCTGCCAACGGCGGGCGAGGCTGCGGCTGGACAGGCCGCTGCGGGTGGCCCAGTCCTCGATGCTGCGGGTGTCATGCGGTGTGCGCGCCAAGGCGGCTGCGATCCGCTGCAACCGCCGATCCTGTGGTTGTGGCAGGGCAAGCGGCAATGGCGTGCTGGCGGTGATCTCATCGGCGATCACACCGGCCAACCGTGCCTGCGCGGCATCCAGTGCGGTGTATGGCCATTGCAGGGCCCGCATCACTGCGGCCTGCAACAGCGCGTTGGGCTGGAAAATACGCGGCTGGGCGGGCAGCTCCAGGCAGGCCGCGGCGCAGAAGTACAGGCTCCAGCCATCGAACCCGTCTGCTCCCAGCAGCGCGTGGGGTAGCAACGGCGGTATCCAGGCGACGTGACCTGCGGGCAGCAACCAGTGCAAGTCGTCGGCGGCGATCCGCAGCAGCCCCTGATGCGCACCCAGCAGCTGCCCACGGACATGCCGGTGGCGGGCCGTGCGACGCATACCGCGCTGGTGCAGCCGGGCCGCCAGCACCACCGGTCCGTCGGCAGCATCGGCCAATGCGGGATCGAGCAATGCGGTGGTTGTCTGATCTGCCATATCTATTGGCAGTTATACGGCAGAAACGTCGATGCCGCGTCCCGACACTGGAGCCCACTTCAACGGAGCGCTTCCCCATGCAGCCACAGGACATCCTTCCCGACCATCAGAATGACGTGCAGGTGAACGGTCTCACCGTGCGCAAGGGCAGTGTCGGCGCCTTCCTGGCCAGCGTTCGTGACTGGCAGGATTCCGCCAGCGATGATGCCACCCGCGCCGCCGCCGAGGCCGACCTGCGTGCACTGCTGCCGGGTCTGCACGCACTGGGCCTGTTCCGGGTGTTGGCTGCGCGTGATCCTGCACTGCAGGAGCTGATCGAGGGCGCGGCCTGAAACGGCCAAGGCCCGGACATGCCGGGCCTTGGCGTCGTCAAGGGGCGGAAACGACTTAATCCCCTCCGTCCCCTTTTTGTAGTCAGCCGCCGCCCGGGGCGAACACCAGCGTGCGGCGGGTGGTGACCGGTGCGCTGACCGGTTCGAAACGCCAGCGCTTCACGGCGTTCAGGGCTTCGCGGTCGAAGACGCGGCTCGGTGTCGCGCGCAGCACGCGGGCGTTGATCACCGAGCCGTCGGTGCCGACGGTGATCTCTACCAGTACTTCGCCCGAGGTGCCCGAACGCAGTGCTTCGCCCGGATAGCGCGGCGCCGGCGTACTGACCGGGCGCAGCGTGGGCGCGGCAGCAGCGGCTGCCTGGCGTGCGGCGCTGGCCTGCTGGGCGGCCGCCTGCTGCTGCTTCTGTTCGGCATCGCGACGGGCCGCGGCCTGGCGCTCGGCCTCCTGGCGCTCGTTGTCGCGGCGTGCGGCATCCTGCTGCGCGGCGATCTGCTTGGCCGCGTCGGCTTCTTTGGTACGTTGTTCGGCCAGGCGCTGCTGTTCGATCTGCTGCTTGCTGCGGTCCTCGGCGTCCTTCTTTGCCTTCTCGGCTTCTGTCTCGGTGCGCTTGGCCGCGTTTTCCACGCCCTTGGCCAGGCCTTCCTTCAGGCGCGGAAGGGCGGGGGCGGAGGCATCCACCTTCTCGATCAGCGCCACCAGGCGCTGCGCCTCGGTGTAGTCCTCACGGCCCAGGTGCTGCTCGGCGGCGATCAGGGTGTACGGCAGCAGATCGGTCAGTGCGCTCTTCACCGAGGCGTCGTCCGGCGTCTTGTCGCGCAGGGCGAGGTAGTACTCAATGGCGTTGTCGCCGGCCGGCGCATACATGCGGTTCTCGCGCAGCGCCTGGCTGGCCGATTCGCGCAGCTGCTCGGTGCCCATCGACTGCACCTTGGCAGCGACCACCGGTGCGGCGGGTGCGGCAGCGGCAGGCGCCGTGGCGGCAGCAGGTGCTACGGATTCTTCCTTGCCCGAGCAGGCGGCCAGTGCCAGTGCCAGGGCAACCGGCAGCCACCGGCGCGCGGCGGTGATCGTTGAGACGTGCGACATCCTGCTCCCCTCTAGAAGACGACGTGACGTAAATCATTGATATGCATGGCCGGGACCTGCGGTCCGGGCGCGGAACGATGACGTTTCCCGACGCCACCGCCGGCAACGGCGAGGGTGCAATCTAGCATCCCGGCCACCGCCTCGTGCAAGGGGCGGCGGCCGGAACGGGCAACGGCGTCATGCCGCTGCTGGCAACGACATCAGTGGTCGTGCGCCTTGTCGTGGGGCTTGCTGTGGCCGTTGGACATCAGCTTGTCGGTCCAGGCGATGCCGATCGCCGACAGGATGAACACGCAGTGGATGATGGTCTGCCACAGCACGCCGTCCGGGGTCAGCATCGAGCAGCGGGCGACACCGATGTTGGCGGCGGCCACGCTCATCTGCTCCGGCGTGCATAGCGGGATGCCATTCAGTGCGCCGCTGGCGATGAAGGTCTTCAGCAGGTGGATCGAGGAAATGCCGATGATCGCCATCGCCAGCTTCACCTTCAGCACGCTGGCATTGACGTGGCTCAGCCACTCCGGCTGGTCCGGGTGGCCTTCCAGGCGCAGGCGCGAGACGAAAGTCTCGTAGCCGCCGACGATCACCATCACCAGCAGGTTGGAGATCATCACCACGTCGATCAGGCCCAGCACGATCAGCATGATCTGCTGCTCACCCATCGAGGCCGAATGCGAGATCAGGTGCCACAGTTCCTTGCCGAACAGGAACACATAGACGCACTGCGCCACGATCAGGCCCAGGTACAGCGGCAGCTGCAGCCAGCGCGAGGCGAAGATCAGCGTGGACAGCGGGGAGAGCGGCGGGCGGTTTGCACTCATGCGGAGGATGCTGCGTTGCGGGGGAGAGGCGAGGTTACCGGCCTGCCGTGACGGTGCCAACCCAACTCACGCACTAGACTTCAGGTTCCTTTCCGCACCCCGAGCCGCCGCCATGATCGACCTGTATTACTGGCCCACCCCGAACGGCCACAAAGTGACCCTGCTGCTGGAAGAAGCCGGCCTGGAGTACCGCATCCACCCGGTCAACATCGGCTCGGGCGACCAGTTCAAGCCGGAATTCCTCGCCATCTCGCCCAACAACAAGATGCCGGCCATCGTCGACCATGCCCCGGCCGATGGCGGTGCTCCGCAGAGCGTGTTCGAGTCCGGCGCGATCCTGCTGTACCTGGCCGAAAAGAGCGGCCAGTTCCTGCCCAGCGACCCGCGCGGCCGCGTGACCACTCTGGAATGGCTGTTTTGGCAGGTGGCGGGCCTGGGTCCGATGAGCGGCCAGATGGGCCACTTCAACGTGTATGCGCCGGACAAGATCCCGTATGCCATCGAGCGCTATGACAATGAAGTGCGCCGGCTGCACGGGGTGATGGACAAGCGCCTGGCCCAGCACGCCTTCCTGGCCGGCGACGCGTACACCATCGCCGACATGGCCAGTTACCCGTGGATTGGCGCCTACGACAAGCTGCCGGTGGATTTCGCCGCGTTCCCGAACCTCAAGCGCTGGCACGACGCCATCGCCGCACGTCCGGCCACCCAGCGCGCCTATGCCCTGCGCCAGCAGGTGAACCCGAACGCTGGCAAGCCGCTCAGCGACGAAGAGCGCAAGCACCTGTTCGGCCAGCGTTGACCCGTCGCGGGGTCGGATCCCTTTGCTGCGCAAAGGGCTCTGACCCCAGCACCGCGCATGGGCAAAAGGTCATGCTGCCTTCCTGCACGGGCTTGGTTAGGATGGGGAACGACCGCCCCGTGCTCCGAGCCGGGGTGGACCTGCCGTTTGCCGGGATCCTCCATGCGCCACCTGTTCGCTTCGCTCGCCCTCATGCTCGCCACCACAACCGCCGCCCACGCTGAAAAGCTGACCCTGGAAGCCATCACCGGCCCGCTGCCGTTGTCCGGCCCGACCCTGATGAAGCCGAAGGTGGCGCCGGACGGTTCGCAGGTCAGTTTCCTGCGCGGCAAGGACAGCGACCGCAACCAGCTGGACCTGTGGACCTACGACATCGGCAGCGGCCAGACCCGGCTGCTGGTCGATTCCAAGGTGGTGCTGCCCGGCACCGAAACCCTCAGCGATGAGGAAAAGGCACGCCGCGAACGCCAGCGCATCGCCGCGATGACCGGCATCGTCGATTACCAGTGGTCGCCGGACGCGCAGCGCCTGCTGTTCCCGTTGGGCGGCGAGCTGTACCTGTACGACCTCAAGCAGCAGGGCCAGGCCGCGGTACGCCAGCTGACCCACGGTGAAGGCTTCGCCACCGACGCCAAGCTGTCGCCCAAGGGCGGCTTCGTCAGCTTCATCCGCGGCCGCAACCTGTGGGTGATCGACCTGGCCAGTGGCAAGCAGCTGCAGCTGACCCGTGATGGCAGCACCACCATCGGCAACGGCGTGGCCGAGTTCGTCGCCGATGAGGAGATGGACCGCCACACGGGCTACTGGTGGGCGCCGGATGATTCGGCCATCGCCTTCGCCCGCATCGACGAGGCACCGGTGCCGGTGCAGAAGCGCTACGAGGTCTATGCCGACCGCACCGATGTGATTGAGCAGCGTTACCCGGCCGCCGGCGACGCCAACGTGCGCGTGCAGCTGGGCGTGATCGCACCGGTCGCCGACGCGCAGCCGCGTTGGGTCGACCTCGGCAAGGAACAGGACATCTATCTGGCCCGCGTCGATTGGCGCGATGCGCAGCACCTGAGCTTCCAGCGCCAGTCGCGCGACCAGAAGCAGCTGGACCTGGTGGAAGTGGCGCTCGATTCCAACCGCCAGCGCGTGCTCGCCCACGAGACCAGCCCGACCTGGGTGCCGCTGCACAACAGCCTGCGCTTCCTGGATGACGGCAGCGTGCTGTGGTCGTCCGAGCGCACCGGCTTCCAGCACCTGTACCGCATCGACAGCAAGGGCAAGGCCACCGCGCTGACCCACGGCAACTGGCCGGTGGACGAACTGCTGGCGGTCGATGAAAAGGCCGGCAAGGCCTACTTCCGCGCCGGCATCGAGACCTCGCGCGAAAGCCAGATCTACGCGGTGTCGCTGCAGGGCGGTGAGCCGCAGCGCCTGTCCAAGGCACCGGGCATGCACAGCGCCAGCTTCGCCCGCAATGCCAGCGTCTATGTGGACAGCTGGTCCAACAGCACCACGCCGCCGCAGATCGAACTGTTCCGCGCCAATGGCGAGAAGATCGCGACCCTGCTCGAGAACGACCTGGCCGATCCCAAGCATCCGTATGCGCGCTACCGCGATGCGCAGCGCCCGGTCGAGTTCGGCACGTTGATGGCTGCCGATGGCAAGACGCCGCTGAACTACAGCCTGATCAAGCCGGCCGGCTTCGATCCGTCCAAGCGCTACCCGGTGGCGGTGTACGTCTATGGTGGCCCGGCCAGCCAGACCGTCACCAACAGCTGGCCCGGCCGTGGCGACCACCTGTTCAACCAGTACCTGGCCCAGCAGGGCTACGTGGTGTTCTCGCTGGACAACCGTGGCACCCCGCGGCGTGGCCGCGACTTCGGTGGCGCGTTGTATGGCAAGCAGGGCACGGTGGAAGTGACCGACCAGCTGCGTGGCGTGACCTGGCTGAAGCAGCAGCCGTGGGTGGACCCGGCGCGCATCGGCGTGCAGGGCTGGTCCAACGGCGGTTACATGACCCTGATGCTGCTGGCCAAGGCCTCGAACCAGTACGCCTGTGGCGTGGCCGGCGCACCGGTCACCGATTGGGGCCTGTACGACAGCCACTACACCGAACGCTACATGGATCTGCCGGCGCGCAATGAAGCGGGTTACCGCGAAGCGCGCGTGCTGACCCATATCGACGGCCTGCGTTCGCCGCTGCTGCTGATCCACGGCATGGCCGACGACAACGTGCTGTTCACCAATTCGACCAGCCTGATGAGCGCGTTGCAGAAGCGTGCACAGCCGTTCGAGCTGATGACCTACCCGGGTGCCAAGCATGGTCTGTCCGGTGCCGATGCCCTGCATCGCTACCGCGTGGCCGAAGCCTTCCTGGGACGTTGCCTGAAGCCCTGATCCGCAGCCGGGAAGGAGCCCGCCGATGACCCTGCCACCACCGATTCCTGCCCATCGACAGACGTCCGCCGGTTGGTGGTGCCGTCATTGGCGCTGGGCGATGCCGTTGACGGTGGTGCTGGTGCTGGGCGGTGCAGGTGGCGTGGTGACCTGGAGCGTGCTGCGCTGGAGCGAGGCGGCACGCGAGAGCCCGCCGATGCGCGAAGCGATGCGTCGCGCGGGCTGCAGCATCGAACTGGTGGAAGCCTTCGGCGAGCCGCTGCATATCGAATCGATGCCGCTGGGCAGCATGCAGACCGCGATCAACGGCCAGCGCGATGTCGGCCTGACCGTTGCGCTGGAAGGACCGCATGCGCACGGCCGGCTCTTCGTGAAGGGCACCCGCAGTGACGACGTGTGGGACTACCCGGTGATGTATGTACTGGCCGAAGACAAGCAGACCTTCGATCTGACCGCGCTGGATGACGACGAGGCTGCGGGGGAGTGCGAGTTGCAGGCCTGCCGTGATCGCGGCGAATGCCCACGGACCGCGGCGTTGTGACCTCAGGTCGCGCGGCCGGGTAAAGGCGGCTGGTAATGCCGCCTATTGGCCGATTGCTCTTCACAAGGCGTCTGAAGGCCCCGCGTTGCGCACGTGAGTCGACTGGCAGGTCTTCCCTGGGCCCGGTCGCACATCAATCCGCCACGACTTCCTGCCGATTGTCGCCACCGCCGTGAGGCGTAGTGAAGAATCGGCGACTGTGAAGCCATTCTGATGCCGCACAAGGAACGCTGATGCGTGCGAACTGATAGGTGTCGGGATTGCCATCTGGCTGGAGATCGTTGAGGTATCCAGGCGGAAACTCAGGGCAGGACAGCGCACCCTATCTGGAGAGATGTGGCGAAAATTTGTCGTGTACAACCCGAATCCCCCGCCGTCCACAGTCTATGTGATGGGTGTCTCCTGCTGATGTGGAGCCAACACTTAGCGTTCATCGTGCCATGTGGCGGCGACATTGCGGATGGATCATGGAACGTGCGCTTTTCTGTCTGGTGCTGGTTCTGCTCGGCATCTTTCCGTCAGTTGCGAAGACCGGTACCCGGTTCGTCCAGATACCTGCTGGTGGGTGGGATCCTGGACCAGAGCTGCGCAGGCAGTACGAGGGCAGCATCGTCGACTGGGTGCGTCGCGTTGACGTTCATCCAGATGCCCTTTCCGGCGATTCGATCGAAGTCGATCTTTTCGACGTGACAGTACGGCTGGAACGCGTTGCAGGCTACCCGGCAGGTGGCGCGCCGGATCCGGTCCACGTTCTGGCCGTCCAGAATGGCGGAACATCATCCGGAATGATGCCCAGCCGGCTCCGTTGGGCTGGCACAACTGCATCGTCCTCCTCGCCGTGTACAGATGTGGAAGGGACGGTGCGTGTTTCCGAGGCTTCTGACGGGCGACTGCAGGCCATCTTCAACATCGGCAGCTTTCGGTACGAACTCCAAGGCAGCGTGCTGATCCGCAAGGATCTGCGCAGGCTTCCACGAGAGGCACCGGTGCGCGATGTCGGCCCCGCGGTGCCTGGTGCAGCCGCTTCAGCCGAAGCCGGACCCGCGGGAAAATCAACGGCTCGTGTCCTCTTCGGCTATGGAACCGCCGCACTTGGGAGTGACCGGGAAGAGGTCTTTGCCGAAATGCGGAAGGCCGTGTGTCTGGCTAACAAGGGATTCTCTGACAGCGGAATCCAGATCGAACTGGAGCGCGCGGGGAACGCACTACCCGGCTACCGGGAAACCGGTGTAACCCAGACGCTGGATGATCTCATGGCCGGAAGAAGGGGTGCACTGGGCTTCATGCATCAGGTCCGCGATGTTGCCAAGGCGGACATCGTGCTGATGATTAGCGACACAGGGTCGTCACTGTCGTCCTGCGGACAGGCGCAACGGCTGTTGGCCACGAAGGAAGCGGCCTTCGCGGTTGTAGAGCGGAACTGCCTGAGGGCCAGTACCAGCAGCCTCGCCCACGAAATTGGACACCTGTTCGGCGCCGATCATGAGCCCGCAAATGCATCGATCAGTCCGCCACGATCTGCTTACGGGCATGGCTATCAGGCGCCGGAGAATGTGCCTGATCGCTGGAGGACTGTGATGTCCTACGAGTGCTCTGGCGTGCCATGTCACCGAGTGAATCTGTGGTCTTCGCCTGACCTCAGTCACAACGGATTGCCTGCCGGCACGGAAAAGACCCACCACAATGTCAGGGTCTTGAACGAAACCCGCCAGATGATTGCCGACTTCTATCCTTGGCCATAAGACGGAAGATCGGGGTGCCAGGCAGGCTGTTACCCCGTTGGAGAGGCTGTGAATTCTGCAGATGGTCGGATTACCGACGAAGCACATGCATCCTGCGCTCCCCTTCCCCCGTGACCTCCAGCCGATTGTCGGCATCGCCGTGAGCGCGTAGGGTGCGGGCAACCCTGTCCTGGAGTGCACCATGAAGCCGATCGCGTTGGCCGTTGCCCTGGCCCTGACTGCCGCACCTCTGCTGTCCGCACCACCGGCGCTGGCGGCACCCACCGCCAAGGCCACTACCCCGGCCAGCCCAGCCTGGGTTGCCCGCAGCAATGCGCTGGCGCAGATCCTGCTGGACGCCCAGGGCCCGTTCCAGCCGGAAGAGACCGGCTTCTTCGGCGTGCCCGGCTACGACGACAAGGTGGCTGACCTCGGTCCGGACAACGGCAAGCGCTACCGCGCCGCGATGGCCAGGGCCCGCGACGAACTGAAGGCGAAGCTGGCCACTGAGCAGGATCCCAATGTCCGCCAGGATCTGGAGATCATGATCCATGCCGCCAGCCAGAACATTGAAGGCAGCGAGCTCAACGAGAAGTACCTGCTGCCGTGGAGCGATGCGCCGCAGACCGTGTTCAGCGGCCTCAACCTGCTGCTGTCCGACCAGGTGCCGGCCGAGCGCCGGGCCAAGGCGGTCGACCGTCTCAAGGCCTATGCCGGCCTGCAGCCGGGCGGCACCGCCTTCACCACGCTGGCCCGCCAGCGCTACGAAGAACGGCTGAAGGACAGCAGCCTGCTGCAGCCGACGAAGATCGAAGTGCAGCAGTCGCTGGACAACGTCGAGACCTACATCACCGGCATCGAGTCGCTGCTGAAGAAGTACCAGATCGCCGGCGCCGATGAAGCGATGAAGGCCCTGGCCGGGCAGATGAAGGACTACGCCGCCTGGACGCGCAGGGAGGTGCTGCCGAAGGCACGTGCCGACGCACGCCTGCCAGCGCCGCTGTACGCATACCAGCTCAAGCAGGTCGGCATCGACATCGATCCGAAGCTGCTGATGCAGCGTGCGCAGCTGGAGTTCATGGAAACCCGCTCGGCGATGCAGCAGCTGGCGCCGCTGGTGGTGAAGGACAAGGGCCTGAAGGTTGCCGACCCGAGCGACCCGGTGGCGGTGATCCGCGCATTGAAGGCCGACAAGATCGCCGACGATCATCTGGAAGGCCACTACCGCAAGGTGATCGATGCGATCGACCCGCTGATCCGCGAGCACGCCATCGTCGACGTGCCCAAGCGCGCCATGCAGATGCGCCTGGGTTCGGCCGCCGAGAGTGCCGCCAGCCCGGCCCCGCATTTCCTGCCGGCGCCGCTGGTCAACAACACCGGGCAGCAGGGCACCTTCGTGCTGCCGCTGGGCAACCCGGCGGCGGGCCCGGGCGCACAGTACGACGATTTCAACTTCGGTGCGGCGGCGTGGACGCTGAGCGCGCATGAAGGCCGCCCCGGCCACGAGCTGCAGTTCACCGCGATGGTCGAGCGTGGCATCTCGCTGGCACGCACCATGTTCGCGTTCAATTCGGTGAACGTGGAAGGCTGGGCGCTGTATGCCGAGGCCGAGATGGTGCCGTACGAGCCGCTGGACGGGCAGATGATCGCCCTGCAGTTCCGCCTGCTGCGTGCTGCGCGCGCGATGCTGGACCCGATGCTCAACCTCGGCCTGACCGACCGCGCCAACGGCGAGCGTGTGCTGATCGAGCAGGTTGGCCTGTCCAAGGCGATGGCCACCCAGGAACTGGACCGCTACATGGTGCGGATGCCGGGTCAGGCCGGCAGCTACTTCTACGGCTATACCCGCATCCTGGAGCTACGCATGCAGACCGAGCTGGCACTGGGCGCGAAGTTCGACCGCCTGGCCTTCAACAACTTCCTGCTCGACCAGGGCCTGCTGCCGCCGGACCAGCTGGCCGATGCGGTGAACAAGGTGTTCGTGCCGAAGTACAAGCGCTGAGCATTACGGGTAGTGCCGGCCGCTGGCCGGCACTACCCGCGGTGACGCTGCCGCGTCACCGCTGCGGGGTAATCACCTGTGTCGGCAACCGCGCCGGCGGTGCCGGATTCGGCACCCAGATCGCGACGCCGGCGGCGCGCTTCTGCGTGGTCGGAATTCCAATGCCGACCCCTCCGCCGACATGCGAGCCAAACGAACCGGCGCCGACGGACATGCCCACCGGCGAGCCACTGCTGCCCACGCCCATCAACACCACGCCATTGGCGCCGAGCGCGGCGGCCTCACGCTTCAGGCGTGCCACGGCGGCATCGGTCTGGCCCTGGGTGCCGAAGCCGACGGCCGACGCCGATTCCAGCTGGGCGATTTCCTGGGAACCGGCCGGTGGCGTCGAGTAGATCTGCACCAGCGCCGGATCGATCGGTGCGCGGGCGCGGCCCAGCATCACTTTGGAGGTGCTGGCACAGCCCGCGGCGACCAGCAGGATGGCCGCCAACGCGGCCCAACGGATGTTCATGGCATGACCCCTGTAGGACTGGTTGCGATCATCGGCGGGCCACTCTGAATCGGCGCCAACACCCGGGCCAGGGCACGCACGGCAGCACGCTAGCACGGTGCGGGTGACAGCCCCGCCAATGGCAGTAGGCGGCGGCAGCGGGAACGTCTATGGTTGGGGCAGGAACCAACTGCGGGAGAGCGGCATGGGTGTGATCAGTCTGTTGTGGGGCGTACTGGCGCTGTTGTGGATGATCCTGGCGCTGATTCCACTGCTCGGCTGGGGCAACTGGTTCCTGATCCCGTTCGCTGCGGTGGGCGCGGTCATCGCCGCGCTGGGCATCCTGTTCACCCACCCGAGCAAGCGTGGCCGGGCCTGGGCCGGTCTGGTCCTGAACGGCATCGTGGTGGTGGTGGGCATCCTCCGCCTCGGCCTGGGTGGCGGCGTGATCTGAGTCTGCGCCCGGGTGCGACAGGGCGTCGCAGGCGCACGGTCCATCGCCCGGCAGGGGCGTACAATGAATGGCTGCGCGAGCCCCCCGCGTGCCTGTGAATCCGCGCCCGGCGCGGCTGCCCCATGATCATCCGACCCCGTCCCCACGGCTGGCAACTGCTGTACATCCTGCGCGGTTCGATCGTCAAAGCGATCGCGCCCAAGGTGCTGGCCATCCTGATCCTGTCCATCGCCGTGGCTGCGGTGGTGGAACTGGCGCCGCCGACCGGCATCGAACGCGTGTCGGTCACGCCATTCACGCTGCTTGGCCTGGTCCTGTCGATCTTCCTCAGCTTCCGCAACAGCGCCTGCTATGACCGCTGGTGGGAAGGCCGCAAGCTGTGGGGCCAGCTGGTCTACGAATCGCGCTCGCTGGCGCGCCAGGTGAACCTGCTGCTGGCCGATGACACCGGCCGTCGCCGCCGCATCGCCTATCTCACCACCGCGTTCGCCCATGCATTGGCCGGTCGCCTGCGCGGACGCATCGTGGCGCTGATGGCGCTGCCGTGGCTGGACAAGCGCCAGCGCGAACAGCTCGGCCAGCGCGAGAACGTGCCCGACGCGCTGCTGTCGATGATCGCGGCCGAGCTGGCCCAGGCCCTGCGCGCCGGTGACCTCGACCCGATCCTCTACACCCAGCTGGAAGAGCGCCTGCACGCGATGTCGTCGATCCAGGCCGGCTGCGAGCGCATCCTCACCACCCCGCTGCCGTTCGCCTACACCCTGCTGCTGCACCGCTGCGCGTGGATGTTCTGCGTGCTGCTGCCGTTCGGCCTGGCCAGTTCGCTGGGCTGGGGCACGCCGGTGCTGTCGGCGGTGCTGGCCTATGCCTTCTTCGGCCTGGACCAGCTGGGCGAAGAAATGGAAGACCCGTTCGGCCTGGAGCCGAACGACCTGCCGCTGGACGCGCTGGTGCGCACGATCGAGATCGACCAGCTCGACGCGCTCGGCGAACGCCCATTGCCCGAACCCCTGCTGCCGCAGGGCTACCTGTTGCAATAGCCACTCCTCGGAGCCTGCCATGTCCCACCCGCTTTATCGCCCGCGCCGCATGCGCCATGACGAGTTCTCGCGCCGCCTGATGCGCGAGAACACGCTGACCACCGACGACCTGATCTACCCGGTGTTCGTGCACGAACTGGCCGGCCGCACCGCAGTACCGTCGATGCCGGGCGTGGAGCGGCTGTCGATCGAAGAACTGCTGAAGGTGGCCGAAGAGGCGCTGGAGCTGGGCATTCCGGTGATCGACCTGTTCCCGGTGATCGACCCGTCGCTGAAGTCGCTGGATGCATCGGCGGCGTGGGCCGAGGACGGCCTGGCGCAGCGTGCGATCCGCGCGCTGAAGTCGCGCTTCCCGGAGCTGGGGGTGATGACCGACGTGGCGCTGGACCCGTACACCACCCACGGCCAGGACGGCATCATCGATGACAAGGGCTATGTGCTGAACGACATCACCGTTGACGCACTGGTCAAGCAGTCGGTATCGCACGCCGAGGCCGGCGTCGACATCGTTTCGCCGTCGGACATGATGGACGGCCGCATCGGCGCGATCCGTCGTGCGCTGGATGCCGACAACCACATCAACGTGCGCATCATGGCTTACTCGGCCAAGTACGCCTCGGCGTTCTACGGTCCGTTCCGTGATGCGGTGGGCAGCGCCGCCAGCCTCGGCAAGGCCGACAAGAAGACCTACCAGATGGACCCGGCCAACGGCGACGAGGCCCTGCGCGAGATCGCGCTGGATCTGGAAGAGGGCGCCGACATGGTGATGGTCAAGCCGGGCATGCCGTACCTGGACCTGGTGCGCCGGGTGAAGGAGACCTTCGGCGTGCCGACCTTCGCCTATCAGGTGAGTGGCGAGTACGCGATGATGAAGGCGGCCTTCGCCAACGGCTGGCTGGACGAGCGCGCCTGCGTGCTGGAGTCACTGCTGGGCTTCAAGCGGGCCGGTGCCGATGGCGTGCTGACCTATTTCGCGCCGCAGGTGGCGCGATGGCTGCGCGAGCGCTGACAATAGCGCC
The DNA here is from genome assembly GCA_913775725.1 of uncultured Stenotrophomonas sp. Taxonomy (GTDB): domain Bacteria; phylum Pseudomonadota; class Gammaproteobacteria; order Xanthomonadales; family Xanthomonadaceae; genus Stenotrophomonas. The sequence goes on along the minus strand of CAJYNG010000025.1, from coordinate 6,967 downwards.
ACGATAGACGGAGGAATACGCGATGGGACCCGAACTGGGATGGATGCAATGGCTGATCTGGGGCATCGGTACGCTGGTGTTCGGCGCCATCATCGTCGGTGTCTTCATCGCCGCCTGGCGGGCCGGCAAGCGCCCGCCGGAGCAGCTCTCCGCCGCCCGCCACGTGGCCCGTGAGCAGGCCCTGCCGGACAGCGTGCAGGCCGAGCTGGCCGCGTTGAACCAGCGCAAGGACAACGGCCAGTTGAGCGAAGTGGAGTACGAGCAGTTGCGCGCCAAGGTGTTGTCGCGCTGACGGGCAATGCCCGGGGTCGGATCCCTTTCCGCAGGAAAGGGCTCTGACCCCTTCGCGGGCGCCATCCACGCATGGCGTGGATCTACCGCACGCACCCCGCCACCGCCGCCACCTTCGGCACCGCCAACCGGTACACATCCACGCCACCGGCACGTGGCACCTTCGCTGCACTGCTGGCGACCATCATCTCGCCCGGCTTGGCGTTGTCGATCACCGGCGCGCCTGTCCAGCCGCCGGCCTGGTTGAACGATAGTCCCAACGGTTGCAGCGCCGCGCCGCTCCATGCACAGCCGCTGCTCCACACCTGCGCGGTCGTGCCGCTGCCGCGGCTGAACACCACAGCGCCGTCATTGCCCAGCCAGTCACCGTCGGTCTCGTCGTCGGCGCTGTTCAACGCGCTCAGTGCGGTGGCCGGGCCACGCAGTCCCTGGGCATCCAGCGTTGCCACGAACAGGTCCCAGCCGGCGCCACCGCCCTGCTGGCGAGCAAACAACAGCCGCTGGCCATCCGCGCTCAGGGCCGGTCCGCGCTCTTCCCGGCGCCCGCCATCGCCGGCCAGGGCCTGCGCGCTGCCCAGCCGGCCATCGGCGGCCAACGCGGCCCGATACAGCGCCAGCTTGCCCTCGCGGCCGGCCGCGAACAGCAGCCAGCGGCCGTCACGGCTGAAGTAGGGATCTCGGGCCTCGCCGGCCACGCCTACCGGCAGTGCCTGCGCCTGCTGCCAGCGGCCGTCGACCACGCGCGCCTCCCACAGGCCCCAGCCGGCTTCGCCGCGGCGGGCGAAAACGATGCGCTGGCCATCGGCGCTGATCGTGGCGCGGCCCTCGTCGGCACGGGTCGAGACCACGCCCATGCCTTCGATGCCGTACTCGTTCAACGCCATCGCCACGGGGGCAGAGAGTAGACTGGCGGCAAGCACCAGCAGGGGCGGGGTGATGCGCATCATCCGGGTCCGTGCACGAAAGAGCATCAGTCTAGCCAGCTTGAGGATTCCATGACCGACCGTTACGCCGTCTTCGGACACCCCGTTGCCCACTCGAAGTCGCCGCAGATCCACGCGACGTTCGGTCGCCAGGAAGGCATCGCGGTGGATTACCGCGCGATCGACCTGGCCCCGGATGCGTTCCTGGCCGGCCTGGAAGCCTTCGCCGCCGAGGGCGGTGTCGGCGCCAATGTCACCTCGCCGCACAAGGAAGCCGCGTTCTCGGTGTGCACCACCCTGACCGCACGTGCGCGCCGCGCCGGCTCGGTCAACACGCTGCTGCGCAAGGGCAACCGCTGGCATGGCGACACCACCGATGGCATCGGCCTGGTGCGTGACCTCACCGACCGCCATGGCCTGGACCTGCGTGGCCGCCGCATGCTGCTGATCGGTGCCGGTGGCTCCGCGCGCAGCGTCGCCCCGGCCTTCCTCGATGCCGGCATCACCGAGCTGGTGGTGGTCAACCGCACGCCGGAACGCGCCGATGAACTGATCGACGCGATGGGCGAACCGGGCCGCGCGATCAGCCGCTACTGGGAAGACCTGCGTGACCTGGGCGACTTCGAGCTGATCGTCAATGCCACCTCGGCCGGCCGCGACCGCGACGTCGAGTTCAAGCTGCCGCTGTCGCTGGTCAATTCAATGACCACCGCCGTCGACCTGAACTACGGCGAGGCGGCCATCGCCTTCCTGGCCTGGGCGCGCGCGGCGAACTGCCGCAATACCGTGGATGGCCTGGGCATGCTGGTCGAACAGGCGGCCGAGAGCTTCCTGCAGTGGCATGGCGTGCGCCCGCAGACCGACGAGATCTACCAGTCGCTGCGCCAGGGCTCGGCCGTGCTGGCCGGCGAGGACTGATCGATGGACAGCACAACGTTGATGGTGACCGTGCTGAGCATGGTCGGCGTGCGCCTGCCGGTGCTGATCGCGCTGTGCATCGGCCTGGTCTGGGTGGTCGGCGCACCGCGCGATGCCACCCGCACCGGCGCCCTGGTCGGCCTGGTGCTGTTGCTGCTGTCCAGCCTGGGCGGCCTGGCGGCGGGTGTCCTGCCGATGTGGATGGTGCGCAGCGGTGATTTCAGTGCCGTGTCGAGCCTGAGCGCCATCCTCGGTGTGCTGCATTTCGCGCTGGCGATGGTCGAGGCCATCGGCGTGGTGCTGGTGGTGTGGGCACTGGTGCGCCTGCTGCGATTGCGCGGCAACGCAGCGTAATGACAGCCCGGTGACGGCCTTGGGCCGTCACCTGTGATGCCTGACGTGTTCATCCGGTCGCCAAGCGTCGTCGCCGGCCCGTTCAGGGTGCCAGTGAGGGTGAACACGGCCGGCCATGCGACAATGACCGGCCTGATCCAGCCACGGTACTTCCCGGCGTGACCGAAACCGTCGCCGCTCCGCGCACGCTTGATGACGCCTTGAAGGACGCGATCCGCAAGGCGTACACCACGCTGCAGGCCAATACTCCCGGCTTCTCCACCCGCCGCTCGCAGAGCCAGATGATCGGTGTGGTGTCGCGTGCGCTGTCGAAAAGTGGCGGCGTCGGCGTGGTCGAGGCGCCCACCGGCGTCGGCAAGAGCCTGGGCTACCTCACCGCAGGTGTACCGATCGCGCTGGCCAGCAAGAAAAAGCTGGTGATCAGCACCGGCACCGTGGCGCTGCAGTCGCAGCTGGTCGAGCGCGACATTCCGAATTTCCTCAAGGCCACCGGCCTGGAAGCGACCGTGGCGCTGGCCAAGGGCCGCACCCGCTATCTGTGCACGCGCAATGCTGCCGAGGCACAGGGTGAGGGCGCGCAGGGCGGCATGTTCGAGGACGACGCGCCCTTGTTCGACCGGCCGCTGGCGCCGATCGAGATGGACATCGCCAAGCGCCTGACCGATGCCTTCACCGGCGGCAGTTGGGACGGCGACATCGACAACGCGCCGGAGACCATCAGCCCCGGCCTGCGCAGCCGCATCACCACGCCGGCTTCGGGCTGCGCGGGGCGCCGTTGTGCCTACTCGGCGCAGTGCGCGGTGCTGCGTTCGCGCAACACGGTGCGCGATGCGCAGATCGTGGTCACCAACCACGCGCTGCTGCTGTCGGCACTGTCGATCGGCGACAGCGACAATGGCCAGCCATTGATCGCGCCGCCGTCGGACATGTTGCTGGTGCTGGATGAAGGCCATCACATCGGCAATGTGGCGATCGACCAGGGCGCGGCCAGCCTGGCGCTGGACGAGATGGCCAAGCGTACCGGCCGCCTGCAGATCCTGATCGCCGGTGCCTACCGCGCGGTCGACAAGGACCGCCTCGGCAACCTGCTGCCGAACGAAGCGATCGAGGTGGCCAGCAACGTGGCCAAGCAGCTGCGCGCGTTCCGCGATCATATCGAGCGCGTGTGGATGCCGGCGCCGGCGGACGAAGAGCCGATGTGGCGCGCGGCCAATGGGCGCCTGCCCGAGGCCTGGCGCGAGCCGATCGAAGCACTGGCCGACGACACCCGCAGCCTCTACAACTGGGCGCATGCCGCGACCGCGCAGGTGGCCAAGGGCAAGCCGGACGATGCCGCGCGCGAGCGCCTGCAGCGCAACCTGGGCATGGCGCTGGAGATGATCGAACAGCAGTACAACCTGTGGCAGGCCTGGCGCCGCGAGGACAAGGACGGCGCGCCGCCGATGGCGCGCTGGGTTACTGCTACCCGCGATGGCGACCTGGTGCTGCACGGCTCGCCGGTGTCGGCCGCGCACGTGCTGCGCAAGCTGCTGTGGGATGAAGTGGACTCGGTGGTGATGACCTCGGCGACGCTGACCGGCGGCGGTGACTTCCAGTCACTGGCGATCGACAACGGCATTCCCGAAGAGGCCGAGATGGTTTCGCTGTCGTCGCCGTTCGACCTGCCCAACCAGGCCGAGCTGATCGTGCCGAAGTTCCCGGTCACGCCGGACGACCGCGAGGGCCACCCGCGTGAAGTGGCACGCTATCTGGACACCGAACTGGACTGGGCCAAGGGCTCGATGGTGTTGTTCACCTCGCGCTGGAAGATGGAGAAGGTGGCTGGCCTGATGTCGGCCGCGCGCCGCAAGCAGGTGCTGGTGCAGGGCGAGATGTCCAAGACCCGGCTGATCGACGAGCACCTGCGTCGCGTGGCCGCGGGTGAAGGCTCGGTGCTGTTCGGCCTGAACTCGTTCGGCGAGGGCCTCGACCTGCCCGGCGAAGCCTGCACCACGGTGGTGATCACCCAGGTGCCGTTCGCGGTGCCGACCGACCCGCAGACCGCCACGCTCAGCGAGTGGTTCGAGGGGCGTGGGCTCAATGCCTTCAACCTGATCGCCATTCCGCATGCGCTGCGCACGCTGACCCAGTTCGCCGGCCGCCTGATCCGCACCTCCACCGACACCGGGCGCGTGGTCATCCTCGATTCGCGGCTGCTGACCCGCCGCTACGGCAAGCGCATCATCGACGCGTTGCCGCCGTTCAAGCGCGTGATCGGCTGAAAAAAGGGGACGGAGGGAATTAAGTCGTTTGTGGCACAAACGACTTAATTCCCTCCGTCCCCTTTTTATCAATCGCCCAGCAGGGCGGTGTTGCGCACCGCGCCCTTGTCCGCACTGGTGGCGAGCAGGGCGTAGGCCTTCAGTGCGCTGGTGACCTTGCGTGGGCGCGGTGCACGCGGTTTCCAGCCACGCGCGTCGACGTCGGCGCGGCGTTGGGCCAGGGTGGCCTCATCCAGCAGCAGGTCGATACGGCGGACCGGAATGTCGATGCGGATGCGGTCGCCATCTTCCACCAGACCGATGACACCGCCGCTGGCCGCTTCCGGCGAGACGTGGCCGATCGACAGGCCCGAGGTGCCGCCGGAGAAGCGGCCGTCAGTCAGCAGCGCACACTGCTTGCCCAGTCCCTTCGACTTCAGGTAGCTGGTCGGGTACAGCATTTCCTGCATGCCGGGGCCGCCCTTCGGGCCTTCGTAGCGGATCACTACCACGTCGCCAGCCTTCACTTCATCGGCGAGGATGCCGGCCACGGCGGCGTCCTGGCTTTCATAGACACGCGCGGGGCCTTCGAACACGTGGATCGATTCGTCCACGCCGGCCGTCTTCACTACGCAGCCATCGACGGCCAGGTTGCCGCGAAGCACAGCGAGGCCGCCTTCCAGCGAATACGCGTGCTGCAGCGAACGGATGCAGCCTTCGGCGCGGTCGATGTCCAGCGTCGGCCAGCGCGTGGCCTGGCTGAAGGCCTCCTGGGTGGGGATGCCGGCCGGGCCGGCCCTGAAGAAGGTGTGCAGGGTGTCGTTGTCACTGCGCGCCACGTCCCAGCGTTCCAGCGCCTCGGCCAGGCTGGTGCTGTGCACGGTCGGTACCGAGGTATCGAGCAGGCCGGCGCGGTCCAGCTCGCCGAGGATGCCGAACACGCCGCCGGCGCGGTGCACGTCCTCGATGTGGTACTTCGGCGTGTTCGGCGCCACTTTGCACAGCTGCGGTACGCGCCGCGACAGCGCGTCAATGTGGGTCAGGTCGAAGTCGACCTCCGCTTCCTGCGCCGCGGCCAGCAGATGCAGGATGGTGTTGGTGGAGCCGCCCATGGCGATGTCCAGGGTCATCGCATTGGCGAACGCGGCCTGGGTGGCGATACCGCGCGGCAGCGCGCTGGGGTCTTCGCCGCCATACCAGCGATGGCAGAGTTCGACGATCAGGCGGCCGGCGCGGCGGAACAGCGCCTCGCGGTCGGCGTGGGTGGCCAGCGTGGTGCCGTTGCCGGGCAGCGACAGGCCCAGCGCTTCGGTCAGGCAGTTCATCGAGTTGGCGGTGAACATGCCCGAGCAGGAGCCGCAGGTGGGGCAGGCGCTGCGCTCGAACGCGGCCACCTTCTCGTCGGAGGCGCTGGCATCGGCGGCCACCACCATCGCATCGACCAGGTCCAGCTTGTGCTCGGACAGTTTGGTCTTGCCCGCTTCCATCGGCCCGCCAGAGACGAACACCACCGGGATGTTGAGGCGCAGTGCGGCCATCAGCATGCCGGGGGTGATCTTGTCGCAGTTGCTGATGCACACCAGTGCGTCGGCGCAATGCGCGTTGACCATGTACTCCACGGCGTCGGCGATGATCTCGCGGCTGGGCAGCGAATACAGCATGCCGTCGTGGCCCATCGCGATGCCGTCGTCCACGGCGATGGTGTTGAATTCCTTGGCGACGCCGCCGACCTGTTCGATCTCGCGCGCGACCAGCTGGCCGAGGTCCTTCAGGTGCACGTGGCCGGGCACGAACTGGGTGAAGGAGTTGGCGATGGCGATGATCGGCTTGTGGAAGTCGCTGTCCTTCATGCCGGTGGCACGCCACAGGGCGCGGGCGCCGGCCATGTTGCGGCCGGCGGTGGAGGTGCGGGAACGGTATTCGGGCATGGCTGGCGGAACGGGCGGGCCGTACGACGTGGGGGTCAGCCGATCATGGACAATTTTTTCGGTTGCTGCTGCAACCACCGGAGGTGGTCCGGCCGGGCTGCGCCCGGCACCTGCCGAAGCAACGGCAACAGCTGGGCTATCCGCAGGATGGCGGGGTGGGTCCGGTGACAGGGGACGCCGTGAACCTGCGGTGGTCTAATCAACTTGGACACTCGATAGGATCAATTTCAAGCATCGAGGTAGACCCATGGCAAAACAGATCACTCAGGGCATGAGGGACGAGGCGGTCCGCCTTGTCGTTGTAGAGGGGCAG
>CAJYNG010000024.1 GCA_913775725.1 uncultured Stenotrophomonas sp. | reverse complement strand
GTCAGGCGATGCAGCAGGGCGGCATGGGATTGATCCTGACGACTCTGATTCTGACTGCGCCCCCAATGGCAGCCATGTTCTTCCAGGGCACCTTGGGTAGCTTCATGGCATATTCGCAGATAGGTGGTAGCCCGGTGGCGCAGGCGCCGGGCCCGAGTGGGCAGCCGCCGGGTAGCTACTACACGCCGGATAAGCCTTCGACGAGCAAGGGAAGTGAAGGCGCCAATGAAGTTGGTGCTCCGACAAAGATGTTCACCGGTTCTTCTAACTCCACGCCTGAACACGATCCAGGCAGGATGGGGATTGGCAATAAACCGAGATAGAGCCAGGGTGATTGTGATGCGTGCAGCGAATAAATTCAGGGGGAAGAAACTGGTAGCAGCGTGCGCCTCGATGCTGTCTTTGCTGTTGATCCTCTTGCTGGTGGATGCACCGTCCGCTAGCGCAGAAGGTCGTTGCCCACCCGGACAATATCCGATTGGTGGGCAGGGCGTAGGGGGGTGTGCTCCGATTCCGGGCGGGGACAGTGGGGCGAATGCAACGGCGGCGCCTCGGCCCACAGGCCGCTGGTTGAAAACTTGGGGGGCTATTGCCACTGCTCCGAGCGGTGATGCCGGTGCATCAACGGGTCAGAGATCGAAAGGCGCTGCAGAGAAAGAGGCGATTTCGCAGTGTGCTCGCGGAGGCGCTAGTGATTGCCGAGTGACGATGTCCTACAAAAACCAATGCGCTGCAATGGTTACCCCTTCGAGTCTTGAAAGAGGAGGAGCGGTGACGTGGCGGGCCGAGACGGAGGCTCTCGCCACGAAGCTTGCAATGGATGAATGCACAAGGCGGGGAAGCGCAGGGTGTAAAGTATTTTATTCCGCATGCTCTGATCCGCTTTTTCAGGAGTACTAGTCGAGTTGGTTTAGGTCTGCTGCGAGGATGGTTTGCGAGCAGGTCGCTCTTAACAAATGCAATCCTAATCGCTTCAATGCTAGTCGTACATCAAGGACTGCGAACTTGTTCAAGCGGCGCTGAGCCAATTCATGGCGTATTCGCTGTTAGATGGTGGCCCGGGGGCTCAGGCGCCGGGCCCAAGCGGGCAGCACCTGCGCCCTTGGTAGTTTGCGCTGGTTGAGAGCGGCATCGAAATGGCCTGCCGTTGAGCAGGCCATTTCTTTTCTCCGTCCATCGAGCTGGAGTTCTGACCGGGCGAGACTCGACCTCTCCACCGGTATCGGCCAGGCCTCTTTACTCTTCTTGCTCCGTGGGGTAAGTCCGCTGCAGGGCTGTTTGATTCAGATATGTCGGTTCCGAAGGCTGAGGGCGACTGTCTCAGTGGTAGCGCTGGCAGGACGGCTTGCACGTAGTTGTCCTAATCAGGTAGGCAAGCGTTCGCTGTATCCGCTTCATTTCTGTGATCAAGTCCGCTTTTCAATCCAAGTCCCCTTCGACGAGCGCAGCCTCCTCGAAGTAAGCTGCGTGCGCGTCAAAATTCCGGCGCATCGGTGCCATCGAACGCAGGAGCTTTTCCGTCCATGAGGACTCTGACGACCCGCAGTGCGGGTGAAGCTTGCGACCATCGCAGACGCCGCGCGGCCGGGGCTATCATCCGCCATGGCGGACACCGGTGTACGCGGCGCATTGCGCAGGTTCCCGGCGATCGTACGGGTACTGGCAAGACGGGATTGAAGGAGCGGCGGCGGATGCAGAAGGGGAGTGGCGCGAACATGGACAATGCCCTGGCGTTCGTGCCGTCCGGCGCGAACCTGCTGGAAGCCGTGCGCGGCGATCTCACCGGCAACGGGATCGACGACCAGTTGCTGGTGATCGATCAACCGGCGCCCGATGGCCTGGTGCCCGGAGAGCACGGTCCTAACCGGGTGCTGTTGCTGCTGCTGGGCGATGCGGCGGGCCGATGGCAGTTGGCCGCGCGCAACGACAAGCTGGTGCCGTGCTCCACCCGTGGCGGCATTGCAGGCGACCCCTTCGCCTACGTGACGATCGAGGATGGTGCTTTCAGCGTGATCACCAACGGCGGTAGCCGCGAGCGCTGGAGCAGCACCTACCGGTTCCGCTATGCGCCCGCGGACAAGGCCTGCTGGGTGGACGGGGTGAGACGCAAGGTCGTGGATATCGAGACCGAAGCGACCAACATCCGGGATTACTCGGTGGCGGAGCTGGGCAGGGTGCGGTTCGAGGACTTCGACCCGTCCAGTGTCGCCGAGGTGTCGCTTCCATGAGCCAAGCTCCAACCGGCGGAAGGGAATCCGCGCTGATGAAGATTCAGGAGTTGCACTGTGTCGACCGATAGAGAGTCGCAACTGTTGCGGCAGGCGACCAAAGCGGGCATCGACTCCCCGCTTGAACTGGCCAATTTCATGGCCCAGGCAGGGCACGAGTCGCGCGGATTGAGCCGGCTCAACGAGAGTTTCAACTTCACCCGGGGAATCTCGCAGATCCCGGTGGAAGCTGCGTGGCGCAATGGCAATGCTGCGCTGGAGAGCGCCCGCCAGGAAGCGCTGCATGGCCGCCCGGAAAACCTGGCTGAGCTGATGTACGGCGGGCGCATGGGCAATGACGCGCCTGGTGATGCGCTGAAGTACCACGGCCGCGGCTATCTGCCGTTGGTCGGCAAGGAGAATTACGAGCGTGCCGGCAAGGCGCTGGATCTGGACCTGGTGAATCAGCCGGAACTGGCCGCGCAGCCCGAGCACGCAGGCCGTATTGCGGTGTGGCAGTGGCAGACACGTGTGCCGGAAGCCGCGCGCGAGGATGTGCGCGAAGCAACGCATGCGCTCAATGGCGCCCTCAATGGCATCGAGGCGCGCCGGCAACGCTTCGAGATCTGGCAGCAGAAGCTGACGCCGGACGTCATGGCGCGGCTGGATAGAGGCGAAGTCGGGGTGCCGGCGCAGACCGTTGCACGCGACATGTCGCATGCCGGTGAGCCCGGCAATGCGTTGTTCGAGGATGCGCGCCGGCATCTGCAGCAGCTGGGACGACAGAGTGGGCCGCGCAGTGCACAGGAACTCGACAATACCGCTGGCGCATTGGCGTTGGGTGCGCAGAAGGCGGGGCTGTCGCGTATCGATCATCTGCTGGCGGGCAACGACGGGCGCACGCTGTTTGCGGTGCAAGGTGCGCTGGGCGATCCGGCCATGCTGCGCGCATCGGTCGATCGCGAACAGGCGGCGCAGCAGCCGCTGGCGGAGAGCAGTCAGCAGCTGGCGGCCAGTGTTGCGCAGGAGGACCCGGCGGCCGCGCTCGCCCGCGAGCAGGAGCAGCGTTCTCGATCCCTGTAGCACCTGATGCCGGCGGGCAGGGTGCTCGCAGGCGCTTTACGTACGACGCGTGGCGCCCTGTGGCGCCGACATGGAAACCCAAACGTAAGGACACCACATGCGAATCGTTACCTCGAATGCCCGGCCCGCTGCTGCCCGCTGCAATGCATCCGCGCGCCGCCTGCCGCCGCTCTGGCTGCTGTCACTTGGACTTGCCGCAGCGTCGGCACAGGCTCAGGAGACAGCGGCGCCCATCGTGGAGGCGCCCCCCGCCGCCGAGGCGATCGTTGACGCGTCTGCAGGGGCGGCGCCCGTTGCGGCACCCACGGCGGCCGAAGCCGTTGTCGCGGCGCCGGCTCCCGAAGTACCAGCTACCGTGACACCTCCTGCGACACCTGGGGTGGGCGCGCAGCCGGCGCCGGCCGTGGACCTGGTGCCTGCGCCGGTTGCGCCCGTTGCGCCCGCAGTGGCGGCGCCTGTGGCTGCACCGCCTGCCACCGTCGAGCCAACCGTTCCGGCGGTAGCACCCGCCTTGGTCATCGTGCCGTTGCCTCCGGAACAGGCCACCGAGCGTGCACTCGGTGCCCGCTGCCCGGTGGATCTGGCCGGGCGACTGGCGACCCAGGGCGACCTGCTGATCGGCGCCTGCCAGGGCACGATGCCGGCGCATCTGGCCGCGCTGCTGGTCGCGCTGCCCCAGCAGGACATCCACCTGCCGCGCAGCTGGCGCGAGCGTGAGGTGCAGCAGAAGGCGTGGTTCAAGGCGGTGCCGGGCTACGGCCAGCGCCCGGACTTCATCGTGCGGATGGGCGACATCTGGGTGCGCTCGCTGGAAGGGCGCGACGCCGACAGCACGTTCTATCTGGTGTCAGCGCCGTTCACCTGCAGCAACCAGGTCGTCAACCGCGATGAGTACGGCGCGGAGCCGGTCCGCGTGCCAGCGGGTGATTGCCGCGAGGCTTATATGGCCCAGCGTGTGTACCAGGTCCGCGGGGACGCGGCGCCGAGGGATGTGACCGCCGATGCCATGCCGGCCATCCCCCCGGTCACGGAAGCCGACCGTGCGCGCCAGCGCTCGCGCGAGGGTCGGATCAGCCTGGACCACAGCAAGTTGCAGTACGGCCCGGCCATGCGCTGGTTCGTGCAGTACCCGGAGTCGGCGCAGAAGGGTGGTCCGCGTGCCTACAGTGACTGGAACCGCGAGCACCTGGCCTTCGTGGTCTGGACTGGGGATCGCTTCGAGCTGCGTGAGAAGGTCGCGCGGGCGCAGTGGCCTTGTGACCCGGTAGCACCGGGCGATCGGGCCTGTGGCGGCTTCCCGGATTCCGGTCCGGATCTGTTCGTAACCGCCGGTGCGTCGGCGCCGGTCGCGGCCTCCAGCCCCTGACGCGCGATGCTGAAGTAAAGCGGGAGCCGGAATGACCGGCTCCCGCGCTGTTCATCAGGCCTGCATGCTGCGGGTCTGGTTCTGCTGTTGTTCCAGTTGCTGATCGCGGTCCTGTGCCAAGCGCTGTCCCGCGGCTTGCTGATCAATCCGCTGGCTGCTCTGCTCCAGCGGCGTGTTCATCGCCACCGCCGTGTCCACCGACACGCGCAGGTGTGCCGGGTCGCCGCCCTGGCCCTGCACCGCGAAGCTGCGTGAGGCGTCGGCATTCATCACCACCTCGTCGATGCGCTTGCCGCCTGCAGCGTGCATCTCCGCCGCCAAGCTACCGGCCAACTGCGTACTCATCACATCCGGCACGCGGCCGACGCGAACGTCCTGCGCATGCACGCCACGGATCGCATCGTTGAACAATGGGTTGCCCAGGTGGTTGGCATCGTCCATGCGCAGCATGCTGGTGTGATGGCCGTTCTTCTCCGCCTCGCGGCGTGCCGGTTCACCGGGCTGCAGCGGGCCGCGGATGTGGTCGTACAGATCGATGGCGCCGCCCGGGATGCCCCGTGCCGCGCGGGTGACGCCGCGACGCAGTGACTCGACGTCATCGCGGTACTCCTCGATCATCCTGGCGTTGTCTTTTGCCAGCTTCTGGGTTTCCGGATGTTTCAGCACCGAGCCTTCGTCGAGGAAGTTGCCCAGTTTGTGCGCGCCGAACGAGCTGGTCGCCGCAATGATCGGCCGGTCCGGAATCAGATCACGCAGGGCGTGATTGCTGAAGCCGTTTGCCGCGAGCGTCTTGATCTCGTCGGGCTTGGCATAGATGCGGACCTGGCCGAAATGCGGCGAGGCGGCGCTGACCGGATCGGACGCCATGACGTGATTGATCATGGTGTTGCCGCCTTCCGGAATGCGGTAGCTGAGGCTGACCGCGCCGTAGGCATTGAAGGTCTCGCCCTTGACGTTGAAGTGGTGCGAGGTGATCTGGGCCAAGGCGCCGCCGAGGGAGTGGCCTGTGACGGTGACCTGAGGCGCGCGGCCTCCAAATGCAGCTTCCTGCTTCGCATAGTCCAGCGCGCTTTTGGTCAGGGCGATGGCATCGGGGGCCTGCACGTTGGTGCGGGCAACGACCATGCCTCCGTCGGTGAGGATTGCATCACGAGCAATCTGTTCGGTGCCGCGATGAGCGACGACGATCTCGTTGGTGTCGGTGCGTTGGTAAATGGTGCCTTGGTAGCCGTTGAGTCGATTGTCGACATGCTCAAGTACTTTGTACTCGTGTCCGTTGAGCGTGACTTTCTCTTCCTGGCCCGGAGCCCGTCGCCCGACTGCACGATCCTTATAGGCGTCATCGGAAAGTGCGGCGTAGTCCTGAGAGGTGATGGTCATTGGGTGACCTCACTGGCGCTGAGGCTCATGGTGAACAGCTTGCCCTGCAGCTCGGCGACGTAGTCTGCAGGATTGGTCTTGCCCGTGGCCGGATAGTTGGCAGCAAGCGGTGCCCGCGGATAGGCCGCGTCCGGGTAGTAGAGCGTATGCGCGCTACCTTCGGTCAGTGGCTTGGCCTCGACGAAGGTCAGGAAGCGCGTTTCGCCTTCAGCACCCGTTGCCTTCAGCATCGCCCCGGCGCCGGTGAACTCCCACTTGCACACGCCACGGCCGTAGTAGTCCTCATCCAGCATGCGGTCCACGTACAACGTGCCGCGGTATTCGCCGTCAGCGACCTTGCGCAGCTCCACCGGCTCCTGGCTGGTGATGCGTGCGGCGGTACCGGTGGCTGGTTCGATGTGGCCGCACTGGTCTTCGTTGGTGACGTCGTACTGCGCTACGCCTTCGACCACTGCGAAATCACCGGGGGCATCCTTCAGGCGCAGCACCAGTTCATAGGCCTTGCGCGGGCTGGGGTTGAGCTTGGCGAGGCCACGCCCACCCTGGGCGACATCGGCTTCAGCAGCGGCACGTTCCTGGTTCATGGCGGTCTCCGGATTGCAGGCGGTCAATAGAAGCAGAGCAAGGCACGGGATCATCTTGTGGCGCAATGTCGGCCTCCTAGGGGATAGAGGTAAATGTGACACTGGCAGCTCATTGCACAAGCTTCTGCACAGTGGTGGTGGTTGAGAACAGCGCGTCGCGCAGATCTTCGCTGTACCCCGACGGATCTTCCTCGCCACTGGCGCCAAAGTTGGCGACAGTGGCGGCGCGCGGATAGATAAGGTTTGGGTAATAAAGCGTAAGAGGTGAGTCGCTCTCCATGCGCTCCTTGTCGACGAACGTAAGGAATCGCGTATCTGCCTCGCCGGTCGTAGCGCGCAACATCGCGCCGACACCCGTCAGCGTCCAATGGCAGACGCCACGCCCGTAGTAATCCTCGTCCTGCATGCGGTCGAGGTAGAACGTACCTCGGTATTTGTTCTCATCGACCTTGTGTAGTTCCACCAACTCCTGGCTGGTGATACGGCTGGCGGTACCGGTCGCCCACCGAACCCGGCCGCAGTCCTTGTGGTTGCTGACGTCGTACTGGGCAACGCCCTCGACCACCGCGAAGGGACCGGGGGCATCGTTCAGTGTCAGTACCAGCTCGTAGCCCTGCTGCGGTGACGGGTTGAGCTTGGCCAGGCCGCGTCCACCTGCGGCAACGTCACGCTCTGCGTCCGCGTAAGGCGAGCAGGCCGTCAGTGCCAGCAAGAGGCCCATCGGTACCAGATGGCGTCCCTTGCGTGTTGGCATGGCTACATCCATGGCGGCATCCTGCATCGTGCGTCCGTGTCCATATATCCTTCCCTGGTGACAGGTTTATCGATTATGGAGTGTTCTGGAAACCTGACGCCAGCGACGGCAGGGCGTCTGCGACGGAATTTTGACGCATTCAGCGTTCGGCAGCGTCGCCAAATCGATTGCGGCACAGGCGATTCGAGGTTCGCGGGGCGATTGCGCCTCGCGCTCGACATTTCGCCGTCAATTTGTGACAACGGTCGCCAATTCACGCAACTCTCACGCAAGCGAACATTACGCCATGAACTACACCATCCGCGCCGAAGCCATTGATGATCACGCCACCCTCCATGCGCTCACCGAGGCCGCATTCCGGGACGCTGCACACAGCAGCCATACCGAGCAGTTCATCGTCGACGCCCTGCGCGCCCGCGGTGAGCTGAGCGTTTCGCTGGTGGCCGAGATGGACGGCAAGGTGATCGGCCATGTGGCGGTGTCGCCGGTGACGATCAGCGATGGCAGCACGGGCTGGTTTGGCCTGGGACCGATCTCGGTATTGCCCGCGTGGCAGGGGCAGGGCATCGGTGCGGCCCTGATGCACGCCGCACTTGAAGCACTGCGGCAGCAGGGTGCACATGGCTGTGTATTGCTGGGCGAGCCGGCCTATTACGGTCGCTTCGGCTTCCGTGCCGAGCCGGGCCTGGTGCTGCCGGGTGTGCCGCCGGAGTACTTCCAGGCACTTTGCCTGCAACCTCCGTTGGCACAGGGCGAGGTGCAGTACTCACCGGCCTTCGAGGCGACGGCCTGATCCGGGCCAGCCACGTTTCTGCTCAGGGCGCGCGCCAGACGGTCGGTTCGGGTTGCGGCTTCGGAATGCGGTAGCCGCCGATGTGTTCAAGCAGTTCATTGGTACGGCGCTGCTCGACCAGTACCTCACGCAGCAGGTTGCGCACGGCGAAGATGGCGAACGGCACCAGGATCCAGACCAGGCTGATGCCCAGCGCAAACAGGGTCAGCAGGGCTTTTGCACCATCCATGCACGGCGTTCCTTGGTCGAAAGCAGCCACGCTAGCACGTGGCCGCTGCCAACGGATGTCAGCCGTTATGCCGAAGATGGATCAGCGGATACCGACGGCCTTGCGAATCGAGCGGTGAGCGGCCGCTTTCGACGAAGCCCATGCGCAGGTAGAAGCCGACGGCCTGTGCGTTCTGTTCGTTGACGTCGGTGCTCAGCTGTGGGCACAGGGTCAACGCGTGCTGCAACAGTTGGCGACCAACCCCGGTGCCACGCACGTCCGGATCGATGAACAGCGCTTCCATGTGGGTGCCGTCGATCAGCATGAATCCGAGCGGCCGATCCTGTGCATCGACAGCAACGGTCATCGGCGCCTGCGGCAGGAAACCGGCGACTTCGGCCTCGATCGCCTGGCGATCTTCAGTGCTGAGGAAGTCATGGGTGGCGTCGACGGCGCGGCGCCAGAGGTCGACAAGGGCGGCGCCGTCGTCGGCGCGCGAGGGACGCAGAGTGGTCATGGGTTCACCAAGGTGCTTCGGAAGAGTGCGAAGTATGAGGCTTTCCGGTTGCGCCTGCAGGCGAAGACTCATCCCGCGTCGCGGTGGCGGATGAAGGGCCAGTGCGCAGTCGCGTCGGCGCGCAGCACCACCCCATCCTCGAAGTCATCGCTGTCGTTGAAGGGCACGGTCGGCCATCGCTGCCAGCGTGCCAGCCGTTCGCGGTAGTCGCTGGTGACCGCCACCAGTGCGTTGTCGTGCGCCTGCACGCGATCTGCTGGCAGCCCGGAACGCACGCCATGCACCACGAATGGCTCCATCACCTCGAAGCCGACGTAGCGCAGGCTGTACATCAACGGCCACAGCAACAGCCGGGTGTCGCCTTCACGGCCATCGACCGCGCATGCTCGTGCCGATGAACCGGTGGTGACGCTCAGCAATACACGCTTGCCCTGCATCACGCCATGCTCGTGGCGCTGACGGCTGTTGTACATCGGTCCATACACCAGCACGCGGTCCAGCCAGCCCTTGAGGATGGCTGGCGCCGCGAACCACCACAGTGGGAACTGCAGGATCACCAGGTCTGCGGCCCGCAGCAGTTGCAGGTGACGTTGCACATCCGTGGGCAATTGGTCGAGTTCGGCGCTGTGGCGTTGTTCGCGCTGGGCATCGAAGCGCTCGGGCTGCAGGCGCCGTGGATGGTGCCAGGCCGCTTCCAGCGGATCGAAGCCTTCCGCATACAGGTCGACCACATCCACCTGCGAGTGGTCGTGCCTCAGCTGCTCGGCCGCCTGCGCGGCGAGGTGGGCATTGAACGAGCGGGGTTCGGGGTGGGCAAGCAGGATCAGGGCGCGCATGGGGCGAGGTGTTCGAGGAGTGTGCGACCATCCTCGCGGTGCCGGCATGCCCCGGCAATTACGCACCTTGAGGTAACCATGGCCTATCCCGGAGACGTGTATGCCGCCGACTGCTCGGCACGCGATGCGCTGGCTCTGATCTCAGGCAAGTGGGTGATGCTGGTGTTGCCGGCGTTGGCGCAGGGCCCGCAACGCAACGGTGCGCTGCTGCGGAAGATCGAAGGCATCTCGCAGAAGGTGCTGACCCAGACTCTGCGACAGCTGGAGCGCAATGGGCTGGTCGAGCGGTGTGACCGGGGCAGCAAACCGCTGCATGTCGAGTACCGCCTGACCGAGGTCGCGCACGGTCTGGTCGAGACGCTGTCCGCCCTGGACCGCTGGGCCGAGCACAATTTCCCGGCGCTGGATGCGGCCCGCGAGCGCTTCGACGCGCGCTAGCGGCACCTGCACGGCCCGGGGCGTACAATGCGGCCCCGGCGGCCATCCTGGCCCTGCACACACGCGAGAACCGCCATGACCGACGCCCTGGGCGTGCCGGTGCACGACACCGATGAACACTGGATGCGCCACGCGCTGGCGCTGGCCGAGCGCGCGCAGCGCGAGTTCGACGAAATTCCGGTCGGAGCCGTGCTGGTGAGTGCCGATGGCCAGTTGCTGGGGGAGGGCTGGAACCTCAACATCGCCTCGCACGACCCGAGCGCGCACGCCGAGATCGTGGCCATGCGGGCCGGCGGAAAGCTGCTGGCGAACCATCGCCTGCTCGGCAGCACGTTGTATGTGACCCTGGAGCCGTGCGCGATGTGTGCAATGGCGATCGTGCATGCACGCGTCGCCCGTCTGGTCTACGGCGCCAGTGACCCCAAGACCGGTGCCTGCGGCAGCGTGTTCGACCTCATTGGCGACGCCCGCCACAACCATCGCGTCGAGATTCACGGCGGGGTGCTGGCCAAGGAAGCCAGTACACGCCTGACCAATTATTTCCGCGCCAAGCGTGGCAAGCCGCCGCTGCTGCTGGAAGACCACGCCGGCGAGGGCTGAGGGGCGAAAGGGTATGATGGGCGCCTCTTTTCATTACCGGTAGGCCGCACGCCTGCCCAGCAACGAGGCGACACAATGGCGGACACCGGCGCGGCCAACGAGCGACTGATCTGGATCGACCTGGAAATGACCGGGTTGGATACCGATAACGATTCAATCATCGAGATCGCCACGGTGGTTACCGATGCCCAGCTCAATGTGCTGGCCGAGGGCCCTGAATTCGCCATCCATCATCGGCTGGAAACGCTGGAAGCGATGGACGAGTGGAACCGCAACCAGCACCGCCGTTCGGGCCTGTGGCAGCGCGTGGTGGACAGCACCACCACGCTGGCCCAGGCCGAGGCGCAGACCGTGAACTTCCTGGCGCAGTGGATCCCGGCTGGCCTGTCGCCGATGTGCGGCAACTCGATCTGCCAGGACCGTCGCTTCCTGCACCGCCAGATGCCGCGTCTGGAGAAGTATTTTCACTACCGCAACCTGGACGTGTCCACGGTGAAGGAACTGGCCAAGCGCTGGGCGCCGACCGTGGCCGCTGGCGTCGGCAAGAACAGCAACCACACCGCGCTGAGCGACGTGCACGACTCGATCGCCGAGTTGCGCCACTACCGCCAGTTCATGGGTGCGCTGTCGGGCTTGCCGACAGCCTGATTGGTGGTGCCAATCAGCATCAGGTGCTACCAATCAAATGGGCACCGCCGGTGCTGAGAAACGGGGGTAGATCCGCTCCCCCGGTTTCCACCCTCAAGGAGACCAGTTGGGTCCCGGGTCGGGACCCCTGCCATACAGGTTGACTGCCCGGGCGCAAGTGAAATGAACCGGTCGGCAACCGTTGGGGCAGGTCTGGCGTGCGACTTCAGTGCCGAGCGCCAATTCATTGTCGCTGCGGAAGACCACTTCAAACTGGCCAGTGTCGTAGTGCTGCAATGCGTAGGCACATCTTTCAGTGAACGAGGCAATGATCTCGCACTGTGTTCCGCTGCGCTTGTTACAGGTCTTCAATGCCTGTTTCTCGGCAGCCTTCTGTTTGTGTTGGCGAACGCTCCAGCCGAGGAGTGTGCCATTCGGCGAACGGGCAAATGCAACCCATTCGGAGCCCATCTTTACTCGGGTGGTTGGTACGGACGGAGAAAGTCCGGCGTCGCCACCACCGCCTCCGGGAATCGGCGCACAACCCAACACGCCTTGCCCGCCAATGGGGTAGGAACCCGGTGGGCATCGACCTTCGGCCTTGACGATGTGAGGCAGGCCGAGAGCAGCCAGGAAAAGGGGGCAGATCAGCAGTAGTCGGGCGAGCATGGGGCGTCCTTGCCTGGGTTGTTCCATGACCCCATGCAAGCGGGGCCGCTGCTGGGATCATAGACCGGTGCCGAGGGCGCTACCACCCTCCGTTCAACTCCCTGGCGCTAAGATCGGCGCCATGAACGAGCCCATCCTGCTCCCCCGTGACATTGCCCACGACGCCCGCGACTGGTCCGACCTGCAGCGGGCGGTGGCCCTGCTGGAAGCGCCGACGCTGACCGCACGCATGGCCAACCTGGTTGGCACGCCGCTGGAGTTCGCGGTGAAGGCGCTTCCCAGTTCGGTCTCCAACCGCATCCACGGTGCGGTGCAGGCGGCGCTGACCAAATCGGCGCAGGCCGCGCTGTGGAGCATGGACAACACCCCCGGCAAAGGGGCCTCCACCCGTTGGCACAAGCTGGCGGCAGCCACCTCCGGCGCGGTCGGCGGGGCATTCGGCTTTGCGGCCTTGTTCATCGAGCTGCCGGTTTCGACCACCATCATGATGCGCGCGGTGGCCGACGTGGCCCGCAGCGAGGGCTTTGACCTGTCCGAGTTCAGCACCCGCCAGGCGTGCCTGGAGGTGTTCGCGCTGGGTGGCAACTCGCCGCGCGATGACGCCAGTGAGACCGGCTATTACCTGGCCCGTAGCTTCACCACCGATGTGATGCGCCACCTGTCAGCCGAGCTGGCCGGGCGCGTGGTGACCGGCCGCGACCTGACCTTGGGCGTGGCACCGAAGGAGGCCGGCAAGTTGCTGGCGAAGATGGTGGAGAAGGTGGCGGCGCGCTTCGGTGTGGTGGTCACCGAGAAATTTGCCGCACAGGCGGTGCCGATCGTCGGTGCTGCCGCCGGTGCAACACTGAATACCATGTTCACCGATTACTTCCAGGACATGGCGCGCGGCCACTTCATCGTGCGCCGGCTCGAGCTGAAGTACGGGGAAGATGTGGTTCGCGCCTGCTATGACCGCGTGGCGCATGGCGGCGTACTGATCGAACCCACGCTGTAACCGGTGTTGGGGTCAGATCCCTTTACCGTGCAAAGGGATCTGACCCCGGGCGAGCTCTCGTACCGGGTGATCCTTGCCTTGGGGGAACAATTGTTTTGCCAGTGCATGCCTGTTGCGTGGCGGCCGCCATCCCCATCCTTTGCGGCACTCCCCCCGCAAGAGATGTCCGCCATGTTGTTCACCTCCCACCGTCTGGGCCCGCTGACCCTGCCCAACCGCATCGTGATGCCGCCGATGACCCGCTCGCGTGCAGCTGCCGGCAACGTTGCCACCGCCGAGATGGCGACCTACTACGCGCAACGTGCTGGCGCCGGCCTGATTGTCAGCGAAGGCACCCAGATCAGCCCGCAGGGCCAGGGTTATGCCTGGACGCCGGGCATCCACAGCCCCGAACAGGTAAAGGGCTGGCGCCAGGTGACCGATGCGGTGCACGCCGCCGGTGGCCGCATCTACGCGCAGCTGTGGCATGTCGGCCGCGTCTCGCATGTGGCCCTGCAGCCCGATGGCGCAGCGCCGGTGTCGTCCTCGGCACTGCTGGCTGAAGGCGTGAAAGTGTTCGTCGACCCGACTGGGGCAGGTCCCGAAGCCGGCGTGGGCGAAATGATCCAGCATTCGATGCCGCGCGCGCTGCGCGAGGACGAGATACCGGGCATCGTCGCCGATTACGCGCAGGCCGCCCGCAATGCGCTGGAGGCGGGCTTCGACGGCGTCGAACTGCATGGCGCCAATGGCTACCTGATCAACCAGTTCATCGACTCGCAGGCCAACCAGCGTACCGATGGCTATGGCGGTTCGCTGCAGAACCGGCTGCGCTTCCTGCGCGAGGTGGTGCAGGCGGTGGTGGCAGCGGCCGGCGGTGATCGCGTTGGCGTGCGCCTGGCGCCGCTGACCACGCTGCAGGGGGCGGTGGACGATACGCCGCAGGCGACCTATCTGGTTGCCGCACAGCTGCTGGGCGGGCTGGGCGTGGGCTACCTGCACATTGCCGAAGCGGACTGGGAGGATGCGCCGTTGATGCCGGTGGCGTTCAAGCAGGCGCTGCGCATGGTCTACCCGGGCACGCTGATCTACGCAGGCAAGTACACCGCCGAGCGCGCCGGGCAGGCGCTGGCCGAAGGCTGGGCCGACCTGATCGGTTTCGGCCGGCCGTTCATTGCCAACCCGGATCTGCCTGAGCGCCTGCGAACGGGCGCAGAACTGAATCCTCCGGATCGTGCGAGGTTCTTCGGTGGTGGCGCGGAGGGCTTCACCGATTACCCGGCGCTGGAAGAGGCCGTCGAGGCCTGATGCCCATCGGTGGGTGCCGACCGTTGGTCGGCCCCCCTGGTTGGATCAGGGCGTGTCGCGCACCAGCGCGTCCGCTTCGACCACGCCGCCATCCTTGCCATGCAGGTACAGGTGCATGTCCTGCTGCGGGTACGGGATGTTGATGCCGGCCTTGTCATAGCCCAGCTTCAGCTGTTCCAGCAACGTGACTTTGGTACCGAACCAGTCGGCCGACTTCACGTAGCAGCGGATGCCCAGGTTGATTGCGTGCGCACCCAGCTCATACACCACCACGTCCGGTGCCGGTGTCTGCAGCACGCGCGGGTCGGCCTTCATCAGTGCCAGCGCGGTATCGCGTGCCAGCTGGATGTTGTCCTCGTAACCGATGCCGATCACCAGTTCGACGCGGCGCGTCGGTTCGGCGGTCAGGTTGATGATCGGTGCGGCGGTGATCAGCGTGTTCGGAATGGTGGTGTGCTGGTTGTCGGCGCCGGTAAGTACGGTCTGGAAGATGCGTACTTCGCGCACGGTGCCGGTCTGACCGGCCACGGTCACCACATCGCCCACGCGGAACGGGCGCAGCGTCACCAGCATCACGCCCGAGGCGATGTTGGACAGCGAATCCTTCAGTGCCAGGCCAACGGCCAGGCCAGCGGTGCCGAGTACGGCCAGCAGCGGGGTGATCTGTACGCCCAGCGTGCCGATCGCCAGCACCACTACGATCACAAGCGATGCGGCATACACCACGTTGCGCAGAAAGCTGCCGAGCATCGGATCCACGCCCATGCGCGCAGTGGCGCGCGGCATTGCATTGGACAGGCGTCGTGCCACCCACATGCCGACCAGCAGCACCACGATGGCGGCCAGCAACGGTACACCGTAGGTTTCCAGCAGGCGTTCCCAGTCGAGCGAGTGGAACCAGGGGGTTGCGGCGGGGGCGGGTGGTGCGGCGGCGATCATGCGGAAGTTCCTTTGCTGCTGCGGGACAGGCGCGAGGTGCGCGTGGCGTGCACGGACGCCAGAAACAGCAAGCCCCGCAGAGGCGGGGCTTGCGTGCAGCAGCAGTATGGGCGGACGTCGATGAAAGCGACGTCAGCCCATCACGGCATCAGCCGTTGGCTTTCAGCTTGGCCAGGCGCAGCCAGGTATCAACCACGGTGTCCGGGTTCAGCGACACCGACTCGATGCCTTCCTGCATCAGCCATTCGGCCAGATCCGGATGATCGGACGGGCCCTGGCCACAGATGCCGACGTACTTGCCCTTGGCGCGCGCAGCCTTGATGGCCATCGACAG
This sequence comes from uncultured Stenotrophomonas sp., assembly GCA_913775725.1. Lineage (GTDB taxonomy): Bacteria > Pseudomonadota > Gammaproteobacteria > Xanthomonadales > Xanthomonadaceae > Stenotrophomonas. The sequence goes on along the minus strand of CAJYNG010000024.1, from coordinate 22,184 downwards.
CAGCTTCTTCACTGCCGGGTTACGCTCGTCGAACAGGTGCGCGACGATCGACGAGTCGCGGTCCAGGCCCAGGGTCAGCTGGGTCAGGTCGTTGGAGCCGATCGAGAAGCCGTCGAAGATTTCCAGGAATTCATCGGCGAGCAGCGCGTTGGACGGCACTTCGCACATCATGATGATCTTCAGGCCGTTCTCGCCCTGCTTCAGGCCATTCTGCTCCAGCACCTCGATGACCTTGCGGCCTTCTTCCAGGGTGCGCACGAACGGAATCATGACCCACAGGTTGTCCAGGCCCATTTCGTTGCGCACGCGCAGCACGGCCTTGCACTCCAGCGCGAAGGCGGCCGAGAAGCTCGGGTCGACGTAGCGGCTGGCGCCGCGGAAGCCGATCATCGGGTTCTCTTCGTGCGGCTCGTAGTTGCTGCCGCCGATCAGGTTGGCGTACTCGTTGGACTTGAAGTCCGACAGGCGCACGATCACGGCATTCGGTGCGACCGAGGCGGTGAGGGTGGCGATGCCTTCGGCCAGGCGATCCACGTAGAAGCCGACCGGATCGGAATAGCCGGCGATCTTCTCGTCGATCTTCTTCTTGGTCGCCGCATCCTGGCGGTCGTATTCCAGCAGTGCGTTCGGGTGGATGCCGATGTGGCTGGCAATGATCATTTCCAGGCGGGCCAGGCCGATGCCGGCGTTCGGCAGCTGGCCGAAGTCGAAGGCACGTTCCGGGTTGGCCACGTTCATCATGATCTTCAGCGGTGCCGGCGGCATGTTGCCCAGATCGGTGGTGGTGCGCTCGAAGCCGAGCTTGCCTTCGTAGATGAAGCCGGTATCGCCTTCAGCGCAGCTGACGGTGACCAGCTGGCCATCTTCGATGACCTTGGTGGCGTTGCCCGAACCGACCACGGCCGGCACGCCCAGCTCGCGCGCGATGATCGCGGCGTGGCAGGTACGGCCACCACGGTTGGTGACGATGGCCGAGGCGCGCTTCATCACCGGCTCCCAATCGGGATCGGTCATGTCGGCGATCAGCACGTCGCCCGGCTGCACACGGTTCATGTCGTCCAGCGTCTTGACCACGCGGGCTACGCCCGAGCCGATCTTGGCACCAACGGCACGGCCTTCGGCCAGCACGTTGCCGCCCTTTTCGGTCAGCGCGAAGCGCTCGATCTGGGTGGCGTGGCTGCGCGACTTCACCGTTTCCGGGCGCGCCTGCACGATGAACAGCTTGCCGCTGACACCGTCCTTGGCCCACTCGATGTCCATCGGGCGGCCGTAGTGCTTTTCGATGACCAGCGCCTGCTTGGACAGTTCCTGCACGTCCTCGTCGCTGATCGAGAAGGTGGTGCGCAGTTCGGCCGGGGTGTCCTCGATCCTGACGCGCTCGCCGGGGACGTCCGAATACACCATGCGGATCGCCTTGCTGCCGAGCGAGCGGCGCAGGATCGCCGGCTTGCCGGCCTGCAGGGTGGGCTTGTAGACGTAGTACTCGTCCGGGTTGACCGCGCCCTGCACGACCATTTCGCCCAGGCCGAAGGACGAGGTGACGAACACCACGTCGCGGAAGCCGGACTCGGTGTCCAGGGTGAACAGCACGCCGGACGAACCCACGCCCGAACGCACCATCAGCTGCACGCCGGCGGACAGGAACACGTCCTCATGCTTGAAGCCGTGGTGCACGCGGTAGGCGATGGCGCGGTCGTTGTACAGCGAGGCAAACACTTCCTTGACCTTGTGCACGACATCGTCGGCACCGGTGACGTTGAGGAAGGTTTCCTGCTGGCCGGCGAAGGAGGCATCCGGCAGATCCTCGGCGGTGGCCGAGGAACGCACGGCCACGGCCACGTCGCCGCCGCCGTTGTCGGCGCTCAGCTTGGCGTAGGCGGTGCGGATGTCCTGGTCCAGCTGCGGCTGCAGCGGCGCGTCGATCACCCAGGAGCGGATTTCCTTGCCCGCGGCGGTCAGCGCGTTGACGTCCTCGACGTCCAGCGTGGCCAGCTTGTCGAAGATGCGCTTGGACAGGTCGTTGTGCGCGATGAAGTCCTTGAAGGCTTCAGACGTGGTCGCATAACCTCCGGGAACGGAGACGCCCAGACCGGCCAGGTTGCCGATCATCTCGCCCAGCGACGAATTCTTGCCGCCTACGCGGGCCAGGTCGGCCAGACGCAGTTCGTGCAACCACAGGATGTTCTCGTTCAAGCGCGATGCTCCGTTTGGCCATCGCCCGAGGCGGGCTGAGTGGCCGCGTCCGTAGGAAGAAGCCGATATGATGCCGGGCAGACCGCTGTCGACACAAGCTTGTGTTGGCGGCCCTTTTAGGCTTCGTAGGGGGTAAAAGCGCGCATGTCGACCATCCGTCCGGTGTTCTACGTTTCCGATGGAACCGGTATCACCGCTGAAACCATTGGGCATAGCCTGCTGACCCAGTTCTCCGGATTCAGCTTCATTACCGACCGCATGTCGTTTGTCGACGACCCCGAAAAAGCGCGTGAAGCCTGCGCCCGGATCCAGGCGGCGGGCGAGCGGTACCAGGTTCGGCCGATCGTGGTGAACTCCTGCGTGGACCAGAGCCTGAGCCTGATCCTGGCCGACAGCGGCGCCCTGATGCTGGATGTGTTCGCACCGTTCATCGAGCCGTTGGAGCGTGAACTGGCCAGCCCGCGCCTTGCCCGGGTGGGCCAGGCCCACGGCATGGTGGACTTCGACACCTACCACCGCCGCATCAATGCGATGAACTTCGCCCTGACCCATGACGACGGCATCGCGGTGAACTACGACGATGCCGACGTGATCCTGGTGGCGGTGTCGCGCGCCGGCAAGACGCCCACCTGCATCTACCTGGCCCTGCATTACGGGGTGCGTGCGGCCAATTACCCGCTGACCGATGAGGATCTGGAAAGCGACCGTCTGCCGCCGCGCCTGCGTGCCTACCGGCGCAAGCTGTTCGGCCTGACCATCGACCCGGACCGCCTGCAGCAGATCCGCCAGGAGCGCCGCCCGAACTCGCGCTACGCCAACCTGGACACCTGCAAGCGGGAGGTGGCCGCGGCCGAGGTGATGTTCCAGATGGAGCGGATTCCGACCCTGAGCACCACGCACACCTCGATCGAGGAGATTTCCAGCAAGGTGCTGGCCACGTTGGGGCTGCAGCGCGAGCTGTATTGATCCTTTCCGGCGCGCCGCACTTCGTCCTGTAGAGCCGAGCCCAGGCTCGGCTGGGCCGCCGGGTTCTTCCCGAACAGCAGCCGAGCATGGGCTCGGCTCTACAGGGGGATCGTCGTCGTCGGGTTGGCTGTGGCTTGAGGCGCCCCCACGTTGAAGCACCAACGTGTAGGATCGACCCATGGCCCGAGCCTTGCCCCGCAGCGAACGCATTCCCCGCCTGAGCCGGCTGAGCTGGCTCATGGGCCTGTATGCGGAGAACTACCGCCATCTGGTGCGCCTGTTCGAACCGGCTGGACTGGTGGCGGGCAGCTACATTTCCTCGATCGGCGACGGCCTGGATGTTCGCCTGGACGTGATCGAGTGCCACCGATACACGGTGGAGCTGCGCCTGACCTACGACCTGGCCGACCCGGTCACCGGTGAGCCGGATCCGTCGGCCTATGTGCGCCTTTACCGTGACGCGCGCCAGGCCGAGACCACCCACTGCTACGTGGGCCGTCGCTGGCAGGACACCATGGGCCTGTATCCGCCGCCGGCGGAGCTGATCAGCCACCGCATGCGGATGAATACCTTCCTTGGCAAGTGGCTGGAATACCTGGCCGAGCGCGGCCACGGTGTGGCCACCCTGCGCCGCGATCCCGATGGCGTCGGTGCGGCTGCCGAGCACCGCCTGTCGCTGGTGCGCTGATCGGCCATAATCCACGGCTGACCTGCCGCTGGACGCTGCCCCATGCCGTATACCCCGATCGTCGCCACCCTGGGCTACGTGCTGTCGCCCGATCGTCGCCAGGTGCTGATGATCCACCGCAACACCCGGCCCGGTGACCATCACCTGGGCAAGTACAACGGGCTGGGCGGCAAGATCGAACCGACCGAAGACGTCGTGGCAGGCATGCGCCGCGAAATCGCCGAGGAAGCCGGCATCGACTGCACCGGCATGCGCCTGCGCGGCACCATCAGCTGGCCGGGTTTCGGCAAGCACGGCGAAGACTGGCTGGGCTTCGTGTTCGTCATCGATGGATTCGAGGGCACTCCACACGGTGGCAACCACGAAGGCACGCTGGAGTGGGTGGACCTGGACAAGCTGGACACGCTGCCGATGTGGGAGGGCGACCGCAACTTCCTGCCGCTGGTGTTCGACGCCGATCCGCGCCCGTTCCACGGCGTGATGCCGTACAAGGACGGCCGCATGGTGAGCTGGTCCTACAGTCGGCTGTGACTCGACGAATCGGATGGGTGCCAACCTTGGTTGGCACGCTCTTCTGGTGAATTAATACCCGGACAATATTGACTCGAGAGAATTACCCGGGCAATATTCGCGCATCGCCCCTGATGCCATTGCCATGCCTGCGTCCCGACTCCCTCCCTTCAGTTGTTTCGACGGCCATCGCCTGGTCGCTTCCGGTACGCCGGAAGTGGCCGCGCTGGCCCTCAAGCAGCTGCGCGCCGATGACGCTGCCGGACCCTTGCTGGTGTTCGACAACGCCACCGGCCGCACCCGCGATTTCGATACGCGCGGCAGTGACGCGGAACTGCTGGCGCGGGTGGCGGAGGCGTTTCCATCGGCCGTGGAAGCGGACGCCGGAATCGCTCCCGAAGACGCACCCGTTGCCCCGCGCGGCCGCGGCCGCCCCAAGCTGGGCGTGGTCGCTCGCGAAGTGACGTTGTTGCCGCGGCACTGGGCATGGCTGGCCGATCAGCCGGGTGGAGCCTCCGTGGTGCTGCGCAGGCTGGTGGAGGCGGCCAGCCGGGCCGGTGCAGACAAGGACCGACAGCGCCGTCACAGCGAGCGTGCGTATCACTTCCTGCAGACCATCGCCGGTGATCTTCCGGGTTTCGAGGAAGCGATCCGTGTCCTGTTCGCGCACGACCGCGCGGGCCTGGAAATGGCGTTGCACAGCTGGCCCGAGGATGTGCGCAACCACGCCCTGCACCTGGCCTTCGATGATTCTTCGAACCACGCTGACGGCTGAGCCACCGCGCCGTTGCTGAGCGACGGCGCCACCTGATCGCGGGCCGCGGCCCGCCTCCCCTGTGCTTGCTTTGCTGGCGGAAACGCCGGGCAGGGCGGCGCCTTGCCCAGAGAATCCCATGAGCACCCTTGCACATCCGACACCTCCGGCAGCACCACCGCTGTGGCGCACCTACCTGGCGCTGCTGCTGCCGATGCTGCTGACCAATGCGCTGCAACTGGCCGCAGGCACGCTGGACAACATCTACCTCGGCCACCTGCTTGGCACACAGGCGGTGGCTGCGGTCGCCGCGTTCTTCCCGGTCTTCTTCCTGCTGCTGGCCCTGGTGATGGGCCTGGCGACGGGCGCGATGGTGCTGATCGGCCAGGCCTGGGGGGCGGGCCAGCCGCAGCAGGTGCGCGCGGTGGCCGGCAGTGCGGTGGCACTGATCCTGCTGTTGTCGGTGCTGGTGATGGCCATGGGCGGCGGTTTCGCGCCACAGCTGCTGGCGGCACTGGGCACACCGGTACCGATTCTCGGCGAGTCCATCGTGTACGCACGCGTGCTGCTGCTGGCTGCACCGGCGTTCTTCCTGCTGTGGCTGGCCACTGCGGTGAGCCGTGCGGTGGGCGATGCGAAGACACCACTGCAGGCACTGCTGTTGGCCACGGTGGCCGGCTTGTTGTGCACGCCGCTGTTGATCCTGGGTTGGGCCGGCCTGCCGCAGCTGGGTTCGGCCAGTGCGGCCGTATCGGCGGCGTTTGCCTCACTGTTGGCTCTGGGCTGGTTGCTGTGGCGCTGGCATCGGGTAGGACATCCTCTGGCACCGGGACGTGAGCTGCTGCGTGCCATCCGTTTTGATGGCGCGCTCATCCGCTCGATGCTGCGCATCGGCGTACCGTCTTCGCTGCAGATGCTCAGCCTGGCCATCGCCGAAATCGTGTTGCTGGGCTGGATCAACCGCTATGGCTACACAGCGACGGCCGCCTACGGTGCGGTCAACCAGTTGATGAGCTGGGTGCAGCTGCCGGCGATGTCGCTGGGTATTACCGCCACCATCCTTGCGGCGCATGCGATGGGTGCCGGGCGTACGGAACGGTTGCCCGCCATTGCCCGCACCGGTGTACTGCTCGGGGTGGCGATGCTGGCGGCGGTGGTGCTGCTGGTGATGGCGCTGGCGCCCTGGCTGACCGGGCTGATCCTGGCGGCGACCGACGTGCGAGAACTGGCCACGCAGCAGTTGCGCACGGTGGTGTGGGGTGTGCTGGCGATGGGAGGCAGTGCGGTGCTGGTCGGAGTGATGCGAGGCAGTGGCACGGTGTTGTTGCCGGCGTTGCTGGGCATGGCGGCGGTACTGCTGCTGGAGCTGCCGCTGGCGATGTGGCTGCAGGCGCGGCATGGTCTGCCGGGGCTGTGGTGGGCGTGGCCATTGGGACTGGTGGCCATGCTGGTGATGCAGGTGCTCTGTTTTGCTCGCTGGCGGCGGGTGCAGGCTGGGTAGTGCAGCCGCTGGCCGGCAATCCGGAATGGCCGGGGCAGCCGCCCAGCGGCCGGCTCTACCCCTTCAGCGCCGCTGTGCCAGCAGCAGGTGGAAGTGCTTTTCGCGGGTCTGGCCGTCATTACCGGCCGCGGATTCCCGGTGGCTGCGCCAGGCCGAGACGCGGAAGTCCGACACACGCAGGGCAAGCTCCACCGCGTCCAGCTCATGCAGCTGGAAGTCGGCGGCAAATGGCAGGCTGCGCATGAAGCTGGCATCGCCGAAGGCCAGGCACAGGCGGCCGCCCCGGCCCAGTACCCGCGCCAGCTCGTCCAGCACCGGGGCAAGGTTCGGCCAGAAGTACAGGGTGTTGACCGCGAGCGCGGCATCCATCGTGGCATCGGCGACCGGCAGCGCATGGGCGTCGCCATGTCGCATTGCCGCACGCTCGGCCAACCCGGCGCTGGCCAGCCGCTGGTTGCCGGCCTCGACCATGGCCGTGGACAGCTCGATGCCCAGATAGTGGCTGCCGGCGGCCTGCAGCATCAGTGGTGCGAAGGCCGCATTGCCCGGGCCGACCTCCAGGATCCGTTCGCCAGCGCCAACGGCCAGCAGCCCGATCGCGGCCAGGTTGAGTGCGCCGTTGCTGCGGTTCATCGAGTCGGCGACCGCCAGCGCGGCCTCGCCATGGGGCTGCCGCAGTTGTGCGGCCAGGGTGGGAGCATCCAGCATCATCATCGTCCGTTGCAGAGTTTCGGACGTGGCGGCGGCGGGTCCGCCGGTGACCATAGCGCCGACCTTGTGGCTTGGGAAGTAGGGAAACCCCGCTCCGGGGTGATGAGGAAATGTCCACCGTCGCAGTCGGTGAGATCTGGTTGTCCACAGGGGGTGTGGATTACGCGTGGGCAACTTTGTGGATAAGCCGCGACAGGCGCCACCCCCCTAGGCTGTCAAGATGGGTGGCGAAAAATTCACCGCCGGTGAGGGTAGGTGAGGGGGCGGTGAAGAATCAGTCCTGTAGGCGCTGTCGCCGGCAGCGGCGCTCGCGGTAACCTGTGGGCCTTGATGCTCCGTGAGACTCCATGAAACGTCACTTCTCGATGCTGCGCGAATTCCAGCTGGCCGACTGGTTCACCCTGGCCAATGCTTTCTGCGGCACCGGTGCGGTGTTTGCCGCGATGCGCTTCCTGCAGGATGGCGAGCGTGGCTACCTGCTGTTCGGCATGGCGCTGATCCCGCTGGCCTTCATCTTCGACGCCCTCGACGGGCGCATCGCGCGTTGGCGCAAGTCCAGTTCCACCCTGGGCCGCGAGCTGGATTCGTTGTCCGACGTGATCTCCTTCGGTGTGGCGCCGGCGGCGCTGGCCTATGCCTGCGGCATGCAGGGCGGCTGGGACTGGCTGGTGCTGAGCTACTTCGTCTGCTGCGGTGTCAGCCGCCTGGCGCGCTACAACGTCACCGCCGAGGCACTGGCCGGCGACGAGGGCAAGGTCACGTATTTCGAAGGCACCCCGATCCCGACCAGCCTGGTGCTGGTGATCGTGCTGGCGATCGCTGCCGGCACCGGCGCCATCGGTCGGGACATCTGGTTCGGCCAGTGGCAGATCGGTCCGTGGCAGCTGCATCCGATGGTGCTGCTGTTCGCCCTGTCCGGGTCGCTGATGATCAGCAAGACCCTGCGTATCCCCAAGCCATGAGCCAGCCCTGCGGAGGCCTGCGATGACCAGCTCGGCCCATGACGCCGGCAGCAGCGATTTCGAGACACTGGCCCGGCAGTATTTCGGCGCCTGGGGCGATGCCCTGCGCCATGCGACCACGCCCGGTGCGCCGGCTGGCGACGACCCCGGCAGCTGGAAGCGGCTGTTCGATTGGTGGGGTCAGCTGCTGCCCGAACAGGGGCAGGGCGCGCCGGAAGATGCGGTGCGCCGTTTCCGCGAACAGGCGGGCAGCTGGTACGGCACCATGCAGGAGGTCGCTGCGCGCTTCGCCGGCCGCGACGCCAGCAGCGCTGATGTGGCCCATGCCTGGCGCGAGGCGGTGCAGGGGCAGGGCGACGGCATGCTGCAGTGGATGCTGCAAGGCGCCCGTGGCAGCACCCAGGCCGGCGCCGCCGTGCCCGAATTCGCTGCATGGCTGCAGCAGTTCCAGCTGCAGGCCGGCCCGTGGCTGCAGAGCCCGGCGTTCGGCCCCGGCCGTGAGCACCAGGCCCGCTGGCAGGCACTGCTGCGGGCGCAGGAGGAGTACCAGCAGCATTCGCGCGCCTACGTCGATCAGATCAAGCAGGCGCTGGACGAGGCCTTCGCGCTGTTCGAGCAGCGCCTGGCCGAGCACGAGCAGCCCGGCAGCCAGCTGACCAGCGCCCGCGCGATGTTCGACCTGTGGATCGAAGTGGCCGAGGAGGCCTACGCCAAGGTCGCCATGTCCGAGCCGTTCCAGCAGGTATATGCCTCGCTGGGCAACGCACAGATGCGCCTGCGCGCCGGCCTGCAGCGCGAGGTGGAACAGATGAGTGAACGTATCGGCCTGCCGACCCGCAGCGAGATGGATGCCGCACACCGCCGTATCGCCGAGCTGGAGCGCAGCCTGCGCCGCCTGCAGGCGCAGGTGGCGGTGCTGGCCGGAACCGCCGCGGTCGATCCGGTGGCGCAGCCGGCGCCGGCGAAGGTGAAGCCAGCTGCGCGCAAGGCCGCGAAGAAGGCTGCGCCGGCAAAGAAGGCGCCAGCGAAAAAGGCACCTGCGAAGAAGGCCGCACCTCGCACTTCCGCTCGGGCGCGTGACCGATGAAGGGGCCGCTGGGCTTCAACGCCGATGACCTGATGCAGGAGACCCTGGCCATGCAGCGCAAGCTGATGGAAGGGCTGAAGCTGCTGCCGCAGGTGGAAGACGTGGACTATGGCGTGACCGCGCGTGAGGAAGTGTGGCGCGACGGCAAGGTGGTGCTGTACCGCTTCGTCGGCGAACAGGCGCCGACCCGGAGCACGCCGCTGCTGATCGTCTACGCGCTGGTCAACCGGCCGTACATGGTCGACCTGCAGGCCGACCGTTCGCTGGTGCAGAAGCTGCTGGCACTGGGCCAGGACGTCTACGTGCTGGACTGGGGCTACCCGGACCGGTCCGAACGCTTCCAGACCCTGGAGGACTACCTGCTGCGCTACATCGATGGCGCGGTGGATGCGCTGCGCGCGCGCAGTGGTGGCCCGGTCGACCTGCTCGGCATCTGCCAGGGCGGCGTGTTCGCGCTGTGCTACGCCGCGTTGCGCCGGCAGAAGCTGGGCAAGCTGATCACCATGGTCACCCCGGTCGACTTCCAGACCGCCGACAACATGCTCTCGCACTGGGCGCGGCAGGTGGACGTGGACCTGCTGGTCGACACGCTGGGCAACATCCCGGCCGACCTGATGAATGCCAGTTACCTGATGCTCAAGCCGTTCCGACTGAACGTGCAGAAGTACGTTGGCCTGCTCGACATCCTCGACGACAAGGCGGCGCTGGAGGATTTCCTGCGCATGGAGAAGTGGATCTTCGATTCGCCGGACCTGGCGGGCGAGGCGTTCCGCGACTTCATCAAGCAGTTCTACCAGGGCAACGGGCTGGTGAACGGTACGGTGCGGATCGGCGAGGAAGCGGTGGATCTGTCGCAAGTGACGCTGCCGGTGCTGAACATCTATGCCGAACAGGACCATCTGGTGCCACCGGACGCATCACGCGCGATGCGCGGGCGCTTGGGCACGGACGACTACACCGAGTCCAGTTTCCGTGGTGGCCACATTGGTATCTACGTGTCCGGCCGCGCGCAGCGCGAAGTACCGGCCACGATCGATGGCTGGTTGAAGGCGCGCGACCTGTAGAGTCCAGCCATGCTTGACTGACCTGGGGGGATGATGACGTACCGGATTCTGTTGATTCTTGCGGCACTGCTGGCAGCGCCGCTTGCCCACGCCGCACCCAGTGCGGATGCACGGCGGGAGATCGCCCAGCTGATCTCCAGCCTGGACGGCTCCCAGTGCCGGTTCCAGCGCAATGGCAGCTGGTACGACGGCAGCGATGCGCGGGCGCATCTGCAGCGCAAGTACGACTACCTGTTGAAGAAGAACATGGTGGACAGCGCCGAGCAGTTCATCGAGCGTGCCGCCAGCCAGAGCAGCATGAGCGGCAAACCTTATCGCATCCAATGCCCGGGCCAGCCTGAACAGACCGCAGCCGCCTGGTTTGGTGCCCGCCTGCAGGCCCTGCGCCACCGCACGCCGTAGACATAGGGGCGGTGTAGAGTCGAGCCATGCTCGACCGCTTTTTCCCGTAGCCCAGGAGAACCGCCATGAACACCACGCCGCGCACGCTGTCGCGTTCATTGAACGACCGCATGATTGCCGGCGTGATGGGCGGCATCGCCCACCGCTTCGGCTGGAACCCCACGCTGTTGCGTATCGTGTTCGTGCTGGTCTCGATCGGTTCGGCGGCCTTCCCCGGCATCCTGGTCTACCTGATCCTGTGGCTGCTGATGCCGAACGAGGCCGATTGAAGACTGCCCCGGAGCCCTGGCCGATCTGGCTGCGCGCGCTGCAGGTGCTGGGCGCGGTGTGGACGTCACCCAATTCCCTGCTCGGCGTGATTGGCGGCGTGGCCGGCATGCTCGGCGGCGCGACATTGCGCTGGAGCGGGCGTGACTGCGCGCTTGTGTTCGACCGCTGGCCGTGGGGGCCGGGTGGGGCGATCACATTGGGCAATGTGATCCTGCACACCGGCCACGACCTGGGCATTTCCTGCCGTACCTATGCCCATCAGGCGGGGTGGGGCGTGGAGCCGCTGATCCGGCTGGATGACCACGAACGCGCGCACGTTTACCAGTACATGGTGCTGGGGCCGCTGTACCTGCCGGTGTACCTGCTGTGCGGCGGGGTGAGTGCGCGCAATCCGTTCGAGCGGGCGGCGGATCATTACGCGCGGTTCGGGCATGGCTGGTGGCCGTAGTTTCCAGCCAACGGCGCGGCCCCTCGTGGGTGGTCGCGTAGAGCGATTCATGTGATTGGGCCGGGCGGGGTGGGTTCGCGGGACACGCCGTAAACCCATCCCTGGGGGCTCGATGGCGCCATCCATGGCGCCAACGGTCCCGCGAACCCACCCCGCCCGACCCCTGACAGTTTCTCGGCGCGTCCAGCCACGAAAAAGAAAAAGGACAGCAGAAGCGGGTCGCGCGCTGCGCTTGCTCGTGTAGAGCCGAGCCTGCGCTCGGCTTCGCGGACTGGCTTGAATGCAGCCGAGCGTGGGCTCGGCTCTACAGGAAGCGGCCAGCCAGGCCGCTTTTGCTTTTGATCTTCTTTTTCTTCTCCGTGGGTGGCGGCAGGCACCAGGAACCTGTCAGCGGCCGGGTGGGTAGGCATTGCGGGGTGTCCGCGGCATGGATGCCGCGGCCAAGCCCCCAAGGATGGGTTTACGGCGTCCCCGCAATGCCTACCCACCCGGCCAGCCCCCAGCAATCCGGCTTTTGCATTCCGCGACCAACCAACCCACCCACGAGGGGCTGCACCGTTGGCTGAAACCCCGTATTCGTTAGCCGGAAGTTAAAGATCCGTAAGCATTCTGCTGCGATCCCGCGGTCATCTGCATGCAACCGATCGTCATTAGCCTTCGTGACGTTCCAGTCAGGTTCGACGCGGTAAGCTCTCCCTCGATGAGCTCGCAGCATCGCTCATCGAGTGCAGTACGCAGTAGCAATTTGGAGGAATACATCACATGGCAATCGTTCTTTATGTCGGTGGTAGCAAGGATGGCGAGAAGGGCGTGGTGCCCTACGGCTTCAGCAAATCCCGCGCCGACACCGCGCTGGGGCCGGAGTTCTACACGGAGCGGTTCATGGAACTGCAGGGTGTCGGCAAGGTCCGCCTGATGGCCCTGGAAGGCATGCGTGACGAGATCGTCATGCAGCGCGCCGCCCGCCACTACCGCTGACCTTCGCAACACGCGGCAGGGCGCGCCCACCATCGTGCGCCCGCGCCGGCATCCCAGCCCAGGGCCAGTCCGAGCCCTCTCTTCGCCAGGATGCCGGCGTCCAATCCGGCTTCGCCGCTGAACCTCGCCCCCTGTCAATGCCTTGTCCGGCTCCGTCGTGGGTTGCCAGAATGGGGTCTTCCCGAAACGCGGCACAGACCTGAAGCAATGCACGACGCCAAGAACGCACAGAGCGCGCTCGCCCAGCAGATCGCCCAGACCATCGCCGACGAGATCGGTGCCCAGTCCGCCCAGGTGCGCGCCGCCGTCGGCCTGCTCGACGAGGGCGCCAGCGTCCCGTTCATCGCCCGCTACCGCAAGGAAGTGACCGGTGGCCTGGACGACACCCAGCTGCGCAACCTGGAAACCCGGCTGACCTACCTGCGCGAGCTGGAAGACCGCCGCGCGGCGGTGCTGGCCAGCATCGGCGAGCAGGGCAAGCTCAGCGACGAACTGCGCAACGACATCCTGGCCGCCGATACAAAGAGCCGCCTGGAAGACCTGTACCTGCCGTACAAGCCCAAGCGCCGCACCCGCGCCCAGATCGCCCGCGAGGCCGGTCTGGAGCCGCTGGCCGATGGCCTGCTGGCCGACCCGACGCAGGACCCGCAGACGTTCGCGGCCACCTTCGTCGACACCGACAAGGGCGTGGCCGACACCAAGGCCGCGCTGGAAGGCGCCCGCGCGATCCTGATGGAGCGCTGGGGCGAAGATGCCGCTCTGGTCGGTGAACTGCGCACCTGGCTCGGCGAGACCGGTGTCATCCGTGCCCGCGTGGCAGAGGGCAAGGAAACCGAAGGTGCCAAATACCGCGACTATTTCGAACACGCCGAGTCGCTGGCGAAGATTCCCTCGCACCGCTTGCTGGCACTGTTCCGCGCGCGCCGCGAGGAGATCCTGTTCCTGGAGCTGGACCCGGGCAGCGATGCCGAGGCCGGCCACCAGTACGCCGAGGGTCGGGTGGCGCGCAAGGCCGGCATCGCCGACCAGGGCCGTGCCGCCGACCGCTGGCTGCTGGATGCCTGCCGCCTGACCTGGCGCGCCAAGCTGCACACCCATCTGTTGCTGGACCTGTTCAACCAGGCCCGCGAGAAGGCAGAAGCCGAGGCCATCGCGGTGTTCGGCGACAACCTCAAGGACCTGCTGCTGGCCGCGCCGGCCGGGCCGAAGACCGTGCTCGGCCTGGACCCGGGCATCCGCACCGGCTGCAAGATCGCCGTGGTCGATGCCACCGGCAAGCTGGTGGCGACCGAGACCATCTACCCGCACGAGCCGCGCCGGCAGTGGGACCAGTCGCTGCAGACGATCAAGCAGCTGTGCGCCAAGCACAACGTCGAGCTGATCGCGATCGGCAACGGCACCGCCAGCCGCGAGACCGACAAGCTGGCCGGTGAGGCGATCAAGGCCGCCGGCAACCCGAAGCTGCAGAAGGTGGTGGTCAGCGAAGCCGGTGCCTCGGTGTACTCGGCGTCTGAATTTGCGGCCAAGGAGTTCCCGGGCCTGGACGTGTCGCTGCGTGGCGCGGTGTCGATCGCGCGCCGCCTGCAGGACCCGCTGGCCGAACTGGTGAAGATCGAACCCAAGGCGATTGGCGTCGGCCAGTACCAGCACGACGTGGACCAGTACCGCCTGGCGCGGGCACTGGATGCGCGCGTAGAGGACTGCGTGAACGCGGTCGGCGTGTACGTTAACACCGCCTCGGCCGCGCTGCTGTCGCGGGTGTCTGGCCTGTCGGCCACCGTGGCTGAGAACATCGTGCGCCATCGTGACGACAACGGCCCGTTCAAGCGTCGCAAGGACCTGCTCAAGGTCGCGCGCCTGGGCGAGAAGACCTTCGAACAGTGCGCCGGCTTCCTGCGCATCGCCGACGGCGATCAGCCGCTGGATGCCTCGGCGGTGCACCCGGAAGCCTATCCGGTGGTCGAGCGCATCGTGGCCAGCACCGCACGCCCGATCAAGGCGTTGATCGGTGACGGCAGCTTCCTGCGTGGCCTGAAGGCCGAGCAGTTCACCGATGCCACCTTCGGCGTGCCGACCGTGCGCGACATCCTCAAGGAACTGGAAAAGCCGGGCCGCGATCCGCGTCCGGAGTTCAAGGCGGCGCGCTTCGCCGAGGGCGTCGAGGACATCAAGGACCTGCGCGAAGGCATGGTGCTGGAAGGCGTGGTCAGCAACGTGGCGGCCTTCGGTGCCTTTGTCGATATCGGCGTGCACCAGGATGGGCTCATCCACATCTCGGCGCTGTCCGACACCTTCGTGAAAGATCCGCGCGACGTGGTCAAGGCCGGTGACATCGTCAAAGTGAAGGTGCTGGAGGTGGACGTGCCGCGCAAGCGCATCGCCCTGACCCGGCGCCTGGACGACACCCCCGGCCAGGCCACCAGCCGTCCGGGCCAGCGCGATGAGCGCGGCCAGGGGCAGGGGCCACGCCGTGACGCGGGCGGCCAGAACCGTGGGCCGAACCGCGGCCAGGGCGCTGGCGGCCGTCCCGCCCAGTCTGCGGCGCCGGCCAACAATGCCCTCGCCGAGGCCTTTGCACGGGCCAAGCGCAGCTGAGGATCGTGCCCCCCGTCACGGTTGATCCGGGGCGGGGGACTTGTCGGTTTTCCCCGTGATTGCGCACACTTGCGCCTGAGGGGGGCGTTCGGCCTCCCCGCTGTCGCTGGGGAGGGCCATGACGCCAGCACGACCCGCCGTCTTCGTCGCAGGCTGCAGCGCTTCGCTGCGGCCGGCGCCTGCCCGTGCCGGCAGGGGACCGGAGTGATGGCGGGCCAGGGAAACAACGGCAACGGGCTGCTTGAGCGGCGCCTGCAGGAGCTGGCCGAAGAGCGCCGCCGGCTGGCGATGATCATCGATGGCACCGCTGCAGGCACCTGGGAATGGAACGTGCAGACCGGCGAGATGCGGGTCAATGCGCGCTGGGCCGAGATCGTCGGCTACCGCCTGGAAGAACTGGAGCCGATCTGCCAGAAGACCTTCCTGAAGCTGGTGCACCCGGATGACATTGCGTTGTCCGATGCAGCGCTGGATGAGCATTTTGAAGGGCGCGCCGACAACTACGCCTGCCTGCTGCGCATGCGCCACAAGAATGGCCACTGGATCTGGATCCAGGACCGTGGCCGGGTCTTTGAGTGGGATGGGCAGGGCAAACCGCTGTGGATGGCCGGTGCCCATGCCGATGTGACCGAGCTGCAGCAGGCCCGCCAGGATGCGGCCGAGACCCGTCAGCGCCTGCAGGCGGTGGTCGATGCCTCCGACGAGGTGGCGGTGATCGCCACCGATACCGACGGCACCATCACCTTGTTCAATACCGGCGCACAGCGTCTGCTCGGTTACACCGCGTCGGAGGTCGTCGGCCAGCGCCGCCTCGATGCCTTCCATGATCCGGCCGAACTGCAGGCCTGGTTGCAGCCGCTGGCCGATACCGATGGTAATCTGCCCGGCGTCTTCGAGGCGCTGAGCGCGCGTGCCGACGGGCAGACCTACTCGCGGCAGTGGACGCTGCTGCGCAAGGATGGCCAGTCACGCCAGGTGCGCCTGTCGATCAGCCGCATGGAAGGCGCCGACGGGGCGCGCATCGGCTATGTCGGCATGGCGATCGACATTACCGAGATCCTGCAGGCGCGCGCCGAGGCGCGCCTGTCGGCAGAAAAGTTCGCCGGCGCGTTCACCTCCGCCGCGCTGGGCATGGCGCTGGTGTCGCTGGAAGGGCGCTGGCTGGACGTCAATGACGCACTGTGCCGGATCCTGGGCTACCCCCGCGAAGAGCTGCTGCAGGTCGATTTCCAGCGGCTGACCCATCCCGATGACCTGCAGACCGATCTGGCCCTGGTGCAGGACCTGCTGGCCGGGCGGCGCAGCCACTACCACCTTGAAAAGCGCTACCTCGATCGCGACGGACGCGTGATCTGGGCGCGGCTGTCGGTATCGCTGGTGCGCAACGAGCACGGCGAGCCGCTGCATTTCGTGTCGCAGATCCAGGACATCAGCGCCCAGCGCAGCAGCGAGCAGCGCCTGTTCGAGAGCGAGCAGCGCAGCCGTATCACGCTGGATGCGGTGGCCGACCTGGTGCTCAATGTCAGCCTGGATGGCCGTATCGACTACGCCAATGCCGCCGCGGTGCGCACGCTGGCGGGCGATGGTGCGCTGTCGCTGGCCGGGCACCAGGTGCAGGACGTGCTGGCGCTGACCACCGAGTACGCGCCGGGCTCGGTGCTGGATGTCTCGGTACTGCTGGACCCGGAAAGCAATGCCGTGGACCTGCATGCCGATCTGTTGCTTCGCCTGGGTACCGCCACGGTACCGGTGGACCTGACCCGCGCGTGGCTGCGCGATGACGAAGGCCATGTGCGTGGCGCGGTCTGGGTGCTGCGCGACGATACCCAGCAGCGCGCGCGCCAGCGCGAAGCCCGCCACCTGGCCGAGATCGATCCGCTGACCGAGCTGAGCAACCGCCGCGGTTTCGAGGTTCACCTGCAGCAGGCCATCACCCGCGTCGAGCGCACCGGCCAGGCCGCCTCGTTGATGTACATCGACCTGGACCGCTTCAAGCCGGTCAACGACACCTGGGGCCATCTGGCCGGCGATGCCGTGCTGTGGGCGGTGGCCAGCGTGCTGCGCCACGGCGTGCGCGATTCGGACGTGGTGGCGCGGCTGGGCGGCGACGAGTTCGCGGTGATCCTGTCCGGGTGTACGCCGCGCCGCGCGGCCCGCATCGGTGCTGAACTGCTGCACACCCTGGCATCGCTGTCGATTCCGTGGGACCGGGACCGCCTGCATGTGGGCGCCAGCATCGGTATCGCACCATTGGCGGGTGGGATGAGCGTGGACCAGGCTGTGGCGGCGGCTGATGCCCAGTGTTACCGGGCCAAGGCGATGGGTCGCAACAACGTACAGGTGCAGGGCGAGGCCAGTGAGCTGCCGGGTGACGATATCGACCCGACCGAGGGCTGATCTCAACCTGTGAGAGGACGTGCGCGAATACTCCGCGCACTGCCCCTCGTACAGGTGATCCATGAATGTCTGCAACCCGGTGACGTTGCGTGCCTTCGCCCCGGCCCTGGTTGGCTGGTGCCTGGCCCTGGCGGCCTGCCTGCGTGCTGAACAGCTGCGCGGCGACCTGCACGCGCAGGCGTTGCTGCCGGTACTGCAGGGCGGCGCGGTCGCCCTGCTGGTGTTCACGCTGTCCTGCATCGGTGCCGCCAGCATCGTGCTGTGGCGGGCGGGCAGGAATGCGGTGGAGTGATGCGGTGGATGGTCACCGCATCCCCCATGTCATGTTGCATCAGCGCAATACTTCATCCGAGCTGACCAGCTGCACGTCGTGCATCAGGTTGAGGTAAGCCTCGTAGTAGCCCTTGTGCGAGGCGCCGACGATGGTCAGCATGCGGGTGCCTGGATGCTGGCCCAGCACATCTCGCATGTTGGCGACCATGCGCAGATTGCGGGTTTCCCAGTAGCCCACGTAGTTGCGGCCGAAACCCTCGGGTGATGGTTCCACCAGGGTCGCGCCGAAGTCGCTGTTGTAAGCCATCATCGCGGCGTCCGAGGTGTTGTAGGCGCGATACATCGCGCGCAGCCCCTCGGGTTTGTCGAGGTTGGCTTCGAGTGGCTCGTCAGCGGCCATTCGCGTCTTCACGAATGGATTGTCCCAGGCGGCCCGGATGGCTGCGATGTAGGCCTTCCTCCGGGATTCTGGCGTGGGCGAATCCGCGGTGTGGTCGTCGACCGACCACAACCGTTCAAGGCCCAGCCGTGCGGCCAGTACGCCTGCGACCATGCCCACTTCGTCCGGCCTGGCCATGCGGGTGTCGAGGTAGCGCACCAGCTCGGGAGTCAGGCTGTCGCCGGCACGGCGCTCTTCGCCGGGCAACCGCAGCCACTGCACGACGGCCGAACCGTTCTCGCCCGCAGCGAGGAACACCGCGGCCAATCGGCGCCGCTGGGCGGCGGTGGGTGTGCTCGGCCAGTCCGCAAGCAGGCGTTCCATCTCGGCATTGGCGCTGGGGACGTCCAGGCCGGTTGCTGCCTGCGCCGGTGCTGGATCGACGCAGTAGTCCTCGACACTTCCGGCGTAGCGGCCTGGATTGCGACGCATGAAGTCGCACTGCAGGCCGGACAGGTTCTCCACCGCGATCACCGTTGGCTGCCAGGCCTGCAGACGTTGCAGCAAGGGTTCCAGCATTGCTGGCTTGAAGGTCTTCGGCAGGCTGGACAGATGCGGGCTGCCCAGCACCAGCACCTCGTTCGGGCGACCCGCAGGCGGACCCTTCAGCTGGTCGGGATGGAAGGACGGCCGATAGGTGGCATCGGCAGCCAGGGCACTGGTACTGCACAGTCCCAAGAAGAGGTAGCTGGCCAAGCGTGCAAGCATGTGATCTCCGTGTCCGTGAACATCCTTCAGGTCACTGCATGCTGGCCGTTTCCCTGCCTCGGGGAATGCCCCGTTGGTCATGGCTCTTTCGGCTTGCGTTGCATGCGTCTCATGAGCGAGGCTGGATTCAATGGAAACGTGGTGCAGGACATGACCCCAGGCAACCGGGTGATCGAAAGTGCGAGGGTGTGCCTGCGGCCTTTCACGGCGGCGGATGCCGATGAGGCATTCGCCGCGATCACGCCGGGGCTGACACGCTACATGGCCTTTGAACCGCCGCCGTCGGAGGAGGCCTTCGCTGCGGTCTGGCAGGCGTGGTTGCCCACCATCGCCGAGGGGACGGACATCACCTTTGTCATCCGCCGACGTGACGATGGCGCCTTCCTTGGTCTGGCCGGCCTGCATCGAACCATGGACGAGGAGCCCGAACTCGGTATCTGGATCGACGAAGCGATGCATGGGCAGGGCTACGGCCGGGAAGCCGTGGTGGCGGTGTGGTCGTGGGCTTCCGCGCGCCTGCGATGCGCCGCATTCCGCTATCCGGTGGCCGAGCAGAACGCGCCGAGCCGGCGTCTGGCCGAATCCCTGGGGGGCGTGCCCGTTGCGCGTGAGCAGGAAGTGAAGTACACGGCGATCGTCTATCACATTCCTGCGCGTATGCCTGGAGTTGCGACGGACGTCGCGGAATCCCGCTAAAGCCCCGAACCCCAACGCCGATATCCCCTCTGGATCCCGCTCCAGTCACCCGCTGCAGGTGCCCCCGATGGGCGGTCCGCGCTGTGTGTTCCGCCGTTCCCTATGCCGATCGCACCCGCACCAGACGTTCTTGCCAGCCGCTCGAGGGGTGCCTGCCGGTACCTGTAGTCCCAAGCAACTGAAGTTGCCGCCGGGCATCCCGCCCGTCGGGTCGCAACCGCTTACCGGACACCGAGGATCAGACAATGCTCATTCCAGGCTTCACGGCGGGCGCGCAGGCGCCGGCCGAGCTGCATACCCGTTGGTCGCCGTGGCGCGCGCTGCTGGGCGCCCTTGCGCCGCAGCAGCGCACCCGCACCGAGCCGGCGGCAACCGACCGCGCCGAACTTGAAGCCCAGGTCGCGGCGCTGCATCGCGTGCAGGCGGTCATCGAGTTCGCGCTTGACGGCACCATCCTGCAGGCCAATGACAATTTCCTGCAGGCGATGGGCTACCGGCTGGACGAGATCCAGGGCAAGCATCATTCCCTGTTCGTCGACCCCGAACAGGCGCGCAGCGCCGAGTACCGCGATTTCTGGGCGCGATTGGGGCGCGGCGAATATGACGCCGGACAGTACCGCCGCTTCGGCAAGGGGCAGCGCGAGATCTGGATCCAGGCATCGTACAACCCGGTGCTGGACCGCCAGGGGCGGCCGTACAAGGTGGTCAAGTTCGCCACCGACATCACTGCGCAGAAACTGCAGGCGGCCGATTCGGCCGGGCAGCTGGCCGCGATCGCCAAATCCCAGGCGGTGATCGAATTCAGCATGGATGGGCGCATTCTCTCGGCCAACGAGAACTTCCTCGCCGTCACCGGCTACAGCCTGGACGAAGTGCGTGGACAGCATCATTCGCTGTTTGTCGAGCCGGATCACCGCAGCAGTGATGAGTACCGCCGCTTCTGGGAGAAACTCGGACGCGGCGAATACGATGCCGGCCAATATCGTCGCTTGGGCAAGGGCGGGCGCGAGGTATGGATCCAGGCCTCCTACAACCCCATCCTCGACCTTAACGGGAAGCCGTTCAAGGTCGTCAAGTACGCGACCGACATCACCGCGCAGGTGCATGAGAACCAGGCCATGCAGCGCGCGGTGGCGCAGACCCGGGAGGTGGTGGCGGCCGCCAAGCAGGGCGATCTGACCCGGCGCGTCGCCACGGCCGACAAGCAGGGCTCGATCGCGGAGCTGTGCGAGGGCGTGAACTCCCTGGTCGAGGCGATGGCCGCCATCATCGGCCAGATCAAGTTCGCTGCCGACACCATTGCGGTGGGGGCGACCGAAATCGCGCAGGGCAACAGTGATCTGTCGCAGCGCACCGAACAGCAGGCCGCCTCGCTGGAGGAGACCGCTGTTTCGATGAAGGGCCTGGCCGAGACCGTACAGCGCACCGCCACCAACGCCCGCCAGGCCAGCCAGCTGGCCGGTGGCGCGGCCGATGTCGCGGCACGTGGTGGCAGCGTGGTGCATGAGGTGGTCGAGACAATGGCGGTGATCAATGCGTCGTCACGGCGCATCGTCGACATCATCGGCGTGATCGATGGCATCGCCTTCCAGACCAATCTGCTGGCGCTCAATGCCGCCGTCGAGGCCGCGCGTGCCGGCGAGCAGGGGCGCGGGTTTGCCGTGGTGGCCAGCGAGGTGCGGGCACTGGCCGCACGCAGCGCTGCGGCAGCGCGGGAGATCAAACAGCTCATCGGCACCAGCGTCGAACAGGTCGCCGCCGGTGCGCTGCTGGTGGATCGCGCCGGTGCCACCATGAGTGCGGTGGTCGGCAGCATTGGCCGGGTCACCGAGATCGTCAGCGCCATCAGCACAGCCAGCGCCGATCAGGATGAGCGTGTGCGCTCGGTGGGGCAGGCGGTCAGCGCGATGGATCGCGACACCCAGCGCAATGCCGCGATGGTCGAACAGATCGCCGCAGCCGGCGCCGATCTCAAACAGCAGGCCGGCGCGCTGGTGCAGGTGACGGCGGTGTTTCAACTGCTCGCGGTGGCGCCCGGCGCCACTGTCGATGCGCTGCCGGTCTGCGCTGCTGCCCCGTCAGCGAGGGCGCAGGCACTGCTGCAAGCCAGCGCATGCTAGGACTCGGTGCGCTGCTTGCGTGCAGCGTTGCGGAACTGGCTGGGAGCCTGACCCACTTCCTTGCGGAAGAAGCGGGTGAAGTAGGCGGCATCGGTGAAGCCCAGCGAAAAGGCAATCTGTTCCACCGACAGATCACCGAAGATGAGGTTGCGCTTGGCTTCGGTAATCAGGCGTGCATGAATCAGTTTGGTCGGACTCTGGCCCGTGGCCGAGGCGCAGGCCGAGCGCAGCTGCACCAGTGACACCGCCATCATCGAGGCATAGTCCTGCAGCTGCAGGTTTTCGCGGTAGTGCTGCTCGATCAGTTCGCGGAAGCGCTCGGCCAGGCGGATGTCGTGACTGCTGGCGCCGTCCAGCGGATGCTGTTCCAGTGGCAGGCCGCGCACCAGCATCAGCAGCAGCAGTGTCAGCAGCGCCTCGGT
>CAJYNG010000023.1 GCA_913775725.1 uncultured Stenotrophomonas sp. | reverse complement strand
GGTCCGGTTGCGGGGGCGTGAGCCGCATGGATGCGGCGACCGAGCTTACATGGACGTACTTGCAGCGTCCCCCGCAACCGGACCCACCCCGCCATCCCACGGAAGGCCCCAGCTCTTGACGTTGACGTTGCTTCTGCGGGTGCAGGGCGCAGCCCCGCTGCTTACCCAACCGGCTGCAGTGGCACCTTCGCCAGCACCCGCGCCCACGGGAACAACGGCCCCGGATCACGCTTGCGCGCCACCGTCAGCGCAGGATCATCACTGGCCGGCACCTGCTCCAGATCCAGCTGGTCATGCCCGGCAATCTGCCGCAGCGACGGGTAGCGCACCACCAGCGCCTGCAGCAGCTGCTCCAGCGCCTGCATCTGTGCTTCGGTGTACGGCTCGTCCATCGCCTGGTGGCGGCTGTCGAACCAGTCCGGGTAGCGCCCGGTGTTGACCAGTTCGATACCCAGCGTATGCGCGTTCATGCCGCGTACGTGGTGGGCCACGCGTTCCGGTGCCACGTACTGCACCACGCTGCCATCGCGGTCGATGTAGAAGTGGCCGCTGTTGCCGGCGCCGCTGTCATACAGCACGCGCTCGCCGTACTCGCGGGCCATCGCCAGATCGGGCAGCTCGGTGCAGTGGATCACTACCATCTCCAGCGTGGCCGGGTCGCGCAGTGGCAGGCGGTCTTGGTAGGGCAGGGGCTGCAGCTGCAGGCCGGGCAGGAGCGGGTTGGGCATCCGGCGATGCTAGCATTGCGGCATGAACCTGCCTCCTCTTTCGCCGCCGACCCGCTCCCACGGAGCGCGCGCATGAGCCGCGGCCACTGCATCCTGTCCCACGGTTTCGAGAGCGGCCCGGAGGCGACCAAGGTCACCGCGCTGGCCGATGTGGCGCAGCGCCTGGGCTGGACCCATGAGCGCCCGGATTACACCGACCTGGACGCGATGAGCGAGGTCAGCCGGGTGGGTGACGTGCGCACCCGGCTGCAGCGCCTGGTGGAACGCACCGCCATCGCCGCCCAACAGGGCCCGGTGGTGCTCGCCGGTTCCAGCCTGGGCGCCTACATCTCCGCCATCGCCTCGTTGCAGGTGCCGGTGGCCGGGCTGTTCCTGATGGTGCCGCCGACCACCATGGGCCCGATGCCGGCGCTGAACGCCGCCGCCGTGCCGACCACCGTGGTGCAGGCCTGGCACGACGAGGTGGTACCGGCCGCCGGGGTGATTGCCTGGGCGCAGGCGCGTTCGGCGCAGCTGCTGCTGGTCGACGACGGCCACCGCCTGGAGCACCACGTGGAGGCCTCCGCGCAGGCCTTCGAGCGCCTGCTGCGGCAACTGTGAAGCCCGGGCGCACGGCGCGCCCGCCCGCATTGACTACAATGGCAGCCCCGCCGCCCCCGGCGCGGGCCTGCCGGCCGTGCCTACGGCCCTCTTTTCCGACTGGCCCGGCCCCTGTGCCGCGCCCGACCACCTGCGAACCGATCCCGTGAAATTCTTCGTCTCCTGCGCCAAGGGCCTGGAATACCTGCTTGCCGATGAACTGTCGGCCCTGGGCCTTGGCAAGGCCACTGCCACCATTGCCGGCGTCAACGCCGAGGGCGAACTGGAGCAGGCGCTGCGGATCGTGATGTGGTCGCGCCTGGCCAGCCGCGTGCTGTGGCCGATCGATGAGTTCGAGTGCCCGGACGAGCAGGCCCTGTACGACGGTGTGCGTGCGCTGCCGTGGCATGAACACATCAAGCCGGAAATGACCCTGGCGGTGGACGCACATGTGTCCGGCGACAAGATCACCCACGCCCGCTTTGCCGCGCAGCGGATCAAGGACGCCATCGTCGACCGCATGCGCGATGAGGGCCTGGAACGCCCCTCGGTCAACACCGACCTGCCGGACGTGCGCGTCAACCTGTCGCTGCGCAAGGGCCGTGCCTCGCTGTCGATCGACTTCGGCGGCGGCCCGCTGCATCGCCGTGGCTGGCGCGGGGCCGCCCACGAGGCACCGCTGAAGGAAAACCTGGCTGCCGCGCTGCTGCTGCGCGCGCAGTGGCCGCGCCTGCACGCTGCCGGTGGTGGCCTGCTGGACCCGATGTGCGGCAGCGGCACGCTGCTGATCGAAGGCGCGCTGATGGCCGCCGACGTCGCTCCCGGCCTGATGCGCCATGGCAGCCTGCCGCCGAGCCGCTGGCTGGGCTTCGACAAGGCCGCCTGGAAGACCATCCAGAGCGAAGCGCGTGACCGTGAGGCCGCAGGCCTGGCCGCGCTGAAGCCGGTCATCCACGGCAGCGACATCGACCCGACCGCGATCCAGGCGGCACGCGAGAATGCCGAAGTCGCGGGCGTCGCCCACGCGATCCGCTTCACCCGCGCCGATGTGGCCGATCTCGCCGCGCCGGAGCAGGAGATCGGTGCGGTGGTCTGCAACCCGCCGTACGACGAGCGCCTGGCCGCCGATCCGGCGCTGTACCGCGCACTGGGCAACGCCCTGCAGAAGGCCGTGCCGCAGTGGCGCGCCAGCCTGCTGTGCGGCAACGACGAGCTCGCCTTCGCCACCGGCCTGCGCGCGGGCAAGAAGTACCAGATGTTCAACGGTGCGCTGGAATGCGCGCTGATCGTCTGCGACCCGATTGCCGTGCCGGGCCGCGACCCGGCGCAGCCGCGCGAGCTGAGCGAAGGCGCGCAGATGGTGGCCAACCGCCTGCGCAAGAACCTGAAGAAATTCAAGAGCTGGCGTGCCCGCGAGGACATCACCTGCTTCCGCGCCTATGACGCCGACCTGCCGGAGTATGCGGCCGCCATCGACGTCTACGAGGAAGACGGCGGCAAGCGCCGTACCTTCCTGCACGTGCAGGAATACGCCGCACCGGCTGCCATTCCGGAGAACGATGTGCGCCGTCGCCGCAACGAACTGCTGGCGGCTGCGCGTGAAGTGTTCGGCGTGCCGCCGGAGCAGGTCTCGATGAAGTCGCGCGAGCGTGGCAAGGGCGGCAGCAAGTACGGCCGCTTCGAGCAGCGTGACGAGTTCATCGTGGTGCGCGAGAACAACGCGTTGCTGCAGGTGAATCTGTTCGACTACCTGGACACCGGCCTGTTCCTCGACCACCGCCCGCTGCGCCGGATGATGGCCGAGCAGGCGCGTGGCAAGCGCTTCCTCAACCTGTTCTGCTACACCGGCGTGGCCAGCGTGCAGGCCGCGGTGGCTGGCGCCGCCAGCACCACCAGCGTCGATCTGTCGGCCACCTATCTGCAGTGGTGCTACGACAACCTGGCGTTGAACGGGCAGGGCGGCAACCAGCACCTGCTGGTGCAGGCCGATGCGATGGCCTGGCTGGAAGGCGACCGCGGACAGTACGACGTGATCTTCTGCGATCCGCCGACGTTCTCCAACTCCGCGCGCGCCGATGACTTCGACGTGCAGCGCGAGCAGATCAAGCTGCTGCGTGCAGCCGTGGCGCGGCTGGCGCCGGGCGGCGTGCTGTACTTCTCCAACAATTTCCGCCGCTTCAAGCTGGAAGAGAACGCCATCGCCGAATTCGCCCAGTGCCGCGAGATCACCGCGCGTACCATCGGCCCGGATTTCGAGCGTAACGCGCGCATCCACCGCGCGTGGGAATTGAAACGGTTGGGGTAAGCCGACGCCCGGGGTCGGATCCCCTGCGCGAAGCGCAGGGGCTCTGACCCCATCCGGATCTACGTGCCAGGGGTCAGAGCCCTTGCGCTGCGCGCAAGGGATCCGACCCCGGTGGCTCTGCTACACCAACGCCACCAGCAGCCCGGCCACGGGCAGCGCGATCGCCAGCGGCGCGATCCATTTCGGTCGGTACGGGTACAGTCCGAACGACAGCACCACGCCGCCCACGGTCATCACGCCCAGCCACAGCACCGGGCCCATCGCCCAGCCGTGGTCAACCACGCACAACGCGAACGCCGCCGTCAGCAGGGCCCAGCCCAGCACCCGCCACTGCGTGCGCCGTGCCGGGGTGGCTGCCGCCTTGCCATGCAGGTCGTGCTGGTGCTTTTCCATCGCCAGCGACAGGGCGGTGAACGCGGAGAACGACAGGGTCAACGCCAGCAGCATCATGCGCTGGCCTCCGCTTCGGCGGGTTCTGCCACAGCCTTGGGGGCAGCTGCAGCAGCCGCACGCTTCTTCTTCTCGGCAGCAGACAGTGGTGGCGTCCAGCGCTGCATGCGCCAGCCGCACAACGCCAGCATCGCGCCGAAGGCGATCATCGACAGATCGAAGCCAGCCAACACCCAGTCACCATTGCGCAGGGTGATGCCCAGATGCGCTTGCGTGGTCAGTGCATTGACCACCGGCACCAGCGCGAACGCCGCCGCACCCAGATAGAGCTGCCACGCCCACATCATCCGCTTCGGCCAGATGAAGGCGGCCAGCAGCGCGCCGCCCCAGGCGTAGAAGAACACGTTGGCTTCCGCACTCGAGCGCTCGGCAATGTCCAGCGGCAGCAGGCGGTTGCCCCAGAAGTAGGCGGCAAAGGCAATCGGCAGGCCAGCCACGGTGCCGATGTTCAGCGCATCGACCAGGCGCAGGCCGAAGCCGATGCGGCCACTCTTGGCATGCTTCGGGCGTTCCTTCACTGCCCACAGCACTACGCCGCTGGCGACCATCAGGCAGCCGACCAGGCCGGACAGGAAGAACAGTGCACGCAGGCCCCAATCGGCAAAACGCGCCAGGTGCAGGCCGTACAGCACGCCACGGGTGGCGGTGGCACCGCCCGACGGCGGCGTCTCTTCCAGCAGCGTGCCGTTGACCATGTCGTAACGTACGGCCGGGGTGTCGGTGGACAGGCGCTTGCCGTCGCGCTGGCGGATGTCGATCACCGCATTGGCCGCGCCCGGGTTGGATACGGTGAAGCCGGCCACTTCCACGCCGTGCCAGTGCGCTCGTGCGCTGTCCAGCAGCTGCGCGATCGGCAGTGGCGTGGCGCGGCCTTCGGCCGGCGCGGTGACTTCAGGCATGCCACCGAAGGCTTCGCTGTAGAAGGCGTCCTCATCCTGCGGGTAAGCCACCTTCACGCCCCAGGGCAGGTACATGATCATCAGGGTGACAATGCCGGTGTAGGTGATCATCGCGTGGTAGGGCAGGGCCATCACCGCGCTGACGTTGTGGAAATCGAGCCAGGAGCGCAGGCCCTTGTCCTTGCGGAAGGTGAAGAAGTCCTTGAAGATTTTCTTGTGGGTGATGACGCCGGTGATGATCGCCACCAGCATGAACATCGCGCAGAAGCCGACCAGATAGCGCGCCCACAGCACCGGGATGTAGTGCAGGTCGAAGTGCAAGCGGTAGAAGAAATCACCGCCACGTGTTTCGCGCGCTTTCAGCGCCTGGCCGGTGTTGGGATCAAGTGTGGCATCGCCGAAGCCACCGCGGCGGCCACGGCTGGGGTCGGCCAGTTCCGGCGGCAACCGCCAGAACATCTGCATGGCCGGGTTGCGCGGCTGCGGCAAGGTAACGAACCAGTTCTCGGCCTGCGCGGCGTTGGCCTGCAGGTAGTCCACCGCGCGCTGCGCGGCGACGTCGATGCTGACGTTGCTGGACGGCAGCTCCGGGCGCATCCAGCGGCTGATTTCTTCGCGGTAATAGCTGGCCGTGCCAGCCATGAAAATCAGCAGCAGCAACCAGCCGACCAGCAGGCCGGTCCAGGTGTGCAGCCAGGCCATCGACTGGCGGAATCCGTTCTTCATGCCCAAGCCCCCAGCATGCGCGCGATGGCAGCCATCAGCAGGGTGGGAGCGAGAATGCCGACCCAGGCGCGCAGCGCGCTGCGGGTGGCGAACGCCCACAGCGCCGCGCAGGCGGCCACCAGAATCGCCAGCAGCATGCCGGTCAGCACGGTCTGGCCGCGCGCGCCAGGCAGGGCCACCGCGCAGAACACGCTGGTCACCGAGGCCAGCGCGTAGCCGCCGAAGATTGCAGCCAACGAGCGTGACAGCACGCCCCAGCGCGGGTTGGAGAAGTAGGTGCGGGGGCTGGCGGTTGCGGGCGAGCGGTCCACGGAGGTCCTGCAGATTGGAGAAGGGATGGAACGCGTCCGCGGCCCCTTGCGCCCTGCGCATGTTGCCCAGCGTGTCCCATCGACGAGGCACGGCCCGCGCGGACGGGCGGCCCAGAGGTCGGGGATGTACACGGGCGATGGGCACGTCTCCGTACCATTTGGCTAAGCGCACAACCGATCAGTAAATGATAGGCATTCGCATTTTATGAATCAAGCGTGACGATGCTGATGGCGCAGCCGGCCCTAGAACCTGAACACCACCGTCGCCGCATGCAGCAGCAGGCCGATCAGGCCGCCCACCAGGGTGCCGTTGAAGCGGATGAACTGCAGGTCGCGACCCACGCTCAGTTCCAGCTGCTCGACCAGGTGCCGCTCGTCCCAGCTCTTCACGGTCTGCGCGATGTGCGTGGTCACGCCTTCGCGAAGGCGGTCGGTCAGGCGCTGGGCGCCCTCCAGCAGATGCTGGTTCAGCGCGTCGCGCAGGGCGGGGTCGGCCTGCAGGCTGCTGCCCAGCGAGGCCAGGCTGCGCTGGAGGTGCCCGACCAGCGCCGAATCCTCACGCTGCAGGTCGGCGCGCAGGCTGGCGTGGATGCGCGCCCACAGGCCCTGCACGTAATCCTGCAGGGCCGGATGGTCGATCATTTCCTGCTTGAGCTGTTCGATGCGCTCGGCCAGGGCGGGGTCCTCGCGCAGGCGCTGCACGTAGTTCTGCAGCCAGGTCTCGTAGTCCTGGCGCAGCGGATGCTGCGGCTCGGCCAGTACCTGCTGCAGCTCTTCCAGTACCGCGCGGGCCAGGCGTTCGGCCAGGCTGTCGCCGATCTCGTCGATCGGCTTGACCCAGTTCACCGTGCTCGACAGGGTGGGCCACTCGCGCCGGATGTAACGCACGATCAGTTGCGAGGCGCGCTCCTTCACTTCCGGCTGCTCCAGCCAGCGCCCCAACCGCTGCAGGCCCTCGTCCAGCACGCGCTGGTGGCGCCCATCGGCGGTCAGCAGGGCCAGCAGTTCGCCGGCGGTGGCGGCGGCATTCCACTGCCGCAGCTGCTGCACCACGAAGGCGTGCAGCTGCCGACGTACGGCGGTTTCGTCGAAGAAATCCAGCGCCTGCAGGGCCCAGCCGCGGGCCATGTCGGCCAGCATCCGCGAGCGCGCCGGGTCGGCCAGCCAGCTGCCGAGGCGGCTGGCTGGATCGAATACCTGCAGCTTGGCCAGCAGCACATCCGGCTCCAGGAACTGGTCGCGCACGAACAGGGCGAGACTGTCACCGATGCGTTCCTTGCTGCGCGGGATGATTGCCGTATGCGGGATCGGCAGCCCCATCGGCCGCCGAAACAGCGCGACGACTGCGAACCAGTCGGCCAGTGCGCCCACGGCCGCTGCTTCGCAGAAGGCCGAGACCCAGGCCCAGATGCCGCGCTCGCCCTGCCAGTGGCTGACCGCGAATCCGGCCAGCATCAACAGCAGCAGGCCCAGCGCGAGGGCTTTCAGGCGCCGCAGCTGAGCGCGGCGCGGATCGTGGGCAGGCGTCATTGCACGAGTCTACCCGCAGCGCGGTGACGTCTGCCTGTAGAGCCGAGCCCATGCTCGGCTGCCTTGCGCGTGGCAAAGAGCAGCCGAGCATGGGCTCGGCTCTACAGAAGCGCGTCGAGAGCGCTTACAGCGCTTCGAGCTGCTTGCGCAACGCGGCCAGCTGCGCGCGCAGGGTGTCGTTCTCGCGGGTCAACGCGACCACGCGACGGCGCAGCGCTGGGGCATCTTCGCCCAGCTGTTCCAGCGCCGACAGCACCTCGGCGTCGCGACTGGCGATCTCGTCCTCGTCCGCTTCCTCGAAGTCCATCTCGGCTGCTTCCGGCTTCGGTGCGCGCGGCTTGCGCTTGGCATCACGCACGCGCTTGGCGGCCTGCTTCAGCTCGTCCTTGCCACCGGCGGCGGCGGCGCGCTGCTCGTCTTCCGGCAGGTCGGCCACAGCCGCAGCAGCGCTGATCGAGATCACGCCGGCCTTCACCGCTTCCACCACCTCGGCCGCGGCCTGGGCGTGGATGCGTTCGATCATGCCGACCTGGCTGGTGCTCAACTTGGCCTCGCGGGCCAGCTCGGCGCGGCTGATCTTCGGCGCCGGTTCCCACGGCGGGCTGTCCTCACCCGCATCTTCGACGACGTCGGCGGTGCCGTCACTCTCGCGCTGCAGCTGCGCCTGCTCGACCTGCTTGCGGGCCGCCAGGATGTCGCGCTTGCGCAGTGCCAGCACGCCACGCTGGAAATCGGACACGCTGCGGCGGCCCAGGTGCTGCTCGATCATCCACAGGTGCACGTCTTCCATGCTCTGGAAGCGGGTGTTCTGCACGGTGTTGAACGGCAGGCCGTGCTTCTGGCAGATGCCGAAACGGTTGTGGCCATCGACCAGCACATCACCCCACAGCACCAGCGCATCGCGGCAGCCTTCGGCCAGGATGCTGCGCTCCAGCGCGTCATGTTCGTCCGCGGTCAGCGGGTCGATGTAGGCCTTGAGTTCTTCTTTGACGACGATGTCCATGGGCACGGCAACGAGCAGGAGCGGAACCGACCATTGTACCCGCTCGACGCCACTGGCCCGGGCTCAGGCAGTGGCCCGGATCATCTCGCCCAGGGTGCCGGTGATCTGGTCGATCTGTGCCTTGTCCACGATCAGCGGTGGCGACAGCGCGATGATGTCGCCGGTACAGCGCACCAGCAGCCGGCCATCGTGGAAGCAGCGCCGGAACACCTCGTAGCCACGGCTGCCGGGGGCATCGCGGCGCGGTGCCAGCTCGACGGCGCCGACCAGCCCGAAATTGCGGATGTCGATCACGTTGGGCAGGCCCTGCAGCGCATGCAGCCGTTCCTGCCAGTACTCGCCCAGCTCGATGGCGCGCTCGAACAGGCGCTCCTCGGCGTAGACGTCCAGCGTCGCCAGCGCTGCGGCGCAGGCCAGCGGGTGGCCGGAATGGGTATAGCCATGGAACAGCTCTATGGCCTGCGGCGGTGCCTGCATCAGCCCGGCATGCACGGCATCGCCCACCAGCACGCCACCCAGCGGCACTGCGCCGTTGCTGACCGCCTTGGCAAAGGTCAGCAGGTCCGGGGTGACCCCGAAGCGCTGCGCAGCAAACGGCATGCCGACACGGCCGAAACCGGTGATGACCTCGTCGAACACCAGCAGGATGCCGTGCTGGTCGCATAGCTCGCGCAGGCGCTGCAGGTAACCTGGTGCGGGCAGGATCACCCCGGCGGAACCGGCAATGGGTTCGACGAAGACGGCGGCGATTGTCGAGGCGTCATGCAGCGCGATCAGCCGCTCAAGGTCGTCGGCCAGTTCCGCGCCCTGGCGCGGCAGACCCTTGCTGAATGCATTGCGCGGCAGGTCCAGGGTGTGCCGCAGGTAGTCCACGCCGCCCAGCTGCAGGCCGAACGGCTTGCGGTTGTTGGGCAGCCCGCCCAGTGCCATGCCGCCGAAGCCGACCCCATGGTACGCCTTCTCGCGGCTGATGAAGCGGGTGCGCTGGCCCTCGCCACGCTGGCGGTGGTAGGCCAGCACGATCTTCATCGCGGTATCCACCGCCTCGGAGCCGGAGCTGGTGAAGAACACATGGTTGAGCGGGCCCGGAGCCAGTGCGGCCAGTCGCTGCGCCAGCGCGAAGGCCGGCGGCGAGCCCATCTGGAAGGCCGGCGAATAGTCGAGCGTGCGTGCCTGCTCGACGATGGCCTCGACGATGCGCGGGCGGGCGTGGCCGGCGTTGCAGCACCACAGGCCGGCGGTGCCGTCGAGGATCTGGCGGCCGTCGACGTCCTCGTAGTGCATGCCTTCGGCGCGTACCAGCATGCGCGGCGCGGCCTTGTACTGGCGGTTGGCGGTGAACGGCATCCAGTACGCGTCCAGTGACTCGGGGCGCTGGGTGGCCAGGTCGTGCAGGTCGCTTTCGGGACGCTTCATGCCAGCTCCATCGGATCCGATGCGATGAATGTAGCGCAGCCGCGTCACGGCGGAGTCGCGGCGGCCCCGGTATAACCAAGGCTCGTTGAATGTTGGAGCTTCCCATGGCCGATTTCCCCGACCGCAGCCATTGGCAGGCGCTGGTCCTCCAGTTGTCGATGCCGGGCCAGGCCTTCATTGACGGCCGCTATGTCGATGCCGCCAGCGGCGCCCGCTTCGACTGCATCAGCCCGATCGACGGTCGCGTGTTGGGCGCGGTTGCCGACTGCGACGCGCAGGATGTCGAGCGCGCGGTGCGGGCCGCGCGACGCAGCTTCGAGGCGGGCCACTGGTCGCAGGCGAGTCCGGCCCATCGCAAGCGCGTGCTGCTGGCGCTGGCGGCATTGGTGGAAGCGCACGCCGATGAACTGGCCCTGCTGGAAACCCTGGACATGGGCAAGCCGGTGCGCGACGCGCGCCGTGTCGACCTGCCCGGTGTGGTGCGCTGCCTGAGCTGGACCGCCGAAGCGGCGGACAAGCTGTACGGCGAGGTCGCGCCCACCGGCCCGCACGAGCTGGGGCTGGTCACGCGCGAGCCCGCTGGCGTAGTGGCGGCCATCGTGCCGTGGAACTTCCCGCTGTTGATGGCCTGCTGGAAGATTGCGCCTGCATTGGCCATGGGCAATTCGGTGGTGCTCAAGCCTTCCGAGCGCTCGCCCTTGAGTGCGTTGCGGCTGGCCGCGCTGGCCGCCGAGGCGGGCCTGCCGGAGGGCGTACTGAACGTGTTGCCCGGCCACGGTGCGCGCGTCGGTGAACCGCTGGCCCTGCACATGGACGTGGACGTGCTGGCCTTCACCGGTTCCACTGCCACCGGCGCGAAGCTGCTGGAGTGTTCCGGGCGATCCAACCTCAAGCGGGTCTGGCTGGAATGCGGTGGCAAGAGCCCGCATGTGGTGTTCGCCGACGCCCCCGATCTGGACGCAGCCGCCAAGGCCGTGGCACAGGGCATCTTCTTCAATCAGGGCGAGGTCTGTACCGCTGGCTCGCGACTGCTGGTACAGCGTTCGATCCGCGAGGATTTCGTGCACCAGGTGATCGCCCATGGCCAGCATATGCAGCCGCAGCATCCGCTGGAGGCGGATGCGCCGATGGGCGCGCTGGTGGATGCAGCGCACGTGGACAAGGTGTTGGCCGATATCGCACGGGCCGAAGCCGAGGGCGCCCGCCTGTTGCTGGGTGGCCGTCGCGCCGAGGTGGAGGCAGGCGGCAGCTATGTGCAGCCGACGGTGTTCGACCAGGTGCGCCCGGAGCAGGCCTTGGCACGTGAAGAAGTATTCGGGCCGGTGCTGGCTGTGCTCGGCTTCGACGACGAGGCCGAAGCGGTGGACCTGGCCAATGACAGCCGCTACGGACTGGCCGCCGGCTTGTGGACGCGCGATCTCAGCCGCGCCCATCGGGTCGCGCGACAGCTGCGCGCGGGTAGCGTGTGGGTGAACGGCTGGGACGGCGGCGACATGACCGCACCGTTTGGTGGTTACAAGCAGTCCGGCAATGGGCGGGACAAGTCGCTGCATGCGTTCGACAAGTACAGCGAGATCAAGGCCACCTGGATCCAGCTGTAGCGACGCGCTCTTCTGTAGAGCCGAGCCCATGCTCGGCTGCTCTTCGCCAAACGCAGCCGAGCATGGGCTCGGCTCTACAACAGTGTGGCGGCTACCGGCAGCGTGCGCTCACCTGTAGCACCGCCGCACGCAGCAGATCCCGGTCGGCTTCTTCGACGGCGTTCTGGAAATACTGCATGTTCTGCTTGCCCAGCTCGCACGGGTCGACGGTGTACCCCGGTGGCCACAAACCCAGCAGCTGCGCCACGCCATGCACGATCTGCTCGGGGCTCATCTGCCGACGGATCCGGAAGTAATTGCGGCGCGGCCCGAACGCAGGATGGACCTCGCGCCGACCGATCAGGCGCGGCGCCACGCCCGCTGCGCTGATGCCGTCACCGCCATCGATGCTGCCCGCAGGCAGGTCCAGCATCAGTGGCGCTGTTGCAGGCGGTTCCTCGGACGCGGGCGCAATGGCATCCGTGGGTGCAGCCGGTGTCGGGCGTGGCGCTGTCGATGCGGCTGGTCGCGCCGCCGATGCGGTGGGCAGCGCCGGGCGTGGCTGAACCGCCGCGGGTTGCTCCGGCGGTAACCAGCGCAATGAAATCCTGGCAGCTTCGTCGCTGCGCTGCGTCATCCTGCCACTGCCCAGCAGCCACACTGCCATCAACCCATGCACCAGCAGCACCACCAGCCATGCGGCCATGCGGCCATGCGCGGCAGCTTCGGCGAATCGGACCACGACAGCGCGACTGCAGTCATCGGCAAAGCATCCATGCAGGGACCGGTGGCGCAGCCTAGCGGGCGGCCCGAAAAATTTCGTTGGCATCGGTGTCGGCTGAAACCATCGCCCCGTGCGGCCGTCGGCCCGTGGCAGAATCGGGCGATCCGCCGTTACCCGTGTTGCCGATGCCGACGATCACCGCTGCCGCGCCGCCCGTGAATTCCCCCAGTCGAGTCCTGCTGGCCAGCCTGATCGGCACCACCATCGAGTTCTTCGATTTCTACATCTACGCCACGGCAGCGGTGCTGGTGTTCCCGCACCTGTTCTTCCCGGATAGCAGCGAACAGGCGGCGCTGCTGCAGTCACTGGCAACGTTCGCAGTCGCGTTCATCGCGCGCCCGGTCGGCTCGGCGGTGTTCGGCCACTTCGGTGACCGCATCGGCCGCAAGGCCACGCTGGTGGCCGCGCTGCTGACCATGGGCCTGTCCACGGTGCTGATCGGCCTGCTGCCCACCCATGC
Organism: uncultured Stenotrophomonas sp.; assembly: GCA_913775725.1. Classification (GTDB taxonomy): domain Bacteria; phylum Pseudomonadota; class Gammaproteobacteria; order Xanthomonadales; family Xanthomonadaceae; genus Stenotrophomonas. The sequence goes on along the minus strand of CAJYNG010000023.1, from coordinate 183,743 downwards.
CCAGATCGGCCTGTGGGCCCCTGCGCTGCTGGCGCTGTGCCGCTTCGGCCAGGGCCTGGGGCTGGGGGGCGAGTGGGGCGGGGCGGTGCTGCTGGCCACCGAGAACGCACCGCCGGGCAAGCGCGCCTGGTACGGCATGTTCCCGCAGTTGGGCGCACCGCTGGGCTTTCTGCTGTCGGCCGGCATCTTCCTCGTGCTGGGCCGCTGCCTGAGCCAGGACGACTTCCTGCAGTGGGGCTGGCGCATTCCGTTCGTGGCCAGCGCGCTGCTGGTCGGCCTTGGCCTGTGGGTGCGCCTGAACATCCACGAGACGCCCGATTTCAAGAAGGCGCTGGAGCGCAAGGCGCCGGTGCGGCTGCCGATGTGGACGGTGCTGCGTGACCATCCGGTGCCGATGCTGCTGGGCACCCTGGGCGCGTTCGCCACCTTCGTGCTGTTCTACCTGATGACGGTGTTCAGCCTGGGCCACGGAACCGCGGTGCTAGGCTACAGCCGCGAGCAGTTCCTGCTGATGCAGATGGCCGGCATGCTGTTCTTCGCGCTGGGTATTCCGCTGTCGGCGCGCTATGGCGACCGGTGGGGCACGCGGCGCACGATGATCGTCGCCAGCGTACTGATCGTCGGCTTCGGCGTGCTGTTCGCACCGCTGTTCCAGCCGCACAGCCCGTGGCTGGTCACTGGATTCCTGTGCCTGGGCCTGTTCCTGATGGGCTTGACCTACGGCCCCTGCGGCACCTTCCTGGCCGAGATCTACCCGGTGGAGGTGCGCTATACCGGCGCGTCGCTGTCATTCAACCTGGCGGGCATCCTCGGCGCGGCACCGGCGCCGTACCTGGCCACCTGGCTGGCCGAACGCTTCGGCCTGGTCGCGGTGGGCTACTACCTGTGCCTGACCGCGGTGGCGACCCTGTGCGCGCTGGTGGCACTGCACCGGCGCGCGCTGCGGCTCAGCCAAAGAAGCGCTTGAGCGTGCGCCCCAGCCAACCGCCGCCCTGGTGTTCGCGGGCGAACTGGTTCAAGTGCGCCTTGACCTGTTCGGCATAGGCCTGGTCATCACCGCGGATGTGGTTGAACAGCCAGCGCGAGAGCATGGTGCGTAGTTCATCGCTGATGTCCTCGCCGGCCTGGAAGCGCATGCGGTATTCCGAAACCCGTTTGATGAAGACCTCATGCACGCGCTTGTGCGCGGCACAGAACGGGTAACCTGCTTCCTCCATCAGCTCTTCTTCGAACGCGAAGTGCGACATGGTGTAGTCCACCACCTCGTCGATCACTTCACCCACCGCCGTACGCTGCATGCTGGCCTGGGCCACGTGCAGGTGGTTGAGCATCTCGATGATGCGGCGGTGTTGTTGGTCGATCACATCGATGCCGATGTTCAGATCGTCCTGCCAGACCAGTAGTGCCATCCCCGGCTCCCCTTCATGCGTATGTCGGGGCCGACTGTAGAACTGCCGCGCGGGTGCGGCGTTGATCTGGATCAAAGCACGCCGGTCAGGGCAGGGCAGGCTCGCGCGGGCGCAGCGGGCTGGCCACCGTGGTGCAGCTGACCCGGTTGCGGCCGCCGGCCTTGGCCAGGTACAGCTGGCGGTCGGCCTCGGAGATCAGCCGGTGCAGCGCATCGCGCTGCGGGCGCAGGCAGCACAGGCCGATGCTGACCGTCATGCGCAGGGTGGCGGTGCCGATGTCCACTTCCAGTGCGGCGATGCGCTGGCGCAGTTCCTCGAAGTACAGCAGCGCCTCGTCCTGTTCCATGTCCGGCACCAGCAGGCAGAACTCCTCGCCACCGAAGCGTGCGATCAGGTCCTGGCTGCGCGCATGTGCGGCCACCGCACCGGCCACCGCACGTAGTGCATCGTCGCCGGCTTCATGGCCGTGGGTGTCATTGATGTGCTTGAAGTGGTCGATGTCGATCATCGCCACCGCCACGCATTGGCCATGCAGCTGCAGCTGCGGCAGCTGGCGCTGGCTCTGCTCGAGGAAGCAGCGGCGGTTGGGCAGGCCGGTCAGGAAGTCGCGGGTGGCCAGATCCTGCAGGGTGCCGATCAGTTCCAGCTGGTCCACGTTCTGCGAGACACGGCAGAAGAATTCCTCGCGCGAAAAGGGTTTTCGCAGGAAATCGTTGGCGCCGTTCTTCAGGAAGCGTGGGATCAGCGAGGCATCGGTATTGCCGGAGATACCGATCACCGCCACTTTGTCGCGCGAGCGCAGGGTGCGCAGGCGGCGGGTGAACTCCACGCCCTGCATGCCCGGCATTTCCTGGTCGACCACCGCCAGGCGGATCGCCGGATGCGCCTCGATTGCAGCCAGGCCCTCGTTGCCGTCGGCGGCTTCATGCACCTCATGGCCGTACATGCGCAGCAGGGCCGCGGCATAGCCACGCGCGGACGGTGAATCGTCCACCACCAGCGCGGCGATGCGACGGTTGCGTTCCAGCCGCTGCACCAGCCACACCAGGTAGTCGATGCTGCCCGGGGTGTTCTTCAGCACGTAGTCGATGATCTGCTGCTGCAGCACGCGCTTGCGCAGGTCCTCGTCGTACACGCCGCTGACCACCACGGTGGGCAGGTCGCGCTTGAGGAAGAACTCGACCACCGCATCACGATCGCCGTCGGCCAAGACCAGCCCGGTCAGTACCAGGAACCAGCCGCCTCCTTCGTTGAGCAGGCGGTCGGCCTCGGCCAGAGTAGAGGCAATCACCACCGGCAGTTCCAGGCGCTGCTCGATGGCTTCGCGCAGCATGCCGGTGAAGGCACGGGAATTTTCGACCAGCAGGATCCGCTGTGGCAACGGATCGGCCAGGTCGCCATCGACGGCGGCCTGCGGCAGGACGGGCATGATGCGGTGGCTCACGAAGGAGGGCTCGGCACGGATAGCGGCGGTTTCGGGCGTAACTTTAGCGATCCATGGCAGGTGTGTCTGACGATCTGTAGCTCAGATCAAGGGACGGTCGATGATGGTCTCTGCGTGAGCTCAGAGAGCGCGATCCGGAGTCGATTGTGACGGCATTGCACCGCGCCGCCGTAGGGCAGGATTCGGCCAGAGAGTCGTTCAACGGCCTGACTCATGGTGTGAGTCGACAACCCTTGTCTGCGATCGAGCAGGCCCACCACCATGACGATGCCGCGCTGACGTCCGGCAACGCCACAGCGAGCCCGGATGCAGATCTGACCGGATTCCGATTCCAGCAGAATCGATACTGCTTCGATCACGGTGCGGTAGATCGCCAGTTGAAGCTCTACGCTCAACAGGCAGGGGTTGCCGGCAAGGTCATGCACCGTGACGCGATCGCTGTTCTTCCAGACTCCACTTGCGCCACCTGCTTGCAGGGTGACGTAGAGCCCTACTTGCTCCAGTCCGGTCGGATAAACCAGGCTGGCCTGTTCCCGGAACAGGCGTGAGTGCACGGAGGAGGCGTGCAGCAGGCTGCTTGCCACCGCGTGGTGGCCTTGGGATTTCAGCCAGTTGACCATCTCGCCGAGCGAACTGTCCATGCCTTCTCCCAAGTGTTTGAGATGGATGGCCCGTTCACGCAGCTCACGTTCGCTGGTCTGGTGGGAACTGCGTGCCAGGCGCAGCGTCATTTCCTCGGCCAGACCGCGGGATCGGGCGCGCTGATGGTGGTAGCTGATGCTGGAACCGAGCGCAAGCAGCGCGACACTCATCACCGCCATGTTCTGTTGGGTGGAAAACGTGCCCAGATCGAACGAGGCCGGCAGGCCGGTGCTGGGGGTGGCGAAATGAAGTGGAAGGTTCAACAGTGGAATCGCGATGGCAGCGCCACGCCATCCATGCATGAAGGTCAAGGTGATGGCCGGGAGTGCCGCCAACAGCACAAGGTGGGTACGGGTCGAATGGGCATTCGTCGAAATCAGTTGCATGCACAACCCCAGGGCCAGCATCAGGCCAATGGCCACGAGGGATGGAACGAGCAACCTCTTCTGCCATGGAGAACCGGAGCACCGCCGGGCCCAAAGAAGGGCAAGGGGGGCCATGGTAATGATCGCGGCAAAATGACCAAATACCACTCTTTCGGCAGCATCCAGCAAGGTGTCCGGAGGAGGAACTGGCCACAGCAGGCGAGAAAGGCTCAGGTTGACACCGGTGACCGCAACTGCTGCCGACATTGAGAGGGACAGCAGCCAGAATCCGGTGGCTGCCTCGGATATGGTTTTTCTCAGATGGAGGTGAACTACCAGCATCGCCATCGGCATCAGCAGCGTGGACGCCAGGATGACCCATTCCAGGCCGTACTCGTCGATCGTAGGGATGCGCAGATATGCGAAGTAGGCCAATTCTCCCAGCAATACATAAGGCCATCGGCGTTGTGGAACGATCAAAAGCGCTGCCACGCGGATACCGGCGGGGAGGAAAAACTGGTCCAGGGAAAACTGTCGGGCGGATACGCAGGCAATTGCGTACGCGGCAGCCAAGAGAAGCCCGGCCGGGTGCACTGGAATGCCGGCTAGTGCCATGTTCTTCACGGCGCTCCATCTCGGATGGGCTGGTACGCGAGCAACGCTCACATTCCCTCGGGGCGGTAACGGTCCAGCGGCGAAAGTAGCGGTACTTCGCGGGGTGTGCAACGGTATTGGCAGAAACTCCGCCGTTGTCCGTATCCACGTAGGGCGAGTGATGTGAACGGCGGGGTTCTGGGCGGCGCAAGTATGCTGACAGGGAGGCGTGTCCTGGGATTGTTCACGTCGCCAGGCGGCACTCAGAGGATATTGCACTATCTGCCAAGGCCGCACCTGTGTTGCCTTGATGTTGTCCACCTCTCAATCATGGAGATGCCTATGAGATTTTCCCGGTTGTCGAAGTTGAGCGCCGCTGCTGCGCTGCTGGTCGTTCCTGCGCTGTCGTTTGCCTGCTGTCCGGGCGGAGGGCAGGGTGTACCACTGGCAACGGCTGGGTTGGGTGAGAGCCAGCCTGCGGCGCTTGATCTGAGTTCAGATCCCGCATGGCTTGTCTACGCATTCGAGCGGGATGGAGTGTCGTACTACCAGGTCAATGATTTGACCGGCCAGGTCAATCTGATCGTTGCCAACATCGAATCGACGTTCTGGGCCTTGCCGGCCGGCAAGACCGTAGCTCGCGTGTCGTTGCCGTCCAAACCTCTGGCGATACCGAAGAATGCTCGCCGCAGCGTTGTCTTCCGCGGGCCTGATTTTTCTCTGGTCGTCTATGGAGAGGGGCGTGGGGCAGTCTGGTCCGTCGAGCGCGGGGTCAGTAACAAATGACGGGCTGAATACAGGTGACCTGCCTGTGGCTTCCTTTGCAGAGGGAGAAAACACCTCTGCGGGGGCGAGCCACAGGCGTCGCCTGGGTTATCGATCGTCCGCCTGCGATCACTGGCGCGCGGGCGTCTCGCAAATGTCGTTTCGCTTGTATGGAAGTGTTCCGCGCTCGGCCTCGCCTGCAGTGTCCAGCAACACCATGGTGATGCGATGGCCCCGGCATTGCACGCGTCCCGAATAGGCATGCACGCGTGCAGAGAGTCGATCAATGGCGCTTTCCATGGTTCGTGAGGCGAGTGCCCGATGCCGGTCCAGCAGCGCGACCCTCAGCACGATACCGTGCATGCCTCTATAGCGACCGCAGCGAGCGCTGATCTGGATTTGGCCGGTTTCGTCCTTCAGGAAAAGGGATACGGCTTCGGCAAAGGTGCGATACGCGGCAAGTTGCAGGCCCATGCTCAGCTGGCATGGATCCCCGCCAAGTATCGGACGGACGATCCGATGGCTGGCGTTCCAGGTTTCGCTGAGTCCCCCCGCACGCAAGGCAACATAGAGGCCTGCATGCTCGAGCTCCGTGGGATAGACCATACTGGTCAGTTCACGGAATCGCCGTGAGCGTTGCGAGAAGGTGCGGAGTAGATCAGACGCAGGAACTTCATGGCCATCGGCCTTGAGTTGTTGCACGGTCTCTCCCAGAGCTTCTTCGATATCATCTGCAATCTGGCGCAGGCCCAGCGCGCGTTCGCGCAGGTCCTGCTCGTTGGCAAGATGCGCCGAGCGCGAGAGTGCATTGACCCGCGATGCTGACATCGCTACAGGTGTGCGCTGATTGTAATGATGGGTGATGCGTGGTCCCAGCGCGATAAGCGCTGTACTAGTGATGGCAATGATCTGCTGGGTGAAGAAGGTGGTCTCGTCGAATGAGCCGGGGAGACCCGTGGTCGGCATGGTCTGGCTGAGGATGATGTTCATCAGCGGAACACCCACAGCGGCCCCTCGCCAACCGTGCATGCAAGTCAGTGCGATGACTGGCAGCACCAGCAACAATTGCAGCGTTGCTCGTGCCGAGTGATCCTCCGTGCTGACCTGGATCAGCAGGGCGCCCAGTATGCCCAGCGAAGTGAGGGCTGCGATGGTCGGTCGGCGTCGCCAGGTCGTCCAGTCGTAGCCGCTGTGTCGGCGTATCCAGAGCAGCGCCAGGGGCGCGACCGTAAGGATTGCAATGTAGTCGCTGAGCACGTAGAGCATCGCGTTCGTGTAGAACGGCATGCTCGGTGGAGCTGGCCACAGCATGTGAATCAGACCGAGCTTGAGAGAAGTGGCCACCAGCGCAGCGGATGCCGCGATCGAAAGCAACCAGCTTTCGGTGGTGGAAGCAATCAGCTTGTGATGAAGATGAACGATCAGCGCCACCGCAGGTATGAGGCATGCAGATCCGAAAATGACCCAGGCCATTCCGTAATCTTCAATCATCGGATAGCGCATGTGGGCGAAGTAGGCATACTCGCCAAGGACCAGATAGGCCCACATTCGCTTCGGGGTCAGCAAGAGCGCCGCAACACGGATTCCAGCCGGAAGGAAGAACTGATCGACGGAAAGGTGCCAGGTGGTCCAGCACGCGACAGCGTAGAGTACCGCCAGCGCAAGGCCTGCCGGGCGGATACGGAAACTCAGCTCAAAGCCATTTCTCAGCCACTTCAAACGCAAGCCTCCCCTGCTCGTCGAACACTATCGCTGTCCAGTCGATACATGACGCACTCCCTTCAGCGCGACAGTATCGATAGATTCAGATGGGCGCAATCTCATCCTTCCATCCGTGATGCGGACATACGGAAAGGAGACTTGGAGAATGTCACGACAAGGTTGTGATATTCATCGCATTTTTCACCGGACTACCAAGAGTGGGGGGCTGTCCCGGGCGGCTGCAGTCCGGTAGGTACACCGGTTCCCCAGGCCGAGGCCTCTTCGCCCATTGATGCATCGGCTGCTTCAATCAGCATCAACCTGATTCTCCTACGGCTGCAATGCAGCGCCCCGTGGTAAGCGATTGTCCGAGCCGACAATTGGGACGTGGCAAGATTGAGGGTTGCCGTCGACAGCGTCTGGCGCGGATCAATCGCCGCAATCACAACGACGATACCGCGGTGACCGGCACGTTGCCCGCAGCGGGCGCGGACCACGAGCTGTCCTTTCTCGGTACCCAGGAGGATCGAAACCGCTTCGACGATCGAGCGATAGGCTGCCAGCTGCAGACCGGGGCTGAGCTGGCAGGGATCACCCATCAACCTGGGTTGCCCGATGCGATGCGTGGCGTCCCAGGCTTCACGCACTCCTCCGGCCTGCAAGGCCACATACAAGCCCAGCCGTTCCAGAGCGGCGGGATAGATCATGCTGGCCTGGGCCCGGAACAGGCGCGAATGTACCTCTGTGGTATGCCGTAGGCTGTCGGCTACTGCGTGATGGCCCTGCGCATGCAGCCAGTTCACCATTTCGTTCAGCGACAGGTCCATGCCATCGCCCAGCTGGCGCAGATGGGCCGCGCGCTCACGCAGGTCCATCTCGCTGGCCAGATGTGAATTCCGTGCAAGCTGCAGGGCCGCTCTTCCATCTTCCTCGCGTAACCGGTGCTGGCTCTGGAAGTGGGTGATGCGCGCGCCCAGCAGCAGCAGGGCGATGCTGGCGATGGCCATGGCCTGCTGGGTGGCGAAGGTGGCCGGATCGAATGCCGTCGGGTGGTCGGCAGGCGCGCTCAGGCCAAGAATCATGTTCACGGCGGCGACACCGATGGCCGCACCGCGCCATCCCAGCAGGCAGGTCAGGGCGATTGCGGGAATAGGCAGGATCAACAACAACTGCAGCGAACCAGGGGCCATGATCGAGGCAGGTACCGGCGTCGCCTGCAGGCCAATGACCAGCATGACTCCGAGTGCTCCGACTGTGGCCGCAACAGACCGGGCCGTCCATTTCTCCTCGGCGCGACGGATCCAGAGCAGTGCGAGTGGCGCAAGAATGAGGATGCCGGTGAAGTCGCCCAGCGCATAGCGCAATACGTTGGTGATGAATGACGCGTTTTGCAACGGCTCCCAGAGCAGGTACGAGATTCCCAGGTTCAGCAGACTGATGACCGTCGCGGCGCATGCCGCGATGGAGATCACGCCGACGATCGTGGTGCGTGCCAGCAGCTTTCGGTGCAGGCGCACGAGCAGCATCACAGCAGGCATCAGGAATACCGAGGCGAGGATCACCCAGGTCAGGTTGTATTTGCTGATCAGGGGGATGCGCAGATGCGCGAAGTAGGCGTATTCACCAATCAGCAGGTAGGGCCACAGTCGAGGCGGGCACAACAGCAATGCGGCCACCCGTACGCCAGCAGGCAGGAAGAACTGATCCAGCGACAGCTTGCGCGCGCCCCAGCAGGCGAGGGCATAGACCAGCGCCAGCGCCAGCCCCTGGGGGCTGACCCGTATCCTCACCAACAGACCGTCCTTCCACCACTGCATCCACGTGCTCCCCCCAGCTCCTGCCCTGATTATGTAGCTGGGAAGGGTCCCGCTACCACAACGCATCCCGCAGCTTGTACCACGACATCGCCGCCACCAGCAGTGGCGTGCGCAGCAGCCGGCCGCCGGGGAAGGGGGAATGCCGCAAGCGCTGGAACACGTCCAGGCGCTCACTCTGGCCTGCAATGGCGGCGGCGATCACCTCGCCGGCCAGCCCGGCGGCGGCCACCCCATGGCCGGAGAACCCCTGCGCGAAGTACAGGTTGCCGTCCAGCCGGCCCCAGTGCGGGGCGCGGTTGCGGGTAATGTCCACATAACCGCCCCAGACCTGCTCCAGTGCCACGTCGGCCAGCTGCGGGAATACCTGGTGCATGCGCCGCTGCATCACCCCGCGCAGGCCGGGCGGGGGCAGTGCCGAATAGCTGGCGCGGCCACCAAACAGCAGGCGGTGGTCGTGGCTGAGACGGAAGTAGTCCAGTGCCCACGCGGTGTCGGCCACGGCCATGTTGTTGCCGATCAGGGCGCGGGCGCGCTCGGCACCCAACGGCGCGCTGGCGCCGATATAGGTGCCGACCGGCATGATCCGTCGTTCCAGCTCGGGCAGCAGGCCCTGCAGCCAGGCGTTGCCGGCCACCACCAGATGCGCGGCGCGCACGCTTCCCTGCGCGGTATGCAGGGTGGGCTGCGTTCCGCGTTGCACGCGGGTCACTACGGAGTTCTCGTGGATCACCACGCCGGCCGCACGCGCCGCATCGGCCAGTCCGCGGGCATAGGCCAGGGGCTGCAGGTGCGCGCTGAGCGGATCGAACATCGCGGCGCGGTAGCGTGGGCTGTCCAGCTGTGCGCGCAGGGCATCACGGTCCCACCACTGCATGGGGTAGTCGTAGTGGCGTTGCAGATGCTCGCAGTTGGCCCGCAGGTCGCGCTCATGGCGTTCGCGGATCGCGACGCTGGCATGGCCTTCCACCCAATGGCAGTCGATGCCGTGGCGATCGATGCGTGTGCGCATTGCCTGCACCGCGTCGCGTGACCAGTCGAACAGGTGGCGCGCATCATCACGACCGAGCTGATGCTCCAGTTCGTCCACCTCGCAGCCATAGCCGACCAGCGCCTGGCCACCATTGCGACCGGACGCGCCCCAACCGATCCGCTGCGCGTCCAGTACCACCACGCGCAGGCCACGCGTAGCCAGTTCAAGTGCGGCGGTCAGGCCGGTATAACCCGCGCCGAGCACTGCGACATCGGCCTGAACCTCACCCTGCAGCGAGGGCAGTGCGGGCGGTTCGGGCAGGCTGGCGGCGTACCAGCTGGGCGGGAAGGCGGCGCTCACCGCAGGCCTCGCGGGCGCAGTGCGGGAGGGGGGAGCGGGGGAGGACGATCAGCATTCACCCGCGTAGTTTCGCCGATGCGTGACAGCCATGGTGTGACGGCGACGACTTGCCGCCCTCGACGGGCGACGGGTAACGTGGCGGCACGCCAAGGAGTTTTCCCCATGCGCCGCCTGCCCTGGGTGGGCCTGCCCACCGACAGTACCGTGCTCGGCCACCACCGTTTCGCGGTGGCCGGCGAGAAATACGTGCGCGCGCTGGCCGAGGCCGCCGAAGTGACCCCGGTGGTATTGCCGAGCCTGCAGCCTCCTTTGCCGGCTGGCGATTGGCTGCAGGGGCTTGATGGCCTGTTGTTGACCGGCGCGGTCAGCAACATCGAACCGCAGCACTACGAGGGCGGCCGTAGCTGGCCGGGCAATCCGCATGACCCGGCCCGTGATGCCAATGCGTTCGCGCTGCTGCGCGAGGCGCTGGCGCTGGACCTGCCAGTACTGGCGATCTGCCGCGGCTTCCAGGAACTGAACGTCGCGCTGGGTGGCAGCCTGCATCCGCAGGTACACGCGGTGCCTGGCCTGGCTGACCATCGCGAAGACCCACAGGCGCCGGTGGAGGTGCAGTACGGACCGGCCCACGCGGTTACCCTGGTTGCCGATGGCTGGCTGGCGCAGTGGCACGGCAGTGACCGGGCGCAGGTCAATTCGGTGCACGGGCAGGGCATTGCCCGCCTCGCGCAGGGCCTGCAGGTCGAGGCCGTGGCTGATGATGGACTGGTCGAGGCGGCGCGCAGCCTGCACCATGGTTTCGTGCTCGGCGTACAGTGGCACCCGGAGTGGCGTGTCATGCAGGCGCCGTTCTATCACGCTATTTTCCGTGCGTTCGGCCAAGCTTGCCGGCAGCACCAACAGAACCGACTGGATTCCCGATGAGTTCCCGAACGCGCCCGCGCAAGACGGCCACGCCCCCCGCACCGCAGGAAAGCAGCCTGCTGCGCTGGCTGAAGGAGCGGCGCATCACCGAGGTCGAATGCCTGGTGCCGGACATCACCGGCAACGCGCGCGGCAAGATCATTCCCGCCGACAAGTTCTCGCACGACTACGGTACGCGGCTGCCCGAAGGCATCTTCGCCACCACCGTCACTGGCGAGTTCCCTGACGATTACTACGACCTGACCTCGCCGTCGGACTCGGACATGATGCTGCGCCCTGATCCGGACACGGTGCGCATGGTGCCGTGGGCAGCCGATGCCACCGCGCAGGTCATCCACGATTGCTATACCAAGAACGGTGAGCCACACGAACTGGCACCGCGCAATGTGCTGCGCCGCGTACTGGCGGCCTATGCCGAACTGGGCCTGCGCCCGGTGGTGGCGCCGGAGCTGGAATTCTTCCTGGTGCAGAAGAACACCGACCCGGACTTCCCGCTGCTGCCACCGGCCGGCCGCTCCGGGCGCCCGGAAACCGCGCGGCAGTCGTACTCGATCGACGCGGTCAACGAGTTCGACCCGATCCTCGACCTGATGTACGACTACGCCGATGCGATGAAGCTGGACGTGGACACGCTGATCCACGAATCCGGCGCAGCGCAGCTGGAGGTCAACTTCACCCATGCCGATGCGATGGACCTGGCCGACCAGGTGTTCCTGTTCAAGCGCACCATGCGCGAGGCGGCGATGCGCCATGGGGTGTATGCCACGTTCCTGGCCAAGCCGATGGAGAACGAGCCGGGCAGCGCCATGCACATCCACCAGAGCCTGGTGCGGGTGAGCGATGGCAGCAATGTGTTCGCCGGTGAGACCGATGCCGAGGGCGAGTTCAGCCCGGTGTTCGGCCACTACCTGGGCGGCCTGCAGAAGTACGTGCCGCAGGCGATGGCCTTCTTCGCGCCGAACGTGAATTCCTATCGGCGGCTGGTGTTCGGCGAGGTCTCGCCGAGCAACGTGCATTGGGGCTATGACAACCGCACCTGCGGGCTGCGCGTGCCGCTGGACACGCCGGAGAACATGCGCGTGGAAAGCCGTTTCGCCGGTTCCGACGCCAACCCCTACCTGGCGATGGCGGCGACCCTGGCCTGCGGCCTGCTGGGTATCCGTGAGCGGCTGGCACCGGACGCGCCGGTGACCGGCAGCGCCAAGGAACTGGGCTACAACCTGCCGCGCTCGCTGGGCGAGGCGCTGGACGGGCTGGAGCAGTGCAGCGAGCTGCAGGCACTGCTGGGCGAGCGCTTCTGCCGCGCCTATATCTCGGTGAAGCGCAAGGAATACGAGACCTTCTTCCGCGTCATCAGCTCGTGGGAGCGCGAGTTCCTGCTGCTGAACGTCTGAGCATCTGGAATAGAAAAATCCGCCGCCGGGGGGTAGGCTGGCACCCGTTGCCGGCCCCGCCGGCCCCCCTTTCCGCATTCTGGAGCACCCGATGAAGCTGCGTATCCTCACGCTCGGCCTGGCCTCCGCCATGCTCGCCGCCTGCAGCGGTGGCAACGGCGGCGCGCAGGACAGCCAGGTCCTGAACGTCTACAACTACAGCGATTACATCGCCGAGGACACCATCCCGACCTTCGAGAAGGAGAGCGGCATCAAGGTGACCTACGATGTGTTCGACAGTGATGAGATGGTCGAGACCAAGCTGCTGGCCGGCAACAGCGGCTACGACGTGGTGGTGCCGACCCTGAACTTCTTCGGCCGCCAGATCCAGGCCGGCGTGTTCCTGCCGCTGGACAAGAGCAAGATCCCGAACCTGGCCAATCTCGATCCGGCGGTGATGAAGCGCATCGCCACCCAGGACCCGGGCAACCAGTACGGCGTGCCGTACATGATCGGCACCACCGGCATCGGCTACAACGTGGAGATGCTGAAGCAGCGCTTTGGCGGCAGCACCGATATCGCCAACAGCTGGGACCTGGTGTTCAAGCCGGAGAACATCAGCAAGATGAAGGACTGCGGCGTGACCATCCTGGACACGCCGGCGGACATGATCCCGATCGCGCTGCATTACCTGGGCCTGGACCCGCACAGCGGCGATCCGGCCGAGCTGCAGAAGGCTGCCGACCTGCTGAAGTCGATCCGCCCCTACGTGCAGAATTTCCACTCCTCGCAGTACGTGGGTTCGCTGGCCAATGGCGGCACCTGCCTGGTGGTGGGCTGGTCGGGTGACATCATCCAGGCCCGCGACCGCGCCGAGGAAGCCAGCAATGGCGTGCACGTGGCCTATTCGATCCCGAAGGAAGGCGCCCCGCAGTGGTTCGACATGCTGGCGATCCCGAAGGATGCCAAGCATCCGGAAGCCGCTTACGCGTTCATCAACTACCTGCTGCAGCCGAAGGTTGCCGCAGCCAACACCAACTTCATCCACTACGCCAACCCGGTGCCGACCGCGACCCCGCTGGTGGATGAGGCGATCCGTACCGACCCGACCATCTACCCGCCGGCCGACGTGGCCGAGAAGATGTTCACCTATTCGATCAACACGCCGGAGACTGACAAGCTCTACACCCGGTTGTGGACCGAGGTGAAGACCGGCCGCTAAGCCGGTCTGGCGCCACCGGGTCATGCCCGGCGGCTCCCTTACCCTGCGCCGAAGCCGGTACTCCCGCTTCGGCCCAGGTGCCGCAGGATGGCCGGCAGCAGGTCGCGTGCATCGCGACCGCCGTTGCACAGGAACGACGAACTCATCCGCTGCAGGTTGTGCATGCCGATGAAGAACAGCCCCGGCTGCGGTGAAATGCCGAACTCCCCGAGCGGATAGCCATGTGCATCCAGCGCGCCCTGCACGTCCAGCCAGGGCCATTCGGCGACGAAACCGGTGGCCAGCACCACCGAGCGGATGCCTGCGGCCTGCAGATCCAGCTCGCATGGCGACGGTTCCGGCTCCCAGTGCAGATAGACCTCTTCGGGAATGTAGCGGGCATCGTCGGTGCGCGGTTCGGGCCGCGTGGCGTAGTACGCGCTGGCCAGCGAATCGAGATAGGCATACTCGGCCCGAGTGGCCTCGATCGCGGTGCGCAGCTGCGGACGGACATCGGCGAAGCGGGCGGTGTTTCCACTGAACTCCTGCAACCGGCCCAGCAGCCTGATGCCAGCGCGGTGCATCGCCAGCAGGCTGATCGAGCTGCCCAGGCCGGCACGTCCCTTGCCGGAAATCAGCGGAAATTCCGCGGTGCGGGCCTTGCGCAGCGCATCCGGTTGTCCGGCCAGTACGGCGGCCGCCTCACTCACATGCTGGTGGATGCGCCCGGCCATGTCCCACCAGGTCATCGAGTCCTTGCCGCGCAGCCGGCGGGTATGCGAATGACGCTGGGCCAGTGACCAGTACACGCCGCGACCGCTGTCGCGCAGGTCCTGGGCGATCTGCGCGCCGGACTGCCCACCGCCGATGACCAGCACGGCGCCATCGGGCAGCTGGCGGGCACTGCGGTAGTCGCCCGAGTGCAGCACGGCGAGGCCTGACGCGGGCGCGAACGGGACCCGGGGCATCCGCGCGCGGCGGTATTCACCGGTGGCGACCACCACTGCGCGGGCGTGGATCGGCCCCTGGCTGCTGTCGATGGCGTAACCGCCGGATTCAGGCGTGACCCGCTGTACCCCGCATTCCTCGTTGATCGGCAAGGAGCGCTCGTGGGCATAGTCGCGGAGGTGCCGGATCACCTCCGGGGCCCCCATGAAGCCTTCCGGGTCATCGCCGGCATAGGCATGACCGTGCAGGGCCATCGTGGCGTTGGCGGTGTTGGTCTGGAACGACTCCCAGCGCCGCTGCCAGCTGGCGCCCACGGTTTCGGCCTCCAGCACGCGATGCTCGACGCCGGCCTCCAGCAGCAGCGCGCTGAGGGACAACCCGGCCTGGCCGGCGCCGATGATGACCAGTGGCAGCCTTGCAGGCAGGGAGCGCGGCAGGCGGGGCGGGAAGGGGGAGGGGCTGTCCGGGGAAATCACCAGTGTGGGTCCATGCAAGGCCTTGATCCGGGGCATTGCGCGGGGAATGTCCCGGGCCTTCAACAGATCCGGTTCTGAAAAACGTTGCAGATCGGGCCAACGCCCGTGGCGCCTGGCCGGGACGGCCGCAGGATGGTCCAGGGGAGCCGGGGCCTTTGAGCGGACAGGCCACCATGGCGGGGGAAAACCGACACGCCTCGGGCCCCCGGGGCCGGCCAGCGGCCGCTTCCACGTGCCTCCGTCATATCCCCTGCGGCCCCCGGCCGTTAGAATGGCGGCCGCTGTCCACCGCCCGCTCCCGGAGCCCCCATGCCCGTTGAAGCCCAGCCGGTAGCCGCCGTCGTCGACACGACCGGTGTGCCCGGCTATCTCTCCATTCGTGACCTGCGCAAGGAATTCGACGGTTTCGTCGCCGTCGACGACGTCAACCTGGACGTGCGCAAGGGCGAGATCTTTGCCCTGCTCGGTGGCTCCGGCAGTGGCAAATCGACCCTGCTGCGCTGCCTGGGCGGCTTCGAGACGCCCACCAAGGGCAGCATCACCCTCGATGGCCAGCGCCTGGACGCGCTGCCGCCGTACCAGCGGCCGGTCAACATGATGTTCCAGTCCTATGCGCTGTTCCCGCACATGACGGTCGAGCAGAACATTGCCTTCGGCCTGAAGCAGGATGGCCTGGGCAAGGACGCGATCAGCAAGCGCGTCGGCGAGATGCTCGACCTGGTGCAGATGGGCCACCTGGGCAAGCGCAAGCCGCACCAGCTGTCCGGCGGCCAGCAGCAGCGCGTGGCGCTGGCGCGGTCACTGGCCAAGGGGCCGAAGCTGCTGCTGCTGGATGAACCGATGGGCGCGCTGGACAAGAAGCTGCGCTCGCAGATGCAGCTGGAACTGGTCAGTATCATCGAATCGTCGGGCGTGACCTGCGTGATGGTCACCCACGACCAGGAAGAAGCGATGACCATGGCTACCCGCATCGCGGTGATGGATGCTGGCTGGATCCAGCAGGTCGGCAAGCCGGACGAGGTCTACGAGCAGCCTGCCAACCGCTTCGTCGCCGAGTTCATCGGTTCGGTCAACCTGTTCGACGGCGTGATCGACGAGGACCTGCCGGAGTACGTGACCGTGCGCTCGCCGCTGTTCCCGGCGCCGATCTACATCGCGCACGGCATCACCGGCTATGAAGGGCAGCCGGTCGCGTTTGCGCTGCGCCCCGAGAAGGTGATGATCGGCAAGGACGAGCCGGAAGGGCACACCAACAAGGCGCAGGGCGTGATCGAGGACATCGCCTACTTCGGCAGCCACTCGGTCTACCACGTGCGCCTGCCCAGCGGCGCCAAGGTGCTGGCCAACTTCGCCAACTCGCAACGTTGGGCCAGCGATGGCCTGACCTGGGGCGACGAGGTGTGGGTGCACTGGCGCGACAACGACGGCGTGGTGCTGACCTCATGAGCACGGCCAGCCTGAAGCGCTGGCTGCCGGGGCTGCGTGCCACGGTGATCGGCATTCCGTATCTGTGGCTGCTGCTGTTCTTCGCGGTGCCGTTCCTGATCGTGCTGATGATCAGCTTCTCGCTCAGCCGGGTCGGCTCGCCGCCGTACACCTGGCTGCTGCAGTACGCCGACGGCGGCTTCTCGCTGAAGCTGAACCTGGAAAACTACCTGGCGCTGTTCCGCGATTCGATCTACGCGCAGGCCTTCCTGAGCTCGATCAAGATCGCGGCGATCTCGACCTTCCTGACGCTGCTGATCGGCTACCCGATGGCCTATGCCATCGCGCGCCTGTCGCCGGCCGCACGCAACGTGGCGATGATGCTGGTGGTGCTGCCGTCGTGGACCTCGTTCCTGATCCGCGTGTATGCGTGGAAGGCGATCCTGGACCGCAACGGCCTGCTCGACCAGTTCCTGCAGTTCACCGGCCTGCAGACACTGATGACCAGCATGGGCCTGCCCAAGCTGCAGCTGATCGATACCCCGACCGCCGCCTATATCGGCATCGTCTACTGCTACCTGCCGTTCATGGTGCTGCCGCTGTACGCCAATCTGGTCAAGCATGACCACCGCCTGCTGGAAGCGGCCTACGACCTTGGTGCCAAGCCGTGGCAGGCGTTCCTGCGCATCACCCTGCCGCTGTCGAAGGCGGGCATCATCGCCGGTTGCATGCTGGTGATGATTCCGGCCATCGGCGAATTCGTGATCCCGGAAATGCTGGGTGGCTCGGAAACGCTGATGGTCGGCCGCCAGCTGTGGAACGAGTTCTTCAACAACCGCAACTGGCCGGGCGCTTCGGCGATGGCGGTGGCGATGATCCTGTTGCTGCTGGTGCCGATCTTGCTGTTCAACCGTTCCCAGCAGCGCCTGCTGGAAGGGAAGCAGGCATGAGCCCGCGTACCGCCAAGGGCCTGGGGCTGGGCGTGCTGCTGCTCGGCTTCGCCTTCCTGTACCTGCCGATCCTGCTGTTGATGTTCTATTCGTTCAACAGCTCGCGGCTGGCGATGGTCTGGGCCGGGTTCTCCACCCGTGCCTACAGCGACCTGTTCGCCGACCGCGCGCTGATGGATGCGATGTGGACCAGCCTGGTGGTCGCGTTCTGGACCGCGTGTACCGCCACCGTACTGGGTACGCTGGCGGCGATGGTGATGACGCGCTTCAAGCGCTTCCGCGGCAAGCCGCTGTTCGGTGCGCTGGTGACCGCGCCGCTGGTGATGCCGGATGTGATCCTGGGCTTCTCGCTGATGGCGCTGCTGGCCTCGATGGGTGCGATTCCCGGGTTCCCGGCACGCGGCCTGACCACCATCTGGATCGCCCACGTCACCTTCACCCTGTGCTTCGTCACCGTGGTGGTGTCCTCGCGCCTGCAGGAAATGGATCTGTCGCTGGAAGAAGCGGCGATGGATCTGGGCGCCAGCCGGTTGACCGTGTTCGGCCGCATCACCCTGCCGATCATCGCGCCGGCGCTGGTGGCCGGCTGGCTGCTGGCGTTCACCCTGTCGCTGGATGACGTGGTGGTGGCCAGCTTCGTCGCCACGCCGGGCTCGACCACGCTGCCGATGAAGGTGTTCGCCTCGGTGCGCATGGGCATCAGCCCGAAGATCAATGCACTGGCTACGCTGCTGGTGTCGGCGGTGTCGATCGCCGCGGTGATCGGCTGGTACATCAACGCGCGCGCCGAGAAGCGACGCCAGCGCGACCTGCAGCTGGCACGGCAGGACAACGGCTGAGCACACGATCTGTCGACAGTGCCGGCAACACCCGGCTCACGGCCGGCGGCGCACAATGGGGGTCTTCCAGATGGAGATCCCCCATGACCGTCGAGATCGTCAACCCGGCCACCGGTCAGGTGACCTACCGCCATGAACTGATGGGTGCAGCCGACATCGAGCAGCGCCTGCAGGCCGCTGCCGATGCCTTCCCCGGCTGGGCCGATCACTCGCTGCAGGATCGTGGTGCCATCCTGCGCCGGATCGCTGCACAGTTGCGGGCCCGTCGCGATGACCTGCAGCAGGCGATGACCCACGAGATGGGCAAGCTCAAGGCCGAGGCGCTGGCCGAGGTCGACAAGTGCGCGGCCGCCTGCGAGTACTACGCCGACCACGCCGCCGACTACCTGAAGCCGCAGCTGATCGACACCGAAGCCCAGCGCAGCTATGTGCGCTATGAGCCGATCGGCTGCGTATTCGCGGTGATGCCGTGGAATTTCCCGATCTGGCAGGTGTTCCGTTTCCTGGCACCGGCGTTCATGGCTGGCAACGTGGCCCTGCTCAAGCATGCCAGCAATGTGCCGCAATGCGCCGACCTGATCCTGGCGGTGTGCCGTGACGGCGGGCTACCGGACGGCGTGTTCGATGTACTGCACATCGACAACGACCAGGCGGCCGAGGTGCTGCGCGACGCACGGGTGAAGGCGGTGACGCTGACCGGCAGCGAGCGGGCAGGGCGCTCGATTGCTTCCAATGCCGGCAGCCAGCTGAAGAAGTCGGTGATGGAGCTCGGCGGCAGCGATGCCTTCGTGGTGCTCGACGATGCCGACCTCGACAAGACCGTGGCCGCGGCAGTGAAGTCACGTTTCGACAACAGCGGGCAGACCTGCATCGCGGCCAAGCGCTTCATCGTGGTCGATGCGGTGGCCGATGAATTCACCCGCCGCTTTGTCGAAGCGGCGGGTGAGCGCCAGTATGGCGACCCTGACGAGCGCGGTACCACGCTGGCGCCGATGGCGCGTGCCGACCTGCGCGACGAACTGCACAAGCAGGTGCAGGCCAGCGTGGCCAAGGGCGCGCGGGTGCTGGTGGGTGGTGAGCCGATTGCGGGCACGCACGCCGGCTATCCGGCCACCGTGCTCGACCAGGTCGGCCCGGGCATGCCGGCGTATGACGAGGAATTGTTCGGCCCGGTAGCTGCGGTGATCCGTGTCGCTGACGAGACCGAAGCACTGCGCGTGGCCAACGACACCCGCTTCGGCCTGGGCGGCAGCGTGTGGACGCGCGACCCGGTGCGCGGTGAACGTTTCGCCCAGCGCATGGAATGCGGTGCGGCGTTCGTCAACGCCATCGTCAAGAGCGACGCGCGGTTGCCGTTCGGTGGCAGCAAGCAGTCCGGTTTCGGTCGCGAACTGGCCGACCATGGCATCCATGAGTTCATGAACATCAAGACTGTCTACGTAGCTTGATGGATCATCCAATGCGCCACGACCAACGGTCGTGGCCTACCGGTCTGATGGGTATCGACCGTTGGTCGATATGTCCCCGGTTTTGTGGGTATCGACCGTTGGTCGATACGATCTACAACCACTTCGCGCGCTTGAACAGCCGGTACAAGCCCACGCACACACCGCCCACGCCAACGATCATCAGCGGGTACGACCACGGTTCGCTCAGCTCGGGCATGTGGCTGAAGTTCATGCCGTACCAGCTGGTGATCAGCGTCGGCGCCGCCAGCAGCGCGGCCCATGCACCCAGGCGCTTGACCGTCTCGCCCTGCGCCAGCGTCACCAGCGACAGGTTCACGCTCAGTGCGGTGCCCAGCATCTCGCGCAGGGTGTCG
Source organism: uncultured Stenotrophomonas sp. (assembly GCA_913775725.1). Taxonomy (GTDB): domain Bacteria; phylum Pseudomonadota; class Gammaproteobacteria; order Xanthomonadales; family Xanthomonadaceae; genus Stenotrophomonas. Next base: position 163,718 of record CAJYNG010000023.1, on the reverse strand, counting down.
ATCACATCGCTGATGCGCACCGCGTGGTCGTGCACGTCGCGGATGTACAGCTTCACTTCGTCGGGGATCAATTCGCCCTGGTAGCGGCGCAGCTGCGCCAGTACATCCTGTAGCGGCGCCACCGCCATGCGCATCTTGTTCAGTTCGCGCTTGAGCTCGTACAGCCGCACCACCGTGCTGCGCTTGTAGTTGTCCGCAAAGATGTCTTTTTCCAACAGGTCCAGGGTGTCGCGGAAGCGGTGCACGATCGGCAGGTAGTTGTCGACCACGAAGTCGGCCACCGCGTACAGGCAGTACGACGGGCCCATCTTCAGCAGTTGCGGCTCGCGTTCCACCCGCGCACGCACCGGCGCGTAGGACAGCGAGGCACCGTGGCGCACCGTTACCAGGAAGCGCGGGCCGAGGAAGGCGTGGGTTTCACCGTACTGTATGCGTTCGTCGACCATCTGCGCGGTGGTCACCACCACGAACAGCGAATTGCCGTAGGTCTCGACCTTGGGCCGCTGGTGCGCGTTGCGCGCATCCTCGATGGCCAGGTCGTGCAGGCAGAATTCCTCCTGCAGTTTCAGCAGTACGTCTTCGTTGGGGTCATACAGGCCGACCCAGACGAAGCCGTTGCCACTGGCGATGACATCGCTGATGGCATCCAGGCTGATGTCGCGGCGTTTGCCCTCGTCATCGTAGTGGACGCAGTTGATGACGCAGGCGGGGTTGGCCGAGGCAGGTGCGGAAGCGGAGGCGGGCAGTGACATGCCCGCCATCGTGCGTCAGGGCTGTGTTTCCGACAAGTGAGGACGCCGCCCCAGCACCCAGGCCAGCGCCACGTGCACCGGCAGCAGCAGCACGATCCACTGCACGTTGTACTGTGCCTGCAGGCTCAGCCAGTGCAGCACCAGCGCGGCCACGGCCTGTACCGCCAGCAGCCACAGCACGATCCTGAACATGCGGCCCGGCACGCGCCGGCGCAACAGGGCGATTGCACCCGGCAGCAGCAGCACGGCCAGCGGCGAGAGCAACAGCAGGTTGCGGTTGGCCCATGCGGCATAGTGGATGCTGAAGCCCCACAGGAACACCAGCACGCCACCGAACAGGGCGCACAGCAGCCAGAACGGCAGGGCCAGCCCGGCCAGCAGGCGCGGGCGGTTGCGCAGCGCCAGCACGCCGCCGGCCACGATCAGCCCGAGCAGCAGCCATGGCCACCAGCGGCGCGCGAATTCCTTCGGCTCGGGATCGATACGGTGCGGCAGCAGTTCCTGTTCGGACTGCACCAGCGGACGACCATCGCTGTTGCGTGCCTGGCGCAGCGCATCGGCCAGGCGCATCGGCACGAAGGCTTCCTGCCAGCGCGACAGCGGCTGGTCGGCGAACGGTCCGAGGCCGACATCGAAGCCCAGCCACATCCACGGTGCCGGCGACGCCAGGCGCACCGATTCACTGCGGTAGGTGTTGCCGCGCGAGCGCCCCGACAGCTGCGACTGCAGGCCGCCACCCAATGCCTTGTCCACCGTGTCGCGCACCATCGTTGCGCAGTTGGCGGTGTAGTAGTCGTAGTGGTAGCGCGCGTTTTCCGGCTTGGCCCGTTCGGCCAGGTCGGCGGCCAGTGCGCGCGCCTGGTCGGGGCGCAGGTCCAGCCACTGCACGCTGGCACCGCGGCCGGTTTCGTCGTAGTACGACAGGTCCTGCTGCAGCGGCAGCGCCACCAGGTAATACATCATGTCGCCGCGTGCGAAGCGGCTGATGAAATCGTCCTCGGACGGGTCGAAGTAGCCGAAGTTGTACGAAGTCGCCTCGCCGCTGACCGGATCAAGCACCACGATGGCGTCATGGCCGAAGCGTTCGAAGAACACCGTGCCCGGCTGCATGGTCACCACGCCGATGCGCGGAGCAGGGGCTTCAGCATTGGTCGCGGATACGGCAGGTGTGGCTGCCGCCGGCTGCGCGAAGGCGGCCAGCGGCAGGGTCATGGCCAGCACGCACAGTGCCAGCCACACCATGAGGATCAGGCCGCGGCGCTTCAAGCGTCGTCCTGCGCGTCCGGCGGCAGCACGGTCACGTGGAAGGCCTGTACCCGGCGCGCATCGGCGCGGGCCACGCGGAACATGAAACGGTCCAGCGCCAGCTCGTCACCGACTTCCGGCAGATGGCCCACGGCCTCGGTGACCAGGCCGCCGATGGTGTCGTAGTCCTCGTCGGAGAACGTCGCGCCGAATCGCTCGTTGAAGTCGCCGATCGGGGTCAGCGCGTCGACCACGTACTGGCCATCGGACTGGATGGCGATCTGCGCTGAGGGATCTTCAGCCTCGTCATGCTCGTCGTCGATCTCGCCGACGATCTGTTCCAGCACGTCCTCGATGGTGACCAGGCCGGCGACACCGCCGTACTCGTCCACCACGATGGCCATGTGGTTGCGCGACAGGCGGAATTCCTTCAGCAGCACGTTGAGCTTTTTCGCCTCCGGGATCAGCACCGCCGGGCGCAGCAGCTCGCGCACGTTGGCCGGACCGTTGTCGGCGACCACGCCGCGCAGCAGGTCCTTGGCCAGCAGGATGCCAAGGATGTCGTCCTTGTTCTCGCCGTGCACCGGGAAGCGTGAATGGCCCGATTCGACCACCTGCTTCATCAGTTCCAGGAAGGGCGCTTCAACCGGCAGCGAGACCATCTGCGAGCGCGAGATCATCACGTCGCCCACGGTCAGCTCGGCGACCGAAATGGCGCCTTCCATCATCTTCAGGGTATCGGCGGCGATCAACCCTTCTTCCTGCGCGGTGTGCAGGACAGCGACCAGCTCGTCGCGGGTGTGGGGTTCGCCGGAAAAAGCGGACGTCAGGCGTTCAAGCCAGCCGCGCTTCTTTTCACTGTGCTCCACGAAGGAGCTACTACTGTCGTCTTCTGACATCTCTGGAAAAAAGGCACCCGGCAGGCCGGGCGATGGCACCAGTCTAGCAGGATGTGGGGGGCTGTCAGTGACCCTTGCCAGCCGGGATGGCGGCGGTCGGGCCCTCGCCCTCGGCCGGCAGGTCCAGGCTGTAGGTGCAGCCGGCCAGGGTCTTGCCCGGGTGGGTGGCGACGGTGGATACGCTGAGGATGATCGACTCGATCTGTGCCTCCCCTGTCTTCGGGTCGGTCACATCGCGGCTGACCAGCTCGCGCCCGGCCATGAACTTTCCGTCCTGGTCGTAGCCGGTCTCCAGGGCCAGCTGCCTGGCCAGCGGCCGCGGGTCGGCCTGGTCGAGCACGGCCATGATGCTGGCGCCGGCCACGGCCACGCGCTCGGTCTGCTGGCCGAACACGGTGATCGGGCTGGCCAGGCGGTACTCGCTCATGAACTGGTTGCCCTGCGGCAGCGGCTGCAGTCCGTGGGCCACGGCTTTCAGCGGGTCGGCCAGCAGGGGGGCCAATGCGGCGTGTTCAGTCACGCCCTGGCGGCATTCGATCAGGGCAGGCAGGTCAAGGCTGGAGGCGAGGGCCGAAGGCGCCGCAAAGGCACACAGCAGGGGCAGGCAGCAACGCAGGGACACGGGCAGGTTCCGCAGTCGGGCCGGACATCATAACGGTGACGGGCGCGGGTTCTCAGCCTTGTTGCTGCGGCGGCCGCGGGTCAGCAGGGCGCGTAGCCCCATCACCGGCAGGGTGAGCAGCACCGCCTGCATCGACGCGTGGAGAACCGTGACCAGCCCGCGGGCCGCGAACTGCAGCAGGCCCGTTTGTTCGAACCAGGGCATCAGTGCCGGTTCGGCGGCCTTTGCCAGTGGGATGTACATCGCGCAGAGCGCGTACAACAGCCAGAGTGAGGCGGTTGACGCATGGAAGAACGGCAGCGTCGCCGCCGAGCGTCGCAGGCGCTGCTGGACCACCACGCGCCAGGCCACCGGCGCGGTGAGCGCGCCAATCAGCATCAGCAGCAGCGCGCTCGTCACCAGGCCCATCGTGGTGCTCATCCCGTGCCGCTGTTGCAGCAGGTGAGGCCCGATCACGCCGACCGCCAGACTGGCAATGACGCACGCCGGTGACAGCAGTGCCAGCGTGCGCAGCAGCCAGTGCTGCCCGCTGGGGTCGCGCGCGCTGACGCGGCGCACGGCATGTGCGCCCAGCACCAGCAGAATGGCGAAAAAGCCGGCAGCCATCATGATCGTCATGAAGCCCTTCCCTGGGTTCATCCTTTTTCCCTCCGCGTCCTGGCCGGTGTTGAGCAATAGCGCAGCGCATGGGCTGGCACTCCAGCCCGGGCGCAGTCAGGGCGGATACCGGCGCGTGGTCGCAGGGTACCAGCGCAGCCTGACCGGGTAGCCCAGCTGCACCTGCAGGTGGTCGCGCACGGCCGCTGCCGTCGTGCGGTTGGCTGGGGTATCCCGCAGCTCAACCTCCAGCTCTCCGGTCTTGACATCCAGGCTATAGCCGAACAGGTCGGGCAGCTGGGCCCGCAGCCAGTCCCGCTGTGCATGCAGGCGGCGCGTCATCTCCGCTTCGGTCATCGCGGCGCCGGTGATGTAGTGCACACGTTGCGGGCCATCCGCCCCTGGGTGTGTCTCATCGGCCTCGGGTGCGGCGCCTGTCAGTCGCACCACAACGATCCAGCCCCTCGCATTGTCCACCCAGATGCCGGCCAGACGTGCCGCGTGCCGCGCTTCCAGGCGCTCGATCAGCGCCCGTTGCTGGGCAGTGGCGACGATGTTGCGGGTGTCGCGCTCGCTGCTGCCGAAGAACGCCCGTAGTTCGGCGATCTTTGCGGCGATGTCGGCCTCGCTGTCGCTGGTGGGGAACGGTGAGGGACGGTCAGGATCGGGCATCAGGCCTGCCCCGGACTGCAGTAGCGCGGCAAACATAAGTGCGGGCAGGGTCATGCTGCGCTCCTCTTCCGTGAGTGCGTGGGCCCGGAACAGAGCCCGGTGTCAGCGCTCGCCCGCGTACGGGTCGGCGATGCCCAGCTCGGCCAGGATGTCGCGCTCCAGCTGCTCCATTGCCTCGGCTTCCTTGTCGTCCTCGTGGTCCCAGCCGAGCAGGTGCAGCACGCCGTGCACGGTCAGGTGCGCGTAGTGGGCGTTGAGCGCCTTGCCCTGTTCGTCGGCCTCGCGCGCTACCACCGGTGCACAGATCACCAGGTCACCGAGCAGCGGGAACTTGACGCCCTTGGGCAGGCCTTCGGGCACTTCGGCCGGGAAGCTGAGCACGTTGGTCGCGTAGTCCTTGCCGCGGTAGTGGCGGTTCAGCGACTGCCCTTCCTTGGCATCGACCACGCGGATGGCCAGATCGGCTTCGCGGATGCGGCCCTTCAACGCGGCGGCCACCCACTTGCGGAAGCTCACCGCCGCCGGCAGGCCGGCACGTGGCAGGGCATAACTGACGGCGACGTCCAATCGTACGGGACCACGGGTCATGGAGTTGCTCCAGGTTGGATCTGATGCAGGTCGCGGCGGTCGTAGGCGCTCACGATACGCGCGACCAGCGGGTGGCGGACCACGTCACGCGATTCGAAGAAGGTGAAGCTGACGCCCTCGACCTCACGCAGCACGTCGATGGCGTCGCGCAGGCCGGACTTCACATGCTTGGGCAGGTCGGTCTGGGTCAGGTCACCGGTGACCACCGCAGTGGAGCCGTAGCCCAGGCGGGTCAGGAACATCTTCATCTGCTCGATGGTGGTGTTCTGTGCTTCGTCCAGGATCACGAACGCATCGTTGAGTGTGCGGCCGCGCATGTAGGCCAGCGGCGCGATCTCGATGACGTTCTTCTCCAGCAGCTTGACCACCTTCTCCACGCCCATCATCTCGTACAGGGCGTCGTACAGCGGTCGCAGGTAGGGATCGACCTTCTGGCTTAGGTCGCCGGGCAGGAAGCCCAGCTTCTCGCCGGCCTCCACCGCCGGGCGCACCAGGATCAGGCGCTGCACCCGCGATTCGTTCAGGGCTTCGACCGCGCTGGCTACGGCCAGGAAGGTCTTGCCGGTACCAGCCGGGCCGATGCCGAAGTTGATGTCGTGGGTGGCGATCTGGTGCAGGTAGCGGCCCTGGTTGGCACCGCGGCCGCGTACCGTGCCGCGCTTGACCTTGATCGCCACGTCCTGTGCTTCATAGGAGCGCTCGGCAATCTGCTCGACATTGGCCTGCGCCAGGCGCAGATGGATGGCGTGGTTGTCGAAGGTGGTTTCGCCGGCTTCGGCGTACAGCGCCTCAACCAGCTTCTGCGCCTCGACGATGGCCTCGTTGGGCCCGCTGATGCGGAACACGAAGCCACGATTTGCGATCTCCACACCGAGCTTCAGCTCGATCTGGCGCAGGTGCCCGTCGAAGGGGCCGCACAGGTTGGCCAGTCGCTCGTTGTCTTCCGGCGACAGGGTGAAGTCTCGATGCTCGATGCTTTTCATTGCTTGGGGTGGGGCGGGTTCGCCGTCCACCGCGATGGACTCGGGATGACAAGGTTACGCGCGTGCCGGGCGGGCGGCCAGCGCGGGCATCGGAACGGTGTGGCGCCAGACGGTTTTCCACACCGGGTGTGGACCGGCGTTGCGGAAAGCTGTGGATAGCCCTTCGAAGCGCTTGTGCCACAAGCATCATGAGGGGCTGGTGAAAAAACCGTCACGATCTGCAGTCGCTCCTTCCCCCGGGAACGGCGGTACAGGGAGGTGGGGCAGCGGGCCGTGCATTCCCGTTCAATCCGCCATCCGCACCGGCATGTTCCTGATGGCGGGGCATGTTCTGCTGCCAAACGAGCAAGGGGACCTTGTTTCGCCGGTTTTCCACACCGGTTGTGGAATGATGCTGAATCAACCTGTGGATAGGTGGTGCGGAGCCTTGCAGCAAAAGGCCCGCCAGCGTGTGGTGAAAAAACCGTCAGGTCTGATCGGGATCATTGTGGGTGCACGGGGCGCATGCCACCGTGGCGCCGTCGCAGGAGGGGATGGCATGGGCATCGGCAACGGGATGCGGGGAATCGGACTGGCGGGCATCGGCCTGCTGGCAGGGTGCGGGCAGGCACCGCCGACCGCGTTGGGCACGCTGGAGTGGGACCGGATCACGGTGCCGGCACCGGCGGCCGAAGTGATCGCCGCGGTGGAGGTGCGCGAGGGCCAGCCGGTCAAGGCGGGCACTGTGTTGATGCAGCTTGATCCCGCCCGTGGCGACGCACAGTTCGCCGCCGCACAGGCCGATACGCTGCGCGCGCAGGCACAGCTGGAAGAGCTCGAGATCGGCCCGCGCGAGGAACAGATCACCCAGGCCCAGGCCCAGTTGGCCGCGCTTCGCGCCCAGGCCGTCGAAGCCAGCGCCTACTATCGCCGGGTGCAGCCGCTGGCACGCCAGCAGCTGGTGGCTGCCGCTGAACTGGATCGTGCACGTGCCGCCGCCGGCAACGCCGAGGCCAGCGCGCGCGCGGCCGAGCAGGCTTGGTTGGAGCTGGTGCACGGCAGCCGGGCACAGGACATCACCCAGGGCAGGGCCGCGGCCGACGCCGCACGCGCACAGCAGGTGGTGCAGGGCGTGAATCTGCAGAAGCTGCAGCTGCGTGCGCCGCGCGATGGTGTGGTCGATGCCTTGCCCTACCGGCAGGGCGACCAGGCGCCGATCGGCGCGCCGTTGGCGGTGATGCTGGTCGGTGAGCGTCCCTATGCGCGCGTCTACCTGCCGCAGCCGCTGCGCCTGCAGGTGAAGGTCGGTCAGGCCGCGCAGATACAGCTGGAGGGTCGGAGCACGGTGCTGAAAGGGCGCGTGCGATCGATCCGCAGCGAACCGTCGTTCACCCCGTACTACGCACTGACCGGCGACGACGTCGAGCGTCTGAGCTACCTGGCTGAAATCGAAGTGACCGAAGCCACGGACATGCAGAAGCTGCCGGCCGGCCTGCCGGTGCAGGTGCGCTTCTGAACACCGGTGCGGACATCGCGGTACACGCGCAGGGGCTGACCCGTCGCTTCGGCGAGGTGCTGGCCGTGGACAACGTCGACCTGACCGTGCCGCGTGGTCAGGTCTATGGCTTCCTGGGCCCGAACGGGTCGGGCAAGTCGACCACCATCCGCATGCTGTGCGGCCTGCTTGAACCGAGCGCTGGGCAGATCGAGGTGCTGGGGTTGGCGGTTCCCGAGCAGGCCGAAGCGCTGCGCCGGCGCATCGGCTACATGACCCAGCGCTTCTCGCTGTACGAAGACCTGTCGGTACGCGAGAACCTGGAATTCCTCGCCGCCATCCAGGACCTGCCGCGCGCGCAGGCCCGGCAGCGAGTCGATAGTCTGCTGCAGCAGTACCGGTTGCAGGACCGCCAACCACAACTGGCCGGCACGCTCAGTGGTGGGCAGAAGCAGCGCCTCGCCCTGGCGGGTGCCGTGGTGCATTCGCCCGAACTGCTGTTCCTGGACGAGCCGACCAGCGCCGTTGATCCCGAATCGCGCCGCGATTTCTGGGAGGCCCTGTTTGAACTTGCCGACGCCGGTACCACCGTGCTGGTGTCGACCCACTACATGGACGAGGCCGAGCGCTGCCACCGGCTGGCGATCCTGGACCGTGGTGCGCTGGTCGCCGATGGCACGCCGGCCGAGCTGTGTGCACGGCTGGACGGCCGCACGTTGCAGGTCACGTCGGCGCAGCCGCGGCAGGCCAGCCGCGCGCTGTCTGAGCTGCCCGGCGTGCTGAGCGTGGCGCAGATCGGTACCCAGCTGCGCGTGCTGTGCAGCGAGGGGGCCGCCGATACGCCAGCGTTGCGGCGCGCGCTGGCCAGCGCCGATCCGCAGGCCCGTATCGAGGCGGTGGCGCCGAACCTGGAAGACGTGTTCGTGGCAGCCACCCGCGGCCGTGGCCGGGAGCCGGCGGCATGAACCTGCGCCGGCTGTGGGCGATCATGCTCAAGGAGCTGCGGCAGCTGCGCCGCGACCGCATCACGTTGGCGATGATCGTCGGCATTCCGGTGATGCAGCTGCTGCTGTTCGGCTATGCGATCAATCTCAACCTGCGCCACCTCGACGCCGGTGTCGCCGACCAGGCCAACAGTGCCGCCTCGCGCGCGCTGGTGCAGGACATGGTCGCCACCGGCGTGATCACGCCGCGCAGCGAAGCCTACACGCCCGACCAGCTGATGCAGGCGCTGCGCCGTGGCGAGGTCAGTGTCGGCATCGTGGTGCCGGCCGACTTCGAGCGTCGTCGCTTCGATGGACGCGAGGCGGTGCAGGTGCTGGTCGATGGCAGCGACACCGTGGTACAGAGCGCAGCGATCCAGCTGGCGCAGGTGCCGCTGGATACGCGCCCGACCAGCAACACGCGGCCGCTGCGCGAAGGCAGCATCGCCAGTGGTCCGATCAGCGTGACCAGCTTCTACAACCCGCAGCGCCGCTCGGCGGTGAACATCGTGCCGGGCCTGATCGGGGTGATCCTGACCATGACCCTGGTGATGTTCACGGCCGTGGCGGTGGTGCGCGAACGCGAGCGCGGCAACATGGAACTGCTGATCGCCACGCCGGTGTCGCGCAGCGAACTGATGGTCGGCAAGGTGCTGCCCTATGCAGCCATCGGCCTGCTGCAGACCACCCTGGTGCTGGTGCTGGGCACCTGGCTGTTCCAGGTGCCGATCCGCGGCAGCCTGCTCGATATCTATCTGGCCGCGGTGCTGCTGGTATTGGCCAACCTGGCGCTGGGCCTGCTGATCTCCACGCGCGCGCGCTCGCAGTTCCAGGCGATGCAGATGACGCTGTTCCTGTTCCTGCCGTCCATCCTGCTGTCGGGCTTCATGTTCCCGTTCGCCGGCATGCCGCGGCCGGTGCAGTGGCTGGCCGAAGTACTGCCGCTGACCCATTTCCTTCGGCTGGTGCGCGGCATCATGCTGCGCGGCGCCTCGCTGTGGGAACTATGGCATGACGCCTTGGCGCTGCTGGCCTTCATCGTGGTGATGATGACGCTGGCGATCCTGCGTTTCCGCAAGCGGTTGGATTAGTGAATGCCGACCAACGGTCGGCATCTACCCCGGTGGGTGCCGACCGTTGGTCGGCACACCTTACTCCGCCACCACCCGCGCGCGCAGCGAATTGGTCAGCGCTTCGGTGATCACCACATCCACGAACTGGCCGATCAGCCGCGCCGGCGCTGGGAAATTCACCGAACGCATGTTCTCGGTCTTGCCGGTCAGCTCGTTCGGATTCTTGCGCGAAGGGCCTTCCACCAGCACGGTCTGCACGGTGCCGACCATCTTTTCGGAGATGCCGGCGGCATGCGCATTGATGCGCTCCTGCAGGCGCGACAGGCGCGCGTGCTTCTCCGCATCGCTGATGGTGTCCTCCAGGTCCGCAGCCGGGGTGCCCGGGCGACGCGAATAGATGAAGGAGAAGCTGTGGTCGAAGCCGATGTCTTCGATCAGCTTCATGGTCTTCTCGAAGTCGGCATCGGTCTCGCCGGGGAAGCCGACGATGAAGTCCGAGCTGATCGAGATGTCCGGTCGCACTGCGCGCAGCTTGCGGATCTTCGATTTGAATTCCAGCGCGGTGTAGCCGCGCTTCATCGCCGACAGTACGCGGTCACTGCCGGCCTGCACCGGCAGGTGCAGGAAGTTCGCCAGCTGCGGCACGTCGCGGAACGCATCGATCAGCGAATCGCTGAACTCCAGCGGGTGCGAGGTGGTGAAGCGGATGCGGCCGACGCCATCGATCTCGGCAATGGTGCGGATCAGCAGGCCGAGGTCGGCAAACTCGCCGTCGCCATACGGCCCGCGATAGGCGTTGACGTTCTGGCCGAGCAGGTTGATCTCGCGCACGCCCTGCGCGGCCAGTTGGGCCACTTCCACCACCACGTCCTCGAACGGGCGGCTGACTTCGGTGCCGCGGGTGTAGGGCACCACGCAGAACGAGCAGTACTTGGAACAGCCTTCCATGATCGACACGAACGCCGAAGCGCCTTCGGCGCGCGGTTCCGGCAGGCGGTCGAACTTCTCGATCTCGGGGAAGCTGATGTCCACCTGCGGACGCTTCTGCTCACGCCGGGCGCGGATCAGCTCCGGCAGGCGGTGCAGAGTCTGCGGCCCGAACACCAGGTCGACGAACGGCGCGCGCTTGATGATCGCTTCGCCTTCCTGCGAGGCAACGCAGCCGCCCACGCCGATGATGACCTCGCGGCCCTTGTTCTTCAGGCCCTTCCACACGCCGAGCTGGCTGAACACCTTCTCCTGCGCTTTCTCGCGGATGGAGCAGGTGTTGACCAGGATGACGTCGGCGTCGTCCGGGCTGTCGGTCAGTTCCAGGCCATCGCTGGCGGCAAGCACGTCGGCCATCTTGGCCGAGTCGTACTCGTTCATCTGGCAACCGTGGGTCTTGATGTACAGCTTGCCCTTGACCTGGTCGGGCTTGCGCGGACCAGCGGGCAGGGCAACGAGCGGGGTACCGCCCGGCGTGGCGGGCGGAAAGACGTCTGGCGTCCCGGTCATGGCGCTTAATCCATTCGGGTGGCGGGAAAGCGGGCAATTCTACCCGCATCCCGCGCCACCCGCCGCGCCTGCGTAGAGCCGAGCCCACGCTCGGCTGCTCCTCCATCACCTACGTGGCAGCCAGGCATGGCCTGGCTCTGCTGAAACCCAAGCCGAGCGTGGGCTCGGCTCTACAAGGGGGGGCGCTGCTTACGCCGCTACCAGCTCCGCATCGATCTGCCGCGAACGCTCGAACGCGGTCATCGCGCCGATCCGGGCCACGTAGTCCTTGGTGGCCGGGGCCAGCTGCAGCAGGCCGAAATCGCTGGTCCAGAACAGCGCATTGCCCCACAGCACGTCGGCGGCGCTCATCGTCCCGCCGAGCAGGTACGGCCCCTGTGCCAGCTGGGCCTCGATCACCTGCAGCACGGTTTCGGCGTCGTTGTACGGCGACATCAGGCGCGGCGGCGGCTCGCGATGCATCGCCTTGTCGATCATCGCCGGCTCGAAACAGGCGCCATAGAAGGCCATCCAGCGCAGGTAGGGCCCGCGCAGGGCGTCGCCGATCGGCGGGGCCAGTCCGGCTTCCGGATACAGGTCGGCCAGGTACAGATAAATGGCCACCTGTTCGGTTACCAGCGCGCCGTTGTGGACGATGGCCGGCACCTTGCCCATCGGGTTGATGGCCAGATAGGCCGGGGCCAGGTTGGCGCCGGCCTTCAGGTCCAGCACCTGCATGCGGTAGTCGGCACCCAGCGCTTCGAGCAGGGCCACGGCGCCGCTCGAGCGGGAACGGGCGGCGTGGTACAGGGTGATCTGTCGGGAATTCATGGCATTGCTCCTTGCGGTGGGTGGTGAACTGGAGGCCATCCTGAGGCACTATTGCGGACGACTTCTGTCCTCGATCCTTCATGCGCCATACCGCCCATCGACTGCTGCGCCTGATCGCCCTGCTACAGGCCCGCCGCCAGTGGTCCGGGGCCGAGCTCGCCGAGCGCATGAGCGTGGACCGGCGCAGCATCCGCCGTGATATCGAGCGCCTGCGTGAACTGGGCTATCCGGTCCAGGCCTCGTCCGGGGTCGGCGGCGGCTACCAGCTGGGGGCAGGGGCACCGGTATTGCCGATGCTGCTGGACGAGGAGGAGGCGACCACCCTGGCGATCGCCCTGCGTGCCGCGTCCGCGACCGTCGCCGGCATCGACGACACCGCGCGCGGTCTGTTGTCCAAGCTCGACCCGCTGGTGCCGACCCGTCGCCGCCAGCAGGCGGGTGAGGTGCATGCGGCGACGGCCACCCTGTCCGATCTCCCGTCCACCGATGCACGCGTGCTCGGGCGGCTGGCCCAGTACTGCCGGCAGGCCTCGCGGCTGGCCTTCGAATACCGCAGCGCGCAGGAGGCCGTCACCCAGCGCGAGGTCGAGGCGCAGCACCTGGTCAATTACGGGCGGCGCTGGTACCTGCTGGCCTGGGATCTGGGCCGGCAGGACTGGCGCACCCTGCGTGTGGACCGGATGGGCGCGGTGCGCGAATGCACCGAGCCGGGTATGCACCGGCGCACCCCGGCGCCACCGGACGTGATGGTGCGGCAGGCGGTCAGCCAGGCCCCGTTCGCGCTGCAGGCCATCGTCCGCCTGGCCGGCAGCCGCGCCGAGCTGGAAGGCCGCATTCCACCCTGGTGCGGGGTGCTGGAGGCGGACGGCGCCGAGCACTGCCTGCTGCGCATGGGGGCCGAGAGCCGGGGCATGATGCTGGCGCAGATCCTCAGCCTGGACCGCGTGCCGGTGGCGCTGTGGACCACGCCGCCGGGCCTGCGCGACGAACTGGCCCAGCGCCTGGCCGGGCTGGGCCAGGTGCTGGCTGTGCCGCCGGTCACAGGCTGAGCCACATTGCTTGGCAAGCCCCGGCGAAGCTGGGACACTCGCCGCCATGAAGGGGATACTGGGGACAACGGCGATCATCATCGCTGCGCTGACCGCTGCGCCGGCCAGCGCCGGAACCCTGTACAAGTGCCAGGGCCCTGACGGCGTCACCAGTTATGTGAGCAAGCGGGTGGCGGGTGCGCGCTGCAGCACCATCAGCTACAGCCGCGACACCCGTCCGGCACCGCGCCCGGTGGTGGCCGCGCCCAGGCCGGCGCCTACCACGGTGGCCAGCATCGAACGCAACCCGGTTGCCGTTGCCGCCAGCGCCGTCACGCCGGCAACGGTCGCGCCTGCGCCTGCTGCAGCCGCGCCTGCAGCTGCTCCGGCACAGCCGGTCGCCTCGCGCGCCGGGCGCATGGTCAGCGGCCAGGTCTATTCCTTCATGAAGGACGGCGTGCGCCACTACACGAGTGCGCGCCCGACCCAGGTCGCCAACCTCGGCCCAGTGCGGACCATCCGCTACAGCTTCATGGAGCGCTGCTACGCGTGCGGGGTCAATCCACGCGTGGACTTCGGCACCGTGCGCCTGAACACCTCGGCCTTCCAGACCGAGATCACCTCGGCCGCACGCGAGTTCGGCGTGGAAGAGGCGGTGGTGCGGGCCATCATCCATGCCGAGTCGGCCTACAACCCGACCGCGCTCAGCCGTGCTGGTGCGCAGGGCCTGATGCAGCTGATGCCGCCAACCGCCGCGCGCTTCGGGGTCAGTGACTCCTACGATGCCGGGCAGAACATCCGCGGCGGCGTACAGTATCTTGCGTGGTTGTTGAAGCGCTTCAATGGCGATCTGACCCTTGCCGCAGCCGGTTACAACGCTGGCGAAGGCGCGGTCGACCGCCACGGTGGCGTACCGCCCTACAGCGAAACCCAGTACTACGTGCGCCGGGTCGGGCAGCTGGCCGAGCGTTACCGCACCGCCCTCAGTCACCAGTAGGTGCCGACCGTTGGTCGGCGCACCTTTGAAGGGTAGTGCCGACCGCTGGCCGGCAACCCCGCAATCAATGTTGTTGCAATGCGTTGTGTGGCGCGCGACGGTTCCGCTACACTCGACCGTGATTCAATGCGGCTCTGGCCCCCACCGGATCCGCTGGCAGCCTTAAAGCTACCTAATCAATATCGGAGTGCCGGATGGCCAACGATGGGGTACACGATCCAGTCAACACCGGACGTCGGCGTTTTCTTTCTGCCACCACAGCCGTGGTGGGCGCCGTCGGCGTCGGATTCACCGCAGTTCCTTTCATCAAATCCTGGAACCCCAGTGCCCGTGCCAAGCTTGCCGGCGCACCGGTGGTGGCCGACATCAGCGCCCTGCAGGAAGGCCAACGCCTGATCGTGGAATGGCGTGGCCAGCCGATCTGGATCGTCAAACGGTCCAAGGCGATCCTCGATGCGCTGCACGGGCTGGACGGCCGTCTCAAGGACCCCGAGTCCGGCGAGAAGGACCAGCAGCCGGAGTACGTGCTGAAGCAGAACCCCGAGCTGCGCTCGATCAAGCCGGATATTTCCGTGCTGGTCGGCCTGTGCACGCACCTGGGCTGCTCGCCGGAAATGGTCGCCGAGATCCGGCCCGAGCCCTACGACCCGCAGTGGAAGGGCGGCTACTTCTGCCCCTGCCACAAGTCGCGCTTCGACATGTCCGGCCGCGTCTTCAAGGACGTGCCGGCACCGATCAACCTGAAGGTGCCCGCGCACCACTACCAGGACGACAACACCATCATCATCGGTGTCGATCCGCAGGGGGCTGCCTGATGGCCAATATCCTCAGCCGTACCGCCAGCGGCGTGGCCGACTGGGTCAACGCGCGCGCGCCCGGCCTGATGCCGGTGTACCGCAAGCACGTCAGCGAGTACTACGCGCCGAAGAACTTCAACATCTGGTACTACTTCGGTTCGCTGGCCCTGCTGGTGCTGGTCAACCAGATCGTCACCGGCATCTTCCTGACGATGCACTACAAGACCAACGCCGCCGAGGCGTTCGGCTCCATCGAATACATCATGCGTGATGTGGAGTGGGGCTGGCTGATCCGCTACATGCACTCCACCGGTGCCTCGCTGTTCTTCATCGTGGTCTACCTGCACATGTTCCGCGGCCTGCTGTACGGCAGCTACCAGAAGCCCCGCGAGCTGGTGTGGATCCTGGGCATGCTGATCTACCTGGTGCTGATGGCCGAAGCCTTCATGGGCTACGTGTTGCCGTGGGGCCAGATGTCGTTCTGGGGCGCCAAGGTGATCATCTCGCTGTTCGGCGCGATACCGGTGATCGGCAACGGCCTGACCGAATGGATCATGGGCGACTACCTGCCCAGTGACGCCACGCTCAACCGCTTCTTCGCACTGCACGTCATCGCACTGCCGCTGGTGCTGCTGTTGCTGGTGGTGCTGCACCTGGGCGCGCTGCACGAAGTGGGGTCGAACAACCCGGACGGCGTGGAGATCAAGAAGGGGCCCAAGGGCAACCGCTGGTCACCGAACGCACCGGCCGACGGCATTCCGTTCCACCCGTACTACACACTCAAGGATGGTGTCGGCGCCGGCTTCCTGCTGATCATCGCCGCCTTCATCATCTTCTTCGCGCCTGGTTTCGGTGGCCTGTTCCTGGAGCACGACAACTTCACCGAGGCCAACCGCCTGGTGACCCCGGAACATATCAAACCGGTCTGGTACTACACGCCGTACTACGCGATGTTGCGCGTGGTACCGAACAAGCTGGGCGGCGTGCTGGTGATGTTCTCGGCCATCGCGATCCTGTTCCTGGTGCCGTGGCTGGACAAGGCGAAGGTGAAATCGGTGCGCTACCGCGGCTGGATCTCGAAGGTGATGCTGGGCGTGCTGGCAGTGTGCTTCGTGTGGTTGGGCGTGATCGGTTCCGGCCCCGGCACCGACGTGCACGAGACCTATATCGGGCGGGTGCTGACCTTCCTGTACTTCGCGTTCTTCATCACCATGCCGCTATGGACAAGGTTGGACAGGACCAAGCCGGTACCGGAGAGGGTGACCACCCATGACTGAACGCTGGATGGTCCGGCTGGCCCTGACGGCCGCCCTGATGCTGGGCAGTTTCCTGGCCTCCGCCGCCGAGGGCGGCACCAAGTTGCTGCAGGCCGGCAACGACCTCGGTGACCGCGCCTCGCTGCAGCGCGGCGCGCAGCTGTACATGAACTACTGCTCCGGCTGCCATGCGCTGAAGTACCTGCGCTATTCGCGGATGGCGCAGGACCTGGGCCTGACCGAAGAAGAGGTGATGAACAACCTCAACTTCACCGGCTCGGCGATCGGCGACCCGATCCCGGTGGCGATGCCCAAGGAGAATGCCGAGAAGTGGTTCGGCAAGATGCCACCGGACCTCAGCCTGATTGCGCGTGTGCGCGGCAGTGACTGGGTCTATACCTACCTCAAGTCGTTCTACCTGGACAGCAGCCGGCCGCTGGGCTGGAACAACGCGTTGTTCGCCAACGCCTCCATGCCCAACCCGCTGTGGGAAATGCAGGGCCTGCAGCATGCCGTGCATGGCCAGCCGGAGGCGCCGGGCATGGATCCGCCGGTGACCGGCCTGCGCCTGGAAACGCCAGGCAACGTCGATGCCGGACAGTACGACCAGGCAGTGCGGGACATCACCAACTTCCTCGAATATGCCGGCGAACCGGCCGCGCTCAAGCGCCAGCAGCTGGGCGTGTGGGTGATCCTGTTCCTGGCCCTGCTGACCTTCCTGCTGTATCTGTTGAAGAAGGAATACTGGAAGGACGTTCACTGAATCTGCCGCCGGCCATCGCACGGGCCTATTGGCTTTTGTGATGGTCGGTTGCACACTCGGGGAGGAGTCGATCGCTGGCACGGTGCCAGCGGCGCCGATGCGGCAGGCGGTCTCCTGTCGTGGGAGAGCCTTTGATGGCGGCGAGCGTACGCATGCGCAATACACTGACGCTGTTTTCCTCGAACGACGATGTACTGTGCCACCGTGTACGCCTGGTCCTGGCGGCCAAGGGTGTGACCTTCGACTTCGTTCCGGTCGATCCACAGAACCCGCCTGAAGACCTGATCGACCTCAATCCGTACCACTCGGTGCCGACTCTGGTCGAACGCGAGCTGGTGCTTTACGCCGCGTCGGTGGTCAGCGAATACCTGGACGAGCGCTATCCGCATCCGCCGCTGATGCCGGTCGATCCGCTCTCGCGTGCGCGCATCCGCCTGGCCATGCTGCGCATCGAGCACGACTGGGTGCCGCAGGTGCAGGCCATCCAGCTGGGCAACAAGACCCAGGCCGAGGCCGGCCGCAAGCGCCTGAAGGAACTGCTGACCGCCTCGCTGCCGCTGTTCAAGGCCAGCAAGTTCTTCCTCAACCCGGAAATGAGCCTGGCCGACTGCGCGATGGCGCCGATCATCTGGCGCCTGCAGTCGCTGGATGTGCCGCTGCCGAAGGACGGCAAGGCGATTGAAGACTACGGCAACCGCATCTTCCGCCATCCGGGTTTTGTTCGCAGCCTGACCGACCAGGAAAAGAAGCTGCGCGATCTGCCGGGCTGATCCCGCCTTGCTTTACCCGTCTGCACGCCGACCGGCGTGCAGGCGATCCGCCCTGTCAGGGCGCCGGGCGCGTACACTTCACGCATGACCGAAGACTTCTTCCACATGACCAGCCACCGCCCGTACCTGCTGCGGGCGCTGGTGGAATGGATCAACGACAACCAGCTGACCCCGCACATCCTGGTCGACGCCGGCGTCCCCGGCGTGCAGGTGCCGCCTTCGGCGGTCAAGGATGGCCGGGTTGTGCTCAACATCGCCGAACGCGCTGTCGTGCGGCTGATGATCGACAACGAGATGGTGAGCTTCTCGGCGCGCTTCTCCGGTACCAGCTATCCGGTGCAGGTACCGATCAGCGCCGTGCTGGCCGTCTACGCCCGCGAGACCGGGCAGGGCATGGCGCTGCCGGATGACATTCCGGGCAGCGAAACCGCACCGACCAGCGACGAACTGCTGCACGAGGAAGGCACGCCGCCGGACGATACGCCGCCGGCCAGTCCGCCGCCGAAGGGGCGCCCGAACCTGCGCGTGGTCAAGTAATGGAGGGTGCCGACCGTTGGTCGGCACACCTTCAGGTCCTACACATCCTCGGCATCGTCCACATCCGCGCGGATCTGGCTGATCCGCGCCGCGCCCGGACCAGTGAATGAGATCAGCTGGTCGCCGCGCAGCACCATTCGGCCCACGTGGCGATCGATGCCATCGTAGGAATACTCGAACTTGAAGGTGCGCTCGAAACCGAGCCGTCCATCCTCGCCACGCGACAGTCGCAGGCCGGTGGCATGTACCGCCTGATCCAGCCATTGCACGTCGGCTGCGCGGCAGGCATTGCGGCCCAGCTCGACCGCGCGCTCGGCGGCCGAACGCGCCGCGTTCCAGAAGAAATAGATGATTCCGCCGGCAATCAGCAACAGCAGCAGGGTGGGCATGGCGTCAGCCGTCAGAGGTCGATCCCGCAAAGATGGCGGCGAACGCGCGCTGGATCAAGCGCTGCTTCACCGCCGCGGCTGCGGTTCGTTGGACATCGGCTGTGCGGGCACGATGACCGGTTGCGGTGCAGGAGTGGGCTGCATCGGCGTTGCAGTGGGCGAGGGCATCACCAGCGGTGATGTGGCGGTCAACTGCAGCAGCGCTGCCCAGTCCTGCCGGTTGAAGCTGCATTCGTCCTCGCGACCCGGTGTGCAGCTGGGGTCGATGCCGGTGCTGTTGCGTTCGCGTGCCGGAGGCAGCTTGATCAGCCCCGTACGATCCAGCTGCATCAACCGCATCGCCACGGTGTTCATCACGTTGCCACCGACCAGGTACAGGGTCTGGTCGCCCCCCAGGTTGGCGGCCACCACTACTTCGCAATGCGATTTCCAGTGGCCCACCGAGCCGTTGCCCAGTGCCTGCACCAGCCCGCTGTAGCTGAGCGTGGTGCTGCGGTCGCGCAGGAAGCACAGCAGGTCGCCCGGTGCGGGCTTTGCGGTCGCGGGATCGACCAGCCGGTACGGAACGCCCGAGGGGCCGCCCTGGTACGCGGCACGGATGTAGTCGATGTGGCGTGGCGACGTGTTGAAGCCGGGAACGCCGGACTGCACCATCACCCAGGAAATGAACGCGGCCGACCACGGGTTGTCGACCAGGAAGGCGCGGCAGTCGCTGTCGGTGTAGCGCGTGCCCAGCGGTGCCAGACAGCTGCTGGCGCCCGCGATGCTGCCCATCGCGTTGAGCGTGCCGCTGTTGCGCCAGTAGCCTGCCACGCGCTGCCAGGCGATCAGGCCGTTGTCGGCCAGGTGATCGCTTTCGGCCTCGGTGACACTGAGGCTGGCGGCGCGGCCATCGCGATCGATGAAGGGCCGGTACCAGAGCCGGTGCTCATTGCAGGCAGTGTTGCGGATGGCCACCGCCAATGGGCTCAGGCCGAAACGCGGTGGTACATCGCAGGCTTCGGCGGCCGCTGCGGACAAGGGGGCTGCGGCCAGCAGCAGGCAGGCAGGCAAGAGCATCCGGCGCATGCGCGGCTCCTGTGGGGGATGCCGGCAGCGTCGCAGAGGCGGCCGTAGCCGAGCCGTGAAGGCGTCCCGGGTCGTGTAGAGCCGAGCCCATGCTCGCCTCATCGCGCGAAGCGCGCGCAGGGCGCGCCGCAAATCGACAAGCAGCCGAGCGTAGGCTCGGCTCTACAAGTCCTGCAGGCCTCAGCCCGGCGGCGGGCCCAGCTTCAGCGACAGATCGATGGCCTGCACGTGCTTGGTCAGGCCGCCGATGGAGATGCAGTCCACGCCGTCCTCGGCGATCGAGCGCAGGCCACCCAGGCCCACGCTGCCGGACACTTCCAGCGGAATGCGGCCGGCCGTGATGCGCACGGCCTCGCGGCGCAGGTCCGGGCTGAAGTCATCCAGCAGGATGCGTTCGCAACCGGCTTCCAGCGCCTGCCGCAGCTGCGCCAGATCCTCCACCTCGACCACCAGCGGCAGCGCGGGCCATTGCCGGCGTGCGCCGGCCACCGCCGCGGCCAGCGAACCAGCGGCGCGGATGTGGTTTTCCTTCAGCATCACCGTGTCGTAGAGGCCGAAGCGATGGTTTTCGCCACCGCCGCAGCGCACCGCGTACTTCTGCGCCAGGCGCAGGCCGGGCAGGGTCTTGCGGGTATCGAGGATGCGTGTGCCGGTACCGGCCACCGCCGCTACGTAACGGGCGGTGGTCGTGGCGGTGCCGGACAGCGTCTGCAGGAAGTTCAGCGAAGTGCGCTCGGCGCTGACCAGGCTGCGGCTGCGCCCGTGCAGCAGCGCCAGCACGGTGCCTGCGGTGACGGCGTCGCCTTCGGAAACCTGCCATTCGATACGCACGTCCGGGTCGAGTGCGCGGTGGGTGGCATCGAACCAGGGGCGGCCGGCAATCACCCCATCCTGCTTGCACAGCAGGTAAGCGCTGTCGGCCTGGTCGGGCAGCAGGGCGGCGGTGACGTCACCGCTGCCCAGGTCCTCGGCCAGCGCACGCGCGACATCGGCGGCGACAACGGCCGCATCCGGCGTCGGCAGCGTGCTCATGCGGCCGGGAAGTCGGCGATCTGAGCGGTGGGGATGGCTTCTTCGGCCAGCAGCACCGGAATGCCGTCGTCAACGCGGAACACCTGCTTGCGGTCGCGGGTGACCAGCGCTTCGCGCAGCGGCTGCGCCAGCGGGTTGCCATCGGCCTTGTTCACCGCGCCGGCGGAAATGGCCTTGTTGAGGGCTTCCAGGCCCTTGCCATCCAGCAGGGACAGGGGCTGGCGGGTGTCCGGTGACACCAGCAGGTCGAGCAGCTTGCGATCCATGGTTCTTCGTCTTGCGTGGAAGATGGCTAGAATACGTCTTTAAGGCAGGTGACGGCCAATGACCCCCAACCCGATCGCGCCGCTTGTCGGCATCGTCATGGGTTCCCGTTCCGACTGGGAAACCATGCAGCACGCCGCCCAGAAGCTTGAAGCCCTGGGTGTTCCGTTCGAAGTGAAGGTGGTGTCCGCGCATCGGACGCCGGATGTGTTGTTCAGTTACGCCGAGCAGGCGGGCCCGCGTGGCCTGCGCGCGATCATCGCCGGTGCCGGCGGGGCCGCGCACCTGCCGGGCATGATCGCCGCCAAGACCGCCGTGCCGGTGCTGGGTGTGCCGGTGCAGTCCAAGGCCCTCAACGGCATGGATTCGCTACTGTCGATCGTGCAGATGCCGGCCGGCATTCCGGTTGCCACCTTCGCCATCGGCAATGCCGGTGCCTCCAACGCCGCGTTGTTCGCCGCTGCGATGCTGGCCAGCGACCAGCCGGCGATCGGCCAGGCGCTCGACGCTTTCCGTGCGCGCCAGACCGAAGACGTGATGGCCCACGACGATCCGCGCCAATGAGCCTGACCGTTGGCATCCTGGGCGGCGGCCAGCTCGCCCGCATGATGGTTCTGGCCGGTGCGCCGCTGGGATTGCGCTTCGAACTGTACGACCCGGCAGCTGACGCCTGCAGCGGCCCGCTGGCGCCGCTCACCGTCGGTGCTTTCGATGACCGCCAGGCGCTGGCGGATTTCGCCGCCAAGGTCGACGTGGTCACCTTCGATTTCGAGAACGTGCCCGCCGACAGTGCCCAGTTCCTGGCCGACCGCGTGCCGGTCTATCCGCCGCCGGCTGCGCTGGCGGTGGCCCAGGACCGGTTGAGCGAAAAGACCCTGTTCCAGCAGCTGGGCATTCCGCTGCCGGCCTTCGCTGACATCCGCAGTCGTGACGAGTTGGCTGCGAAGGCGGCCGAGTTCGGCCTGCCGTGCATCCTCAAGACCCGCCGCCTCGGCTACGACGGCAAGGGCCAGTTCCGCCTGCGCAGCGAAGCCGACATCGACGCCGCGTGGGATGCACTGGGTGCGCAGGTGGAGCGTACCGGCCTGATCCTGGAGGGCTTCGTGGCCTTCCAGCGCGAGGTCAGCGTGGTCGCCGTGCGCGGCCGCGATGGCAGCTTCGAGGCCTGGCCGGTCACTGGTAACTGGCATGTCGACGGCGTGCTGTCGGCCAGCGTGGCCCCGGCCGTGCTGTCCGACGCCGAGCAGCAGGCCGCGATCGGCTATGCCCGTCGCGTTGCCGAACACCTGCAGTACGTCGGCGTGTTCGCGCTGGAGCTGTTCTGCCGCGATGGCGAGCTGCTGGCCAACGAGATGGCGCCGCGGGTGCACAACTCCGGCCACTGGACCATCGAAGGCAGTGAGACCTCGCAGTTCGAAAACCACCTGCGCGCCGTGCTGGGCCTGCCGCTGGGCAGCACCCGCATGCTCGGTCATGCCTGCATGCTGAACTGGCTGGGCGAGATGCCCGACCCGTTGCCGGTGCTGGCCCAGGCCAGCGGTCACTGGCACGACTACGGCAAGGAAGCGCGCGAAGGCCGCAAGGTCGGCCACGCCACCCTGCGTGACGATGATGCCGCTGCACTGGCCGATGCGCTGGACCAGGTTGGCCTGGAGCTGGACCGCCAGGCCCAGGTGGCGCCGGCGGTACACGCGCTGCGCAACCGCTGAGCCCGGTAGTGCCGGCCGTTGGCCGGCAGTGCAACGCTGTGACGCGCCGGTGCAGGCATCGGCGCAACATTCCCGGTGGTAGCGTGGAGCTCCTTTCTCAGGAGTCACCCCCATGCTCGACTGGAACGCCTACCGCAAGGAACTGAAGGGTCGCATCGGCGAGATCGGCAAGCTCTCGCCGGACACGGTCAAGGGCTACGCCACCCTGGCCAACGCCGGGGCCCAGACCAATCACCTTGATGCCAAGACCCGCGAGCTGATCGCGCTGGCAGTGGCGGTGACCACCCGTTGCGACGGCTGCATCACCGTGCACGTGGACGCGGCACTGAAGCATGGCGCCAGCCGCGAGGAGATCGCCGAGGCGCTCGGTGTGGCGGTGTCGCTCAATGCCGGCGCGGCGCTGGTGTATTCAGCGCGGGTGATGGACGCCGTGGCTGCGCACGAGAGCGCGTGAAGCTTCATCTGTAGAGCCGAGCCCATGCTCGGCTGCTGTCCGGCCAGCCGAGCATGGGCTCGGCTCTACAGGGAGTCAGCGTAGCTGGCTTTCGGCGAATTCCCAGTTGACCATCTGCCAGAACGCGTCCAGATACCGCGCGCGGTCATTCTGGTAGTCGGTGTAGTAAGCGTGCTCCCAGACGTCGCAGCACAGCAGCGGGGTGCTTTCACCGGTCAGTGGCGTGCCGGCATTGCGGGTAGCCTGCAGGCCCAGCTGGCCGCCGGGGTGCTGCACCAGCCATACCCAGCCGGAGCCGAACAGACCCAGCGCGGTGCGGTTGAACTCCTCGCGCAGGCGCTGCACGTCGCCGAACTGCCGCTTCACCAGCTCGCCCAACCGCCCTTGGGGCTCACCGCCGCCGCGCGGGCGCAGGCACTGCCAGTAGAAGCCGTGGTTCCAGGCCTGGGCGGCGGCATCGAACAGCGTGCCCTGGGCATGGCGGACGATCTCCTCCAGCGACGCTTCCTCCCACTCGGTGCCGAGGATGCCGGCGTTGACGGCCTCCACATAGGCGCGATGGTGGCGGCCGTGATGCAGTTCCACGGTCTGTGCGGACAGGTGCGGCTGCAGGGAGCCGGGAAGGTAGGGCAGGGCGGGCAATTCGACAGGCATGGACAGGTTCGTGGCCAGGGGGCGGCGGCAGCCGGTTCCATCCGCTTACAATGGCGGCTACCGTGGGCAGTCTAGCCGACCATCACGGTCGGTTTGTCCGGCGAAGCAAGGAGTGAGGTTGTGGCGGTAATGCAGCAAATCCAGGCCGAGGTCGATCGTTACCCGCTCGTGCTGTTCATGAAGGGCACCCCGCAGTACCCGATGTGCGGCTTCTCCAGCCGCGCCGTACAGGCGTTGATGGCGGCCGGCGCCGTCACCCTGCGCACCGTCAACGTGCTGGAAGAACCCGAGATCCGCGCCAACCTGCCGCGATTCTCCAACCTGCCGACGTTCCCGCAGCTGTTCATCAACGGTGAGTTGATTGGCGGCTGCGACATCGTGCTGGAGCTGTTCGAAGCCGGCGAGCTCAAGCGCATCGTCGAAGAGGCGACCCAGGGATGAGTGCCTGGCCATCGACGTCACCGACCGACGGGGCGCTCGATGGTCGCCCGTTGCAGGATCGCGTGGTGCTGGTTGCCGGCGCCGGTGGCGGATTGGGCAGTGCAGCGGCGGTGGCCGCTGCGGCCGCCGGGGCCACCGTGGTCCTGCTGGGCCGCAAGCCGCGCCGCCTGGACCGTGTCTACGCTCAGGTCCAGGCTGTCGGCCCGGAACCCCTGCTGTACCCGTTGGACCTGGAAGGCGCAGGCCCCGATGACTATGCCGAGCTGGCCCAGGCCCTGCAGCGCGAGCTCGGGCGGCTGGACGGCCTGCTGGTCTGTGCCGCGCATTTCCCCGGATTGACCCCGTTCGAACTGGCCGACCCGGCCAGCTTCGCCCGTGCCATCCATGTCACCCTGACTGCGCCCGCCTGGTTGGCCCAGGCCTGCCTGCCGCTGCTGCGGCAGCGCGAAGACGCGGCGCTGGTGTTTGCCGTGGATGCGCCCGAGCGGGTCGGGCAGGCCTACTGGGGTGGTTATGGCGTGGCCCAGCATGGCCTGCGTGGCCTGATCGCCAGCCTGCACGACGAACTCGGCCGCAGCCCGGTACGGGTCAGTGGCCTGTACCCCGGCCCGCTGCGCACGGCGCTGCGCGCCCGTGCTTATTCCGTCGACCAGGACCCGGCCGCCCAAGGCCCGGAGGCCGCCGCTGCTGCGGCCGTGACTTTGCTGTCCAGCGCCGGACATGCCTGGCGGGGCCGGATTCTCGACGCCAGTGAGGCTCCCCTGTCGGAGTGAGGCCGGGGGGAAAGGCGGAGTGAAGAACCCGTCACGATTGCGTTGCGATCCGGTGCCGTTTGTCGCACAACCGTCACATTGATGGCGTAGCGTGTTAATCTAGTGTTAACCGTTATGGCTGCCTTCAGCCAAGCGGTAGGGAACCCCAGATAACTCTCCGACCAGCCACCCGCAGGGCTGTTTGGATGCGCTTTTTTTCCGCCATCGCCAACTCGCATCGAGGCTACCGAAAAATGACCCACCCACTCCGGATGTCCAAGCTTACCCTTGGTCTCGTGGCCGCACTCGCCGCCGCTCCCGCCTTCGCCCAGAGCAGCACCTCCGCCGGTGTCGGCGGCCAGGTGATGTCCGCCGCAGGCCAGCCGGTCGCCGGCGCCGAAGTCACCATCACCCACACCGAGTCGGGCACCGTTTCGCGTGCCACCACCGACGCGGCGGGTCGTTACAACGCGCGCGGCCTGCGCGTGGGTGGTCCGTACACCATCACCATCACCAAGTCCGGTGAAGGCACCAAGACCGAGGAGGGTGTCTACCTGAACCTGAACCAGGTCAACACCGTCAACGCCAACCTCGGCGGTGACCTGGCTGCCACCAACCTGGACGCCGTGAACGTTGTCGCCACCGCCGGCGGCCTGGACCTGTTCAGCGCCAACAAGATGGGCACCGGCACCAACGTGACCCGCGAAACGATGGATGCGCTGCCGTCGGCCAGCCGCAACATCCAGGACTACATCCGTCTGGACCCGCGCATCTCGCAGGTCAGCAAGGCTGACGGGGCGATCTCGGCCGGTGGCCAGAACACCCGTTACAACGCCATCCGCATCGACGGCATCAGCGCCTCCGATCCGTTCGGCCTGGGCTCCAACAACCTGCCGACCGAGCGTCAGCCGGTGTCGATGGACGCCATCCAGGAAATCAACATCGACCTGGCCAACTACGACACCACCATTTCCGGTGGTACCGGTGCGGTGATCAACGCCGTCACCAAGTCGGGTACCAATGAATTCCACGGCACCATCTATGGTTCCTACCGCGACAAGGACATGGTCCGTTCGCGTCTGGAAGGTGACAAGCAGGACTTCAACGGCTTCAAGGACGAGAAGACCTACGGCATGACCTTCGGCGGCCCGATCGTCAAGGACAAGCTGTTCTTCTTCACCAACTATGAAAAGTATGAGCGCGCCGCCGCCGGCGTCGCCCTGAGCGACACGCCGATCGGCCGTGGCACCATCACCCAGCAGCAGATCACCGATGTCCAGAACTTCCTGGGCAAGCTGGGCTACGACCCGGGCAGCCTGTCGGCGCCGAACAGCAAGACCGAGATCGAAGAGTACGCGGTCAAGCTGGACTGGAACATCAACGAGAACCACCGTGCGGCCCTGCGCTACAACAAGATGGAGCAGAACGTCGTTCGCTTCCCGCAGGTCAGCAGCAGCGCCATCTCGCTGAGCAACTTCTGGTACCAGCAGCCGACCGAATACGAAACCTGGATGGGTGAACTGTTCAGTGACTGGTCCGAGAACTTCTCGACCGAGTTCAAGGTCTCGCACAAGGATTACTCGGCCAACCGCGTTCCGCTGGTCGACATGCCGCAGATCCGCATCAAGTCGGGCAATGACTCGCTGTACGTCGGTACCGAGCAGAACACCCACGTCAACATCGTCGAGTCGAAGGAGCTGAGCGCCTTCGGTGCCGGTACCTGGTACATCGGTGACCACACCGTCAAGTTCGGTTTCGATTACTCGAAGAACGAGCTGATGAACTTCTACGGCCGCAACCTCAACGGCGTGTACGAATTCAACAGCGTCAACGACTTCCTGGCAGGCAAGGCCTCGCGCTACCAGCTGCGTGCGCCGCGCGCCGACGGCAGCCGCAGTGACATCCCGGCCGACTTCACCCTGAAGAACACCGGCGTGTTCATCCAGGACACCTGGGCGATCAACTACAACCTGAACCTGATGTTCGGCGTGCGTATCGACATGCCTGACTTCAGCACCCAGCGTCTGTACAACCCGCGCATCGAGCAGCTGTACGGCTTCAACAACACCAAGCTGGTGGACAAGAACCTGGTGCAGCCGCGTGTCGGCTTCAACTACACCTTCGACAGCGAGCGCCCGACCCAGCTGCGCGGTGGCGTGGGTCTGTTCGGCGGCGCCGCCCCGAACGTGTGGCTGGCAGGTGCCTACCAGAACACCGGCCTGAACTACATCGAGTACGACGAGCGCAGCATCCCGGCCGGTGCCTTCACTCCGGATGGCCAGAACCCGTACATCCCGGCCGGTGGCCCGGCTTCGGCCCGTCAGAACGTCGACATCATCGCGCCGGGCACCCGCCTGCCGTCGGTGTGGAAGGCCAACCTGGCGTTCGACCATGAGCTGCCGTGGTACGGCATCGTGGCGTCGGCCGAACTGCTGTTCACCAAGGTCAAGGACGGCATCTACTTCGACCGTCTGGACGTGTCGGCCCCGACCGCCACCGGTCAGGACGGCCGTGCGATCTACTGGAACGCTGCGGGTCAGAACCAGGCCAATACCCGTATCGACAAGGGTGTCGACTACGGTATGTCGACCGGTACGAAGGGTGCGGTTGATCGTGCCAACCGTCCGACCGACATCGGCGACGTGCTGGTCCTGCGCAACACCGACAAGGGCCGTGGCACCCAGGCCACCTTCTCGCTGGCCAAGCCGCTGACCGAGAACTGGGGCTGGTCGCTGGGTTACACCTACACCAAGTCGACCGAAGTCAGCCCGCTGTCCAGCTCGCAGAACACCTCGAACTGGAACAACACGCTGATCTTCAACGCCAACGAGAACGTTGCCTACAACTCGCGCTACGCGATGAAGGACCGTATCACCGGCACCCTGGAGTGGAAGCACAACTTCTTCGGTGACAACGCCACCCGCGTCGGCCTGTTCTACGAAGGCCGTTCGGGCCGTCCGTACAGCTACATCTTCTACAACGATGCCAACGGCGACGGTGCGACCACCAACGACCTGTTCTACGTGCCGAAGGGCCCGGGCGACGTGAAGTTCACCGGCGGCGCCACGATGGAGAAGGCGTTCTTCGACTGGCTGGCGCAGAACCCGGAACTGGATGCCTACCGTGGCAGCGTGGTCCCGGCGAACTCGCACCGCGCTTCGTGGGTCAACAGCTTCGACGTCCGTGTCAGCCAGGAATTCCCGGGCTTCATGAAGGGTCACAAGGGTGAAGTCGCCCTGGACATCATGAATGTCGGCAACCTGCTGAACAAGAAGTGGGGCCTGATCGACGACTACGGCTTCTACTCGACCCGTCGCGTTGCCAACTACGCGGGTATCGATCCGGCCACCGGCAAGTACGTGTACTCGTTCACTGGTTCGACCGACAACGCGCAGGTGCAGGAAAACAACAACGACAAGGGCAACACTGCGGTGTCGCGTTGGTCGATGCAGCTGACCCTGAAGTACAAGTTCTGATCCGTCAGAGCCTGAAGCAGTAAGTGAAAACGGCCGGGGAAACCCGGCCGTTTTCCGTTCAGGCGAAAGTTCTTGCAGGTCACTGGGCATCGGCGTAGCATCCGGAAATGTGCGCGGCGCCAACGCCGCCGATGCGGTCCCGGAAAGGCGAACGCGGGAAGCACACATCCAACGGTCGGGCTTCCCGGCCGTTTTGCTTTTTAAGGGGGCGGCAGTACAGTCGGAAACCTTGAAGGAAGCGAAAAATTGGACATGACCACGAACGAAAAATCAGCCCGTGCACTGCCGGTGCAGGATGCGCGGATCTACCCGCGCGGTGGGCTGGATGTGCTGTCGCGGGCCGAAGTGGCCCGCCTGCGCGATGCCTCTGCCGGCGGTATGCACGAACTGCTGCGCCGCTGCGCGCTGGCCGTGCTGACCAGCGGCAGCGCGTCTGACGATCCGCGCGCGGCGCGCGATCTGTATCCCGATTTCGACATCCAGGTGGCGCAGCAGGATCGCGGCGTGCGCATCGATCTGGTCAACGCACCGGCGATGGCCTTCGTCGATGGCGAGATCATCCGCGGCGTCGCCGAACTGCTGTTCGCAGTGGTGCGCGACCTGGCCTACATGGCCATCGAGATGGGCCCGGCCTACGCGGCCGAGCTGGAATCGTCCGAAGGCATCACCAACGCGGTGTTCGGCCTGCTGCGCAACGCGCGCATCCTCAACCCGGGCGACCCGAACCTGGTGGTGTGCTGGGGCGGCCACTCGATCTCGCGCGACGAATACCTGTACACCAAGCAGGTGGGCTATGAACTGGGCCTGCGCGGCCTGGACATCTGCACCGGCTGTGGCCCGGGTGCAATGAAGGGCCCGATGAAGGGTGCCACCATCGCCCATGCCAAGCAGCGCCGTACCGTGACGCGCTACATCGGCCTGACCGAGCCGGGCATCATCGCCGCCGAGTCGCCGAACCCGATCGTCAACCACCTGGTGATCATGCCGGACATCGAGAAGCGCCTTGAGGCCTTCGTCCGCATCGGCCACGGCATCATCGTGTTCGCTGGCGGCGTTGGCACCGCCGAAGAGATCCTGTACCTGCTCGGCATCCTGCTGCGTGAGGAGAACAAGGACCTGCCGTTCCCGCTGATCCTGACCGGCCCGACCGTTGCCGCGCCGTACTTCGAGCAGATCGATCGCTTCATCCGCCTGACCCTGGGTGATGAGGCCGCCGAGCGCTACGAGATCATCATCGGTGACCCGGTGGCGGTAGCCAAGAAGATGGCCAACGGCATCAAGCGCGTGCGCGAGCACCGCCTGGCGCAGAAGGACTCGTTCTTCTTCAACTGGTCGATCGAGATTCCGTGGGAGTACCAGCAGCCGTTCGTGCCGACCCACGAAGCGATGGCCGCGCTGGACCTGCACCACGGGCGTGCACCGCATGCGCTGGCGGCCGACCTGCGCCGGGCGTTCTCGGGCATCGTGGCCGGCAACGTGAAGGAAGACGGCATGCGCCGCATCGAGCAGTTCGGGCCGTTCCAGATTCATGGCGACACCGACATGATGCAGGCCCTGGACGCGCTGCTGCGCGCCTTCGTCGAGCAGCGCCGCATGAAGATCTCCGGCGAATACCAGCCCTGCTACCAGGTGCTGGCCTGAGCCTGCGCCGGCGCGTTGGGGATCGCGCCGGCACTGGCAGGGGAGGGCGGGTCGTCAAGCCTTTGACGCCCGTCGCCCCGGAATGACCGTTCATCCTGCCGCCGCTTGCCGGTGGCAGGGCGATGGCCCATCGTGGCCACCAACACGCTGGGGAGCGTCCAATGTCTTTGCGCCGGCCAAACGGCTTCACGCTGGTTGAGTTGATGGTCACGGTTGCCGTACTGGCGATCCTGAGCACCATTGCGTATCCCAGCTTCCAGAGCACGATCCGTTCCAATCGTGTGGCCACGACCACCAACGAACTGATCGCGTCGCTGGCACTTGCCCGTTCCGAGGCAATAAAGAACACGCGTGGTGGGGCTGTATGCGCATCCACAGCGGGCAAAGAATGTGATGGCAGCAGCTGGGCCGACGGCTGGATGGTCTGGGAGGATCGCAACGGTAACGGGTCGCTTGATTCCGGTGAGAACGTGCTGCGCTACAGCGAGGGTCGCCCGACCATGAAGTCCGCAACCGAAACGTTGACCATCGGCTTCGATGGACGTGGTCGCAATCGCGCCAACGCGGAAGTGGATGTGACACTTCGCCCTGAGAAGTGTGGCGACCAGCCCCTGCAGCGGACACTACGCATATCGCCTACGGGACAGGTCCGGCTGTTGAAGGAGAGTTGCTCATGAGAAAGATCGGCTTCCAGCCGCACCGTACGGCGCAGGGCGGTTTCACCCTGATCGAGGTCATGATCGCGATCCTGGTGATGGGTATCGGCCTGCTGGGCTTCGCGCTGCTGCAGACGATGAATGTGCGGTTCGTCCAGAGCGCGAACTACCGCACCCAGGCCACCAACCTGGGGTACGAACTGCTTGATCAGATCCGGGCCAACCGGATCAACGCGCTCAGCTATGCCGGTACCTATGCTGCTACCACCGGCAAGGGTGACTGCGCGCCGTCCATTGGCAAGGATATCGGCAAGGATGACTTCACCCGCGACTGGCGCTGCCGCCTGGGCCGCGCACTGGGTGACTCGGCATCCGGAACGGTAACCGTCAATGACGGCCGGGTACGGGTGTCGGTCAGTTGGGGCGATGAGCGTTGGAATCCCGATTCGAAGGCTGACACCACCTTTGCTGCCGAGAGCCTGCTGTGATGACCAGAATGCGCTCCCGCCAAACGATGAGTGGCCTGTCGTTGATCGAGCTGATGATCGCCCTGACCATCGGCCTGATCATCATGCTGGGCGTGGTCCAGGTGTTCGCCGCTTCACGCACGGCCTACCAGCTGTCTGAAGGGCTGGCGAGGGTCCAGGAGAACAGCCGCTTCGCGATGGATTCCCTGCAACGCGAACTGCGCATGGCGGGACACTTCGGCTGCGTGAACGATCAGGCGCATGATCCGCAGGGCACCTTGGCAACCACCTTCGCTGCGGGAGGCCACCCCGCGCTGGACTTTGCGCGGTCGATCCAGGGCTACGAAGCAACGAATACCAAGCCGGGCGACGCGGTGACGTTGGCGGCAACGCCGTCAACGGGGGGCGACAAGTATTCCCCGGCGTTGCCGAGTGAGTTCGCCGCGGCCATCAAGAACCGGGTCGACGGCAGCGATATCGTCGCTCTGCGCTATCTGGTGCCCACCGGTGTGCCGGTCACGGCGGTAGCCGGTACGGTTGCCCAGCCGGTTTTCAGCTTTGATCCAAAACGTCTTGCCGTGCTTGATAGCGGAGTTACCGACCCGGGGCTGTTCGGTGTGGCCGACTGCATTTCCGCCACGGTCTTCCAGGCTCGTGCGATCGATGCAAAGGCTGGCACCGTGACGGTGGGTACCGCACCCAACAACGATGTGGCCATCGCACGCAACTACGAGCCCGGCCAGGCGGTGCTGTATCGCGCCGAGACGTCCATCCTGTACGTGGGCTACGACGCTACGACCAAGCAATCCTCGCTGTATCGCCTTCGATTCACCGCCAAGCCCGGTGCTGCCCTGGTGGCGGGACCGGCAGAGGCGCTGGTCGAAGGCGTGGAGAACATGCAGCTTCTGTACGGCCAGGATCACGGTCTGAGCACGGTGTCGCCGACCGGCTACATCGATCGCCAGGGCACCGCGACCGATGTTCAGGCCTCCATCGTGCCGGCCTCGCGCGGCTGGCAGCGTGTGGGTACGGTGCAGTTGGGGCTGGTGGTGTCCAGCCCGGACCCGGCCGCATCTGTCCAGGCCAGTTCGAGTACGCCGCTGACCGCGCTCGGCGTGACCTACACCGCGCCCTCTGACGGCCGCATGCGCGCCGCCTACCAGAGCACGATCGCTCTGCGCAATCGCCTGTATGGCAACTGAGGCCACCATGCGTACCCATCCCGCCCGCCGCCACTCTCTGCATTCACCACGCTCCCAGCGCGGCGCGGTGCTGTATGTCGTGCTGATCATGCTGGTGCTGATGGCCCTGCTGGGCATCGCCGGCATGCAGGTCACGAGCATGCAGGAACGCATGGCTGCCAACTATCTGCGCAGCAACGTTGCCTTCCAGAACGCTGAGGCCGACGCCCGGCAAACCGAGAAATCCATCGAGAAGGCACTGGCTGACGGGGGCATCTTCAAGGCCAACCAGGAGGAATGCAGTCCCTCCTACGATCCGCAGACGTGGGCCGATGGTCTCAGTGAAACCAAGTCCACCTACACGCGTCGCATCGACAAGTGCTTTGCAGCGTCCAGCCGGCGTACCGGCGGCCGACAGAACGAAGAAACCGGGAACATCTACCAGGTCACGGCGCTTGCCAGTGACGATCCCTCCAATGCATCCGCCAGTGCGGTCATCGACACGATCTTCATCCCATGAACAGCGAGCGCCGTTTCCTTCGACTTCGTTCCTCCACCTGGCTGCGGGCCGGTGTGGGTGTTGCTGCGCTTGCCGGCCTTGCCGCGTTGATCATTCCGCTGCAGGCCGCGCTTGGTGACTACGACATCGCGCAGGAGCCGCTGTACAGCAAGCAGAGCCAGCCGCCATTGATGATGATGGTGATGTCTCGTGACGAGCAGCTGTTCAACAAGGCCTACAGCGACTACAGCGACCTGGATGAGGACGGGGTGCTCGACACGACCTACCAGGATAAATTCGATTACTCAGGTTACTTCGATTACAACCTCTGTTACTCGTACAACAGTGGTGTCTTCAAGGCCAATGCCCAGGCAAAGGGCGCCAACAAGCACAGCTGCAGCGGCGCGTGGTCGGGCAACTTCCTCAACTGGGTGACGATGAGTCGCCTGGATGTGATGCGCTACGTGCTGTACGGCGGCCAGCGCTTCACCGATACGAAGGAAAAGACGGTGCTGGAGCGGGCGCCGATCCCGAGCGACCTGCACGCATGGGTCAAGGTCTACAGTGGGTCCAACCTTCGCGAGTTCGCCAACCTTGCTGGAAGCGGGACGACGTTCAGCTTCTGCAGCGTGACGCGTTCGGCAACGGGCGCGCCCTTGATGCGTGTGGCAGAAGGCGCTTTGACCGAATGGGCATCGACAGCCAGCAACCAGTGCGATACGGGGCGAGCCAGCAATGCCGAGGGCTACGCTGATATTCCCCGCTCGGCCACGGACTACACCGTGCGCGTGGAAGTTTGTGATGCCAACTCTACGGTGCGTGAGAGTTTCTGCCGCAAATACAACGATGGCATCACCGACCGTTTCAAGCCGGCCGGGCTGCTGCAGACCTACGGTGAGAGCGGGCGACTGCGCTTTGGACTCGTGACGGGAACTTACGCCAATCCGCGGGATGGTGGTGTCCTGCGGCGGAATATCGGCAAGATCGCGGGCAACGGTACGAAATTCTGCGGCACGGGTGATGAAATCGACCTGTCTACGGGGCAGTTCTGCTACCTGAACCTGACGGGGAGTGCCAAGGCCGACGACGAGGGGGTGATCAACGCGATTTCCAGCTTCCGTCTGGACAACTGGAACTGGTCCAACAACTGGAATGACTGCAACACCTACGGCATCCTCAATCGTCAGGACCAGAAGGGAAATGGCAACCTGGCCGACCCGGGAACCGGTGGCCAGAAGTGCAGCGCCTGGGGCAACCCGTTGGCGGAAATGTATGCGGAAGCGCTGCGGTACATCACTGCGGGTTCCAAGGTCTACAGCGACAGCGGGGACCTCAGTGGCCTGCCGACCAACGTCAGCTGGAAAGATCCCTATCGCCTGCCCGCAGATGGTGGCAATTCCTATTGTGCGACCTGCAACATCCTGGTGCTGTCTTCGGGCCTGCCGTCCTTCGACAGTGACAACGTCGGTTCCGTGACCGGCCTTGCGTCTGCGGTGTCCGCGACCGATGCAGTCGGCACGGCCGAAGGGATCACCGGCAAGAGTTACATGATCGGTCGCGTGGGCGATACGCCTCGCTACACCTCACTTGATACCCACAGCGATATCTGCCAAGGGCAGGCAATCAGCGGCCTCAGCAAGGCGCGTGGCATCTGCCCCGACATTCCTTCGATGGAAGGCAGCTTCCTGATGGCGGGACTGGCCAAGGCTGCAGCTGAAACCGATCTGCGCCCCAATGTGCAGAAAAAGCCAAGCACGTACAAGGTCACTGCCACTACCTACGCCGTTGCCATGGCGGAAAACCTCCCGCAGTTCGAGATCGCGGTGGGCAACAGCAAGATCGGATTGGCTCCGCTCTGCCAGGCCAACAACACCGCTGGCGCAACGGCAGCGAGCACTGGCTGGCGCAGCTGCTTCCTGGGCTCGGTCGGCATTGGCACCAAGCAGGCCAACGACACCGGCGGGAAGCTGGTCTATGGCCGTCCCTACCGGACAGATGCGAAGTCCGGCAGCTTCTCGCTGGTGTGGGAAGACTCCCTGTGGGGCAATGACCATGACAACGACGTCGTTGCCATGCTGAGCTACTGCGTGGGCGCGGCGTGCAACGACACCGGGGATTTCAACAACATCTGCTGGCGTGCTGATGCGAAAGTGAGCAACAGCGCTGCGGGCAATACGCGACTGTGCGACTACACAACTGCAAACAAGGGAGTGGATTGGATTGGCACGACTTTGGCCGGCAAGGTCGAGGAGGATGAAGTGCTCATCCGGATCGAGAACCTGTCGGCGTACGCGGGCAACGCAATGTTGACCGGCTACACGATCACAGGCTCCAATGCGTCCAGCACCGTGCAGCGTCTGGCGCTTCGCCCGGGCAACAACAATGGCTCTGTCCTCTCCACTACCAATAATTTCCCGAGCAGCTGGCAAAGGCCGGTAGTCATCAAGTACAAGGCATCTACCAACGCCGCCGGCCAGCTACAGAGCCCGCTCTGGTATGCCGCCAAGTACGGTGTCCCGGCCGGTAAGAAGTGGGACAGCAAGAAACCAGGCGTGCCGGACAACTACTTCCTGGCACGCAATCCGACCAAGCTGAAGGAGGCGCTGGAGGCGATCTTCAACAGTGCAGCGGAGGGTGATGCGCCGGTCGGTGGCAGCGGCAGTGGCGCGCGCATTTCGACCAACTCGTTCACCGTATCGTCCCATTACAGCGTGCCTTCCGGCACCGTGGACTGGACCGGTGATGTCATTGCCACCCAGGTTGACGGCCAAGGTGCAGATGGTGCCGTGCTGTGGAAGGCCTCAAGCAATATCGGCAGCGCCACGCGTCACATCTACATGGCGACGTCCCCTACCAGTACTGCATCCGATGGCACGGTGACCCCGGTCAATGCGACCGAGTTCCTGGCCACCAATCTGCCGGGCACCGATGAGCGGGCCAAGCTGTCTGCGCTGGGGTTCAGCGACTCGATTCCTGCGTGGTTCGGAAAGCTGACCTCGACCAATCTGGTCAACTATCTGCGGGGTGCAGCGGTGAGTGGCCTGCGTTCGCGCACATCGCCGTTGGGTGACATCGTCAATTCCACCACCGAGATCGTCTCCAAAACGGATGACTTCGGCTATGCAGGTTGGGCGAGGCAGTCGACAGTCAAGTGGAAGGCGACGCTGGGCACGTCTTATGACGCCTTCCTGAAAGCGAAGCGTGCGACCTCGGGGCCGCCGACGATGATCTATGTTGGCGCCAATGACGGCATGGTGCATGGTTTCAACGGTTCGAATGGAGCATCCGGCGGTACCGAAGAACTGGCCTTCATTCCCTCGGCTGCGATGCAGCACATCGCTGAGCTGGCCAATCCCAAGTATGGGCATCGCTACTACGTGGATGGCCCACTGACGTCGTCCGACGTCTACTACGGGGATGCCTGGAACACGGTGCTGGTGGGCACCACGGGTGGTGGTGGCTCCAGCAAGGCGCCCAATGCGACGAGCGTAGGCAATGGCTCCGTGTTCGCGCTGAATGTCAGCGATCCGACCGCGTTCGGTGCATCGAGTGTGTTGTGGGAAGTCTCGGGCAAGACAGAGTCGGATCTCGGGTTCGTGCTGGGCAAGCCGGCTGTGGTGGCGGTGAAAGGCGCCGATGCCAACGCTGCGCCGCGCTTCGTCGCGATCTTCGGCAATGGCGTCAACTCCACCAGCGGCAAGGCAGCGCTGTTCGTGGTTGATATCCAGACCGGCAAGGTACTCAAGCGGCTTTCGCCGGTCGGTGCCAAGTACGCGGCACGCAATGGCCTGATCAACATCGCCACGGTGGCGTTGAAGAACAATGACGGCATCACCGACACTGTGTATGGCGGTGACATGCAGGGCAATATCTGGAAGTTCGATCTTTCCAGCACCGATCCGACCGATTGGAACATCGCCCTGTCTGGAACTCCGCTGTTCACCGCTACGCGCAACAACAGCCCGCAGCCGATCATGAGCGGCATCGAGATCAGCACGGGTCCGGGCGGCGGTATCAGTCTGTTCTTCGGTACCGGGCAGTACTTCGCCGCCGATGACAATGCGGTCAGCAGCACCTCGCCAGTGCAGTCGCTGTATGGCATCTGGGACAACCTCGCCAGTGCCGTTGGCACGCGCGACAACCTGGTACAGCAGGTGATCACTACCGGTACATCGGCCAGCGGCTATCAATTGCGTGATGTCACCCGCAATGCGGTGAACTATGGTTCGGCCCGCGGCTGGTATGTTGACCTGCAGGCCGGATCGGCAGTCGAAGGCGAACGCTTCGTCGGCAACCCCCGTGTGCAGAACGGCATCGTGTTCTTCACGTCCTATGTGCCGGGTACCGCCATTTGCGGCAGCGGCGGTGGCGTGAACTGGCTGTACGGTCTCAACCTTCTGACCGGTGGCGGCCAGATGTCCGGCCTGAGCCCAACGATCGGCGGAGAAGCGCTGTGCACCGGCAACTGCGGTGGTGTCGCCCTGACCAAGAAGGGTGACCTCAGCCAAGGGCCGCCGGTGAAGGACACCAACATCTTTGTGCCCAAGCTTACGCCCTGCAAACCAGGCGACACGGGATGCACGGTCGACAAGATGCTGCAGGCCAGCCAGTGTACGTTCGTGCTGCGTGCAGCCGGCGCCGATCCGCTTTACATGCCTCGGCCCTGCGGGCGGCAATCGTGGCGGCAGATCCGTTGATGAATCCGATATCGAGGTTGCCCATGCATGTGTACAGCAGGCGTCGAACCGCCACCGGCTTCACCCTGATCGAGCTGATGATCACCGTGGCCGTGGTGGCCATTCTTGCTGCCATCGCGTTGCCGTCCTACCAGGCCTATGTGCGTAAGGCCAATCGTGCCCAGGCCAAGGCCGATCTGGTCGAGCTGGCGCAGATGCTGGAGCGGCGGCATACCGTGGAGAACACCTATGCGGGCCTGACGCTGCCGTTCTCGCAATCGCCACGCGACGGTACCGCCAGATACACGCTTTCCTATGTGGGAACGCCGAATGGCACCTCCTTTACCCTCCAGGCGGCACCGACCGAGATCCAGAAGAAGGACGACTGCGGCACACTGAGCCTGGACCAGGCCGGACGAAAGACGCCGAATGCCAGCAAGGGGCCCGGATGCTGGTAAAGGGCAGGCCTTTGGGCCGCGTTGCATAAAAGGCTTGCACTCCCCGGCGAACGCTGGCTAAAATGCGCACCCCGCCCGAATAGCTCAGCCGGTTAGAGCACTTGACTGTTAATCAGGGGGTCGTTGGTTCGAGTCCAACTTCGGGCGCCAGATTCGAGAAAGCCGCGAGAAATCGCGGCTTTTTTCGTTTTCACGATGATGCTGCGGACGTCAGCAGGCAGTGGGCCTTTGCGGGCGTTGGCTCCTGACCCGTCCCGGGATGCTGATGATCACGCGGCTGTGCTCCTGCCCGTCCACGCACAGCACGATGGACTGGTTGGTGCCGGCATTGCGGCCGTCGGGCCGGAACCGCACGTCGGGCCGATGATCGCTGGTGCGCAGGTCGATATGACGCTGGCGTACCTTGTGCACGCGCAGTTCCTTCCCGGCGTCGGTCGCGCCGTTGGCCGGTTCGACCTGTACCCGCCAGCCCTGGCTCCATGCCTGGTCGCAGGTCACGCCATCCGACGAGCCACAGACCGCCACGCGGTGGCGCTCGGTGATGGCGGCGCTGCGTGCCATCGACAGACTGGCGACCAGTTCCGCGCGCAGCGTTTCCGCCTGGAAGTGCCGCAACATGCGTTGCCAGGGGCCCCAGGCCAACGCCAGCAGGACTGCCAACACCATGACGGCAATCAGCAGCTCGATCAGATGGAGCCCGCGGTTGAGCCGGGCAGGGCGATGGCGGAGGGACATGCCTCCAGCCTCGCCGTACGCCGGGGCATTCACCATCAGGCAGCACCGCGCTCACCTGCCCGGAAACCCCTCAGCGGGCCGTCACTCCATGCCCCGTATACTCATCACTCCCGGGAACTGGCACCACCATGAGCGACCGTTTTGAACTCGTCTCGCCGTACTCGCCGGCGGGCGACCAGCCTGATGCCATCGCGAAGCTGACCAGCAACTTCGAAGCGGGCATCGCCAAGCAGACCCTGCTAGGCGTCACCGGCTCGGGCAAGACCTACACCATCGCCAACGTCATCCAGAACGTGCAGAAGCCGACGCTGATCATGGCGCCGAACAAGACGCTGGCGGCGCAGCTGTATGGCGAGTTCAAGGCGTTCTTCCCGCACAACGCGGTCGAGTATTTCGTCAGCTATTACGACTACTACCAGCCGGAAGCCTACGTGCCGTCGTCGGACACCTTCATCGAGAAGGACAGTTCGATCAACGAGCACATCGAGCAGATGCGACTGGCGGCGACCAAGACCCTGCTGTCGCGCCCGGACGCGATCGTGGTGGCGACGGTGTCGGCAATCTACGGCCTGGGCGCGCCGGAAGACTACCTGTCGCTGCGCCTGATCCTGTCCAAGGGCGAGCGCATCGACCAGCGCGACCTGATCAACCACCTCACCCAGCTGCAGTACACGCGCAACGAGTACGAACTGCAGCGCGGTACGTTCCGCGTGCGTGGAGAGGTGATCGACGTGTTCCCGGCCGAGTCGGACAGCGAAGCGCTGCGCCTGGAGCTGTTCGATGGCGAGGTCGAGAAGATCACCCTGTTCGATCCGCTCACCGGCGAGACGCTGCGCAACATGCAGCGCTTCACGGTCTACCCGAAGACCCACTACGCCACCACGCGCGAGCGCGTGTTGGCAGCGATCGAGACGATCAAGGTCGAGTTGAAGGAGCGGCTGGAGCAGCTGTACGCGCAGAACAAGCTGGTCGAAGCGCAGCGCCTGGCGCAGCGTACCCAGTTCGATCTGGAAATGATGGCCGAGGTCGGCTTCTGCAATGGCATCGAGAACTACTCCCGGCACCTGACCGGCAAGAACGCCGGCGAACCGCCGCCGACCCTGTTCGACTACCTGCCGGCCGACGCGCTGCTGGTGATCGACGAATCGCACGTGACCATTCCGCAGATCGGCGCCATGTTCAAGGGCGACCGTTCACGCAAGGAAACGCTGGTCGAGTTCGGGTTCCGGCTGCCCTCGGCGCTGGACAACCGGCCGCTGCGCTTCGAGGAATGGGAAGAGCGCTGCCCGCGCAGCATCTATGTGTCGGCCACGCCGGGCCCGTATGAGTACCGCGAGGCTGGTGACGAGATCACCGAACTGGTCGTACGTCCCACCGGCCTGATCGACCCGGTGGTGGAGATCCGTCCGGTGGGGACCCAGGTCGACGACCTGATGAGCGAGGCCAACGCGCGCATCAAGGCCGGCGACCGGGTGCTGGTCACGACGCTGACCAAGCGCATGGCCGAGAACCTCACCGAATACCTGACCGAGCACGGCATCCGCGTGCGCTACCTGCACTCGGACGTGGACACGGTCGAGCGCGTGGAGATCATCCGCGACCTGCGCCTGGGCAAGTTCGATGTGCTGGTGGGCATCAACCTGCTGCGCGAAGGCCTGGACATGCCCGAGGTATCACTGGTGGCGATCCTGGATGCCGACAAGGAGGGCTTCCTGCGTTCCACCGGTTCGCTGATCCAGACCATCGGCCGTGCCGCGCGCAACGTGCGTGGCAAGGCGATCCTGTATGCGGACAAGATCACCCGTTCGATGCAGGCCGCGATCGATGAGACCGACCGCCGTCGTGCCAAACAGGTCGAGTACAACGAGGAGCACGGCATCGTGCCGCGCTCGGTGGCACGTCCGATCACCGACGTGCTGGAGGGTGCGCGCTCCGATGCGGCCGAGAAGGAAGCAAAGAAGGGCAAGGGCAAAGGCAGGCCCGGCGTTGCCGAGGAGGGGAGTGACTATCGATCGCTCAGCCCGGCCCAGCTGGCGTCCCGTCTCAAGGCGCTGGAACAGCAGATGTACCAGCACGCCAAGGACCTGGAATTCGAGGATGCCGCCCGCGTGCGTGACCAGATCCGGCAGCTGAAGGAAGCCAGTCTGGGCTGAACGCGGCAGTGCAGCATCTTCTTCACAAAAGTGTTGCGCTTCACGGCCGGCATCCGTAATATACGCGGCCTGCACCGACGCAATCGCGGACGTTCAGAAGCAAAAACGGGCGGTTAGCTCAGCGGTAGAGCACTACCTTGACATGGTAGGGGTCACAGGTTCGAACCCTGTACCGCCCACCACGAAGTCTCCGGAAGGGGGCTGTCGTGAACTGCAAAGCCCGGCCCTGGCGCCGGGTTTTTACGTAGCAAGGCCAGCTTTCGGGCGGCAAGAACAAGATGGGCGGTTAGCTCAGCGGTAGAGCACTACCTTGACATGGTAGGGGTCACAGGTTCGAACCCTGTACCGCCCACCACCTGGCTCCCGGCATTGCCGGTGCAGCGGTGGATCACGATGGAAGCCGGCCCTGGGCCGGCTTTTTTCGTTTGCGCCGGTGGGCTGCAACCCGCGGTCAGCGTTGGGCCACCCATTCGTCGATGCTGATCATGCGCTGCAGCCGCCAGTGCCCGTCCACGCGTTCCCAGACCTGCGCGAATCGCGCCGAGCCGGCGTGCTGCTGTGGGGCGTCGGCCTGCAGCGGCTGGTTGCCCACGCGCAATACGCGATCCTGGCGCAGGCGATACAGCTGCAGGGTTGCCGGGTCCGCTTTCCGATCCGGCATCGATGATGTTTCTGCCTGCCCTGCGTCGGCCTGCAGGATCTGGCTGCGCAGGGAAGCATCCCCGGCGTCGGTATCGCGGCCGAACAGGCCGGCGCACAACAGCAGCAGGGCAAGCATCGGCATGGCACGGTGCTCCGGAGAAGGGAGTCCAGCGTGGCACTGCCCCCTGCGGTGTGAAACCGGTATGCGACGAAAGCCGGTAAAGCGCGCGCCAAGGCGCCCGGGAAAGGATGAATCGGGGGCCGGAAGTGCCGGGCCGCCCCTGGAGGCGGCCCGGCGCGGTGCCCAGTGTGCGGGTGGGCACCGATCATCGCCGCAGGGCTGGCTCAGCGCTGCGGCACCTGCAGCAGATCAGCGGGGCCGACCTGCGGCGCGGCTTCGATTACAGCGGATCACAGCACAGCACCTGGCCAGGCTTGCCCGAGTTGCCGAACGGGCAGCTCGGGTGCGGCTCGCAACCGGGCGCATAGCCGGTCTTGGGGGCGACGGCGAAGGCCTGGCTGGCACCGAAGGCCATGGCCGCAACAACGACGATACCGGCGACGGACGAAAGCACCTTCTTTCCGATCATGTGTATCTCCTTGGTTGGCGTAGTGGTGTTGCAGTTGCCGAAGGCACCGGAGTGCCGGTTGTGGCGCGTATGCGGTGAACGATGACGCGCGCGCCCATGCGGCGCGCGGCATCAGGGCAGTGCGGGGGCTGGCGTCAGCGAGTTCATGGCGGCGCGCACCACCTGCTCATCAAGCTGGCCCACATGCTTGTAGATCACGCTGCCATCGGTGGCCAGCACCATCAGCATCGGCGTGACCGTGGCGCGGTAGCGATTGGACGCATCGCCCTCGCTGTCGATGGCGATCGGGAACTGCAATGCATGCTGTCCGGCGTAGTCGGCCAGTTGGTTGTAAGGAGGCAGTCCCACACCGATCAGTTCACTGCGGCCGCGCGCTGCTGCGATCTGTTGCAGCTGCGGCATCGAGGCCAGGCAGTAGCGGCAGGTAGTGGAAAAGAAGTACAGGATCTGAGGTGCGTCGCGCGCGCCGCCGATATCGACGTGGGTGTGCTGGGTCGTGCGCAGCGCCAATGCATCCGGGCGGCTGCCCAGGCCGAGACCATGTGCTTCCAGCCGCATGTTCTGCAGTTGGGCAGCCATCTGCTCGTTGATCTGCCGGAGCTGGTGGTTCTGCCATCCCAGCGCAACGATCAGCGCGGACAGCAGCAGGGCGACAACGGGGAACAGGACGCGCTTGAGCATCGATCATCCTTGAACACAGCGTTGGACCGAACATACCCGAACGGGCGCGTGGGTTGTTAAGGCGATGTTGCCCGCACGTCCGCAGGGGCGCCGCCTGTACTAGAGTGGTGCCTGCGCGGTCAGGCACGCGCACCCCGCAACCACCACCAGGATCAAACACCGATGAGCGAGCATGTTCCGGTTTCCCGGCCCAATCCCATCCTCGAGCTGCTGTTCGGCGGCAACATGCTGGAGGGGACCTTCAAGGCGGTGATCTGGGTGGCCCTGCTGGCGTGGACCACGTTCCGCTGAGTCTTCCCGCTGCTCCGCAGCACCGGCAGCGTTGCTGGCCTGCGCTCAGGCGCTGAAGGCCTGGCGCAGGCTGCGCAGAGTGGCCTGGCGATGTTCCTTTGCGGTCGCTTCGCCCATCTCAAGTTCCTGCAGGCGCAATCCCACCAGCGTCATCGACAACGCATAGCCGCGCGCTGCATCGGCAGCGCGCGAAAGGCCCAGTGCGCGGCGCGTCAGCGCGTTCACGTGTTCCAGGTCGGGCAGCAGCCCCAGGTAGGCGCGCTCGGCGCTGTCCAGGTCCGGGGCACGCAGGATCGCGTGCGCTTCAGCAGCAGGAGAGACGGAGGCCATGGGGGGGTCCTTGTCCGTTGCGGGCGCTCGATCAGAACGAGCGCATCAGGGAAATGAAGGCCGACGTCTGCGTACCGCGACGGGCCATCGGGCTGTCCTTTACGGCATCGCCGAACCACTGGTTGGCGACGACGCCGGTCGCGCGCCACTTCGTGCCCAGGGGCGTACTGACCGCGATCTGCAGGCTCGGTGATGTCGCGCTGCCCGGGTTGTAGGCGGCGAGTCCCGAGCGCAGCGCTTCTTCGTCGGTAATGCCGTAGTAGTAGTCGAGCAGGCGCGCACTGGAGTGCACCACGCCGACCTTGGGTACCCAGGTGAAGCGACCGGCCTGGATCGGATAGCTGTAGTGCAGGCGCGACTCCATGCCACCTCCGTGCCCGGTGATCTCGCGCATCACGCTGGCCTCGACGATGCCCCAGTCGGCGCTGTATTCACCATTGATGCCGGCCATGGCGGACATCTGCCGGCTGTGCAGGCGACGCAGCTGAGGATCGTTCACGTCGTCGGTCTTGAAGCGCAGCGTGTAGGGCGTGACTGCCGCCGACAGGCGCAGGCCCTCGCGCTTGTACAGGTACATGCCCAGCGAGCCCGGGCTGGCAAAGAAGCGCTCGCCCTGCCAGGCAATGGACGGTACGACCAGCGGCTTGACGTCGTAGTGGGCGTACGCCCCTGAGGTCGCGCCGGCACTGATACCGGCCTGCACCCCCGTGTTCCGGTCGGCGGCGTGGGCGATCAACGGAAGGCCGATGGCAGCGGAGAACAGCAACGGGCGCAGCAGGGTCGGGGACAGCGACGGCATCGATCAGCCACTTTGCGGGGGATGGCTGTGCATGGTGGGGGCACAACATTGTCAGAACATTGCGCCTTGGCAATCGGCACGCGAAGGCGCCCAAACCCGGCGCCAGGCACTATGATCGGCACCGTTTCCGGTAGCCGAGCCCCTGATGCGCATCCTCCTGGTCGAAGACGATCCCGATCTGTCCCGTGCCCTGCAGTCGGGCCTGGAGCGGCAGGGCGTGGTCGCCGACGTGGTCGGCAGCCTGGCCGAAGCCGCGCTCGCGCTGCGCGAGCCGGTGCACCAGCTGATGCTGCTCGACCGCCAGCTGCCCGATGGCGATGGCGTGGCTTTCGTCGCCACCGCGCGCGCACTGCGCCCGAATCTGGCGGTGATCATGCTGACCGCCAAGGGCACGCTGTCGGACAAGGTCGAGGGGCTGGACGTCGGTGCCGATGACTACCTGGTGAAGCCGGTGGCGATCGAAGAACTGATGGCGCGCATCCGTGCAGTCTCGCGGCGGCCCTCGGCAATGGTGACGCCGAGCCTGCGGCTGGGCCGGCTGGAATTCGACTTCGAATCGCTGCAGGCACAGGTGGAGG
This sequence comes from uncultured Stenotrophomonas sp., assembly GCA_913775725.1. GTDB lineage: Bacteria > Pseudomonadota > Gammaproteobacteria > Xanthomonadales > Xanthomonadaceae > Stenotrophomonas. The sequence continues at coordinate 118,759 of CAJYNG010000023.1, read as the reverse complement.
GCCAGGCGCTGGCGCTGCCACGCCGGCAGGTACTGGTCCTGCAGGCGCTGGCGATGCGCCAGGGGCGCACGGTCACCCGCAGCGCACTGGAGGCTGCGGTGTACGGTTTTGATGATGAGATCCAGTCCAATGCGCTTGATGCGCACATTTCCAAGCTGCGCAAGGCGCTGCAGCAGGCCGGGGCCGGTGTGGAGATCCATGTGATCCGAGGCGTCGGCTACCTGCTGGCGGAGGCCTGAGATGGCCCGTCCGATCCGCTCCATCACGCTTGGCCTGGCCTGGCGGTTGTTCCTGGCGCAGGCCTTCACCGTGTTGTTCGCGGTGGTCGCGCTGATCCTGACCTGGGGCGACAAAGACTCCTGGGGCATGGACATGTTCACCGCCGAGGCAGTGGCCAAAGCCGTGCACAGCGAAGGTGGCAGGTTGGTGCTGGACCAGGCGCGCTGGGAAAAGCTCAACGCTGGGGCCGGCGGCAACCTCTGGTTCGCGGCGGTCGATGACAAGGGCATGTGGCTGGAACGCGGCACGATTCCGGCGATCCACGCACCGTTGCTGGCACGCTTGCCGACAGTGGGTGCAACCGAGCTGGGTTCACTGGTGCCGCCCTATCTGGACGTGGCGCGGGTGATGATCCGCAACGAAGATGGGCGGCGCATCACGGTGATGGTGGGCGGGGCACCGAAGGGCGGGTTGCTGGATGGCGCGCTGATGGTGCTGCGCCTGATCGGCCTGTGGTTCTTCCTGCCGTTGATCGTGGTCACGCTGCTGGTCATGCCGACCGTGATCCACCGTGCGATGCGTGGCGTGCGTCGGTCCGCACAGCAGGCCAAGGAGCTGGATATTGGCCAGCCGGGTGCGCGGCTGGATGCACAGCTGGTGTCGACCGAGGTTGCGCCGCTGGTGGAAGCCTTCAACGATGCCATCGACAAGGTGCAGCAGGGCTATGCGGCGCGTGACAAGTTCCTTGCCGACGCCGCGCACGAACTGCGGGTGCCGATCGCGGTGGTGCAGGCGCGCCTGTCGCAGCTGCCGCAGGGAGAGCTCAAGTCGCAGCTGCTGACCGACGTTGCGCGGCTGGGCAACGTCGCCGAGCACCTGCTGGATCTGCAGCGGCTCGATCGCAACGTCGGTGCGCTGCAGCGGCTGGACCTGGCGCTGCTGGTGCGTGAGGCGGCCGCTGATCTGGCGCCACTGGTGGTCGGTGCCGGCTATGGCTTCGAAGTGGATGCACCGGAGGCTCCGGTGTGGATCCACGGCGACAGCCTGGCGCTGGGCCGGGTGATCGCCAACCTGGTGCACAACGCCATCGTCCACGGCGGCGGGCGCGGCACCATCTGCGTGCGCCTGGACACGCGCGGCCTGCTGGAAGTCAGCGACCAGGGGGCCGGTATTCCAGTGAGCGACCGTGAAGCGATCTTCGAGCCGTTCCATCGCCTCCGCGCGGCGGGTAGTGGCAGTGGCCTGGGCCTGCATCTGGTGAAGGAAATCGTGCAGCACCACGGCGGCTCGGTCAGTGTGGGCGAGGCCGCCGGCGGCGGTGCCAGCTTCAGGGTCAACTTCCACCGCGGCACCGTCCGGCGCTGACAGTCACACGGGGAAAACCCCGATAGGCAGCCTGTTATGCCTGGCGGCAGGCTGGTGGAATGGTTTCCGAACGTTCCGCACCGGCGCTGTTTGGCCCCGGCTGCGCCGCCGGTCTGGTGCTGGGCGCGCTGGCCTGCGTGCAGATGCCGGTGCTGCTGCCGCTGTGGCTGAGCGTGCCAATGGCGGTTGCCGGCGGCGCGGGCTGGCTGCTGCGCTGGCGCGGCCGCACCTGGGCCGCAATCCTGCTCGGCCTGGCATGGGCAACATTGCACGGGCAGTGGGCCCTGTACAGCCAGCTACCACCCGGCACGCCGCCGCAGGATGTGCAGGTGCGTGGGCGGGTGGCTGATCTTCCACAGAGCGGGCCCGGCTACACGCGCTTCGTGTTGCACGTGGATGAGGCCGATACGTTGCCAGCGTTGCGTGGCAAGCGCCTGCAGATCACCTGGAACGACCCGTGGCGCAGATCGTCAGCGCACGAGGCCGAGGGCGGACGCCATGCGGTTCGTGCGGGGTCGCATTGGCAGTTGTCGTTGCGCGTGCGTGCGCCACGCTCGCGGATCAATCCCGGTGGCTTCGATGGCGAACGCCATGCATTGCTGCGCGGTATTTCCGGCAATGGCACGGTGCGCGACCCGGGCGCTGCGCATGAGCGCGTGCCCGCACAGGGCCTGCCGGCCTGGCGCGAGCGCAGCAGTGACGCCGTCGCCACGCAGGTGGCACATCCTGCCGCGCGGTTCGTGCAGGCTTTGGCACTGGGCGATACCCGCGGACTGTCCGATGCCGACTGGGAGCACCTGCGCGCGCTGGGCCTGACCCATCTGGTCGCGATTTCCGGGTTTCACGTGGGCGTGGTGGCTGGCTTCGGCGTACTGCTGTGCCGCGTGTCGTGGTGGCTGTGTCCGCTGCTGGGACGGTACTGGCCACGGCCGCAGGCGGCGGCATGGGGCGCGGCGCTGGCCGCAGCCGCCTATGCCGTGGCGGCCGGCGGCGCGCTGCCGACGGTGCGCGCGGCGTTGATGATCGGGCTGGTGGCACTGGCCCGTGCCGGACGTCGCCCGGTGGGTGCGGGGCAGGGGCTGGCCCTGGCCGCAATGGTGATGCTGCTGCCGGCGCCGCTATCGGTGTTGTCGGCCGGATTCTGGCTCAGCTTTGGCGGCGTGCTGTGGCTGCTGTGGTGCCTGCCGCGAACCGGGCCGGAGGGCGTCGGCGGCGGCCTGCGCGGCTTCCTGGCTGCCCAAGGCGTGGCCAGCCTCGGCCTGTTGCCGCTGTGCGTGGCCCTGTTCGGCGGCACCGCGCGCCTGGGGCCGCTGGTCAATCTGCCGATCATCCCGTGGTGGACGCTGCTGGTGGTGCCGTTGTCGCTGCTGGGTACCGGCCTGCACGCGCTGCATGACGGCGCCGGGCGTTGGGCCTGGCGTGCCGCTGCCTGGCTGTTCGAGCTCAGCTGGCAGGCCCTGCAGCCACTGGCGCTGCACCCGCGGGCGATGTGGTGGCTGGCCGAGGCGCCGCGCTGGGCAGTGCCGGCAGCGTTGCTGGGGGTGTTCTGGTGGCTGCTGCCACGCGGCGCCGGCGGTGGCTTGGCGGGCCTGCTGCTGTGCCTGCCGCTGTTGTGGCCCGCCCGGCATGCACCGGCCGAGGGGGAACTGGAGCTGCTGGTACACGATGTCGGCCAGGGCACCGCGGTGTTGCTGCGCACGGCGCGGCACGCACTCTGGTACGACGTGGGGCCGCCGACCGGAGGCGATGGCAATGAGCGGATCCTGGTGCCGGTGTTGCGTGCGCTGGGGCAGGGGCCGCCGCAGCAGGCGATGCTCAGCCATGACCATCTGGACCACACCGGCAGCCTGCCGAGCCTGCGCCGGCAATTGCCTGGGCTGCAGCTGATGGCGCCGCCCGGCAGCGCCATCGCCGGGGCCCGGCCGTGCCAGCAGGGCATGCGCTGGCAGTGGGATGGTGTCGACTTCCAGGTGCTGCACCCGGCACCGGGTAGCCGGCAGGCCGAGAATGAAGACAGTTGCGTGCTGCGCGTCGCCAGCCCTTATGGCGTGGTCCTGCTGCCGGGCGACATCGGCCGCCCGGCCGAGCAGGCGCTGTTGCAGGCGTCTCCGGCGGCATTGAAGGCGGATGTGGTGCTGGTGCCGCATCATGGCAGCGGTGGCAGCTCCAGCGCGCCGTGGGTGGCCGCCGTGGCGCCACGGTTGGCGGTGGTCTCGGCCGGGCACCGCAACCGCTTCGGCCATCCACGCCAGGACGTGGTCCAGCGCTGGCAGGCGCAGGGGGCGGAAGTGCTGGCCACCGCCGACTCCGGGGCGATCCGCGTATGGCTTGGTGCACAAGGGCTGCAGCTGCGTGAACAGCGTATCCACGCATCCCGGTGGTGGGATGCCGCTGGGCGGGCGCGGTCGGCTGCTATCCTATCGCCGATCGAACAAGCGGCCATTGGGCCGGAGGGTTGAAACGTGTGGGAACTGGTCAAGGCCGGTGGCTGGCCGATGGTGCCGCTGCTGCTGTTGGGCGTACTGGCTTTGGCGATCATCCTGGAGCGTTTCTGGTCCCTGCGGCGAACTGAAGTGCTGCCGCCCGGCCTCGGCCAGGAAGTGCGCAACTGGGCCGCGCGCGGCAAGCTCGATCCGGCACACCTGCAGACCCTGCGTACCAACTCGCCGCTGGGCGCGCTGCTGGCCGCCGCACTGGAAGCGCGCAACCGCCCGCGCGACCAGATCCGCGAACGCATCGAAGACACCGGCCGCCACCTGGTGCACCGCATGGAGCGCTTCCTGAACGCGCTGGGCACCATTGCCTCGGCCGGCCCGCTGCTGGGCCTGCTGGGCACGGTCATCGGCATGATCCAGATGTTCCTGGGCATCCTCGACCACGGCGTGGGCGACGTGAACCAGCTGGCCGGCGGCATCGGCAAGGCGCTGGTGTGCACCGCCACCGGCATGATCGTGGCCATCCCGGCGTTGATGTTCCATCGCTACTTCAAGGGCCGCATCCACGGCTACGTGGTGGAAATGGAGCAGGAAGCCAGCGCCCTGCTGGATACGCTCGACGGCCGCCCCGGGGTGATGAACCCGGCCCCGGCCGCGCGCCAGGCCGGCGCCGCCACGGCGAAGGCCTGATCGATGCGTATCGGCAACGACCGATCCCAGGATGAGCCGCATATCGATCTGGTGCCGCTGATCGACGTCATCCTGGTGCTGATCATCTTCTTCGTGGTCACCACCACCTTCGATGCGCGTTCGACGCTGCAGGTGCAGCTGCCGACCGCCAGCCAACAGCAGACCAACGAGCCGCCGCGTTCGCTCAGCGTGCTGATCAATGCCGAAGGCCGCTACTTCATCAATGACCAGGAAGTGCTGCGCAGCGACGTCGAGTCGGTCAAGCAGACCATCGCCGCCGTGGCCGGCAGCGATCGCGAGCAGACCGTGCTGCTGCGTGCCGACGCGCGTACTCCCTACCAGGCCGTGGTGACCGCGCAGGATGCGCTGGGCCAGCTCGGTTTCCGCCGTATTGCCATTGCAACAGCACCCGAGGTGCGTCCATGAGTTCCAATCACGCGCCGGTGTGGCCGATCTACAAACGCCTGCTGGGGTACACCCGCGCCTACTGGGTGTTCATGGTGGCCGCGGTCATCGCCATGGTGGTCGAAGCCCTGGCGGGCTATCACTTCACCAAGTTGATGGAACCGCTGGTCAACCGTGGTTTCGTCAATCCGGAACCGCGCATGGCGGTGATCCTGCCGCTGACCATCCTCGGCCTGTTCCTGATGCGCAGCATCGCCACCTGGGTGAGCGACTATGCGCTGGCCAAGACTGGCCGCAGCGTGGTGCGCGACCTGCGCGAACAGGTGCTGGCCAAGTACCTGCACCTGCCGTCCTCGCATTTCGATACCGAAGCGACGCCGGTGATGGTCAGCCGCCTGAACTTCGATACCGAACAGGTCACCCAGGCCAGCGCCGACGCGCTCAAGACCGTGGTGGCCGATACCCTGACCATCATCGCCATGCTGGCGGTGATGCTGCAGATGAGCGTCAAGGTCACCGTGGCGATGCTGGTGGTGGTGCCGCTGATCGGCGTGATCGTGTCCTTCGTGGGCAAGCGCTACCGCCGCATCAGCCGTGGTATCCAGGACGGCATGGGCTCGATGGCGCAGACCGCCGAGCAGTCGCTGGCCGCGCAGCAGGAAGTGAAGGTGCATGGCACCCAGCAGCACGAGATCACACGCTATTCGCGCCTGGCCAACCGCATGCTGTCGCTGAACATGAAGGTGGAAGTCACCCGTGCCGCGGCGTCCAGCGTGGTCCAGTTCCTGGCCGCGCTGGCGCTGGCGGTGATCGTCTGGGTGTCTACGCGCGAAGCGCTGGCCGGTCGTCTCAATGCGGGCCAGTTCATGGGCCTGATGACCTCGATGATGGCGATCATTCCTTCGCTGCGTCGTCTGACCAGCGTGCAGACCTCGATCTCGCGGGGCGTCGCGGCTGCCGAGCGTCTGTTCAGCATTCTCGACATGCCGGTGGAGCGCGACGAGGGCCGCAAGACGGTGCAGCGCGTGCGTGGCGAACTGGCCTTCGACCACGTCATGCTGCGTTACCGCGAGGACAGTGGCATTGCGCTGGACGACATCAGTTTCGTTGCCAGGCCCGGAACGGTCACCGCCATCGTCGGTCGCTCCGGCAGCGGCAAGACCAGCCTGATCCGGCTGGTGCCGCGCTTCTACGAACCCAGTGGCGGACGCATCACCCTTGATGGCGTGGCGCTGGATGATTATCCGCTGGCCGACCTGCGTCGCCAGGTGGCGATGGTGGGGCAGAAGGTCATGCTGTTCGATGACACCATCGCTGCCAACATCGCTTACGGCATGGAGGCGAGTGAGGAGCAGATCCGCGCGGCGGCCGAAGCGGCCAATGCATGGGAATTCATCGCGCGCATGCCGCAGCAGCTTCAGACCCCGGTAGGCGAGAACGGCGCGCTGCTGTCCGGCGGCCAGCGCCAGCGCCTGGCCATCGCCCGTGCGATCCTGCGCGACGCGCCGATCCTGATTCTCGATGAAGCCACTGCAGCGCTCGACAACGAATCGGAGCGCCTGGTGCAGGACGCGCTACAGCGCCTGATGCCGGAGCGCACCACGCTGGTCATCGCGCACCGCCTGTCGACCATCGAGCATGCCGACCTGGTGCTGGTGATGGACCACGGTCGCATCGTCGAGCGCGGTACCCACAAGGAACTGCTCACCATGGGTGGCCTGTACCAGCATCTGCACAGCATGCAGTTCCGCGAAAGGCAGGACTGATGGCCGGCAAGGGTACCCAGACCCCGCCGTACTGGTACGACGGCAGCCCGGTTCCGTGGGCGATGCGCCTGCTGGCGCCGCTGTATGCCGGCGTCACCGCGCTGCGCCGCCGGGCCTATCGGCGTGGCTGGCGCAAGCGCTACACGCTGCCGGTACCGGTCATCGTGGTTGGCAACATCACCGCCGGTGGCACCGGCAAGACGCCGTTGACCATCGCGCTGGTGGAGCGCCTGCGCGCGGCCGGCTGGAAGCCGGGCGTGGCCAGCCGTGGCTACGGCCGCGAAGATGCCGACAAACCGCTGTGGGTGAAGGCCGATACGCCGACCGCCAAGGGCGGTGACGAACCGGTGCTGATCGCCTGGAAGACCGGCGTGCCGGTGCGCGTGGACAGTGACCGCGTTGCTGCCGGCAAGGCGCTGATCGAGGCCGGTTGTGATGTGATCGTCTGCGACGACGGCCTGCAGCACTACCGGCTGGCGCGCGACATCGAAATCGAAGTGGTTGATGCCCAGCGCCGCTACGGCAATGGCCGGATGATTCCGGCCGGGCCGCTGCGCGAGCCGGTCAGCCGCGCCAGCGAATGCGATTTCCGCGTAGTCAATCTCGGCCAGGCCGATGAAGAATCTGCAGCACAGGCCTGTGGTTTCGGTCAGTGGCCGATGGCCCTGCACATCGACAGCGCGCAGCCGCTGGCCGGTGGCCGTGCCCGTCCACTGTCGTACTTCAAGGGCCAGCGTGTGCACGCCGTGGCCGGCATCGCGCATCCGCAGCGCTTTTTCGACATGCTGCGCGCGCGCGGCATCGGCGTGGTGCCGCACGCCTTCGCCGACCATCAGGCCTATCAGCCGCAGGACCTGTCCTTTGGCAGCCAGCTGCCGGTGCTGATGACCGAAAAGGACGCGGTGAAATGCCGTGCGTTCGGCAATGACTGGTACTACGCGGTCCCGCTGCGTGCCGAGCTGCCTGCCGCGTTCTGGGTGGCGCTGACCGACCGCCTGGACAAGCTGCGACCGAACTGAGTGGCGCGGCGGCGCTTGCATTCATGTGCCGCCGGCCGCATTCCCGTTGTAACGAGCCTGCCGAGTACCGCCAGCATGACCGAATTCGTCGTCGCCATTCCGGCCCGCTATGCCGCCTCGCGGCTGCCGGGCAAGCCGCTGCGCCTGCTGGGCGGTGAGCCACTGGTGTTGCACGTGGCGCGCCGCGCGCTGCAGGCCGGTGCCGGCGAGGTCTGGGTCGCTACCGACGACCACCGCATTGCCGACGCACTGTCCGGGTTGGCCGAAGTGAAGGTGGCAATGACCGCCACATCGCACGCGTCCGGAACCGACCGCCTGGCCGAATGTGCGCGCATCGCCGGCTGGGCCGACGACACCGTGGTGGTCAACCTGCAGGGCGATGAACCGTTCGCGCCGGCGGCGGGTATCCGCGCGGTGGCCGAGGCGCTGGTTGAAGGCAATGCGCCGATGTCGACCCTGGCCACGACCGTCGAGGACGCGCAGACCCTGTTCGACCCGAACGTGGTGAAGCTGGTGCGCAATGTGCGCAACGAGGCGATGTACTTCAGTCGTGCGCCGATCGCGTGGCACCGCGATGGCTTCGCATGCAGCCGCGACACGCTGCCGGCCGGTCACAACTGGCTGCGCCATATCGGCATCTACGGCTACCGCGCCGGCTTCCTGCAGCAGTTCGCGGCGATGCCGCCGGGTCAGCTGGAGCAGGTCGAATCGCTGGAACAGCTGCGCGTGCTGGAAGCGGGCTTCCCGATCAGCGTGGCGATCTCGCCCGAACCGTTCCCGCCGGGCATCGACACGCCCGAGGACCTGGAGCGCGCCGAAGCGTTGCTGCAGGCAATGGCCGCGCGATGAAGCTGCTGGTCGTTTGCCTCGGCAACATCTGCCGTTCGCCGATGGCCGAAGGAGCGCTGCGCGCCCGCCTGGCTGCCTCGCCGCTGGCAGGCCGGGTGCAGGTGGATTCGGCCGGTACCGGCGACTGGCATGTGGGCGAGCCGCCGGACCGGCGTGCGATCGCCTGCGCGGCCGGGCACGGCGTGGACATCGGCGGCCTGCGTGCGCGCCAGCTGCAGGCCGCGGATTTCGACCGCTTCGACTGGATCCTGTGCGCCGACGAAGCCAACCTGCGTGATGCCGGCCGCTTGGCCACAGCTGACCAGCGCGAACGCTTGGCACTGTACCTGCCATGGTCGGGCGGAGAGGGCCGGGTGGCGATCCCGGATCCCTACACCGGCGGCGGTGATCATTTCGAACAGGTCTGGTCGCTGGTCGACAATGCTGCAAAACGTGCCGTGGCACGACTGTTGCATGACGCCGACTCCGGCATAATCGGGCCATGAACGTCCAGCCCGTCCCGGACCTGCCCGAGTTCGCCACCTGGCTCAACGCCACCCCCTGCACCCTGACCGAACTGCGCGGTCGGCCGGTGGCGCTGCTGTTCGTCAACGCTGCCTCCGCCTGGAGCGCGCAACGCCTGGCCGAGTTCGGCCAATGGCTGTCGCGCCACCCCGGCAAGCTGCAGCCGCTGGTGCTGCAGGTGCCGCGCTTCGACTTTGAACGCGACGCCGGTGCCGTACTGAAGCTGTTGCGTCGCCAGGGCCTGACGATGCCGGTCCTGCTCGATGCCGACTGGGATGGCTGGCGCCGCTTCGGCATCACCGCCTGGCCAACTCTGGTGCTGCTGGATGCACAGGGCCGCGAACAGCAACGGCTGGTCGGGCAGGGCGCGCCCGGCGAACTGGAGCGTGCCTTGAATGCGCTGTGCGAGGGGGCGCCGTCGGCGCCGCCGCGTGGCGGTAGCGAGCTGCATCCGGAACCCCGCCAGGCACTGCGCTTCCCGCTCGGCCTGACGGTCAGTACCGAGCGCCTCTACATCGCCGACAGCGGCCATCACCGCATCCTCGAATGCAGCCATGGCGGCCGCATCCTGCGCCAGTTCGGCCTTGGCACCGCCGATTTCATGGACGGCAACCTCGCCGAAGCGGCGTTCCACCGCCCGCAGGCGCTGGTGCTGGAGCGCGATTCGCTGTACGTCGCCGACACCGGCAACCACGCGGTGCGCCGTATCAACCTGCTGACCGGCATCGTCGACACGCTGTGTGGCAACGGGCGTCCCGGTGCGCCGGTGGAAGGTCCGGTCGCACAGGCGCGGCAGGTCTCGCTGGACCATCCGGTCGGCCTGGCCATCGCCGACAACCAGCTGCATATCGCCATGGCCGGCGACAACCGCATCTGGAGCTACCACCTGGGCCAGCGCAGCCTGCAATGGCGCGCGGGCAGTGGTTCCATCGACGAGCGGGATGGCAGCGGCCATCTGGCTGCCTTTGCCCAGCCAACCGCGCTGGCCGTGGTGCAGCAGGTGCTGTACGTGGCCGATGCGCTGGGTTCCTCGATCCGCGCGCTGCAGCTGCGCGGCGACCTGGTGCAGACGCTGGTCGGGCAGGGGCCGTGGCGCTTTGGCAGTGAAGACGGCCCGCGCGCGCAGGCGAGCCTGCAGTTCCCGCAGGCGATTGCATTGAGCGCGGACGCCCCACTGCTGTGGATTGCCGATACCGGCAATGGCCGCCTGCGCACGCTGCGTCTGGGCGGTGGCGAACTGACCACCCAGCCCCTGCCGCGCCGCCTGCATGGCCCGGCCGGGTTGGCAGTGGGCGCCGGAGCGGTGTGGATCGCCGAGACCGACGCCCACGCCGTGCTGCGATTCGACCCCGACAGCGGCGTGCTCAGCGAAGTGCCGATCAGCGAATGACCGACGTTCCCGCTCCGGTCTTCGATGGCAAGGCCTTCGCGGCCCAGCTCAGCACCGCCCCCGGCGTGTACCGCATGTACGCTGCGGACGACACCCTGCTGTACGTGGGCAAGGCGCGCGCGCTGCGCAACCGTGTCGGCAGCTATTTCAACGGCAGCCCGAAGAACGCCCGGATCATGTCGATGATCTCGCAGATCACGCGCATGGACGTGACCGTGACGCGCTCGGAAGCCGAGGCGTTGCTGCTGGAAAACCAGCTGATCAAGTCGCTGTCGCCGCGTTACAACGTCTCGCTGCGCGACGACAAGACCTATCCGCATGTGCTGCTGACCCGCGAGGACTGGCCGCGCATCGCCCTGCATCGCGGCCCGCGCGCCATTCCCGGTCGCTATTTCGGGCCATATCCCGGCGTTACGGCGGTGCGCGAAACGCTGAACCTGATGCACAAGCTGTTCAAGCTGCGCAGCTGCGAAGACAGCGTGTTCCGCAACCGCTCGCGGCCGTGCCTGCAGTACCAGATCGGCCGCTGCAGCGCGCCCTGCGTGGAGCTGGTACCGGCGCCGGACTACGCCGAGTCGGTGCGCCGCGCTGCGCTGTTCCTGGAAGGCAAGAGCGACGAACTGACCCGTGAGCTGGGCGAGCAGATGCAGGCCGCCAGCGAGGCGCTGGAGTTCGAGCAGGCCGCGCGCCTGCGCGACCTGATCTCCTCGCTGCGCAGCATGCAGACCCGCCAGTACGTGGACGGCCGCGCCGCGGATCTGGACGTGCTGGCGGTGGCCATGCAGGGCTCGCAGGCCTGCGTGCTGCTGCTGGCGTTCCGTGATGGCCGCAACCTCGGTACCCGCCCATTCTTCCCGCGCACCAACGGCGAAGAAAGCCCGGAAGAGGTACTGGCCGCGTTCGTCTCGCAGTACTACATCGAATTCGAGCCGCCACGCGAGATCCTGCTGGACCGCGAGATTCCCGACGCCGACCTGCTGGTTGCCGCGCTCTCGGCCTCGGCCGAGCGCAAGGTACAGCTGAAGTGGAACGTGCGCGGCGAGCGCGCCGGCTACGTGGAACTGGCCAGCCGCAACGCGCAGCTGACCCTGGCCACTGAACTCAACAGCCGCAACGCGCAGCACGCGCGCAGCGATGCACTGCGCGACATGCTGGGCCTGGCCGAGCCGGTCAAGCGTGTCGAATGTTTCGATATCAGCCACACGCTGGGCGAGGCCACCGTAGCCTCGTGCGTGGTGTTCGACGCCGCCGGCCCGGTGCGCACGCAGTACCGCCGCTTCAACATCAGCGGCATCGAGCCGGGCGATGATTACGCCGCCATGCGCCAGGCCATCGATCGCCGCTTCCGCCGTGCGGTGGAAGAGCAGGGCGTGCTGCCGGACGTGCTGCTGATCGACGGCGGCGCCGGGCAGCTGGCGCAGGCCCAGGCCGCACTGGCCGATCTGGGCGTGGAAGGCGTGCTGCTGGTGGGCGTGGCCAAGGGCGTGGAGCGCCGCGCCGGCCACGAAGCGCTGGTGATGCCCGATGGCCGCGAGCTGCGCCCGGGAGCGGCCAATCCGGCGCTGCAGTTCATCCAGCAGGTGCGCGACGAGGCGCACCGCTTCGCCATCACCGGCCATCGCGGCCGCCGGCAGAAGGCGCGGATGACCAGCAAGCTGGAGGACATCCCCGGTATCGGGCCGCGCCGCCGCGCCAGCCTGCTCAAGCATTTCGGCGGTCTGGTAGGCCTGAAAGCCGCTGGCGAAGCGGAAATCGCCAAGGTGGAAGGCATCAATGACGCCCTCGCGGCACGTATCTACGCTAACCTGCACGGGTTGGCCACGCCTGATGCGGCCGAGTAGAGAGAGAAGCACGCAAGCATGAAGTTGACCCTGCCCACCTGGCTGACGTTGTTGCGGATCGTGATGATCCCGGTGCTGGTGCTGGTGTTCTACCTGCCCTACACCTGGACCAACTTCGCTTCCGCAGCGATCTTCGGCCTGGCCGCGATCACCGACTGGCTCGATGGCTGGATCGCCCGCCGCTACCAGCTGGAGTCGGCATTCGGCGCCTTCCTCGACCCGGTCGCGGACAAGCTGATGGTGGCAGTGGCGCTGTTCCTGATCGTGCAGGGCCACCCGACGCCGTGGATGGCGTTCTGGGCGGCGGTCATCGTCGGCCGTGAGATCGCGGTATCGGCGCTGCGCGAATGGATGGCCGAGCTGGGCCAGCGCGCCAAGGTGCGCGTGGCGATGATCGGCAAGGTCAAGACCACCGCGCAGATGGTCGCACTGCTGTGCCTGCTGTATTCGGTGGCCCCCAATGTGCCGGTGGAAGACATCTGGATGGGCTGGCCGGTGTTCCATATCGGCGACTGGACCCTGGCGATTGCCGCGGTGCTGACCCTGTGGTCGGGCCTGCAGTATCTGCACGCCGCCTGGCCGAGCCTGCGCGATGACGAGCGCGCTGCGCGCGAGCGCGCGCGCCAGAAGAAGCTGGGCAACTGAGGCTCGGGAACGGATTCCTTTCCGCAGGAAAGGGCTCTGACCCCAGCGATGCGCCTATCCACGCGCGGCGTGGATAGGCGACGCCGGGCTCCTCGCAGACCCTGAAAAAAAGCGCTTGACGCCATCCTCGGAATAGGTAAAATTTCGCCTCCCAAGCGGGAATAGCTCAGTTGGTAGAGCGCAACCTTGCCAAGGTTGAGGTCGCGAGTTCGAGTCTCGTTTCCCGCTCCAGATTCAAGAAAAACGCTCCCGCAAGGGGGCGTTTTTCGTTTGCGTAGAGCCCGCTTCATCCCCACTTCACCGCCACTCCTTCGCCTCATCACGCGGCAGTTCGAAGCTGCATCTCCGTTCCCCTAGGACGATGCAGCAATGCCCCACGCTCCCACCGCCTACGACCACGACGTGGTCATCGTCGGCGCCAGCTTCGCCGGTGCCGCCTGCGCGCTGGCCGCTGCCCAATACGGCCTGCGCGTCTGCGTGCTGGAACGCAAGGCCGACCCCGGCGAGCGCCTGCACACCACCGGCATCGTGGTGAAAGAAGCGATGGAGCAGACCTGGCTGGGGCGCATGCCCGAGCATCTGGTGCAGCGCGTCGCGAACGTGCGCCTGTATGCGCCGAACCTGCGCAGCGTATTGCTGGCCGCGCCGGGCTATTACTTCCTCACCACCGATACGCCGAACCTGATGCGCTGGCTGGCCAGCGAGCTGCGCGCGAACGGTGTCGACCTGCGCCTGCAGCATTCCTTTACCGACGCACATCGCAGCGATGATGGCTGGCAGGTGGAAGGGGCAGGGCGCTGCGCCTATCTGGTTGGCGCTGATGGCGCACGCTCACGTGTGGCACAACGCGCCGGGCTCGGCCAGGTGCGTGACAACCTCTACGGCGTCGAACGTGAGTTCGCCGGCCTGCAACTGCCGCAGGGCGATGCACTGCACTGCTTCGTCAGCAAGCGCTACGCGCCGGGTTACATCGGCTGGGTCGCGCAGAATCCAACCGGCTTGCAGGTTGGATTGGCACTGCGTCACGACCCGCAACAGGTGCGGCCGCCGGATATTGAAGGTTTCCTCGGCCACGTGCGCGATGTGGTCGGCATTCCGCCTTCGGCGCGTCCCTCGGCCACCCGCGCCGGCCTGGTGCCTTGCGGCCGGCCGGAGGGGTCGATCACCGGCCAACGCGTGATCCTGACCGGCGACGCGGCGGGCATCGTCTCGCCGCTCTCCGCCGGGGGCATCCACTCCTCGTGGCGGCATGGCTGGGCGGTCGGTGAGGCGATGGCCCGCCATCTGCGTGGGCTAGGGCCGGAAGCGGAACGTGTGGCGCAGCGGGCGGCGCCGGCGTTCCATGGAAAGCGCCTGCTGCGCTGGGCGATGGATCATCTGCAGGTCGACTGGCCGCTCAACGCGCTGCTGCACACGGCGGCCACGCGGCGCATTGCCGAGCAGGTCTACTTCCACCGCCGTGGCCTGCGCACCTGAGGTATCGGTCCTGGAGGCCTGAACGCCGCCCTTCAGTTCACGTGAAAATTCCTGTTGACGCCGTGCAGCAATATCGACACAATAGCGCTCCTTCGACGCAGGTCGAACGGAATCTGCGGGAATAGCTCAGTTGGTAGAGCGCAACCTTGCCAAGGTTGAGGTCGCGAGTTCGAGTCTCGTTTCCCGCTCCAGATTCAAGAAGAACGCTCCCGCAAGGGGGCGTTTTTCGTTTGTCACACCGGTTGCACCACTGCCGCGCTAGCGTGGCTTGCCGGGCAGGGCGCTGCACCAGGTCCGGGCATCCTGCCGGTCGAAACCAGGGCAGCGGTTGTCCTGCGGGATGTAGACGTAGGGAACGTCATCGTCGTAGGCGAAGTGGTAGTAGTAGGTCCGGTCCTTTCCGTACAACCAGTAGTTCGACGAGCCCTGGTTGATGGCATACGGCTCGAAGGTGAGGATCGAAGATTCACCGGGGATGAAGTTGCTGCGCTCCATCTGTAACTGCAGGGCGTTCGAGACCAGTGGGGTGGTCAGGACGAGCACGATCACACCGACAGTCGCTGTCGTGATCGAGCCAATCAGCAGCCAGTGGCGGGGGTGTTTCACGGTCGGGCAGCATCGAAGCAAGGCAGTGCCGCAATGTGCAATACGCCGTGAAAGTCGTCCAGTGTTCCGTGCCGGGAACACATTGAAAGCGTAATGAAAGACTGGGTCGGCGTTGCCTGAACCGCACGCGTGCTGTGACCTTTTTCGGACGATTTCTCCATGTTCGCTCCACAATCGCACGGTAGCCTTCATGCTCCTTCTACACGTTGGCGGGCTGGTGGTCAGGCGTATCACTTCAGTGGCAGTGCCCAGGACAGGGCGCGGACTCTCCCTGCAGGCAGTGCTGCGCCCCGGTGCGTTGTTGGCAAGCCTGGCCCTGGCCGGTTGCATGTCGGTGCCGGTGCCAGACCTGCCTGACCGCACGCCCAGCACCTGGACCCAGGTGCCGCAGGGGCAGGGTGTGGCGGTGGACGCCAGGCAGTGGTGGAAGGTGCTGGCCGACCCGGCGCTGGATGGCCTGGTCGATCAGGCCATCGCCGGCAACCTCGACCTGCAGCAGGCGACCCTTCGCCTGCAGGCTGTTCGGATTGTCGCTGGTACGTCCGACTCGCGTTTCCTGCCGGAAATCTCGGCCAGCGCCAAGCAGGTGCAGGACGCCGCCGCAGTCGATACCTACTTCCATGCCGGCATCGAAGCGATCTGGGACCTGGGCCTGTTCGGCGCCGCCGAGAGCGCACAGCTGAGCGCGCAGGCCTCGGCCGGCAATGCCGAGGCGCTGCGCAATGCCGCGCAGGTGGCGGTGATTGCCGACGTGGTGCGCAGCTATCTGGACCTGACCGTGGCACAGGCCCAGCAGGACCTGCTGGCCCGGCAGCAGACCGTGGATGACCGCGGTGAACAACTGGCCCTGGTCCGCCAGCGCCTGCGCCTGGATGAGCCGGGCGAGCTGGATCGCCTGCGTGCACGCCAGGCCGCCACCCGCGCCGCCACAGCGCAGGCCCGCGAAAATGCGGACAACGCGGCCCGCGCGCTGGCATTGCTGCTGGGGCGTGATGGCCCGGATCCGGCCTGGCGCGCCTATCGCACGCCGCCGAAGCTGGGCACGTTCTCGCTGCAGCAGGTGCCTGCCGATCTGCTGCGCCACCGTCCGCAGATCCAGCTGGCCGAATCGGAGGTGATGCAGGCTACGGCCAGCAAGGGTTCGGCGCGTGCAGCGATGTATCCGCGGGTCAGCCTCGGCGGCTCCATCCTGTATGCCTACAACCTCACCCAGAACGCGCGCTCCAATTCCGATTCCAGTCCGTCGATCGGCCCGTACATCGACATCCCGCTGTGGGATTGGGGCCAGCGCCGTGCGCGCTTCCATGCCGATGAGAAGCAGCTGGATGCCGCGCTGCTCGGCTACCGCAAGGCGGTGCTGGAGGGCGTGAGTGAAGTGGAAGGCGCGCTGGGCAGCCTTGCGCGGCAGGACAGCAGCATCCAGTCGCTGCGTGCGGCCAATGATGCCGCCGGCCAGCAGGTCAAGCGGCAGGCGCGGCAGGTGCAGCTGGGTTTGTCCAGCGAGTTCGATGGGCTGGACACGCAGCGTGCCGCGCTCGCCTCGCAGGGCGACCTGATCGGTGCGCAGGGTGCGCGCGTGCTGGCGTTCGCCTCGTTGTACCGCGCCCTTGGCGGCGCACCGCTGCCGGCCGAGGGTGAGGGCGAACAGCAATGATCGCGCTGGCCCGCAAGACCCTGGCCTATGAATGGCGCCGGTTCCTGCCGGTAGTGCTGGCGATGTGTTTCGCCGGCGTGCTGCTGATCGTGCAGGCCGCACTGGTGCTGGGCATCTTCGGCACCGCAGCGATCTACGTGAAGGCGTCCTCGGCCGATATCTGGGCCGGTTTCCCCGGCACCCAGAGCGTCAACTACGGGCATGCGATCAGTGCCGATGTGGAAAGCCACCTGCGCATGGACCCGGATGTCACCCGCGTCGAACCCTACGAGTGGGTTGATGGCGAATGGCGCTCAAGCGCGCAGGGTACCGGCAACGTGTCGGTGTATCTGTCCGGCATCTCCACCCGCGACGACACGATGATGTTCGCGCGCATCCTGCCCGTCGACCTGCGCGCACAGCTGCGTGAGCCGGGTGCAGTGATCGTCGACAGCGCCGATCTGGATACGCTGGGCGTGGACCTGCAGAACAACCGTGCCTGGATCAATGGCAAGGCGGTGCGCGTGGTCGCTGCACAACCGGGCCTGCGTGGCCTTGGTGGTGTCAACGTACTGGCCTCGCTGGATACCGCGCGTGCCATCGCCGGTACCGACCCGCATGAGGGCAGTACCTATTTCGTGGCCGGCCTGCGCTCGCCGGAGCTGGCCGATCGCGTGCGTGATCGCCTGGCGGCGTCAATGGGTCAGGCCACACCGGTCGATTTCTGGACCGCGCCGGAATTCGCCAGCCGCTCGCAGCAGTACTGGCTGTTCGATACCGGTGCCGGCATCGCGGTGTTGTTCATGGCGGTCATCGTCTGCTTCGTCGGTGCGGTGATCACCAACCAGTCGTTCGCCTCTGTGGTGGCCGGTTCGGTGCGCGAGTACGCCACGCTCAATGCACTCGGTGCCGGCCGCTATGCGCTGGCACGGGTGGTGTTCGAGCAGGCATTGCTGATCGGCGGTGTCGGCATGTTGTTGGCGGCGGCGTTCAGCACCGTCGTTCTGTTGATCGCACAGACCCAACGTGTACCGGTGCAGCTGACGCCGATGGTGATCATCGGCTGCGTAGCGCTGGTTGCGGTGATGGCCATGCTCTCCAGCATCATGGCGGTACGCAGTGTCGTCCGCTCCGATCCATCGTTGCTGCTGCGTTGAGGAACGGCCGATGACTTCTACACACGCCGTCGCCCCGACCCTGCAGGCCGACGCATTGGAAAAGGGCTTCATGTCCGGCGATGTGCAGGTGCCGGTGCTGCGCGGCCTGTCACTGGACATCTATCCTGGCGAGCTGACCCTGGTGTCGGGCCCGTCGGGTTGCGGCAAGAGTACGTTGTTGTCACTGCTGTCTGGCCTGTCCGCGCCCGATGGCGGTCGCGTGCACGCACTTGGCCAGGACGTGGGACACATGACCCGCAGCGAGGTGGAGCGCTTCCGCCTGCACCATGTCGGCTTCGTGTTCCAGGGCTTCAACCTGTTCCCGGCGCTGACCGCACTGGAGCAGGTGCAGCTGCCGCTGGGCTACCGTGGCATGAGCAATCGCGAAAGCGAACCGCTGGCCCGCAAGGCATTGGAAGAGGTCGGCCTGACCCATCGCAGCCACATGCGTCCGGCGCAGCTGTCCGGCGGCGAGAAACAGCGCGTGGCCGTGGCCCGCGCCTTCGCCAAGTCGCCGACGCTGATCTTCGCTGACGAACCCACCAGCGCGCTGGACGCCGAGAACGGCCAGCGCGTGATCGACATCCTGCATCGCTACGCACGTGCGCATGGCGCCACCGTGCTGTGCGTGAGCCACGATCCGCGCCTGATCCGGCATGCCGATCGGGTGATCGCCATGGAAGACGGCATGGTCCGTGACGACCGCCGCCAGAACGAAACTGTAGAGTCCGCCCCATGACCAAGACGTCGCACCTGCTTCCCCTCAGCCTGGCCCTGTCCGCGGCATTGCTGCTCGGCGCCTGCTCCAAGGACGCGCCTGCCCAAGCACCAGCAGGTAAAGCCAGCACCGCCACCGCCGGCAAGGTCGCGGTGGCGCGAGGCATCATCGACGTCGAGGGTGGCCTGATCGCGTTGGCACCGCCGGTGGATGGCTCGATCACCGCCGCGCCGGTGAAGGAGGGTGCCGCGGTGAAGAAGGGGCAGCTGCTGCTGTCGCTGGATGGCGCCCTGCTGCAGCAGGAGGTGGCGATGGCCACCGCCGACCTGGCCCTGGCCAATGACCGCCTGAAGGGCAGCCAGGCGCAGCTTCGCGAACTGGAGCGCAATGCCACCCGCCTGTCCACCGGCGCCAGCGAAGGCGTGTCGTCCAACCAGCAGGCCGATGCGGCCAAGCAGCAGCTGGCGGGTGTGCGCGCCGATGTCGACGTGGCCGGTGCGCAGGTCGACATGGCCCAGCACAAGCTGGAACATGCCAGGCTGAAACTGCAGCAGATGTCGTTGAGTGCACCGGAAGCCGGCACGGTGGTCGGCCAGGTGCCGGGCCTTGGCGCCTTCGTTCAGGCGGGCAAGCCTGCGATCTCGCTGCTGCCGGCGCGCCCGTTGCAGGTGCGTGCCGAACTCAGCGCCGCCTACGCCGATGCCGTGCAGGTGGGCATGAAGGCCACTGTCGTGCCGGACAGCGATGGCGCCGAAAACACCGGCACGCTGCCAGCTGCACACGTGGTGCGCATCAGCCCGGTGTTCGCGCAGGCACGCCTGCCTGAAGACGCAGGGCGTGGCGTGGCCAAGGTGGTGGAGTGCGTGCTGGAGTTCGATGGCGAGGCCAAGGCGCGCTTCGGCCAGCATGTGCGGGTGGAGTTCCGGAAGTAGGGCTAGCGTTGCAGTGGGGCCGCCGCCGCACGCCCTCGGTGCCTGAGTGCCCGCCATGCGCTCACCGCCGATACCACGCACAGCGCCAACAGCAGTCCCACGTCCAGCAGCAGCAACCACAGCAGGTGCATGCCGTGCACCGGCGGCTGATGCATGGCCGACAGCATCCACGGCACCGACCACGCCAGCAGCAGGGCGAAGGCGATCAGCAGGCGCAGCCACAGTCCTTTCAGTCGCCACGGACGCACGATCAAGGCGGCTACCACCAGTTCGACGGTGCCCAGCAGCGCGAATACGATGACGGTGCTGGTCGGGTAGGCCAGCTCTGCGCCTTCCAGGTGATGCAGCAGCCAGTAGTCCGGGGTGAAGCCGGCATTGACCAGCGCAGCGATCAGCGCAAGCCAGGTCAGCGCGACCAGCAGCCAGAACAGGCGGACGTAGCGTCTAGGCATCGGCGGTGTCCGTGGTGGCGGGCAGGCGGTTGCGTGATGCATGCCGCGCCGAAATGGCGATCGCGGCCAGTGCCAGCAGGCCGGGCCCGACGGTGAAGTAAAGCAGGCGCAGCGGGTGGTTGTGCATCAGCGTCCAGTTCGCGAACGCCAAGGGAATCGCCAGCACCAGCAGCTTGGCGAAGAGCGGCCGCAGCACGGCGATCAGTGGCTGGGCGCCAATGAACATCCAGAACAGATAAAACTGGGCGATGCCCAGGCCGATGTCACGATGTGAAGCAAAGCCGAAATGGTCGCGATACCAGTCCATTCCCATCTGCATCAGTGCCCAGTACAGCAGGGCCACCAGCAAATGCAGCAGCAGGGCGATCAACAGGGGCTTGCCGCGAAGGAACATGGGCGCACGGGGCTGGGCGGGGCAGCGTACCCCAGTGCGGACGCTCGTGACCGCATGATGTGAAGGCTGTTGACGGCGTGAAGGAATTTGGACACAATAGCGCTCCTTCGACGCAGGTCGAACGGAATCTGCGGGAATAGCTCAGTTGGTAGAGCGCAACCTTGCCAAGGTTGAGGTCGCGAGTTCGAGTCTCGTTTCCCGCTCCAGATTCTACAGGGCCCCGTCAGGGGCCTTGTTTTTCTCCCGCCGCGGCAAGGCGGGGCACGTTGGGCCACAAGGCTCTATGCGCAGTCAGAAAGGTGAAATCGCTGGTGTGTGCTCCGGATTTCCGGTACCATGTCGGCTTACGCGGGAATAGCTCAGTTGGTAGAGCGCAACCTTGCCAAGGTTGAGGTCGCGAGTTCGAGTCTCGTTTCCCGCTCCATGTTCCGACAGGCCCCATCTTGGGGTTTTGTCTTGTCAGGGCTGCGTTCCTGGCGCGCAGTACGTTGGCCTCATGGCAGAGTGGCTATGCACCGGATTGCAAATCCGTTTACAGCGGTTCGATTCCGCTTGAGGCCTCCAATTGAAAAGCCCTGATCTCGGTCAGGGCTTTTTTGTTTGTCCGCTGCCAGTACCGGATCGATATCCGCTACAGCCGGGCCAACGCCTGCACCGTGGCCTGCGTGAGCGGCTGGGGCAGGGCATCCAGCGCGAACCAGCCCAGCCCGGTCTGCACCCCCGGCTCCTGGAGGGAGGCCTCGGCGCCCGCAGGTGCCCGAGCCTCGAAGATCGGCGCGACCCAGTGCTGCGCAAGCGCCGGCTCAAAATGATCGGCCACGCACAGCAGGCGCAGCAGCGTCACTTCCAATGTCGTCTCCTCGCGGATTTCGCGGACGACGGCAGCCTCCACCGTTTCCATCCAGTCGACTTTGCCGCCGGGCAGGCCCCAGTGCCCGCGCTCCGGATCACGTCCGCGCTGGATCAGCAGAATGCGGCCGTCGGCATCACGGACGACGGCGCCGCATCCAACGCGGGGAATCTGCAGTTCAGTCATGGCGGAGAATGAAGAAGGGGTTGTCTTCATTCTTGCATGCACACCGCAACAGGCGAACCCGCGCTAGGCTGGGCACCTGTGCATCAGCAACCTCACAGGTGTGTCGCATGCTTATCCGGCAACTCAGCGCTGACGACGCCGATATTCTCTGGCAAGCGCGGTTGCAGGCGCTTCGCGAGTCTCCCGCTGCGTTCCTGTCCACGCTGGCCGAGGCGCAGAATGACTCGGCGGAGGTGATGCGCGCCCAGCTTGCTGATCCTGGTACGCGCTACTTCGGCACGTTCGTTGACGGCATGCTGGTGGGCTTCCTGCGTTACGTACGCCCGGTGCGGATGGCGCGACGGCATACGGCAGAAGTGCACAGTGTCCACGTGGGTGCTGGCCATCGTGGCCAAGGCATCGCCCGTCAGCTTCTTCTTGCCGCGTTCGCGGCTGCGCGCGCGGAAGGCATTGAATTGCTCACCCTCACGGTGCTGGCGGACAACACTGCCGCGCGCGCGCTGTATGAATCGCAGGGCTTCAGCGTAATTGGCACAGAGCCGCGGGCAGTCAAACGCGCGGGCAGCTACGCGGATATCGTCTCGTACTGGATCTCGCTGCACTGACAGTGAAATGTTGCCGCGGGCACGGTCATGTTTCCGTGGCACGATCAGGCTGGACACGTGTTCCAGGAAGACAGGGCAATGCACGTTCAGGTATCCAGCAGGGAGCGGGTGGCGCCGGAGCACCGTCAGCAGGCGGTGGACCTGCTCCGCCAGGCCTTCCCGGAGATGCAGGGCGACGGTTACGCCTTCCCGGGGCCGGTCGCTCTGGTCCTGGCGATGGAAGGCGATCACTTGGTCGCTCACCTTGCACTGTACGAACGCAACGTGTCGCTGGACGGCGAACCGGAACGCATTGGCTTGATCGGCGGCGTGGTGGTGCGTGCTGACGTTCGCAGGAGGGGCGTCGCGTCACGCCTGATCGAAGCTGCGCACGCCGAGCTGCGCCAGCGCGGGATCGATTTCGCCGTGTTGTTCGCCCTGGATCATCGGCACTACGCCTCGGCCGGATATGCGCCGATGCAGAACGAGACCTGCTTCATCGAAGACGGTCACGCGCGCCGTTTCGTCTATCGAGGCGGCATGGTGGCCGCGCTGGGAGAGCGCCGCTGGACCACGGCCGTGCTCGATCTGCAGGGCGAAACGGTCTAGATCGCTAGGCAGAAGCGCCCATAGGGGTGTCCGCGCGGAAGTTGCGCCCGACCGGTTCGCTTACGCCCAGGTAGTGGCGGAACAGGTAGATCAGCGGTTTCCAGTGCGCAACGTCGATGTGCTGGGTACCAGCCACGGTGATCGCTTCGTGCGCATGCACGCAACGGATCCACCCTTCAACGATCACGAAGCCCTGGCCGTCATCCTCGCTGGGCGGGTGCATCGCCATCACGCTGGCTTCCACCTGCAGCGGGCACTCGGCAATCGCCTCTGGCGCGACGTGGGTCGAGGCGACCGCGCTGAATCCCCCCAGCGCGAACTTGTCGCGGACGTGCACGTAGCCCATCGCCTGTTTGGCAGCGGGCACCGGGTCGCAGCCTGTCGCCCGCGCGATGGCCTCGACCTGTGCGGCCTGCGCGGAGGATGGGAAGTTCAGCACGCACTCGTTGCGCAACTGCAGGTTGCGATAGCCCTGGCCCTGCACGCCGAGGCCCAGCACCACCCGGTTGCCCAGGGCCCAGAACGAAGACAAGGGACTGATGTTGCTGCTGCCATCGTCGTTCAGCGTGGTCATCAGCAGCACCGGTGTGCCCGGGTACAGGACCGAAGGGGTGATGCGGCGGCGGGGGATCGGAGCGGTTTTCACGGCGGGCCTTGCGCTATCGGGGTGGCCACTGTGCCGTAGCAACGGGTGCCGACGCTTCGGCCTGCATCGAACTGTCGGCCGGCAACGGCGTGCCACAATGCGGGCATGGTCCACACCTCCGGTTCCCTTGTCAGCGTCGGTGCCCTGGTTGGCGACCAGGCGCGCGCGGCCATGCTGCTGCAGCTGATGGATGGGCGTGCCTATACCGCGATGGAGCTGGCACGCGTGGCCGGGGTGACACCGCAGACGGCGAGCACGCATCTGCGCAGGCTGGTTGAGGGTGATCTGCTGGTCGCCGTCGCACAGGGGCGACACCGCTATCACCGGCTGGCCTCGCACGAGGTTGCCGACATGCTGGAGGGCATCCTGCGCGTTGCCGACCGCACGCCGTCCTGCACGGCTTCCGCATCGCGCAGCCTGCCGGCGTTGCGTGAGGCACGTTCCTGCTATCGACACCTGGCCGGCGTGCACGCGGTGGCCATCACCGACCATTTGCTGAGGGCGGGGCATGTGTTGCCGGGCCTGGGGCATTGGCGGGTGAGCGAGGGCGGTGCCGATTTCCTGCGAGGACTGGGCCAGCCACTGGCTGATTTACTTGGGCAGCCGGTCGTGGCCAAGCCTGCGCGCTATTGCAGGGGGTGCCTGGACTGCACCGAACGGCGTCCACATCTGGCGGGCCTGGTCGGCGAGGCGATGCTGGACAGCTTCGTGAGCAACGACTGGCTCCGACGCGTCGAGGGCCGGCGCGAACTACGCCTGACTCCGCCGGGGCGCGAGGCACTGTGGCGGCTGTTCACCCTGGCGACCTGAGCCCTGCGGTCAGTCTCAGCCACCTGCGACATGGAAAGGCGCTATGGTCGAGTTCCACGTCTTAGGGAGCTGCAATGGCGAGCAAGGACACTACGGATCGCTTGCGGCACGGAGCGAATCGGAAATGAGCAAAATCATGGCAGATGTGCGCTGGTTGACCTTTCGGCTCAAGAACGGGCAATCCATCGGACCGGATCGGCTGAAAGACGGATGGGTGATTGCCTCGGAAACCGCCCGCTGCGAAGTCCGCCGCGAGCATATCGAAGGATCGGGCCTGGTCTATGCTCTGTATGCACCGGCCAACCTGGCCTCACCGCGGCGAGCGGAGATGCGCATGCGCGAATTCCTGATGAGCTCCGGCTACACCTTCACCATGGGCACGCTGGGCGGCTGACGCCGCCCGTTGGGATTACGGGCGCACGGTCAGTGCCTGGCCGAGCGTGCCGATCGGGCCGCGTGCATCGTGCAGCACGGTGCTGGTCAAGCCGAGACCCTGGTGGCCAAACGACACCGACGTATCGAAGCCCAGCCACTCGCCTTCGGGCATGCCGAACAGGTGCGCGGTCAGATCGAGGTTGGGGAAGGCGACTTCCTTCGGATCGGCACGCACGGCCATGCCATTGGACAGATCGAACAGGGTGGCGGCACGGGCCAGTGGACTGACCGGCTCGCCGTCCAGCAGCGCGTGCTTCGCGCGCGCCCAGTAGGTGGCACGGCCGGGCCCCTGGCCGTGCCGGCGGATCTCCACGCTCTTGATGAAACCACCTGGCCACACGGTACCTGGATCCCACGCGGGCATTGATTCCGGCGGTGCAATGGCAGCGATCGGTGTGCCGGCGATGGCCTGCGTATCGTTCGGGCGCATCAGCCATGCACGCACGCGCAGCGCCGGGCGATCGTCATGACGCAGCGTGGCTTCGACCAGTTCGATGGTGCGACCACCGCGCAGCACCTGCACGTCGGCCTCCATCGCTTCGATCGGAATGGTGCCGAGGATGTCGTAGGACAGGCGCGCGATCAGGAAACCGTGCCCGCGCGCTGCTGCGTCGCGTTCCAGGTGGTGCGCCAGCAGCCCGATCGCAGGTGCGATGTGTTGTTCGCGGATGTTCCAGGCGCCGCCTGTGTGTTCGGTCGGCAGGTAGCGGGTATCGCTCAGTCGTTCGAAGAAGGCCATCGTATGCGTTGTTTCAGCAGGGAGGGGAGGCGGCAGGTATTGCACCGATCCCTGCATCGTAAGCGTTTGGCAACGTGACGGGCTGAGCCGGCTCCCGCAGGAGCCGGCCGGATGCCGGTCAGGGAGACGGGCAGTCCGTTTCGCGGCACAGGCGATATTCCGCTTCGCACTGCTGCGAGGTCTTACCCAGTGGGCCATGTGATGTACGCAGGCACTGCTCGTACTTCAGGGTGCAGAACTCGCAGGAGTCTGCGGCGAAGGCCAGGCCGGTCACGGCCATGCCAAGGAGCATCACGGTCTTCAAGGTCATCTTGATCATCACGTCAGTCCTTTGTGTGCCCGTCAATGGGCCGGGCCACCATAGCAGCACTTCCTGGAGGGGCCTGATGCGCTGCGGCAGGCGGTGGTCTCAGGGCTGTACCGCCTTCAAGGCGTCGACCACCTGCGCTTCTGAAAAGCCACAATGCCCTTCGCCCACCGATGGCAGCACCCGCGGCGCTGGTCGCGCACCGGCGTGTGCGGCCAACTGCGGATACACCGTCTGCATGTGCGGCACGATGGTCGGGTCGTTGTGGTTGAACTGGATCACCAGCGGTCGCTTCAGTGCGCCGGTCAGCGCCAGCGTCGCGCGCACCTTGGCCTGTGCGGCGGGTACAGCATCGATGCGCTGCACCCCGGCATTGAATGCGGAGTCATCGCCGAAGCCGCTGTAGACCACCCCCCTGTTGCCGACCGGCATGCCATCGCTGCGTGTGGCCAGTTCATGCAGGACCAGGGCGTGCAGGCTGATCGTGCTGGCCACTTCGTCGGGGGAAACCTGCAGCCGCCGCGCCAGCACTGCGGCATGCGACGGATCGCGCTGCAGTGCATTGGCGATGCCCTGGTACAACTCGCCCTGTGGCAGTGCGGCGGCTTCGCGCGATACCAGACCGGTGGGCGGCAGCCCATCGGCCTTGGGGAAGAAATAGTCGAATGCGACCAGCGTGGTCAGCAGATCGGTCGCGATCTGTTCGCCACTGAGATTGGCGCCGCATAGCGACACACCGCCGGCGTAGTGTTGCGGGAAGCGTTCGAGGCTGCCGATGGTCACGGCACCGCCCATCGAGAATCCCAGCATCCAGGTGTGGCGGACATGCTTGAGTTCAATCAGGGCATGCCGGCGCAGGCGTTCCGTATCGGTGATCGCATCGGCCACCGCCCAGCCCTGGCTGGCATAGGCACTCTGCGCGACCGCGTAACCTGCTGCCAACAGTGGCGCAGTGCTGTCATTGGCCGCCATGGGCACGGCGCGCGGCACGCCGACCGGTTCGTAGCCATGGGCCAGCATGACCAGGTCGCCATTCCAGTCGGCCGGTACATCCAGCCGCCACGGTGCACCCTGCAGCTCGCCGCTGAGTGTGCGTGCCGCCGTGGGCGCTGCCGCCAGCAAGGTCGTCGAAGGCAACAGCAGGCCGAGGGCGAGGGCACATCGAACCAAGGGTCGCATCGGGGTCATTCCATGCGGGAGTGGCGCCGAGCATAGATCCCCGCACTACCTTGCGCGCGCTGCACTGCCGCAGGGCATTGCCGGTCGGCCGTGCTGCGCTCTACGCTGGCGGCATGGCCCTGCACAGCACCGCGTCGATTATCCGCATTCCCCACGGGAAGGCGGAGTAGCGCGGTCATCACGGCCATGCAGCCCGCCCGGGAAGGCGGGCTGCATGCAGCGCTCTCCCGGGTAGTGGAATCCACCAAGGAGAACGCAGATGCACGACCTTTCATCGAACACCCCTGCGCCGACCCTGCACCTGGTGTGCGGCAAGATCGGTGCCGGCAAATCCACCCTGTCGCAGCAGTTGGCGTTGAAGCCGCGCCACGTATTGATCAGCGAAGACGCATGGCTGGCGGCGCTGTACCCGGGCGAAATCCATTCCATTGCCGACTATGTGCGGCGCGCAGCCACGTTGCGCACTGTGCTGGCCGATCATCTGCGCGCATTGCTGCAGGCGGGTGTTTCGGTGGTGCTCGATTTTCCATTCAATACGCCCGCCAGCCGCGCGTGGGCACGTGAAGTGTTCTCGCCGGCTGGCGCTGCACATCAACTGCATTTCCTCGATGTTGCCGACGAAGTCTGCAAGGCGCGGTTGCGCGCGCGCAATGCACTCGGCGAGCATCCGTTCCAGGCCAGTGGCGAGGAATTTGAGCAGATCACCCGCCACTTCGTTGCACCGACCGCGGAAGAGGGCTTCGTGGTGATGCGCTACACCGAGGCAGGCCCGGCATAGCGCGGTCGGTTCAGTCGACGAAGGCCGGCTTGCCCTCGGTAGCGGTCTGCACCAGCGTCCTGCGGAAGGTCTCGACCAGCGGGCGCAGGTTGATGCGGTGCCAGGCCGCCCACAGCGGTGTGCGGTAGCTGAACCACGGCAGCTCGCGCAGCACCACGCCCTCTGGTGCCTGGTGGTCCAGGCTGCGCTGGATGGTGGTCAGGCCCAGCCCAGCGGCGACCAGCCCAAGCGCGGCCAGCGGTTCGGTCGCCTCCATGGCGATGGTCGGGGTGAAACCGGCCTTCGCGCAGGCGGCGATGAAGGTGTCATGGCGCAGCGCGCTTTCCTTGTGCATCACGCCGATCCACTGCTGGCTGGCCAGATCCTCGGGGGTGATGGTCTCTGCGCTGGCCAATGGGTGGCCGGCCGGCAGCGCCAGCAGCATCGGATCGTTCAGCACCTGCGTGGCCTCCAGGTCCGGATCGTCGAACGCGGGTGGTTCGCAGACCAGGGCGATGTCCAGGCTGCGTTGCCGCAGGCCTTCCAACTGCACGTCCGACTGCTGGTTGTACAGCGCGATGTGTACGGCAGGACGGTCGCCGCGCAGTTCGCGCAGGGCGGTGGGCAATACGCCGGAGTGCATCGCGTATTCCAGATAGCCGATGCACAGTCCGCCTTCATCGCCGCGGCCCAGCCGGCGCGCCAGCGATTCCAGCCGGTTGGCGTGGGTCAGCAGGGCGCGCGCCTCGGCCAGGAAGGTGCGGCCATCGGCGGTCAGCCGGATGCGCTGCTGCGAGCGTTCGAACAACTGCAGTTCCAGCCGTTCCTCCAGTTGGGCGATCTGGCGGCTGAGCGGGGATTGGGAGATGTGAAGGCGCTCGGCGGCGCGGCCGACGTGTTCATCTTCGGCGACGGCCACGAAATAGCGCAGTTGGCGGAGATCGAGCATAAGACCATCTGGGACTCAAGATGGATAAATTATGTCTTGGACGGTCTTATTGGGCAAGCCTAGCCTATGCCTCAACCTCAACAACCTCCCCAAGGGGAACCCCATGAGCATCAACACTCTGCTGGCTGGCAAGACCCTCGGCTTCGGTACCGCGCCGCTGGGCAACATGTTCCGTGACATCCCGGAAGCCGAGGCCCAGGCCACGGTGGACGCGGCGTGGGAACAGGGCACCCGCTACTTCGATACCGCCCCGTTCTACGGCGCCGGCCTGGCCGAGATCCGGCTCGGCGACGCGCTGGCCAAGCGCAACCGCGACGACTTCGTGCTCAGCACCAAGGTCGGCCGCCTGATCCTGGACGAAGTGGAAGACACCAGCGCCCGCGACCTTGGCGAGAAGGGCGGCCTGTTCGTCGCCGGACGCCCCAACAAACTGGTCAACGACTACTCGGCCGATGCCACCCTGCGCTCGATCGATGACAGCCTCAAGCGCCTGAAGACCGATCGCCTCGATATCGTCTGGGTGCACGACATCGCCCAGGACTTCTACGGCGATGAGTGGCTGTCCTGCTTCGAGACTGCACGCCGCGGCGCTTTCAAGGTGCTGACCCGCCTGCGCGAGGAGGGCGTGATCAAGGCCTGGGGCCTGGGCGTCAACCGTGTCGAGCCGATCGAGCTGACCCTGGACCTGGACGAAGCCCGTCCGGACGGCTTCCTGCTGGCCGGCCGCTACTCGCTGCTCGACCATGAGCGTGCGCTGCAGCGGGTGATGCCGAAGGCGGCCGAACGCAACACCGGCATCGTGGTCGGCGGTCCGTACAGCTCCGGCGTGCTGGCCGGTGGCAGCCACTTCGAGTACCAGAAGGCGTCGCCGGAGATCCTGGCCAAGGTCGAGCGCATCAAGGCCATCGCGGCCGAGTACGGCATCAGCATCAAGGCGGCTGCCCTGCAGTTCTCGCTGGCCAACCCGGCGGTGGCTGCGGTGATCCCGGGCGCCAGCCGTCCCGAACGCATCGCCGAGGACTACGCCGCACTGAAGGAAATCATCCCGGCCGGGTTCTGGCAGGAGCTGCGTGCCCAGGGCCTGGTCGCTGCCAACGCCCCGCTGCCGATCGACAACATCTGAGTCCCCAAGGAGACATTCCCATGGCAACTGCTTCTGTATCCATCACCGTACCGACCCCTGCCGACCAGGTCTGGAACCTCATCGGCGGCTTCGATTCACTGCCCGATTGGCTTCCATACATTCCCCAGAGCACGCTCAGCGAAGGCGGTCGCGTGCGCCATCTGGCCAATCCCGACGGCGATGCCATCGTCGAGCGCCTGGAAGGCTTCGATCAGGCCGATCGCAGCTACACCTACTCGATCCTGCAGGCTCCGTTCCCGGTCACCGGCTATCGCTCCACCCTGCGCGTGGTCGAGCAGGGCGGCGGTTCGCGGATCGACTGGTCCGGTGAGTTCACTCCGGTGGGCGTCAGCAACGAAGAAGCGTCCGCGCTGTTCGAGGGCATCTATCGCGATGGCCTGAAGGCACTGGAAAGCACGCTGGCTGGTTGAACACCCGCGTGGCGTTGACCGCATGCAGACGCCCCGGCCGGTCCGGGGCGTTTGCGTGTCAGTGTGCGGGTGTCGGTCCACCGCAGGCGACGCGATGCATGGGAAAGTCCATTGCCTGCTTTGGATTGTCCTGCGCGATCTCGATGCGCGCATGCGCGCGCTGGTCGTCGAGGCGCCGATAGTGGATACGCTGTGGGAAGTCGTTGGCGGGATTCTCGAACACGGCTTCATTGCCATCGACCCGGGTGGCGTTGAAGTCTGTGGCGTTCTGGCCAGAGGGCAGGGCGGTCAGCACCAGGCGGCCGTCGTCATGCTGGCGCAGCTGCATGAACTCGAAGCCCACGGTGCGGCTGTCACGCAGGCTGCGGCTGCTGCCGAACAGGGTATTTCCAGCCAGGGTGGACCATTGCTCGCCGGCTCCGGCCGGCTGGCCATCAAGCTGCCAGCAACCGGCCAGCCAGGCCAGGTGTTCGATCTTCGAGGGTGAGGCGGACAGTGCGTGCGGGGCCGCGAGCAGCAGCGGCAACAGGGCCAGGGCGATGCGGAGCGACATCGGTGCCTCCATGCGCGGGAATGTGCGGCCTGTATAGCGCCCGGGCGATCACGCGGCCAGTGCCGTCCTTTCCAGTGTTGATTCCGATACGATCGGTCGCATTGAGCTTGTCTCGCTTGACCCGGAGTCCCGTCATGGTCGACCGCCTCGCCATCCTGCTTGAACGCTTCGCGGTCACGGCTTCGGTGTTCCATGCCGGCGCGCTGTGCGGCATCAACACGCTGGAGGGCGAGGATGAGGCGGGTCAGTTGCACTTGGTGCGGCGCGGGCCGCTGCAGGTCAGTCACGGGCAGCAGACCGTGCAGGTCGAAGTGCCGAGCCTGCTGCTGTATCCGCGGCCGATGCCGCATCGCTTCAGTACCGACCCGCAGCAGGGCGCCGACATGGCCTGCGCCAACCTGCATTTCGAGGGCGGCCGGCTCAATCCGATCAGCGCGGCGCTGCCTGATTTCATCTGCCTGCCGCTGGCCGATCTGTATGGCGGCAACGCGGCGCTGGAACTGCTGTTCGAGGAGGCGTTCGAGCAGCGCTGCGGGCGGGCGGCGATGGTCAACCGGCTGTTCGAGGTGGTGATGATCCAGGTGCTGCGCCAGCTGATGGAAGGTGGCGAGATGCGCGGCGGCCTGTTCGCCGGGCTGGGTCATCCGAGGTTGCGGCTGGCATTGGTGGCGATGCATGAAGCGCCCGCACAGTCCTGGACCCTGGAAGACCTGGCCGAGGTTGCCGGCATGTCACGCAGCGTGTTCGCCGCCAGCTTCCGCGACGCGATGGGCACCACGCCGGGCCAGTACCTGCAGGGTTGGCGGGTCGGGCTCGCGCAGCAGGCGCTGCGACAGGGGCGGCCGCTGAAGCGGATTGCCGATGATGTGGGCTATGGCAGCGAAGCGGCGCTGTCGCGGGCGTTCAAGGCGCACACCGGGCAGTCGCCGCGGGAATGGCGCGGGCAGGCACGGGCCAGCGCAGCCTGATCGGTCAGCCCAGCACCAGCCGGGCCAGCTTCATGCCACCGAACAGACCGGCCAGGCCCAGCGCCACCGAGCCACCGGCATACAGTGCCGCCAGCCCATGCTGGCCACGCTGCAGCAGCAGGCCGATCTCCAGCGCGTAGGTGGAAAACGTGGTGTAGCCGCCGAGGATGCCGGTGGCCAGCAACAGGCGCAGCTGCGGCGAGGCGCCATTGCGCGTGGCGAAGACCTCGACCACCACGCCCATCAGCAGCGCACCGCTGATGTTGATCAGGAAGGTCGACCAGGGCCAGGGATTGCCGACCGCCACCCGCGCGCCGATCAGGTTGCAGGCATGGCGCAGGCAGGCGCCGATGCCGCCGCCGACGAAGACCAGGAAATAATTGTTCAATGCTTGCATGGCGTGCCTCGAATGCGGGTTCGCAGGGTCAATGGCGAACGCCGAGGGCAGGCACGACCTGCCGTCGACGAACACCGGGTTCGTCCTGGCAGGAGCCATCAGCCTTCTCAGGCGGTTATCGGGGGAGCCCCATCCCCATCGTGGTCCATGCTACCAGCGGCGGTGCATTCACGTCATCGAGGTCGTCAGAACGCGAGCCACCTTGCTGCGGCTGAAGCCATCCATCAGCAGTTCGAACGCGAGCAGATCCAGCGCCGCATGGCGGCGATGGTCGATTTCCAGCCCGTTCTCGGCCACCAGATGGCTGACCAGCTCATAGGCGTCCTGCCAGACATCCAGATGGGCCTGGCTGGGAATGTAGGCACTGCCGGGCTCACCGACGCCGAGCCCGCTGACCCCGTACAGCAGCTCGCGTGCGTCCAGCTTGGCCGCATCGGCGATGCGGAACAGCTGTTCGGCTTTTACGTGCGAGGCGC
The DNA here is from genome assembly GCA_913775725.1 of uncultured Stenotrophomonas sp. Lineage (GTDB taxonomy): Bacteria > Pseudomonadota > Gammaproteobacteria > Xanthomonadales > Xanthomonadaceae > Stenotrophomonas. The sequence goes on along the minus strand of CAJYNG010000023.1, from coordinate 86,264 downwards.
TCACGTGGTCGTTGAGCCAGTTGCTGATGGTTGCTGTCGTTGATTTGGCGGCGCGTGCCAGATCGGCCGGGCGTGGGTGCCCGGCTTTCTTCATGGCTGCCGCGAGTCGTTGGCCGAGAGTATTCATCTATGCAAGCCAGCTTAACGCGTGGATTGCGAAGAAGCCTTGTCGCAAGAATCAGTCTGGTTAACAGAAGGACCGACCGTGACCGAATTCTGGAGCAAGCGGCAGGTGCGTACCCGGCTGGGATTCCGCACCGACGCCGAACTGGCCCGCTTCTTTGGCATAAGCCGTTCCGCAGTGTCGCAATGGCCGAGGGACCTCCCAATCCCGGCCCTGCGACAGTTCATCCTGCATCAGCGCTACCCGAACCTGTTCCCCGCGACTGAAGCAACGGGACGCGAATCGATCTGAACTGCGCCGCCTTTTGTCGCATCTAGCACGCTAAGCACCTTTTGCTAAGTATGCTTAGCAAAATAGGTAAGATCGATCGATCTGAGAATTACAATCGGCGCCATCTACTGGAGGTGTCGGTCCCTGGCTCTCGCTTACTGTCGGCTTCACCCCATCCGGGGGGCCCGGGTCCCCGTATGTAGTTTCGTGAACGATTAATAATTTCAATCACGAAAGTCGCTGCATGTAATTGACCTGTCGTGAAATCTATGACTAATTGGCATCAACCGGGCGTGAAGCCCGGGAGTCTTTCAGTAGCACGCAAGTGAGTCGGTAGACCGTCAACAATGCAGAACAAGTCCAACGGAGGTCGTATGGAATACGGCATGCATGGCTTGGCTGAACGGGTACGCCGCGAACTGGAAGCCAGTTATCACAAACACGGATGCGGTCCGGCGTTCTGGGATACCTACCAGCAGGTGCTGGACCGCCTGGTCCCGCAGGGGACCGAGCGTACTGAAGTCACCAACGAAATGGCGCTGATCATCGAGCAGTTGGGCATCGTTCGACGTGCGCAGCTGGTGCCGCCGCACGTCAGCGGGCCGCGTTGATTCAGAGCAGGCGCCAGGCGCCGCAGGCAAGCAGCGCCAGCAGCATTGACAGCAGGGCCAGGGTTCGTGGTCGCCACCAGCGCCGCGGTTGTCCGGCCATCGCCTGCGGACTGCAGTAGCGCACCAGCCCCGGACCGAAACCGGCCCGGTGCTGTTGTTGTGCGCAGGCTTCCAGGCAGGCGCCGCAGGCCAGGCAATCGGCCTGCGGCCCCTGGCGGATGTCCAGCTGCATTGGGCAGGCGCTGACACAAGCAGCGCAGTCGGTGCAGTCACCGAGGCGATCGGCGCTGAAGGTCGGCATCGGTCCGGCCAACAGCGGATGCGCAGCACGGAACACGTAGTCCTGCGCAGTTGTTGGATCGAGCAGACCACGACCGCGACCGAGCACGCCGCCCAGACCGGATGGACGCGGTCCGCGTGGCTCGCCACGGCGGGCGTCGTACAGCATGCGCGGCGTATGCGGATCGGTCAGCAACGGCTGCATGCGTGCGAACGGGCACAACGAACGGCAGACCTGTTCGCGCAGGAAGCCGGCATTGCCCCAGGTCGCGGCCGCATAGAACAGCACCCAGAAGGTTTCCCAGCGGCTCCAGCCGGCGTAGGGCGCAGCGGTCACCAGTTCGCCGATGGGGCTGAACAGGCCGACGAAGGTGATCCCGGTCCATAGCGACAACAGCCCCCAGGCCAGCTGGGTGGCCGGGCGCGCAGCCGAGGTGGGAAGCACCCGGGACGCGGCACGGGCGATCCCGTCGAAGGCCCGGCGCCACAGGGTCTGCGGGCAGGCGTGGCCGCACCAGATGCGCCCGGCGACGTGGGTGAGCAGCGCAAGGCCCACCGCAAGCACCGCCAGCAGTCCGATCAACACACCGACGTCGTTGGGCCACAACGTCCAGCCGAACAGGTCGAAGCGCCGGGCATTGATGTCCAGCAGCAACGCCTGGCGTCCGTCCCAGCGCAACCATGGCAGCGCGTAGAACAGGGCCAGCAGAACGGCGTTGAGTGTGCCGCGCCAATGCCGCGGGCGCGGTGTCGTTGTGCAGGGTGTGCTCATCCCAGCGGCAGCTCGTCGTCGTCGTCGCTCGGCATCGGTCGTTGCAGGTACCAGGTAACCGCGCTGGACAGCGCCGTTACCGTCCAGAACATGAAGAAGCCTGCGGTATAGCCCAGCTCGCGGCTGATGGCCGTGTCCGGGAAGCTGATCGCCTGCAGGCGCAACGGATCGACGAAGGCGAAGAACACCACGCTGGCCACGCCGGCGGCGATGAAGCTGGGCCAGAGGATGGCGCCCCAATGCTGTATCAGCCGCTGGCGGCGGCTGGGAGAGGGTCTGTTCATGCTGTCCCGGATCGGAAAGTGGGCGGCGCGTATACTTCGCCAAGGCTGGCGCAGCATCCGCAGGGCATGCTTCCTGCAAGCGTGCCAGCCTAGGTGCAGCGGACTGCGCCGACATTGATCTGGATCAACGGCGCTGCCGCCTGGGTGCGGCACACTGCCGGCACGCTTTGGGTACCCCGATGAACGCAACACCGCCGCCTGTCCTCCCCGTCGCCTCGCCCGAGTTGTGCACTGAGCAGGAAGTGACCCGCCTGGTCCACGATTTCTATGCCCGTGTGCGTGAGGAAGAACGGCTGGGACCGGTGTTCGAGGCGCACGTGCATGATTGGCCGGAACACCTGGCACAGCTGGTCGACTTCTGGTCGGCGATGCTGCGCGGTACCCGCCGCTTCAAGGGCTCGCCGATGTCCAAGCACATGGCCATCGAGCTGGACAAGGACCTGTTCGACCGCTGGCTGGTGCTGTTCCGGATCACCACCGCCGAATGCAACAACCCGCCGATGCAGGAACTGGCCAACGACGTGGCCGCGCGCATCGGTGACACCTTCTGGAAGCGCTACCAGATGCTGCGCTGGCCGCAGGTCGGCCTGCCGGTGCTGGGGATCCCCGGCAAGGATTGATCTGGGTCAAGGCGGCGCAGGCCGCCCGGCGCGATGCTGGCGGCATGGACACATTCTCTCCCGCCGCCGGTGGCCTGGCCTGGACCTTCGACCCCGACCTGCTGCGTCGGCACGACCGGCCGGGCCCGCGCTACACCTCGTACCCGACCGCGCCGCATTTCCATGATGGCTTCGACGCGCCGGCACTGCGCCAGGCGATCGCCGACAGCAACCAGCTCGCCCGCGCGCTGTCGCTGTACGTGCATGTGCCGTTCTGTTCCAGCCCCTGCTTCTACTGCGGCTGCAACCGGGTGATCACCCGCGATCGCGGTCGTGGCCACAGCTACGTCTCGCGCGTGCTGGCCGAGGCCGACCTGCTGGCGCCGCAGTTCGATGACGGCCGCGAGGTGATCCAGCTGCACCTGGGCGGTGGTACGCCGAACTTCCTCGATGCCGAGGCGATGACCACGCTGGTGGAAGGGTTGCGCCGGCGCTTCGATTTCAGTGATTCGCCGCAGCGCGATTTCTCGATCGAACTCGATCCGCGCTTCATCGACACCCGCGACGTCGCCATGCTGGCGCGGCTGGGCTTCAACCGGGCCAGCCTGGGCGTGCAGGATTTCGACCCGCAGGTGCAGGAGTCGATCAACCGCATACAGGGCGTGCAGCAGACGCTGGACATCCTGCGCGCCTGCCGCGACAGCGGCATGCGTTCGGTCAACGTCGACCTGATCTATGGCCTGCCGGGGCAGAGCCTGGAAGGATTCGGCCGTACCCTCGAGCTGGTGCTGGCGCTGCGCCCGGATCGCTTGGCAGTGTATGGCTACGCGCATCTGCCGCATCTGTTCCGCGCGCAGAAGCAGATCGACGAAAGCCGTTTGCCTTCGCCGGAAGACAAGCTGGCGCTGCTGGGCCTGGCGGTGGAGAAGCTCTCTGCCGCAGGCTACCAGTACATCGGCATGGATCACTTCGCACTGCCGGAAGAGGATCTGTCGCGCGCACAGCGCGCCGGCCAGCTGCATCGCAACTTCATGGGCTATACCACCCACGCCGATACCGATCTGCTCGGCCTGGGCGTGAGTGCGATCAGCCACATCGGTGCCACCTACAGCCAGAATCCGCGCGATCTGCCGTCGTGGGAAGACGCGGTGGACCAGGGCCAACTGCCGGTCTGGCGCGGCGTGGCGTTGAGTGCCGACGACCAGCTGCGTGCGGAACTGATCCAGCAGCTGATGTGCCAGGGCGAGGTGGATGGTGCCGTGTTGGGCCAGCGTCACGGTGTGGATTTCGAGCAGTACTTCGCCGAGGACCTGCGTTCGGTACAGCGGTTGCAGGAAGACGGACTGGCCGAATACCGCGATGGCGTGGTGCGTGCCAGTGAACCAGGGCGTCCGCTGCTGCGGTTGCTTGCGATGTGCTTCGACCCGTATCTGCGTACCGCGCACGAGCAACCGCGTTACTCGCGGGCGATCTGAAAGTGGCTTGTGCTGCGTGCGTGTGGTGCCCGGAGCCGGAATCGAACCGGCATGGGGTTGCCCCCGGCGGATTTTAAGTCCGATGCGTCTACCAGTTTCGCCATCCGGGCCTGCAGCGCGGCGCCGATTGTAGCCCACCTGCGGTACTGCGACCGGATTGCATCACGACGGCGGCGTGCTTAACTGTCGATCGCATTCATGTCATAGTCCCTGCCATCGTTCCCAGGGGGGGAGCCACCTGATGTCGCTGCACGCGATTGCCTATGCCAGTGAGGCCCGCGCCGATCTGCAGACAACCGATCTTGACCGCCTGCTGGCCGACGCCACGGCGTTCAATCGCGTGGCCGGTGTCACCGGTGTCCTGATGTTCGACGGAGCACGCTTCCTTCAGTATCTGGAAGGCCCGGAGGACGGCATCGATTCGGTGTTCCAGCGCATCCTCAACGCGCGCAGCCACGGGCAGCTGAAAGTGCTGTGCCGTGCCCCCGTGGTGCAGCGCGCATTTCCGCGCTGGTCGATGGGCACGCGGCGGATCGAGCCGGAGCTGCTGGCGCAGATTGTCGATGCGGCGTGGCCCGGCTTCCTGCTTGGCAGCGGTGGATTCGAGCGCCTGCTGCAGGCCTGGACCGGCGCCGACGGTGAACTGGAACCGGCCGCGGTGGCGTTGGGGTCCTGAGCCCGCCTTGGCGGCAGGGCGCCGGGGCCGGTAGGCTGTAGCCTTTCTGGCGCAGGTTTTCCGGAGTGGTGCAGCAAATGAGTGTGTTGGCCAAAGCCATGGCAGCGTATCTGCGAACGCATCCGTTGCATGGGATGTGCCGATGAGTGCGCCGGTAGCAGCGGCCAGCGCCCCCCGGTTTGCGGTGATCGGCCTGGGCTACGTCGGCCTGCCGTTGGCGGTGGCGTTTGGCCGGCAGTGGCCGACGTTGGGCTTCGATATCGATGCCGGTCGCATCGCCGAGCTGCGCAGCGGCCAGGACCACACGCTGGAAATGGAAGCCGACGAGCTGGCCAGTGCACAACTGCTGCAGTACGGCAGCGATCCGGCACTGCTCGATGCCTGCAATGTCTACATCGTCACCGTGCCGACCCCGATCGATGCATACGAGCAGCCCGACCTGGAGCCCCTGCGTTCGGCGACACGGCTGATTGCCAGCCATCTTCGCGCCGGCGACCTGGTGATCTACGAGTCCACGGTGTACCCCGGTACCACCGAGGAAGTGTGCGTGCCGCTGCTGGAACAGGGTTCGGGCCTGCGCTTCAACGAAGACTTCTATTGCGGCTACAGCCCGGAACGGGTCAGTCCCGGCGACCGCCAGCGGCGCCTGGCCGACATCCGCAAGATCACTTCCGGCTCGACACCGGAAGTCGCTGCGGTGATTGATGGTTTCTACCAGCGCATCATCGCCGCCGGTACGTTCCCGGCACCTTCGATGCGCGTGGCCGAAGCGGCCAAGGTGGTCGAGAACATCCAGCGTGACGTCAACATTGCGCTGGTCAACGAGCTGGCCCTGATCTTCGACAGGCTTGGAATCGATACCCAGGACGTACTGGACGCCGCCGGCAGCAAGTGGAATTTCCTGCCGTTCCGGCCGGGCCTGGTCGGTGGTCACTGCATCGGCGTCGATCCGTACTATCTGCTGCACAAGTCCGAGAGCGTGGGCTACCACCCGGACCTGATCCACACCGCGCGACAGGTCAACAACCGCGTCGGCGAGCACGTGGCGGCGCGGGTGCTGGCGATGCTGGCCGAGCGTGGCCGTGCGCCGGCGGACGCACGCATTCTGGTGCTGGGCGTGACCTTCAAGGAGGACTGCCCGGACCTGCGCAACAGCCGCGCGCTGGAACTGGCGCAACGGCTGCGCGATGCCGGTGCGCAGGTGGAGGTCAGCGACCCGTGGGTCGGCCCGGCGGCATTGACCGGCGAGGGCCTGGACTGGCTGGCCGAGCCTGGTGCGGGGCGCTATGACGCGGTGGTGCTGGCGGTGGCCCATGCCCGCTTCAAGGCGATGGACGAAGGTGCAATCCGGGAACTGCTGGCGCCGGGTGGCCTGGTCTACGACGTGAAATCGGCCTGGCCGCGCAACGTGGTTGACGATCGTTTGTAAGCCCGGGCAGCGAACGGCGCGGTAGACTCGGGGGCAGTTGCAACCGAGGAAAGCCATGCACCGGTATATCGTCTACCTGCTCGCCATCCTGATGTTCCCGATATGCCTGTGGCTGGCCACAATCTGGCCGGCCTGGTATTGGGGCGTCGGCCTGACTGCCGCGATGGTGGCGCTGGGGACCTGGGACCTGCTGCAGAAGCGCAGCACGCTGCGCCGCAATTATCCGGTGATGGCGCACTTCCGCTACGGGCTGGAATCGATCGGCCCGGAGATCCGCCAGTACTTCGTGCAGAGCGACCTGGAAGACGTGCCGTTCTCGCGCCAGCAGCGGGCACTGATCTACCAGCGCGCCAAGAACGAGATGGACACGGTGCCCTTCGGCACCCTGCGCAGCACCTATGCGGTGGACTACGAGTGGATCAATCATTCGCTGGCACCGACGGCCATCGCCAAGCATGACTTCCGCGTGTTGATCGGCCCGAACTGTGCCAAGCCCTATTCGGCCAGCGTGTTCAACATCTCGGCGATGAGCTTCGGTTCACTGTCGGCCAATGCCATCCGCGCGCTGAACGAAGGCGCGCGCCAGGGCGGCTTCTACCACGACACCGGCGAGGGTTCGATCTCGCCCTACCACCGCGAGATGGGCGGTGACCTGGTGTGGGAGATCGGCTCGGGCTACTTCGGTTGCCGTGACGAGAAGGGCGGTTTCAGTGAGGAGCGCTTCGTGGCCAATGCCACCCATGATCAGGTCAAGATGATCGAGATCAAGCTGTCGCAGGGCGCCAAGCCTGGCCACGGTGGCGTGCTGCCGGCGCCGAAGGTGACCGCCGAGATCTCGGTGACGCGTGGCGTGCCGATGGGGGTGGACTGCGTGTCGCCGTCGCGTCACTCGGCGTTCTCGACGCCGGTCGAGCTGCTGCAGTTCGTCGCCCGCCTGCGCGAGCTGTCCGGTGGCAAGCCGGTCGGTTTCAAGCTGGCCATCGGCCACCCGTGGGAGTGGTTCGGCATTGCCAAAGCGATGCAGGAAACCGGGTTGCTGCCGGATTTCATCGTGGTCGACGGCGCCGAGGGCGGCACCGGTGCGGCACCGGCCGAGTTTGTCGACCATGTCGGCGTGCCGATGCACGAGGCGCTGCTGCTGGTGCATAACACCCTGGTCGGCCTCGACCTGCGCGACCGCATCCGCATCGGTGCGGCCGGCAAGATCACCAGCGCGTTCGATATCGCGCGGACCATCGCGCTGGGGGCCGACTGGTGCAATGCCGGCCGAGGCTTCATGTTCGCGCTGGGCTGCATCCAATCACTGAGCTGCCACACAGACAAGTGCCCGACCGGCATCGCGACCCAGGATCCAGCGCGCTGGAAGCATCTGGATGCACCGGACAAGGCCACCCGTGTGTACAGCTACCACGAGCATACGCTGCATGCCTTGAAGGAACTGCTGTGTGCCGCGGGCCTGAACGATCCGGCTGAACTGGGGCCGGAACACATCCTGCGCCGCGTTTCGCCGGTGGAAATCCGTTCGCTGGCCTCGCTGTACCGCTACCTGGAACCGGGCGAGCTGCTGCACAGGGTGCCGGACCATGCGGTGTTCCATGCGTTCTGGGCCGATGCACGCAGTGACTCGTTCCAGCCGCCGCCGAAGATCCAGGCACTGCGCGCCAGCAAGTCGCGATAACGATTCTGTAGCGTCGAGCCATGCTCGACTGCTTTTCGATCAGGCATCGCGACGTTGGAACGAAGAACAGCCGAGCATGGGCTCGGCTCTACAAGGAGATGTCATGCAGTTCAGGACCGGCACCATGGATGACGTGGCCATGCTGTGGGCGCTGCGCACGCGTTGCGTGCGCGAGACCTGCAGCAGTCATTACCCACCCGAGGTCATCGCGCCCTGGTCTGCCTCGCCGCCACCGTCGCAGTACGCACGGCTGCTGGGGCAGGGTGGCTGCGTGGTGGCCGAGGATGGGCAGGGCGGTCTGCTTGGCTTCGGCGTGTTTGATGCCGATGCCAATGAAGTCGATGCGTTGTTCGTCGATCCGGATCGTGGCGGCAAGGGCATCGGCCAGGCACTGATGCAGCGCCTGCTGGCGATGGCCGATCCTGGGCGTGAGGTGGTGCTGTCGGCCTCGCTGAACGCCGTGCCATTCTATCAACGGCAGGGGTTCATCAGCGTGCGCGAAGAGGCCTACCCGCACCCCAGCGGCGTGGCGCTGGCTTCGGTGAGCATGCGCCGGCCGTGGTGATGTAGCTCGACGGCTTTTGTAGAGTCGAGCCATGCTCGACTGCTTTTGATTCAATCGATGAAGCAGTCGAGCATGGCTCGACGCTACAAGGCAGGCGTCACCGCTCGGCCAGCCACCCGATCACGCCTTCCGCAGCGCGCAGGCCACTGGCGTAGCACGCGGTCAGCAGGTAGCCACCCGTCGGTGCCTCCCAGTCCAGCATCTCGCCGGCACAGAACACGCCGGGCACTGCCCGCAGCATCAGGCCATCATCCAGCGCACCCAGGCGCACGCCACCGGCGGTGCTGATCACTTCGGCCATCGGCCGGGGACGCAGCAGGCGCAGCGGCAGGCGCTTGAGCGTAGCCGCCACGGCAGGCAGGTCGTTGCCCGCTTCTTTACCCAGAATCTCGAACACCAGTGCGGCTTTCACTGCATCCAGGCCGGCCTGGCGGCGCAGGTGCTCGCCGAAGCTGCGGCCCTTGCGCGGACGTGACAGATCGGCCAGCAGGCGCGCCTCGTCACGGCCCGGCACCAGGTCCAGCCACAGCATCGCGTGGCCATCGCGGTTGATGGTCTCGCGCAGGTCCGCCGCCAACGCATAGATCAGGCTGCCTTCGATGCCGTACTCGCTGGCCACGCATTCGCCCTGCAGCGACTGTGGCTGTCCGGCCAGGTCGATCCAGTGCGCGACCACCGGCTTCAACGGCGCGCCGGCATTGCGCTGGGCGAAGAATGGGGTCCAGTCCACGTCGAAACCGCAGTTGGCCGACTGCAGCGGTGCGATGTCCACGCCACGGGCCTGCAGTGGCGTGACCCAGGCGCCGTCGCTGCCCAGCTGCGGCCAGCTGCCGCCGCCCAGGGCCAGCACAGTGGCATCGGCATGCACTTCAACGGCGCCGTCTTCGGTTTCAAATCGCAAGGCGCCTTCGTCACTCCAGCCGATCCAGCGGTGGTTGGCGTGCAGGCGCACACCCTGTTCCTTCAACCGGCGCACCCAGCCGCGCAGCAATGGCGCTGCCTTGCGGTCGACCGGGAACACGCGGCCGGAGCTGCCGACGTAGGTTTCCACGCCGAAGCCGGCGGCCCAGTCACGCAGCGCCTGCGCGTCGAAGCCATCCAGCCAGCGACCGACCGCTTCGGCCTGCTCGCGGTAGCGGCTGTCGAACAGCGGGCGCGGATCGGAATGGGTGAGGTTGAGTCCGCCCTTGCCGGCGATCAGGAACTTGCGGCCGGGCGAGCCCTTGGCCTCGTACAGGTCGACCTCCAGCCCAGCGGCGCGCAGGCGCTCGGCGGCAAACAGGCCGGCCGGGCCGCCGCCGATGACGGCGACCCGCGGAGGCGTTGCGGTATTACGGTTTGACATCGAGCAGCTCGACATCGAACACCAGCGACGAGCCGGCCGGAATCGGGCCAACCCGGCGGTCGCCGTAGCCGTAGTCCGGCGGGATCATCAGCGTGCGCTTGCCGCCGACCTTCATGCCGGCCACGCCCTCATCCCAGCCGCGGATGACCTGGCCGGCGCCGAGTGCGAAGGTGAACGGTTCGCCACGGCTGACCGAGCTGTCGAAGGTCTTGCCGTGCTTGGTTTCGGTGCGGTTGTCGTAGATCCAGCCGGTGTAGTGCACGGTGACCTTGCTGCCGGCAATGGCTTCGGTGCCGGTGCCTGGCACGGTATCGATGCGCTCGAAGGTGGTCAGGGTGCCACCCGGCGGCGGGCCGGACGGTTCGGTCGAGCAGCCAACGGCGGCGAGGGACAGCAGCAGGGGAAGCAGCAGGCGGCGCATCGGGCGTCTCCGGAAGGGCGCAGGGCGAGGGCGGCAAGGGTAGCGCATCGGCGCCGGGTATCATGGGGCATGGCAAAACTCCTGCTCAATCTGCGCAATGTCGGCGACGACGAATATGCCGATGTCTGCACGCTGCTCGACCAGCACGGCATCGCCTGGTATCGCACCGAACCCAGCCCCTGGGGCATTTCCAATGGCGGCCTGTGGCTGCGCGAGGACACCGATCATCCGCGTGCGAAGGCGCTGATGGCGGAGTACCAGGCCGAACGCGGGCCGCGCATCCGTGCCGAGCGCGAGCAGGCGTTGCGCGAGGGCACGGCGGAGACGTTCGGCAGCCTGTTCCGGCGCCGACCGGGGTATGTGGTGCTGGTGTTGCTGGCGATGGCCGGTGCGGCGGCGCTGGTGCTGCTGCCGTTCGTGTTGTTGCGGGGGTAAGGGGTTTCGGCCGGGTTGCACCCGGCACCCGCAGAGGCAACGGCAACGGCAACGTCAAAAGCTGGTTTCCGTGGGATGGCGTGGCGGTGTGGACAGGCGGGACACGCCGTGAACCCCGCTCCGCGGCCCGGCCCAGCCGCTGGCGGCTGTGCGTTCGGGCGCTTGCGAAGCAGTGCTTCGCAAGCAAAGCGCCCTCACCCATGGGGGCTCGATGGCGCCATCCATGGCGCCAACGGTCCCGCCTGCCCACACCACCACGCCTCTGACAGTTCCCCGCGGCTGTTGGTAGGTGTCGACCTTGGTCGACACAGCAGATCCACGCCATGCGTGGATGAACGGGTAAATCTGACCCTGGGGCACTCTGGCGCTAAAATGGCAGAATGATCGCCAATACCGCTGCCTATCATTTCGCCGTCATCGACGCTCCCCAGGCCCTGTGCGACCAGTTGCTGGCGCGCGCCGAGGCGGCGCAGCTGCGCGGCACGATCCTGGTGGCAGGCGAGGGGCTGAACCTGTTCCTGGCGGGTGCGCCAGAGGCGGTCGAGGGTTTCTACGTGGCGCTGCGTTCTGACGCGCGCTTTGCCGATATGCGGGTCAAGACCAGCCTCAGTGAGCATCAGCCGTTCGCGCGGCTGAAGGCCAAGGTGAAGGACGAGATCATCAGCTTCCGCCGCGATGACGGCCAGCCGCTGGACTATCCGCGCGCGCCGGCGGTTGATCCGGCGACGGTGCAGCGGTGGCTGCGCCAGGGCCATGACGACGCCGGCAAGCCGGTGGTGATGCTTGACACGCGCAACCTGCAGGAAGTGGAGTACGGCACCTTCAAGGATGCGCTGGTGCTGCCCATCCACAAGTTCACCGACCTGCCCGAGGCGTTGGCGCCGCACCGCGAGGCGCTGAAGGACAGCACCGTGGTCAGTTTCTGCACCGGTGGCATCCGCTGCGAGAAGGCCGCGCTGTGGATGGTCAACGACGGCATGGACAACGTGCTGCAGCTGGACGGCGGCATCCTCGGCTACTTCGAGGAGGTGGGCGGCGAAGGCTACGAAGGCCGCTGCTTCGTGTTCGATGAGCGCGTGGCGCTGGACGCAGAGCTGAAGCCGATGGTCGACCAGCCGCTGGCCGAGCCGCGCCCCAGCGCGTTCTGACCGCGCTTCTGTAGAGCCGAGCCTATGCTCGGCTGCCTTTTGTCGACCAACAGCAGCCGAGCATAGGCTCGGCTCTACACGGTCCGGCAGGCCCTGAACCCGCCTCACGGGAATCAGCATCCCGCCACCGTCACTGGCCGCCGCGCCTGGCCGTCCCCATGCATGGGGGATCCTGTGATGGAAAAATGCCTGATGATCCCGTTGTCGATCCTTGACCTGGCCCCGGTCTGCGAGGGCAGTGACACCACCGCCGCCTTCGCCAACATGCTGGAACTGGCCCAGCACGCCGATGCGCTGGGCTACCGCCGCTACTGGCTGGCCGAACACCACAACATGCCCGGCATCGCCAGCGCGGCCACCGCCGTGCTGATTGGCCACGTGGCGGGTGGTACAAAGCGCATCCGCGTCGGTGCCGGCGGCATCATGCTGCCCAACCATGCGCCGCTGCAGGTGGCCGAGCAGTTCGGCACGCTGGCCTCGCTGTATCCGGACCGCATCGACCTTGGCCTGGGCCGTGCGCCGGGCACCGATCAGCCGACCGCGCGTGCACTGCGCCGCTACTTCGACAGCGCCGACCAGTTCCCGCAGGACGTGCGCGAACTGCTGCACTACTTCGAGCCGGTACAGCCCGGGCAGGCAGTGCAGGCGGTTCCGGGGGGGGGGCTGCGGGTGCCGACCTGGATCCTCGGTTCCAGCCTGTTCGGTGCGCGCATGGCCGCCTCGATGGGCTTGCCGTATGCGTTCGCCTCGCACTTCGCGCCCGACGTGATGGACGAAGCGCTGGCGGTGTACCGCCGCGAGTTCCGCCCCTCGGCCACGCTGAAGCAGCCGCACGCGATGCTGGCCCTGAACGTTGTCGCCAGTGACAGCGAAGCCGAGTCGCGCCGCCTGTTCACCAGCCAGCAGCAGAGTTTCGTGAACCTGCGTCGTGGCCGCCCGGGCAAGATTCCGGCACCCATCGACGACATCGAAGCCTTCTGGGAGCCGCACGAAAAGCTCGGCGTGGAGCGGGCGCTGGCCTGCACCGTCCTCGGCGATCCGCAGCAGGTGGCCGAGGGCATCGCTGCCTTCGTTGAACGGCACAAGCCTGACGAGCTGATGCTCACCGCCAACCTGTACGACCACCGCGCGCGGCTGCGCTCGTTCGAACTGGCGATGCAGGCCTGGCACGCCCGCCACGCGGACTGAACAATTGCGTCACGGCCCATTGCGGCCGAACCGCGTCTGATGGGGGCTCATATCGAAGGAGCCCCCACATGGCCGACACCCGCGCCGAACACATCGCCCAGCTGGCAGAACTGATCAAGGACGTGGAGGTGGCGATGTTCACCACCACTGGCGTGGACGGCCGCCTTTACAGCCGGCCTTTGGCCACCCAGCAGGTCGCCTTCGACGGTGGCCTGTGGTTCGTCATCACTGCCGACAGCCCGAAGGTGGCCGAGATCGCGCTCGATCCGCGCGTCAACGTGGCCTATGCCTCGCCATCGAAGAACACCTACGTGTCTGTGGCGGGGCGCGCGCGGGTTGTCGACGATCGCGCGAAGATCGAGGCGCTGTGGTCGCCGGCGATGAAGCTGTTCTTCCCAGGCGGCAAGGACGACCCGAACCTGCGCCTGATCCAGGTGCGGGCCGACTCGGCCGAGTACTGGGATGGACCGGGCACACTGCTGGGCACGGCGCTGAGTTTCGTTCTGTCGGCGGTGCAGGACGAACCGGCGGCGTTGGCCGACAACGGGTTCATCGACCTTCGGTGATGGCCGATGTCCGGTATTGGTAGTGCCGGCCAGCCGCCGGCTTTACCGGATTCCGGCTCAGAACCAGCGCTGGAACAGCTCCACCGTATAGCCCACCAGCTGCCCGGAACTGAAACCGAAGAAGGCGATCGCCGCCAGCGCCGCGATCCAGTTGAACAGCATCAGCGCGCCATCGCGTTCCAGCAATGCCAGTGAGAACAGCAGCAGCTGGAATCCGAACAGGAAGTTGGTGAACGGAATCGGCAACGACAGCAGGATGCCCAGCAGCACCAGCAGCAGGCCGCTGAAGGCGTGGGCGGGCAGTGGTGTCAGCAGTTGCGGCAGGCGCGGCGACAGCATCCGGTCCAGGCGCCGAAGCGGGCGGTCGATGCGGTCCAGGAAGCGATGCGTGGTGCTGCGCCTGGGCCCGCGGCGGGCGATGAAACCGGGCAGCCAGGGGCGGCGCAGGCAGAACAGCATCTGCAGGCCGATCAGAATCACCAGTGGCCCACTGACCGCACCGCCCATGCCCGGGATCGGGATGAACGAGGGCAGGATCGCCACGAACAGGAACACGCCGAACGCGCTCTGTTGCAGATTGCTGAGGATCTGGCCGAGCGGCATGTGCTCGGCCGGGTCGCCGGAGGCGAACATCTCCAGCAGGGTACGGATGCCCTCGTTGCGGTAGGTCGGGCGCTGTTCGCCCGGACCCTGGCCGGCCTCAGGCGGTGAGCTCATCGGCCTGCTCGTCGGACAGCGTGCGCAGCAGCAGCTTGTCCACCCGCGCACCGTCCAGATCGACCACCTCGAAGCGCCAGCCCGCCCAGTCGAAGTACTCGCCTGCGTGCGGGATGCGACCGAAGTAGTGGATGCACATGCCGGCCAGCGTGTAGTAGTCGCCGTCCTCGGCATCGGGCAGGTCGTTGCTGCCGATCAGCTCGCGCAGGTCCTCGATCGGCAGCGAGCCGTCCACCAGCAGCGAACCGTCCTCGCGGGTCACCACCAGCGCATCTTCGTCGGCATTTTCCACCGCCTGCAGGCGGCCGACCACGGCGCCCATCAGGTCGCTGATGGTCACCAGGCCCTGGATCTCGCCGTACTCGTCCACCACCAGCGCCATCGACTGCTGTTCCTCGCGGAAGATTTCCAGCAGCTTCATCGCGTGGGTCGATTCGGAGACGTACAGCGGTTCGCGCAGGGTCTGGAACAGCGCGTTGTCGCCGCGCGCCATGCGCGTGGCCAGCGATTTCAGTTCCAGCACGCCGACCACGTCCATGTCGTTGTCGCGGTACACCGGGTACCGGGAGAACTCGTGCTCGGCCATGATTTCCAGATTGCGCTCCAGCCCGCCCTGGGTATCCAGCCAGGCGATGCGGTTGCGCGGCGTCATCAGGCTGTCGGCGGTGCGGTCGCCCAGGCGCATGACGCGGTTCATCATGTCGCGCTCGTGGGCGTCGATCACGCCGGCCTCGTGGCTTTCGGCCACCAGCATGCGGATCTCTTCTTCCGTCACCGAGGCGACTTCATCCTTGCCCAGGCCGAACAGGCGCAGCACCAGTTGGGTGGTCTTGGACAGCAGCCAGACGAAGGGCAGCGCCAGCTTGGCCAGCCAGCTCATCGGCATCGCGACCAGGCCGGCGATGGCCTCCGAGCGGGTCAGTGCCAGGCGCTTGGGTACCAGTTCACCGAAGATCAGCGTGATGAAGGTGATCAGGCTGACCGCCAGCGCGGTGCCGATGTTGCCGGCATAGGCAAAGCCCGGCATCAGGCCCTGGATCCAGCCGCCGAAGGCCTCGCCCAGCGCCTCACCGCCGAGGTAGCCGGTCAGCACGCCGATCACGGTGATGCCGATCTGCACGGTGGACAGGAAGCTCTCCGGCTTCTCCGACAGCTCCAGCGCCTTGGCGGCCCGCTTGGAGGTGGCGGCCATCTGCTTGAGGCGGCTCTTGCGCGAGGTCATGACCGACATCTCGGACATGGCGAAGAAGCCGTTCAGCAGAACAAGCGCGAAGACAATCAGGATCATTTCAAACACGGGCGTCGTCCCCGGTTGGTGGCAGGGAGGGCGGGTGCTGGCGATGGAGGCTGGCGCTCAGGAACAGGGTCCGGCGCGGCGCTGGGGGATAAGGGTCGTCGTCCATAAGGTGCGCCCGAAGGCGCGCTGGCATCTTAGCAAAGGGGCGTGGCAGGGTGGCAACCGCCTGTTCAGGTTGGGGGTTCCAGAGCCCCGAAAGGGGGCGGGGATACCCGTGATGGTCATCTAGCCGTCATAATTCCGTCTGGTGCCGTCCTTCCCGCGACGGCTGACAGGTTTCTCAATGTTCTCTCTGCAGACCATTTTCGGTTCCGGCAAACAGTTCTACACCCTGCTCGATGAGGCTGCCGTCGCGGCTTCCGACGCCGCCAAGGCGCTGCATTCCATGCTGCGCGAGGCCGACCGCCAGCCAGCGCTGGACGCCTTCAAGCTGGCCCGCCTGCGCGAACGCGCGGCCTCGGACAAGATCAGCCAGGCGCTGGTGGACAGCTTCATGACCCCGATCGAGCGCGAAGACATCGAAGCGCTGGGCTCGGCGCTGTACAAGATTCCCAAGCAGATCGAGAAGTTCGCCGATCGCTATTCGCTGGCCACGACCCACCTGGAGCACATCGACTTCGCGCCGCGCGCGGCGATGCTGGAACAGGCTGCCGGCGTGGTGGTGGAAATGGTGGCCGACCTGCGCCACATGAACCTGGACCGGATGACCGCGCTCAACGAGAAGCTGCGCTCGCTGGAGAACGAGGCCGACCGCCTGATGCTCGAGCTGTACCGCGACATCTATTCGGGCCGCCTGGACAACCTGCAGATGTTCCTGCTGAAGGAATTCTTCGAGATCCTGGAAAAGGCCATCGACCGCTGCCGCGAGGCCGGCGTGGTGGCGTACCAGATCGTGTTGAAGAACAGCTGACGGACGCCGCCGCATGTTGACCCTTGTCCTGGTGGTGATCCTGGCCGCACTCGTCTTCGAGTTCATCAACGGCTTCCACGACACCGCCAACTCCATTGCCACCGTGGTGGCGACCAAGGTGCTCTCGCCCGGTTGGGCGGTGATGCTGGCCGCCTTCATGAATCTCCTCGGTGCACTGACCGGTACCGCGGTGGCGCTGACCATCGCGTCGGGCCTGCTCAACACCAACGTGGTCGACGTCACCCCGCAGGTGATCCTGTGCGCCCTGCTGGGCGGCATCATCTGGAATTTGATCACCTGGTGGAAGGGCCTGCCGTCCTCGTCCTCGCACGCCCTGATCGGTGGCCTCTGCGGCGCCGGCCTGGCCGCGGCCCACAACAACTGGGACGCCCTGATCTGGTCCGAGCGCCTGGGCAGCTGGGCGCAGAACAAGGGCCTGCTGTGGAAGGTGTTCGTGCCGATGATCACCTCGCCGATCGCCGGCTTCCTGCTCGGCATCGTGGTGATGGTGCTGCTGTGGGCGCTGATCGCCGGCCTGGCCAAGATCGGTGGTGCCATCGGCCGCCTGGCCCGCCCGCGCATCGTCAATGCCTTCTTCGGCAAGGCGCAGATCGCCTCGGCGGCCTACATGGGCTTCGCCCACGGCCACAACGATGCGCAGAAGACCATGGGCATCATCGCCATGACACTGATCGGTGCCGAAGCCACCGGCGCATTGAACGACCTGCCGTCCTGGCTGGCCTTCATGCACCCGGACGCGCACGCCGGTGACGGCATCGCGATGTGGATCGTGCTGACCTGTGCGGTGGTGATGGCGGCCGGTACCGCGTCCGGCGGCTGGAAGATCATCAAGACCCTGGGCCACAAGATGGTCAAGCTGCACCCGATCCACGGCTTCGCCGCGGAAACCAGCTCGGCCACCATCCTGACCCTGGCCGCGCACTTCGGCATGCCGGTATCGACCACGCACAGCATCTCCACCGCCATCATGGGCGTCGGCTTCGCCAAGAACCCGCGCTCGCTGAAGTTCGGCGTGATCGAACGCATCGTCTGGGCCTGGATCCTGACCATCCCGGCAGCCGGCGGCTGTGCGTACCTGATCCTGAAGCTGTTCGAGCTGTTCGGCTGGACCTGATCGCCACGCCAAGGTTGCAAACGAAAAAGCCCGCCGGTATCCGGCGGGCTTTTTCATGGGCAAAGAATTTTTCCGCACACATCGTGTCGACCAAGGTCGACACCTACCAGAGCAGAAACAGGGATCCGATCCCGTGCCGACCAACGGTCGGCACCCACCAGCAGCAGCGGGAACCTGTCAGCGGCGGGGTGGGGTGGGGTTGCAGGACCGTTGGCGCCATGGATGGCGCCATCGAGCCCCCAGGGATGGGTTTACGGCGTGTCCTGCAACCCCACCCCGCCTCGCCTGCCCACGGAAACCCTGCTTTTGACGTTGCCGTTGATCCGGCGGGTGCCGGGCCGCCAGGCCCGGCCGAACCCCTCAATTACGTTGGAACAGCGCCTGCACATCCTTGCGGAACGCCGCCTGGCTGTCCGCCCGGCTGTAGAACATGTGCCCGCCCGGATAGCTGCGCACCTGCACCCGGTCCGGATTGCTGCCCATCGTCGGCATCTGGTCCACCGTCAGGATCGATCCCATGAACGGGCAGGACAGATCGTTCCAGCCATGCACGATCAGTACCTGCAGATGCGGATCGATCGCCACCGCCTGGCGCAGCTGGGTCACCGCTCCCTGGCGCAGTTCGCCATTGCGGTCCCACAGCCGGTTCACGTCGTAATTCAGCGCCTGGTAGCGCGCATCCACCTTCCAGCCGACCACGCGCGTCACGAAGTCGACCATCGCCGTGGTGGTCGGCGCAATGATGCTGTCCAGCAGCGGATCATTGGCGCGCTGCTCCGGATCATTCGGGAACGGATCGAACGCGGTCACGTTCGAGTCGTAGCGGCTGCCCAGCGTGCCCTTGTCGCGGAACACCTCACGCAGATAGGCCTGCGTCTCCAGGCGGCCACCGGCGCGGCGCACGAACTGCGGGTCCAGCCCGGTCAGCTCGGTCACCCGGCGCAGCATCGCCTCGGTCGCCTGCGGATCGCTGCGGCCCT
The DNA here is from genome assembly GCA_913775725.1 of uncultured Stenotrophomonas sp. GTDB lineage: Bacteria > Pseudomonadota > Gammaproteobacteria > Xanthomonadales > Xanthomonadaceae > Stenotrophomonas. The sequence goes on along the minus strand of CAJYNG010000023.1, from coordinate 67,360 downwards.
TCATCAGCGCGGTGGCGTAGTCGCCACGGGTGTACTCCACCACGTCACGCATCGCTGCATCGGTCAGCTTGCCCTGGCGCTCCAGGTGCGCGGCGGCGATCGACGGCAGTGTCTGCATCCATGCCATCGGCGAGACATCGGCGTTGTCTTCCAGGGTCGGGCTCAGGTAGGGCGAGACCAGCACCAGGCCGTTCATCGCCACGCCCAGCCGCGTCTGCAGGAAGTGGGTGATGCGCGGGCCCCGATAGCCGCCGTAGCTTTCGCCGGTCAGGTACTTGCGTGCGCCCATGCGCTGGTTGCGCAGCAGCCAGTCGTAGATCGAGCGCGACAGGTACTCGATGTCGGCGCTGGGGTTGTACAACTGCTTCTTCGCCTCGTCATCGCCGATGCGCGCGCGGCTGAAGCCGGTGCCGACCGGGTCGATGAACACCAGGTCGGTGAAGTCCAGCCAGGTGCCCGGGTTGTCGTGCAGGGTGGCGGGTGCCGATGCGCTGTCACCCTCCGAACCAAAGGTGACCACCTTGGGCCCGATCGCGCCCATGTTGAGATAGACCGACGATGCCCCTGGGCCGCCGTTGAGCGCGAAGGTCACCGGCCGGTCCTTGCCCGGCATCGTATAGGCGGTGAACACCACATCGGCGATCACCTTGCCCTTCGCATCGCGCACCGGCAGGGTGCCGACGGTGGCGGTGTAGTCTAGGGTGCGGCCGGCCAGGCGCATGCTCTGGCGGGCCGATGCATCGGCGGGCAGCGCAGGCGCTTCGGTCTTGTCCTCTTTCGGATCGGCCTTGGCGTCGGCGTCGGGCGCGGCCAGCACGCTGGCTGGGGCGATGAGCAGGCCGACGCAGAGCGCGGCAGTGTGCAGCAGGGACTTCATGGCACCGTATCGGCAGCGGAAGGGGGTTCCGATGCTAGGCCGGTGACGGGCATGCCGTATGTGTCCAAAGGCATGGCCGTGCGTCCAGGCCGCCACTGGCCAGATTGGGTCAAGCGGACAGGGGTGTGCGCATGTCGTCGTCGGCCAGCAGGCCGTATACCGCCGAATCGGACAGTTCACCCTGGATGCGCCAGCGCTGCCGCAGCACGCCCTCCAGGTGGAAGCCCAGTCGTTCAAGCACGTGTGCCGAGGGCCGGTTGCGCGGGTCGACTTCGGCTTCCACGCGATGCAGGCGCAGGGTCTGGAACAGGTAGTCCAGCAGGTGCTGCAGCGCTTCGTGCATGTAGCCCTGGCCCTGCCTGTCGGGGGCCAGCAGGTAGCCGATCTCGGCACGTGCGGCATCGCGGTCCAGCGCGAACACCACGCAGATGCCCAGCAACGGGCCGTCCAGCGTTTCGCGCACAGCCAGCTTGAGCTGGGTGCCGGTGGCCTGTGCGGCCAGGTCATCGTCGATCTGCGCGCGTGCCTCGGCCGGTCGTGTCCACGCCGGGTGGTTCCAGAACCGCATCACGTCCGGATCGGACTGGATCGCGAACAGGGCGGCCGCATCGTCACGGCGGATCGGGCTCAGGACCAGGCGCGCGCTGTGCAGCGGCAGGCCCGGGAACAGCAGCGAGTGGCTGGCCAATACGATGGTCCACACGGATGGACGCGCATTATGGCGCCGCCGGGTTTGCCGATGGGGGCGGGATCTCTGTAGAGCCGAGCCGATGCTCGGCTGCCCGGCACGGCGCGGAATGCAGCCGAGCGTGGGCTCGGCTCTACAGGAGGGCTGCGGGAGTCAGACTTCCAGGGAGGCGAGATCGCCCTTCGACTCCAGCCAGCCCTTGCGGTCGGACGCACGCTTCTTGGCCAGCAGCATGTCCATCAGCGAGCTCGTCTGCTCGCGATCGTCCACGGTCAACTGCACCAGGCGGCGGGTGTCGGGGTGGATGGTCGACTCGCGCAGCTGTGGCGGATTCATCTCGCCCAGGCCCTTGAAGCGTGTGACGTTGATCGCGCCCTTGATCTTCTCGCGTTCGATCTTGTCCAGCATCGAGCGCTTTTCTTCCTCGTCCAGGGCGTAGAACACCTGCTTGCCCACGTCGATGCGGAACAGCGGTGGCATCGCCACGAACACGTGGCCGGCATCGACCAGCGCCGGGAAGTGCTTGAGGAACAGGGCGGTGAGCAGGGTGGCGATGTGCAGGCCGTCCGAGTCCGCGTCGGCCAGAATGATGACCTTGCCGTAGCGCAGGCCGCTGATGTCGTCCTTGCCAGGATCACAACCGATGGCGATGGCCAGGTTGTGCACTTCCTCCGAGGCCAGCACGCTGTTGGACGAGACTTCCCAGGTGTTCAGGATCTTGCCGCGCAACGGCATGATTGCCTGGAAATCCTTGTCGCGTGCCTGCTTGGCGCTGCCACCTGCCGAGTCACCTTCCACCAGGAACAGCTCGGTGCGCGACAGGTCCTGGCTGATGCAGTCGGCCAGCTTGCCAGGCAGGGCCGGGCCCTGGGTGACCTTCTTGCGGACGACCAGCTTTTCGGTCTTCAGGCGCGCGCTGGCGCGTTCGATGGCGATCTGCGCGATTTTCTCGCCCAGGTCCACGTTCTGGTTCAGCAGCAGGCTGAAGGCATCGTGGGCGGCGCCTTCAACGAAGCCGGCGGCCTGGCGCGAGGACAGGCGTTCCTTGGTCTGGCCGCTGAACTGCGGATCGGTCATCTTCAGCGACAGCACGAACGACACCCGGTCCCACACGTCTTCCGGGGCCAGCTTGACGCCACGTGGCAGCAGGTTGCGGAAGTCGCAGAACTCGCGCAGCGCCTCGGTCAGACCCGTACGCAGGCCGTTGACGTGGGTGCCGTGCTGGGCGGTGGGAATCAGGTTGACGTAGCTTTCCTGCACCAGCTCGCCTTCCGGCAGCCAGGCTACGGCCCAGTCAACAATTTCGGTGTCCTTCTTCAGGTTGCCGACGAACAGCTCGGCCGGCAGCATCTCGCGATCGCCCAGTTCCAGCTTCAGGTAATCGCGCAGGCCGTCTTCGTAGTACCAGGTATCGACTTCACCGGTGGCTTCGTCGGTCAGCTTCACGGTCAGGCCCGGGCACAGCACGGCCTTGGCGCGCAGCAGGTGCTTCAACGCGCGCACCGCGAACTTCGGCGTATCGAAGTACTTCGGGTCGGGCCAGAAGCGCACGCGGGTACCGGTGTTCTTCTTGCCGACGCTGCCGACCACTTCCAGCGGGGTGGCGCGGTCGCCGTTGCGGAAGGTGATGCGGTGTTCGGCACCTTCGCGCTTGATGTGCACTTCCACCAGGGTCGACAGCGCGTTGACCACGCTGACGCCGACGCCGTGAAGGCCGCCGGAGAAGGTGTAGTTGTTGTTGCTGAACTTGCCGCCGGCATGCAGGCGGGTGAGGATCAGCTCGACGCCCGGGATCTTCTCTTCCGGATGGATGTCCACCGGCATGCCACGGCCGTCATCGCTGACCTCCACGCTGCCGTCCTTGTACAGGGTGATCTCGATCGAGCGGGCGTGGCCGGCGAGGGCCTCGTCCACCGAGTTGTCGATCACTTCCTGCGCCAGGTGGTTCGGGCGCGCGGTGTCGGTATACATGCCGGGACGGCGCTTGACCGGGTCAAGGCCGGACAGGACTTCAATATCGGCGGCGTTATAACGGGCGTTCATCTGTCTTCGAAAGCTTGGAGCGACGGGCAAGTGTGGGGTCTGGCACGGGATTTTGCACGCCTGCGGTTCAGTCTCGGCGACGCAGAGGAGGTAAAATGGCAGCCGCTGGAATCTGAACGCCGGCGACCCCCGTTGGGTCGAAACATCCCAGCCATACCGCGAGGAGGACCTCATGAAGAAGTTGCTGACCATTGCGATCCTGGCCGCTGCCGCCGTTGCAGTGCCGCTGGTGGTGGCGCAGAACGTCGGCCAGCCGGCCCCGCAGCAGGGTGACCAGGCCGACAAGGCGCAGGCCGAGGCCGATGCCAAGGCCAAGCGTCGGGCCCAGGCCAATGCCGAAATGAAGGCGCAGGGCCAGCCGGCCCCGCAGCAGGAAGAGGAAGAGGAAGCGCGTAAGAAGCGCTGATCCCGCAACCTGCCAGGCGCCCTTGCGACAAGGGTTGCGCTCCGGAACGCCCCGCTTTGCGGGGCGTTTCTTTTTAGTGGCGTGCCATCTGCCTCTTGGGTTGGCGGCCATCAATCTGTAAACTATGGCTTTCCGGGAGTAAGTGCGTGTCCACCCTTTGCGAATGGGCTGGAGCGGCCAAGCGTGGCTTCCAGCATGGCGGGTCGCAGGTGACGGTCGATTTGACCGGCACGGTCGGCCCGACCTCGCACGGTGGTCCTTGTACGGCGCCTGCCGCCGCACGGATCCGCACCTCCCTCGCTGTCCCAGCGAACCGGAAAACCCCCTCTGAGCACCATGCCTGCCCTCCGGGCGCGCGTGGTGCTGCCGTTTTCCATTTCCAGACAGGATGCTTGCAGCCATGACTCCCTTGATTTTCGTAACCGGCGGCGTGGTGTCCTCGCTCGGCAAAGGCATTGCCGCCGCGTCGCTGGCCGCCATTCTTGAAGCCCGTGGTCTGAAGGTCACGATGATGAAGCTCGACCCGTACATCAACGTCGACCCGGGCACCATGAGCCCGTTCCAGCACGGTGAGGTCTACGTCACCGACGACGGCGCCGAGACCGACCTCGACCTGGGCCACTACGAGCGCTTCGTGCGCACGCGCCTGAGCCGCAAGAACTCGGTCACCACTGGCCGCATCTACGAGAACGTGATCCGCAAGGAGCGCCGCGGCGACTACCTGGGCGCGACCGTGCAGGTCATACCGCACATCACAGATGAAATCCGCCGTTGCATCGACGAAGCCACCGAAGGCTACGACGTGGCGCTGGTCGAGATCGGCGGTACCGTCGGCGACATCGAGTCGCTGCCGTTCCTGGAAGCGATCCGCCAGGTGCGCACCGAGCGTGGCCCGGAGAAGGCGCTGTTCATGCACCTCACCCTGGTGCCGTACATCGGCGCCGCTGGTGAGCTGAAGACCAAGCCGACCCAGCATTCGGTGAAGGAACTGCGCTCGATCGGCATCCAGCCGGACGTGCTGCTGTGCCGTTCGGAACAGGCCGTGCCGGATTCGGAGCGCCGCAAGATCGCCCAGTTCACCAACGTTTCCGAGCGCGCGGTGATCAGCGTGCCGGACGTGGATGTGCTGTACCGCATCCCGTCGGGCCTGCACGCACAGGGCCTGGATGAGATCGTGGTCAACCAGCTGAAGCTGGCCGACAAGGTCGGTCCGGTCGATCTGTCGATGTGGGAGGACGCGGTCGACGCGACCCTGCATCCGCTGGACGAAGTGACCATCGCCGTGGTCGGCAAGTATGTCGATCACCAGGATGCCTACAAGTCGGTCGGTGAAGCGCTCAAGCATGGCGGCCTGCGCCAGCGCACCAAGGTCAACCTGAAGTGGCTGGAAGCACAGGACCTGGAGGGCACCGACATGGCCGCGCTGGCCGATGTCGACGGCATCCTGGTGCCGGGTGGCTTCGGTGATCGTGGTTTCGAAGGCAAGGTGCTGACCTCGAAGTTCGCCCGCGAGCAGCACGTGCCGTATTTCGGCATCTGCTACGGCATGCAGGCAGCCGTCGTCGATTACGCGCGCAACGTGGTCGGCCTGGAAGGCGCCAACAGCACCGAGAACGACCGCCAGTCGCCGAACCCGGTGATCGGCCTGATCACCGAATGGCGCACCGCCACCGGCGATGTCGAGAAGCGTGACGACAAGAGCGATCTGGGCGGCACGATGCGCCTGGGCCTGCAGGAGCAGCGCCTGAAGCCGGGCACGCTGGCCCGCGAACTGTACGGCAAGGACGTGGTCGCCGAGCGTCACCGCCATCGCTACGAGTTCAACAACCGCTACCGCACCCAGCTGGAAGATGCAGGCCTGGTGATCGCCGGCAAGTCGATGGACGACACCCTGGTGGAAGTGGTCGAATTGCCGCGCGATGCGCACCCGTGGTTCCTGGCCTGCCAGGCGCACCCGGAATTCCTGTCCACGCCGCGTGACGGCCACCCGCTGTTCATCGGTTTCATCCGTGCCGCACGCGAGCGCAAGGCCGGCGGCAAGCTGCTGCAGGAAGCCCGCGCCTGACTTGTGATGGGGGCCGTCGGCCCCCATCTTGCACGCTTCAACCCCCAGCGTACCGGCCCGGCCGGTGCCGCGGACAACAAGGAAACGCCATGAAACTGTGTGGATTCGAGGTCGGGCTGGACCAGCCCCTGTTCCTGATCGCCGGCCCCTGCGTGATCGAGTCGATGCAGCTGCAGCTCGATACCGCCGGCAAGTTGAAGGAAGTCACCGACAAGCTCGGCGTCAACTTCATCTTCAAGTCCAGCTTCGACAAGGCCAACCGCACCTCGGGCACCGCGTTCCGCGGCCCGGGCATGGAAGAGGGGCTGAAGGTCCTGGCCGAGGTCAAGAAGCAGATCGGCGTGCCGGTGCTGACCGACGTCCATGAGTACACCCCGATGGACGAAGTGGCCTCGGTGGTGGATGTGCTGCAGACCCCGGCGTTCCTGGTCCGCCAGACCGACTTCATCCGCAAGGTGTGCTCGGCCGGCAAGCCGGTCAACATCAAGAAGGGCCAGTTCCTGGCGCCGTGGGACATGAAGCCGGTGGTGGAGAAGGCCAAGGCCACCGGCAACGAGCAGATCATGGTCTGCGAGCGTGGTGCCAGCTTCGGTTACAACAACCTGGTCAGCGACATGCGTTCGCTGGCGGTGATGCGCGATACCGGTTGCCCGGTGGTGTTCGACGCCACCCATTCGGTGCAGCTGCCGGGCGGGCAGGGCACCAGTTCCGGTGGCCAGCGTGAGCACGTGCCGGTGCTGGCCCGTGCCGCCGTGGCGGTGGGCATCTCCGGCCTGTTCGCCGAGACCCATCCGGATCCGTCCAAGGCCCTGTCCGATGGCCCCAATGCATGGCCGCTGGACCAGATGGAAGCGCTGCTCGAGACCCTGATGGAGCTCGACGCGGTGACCAAGAAGCACGGCTTCTCGCGCTTCGCGTGAGTCGTGACCCGTGGCTGGCGCTGGAAACCCAGCGTCACCGCCGGCACTGGAAACAGTGGCCGTGGGGCCTGATTGCACTGGGCCTGGCCGTGCTGTTCACCGTGGGCATGTTCGGCCTGGTGCTGATCGGCGCCGCGTCCATGCGGCCACCCGGTGACGGCAGCAGCGCACTCGATCTGCGGGCGTACTTCATTGCGCTGCTGGTGGCTGAGCTGCTCGGTGCCGTGGGATGCGTCGCTGCCGCTGTACTGGCCTGGCGGCTGAACCGCGGCAAGGTGACCGCTGGCTTGGCGATCATCCTGCTCTCGCTGTGGCTGGGCGCCCTGTTCTACGGATTGCTTTGATGAATACGACCACATCGGCGCGTGGCTGGCCCTGGGGCCTGATCGCCCTGGGACTGTCCGTGTTGACCTGGATCGCCCTGGTGGTAGGCGTGCTGGCTTTCACGTCCGGTTTCCGGCCGCCGGGGGACGGGAACAACGGCGTGCAGGCCACGCAGTGGTGGTTGCTGGGCGCACTGGTCACGATGGTGCTGTCCTTCCTGGCCAGCCCGGTGGCGATGGTGCTGGCCTGGCGACGGCGGCGTGGCCCCATCCTGGCGGCGATTGCTGGTGCATTGCTGGTGATGCTGGTGTCGATGGTCCTGATCGTGATCGGGTCCAGTTGGGGCTGAGGCTGCCCATGCCATTTGGCAAGTGGCGGGCGGCCGGGGATAATCACGCGGCATTCGTTTTGTCGCCCCCTCTCCAGACAGGTAACCGGCCCGACCATGAGTACGATCCGCAGCATCCACGCCCGTGAAATCCTCGACAGCCGTGGCAACCCCACGCTGGAAGCCGAAGTCATCCTGGAGGACGGTTCGTTCGGTCGTGCCGCGGTTCCCTCCGGCGCCTCGACCGGCACCAAGGAAGCGGTCGAGCTGCGTGACGGCGACAAGACCCGTTACCTGGGCAAGGGCGTGCGCAAGGCCGTCGACAACGTCAACACCACGATTGCCGCCGCGCTCAAGGGTTTTGAAGCCACCGACCAGGCCGGCCTCGACCGTCGCCTGATCGACCTCGACGGCACCGAGAACAAGGGCCGCCTGGGCGCCAACGCACTGCTGGGTGTTTCGATGGCCGCCGCGCACGCCGCTGCCGCATCGAGCAAGCAGGCGCTGTGGCAGTACCTGGCCGCCAAGACCGGCGTGACCCCGTCGCTGCCGGTGCCGATGATGAACATCATCAATGGCGGCGCGCACGCCGACAACAACGTCGACTTCCAGGAGTTCATGGTGCTGCCGGTCGGCTTCACCTCGTTCTCTGAAGCGCTGCGTGCCGGTACCGAAATCTTCCATTCGCTGAAGTCGGTGCTGAAGGGCCACGGCCTGAGCACGGCGGTCGGCGACGAAGGCGGTTTCGCGCCGGACTTCCGCAGCAACGTTGAAGCGCTGGACACCATCCTCGAAGCGATCGGCAAGGCCGGCTACACCGCCGGTGAAGACGTGCTGCTGGGCCTGGACGTGGCCTCCAGCGAATTCTTCGAGAACGGCAAGTACAACCTGGTCGGCGAGAACAAGCGCCTGACCTCCGAGCAGTTCGTCGACTTCCTCGCCGACTGGGCCGCGCAGTACCCGATCATCACGATCGAAGACGGCCTGGCCGAGAACGACTGGGCCGGCTGGAAGCTGCTGACCGACCGCATCGGCAAGAAGGTGCAGCTGGTCGGTGACGACCTGTTCGTGACCAACCCGAAGATCTTCCAGGAAGGCATCGACTCGGGCACCGCCAACGCGATCCTGATCAAGGTCAACCAGATCGGCACCCTGAGCGAAACCCTGGAAGCGATTGCCATGGCTGACCGCGCCGGTTATGCCGCGGTGGTCTCGCACCGTTCGGGCGAAACCGAAGACACCACCATCGCCGACATCGCAGTGGCCACCACCGCCACCCAGATCAAGACCGGCTCGCTGTGCCGCAGCGATCGCGTGGCCAAGTACAACCAGCTGCTGCGCATCGAGGAAGCCCTCGGCGCCGGCGCGCGTTACGCCGGTCGTGACGCGTTCGTTTCGCTGAAGCGCTGAGCCGATGCGCGACTGGCGCTGGATGCTGCTGGTGCTGGCCCTGCTGCTGGGCTGGCTGCAGTACCGCTTCTGGTTCGGTCCGGGCAATTCGGGTGAAGTGATGATGCTCGAAGCCCAGGTCGCCAACCAGGAGCGGGACAATGAGGGTCTGCAGCAGCGCAACGACGCGCTCGCTGCCGAAGTGAAGGACCTCAAGGAAGGCCAGTCCGCCATCGAGGAACGCGCACGCAGCGAGCTGGGCATGATCAAGCCCGGCGAAAAGTTCTACCGCGTGGTCGAGGATGCGCCGGTCCACCCGGCGCAGCCTGCTGCTGGCGTCACTGCCCAGGCCGGCGAACACCCGGCGGACGTGCCATGAGCGCGGCGATCTGGGTGGTGGTTCCGGCCGCCGGCCGTGGTGCCCGCTTCGGTGCGCCGCTGCCCAAGCAGTACCTGCCGGCAGGTGGGCAGATCCTGCTCGCCCATACCCTGGATGCACTGCTGGCGCACCCGGCCGTGGCCGGTGCGATGGTGGTGATCGGCCAGGACGACGCCGACTGGCCGGGCTGGAGTGAATGGTCCGGCAAGCCGGTGCTGACCTGCATCGGGGGCGCCACCCGTGCCGCCTCGGTGCTGGCCGGGTTGCAGGCGCTGCCGGAGTCGGTGCGTGCCGATGAGTTCGTGCTGGTCCACGATGCGGCGCGGCCGAACCTGTCACTGGCCGATCTCGGTCGCCTGCTTGAAGTCGGTCGTACCGATCCGGTCGGGGCGATCCTGGCCGCACCGGTGCGTGACACGCTCAAGCGTGCAGGCGACGACGGTGGCATCGATGGCACCGAGCCGCGTGAGCGCCTGTGGCGTGCACTGACACCACAGTTGTTCCGCCGCCACCAGCTCAGCCGCGCGCTGTCCGACGCTGCTGCCGCCGGTGTTGAAGTCACCGACGAGGCCATGGCCATGGAGCGCCAGGGCCAGCGCCCGCTGCTGGTGGAAGGCAGCGAGGACAACTTCAAGGTCACCACCCCGGCCGATCTGGACCGGTTCGAATTCGTACTTTCCCGCCGCGTCGGCTGACCGTCCGCGCGGCCCTGCTGCAAGGGTTGCATCCATGAGCACCGCACCGTTCCCGCCCGTCCGCATCGGCCAGGGCTACGACGTCCATGCCTTCGGTGAAGGCGATCACATCATGCTCGGCGGCGTGAACGTGCCGCACAGCTGCGGCGTGCTCGCGCACAGCGATGGCGACGTGATCCTGCACGCCCTCTGCGATGCGATGCTCGGCGCGCTGGCGCTGGGTGACATCGGCCAGCATTTCCCGCCGAGTGACGACCGCTGGAAGGGCGCCGACAGCAGCGATTTCGTGCGCCACTGCGACAGCCTGCTGCGCGAGCGCGGCTGGCGCGTCGGCAACACCGACATCACCGTGATCTGCGAGCGTCCGAAGGTTGGCCCGCATGCGCTGGCGATGCGTGAGCGCATCGGTGGGTTGCTGCAGCTGCCGCTGGATGCGGTCAGCGTCAAGGCCACCACCTCGGAGAAGCTGGGCTTCACCGGCCGTGGCGAAGGCATTGCCGCACAGGCCGTTGTGCTGCTGGTGGCGGCATGATTCCGCTGCCGTTGGCGTTTGGTGCGCCGCTGTTGACGGCGCGCATCCGCACCACGCCGGACGATTTCCAGGTCGACGAGCTGCCGGCCTTCGAGGCCACCGGAGAAGGTGAGCACCTGCTGCTGCACATCCGCAAGCGCGGCGCCAACACCGTGCGTGTGGCCAAGGTGCTGGCCAAGTGGGCGGACCTGCCGGAAATGGCGGTGAGCTACGCCGGCATGAAGGATCGCCACGCAGTCACCACCCAGCGTTTCAGTGTGCACCTGCCCAAGCGCATTGCGCCGGACCTGGCCGAGCTGGCCAGTGACGAGATCGAAGTGATCGAAGCCACCTGGCACAACCGCAAGCTGCAGCGCGGCGCACTGGCCGGCAACCGCTTCAAGCTGGTGCTGCGTGAAGTGCAGGGCGATGCCGCAGCGATCAGCGAACGCCTGCAGCAGATTGCCGAGCGCGGCCTGCCGAACTGGTTTGGCGAGCAGCGCTTTGGCCGCGACGGCGGCAACGTGCCGGCGGCACTGGCGATGTTCGGTGGCCGCCGCATGCGCAAGGATCAGCGTTCGCTGCTGCTGTCAGCCGCTCGTTCGGCGCTGTTCAACCGCGTGCTGGCCGCGCGCGTGGAGCAGGGCAACTGGGATCAGCCGCTGGAGGGTGAAGTGTGGATGCTCGATGGCAGCCGCAGCGTGTTCGGACCCGAGCCGTACACCGACGTGCTGGCCGAACGCCTGGCGCGTTTCGACATTCATCCCAGCGCGCCGCTGTGGGGCGAAGGCGAGCTGCGCAGCACCGATGCGGCACGCGAGCTGGAGCTGGCCGCGCTGGATGACGAGGAATCGAAGGCGCTGCGGGCCGGCCTGGAAGACGCGCGGCTGAAGCAGGAGCGCCGCGCACTGCGCCTGCGCCCGGCGCTGCTGCAGCACCAGTGGCTGGCCGATGACGTGCTGGAGCTGTCATTCGCACTGCCCCCAGGCTGCTACGCCACCGCCGTGCTGCACGAGCTCGGCCCCGTCGAAGACGCCTCGCAGGCCTGACAGAAAAAGGGGACGGAGGGAATTAAGTCGTTTGTGCCACAAACGACTTAATTCCCTCCGTCCCCTTTTTTCATCTGCGCGCCAGCAGCACCAGCATCGCACCGGTGCCGCCTTGTCCGGTCGGCGCCGAATGAAACGCCAGCACGTCGTTGCGCAGCCGCAGCAGGCGATCCACCAGGTTTTTCAGTACCGGCGCGCCGCCATCGGACTGCAGGCCCTTGCCGTGGATGATGCGCACGCAGCCAAAGTCGTGTGCATGCGCCTCCAGCAGGAACTGGCGCAACAGCGTCTCCGCCTGCGCGGCGGTGGCGCCGTGCAGGTCCAGTTCGTCCTGTACCGAGTACTGGCCACGCTTGAGGCGCTGGAACAGACGTGGTGGCAGGTTGTCGCGGCGATAGCTGGCCACGTCGCCAGCTTCCAGCGGCGTGCTGTCGCGCAGCAGTCGGGCGAACTCGCCGGCGGCTTCGGCCTCGTCACGTTCGGCCATGCGCGCGCGCGGCTTCGGCCGGGGCGCAGCCGGTGCCGGCTCGGCATCCTTGCGCAGCGGCGTCACTTCGCCGATGGCCGCACGGAACAATGCGGCCGGATCTTCGTCTTCAGGGTGCGACATGCGCACAGGGTAAACCGCCGGCGCAGGTCTGCCTATGACGGTTCGATGTCGGTCGTGACCGCCGGCAGGGTAGGACCGGCGGCTCGCATGCGGCACAATAGACGATGCCCTTGCAGGGTCGACGGCTTCCGCAGGGGAGTACGACGGTCCCGCCCACACTGCACGGTGATGGAATCGAATTCTTGGAAAATCAAGCGGTTAAATCGAAGATGCGAATCCTGGTCAGTAACGACGATGGCGTCGACGCCGCAGGCATCCGGATGCTTGCTTCGGTGCTGCGCGAGGCCGGACACGAAGTCACGGTGGTCGCGCCCGACCGCGATCGCTCCGGCGCCAGCAATTCGCTGACCCTGGACCTGCCGATCCGCCTCAAGCGCATCGACCATTACACCGTCTCGGTGGCCGGCACCCCGACCGACTGCGTGCACCTAGCGCTGACCGGGCTGCTCGAGTTCGAACCCGACATTGTCGTGTCCGGCATCAACAACGCCGCCAACCTCGGCGATGACGTGATCTATTCCGGCACCGTCTCGGCGGCGATGGAAGGTCGCTTCCTCGGCCTGCCGGCGGTGGCGGTCTCGCTGGTCACCCGCAACCACGATCCGAAGCACTTCGAAACCGCCGCGCGCGCCGCAGTGGAGATCGTGGCCCGGCTCAAGGCCGATCCGTTGCCGGCTGACACCATCCTCAACGTCAACGTGCCTGACCTGCCGTGGAGCGAGGTCAAGGGCTTTGAGGTCACCCGCCTCGGCAACCGCCATCGCGCCGAAGGCTGCATCGCGCAGAAGGACCCGCGCGGCAACGAGGTGTACTGGATCGGCCCGGCCGGTCGTGAGCAGGACTCCGGTCCCGGCACCGATTTCCATGCGGTGCGCACCGGCCACATCTCGATCACCCCGATCCAGGTCGACCTGACCCGCTACCAGGCACTGGAGAAGGTGGCCAGCTGGGTCGGCGGCCTCAGTGCCGCGCTGGACCAGCCGGCATGAGCCCACGCCTGCGCCTGCAACCGGAAGCCGTCGGTATCGGCATGACCTCGCAGCGCGTGCGTGACCGCCTGGTCGACCGCCTGCGCGAAGCCGGCATCGTTGACGAGCCGACCTTGAACGCGATCCGGGTGGTGCCGCGCCATCTGTTCATCGACGAGGCACTGGCCTCGCGTGCGTATGAAGACACCGCGCTGCCGATCGGCCACGGCCAGACCATCTCGCAGCCCTGGGTGGTCGCGCGGATGACCGAGGCAGTGCTCCAGGTCGCGCCGAAGCGGGTGCTGGAAGTCGGCACCGGTTCCGGTTACCAGGCCGCCATCCTCGGTGCGCTGGGCCTGGAGGTCTACACCGTGGAGCGCATCGGCGATCTGCTGCGCCAGGCCCGCAAGCGCTTCCGTGCGCTGGGCATGAACATCCGCACCAAGCATGACGACGGCCGCGTCGGCTGGGCCGAGCACGGTCCGTTCGATGCCATCGTGGTCACTGCGGCGGCGCCGGCACTGGTCGACGCCCTGATCGAGCAGCTGGCCGAGGGCGGCCGCCTGGTGGCGCCGGTCGGTGGCCCCGGGGCGCAGTCGCTGGTACAGCTGGACCGCAAGGCCGACGGCAGCATCGAACAACACGTGCTGGCGCCGGTCACGTTCGTGCCGCTGCTGTCTGGCATGCTCGACTAATCCACGGAGCAGGGTTGCATGAAGATTTTCGGGCCGCTGTACGAGCGGGCGATGAAGTGGGCGGCGCACGAACGCGCGCCGACCTACCTGACGGTGTTGAGCTTCTTCGAGGCGATCATCTTCCCGGTGATGCCGGAGGTGATGCTGGCGCCGATGTGCGTGGCCCAGCCCAAGCGCGGCTGGTGGTTCGCCACCCTCAGCCTGGCCGGCTCGATGGTCGGCGCGCTGATTGGCTATGCACTGGGTCATTACGCCTTCGAGGCGATCAAGCCGTTGTTCGAAGCGCTGGGCATGCTGCCGGCCATCGAGCAGGGCATCACCACCGTGCAGGCGAAGATGGCCGAGTCGCCGTGGGCGGTGTTCACCTTCCTGGTGCTGGGCGGATTCATGCCCATCCCGATGAAGGTCTTCACGTGGGCATCGGGTATCGTCGGCGTACCGATGCCGCAGTACCTGCTGAGCATGCTGATCGGTCGCGGCAAGCGCGTGTTCGTGCTGGCTGCGGTCATCCGTATCGGTGGTGCGCGTGCTGAAGCGGCACTGCGTCGCTGGATTGAACCGCTGGGCTGGATCGCCACCGCGTTGGTGGTGGTGCTGATCGCCTGGCTTGTATGGAGGTCGAAGTTCGCATGAGTCCTGATCGTCTGAGCAAGGGAGTGCGCATCGGCGCGCTGGCGTTGCTGGTTTCCACTCTGGCCGCCTGCGGCACCGCTACTGTGGTTCGTCCTGGTGGTGGCAGCACCGGTGGTGGTGTGACCACGCCGAAGACCTCGGTGCCCAAGCCCGGGCAGACCGTGGTGGTGCGCAAGGGCGACACCATCTATGCGCTGGCCCGCATCCATGACATCACCCCGGCCGACCTGATTGCCTGGAACAGCCTGGACAACCCCTCGACCATCCACCCGGGGCAGGTGATCCGGCTGTATCCGGCCGGTGCCAGCGGCGGCCGCGCGCCTACCACGGTGGTCACCCCGCCGCGCTCGGGTGGCAGCAGTGGCGGCAGCACCACGCCGGCCCCGGCGCCGGTCGGTCCGGTGAAGAGCAACATCGCCTGGCGCTGGCCGGCTGACGGCGCCATCGTTGGCCGCTACGTGGCCGGTGACGCGACCAAGCAGGGCGTGGACATCGCCGGCACCAGCGGCCAGGCGGTCAAGGCCACCGCCAATGGCGTGGTGGTGTATTCCGGTGCCGGCCTGGTCGGCTACGGCGAGCTGATCATCATCAAGCACAGCGACCAGTGGCTGTCGGCCTATGGCCACAACCGCAAGCGCCTGGTGAATGAAGGGCAGAGCGTGAAGGCCGGCGAGCAGATCGCCGAAATGGGCCGTACCGGTGCGAACCGCGACATGGTGCACTTCGAGATTCGCTACAACGGCAAGCCGGTCGACCCGCAGCAGTATCTGCCGGCACGTTGATTGCGTGTGATCGGGTAGGTAGCGCCGGGCCAGGCCCGGCGGCTTTCCGCGCCGCGACGCGGCGCCGCCCGAGCATGGGCTCGGGCGCTACAGGCTACGTGAGATCCAGGGGAGCGCCGGGCCATGCCCGGCAGCGCCGCCTCAGCCTTCCAGGATGAAAGCGGCGGCGACCTTGCGGCCTTCGCCGGCCAGGATGTTGAAGGTGCGCGCGGCGGCCGGATTGTTCATCACTTCCAGGCCGATGCCGCGTGACAGGCAGGCGGCCATCACCACCGCCGGCGGGAACACCTGGCGGTCGCCGGTGCCAAGCACGATCAGCGCCGGGTTCAGCGCCAGGATCGGCTCCAGGTCAGCCAGCTGCAGCGCGGTGGCGCTCACTACCGGCCATTGCGTGACCAGCTGGTCCGGGCTCAGGAAGAAACTGCTGCCCAGCACCTGGTCATTCACCTTGGCCGAGCGGCCATCGGCGGCGCGCAGGCTGTAGGCGTAATCCGGCGGTTCGTGGTTCAGCTGCATGGCAGTAAGGTGATCAGCCGCGGGGCAGCACGATCTGGCGCTGTTCCTTGCTGGGGCGGTACAGCACGGCGACGTGGCCGATGCGCTGCACCAGTGCGCTTTCGGTGGCTTCGACGATCTCGCCGATCATCACGTCACGGGCGTCGCGGTCTTCGGCAGCGACCTTCACCTTGACCAGCTCGTGGCGCTCCAGCACTTCGTTCAGCTCAGCGATGAAGGCCGGGGTCACGCCCTTGCCGCCGGTCTGCAGCAGGGCCTTCAGGTCGTGGGCTTGGCCGCGCAGGAAACGGGTCTGGGAGGCGGTCAGGGCGATGGACATGCAGGAAAACACGGTTGAATGGGGCGATCAGGGTATCATGAGGACCCCATCAGCCCCTATTTTCAATGGCTACCCGCAGCAAAAGCAGCCAGCGCTGGCTCAAGGAACACTTCTCCGACCCCTTCGTGAAGAAGGCCCAGGCCGAAGGCATGCGCTCGCGCGCCGCCTACAAGCTCGAAGAGCTGCTGGAACGTGACCGGTTGCTGAAGCCGCACATGGTGGTGGTCGATCTTGGCGCGGCCCCGGGCGGCTGGTCTCAGCAGGTTCGGAGACAGATTGGCGACACCGGCCGCGTGCTGGCACTGGACATCCTGGATATGCCGCCGCTGGCCGGCGTGGAGTTCCTTCATGGTGACTTCAGGGAAGAAGCCGTTCTATCGCAGTTTGAAGCCATGCTCGGGGATCAGCCGGTAGACCTTGTGCTGTCGGACATGGCCCCCAATAAGAGTGGTGTAGGCGCGGTCGACCAGCCGCGGATGATGCACCTGGCGGAGCTGGCCCTGGATTTTGCCGACAACCACCTGAAGACCGGTGGGGCATTCCTGATCAAGCTGTTCCAGGGCGAGGGCTTTGACGACTACGTGCGCGACATGCGCCGCCGGTACGACAAGGTCTCCATCCGCAAGCCGGAAGCCTCGCGCAAGCGCTCTCCCGAGGTGTATGCCTTGGGTCAGGGAAAACGCGCCCACATGAAGTAAGCTCGCAACGTACGCAAGTTCGACCCCAACGCAACGCAAGCACTGAGAGGAACACCGGAGCCAATGAGGATGAACGACTTGACCAAGAACCTCCTGCTATGGGTGGTCGTCGCCGTCGTGCTGATGGTGGTCTTCCAGAGCTTCTCGCCGAAGTCCTCCGGGGCTGGTGCGCAGGGCGTGACGTATTCGCAGTTCCTGGACCAGGTGGACAGCGGCAACATCCAGAAGGTGTCCCTGGGCGGCGACATGCGCGGTGGCACCAACGAAATCACCTACACCACCCGGGGCGGCCAGACCTCGACCATCACCGCGCCGTTCGATCGCGACCTGATCAACGTGCTGCGCGAGAAGAAGGTCGATATTGACCAGCAACCAGCGTCCAGCGGCATCTCTCTCACCGCGATCCTGATGAATTTCCTGCCGGTCATCCTGATCATCGGCTTCTGGTTGTTCATCATGCGCCAGATGCAGGGCGGTGGCGGCGGCGCCAAGGGTGCGATGTCCTTCGGCAAGTCGCGCGCCAAGCTGCAGGGCGAAGACCAGATCAAGGTCACCTTCGCCGACGTCGCCGGCTGCGACGAGGCCAAGGAAGAAGTGGGCGAGCTGGTCGACTTCCTGCGCGACCCGTCCAAGTTCACCAAGCTGGGCGGCAAGATTCCGCGCGGCGTGCTGATGGTGGGCCCGCCGGGTACCGGCAAGACGCTGCTGGCCAAGGCCATCGCCGGTGAAGCCAAGGTGCCGTTCTTCTCGATCTCCGGTTCGGACTTCGTGGAAATGTTCGTCGGCGTCGGCGCCAGCCGCGTGCGTGACATGTTCGAGCAGGCCAAGAAGCACGCGCCGTGCATCATCTTCATCGACGAAATCGACGCCGTCGGCCGCCACCGTGGTGCCGGCCTGGGCGGCGGTCACGACGAGCGCGAGCAGACCCTGAACCAGCTGCTGGTCGAGATGGACGGTTTTGAAGGCGGCGAAGGCGTGATCGTGATCGCTGCGACCAACCGTCCGGACGTGCTGGACCCGGCGCTGCTGCGTCCGGGCCGTTTCGACCGCCAGGTCGTGGTCGGCCTGCCGGACGTGAAGGGCCGCGAGCACATCCTGAAGGTCCACATGCGCAAGCTGCCGCTGGCCGACGACGTCGAGCCGATGGTGATCGCGCGCGGTACCCCGGGCTTCTCCGGCGCCGACCTGGCCAACCTCTGCAACGAGGCCGCCCTGTTCGCGGCGCGTGGCAACGAGAAGGAAGTCCGCATGGACCACTTCGACCGTGCCCGCGACAAGATCCTGATGGGTGCCGAGCGCCGCTCGATGGCCATGAGCGAGGAGGAGAAGACCCTCACCGCCTACCACGAAGCCGGTCACGCCATCGTCGGCCGTCTGGTACCCGAGCATGATCCGGTCTACAAGGTCACGATCATTCCGCGCGGCCGTGCGCTGGGTGTGACCATGTACCTGCCGGAAGGCGACAAGTACTCGATGAACCGCGTGGCGATCAAGTCGCAGCTGTGCTCGCTGTACGGTGGTCGTGTGGCCGAGGAGCTGATCTTCGGTGCCGACAAGGTCACCACCGGTGCCTCCAACGACATCGAACGTGCCACCAAGATGGCGCGCAACATGGTCACCAAGTGGGGCCTGTCCGACCAGCTCGGCCCGATCGCCTATGGCGAAGAGGACGACGAGGTGTTCCTGGGCCGTTCGGTCACCCAGCACAAGAGCGTGTCCAACGACACCGCGCGCCGCATCGACGAGGAAGTGCGCAACATCCTCGACGAGGCATACGCACGCACCACCGAGCTGATGACGGCCAACCTGGACAAGCTGCACGCGATGTCCCAGCTGCTGCTGCAGTACGAGACCATCGACGCGCCGCAGATCGACGCCATCATGGAAGGCCGCGATCCGCCGCCGCCGGCCGGCTGGAACAAGTCGAACAAGGACGGTGGCAACGACAAGGGCGGCGACGCCCGTCCGCTGCCGCCGATCGCAGGCCCGGCCGAATCGCACTGACGGCCCGCTGCATGTGACACCAGACGAGGCCGGGGCAACCCGGCTTCGTCGTTTCCGGGCCACTGGCCCATCCCGAAGAACCGTACTGACGCTGGAGCCCGCATGTCCGCCCCGAAGCCCGAACCGATTTCCCACACCGTCGAAATGGTCATCGCCACCGTGGTCGGCGTGGCTGTGGGCCTGGGCGCCGACAACTTGCTGCTGGGCTGCGTGGTGGGTATCGCGGTCGGCATCGTGCTGAGCATTGCCAAGACCCTGTACGTGGACCGCAAGCGCCGCCGCCGTTGAGGGCGCGGCAGGGCTGCGCCCTGCACCTGCTACGAGCCAGAGCAACAGCAACAGCGGTATTCCGTGGTTTGGCGGGGCGGTGTCGGATGGCGGGGGCGCCGTAAACCCATCCATGGGGGCTTGGCAGCCGCATCCATGCGGCTGACAGCCCGCCATCCGACACCGCCCCACCTCTTACAGATTCCTGCTGCTGTTGGTAGGTGTCGACCTTGGTCGACACGGTAGATCCACGTCATGCGTGGATGAATCTCCATCGAAATTGAATATCTCGATATCTGTGAGATTTCAGCCGAGCATGGCTCGGCTCTACAGAAAACAAGGCCCGACAGATCGCGGAAATCTGTCGAAGGCGGGGTGGGTCCGGTTGCGGGAGTGTCCGCGGCATGGATGCCGCGGCCAAGCCCCCATGGATGGGTTTACGGCGTCTCCCGCAGCCGGACCCACCCCGGCTACCCTCAGGAAACCAGCTTCTGCTGTTGCTTGGGCTCTTGCTGTGGCCGTTCCCACTGCGGGTGCAGGGCGCCGCCCTGCCGAACTAAACTACCCGTCGTTGTCCCTGCAGGATTGCCCATGTTCGATACCTCGCCCCAGCTCGATTGCGCCGGCCGCATCCTGCGCCTCGACCGTGCCCGGGTCATGGGCATCGTCAACGTCACCCCGGACTCGTTCTCCGATGGCGGCGCGCACGACACCACCGAGGCCGCGGTCGCTCATGGCCTGAAGCTGGTGGAGGAGGGCGCGGACCTGCTCGATATCGGCGGCGAATCGACCCGGCCGGGCGCTGCGCCGGTATCGGTCGAGGACGAGCTGCGCCGGGTGATTCCGGTGATCGAGCAGCTGGCCGCCCGTACCCAGGTGCCGATCAGCATCGACACCTTCAAGCCGGAGGTGATGCGTGCGGCGGTGGCCGCTGGCGCCGGCATGATCAACGACATCTTCGGTCTGCGACAGGAGGGGGCGCTGGACGCCGCCGCTGAAACCGGCGTGCCGGTGGTGCTGATGCACATGCAGGGCGAGCCGGGCCACATGCAGGCCGATCCTCACTACGACGATGTGGTCGCCGAGGTGCACGGCTTCCTGGTGCAGCGCCTGTTCGCTGCCGAGATGGCGGGCATTGAGAAGAAGAACCTGCTGATCGATCTCGGTTTCGGCTTCGGCAAGACCACCGCCCACAACATGACCCTGCTGGCCCGCTCGGAGCGCTTCCTGGAGCTGGGCGTGCCGATGCTGGCTGGCCTGTCGCGCAAGCGCAGCCTGGGTGAACTGACCGGGCGCGACACGCCGTCTGAACGCGTGGCGGCGTCCGTGGCCGCGCATCTGATCGCGGTGCAGCGCGGTGCGCGCATCGTGCGCGTGCATGACGTGGCGGCCACCGTGGATGCGCTGAAGATCTGGCAGGCAGTGGAAGCCGTGCCCATGCCGCGTGCCGACGCCACGCCGACGATCCGCTGGCCGGACGAAGACTGATGGGCATTGACCGGCGGCCACTGGCGATCGCCGTGATGGGGCCGACCGCCAGTGGCAAGACCGCCACCGCGATCGCCCTGGCGCAACAGCTGGATGGCGAAATCGTCAGCGTCGATTCGGCGTTGGTATACCGGCACCTGGATATCGGTTCGGCCAAGCCCGATGCGGCCGAGCGTGCGCAGGCGCCGCACCATCTGCTGGACCTTCGCGATCCGTGGCAGACCTACTCGGCGGCCGAATTCGCCGCCGATGCCGGCCGGGTCGTGGCCGACATCGTGGCGCGCGGCAAGATGCCGATCCTGGCCGGCGGCACTGGCTTGTACTTCCGGGCGCTGCTTCAGGGCCTGTCGCCGATGCCGGAGGCCGATGGGGCGACGCGCGAAGCGCTCAGCGCCGAGGCAGCCGAGCGTGGCTGGGCGGCACTGCACGCTGAGCTGGCCAAGGTCGATCCAGCCGCGGCGGCACGCATCCATGCCACCGACCCGCAACGTATCCAGCGGGCGCTGGAGGTCTATCGCCTGACCGGCACGCCCATCACTGAATGGCAGCGCCGGCCGGGCTTGGCGCCGTTGCCGGTGCGCTCCCTGAAGCTGATCCTGGCGCCGCATGATCGCGCGGTGCTGCACCAGCGTATCGAGGCGCGCTTCGATGCCATGCTGGCGCAGGGCTTTCTCGACGAAGTGCGGGCGTTGCGCGCGATGCCGGAAATGGCCGCCGTGGAGGCGCCACTGGACCTGCCGGCAGTGCGCGCGGTCGGCTATCGCCAAGCCTGGGAGTACCTGGACGGGGAGGGCGATGCCGCCCGTTTCCGAGACAAGGCGATCTTCGCCACCCGGCAGCTGGCCAAGCGCCAGCTGACCTGGCTGCGCGGCGAACTTGATGCGCGCTGGTTCGACCCCCATATCGACCACGAGCGCCTTGCCGGCGCGGTGTCGACCTTCGTCGCACGCTGAACCCCCGCCAGCCGTGTAACATCATCGGTCGGCGGGCGGCTCGGGGGCCGTGGCAACCGTCGGCAACCCAATAAGAACAATAATCAGGAGTGTGCAATGTCCAAGGGGCAATCTCTGCAGGATCCTTTCTTGAACGCACTGCGGCGCGAGCGCGTGCCGGTTTCGGTGTACCTGGTCAACGGCATCAAGCTGCAGGGCACGATCGAGTCGTTCGACCAGTTCGTGGTCCTGCTGCGCAATACGGTCAGTCAGATGGTCTACAAGCACGCCATTTCCACGGTCGTTCCGGCACGCAACGTGAAGGTCGGCCCGGGCGGTGGTTACGTGCAGTCGGGTGAAGGTGGTCAGGCAGGTGATGAAGCAGACGAGTAATACCGGAGCGGTGAATGTTTGACCGCTCGAAAAAGGGCGAACACGCCCTGTTGATCCAGCCCCATTTCGGCAAGCTGGAAGACGATGTGCTGGAAGAATTCGGTGATCTGGCCCGCTCGGCTGGGGCCAGCATCGCCGCGACGATCACGGCGCGCCTGGACCGTCCGAATCCGTCGACCCTGATCGGCAGCGGCAAGCTGGACGAGATCAAGGCGGCGGCCGACGCCAGCGGTGCCGACCTGATCCTGGTCAACCATGCGTTGAGCCCGGGCCAGGAACGCAACCTGGAACGCTTCCTCGAGCGCCGGGTGATCGACCGTACCGGCCTCATCCTGGACATCTTTGCCCAGCGTGCGCACAGCCACGAAGGCAAGCTGCAGGTCGAACTGGCGCAGCTGCGTCACCTGGCCACACGGCTGGTGCGCGGCTGGACCCACCTGGAGCGCCAGCGTGGTGGTTCGATCGGCCTGCGCGGCCCGGGTGAAACCCAGCTGGAAACCGACCGCCGTCTGCTGCAGAAGCGGGTCGAGCAGCTGCAGAAGCGCCTGGAAAAGGTCGAGGTGCAGCGCACCCAGATGCGCCGTGCACGTGTGCGCAGCGAGCTGCCGCGCGTGGCCCTGGTGGGCTACACCAACGCTGGCAAGTCGACCCTGTTCAACGCCATGACCGGCGCGGAGGCCTATGCCGCCGACCAGCTGTTCGCAACGCTGGATCCGACCGTGCGCCGCATCGCGGTCCCGGGTGGCAACGTGGTGCTGGCCGATACCGTCGGCTTTGTCCGTGACCTGCCGCATGACCTGGTTGCCGCGTTCCGCTCGACCCTGTCCGAGGCGCGCGAGGCTGACTTCCTGCTGCACGTGGTCGACGCTGCCGATCCGCACCGCGAGGAGCGCATCGCCCAGGTCGACGAAGTGCTGACCGCGGTCGGTGCCGGCGATCTGCCGCAGCTGCTGGTGTTCAACAAGATCGACCGCATCGAGGGTGCCGACGTCCGCCACGATGGCCAGGACGGTATCCCGGACGAGTCGCGTCGCGAGCGGGTGTGGATTTCCGCGCGTGACGGGCAGGGCCTGGAGCTGCTGCAGGCGGTGCTGGGCAAGCGCCTGGGCCTGCAGCACGTTACCGGCGAACTGCGACTGCCGCCGGATGCAGGCCGCCTGCGTGCGCGCCTGCACCAGCTGGAAGTGATCCGCAACGAGCAGGCCGATGAAGATGGCTGGCTGCTGCAGGTGGACCTGCCGATCGCCGAAGCCGAAAAGCTGGCCGCCAGTGCCGACGGCGCGCCCATCCGGGCGCTGCTGCCGGAGAAACTGCCGGAGTGGTGAGCTAGCGGCCGATGCCTGGTAGTGCCGGCCGCTGGCCGGCAACGCAACCGCGCCGGAGGGGCGCGACATCCGGCTGTCATCTGCGGTACAACGTGCAGGTTCTTCACCCCACCGTCATGCTGATGTCCATTCCCACCGACGCTGAACTCAATGCCCAGTCCGCCGCGCTCGGGCAGCGCCTGCAGCAGGCCTCGCTGCAGCTGGTGACCGCTGAAAGCTGCAGTGGCGGTTGGATTGCCAAATGCATGACCGACATCGCCGGTTCCTCGGCGTTCTTCGACTGCGGCATGGTGGTCTACAGCTACGAAGCCAAGCAGCGCCTGCTGGGCGTGCGTGCGCAGACGCTGGAGCAGTTCGGCGCGGTCAGCCGCGAAACCGTGCTGGAAATGGTGTCCGGTGCGCTGGTCAATTCCGGCGCCGGCATCGCCGTCGCGGTAACCGGCATCGCCGGCCCCGGTGGCGGCAGCCCGGACAAGCCGGTCGGCAGTGTCTGGATCGGCTGGAAGCGCCGTGGCGGCTATGCCCGCGCCGAACTCTTCCAGTTCGATGGCGACCGCGAAGCCATCCGCCGGCAAACCGTGGCGGCGGCATTGCGCGGTATCGACGCCCAGCTGTGACATGCTGCTCCGGTAATCGTCCGGAGCACGCATGATGTGGGAAACGCTGGGCACGGTCCGTGACCTGGGCCGACTGCAGGAAATCGCCGTCGTCCTGATCCGCTATGGCTTCGGCGACGTGGTGCGGCGCATCGGCCTGGCCAGCACGCTGGAGCGGGCAGGGCGCCTGCTGCACTGGAACGAGGAGCGGCAGGAACTGCTGCGGATGACCGCGCCGGTACGTGTGCGCAGCGCGATGCAGGATCTCGGCCCGACCTTCGTCAAGCTTGGGCAGGTGCTGGCAACGCGCGTTGACTTGCTGCCGCCGGAATGGATCGCCGAGCTCTCTGAGCTGCAGAACGCGGTGCCGGCGCTGCCATACGCGGATATCCGCGAGCAGCTCGAAGCCGATCTTGGTGCGTCGCCGCAGGACGTGTTCGCTTTCCTCGATGAAACCCCGATGGCCGCCGCCTCGCTGGCGCAGGCCCATCGCGCGCGCCTGCATGATGGTCGCGAGGTAGTGCTGAAGGTGCGCCGCCCCGGCATCCGCGATGTGGTCGAGGCCGACCTGCGGCTGCTGGCCCGCCTGGCCGAGATCGTCGAGGCCCGACTGCCGGACCTGCGCCGCTATCGTCCGGCCGAGGTCGTGCAGCAGTTCACCGTATCGCTGCGCCGCGAGCTGGATTTCGCCGCCGAATGCCGCAATGCCGAGCGCATCGCGCGCAACTTCAACGGTCGTGACGACATCCTGATTCCCCGCGTGCACTGGCAGTGGACCTGCGAAAGCCTGAATGTGCAGGACTTCGTCGACGGCATTCCCGGGCGTGACCTGGCCGGCGTCGATGCGGCAGGACTGGACCGGCGCGAAATGGCGCGGCGTGGCGCGGACATCGTGTTGAAGATGGTGCTGGAGGACGGCAGCTTCCATGCCGATCCGCATCCGGGCAACATTATCTACCTGCGCGACGGCCGCATCGGCGTGATCGATTTCGGCATGGTCGGCGCGCTGTCGGAAGTGCGCCGCTTCCAGGTCGCGCAACTGCTGCACGGGCTGGTCGAGCAGGACCCGCAGGGTGTGGCCGACGTGCTGCTGGACTGGGCAGGTGGCGTGGAAGTGGACGAGAACCGGCTGCAGCATGACATCAGCCAGTTCGTCGACCAGTACCGTGGCGTGCCGCTGAAGGACCTGCGTATCGGCCTGATGCTGGGCGACATCACCCAGCTGCTGCGCAGCTACAGCCTGACCCTGCCGGCCGACCTGGCGCTGATGATCAAGGCGTTCCTGACCCTGGAAGGCATGGGGCGGCAGCTGGACCCGGATTTCGACATGGCCAGTGCCGCGCGTCCGTTCCTGGAGCGGGTGGTGCTGCAGCGCTATGCGCCCAAGGCGCTGCTCAAGCGAGGCCGCCGCAGTCTGCTGGGCCTGGTCGACTTCGCCGGTGAGCTTCCCCGCGACCTGCGCAAGCTGGTCCAGGCGGCGCGCCGTGGGCGCCTGCAGTTGAAGGTGGAAACCAGCGCGCTGCAGGGCTTCGGCGAGCAGGTCAACCGGGCCGCGAACCGGCTGGTGATGGGCATCGTCACTGCTGCGCTGATCATCGGCTCGTCAATCGTGATGCACAGCGTCGGCGGCGTCTCCAGCCGCTGGCTGCTGGCGCTGGGTGTGTGCGGCTTCATCGGCGCCGGCTTCTGCGGCGTGTGGATACTGTTCTCGATATGGAGAAGCGGTAAACACACATGAGTGTGTTTACCGCGGAATCGCGCAGCGATTCCTGTAGAGCCGAGCCATGCTCGGCTGCTCTTGCCCAGGTCAGCCCAGCCATTCGCCACATTGCCGAGCACGGCTCGGCACTGCAGATGTCGCCGTGTCGTCTTCGGCACTTGCAGTCCCGCACGTTAGTAGTAATACTACTAACCATGGACCTGACCGACACCCAGCAGGCGATCCTGCAGTTGATCGCCGAGCGTATCGAGAGCGAAGGCGCACCGCCGTCGCAGACTGAAATCGCACGTGCGTTCGGCTTCAAGGGCGTGCGCGCGGCCCAGTACCACCTGGAGGCCCTGGAGCAGGCCGGTGCGATCCGTCGCATCCCCGGCCAGGCCCGCGGCATCCGCCTGGTGCAGGCGCCGCCGGTCGAAAAGCTGGCCGAGCCGGGCCTGCCGGACAGCGTGCTGCGCCTGCCGGTGCTGGGCCGGGTTGCGGCCGGCCTGCCGATCGGCGCCGACATCGGCTCGGACGATTTCGTGGTGCTGGACCGGGTGTTCTTCTCACCGGCGCCAGACTACCTGTTGAAGGTGCAGGGCGATTCGATGATTGACGAGGGCATCTTCGACGGTGACCTAATCGGCGTGCACCGCACCCGCGACGCCCATTCCGGGCAGATCGTGGTGGCCCGCATCGATGACGAGATCACCGTCAAGCTGCTGAAGATTGCCAAGGACCGCATCCGCCTGCTGCCGCGCAATCCCGACTACAAGCCGATCGAAGTGCTGCCTGATCAGGATTTCGCGATCGAGGGCCTCTATTGCGGCCTGCTGCGGCCCAACCGTTGACCCGTTCCATAGCGCACTACCCCGCGGTCTTTTGTGGCGATTCTCTGGTTCCACTGAGGTTGGTACGGATGTCCGATAATTCTTTTCAGAGCGCCGGGCAGAATCTCAGCCTGTGCGATACGTCCGACTTAAAGTGAGCCCATGGCAAAGAAGACCCCCAAAGACAGCACCTCCAACGACACGACCTCTGCAAGGACCCAACCGATGGACGAGAACAAGAAGCGCGCCCTCGCTGCAGCTCTGGGCCAGATCGAGAAGCAGTTCGGCAAGGGCTCGGTGATGCGCATGGGCGACCGTGTGGTCGAGCCCGTCGAAGCCATCCCGACCGGCTCGCTGATGCTCGACATCGCACTGGGCATTGGCGGTCTGCCGAAGGGCCGTGTCGTCGAGATCTACGGCCCGGAATCCTCGGGCAAGACCACGCTGACCCTGCAGGCCATCGCCGAATGCCAGAAGATGGGCGGCACCGCGGCCTTCATCGACGCCGAGCACGCGCTGGACCCGATCTACGCCGCCAAGCTGGGCGTGAACGTGGACGACCTGCTGCTGTCGCAGCCGGATACCGGTGAGCAGGCGCTGGAAATCGCCGACATGCTGGTCCGTTCGGGTTCGGTCGACATCCTGGTGATCGACTCGGTCGCTGCGCTGACGCCGAAAGCCGAAATCGAAGGCGAGATGGGCGATCAGCTGCCGGGCCTGCAGGCCCGCCTGATGAGCCAGGCGCTGCGCAAGCTGACCGGCAACATCAAGCGCTCCAACACCCTGGTGGTCTTCATCAACCAGTTGCGCATGAAGATCGGCGTGATGATGCCGGGCCAGAGCCCGGAAACCACCACCGGTGGCAACGCGCTGAAGTTCTACGCCTCGGTCCGTCTGGACATCCGTCGCATCGGCGCGATCAAGAAGGGCGACGAGATCATCGGCAACCAGACCAAGATCAAGGTCGTCAAGAACAAGCTGGCACCTCCGTTCAAGCAGGTCATCACCGAGATCCTGTATGGCGAAGGCATCAGCCGCGAAGGCGAGCTGATCGACATGGGCGTGGACGCCAAGCTGGTCGAGAAGGCCGGCGCCTGGTACAGCTACGGTGAGGAGCGCATCGGCCAGGGCAAGGACAACGCCCGTGGTTACCTGCGCGACAACCCGACGGTTGCTGCGAAGCTCGAAGCCGAGCTGCGCGAGAAGTTCCAGCCGACCGAAGCCACCCGTGAGGAAGGCGACGACGAAGGCGACGACGAGTAAGGCTTGCTGTGGGGCAGGGCGGCGCCGTCAGTGACGTCGCCCTGTCCCGCAGGTTCGAATCGCCCAGGGATGGGCTGGGCGCCACGGATGGCGCCACCCTTGGAGCACCGATGTCCGACGCCGACGACATTCCCAGTGGTCGCAAACGCCGGCCGCGCGAGCAGACGCCCGTGCAACGGGCGCTGGGCCTGCTGGTCCGCCGCGAGCACTCGCGCAGGGAACTCACCCGCAAGCTGACCGCCCGTGGCATCGAAGACGAAGCCGCGCAGGCAGCTGTCGCCAAGCTGACCGAGGCCGGCTGGCAGGACGACACCCGTTTTGCCGAGAACCTGGTGCGGATGCGCGCCAACACCGGTTATGGGCCGATCCATGTCCGCGCCGAGCTGGGGACCCACGGCCTGGACAGTGCCGCGATTGCCGCGGCGATGGACAGCTATGAAGGCGACTGGCAGGAAAACGCCCGTGATCTGGTCCGCAGGCGCTTTGGCGAGGCCGGCCCGCAGGACCTGACGCAGCGGCGCAAGGCCGCTGATCTGCTGGCCCGACGTGGCTTCGACGGCGACAGCATCCGCCGTGCGACCCGCTACGACCCGGATGACTGAGACTGGCGGCGCCGGGCCTGATACCCTTTAGGTTTTCGGCGGTCCCTCGCGACCCTGGCCAACGCGGCCGGTGGTCCGGGCCCGCCGGCCCGCAGACTGCCAGCCCCCAATGAACGCATCCGCCAAATTCACGACTTCCCAGATCCGCAGCGACTTCCTTGAATTCTTCAAGGGCAAAGGCCACACCATCGTGCCGTCGGCGCCGCTGGTGCCGGGCAATGATCCGACCCTGCTGTTCACCAACTCCGGCATGGTGCAGTTCAAGGACGTGTTCCTTGGCGCGGAAAAGCGCAGCTACGTGCGCGCGGCCGACGTCCAGCGCTGCCTGCGCGCGGGCGGCAAGCACAACGACCTCGATCAGGTCGGCTACACCGCACGCCACCACACCTTCTTCGAAATGCTGGGCAACTGGTCGTTCGGCGACTACTTCAAGAAGGATGCGATCGCCTGGGCCTGGGAACTGCTGACCCAGGTCTGGAAGCTGCCGGCCGAGCGTCTGCTGGTCACCGTCTACCAGACCGATGACGAAGCCTACGCGCTGTGGCGCGACATGGTTGGCGTGCCGGAAGAGCGCATCGTGCGCATCGGCGACAACAAGGGCGCGCCGTTCGCCTCGGACAACTTCTGGCAGATGGCCGACACCGGTCCGTGCGGCCCGTGCACCGAGATCTTCTACGACCACGGTGACCACATCGCCGGTGGCCCCCCGGGCTCCCCGGATGAAGACGGCGACCGCTTCATCGAAATCTGGAATCTGGTGTTCATGCAGTTCGACCGCCAGCCGGATGGCACCCTGGTGCCGCTGCCGGCACCGTGCGTGGATACCGGCATGGGCCTGGAGCGCCTGGCGGCGATCCTGCAGCACGTGCACACCAACTACGAGATCGACCTGTTCCAGGCGCTGATCCGCAAGGCCAGCGAACTGACCGGCACCGCCGATCTGGAAAACAAGTCGCTGCGCGTGATCGCCGACCACATCCGTGCCTGCTCGTTCCTGATCGTCGACGGCGTGCTGCCGTCCAACGAAGGCCGCGGTTACGTGCTGCGCCGTATCATCCGCCGCGCCCTGCGCCACGGCTGGATGCTGGGCGTGCGCCAGCCGTTCTTCAGCAAGCTGGTGCCGACCCTGGTCGAGCAGATGGGCGAGGCCTATCCGGAACTGCCGGCGGCAGTGGACACCGTCACCCGTGCGCTGCAGGCCGAGGAAGAACGTTTCGCAGAAACCCTCGATGCCGGCATGAAGATCTTCGAGGACGTGGCCGGCAAGGCCAGCAACGGCGTGATCCCGGGCGTTGACGCGTTCCGCCTGTACGACACCTATGGCTTCCCGCTCGACCTGACCCAGGACATCGCCCGCGAGCGCGACCTGACTGTCGACATCGCCGGTTTCGATGCCGCGATGGAGCAGCAGCGCGAGACCGCGCGCGCGGCCGGCAAGTTCGGTGGCGGCGTGACGCTGCCGGCCGAGCTGGTAGCGACCCTGAGCCCGACCCGGTTCCTTGGCTACGACCGCCTGCAGGCCGACGGCCTGACCGTGCTGGCCCTGCTCAAGGACGGTCGTCCGGCGCAGTCGGCCGATGCCGGTGACGCAGTCATCGTCATCACCAACCAGACCCCGTTCTACGCCGAGTCCGGCGGCCAGGTCGGCGACACCGGCGTGCTCACCGGCAACGGCGTGCGCCTGCTGGTGGAAGACACCCAGAAGTTCGCCGGCCAGTTCCATGGCCACGTCGGCACCCTGTCCGAAGGCGGCCTGAAGGTCGGCGACGTGCTGTCTGGCCAGGTCGATGGCGAGCGCCGTGGCGCCACCATCCTCAACCATTCCGCCACCCACCTGCTGCATGCGGCCCTGCGCGAAGTGCTGGGTACCCACGTGCAGCAGAAGGGCTCGCTGGTCGCTCCGGACCGCCTGCGTTTCGACTTCTCGCACTTCCAGCCGATCAGCGCGGAAGAGCTGGCCGTGATCGAACGCAAGGTCAATCAGCAGGTGCGTGCCAACAACGCCGCCGAAGTCCACAACATGGGCATGCAGGAAGCGCTGGACTTCGGCGCGATGGCCCTGTTCGGCGAGAAGTACGGCGAGCACGTGCGCGTGCTGAAGATGGGTGACTACTCCACCGAGCTGTGCGGCGGTACCCACGTCAACCGTACCGGCGACATCGGCCTGTTCAAGATCACCTCCGAGGGCGGCGTCTCCGCCGGCGTGCGCCGTATCGAAGCGGTCACCGGCCAGGGCGCCCTGGACTACGTGGACGCCGAAGAGGCCCGCCTGGCCGAGGCCGCTGAACTGCTCGGCGGCAGCGCCGCCGACGTGGTCGAGAAGATCCGTGCCCTTGGCCAGCGTCAGAAACAGCTGGAGCGCGAGCTGGAGGCCGTGAAGGCCAAGGTTGCCGCGGGTGCTACCGCCGACCTGTCCGGCCAGGCTGTCGAAGTCGCTGGCGTGAAGGTGCTGGCTGCCCGTCTGGAGGGCTTCGACGCCAAGGCCCTGCGTGACGCCATGGACCGCCTGAAGCAGCAGCTGGGCGACGCGGTGATCGTGCTGGCCGGTGCCCAGGACGGCAAGGCCGCTCTGGTCGCGGGTGTGAACGGCAGCGCAATGGGCAAGGTCAAGGCCGGGGAACTGTTGTCCCATATCGCCGGTCAGATCGGGGGCAAGGGCGGCGGACGCCCGGACCTCGCCCAGGGTGGTGGCGAGGACGGGCCCGCC
The DNA here is from genome assembly GCA_913775725.1 of uncultured Stenotrophomonas sp. Classification (GTDB taxonomy): domain Bacteria; phylum Pseudomonadota; class Gammaproteobacteria; order Xanthomonadales; family Xanthomonadaceae; genus Stenotrophomonas. Next base: position 36,359 of record CAJYNG010000023.1, on the reverse strand, counting down.
CTTGCCACTGCGCTGGCTGCAGTCGTCGAATGGGTCAGCCCCCGCCTGTGATGAACCTGGCCGTCCCCCTCCTTGTAGGAGCGGGACGGCTGACGGTACCATTGCGAATCTTTTCCCTTTGTCGTGGTAGCGCTTCTTGACGGAGCGTCAAGCCGGTGGGGGATACCCTTCCACACGGTTCCATGGAGACTTACAAAAATGTTGATCCTGACTCGCCGCGTCGGCGAAACCCTGATGATCGGAGACTCGGTGAGCGTCACCGTGCTTGGCGTCAAGGGTAACCAGGTGCGTATCGGCATCACCGCGCCGAAGGACGTCGCTGTGCATCGCGAAGAGATCTATCAGCGCATCCAGCGCGGTGACGAAGCCGGTGGCACCGGTAGCGAAAATTCTGCCGAATAACGCTTTACCTTCGCACTCGATTAACGTTATGATTCACGCCCCGCTGAGGTGCAACGCACCAGACGCGGAGAAAACCCCGGAGTGATGCCCGAGTGGCCGAAGGGGCTCCCCTGCTAAGGGAGTATAGGGTCAAAAGCTCTATCGAGGGTTCGAATCCCTCTCACTCCGCCAGTTGATAGGAAACGCCCGCAGATCAGTGATTTGCGGGCGTTTTTCTTTTTGCGGCCTTGGACACTCGCTTGGACACTTCGTCATGCGAGTAGCGCACTACTTGGTTCGCGGCACCACTGGCCGCTTCTACGTTCGGCTGAAGGTGCCGAGCGATCTTCAATCCCTGCTGGGCTGCAAAGTCATCAAACGCGCCACCGCGACGACCTGTGCGCGTGTCGCCACAGCCTGTGCGCTGGTGATGCAGGCAGGCTATGCTCGAATCTTCGCTGCCCTCAGGAATGACGGTATGGGATCGGAGCTTGATGAGCTATTGAAGATGCTCAAAGGGAAGCCTATCCGCGAATTGATCCTACAGGGGGTCAAGTTGCCGGGTGGCGTGGAGCTGGGGCGTGTCGAGATCAACGACGATCGTGATCGTGCGTTGTTTCAGGAGACCGTTCGGGATCTCCTGGCGCTGGACCCATTGGCCGCCGCCGCCGAAGGCGTTGTGCCGCCCTCGGCGCCTCGTCCCTCTCGACCGGCGGGCAATGAGCGGTCACCCGTACCGGTGGGCATCACGCTTGCGGACGCACGCGAGAAGTACCTGTTGGGCATCCAGGGCAAGAACGTTGGCAAGACCATCGTTCAGAAGCGGAAAGCGCTGGTTGACCTGGAGCTCTTCTTGGCAGGGCAACGCAAGAATGGCCGACCGGTGCTGTTGCAGGAACTGACCCGCCTGGACTTCGCCGATTGGTTCTTGCATGAGCAGTCCTTGAGGCGGGTGATCACCTACATCGCCAACCGCTTCTCGGTTTGTGTGACCTTCCTGGATTGGGCGCAAACCTCGGGGCTCTATCCCGTCGGGGACAACCCTGCGGAGGGTCACGCTCGGGTGTCAAAGCAGGTCAAGAAGCAGCGGGCCAAAACGCACGGCTCGCAGGCGTTCTCTCCGGAGCAGGTGCAGCGTGTCTTTGACCCTGAGAACTTCCGGCAACTGAAGGGCGATGCGGCCAAGTGGATCCCGCTCATCCTTCTTTGCACGGGTGCGCGTTCCAACGAAGTGGCCCGGCTGGAGCTTGAGGACTGCCGGGAAGAGGAGGGCATCCCGATCTTTCACTTCACCTGGCTGGGTGAACACAAAGCCTCAAGACCGACGCCAGTGACCGAAAAACGCCGGTGCATCCCGACCTCATCGCGTTGGGCTTGTGGGAGAGCGTGCGTAGGCTGAAGGCGGCTGGCGAGACCAAGCTTTTCCCGGACCTGACGTTTGACGCGAAGAACGGGCCTGCCGGCAGGGCCCAGCACGCCTTCTCTCGCTACTTGGTCAAGCTGGGCATCAAGGCGCGCGGCGGCGGCAGGGTGGGGCACCACAGCTTCCGTGACACCGTCATCGGCGCGCTCAAAGCGAAGGGCGTCCACCGTGAGCTCCGGGAGGAGTACACGGGCCACGAGCTGTCCGACCGGCAAGAGCATGCCCACGCCTATGAGACGGAATTCGCGCCGCGGGCGCTGGCCGAGGCTTGCCATCCGGTACTCCACTGGGGACTCCGGCTGGCAAGGAGTGACTTGGGTGAGGAGTGAGGTCTGTTGCGGGATGAGGGCATCAGGCGAGGTTGTGACTTGCATCTTGCCCGGCGCTACTGCTCATCGATCCAAATCAATTCTCTGGGTATGCCGTGCGCGCAGCCAGCAGTTGGCCACGAGGCTGGCCTCAGCGCGCAGGGTTGGACGGCACGTTTAGTTCTTCCAAATAGGGAAACCGATATGCACGCAGACATTGCAGCCGCCATGGGCTTCGACGACCTCTACAGTGGCAGTGAGGCCTTCCGTGAGCGCTTCGATGAGATGTTGGACGCGGTGAAGGCGCTGCCAGAGGCTCTCCAAGAGCGCGGGCGGTCACTTTGGTATCCGCAACTGCACAACGCTTGCGTGGTCGGGGATGTCGAACTGGTGACGGCGCTCTTAGCCACCGGCTTGGACCCGGACGCGTATACCTACACAGACGACGATGAGGATCAGCCTCCCTTGGTATGGCTGGCCCGTGACGGGGAGCTCGATTTCGAGGTGAAGCGTCAGATCGCCGAGGCACTGCTTGCAGCGGGGGCGAGCGTGGAGGAGGGGGAGCCAGAGCAGGAGGCTCGGGCAGCAGACGACGATGATTTTGCCGATTACCTGGGTTCGAAAGGTCAGCTTGAAAAGCCGGCCCGATAGTTCTCATTCCCGCTTGCAACTATCTGTCGTTGATGGAGGTCACTGGAACCTAGATCGGTTAGGAGGGAGAGCTTCACCCGGACAGAACCCCCAACTCCTTTGTCACGCCCGACTTGGCGATTCAGGCAGCTGCGCAGAATGCGATGGAAGCAATGCGAGACCCTGACGGAGAACGGCATTTGGAAGAGGCCCGCCGAATAGGCTTACCTTGGTCTAGGCGGACGCATCAAGCTATAGAGCATTCCCGCCAGGGCGGGCACTACAAGGTGTGCCGGCGCCAATGCCAGGGCGATGAGGCTAAAGATTGCCCTCGCTTGCTGAGGGTGCGGAAGCAGGTCGGCGAAGCCCATCCCTAGGAAAGCTGCCACGTGGGCGGCCATCACGACCAACCAAGAGGCGAAGAATGCTTTCCACAACCCGCCGCGCTTGGGCGTGGGTGGGGCGCACGGTTGCCGTTGGACCTCCTCCTGACGTCGGTAGGCCCGGGCGTTGATCCAGTAGAGAAATCCCAACACGGCCCAAATGGCCAAGCCACCCGCGATGGCGATCCAGCCCAGAATGGCCCCTTGCTGCAGGGCCTCGAGGCCGCCGGCCACGAACAGCAGGCCGGCGCCTACCAATAGAACCGTCGCGCAACCAACATGAGCGTAAGAACGCGTGGTCATGGTGGCCTCAGGGCTTGTGGGCGGTCCATTCGCCGGACGCCTTTGAGAAGCGGACAGGCTGAACGAACGGCCTAGCTTGAGCGACGCCGCCAATGTCGAGGACGACCGAGCCGCCCACGTCGCATACCATCCCGTCGGCCGCTTCGGACTTCTTGCAGCCGCTCAGGCTGAAATCCCGATACTCCTTCACCCAAACCTGGCTACCGAGCACGCGCTCAAACTCGGCGGTGATGGCCTTCTTGGCCTGATCGTCGGAGGGTTTGCTGCCGCAGGCCGCCAGCGCGAAGGCAGTGGTCAAGCTGAAAACGATGATCCTGATGCCGTTCATTGGGTCTCTTCCTGGTTGAGGGGGGATTACTTGTCGTGGTTACCGGCCGGATCGAAGCCGGCGATCCACATGCGCGTGTCGCGGAAGGGTGTCAGAATTCCGGAAGGGCCGGGGTAGAGGTCTTCAGCGCGCAGGTAGCCGGATACCCAGGCGGCGCTCAAAGCCACCTTTCGGGCTTGCCAGGCCACGCCCTCGCGAGTTGTGCGCACGTTGAAGGGCTCGCGGGGTGGGGTGGGGCCGCTGGTCCGGTCGTCGCCGGTGTTCGGTTTCCCAGGGCGAACCCGCAGACCCACCAGCAGGTCCGTGATGGCCTTGGCCCGCGCGTTGCTGTTGAGCTCCGCTTCTTCGCCCAGGTCGTCCCGAATTGTCAACGAGGCGTCGGCGCACGCTCGGAACCTTTCCGTCGTCGAGGCGGTGGGGTTGGTCCAGATCCGAGCTTCGACAGTCCAGCAGGGCAGCGTTGCGCCCCATTCCTTGTAGGTCAGCGCGACCCGCGGCCAGTCCAGTCGGCCTTGTTGGGCGCTCTGGTGGTTCTCGTTCTTGAACAGGCCGTTGATCCGGCCAGCACCACTGATCAGCGTGTAGAGGGGGCCACCGGCAGCCGCATCGCTGGCTGCAGGCTTGGCCCCAAGTGCTTGCTGGCCGGCATCTTTCAGGCTCTTGCCAAGCTGCCGGAAGAAGCCGGGCTTGGGGTCAACGGCTTCTTCCGCCAGGGCCGGAGCGCTGACGATGACCAACGCGAAGAGCGCGACGGCTCCCTGTAGTGCGTGCTGCATGGGTAAGCCCCTGTAGACCACCGGTGCGGTGACATTTACGATAATCGCAGATGTGCAATCCGATTCCAACCGTCAGACTTGGAGGGAGTTCAGCTGTGGTGCAAGATTCCGGATGCCTCAACCCAAGACGCCCGCAACGGTCTATGGCAAGCGCCTGCGCAGTGCACGGCTCGCGAAAGGGTGGACGCAAGCCCAGCTTGCCGAGCGCATCGGAATGGTCGACTCCGTCTCAGGAGCGACGAGGGTGAGCCGCTACGAGACGGGGCAGCATGACCCCGATCCGGCGACATCAGAGGCCCTGGCCAAAGCTCTTGGCTTGCCGGTAGCGTATTTTCACGCCACTCCTGACCTCATTGCAGAGGTCATCTTGCTGGTATCACAGCTTCCTGTGTCAAAGCAGAAGGAAGCTCTTAAGCGACTTCGTGAGATCGCCGATCCGAGCGATAGATAGTCCAGGCTGGCTAAATCTCAGGACTTGATACACGCGGTTGGCACAGTCAGCCCCAAGCGGTGGCTCGTAGTTCCAAATCCGTCTCTAGACTCAGTCCAAAGACGAGCAGGCGATGTCGGTAGATCAGTGGCGACATGCGTTTTCGTCGCTCAGTTCTATTCTGCGGGAAGATTTGGGCTCTTCAGAGCGACGGCGTTTGATCAAACCAAGGCGGCCCTGATGCTGGAGAGGGAACTTTGTTGAAATGCAGACGCTCGAGCTCTTCGCTGGGTCCCAGGGGCGATCTTTCACGCGTGTTTCCTGCCCGGCCTCCGGGTTTGAACGAGGTCCCTCGCGCTGGTGCCGGTGCCAGTCTTGAAAATCTCCCTGGCTGTTTCGGCGATAGCGAGCCCCGATCTTCAGCTCACGGCACTCCCGCAGGGACGCGTGACGCCCTGTGGTTCAAGAACCCATCTCGCAGGCCGATAGGAGCATGGCCTGCTGCTAAGCGAGGACATGGACGTGAGGAAGACCCTGATTTTTGGAAACGGGCTCGGAATGGCTCTCGATCCCAATCTGTTCTCACTTGATGGGGCGATTGGACGGGCATGGGAGGGTGAAGGCATCTTTGATCCGGAGACCCGGGCACTGGTGCGCTGCTGTCTAGTAGACGATGGCAACACGGAGCGGCCCCATGGGGAGGACGACTTGGATGCGCTTCAGTTGGTGGTCTCTTCGTGTGATTTTCTAGATAGGATGAGCCAAGGCGGAGCGCATTGGCTTAGCTTGCACGGACAGCAATTCCCTGCCGCTGTGCGTAAGTTTCTTTACCAGACAGCCCTCCAGTTCCATCAACGTGAAGTCGTCCTCCCGCTGGAGTTTGCGCAGCCGCTGGCCGCCTTCCTTCACGATACCCACTCGCACGTCGCGACCCTCAACTACGACAACCTGCTGTATCAGCGGATGATCGAAGCCTACGTTTTGAGGGGCTACGGCGGCGCATTGGTGGATGGCATGCTGACCGCTGGCTTCGCGTGTGAGAATTTGGAGCGCAGGCAGGGGAGAACCTTCGGATACTACCTTCATCTCCACGGCTCGCCGCTTTTTGTGGATCAGGACGGTGTGACCCGAAAGCTGGCTCAGGCAGAGTTGAAAGAGGCTGGCGACGTTGTGGGGTCGCATATCGTGCTTACGCACGTCAAACATAAACCCACAGTGATTGCGGCCTCCCCCTTATTGCAGAGCTATTGGAAGCACTTAGAGCTGGCCCTAGCTGAGTCTGAAGAGGTAATTTTTTTCGGCTATTCAGGGCTAGATACCCACCTCAACGAATTGCTCGAGCGGCGCGTCCCGGAAAGCATTCGCGTTGTCGAGTGGCAGGGTGCAGGGGAGCAGGCTGAGCGCGAGCTATTCTGGAGGAAGTCCTTGGGCAGGAATGCCACTGTTCTTCGCTTAGCTAACGTATTGGATTTCACTGATTGGGCTTGACGCGGGGTTGGGGAACCCGATGCAGCTCCGGCCGTGCCAGAAGCCTTGGGTGGTCAACAACATTGCAATCCTTGGGCCTAGAAGGGAGTAGGGCGGATGTTCATCTATGTCGATGAGTCCGGCACGTTCGTTCATTCGACGAAGAGCGACAGCTGGTGCATCGTCGCGGGGTACGTTGTTCCGGAGATTACCAAGAAGAAGGTGGAGGAGGCGCTAAGTCTGCTTAAACGGCAACTAGGGCGACGTTTCCAAGATGAGGTCAAACTGAAAGACCTGTCGGAGGCGAACTTAAAGCGTTTTTTGGGAAAGCTTGGTCAGCTTGAGGGTTCGCTCTTTGTCTCTGCGATTGACTTGGGTAGTCAAGACGCAGCAGTGGTGCTTGCCCATCAAGAAAAACAGGTCCAAAGCGTCAGAGCCAACAGGCAAAAAATGCTCTACGAAGAGGGTCGTGCTTCGATAGACGATTTGTCGGGTAGGCTGGAGCGCTTGTCGCCACAGCTATACACGCAGTTGGTGACCCAGATCGACCTGTTGGATCAAGTTTTTCGGATGGCCACGCCCTACTATGTACAGCGCATTCCCGCAACACTGGGGAGCTTCAAGTGGCGAATGGACGAGAAGAACGCCGCCCGTCCATTGTTCGAGCAAACGCTGACCCATATGGCACCTGGCCTCATTCAGGCCAAGTCTTTGCGAGACCCCGGAATCTTTGTGAAGGGCTTCGACTACTCTCACTTTGAGAAACGCTTCAGAACCGCGCCCGAAGATGTCCCAGCCTACCTTCAAGAGGCCGCTGGCCATGCCATCAAGTCAGCGGTGAACCTGGGAGCGATCATGCGAGATTCTAAGTTCGTGCGGTCACATGACGTTCCCGGTGTACAAGTCGCCGATCTTTTGGCGTCAGCATGGCGTAGGTTGCTGAGAGGGGAGTTCGAGGACCACGACGGTGTCGCGCACCTTCTAGGCCGTTTGACGGTTCAGCGATCGAGGCCGAACCTATCCATTCACCTGATGTCTCTAGGCGATGAGCGCTGGGCCGAAGGAGCGGTTTATCGTGCCGCCTTGATTGCTGGAAAGAGCGCAAAGCCAATGCTGCGCGGACGTTGAACGCTGTGATGAAAGGACGCAGAGCGTTAAAGCCGTACGCCAAGCGCATCCAGAGTCGGAGTCGTCATCGTTCCGGTGGCCCGGATGCCGTGGGCCAATTGGAACATCCGCAGCGCCGATTGGGTTTCAGGAGTGAGGACTCCGTCGATGGCACCTGGATCGTAGCCCTTGGAGTAGAGCGCTGCCTGGACACGCATGATCAGGAGCTTGAGCGCATCGGCGTCCCGTCCCTCCGTGACCGGCTTCTCGTAGGTGCCAGGTTCCAGCGTCAAGCTATTCGTCGACCTCGAGTTTGCTCGGGCGGCCGGCTCCAAATTCTGGGTCGGGTAGCTATTCAAATGGCTGGCGCCACTCCCGGTGGTTCGGGGGGCTGCGGGCGCCGCCGGTGCCGCTGGCGCGGTGTAGCGGGTGGGCGGTGGGGTATAGGTCGCCGGTGGCGGGGTATAGGAGCGATACGAGCTTCCCGACCCGGACGAATGGGAGCGATGGGAACTGTGTGATCGATGAGAGCTGTGGCTGCGGTGCCCTGCATACAGGTTGTGCCGGCCTGCATTCAACGAGGTGCTCAGGACGGTCGCGTATTTCCCGTCCATCTCGGAGAGCCTGGAAAGGTCGGACTGGCCCTTGGGCGGCTCCGTGCCCAAGGTTCCCAAGGTGGCGGCGCCGACGATCATCAGTGCGTTGGACATGATCAGGTTTCCAGGACAGGAGAGATGGACCGGCTGGTCCAAGCCGGTGTGACCCACGAGAAGAAGCCGCCGCACCGCTGCCGAACCAAGCAGCCGTCACAGGCGGGCAGGTAGTCGTTCTTCCAAGGCGAAATGCTTTGCACGGCGTAGGGCCAAAGCGATCGGTCCAACGCGCACAGGGGCAAGTTGTAGAGCGAGACCGGAATTCCGCCCTCGGCCAGTAGCCCAACCGCTTCGGACAGGACATCGCCGTAGTCCGCCGGATCGGCCCAAAGCTCACGCTGATGCGCTTTGGCAAACCCGATGGGCTCGATGCCCATCAGTGCGACGTGTTCGACGAAGGGTAGGTTGCGCCAGATGTAGCGGGCTAGCTGTATCAGCCGCTCGACCGTGGGCTTGACTAACACGATCCGTATCTCCACCCGCTGCTGGGCGGCCTCCAGTGCGTAGAGCCCACGAAGGGTCTGAGCGAACGCACCTTCGCTTTGCACCACGTAGTCGTGCAGAGCATAGCGGTCCCCGTAGAGCGGAATGCCCCAGCTCAGGTTGGGATGGAGGCCTGCAAATTTCGCGTGCAGGCCGGGCTCACGCAGTCGGCCGTTGGACAGGATGTGCAGGTGGGTGTTGGGCAGCACGTGCGCGCATTTGGCCACCACGTCGACCAACCAGTCACCCAGCAGGGTCGGTTCCCCGCCGCTGATCGCCAGCGAAGGTTCCTCCGGATCGATGAGGTCGATCAGGTCCAGGAGATGCCTCACCCGCCAATCGTCTTGAACGTCTCGAGGCGGCTGAGAGCACATCAGGCAGTAGCTGTTGCAGCGCTCGGTGGCGAACAACACATTGCCGGTGTCTCCGCGCCGGTAGCGGATCGCCACTTTCTTCTGCAGGGGATTGAGCTCCAACACATCCCCAGGCTTGCAAACACCCGGCGGACCTTCCAGGCGAACGAGAGGAGCCTCATCGGCGGAGTGCAACCCGATTGAGGGCAAGACAGCACCCCAAGGCAGGTTTAGCAGCTCACTGCTGAAATGGTCCGCTGGAACGTCCCTCAGATCCAGGGCCAAGCGCTCCAAGGGAAGTGCTGATTGGGCAAACTCTGCCAGCGACACGACCTTGAGCAGGCTGGCCTTCGCCGACGGCGCCAGTTCCGCTCTGGTTTCAAGCGGCAGCATCTACGGGATCCTCCACCGACGGCTTCGGATTGGCCCAGGAACGCATCAACCCTTGGATGTTCCGGTCAGCCTTCTCGTAGCGCTCCAGCAGCAAATCAAAGAGTCCCATGTTCCGCCGGCAAAAGTCGCTGCTGGGCCGATGGCCGATGGGATCCCCTTGGCGGGCGTAGTGCTCGATCGGATCGGCGCCGCACATCGGGACAAACGCACAGTCGGAGCACGTGGGTAGGGCCTCCGCGACGCCGGCGTCCAGCAAGCGGCCCATGGCGGGCGAGGACAGCCATTGGCTGACCGGTTGGCTGACGTGGCCCAAGGCAAAGGCATCGTCCCCCATGGCGGCCAGCATGCGTGCCTCGTCCGACGGATAGACCCGCCCGTCATGGTCGTAGATGACGGCGCCCAAGCCGGCTCCGGAGGGTGATCGGAGATCGACGTAGCCGTGCCCGAAGGACGTGAAGAGCTGGGAGAGAAGGAGAGACGCGTAGGACTCTTCCATGGCGTAGCCGGCCAGGTTTACCGACAGCAAGTGATCGAAGGCGCGCCGGTAGAAGGCGAGGAAGTCTTCTGTGGGGTAGCCGGTGCGGCGGACCGTCTTGGTGGCGAACCCGTAGGGGCTTAATGGACGCAAGGAGATGCTGTGGAAACCCAGCTGCCGGTATTCGTCGATGATGGCCTCAGGAACCTGGAGGCTCTGGCGGGTCAGCGTCGTCAGCGCCGAGACGCCATCGTCTCCCAGCCAACGGCGTCCGCGTTCAATCCCCTCCACAGTCCGCCGGTAGCTGTCGCGACCGGGTCGGGGGCGATTGGCGTTGTGGAGCCATTCGGGACCGTCCAGCGAAGTGGACAACTTGAAGCAATGTTCGGTCAGAAACGCCAGCTGGTCGTCGGTGAGGTCATGCAGGGTAGATGCCAGCACGAAGCGCAGCGAGCGTCGGGCGGTCTGATTGCGCTCGACGATCCGCCGGGTGATGGTCTTCACTTGCTCAAAATTGAGCAGGGGTTCGCCCCCTTGGAATTCGATCGTCAGTTCTTGGCTCGGCCATTCGAACAGCCGTTCCACCGCCTGTTCGGCGTGCGCGCTTTCCATGTCGGACGCCGTGGCGCTCGTCTCCTGCCGCGACACTTGGCAATAGTTGCAGGTGTGGTGGCAACGCAGGGAAACCACGAAGATGTGGAGAGCAGGTCCACCCATCAGGTAGGACTTTCGGCTGCGAATCTGACTAAGCAGAGGCGCCAAGCTGCTTCGGTCGGTCCCGGCAATGGCAAGGTGCCGGGCTTCCAAGTCCCCAAAGAGGGCGGACTTGGTGGGAAGCTGGTGGTTCACCAGGCGCTCGACGTCATCCATCTTCATCAAGAGCCAGTCGCCTGCCATCGACGAGACGAAAGCCCGATCGTGATCCCACGGCAGGCGCCGGAACCGCAGAGGCAACAGTTGGTAGTCCGATGGGGCGGCGAAAGCCTCAGAGGACCTAAACCTCAACATGGGAGACCACCGGCTGTGCTTGGTGTAGCGCAGCGCGAAGCAGCTCCTGCTGCAGGCCGCCGGTCTCCGCTCGGACGGTCGCCCGGAGTCGCTCGTCCAGTAAGTCCCGGGAAAACCTTACCCAAAGATTCTCTGGCAACTCAGAGTCATCCAAAGACCAAAAGATGACGGTAAGGTTGCCGCCTTGGCTGCGCACCTCAACGCCAAACTCGCCGGTATAGCGATGCGCGGCCCGAGCGGCCACATCGTCCGAATACAGTGCACGATCAATAGTGAATTGCGAGCGTTCCATTGCCCATCCCCCTTGGATAGGGAGAACTTTGCTCTGGACAAGCCGCTGTTGCAAGTTCGGCCTTTAGAAACCGAAATTTCTTGTGGGTTCAGTCCCCGATCACGGGGCGTAGATCCGGCTCTAGATCTACCTCACAGGGACTCACTTGATCAAAAAATCTTTCGGTGAGCTTCCCTTTGCGACCAAAACAGCCATCCACCGTGGTTGCCTGCCGCGTCCGGCCCAGGTTTCATTGGTGTTGGCCGGGTTGCGATACTTGGGGGCAGCCTTTCCAAGCTTGCGGCCCTTGGCTGACTTGGGCGCGGCGACCTTCTTTGCTTCTTTTGCAGCTGAGCCTGCCGAGATTCCGTAAAGTTCCTCGATCGTGTAGCCATGGTCCTTGACGTACTTGTTGATCTTCGCCCGCATGGCGGAAGCTTTGGGGCGCGTCAAGATTTTCGTCTGCCGTTTCTCGGCTTGGGTGATTAAGGCGCGGAGATCTCTTGCCGAGAGGCCTCTGAAGTCAATGGTCATCGTGGTTGCTCCTGATTCGAGGAGCCCAGCCTAGTTCGAATGCAGGTTTTTTTCCAATCCAGATTCGAAAGAAGTGGTTGTCTGCTCATTCAGGTGAGGTCTCCGGCCAGAAGTCGACCGGTCACTACAGGAAGCATGGGATGGGATTTTCCCATGCTGCCTAGCTCAAGGGCGGAATAGGAGATCGGTTGCTCGGTCACCAAACACCATGGGCGTGTTGTTGCGAGAGAATTGGCGGCGGATCGATTGGCGCCCATACAATCTCTGCTCCGATGCTTGGCTTGCTTCGCGGTCGTTACAGCCGCGCTGGGGAGCTTGGAGGCGTGATCCCTTCAAATGGGCGGCCCTTTCGCCAATGATCGATTGATGGAAGGACCGCGTTCAAACGGTGGGCTTCGAACGCCGCAAAGACCTGTGGTCTGCCATATCGAGTGACTTCCTCAAGCGGTGTTGGGGCTTCGCCTACTCTGAGGTGCATGTCCGCCCCGTTGTTAAGGAGAGTGGAAGCAGTCTCTGATGTGCTGTCCGTGGCCGCAATGTGGAGCGGTGTTCGACCGTTCGCATCAACGCTGTTGGGATTGGCACCCGCGAGCAACAGTGCTTGGACCAACTCGTGGCGCGGATCGGGGTGTCCGGGAGGGAGATGTCGGGCGCCGCCAAGCCAAACAGCTAAGTGCAGTGGAGTGAGCCCTTGCTCATTCGGCCAGTTGGGGTTGGCGCCTTCGGAAAGACTTGCTCGGACCTCGGAGAGGTTGCCACGCAGAATGGCAATACAAAGGTGTTCGTTCATGAGTGGGCCGCCGTACGCGCCGCTTCTCGTTCTTCCAAGTGCAGAATTCCCTTCTGGCGAAGTTGCTCACGCCGACCCGGATGCTGGGCCAGTTGCTCGTTAACCAGGAGGAGTGAGCCAACGATCTCTGCAGGATCCCACTCATCTGTTCCTGCAGCAATGATGAGACCACCCAGGACAATCTTTCGATGCGCATCCGCCGAACGAAACAAGGCTGCGCGCTCTTTTAGTCGGGCTCTCGCCGCTTCACGTTGCAGCCTTCGCTGCTCTGCTCTGCTCTCTCCGCCAGCAGCAGCTTGGCTTGTTCTTTCGCCAGGCTGGTCATCATCCGGTCAAGCTTTCCTCGTCGCGTCTCAGTGTCGATTGCCATGTTGTTGCTCGGTGATTGTGTCAATGCATGCAACCATGCACAGCTCATCTGTCAACCCTTGCTGTTGGCGCGGAGGTAAAGCCTCCGCACGGCTGCGAGTAATGCGAGCCCAGCTGTTGGGCGGCAAAGCCGACCGATATTTTTGACGTTAGCTTTTTCCTGCATTTGACAGTTCCGGCGTGCATGGGACCCTGGGGGGAGGAGGCATGCGAGCGTGAGCGAGCGCCCCGGTTCTCAGGCGTTGCGAGGGGTGGGGTTTCCCTCCCCGACAGCAAAGCAAGAGCGCGGTTATGCAAACTCCTTCGGAGTTTGCCCGCGGTCAGGGGCTTCGCCCCCGACACCCCGCGAGCGCTTACGCACTCGCTGCCCCCTTCCGCCGGACGCCCCCGCATGCGGGGACTGGCGGGCCTTCCAAAGCCTGGGGACCGCGTGGCCATTTACCGTTGCGAAATCAAAACCGTCAGCCGAAGCCAGGGCGCCAGCGCCGTGGCCGGCGCGGCCTATCGCGGGGGTTTGGATCTCACCGACTTGCGCACCGGTGAACGCCACGACTACACCCGCAAGAACGGCGTGGTCGCTTCGGGCATTTTGGCCCCGGCCGGCTCCCCCGAGTGGGCTCAAGACCCGGCCCAGCTTTGGAACGCGGCCGAAGCCGCCGAGGCGCGCAAGAACAGCGTGGTGGCGCGGGAGTTCCTGGTGTCGTTGCCGCATGAGCTGACCGACGACCAGCGCGCCGACCTGGCCCGGGACCTCACCGCCCACTTGGTGGGCCGGTTTGGCTTTGCGGCGATGTTCGCCATCCATGCACCGGACAAGAACGCCGACGCGCGTAACCACCACGTGCACATCCTCGCGACCACCCGGCGCATGGAGCCCGCTGGGCTCGGCGCCAAAGCCCGTGAACTGGACGACCGCAAAACCGGCGCGGTGGAAGAGGTCCGGGCAAAGGTGGCCAGTACCATCAACGAGCACCTAGAACGTGCAGGCTTGGCCGCACGCGTGGACCACCGCAGCCTGTTGGACCAGCAAATGGCGGCCGCCAACTTTGGGGACTTTGCCCGCGCCGCCGAGTTGGACCGGCAGCCGGAACCCAAGGTAGGCCGCGCAGCGACCGCCGCCGCCCGTCGGGGCAAACGCAGCCCCCGCGCCGAACGTGTCCAGCGGGTGCGCACCGAGAACGCCCAGCAGGCCCAAGCCCAAGCCGACCGCTTCCGTGAACTCAAAGCCCAAGCTGCCTTCGATGGGCGGCTTCAACTCGTGGATGAGCAGGCTTTGCATGCCCGCGCCCTCTTGGAACGCAGCGAGGCGGGCCGGGCAAGGCTGGCCCAAGCCATCCCAGCTGCTCCACTAAAGGCCTCCGTCCCGCCAGCTGCGAAACGGCCGGCTTCCCGCCAGGCCGGGTCGTCCAAGGCCCGGCACGGCACCAAGGTGCCCAGCCATCGGACAAGACGGGCAACGCCCCAACTGGCCCCGCAGATCCACACCAGGGTGACGGGCAACGGTTCTAAGGAAAGCGAGCAGGTGGCGCGCGTGGCCAACGCCTGGCTGGCCACCCTGGAGAAGGATTTGGCTGATCTCTTGAACAAGGCACTGGCCTGGGGACAGGCCCACAGGGACCCGCTGCCCCGTGCTCTGGCCCGAGACTACCTCCACGCCGAAGGCGAAGCCCAGGTGGTCACCGTGCTGCGGGACCAAGCCATCGCCGAGCTCAGACAGGCCCGGCGCGATAGGCACGATGCGCGCCATTACCGCGACAAAGGCCAGGCGGGGCTGAAGGGCGCCGGTAGGCTGGCCGACCGCCTGGGTTGGACGCCGAAGTCCCTGCGCGACTTGCAGGACGCGGCCAAGCTCTCCGAAGACCAGGTGGCGATGGCCAAGCAGTCCGAGCGGCTCGCCATTGCTACCCAAGAGAACGCCGCGAAGGAAGCAGAGCGCCAGCGTCAGCGGCTCTTGCAAGCATTCCACAAAGCGCACCCCTCCGAGGACCCCCGGTTCCCGGACCGGTGGCCGCCGGCGGCGCCGTCGCCCACAACTGAGCAATCACCAAGCAAGCAGCCTGGAGCGGGCACCGGCATTCTGCCTCCGCGGTGGGAGCCCCCGCGCTTTCGACGGTCGGGGCCGCGTTAAGAACGCGAGCGCACGTCCTGGCAGGGGTAGGGCAGGCTCTCTGCAGTGATGTACGACTGCTCATGAATTTGCCTGCCTCTGTCCTCGCTCGCGACCGCAACCGGCGCAGCACCGAGGCCTTGGCCGAACACCACACCGATTTGAACTAGCGCCGTCCGTGACACCACAGCTGGGTCAGGGCGCGTTCAAGGTGGGCGGTACTTCAACAGCTTGCTAGGTCAATTGGCTCAAGCAAACGATTGAACTCTTTGGTGGCCCCCAACACTCGCTAATGTTATATAGTAACATTTCAATAATCCCCTTCTGCCATATGCCATGAATTCTGCAGCACCTCGTCATCTACTTGTTACAGCCATCTTGTTGGTCGTCCACAGCGCCCATGCGGCGGACGAGCGCACCCTCCCCACCCTCCAGGTCCAGGCCTCCCAACCCTCGCGCTTCGACAGCCGGGTCACCGTCGACAATCGGCAGGCGCAGAACCGCACGCTCGGCGGCCTGCTCGAACATGTCTCCGGCGTGCAGAGCAGTGCCTTCGGGCCGAACGCGGGTGCGCCGGTCATCCGCAGCCTCAGTGGCAACCGCGTTCAGATCCTGCAGGACGGCCAGTCCATCCTCGGCATGAACGCGATCAGCGGCAACATCAATGTTCCATTCGATCCACTGTTCGTGCGCAGCGTCACCGTCAATAAGTCTTCAGACACCGTTCGTTACGGCGGCAACGCGATCGGCGGGAGCGTGGAGATCGACTCCGGCCTGATCTCGCGCAGCATGGAAGACAAGGACCAGTCGATAGAACTGGTCCTGCGCAAGGGCTTCAATGCCGCCGACGCGCAGGGCTTCCGCATGAACTTCAACAACCAGCGCAACCTCTCGACCAACCTGCAGGTCTCGCGCCAGCGCATCTCGCACTACGACATCCCCGGCAACAGCAAGGCCAGTATCTGCAACACGCGCCTGTTCCCGCCGACCGGCGGCGTGAACGCGTCGCTGGCGGACAGCTGCCAGAAGGAAGCGCGCGCCCAGCAGATCTACAACAAGGCCTCGCAGCCTTACATCGACCAGGGAATCACCGAGAATCCTGACTGGGCAGATGGTGACTTTTCCTTCTACACGAATGAACCTACGTCAGTCTGGCAACAGCGCATCTATATAAACCCGACAAACCCTGACTATGTCCCAAACACGCCGTCATATACACGCAAAACAATTAACGACGATGTAACTCCTGATTACCACCGCCGGCTCGGCAACAGCTATTCGCGCAACTCGCAGGTGGCGCTCGGCTCGACCCTGTTCTTCGACCGTGGCTATGTGGGCATCAGCATCGATGCCAAGGACAGCGAGTACGGCGTGCCGGGGTTCTCGATGCAGAACCTGTCGTTCGGCTCCAACTATGCCAAAGGCCTGCCGGTAGGTGTGGTGATCAAGCAGGAACGCTACGCGCTGGAAGCGCTGCTGCGTGACCCGCTGCCTTGGTTCGAACGCGCTGAACTGCGCGTTTCAAAGCTGGACAACACTTCAGGCGAGCGGCTGGGCGCCACCAAGGCCAACGACTACGAGTTCGAAAGCACCCAGGCTGAGTTGCTGCTCAGCCACCAGCGTCTTGGCCCGCTCAGCGGCATGCTCGGCCTCAGCCATCAGTCGCGCGATGTGACCGGCAGCGGCTCGCTGCGCTACCTGCCCGACGTGGACACCCAGAGCAACGCGGTGTTCCTGAAGGAGTCGCTGGACTTCGGCTGGGCTGCGCTCGACGCCGGCGTCCGCCACGAGCGCGTGGATCACGAACTGCGGCCCAGCCGTTTCAAGACTGCGCGAAACGCCGCCAACACCCGGCTGGAGGATCGTTCCTACCGGCTCAACAGCTACAGCCTGGGCGCCTACGTCGAGCTGGGGCCGTTGTTTGCCGCCAAGGCGCGCTATTCGTCCTCGCAGCGCGCGCCGGAGATCAACGAGCTGTATGCCAGCAGGGCGCACTACTCGGTGATGACCCAGGAAGAAGGCAACCAGAACCTCGAGCCTGAGCGCGCGAAGAATCTGGAGCTGACCGGCCTGTTCCACATCAGTGGTTTTGAGTTGTCGGCCACCGCCTACCGGATGAAGTACGAAAACTATCTATACCTCGGCTACTCCGGCATGCAGACCGCAAATCGCCTTCCATTGAAGTACTGGAAGCAGACCAACACCACGGTGAAAGGCTTCGAGATCGACGCGTCACAGGCACTGGACCTGGGTCGCTACGGTACCTTGAACGTCTCTGCCTTCGCTGACCTCGTCCGTAACAAGAGCGACAACGACGACAAATATCCGCCAAACATGCCAACCAACCGCTATGGCGCCAGCGTGCGGTGGGAAAGGGATTCTTGGAAGTGTCGGCTTTCCAGCATCTACTACGGTGAGCAGAAGTACTTGGGGCGCAGTTACATCGAGGAAGTTCCGTTAGATGCCTTCAACCTAGTTGACCTGCAAGTTAGTCATGAGCTGCCGACGCACAATGCGTACGTCAGCAGCGTAGAACTGTTCATCAACGGCAGCAATCTGCTCAATGAGGAGGCGCGTCCGCACAACTCGCCATTGAAATACATTGCCCCCCTGCCGGGGCGAGGGTTTCAGGTGGGGTTGACGATGAAATTCTGAACAGGGAGCGTACAGTTTTCACGCTGAGCCGTGAGCGCTGAAACAGGCGCGCGAGCGACTCCGTGAGCGACATCGCAATGCGCTACGTCTCGCGTCCTAATTGCAGCGTCGAGTTGCAGGAGCGGATCTTGGTGTGGAATAAAAGCACAATCACTACGACGTCTTTGATATCGTCGACGCGCTACGTACGAGGCAGTGGCGATCAGTGTGGAGCGGACCCTTGTTCGGCATCCAGTTTGTTGCAATTTATTTGATAGATTTGCTCCGGCTTGAGCATGCCAAAGAAGCCTTCGTAGGCGGCGTATTCACTGCAGTGCCCAGCGTGCTCATCGAGCAAACCAAGTCGTCTACCACCAGATAGCCCTGGTAGTCTTCGTTCCGAAACTGGGTGCCATGATCAGAATGCATTATCACCTCGTGGGTGCCGTGCAGCCGCCAGGCCGCCATCTTTACGGCCCGGATCACCATTTGACGGGTCGTGCTGATCAGGCGTCGACCAGCCAACGCCGGTGCGACTACAACAATTCCGATTAGCGTGTCTTTCATCTTTCGATCTCACGTCGCCGTCGAAACGGAACGATTGCAAAGGGGGGCACGGTTCTAGGTCTACTGCCATCCTGTACAGAGTGAAAAGTTGAATGAAGCTCTTGCCTCTTTGTTAGGTAATCCAGAACTTGGGCACCGTCGCGGTGTCACCACCTAACATAAGTTGGCGCGCGTTGGCTTTGCGGCATTGCTCTAGACGCTGGTCTTCACGATGCTCAGCATGGTTTCGCAAACCATACTTCGCGGAACGGAATGGAACTAAGAACGCCCTGGCTTGACAAAAGTCGAGGGCGGTTTACGTTGAGTTCAAGGCCACTGGGTGTGCGATACCCAATGGCGAGCACGGTAGAAGTCACCTACACAAACCCAGGCAATGGCCCCTAGAGGTCAGCGTAACGAGCCTCGGCCCTCTGGGAAGACCTCCCTCTCTCGCCTATTGTTTCGCTCCCACCAGGCGGCCTGCGTGATCAGCACTAGGCGGGGGTGGTTCGTAGCCATCAAACGGTTCTGCTGGTCAGCCCTTCATTGGGCAAGCGCACGGCAACTGGGGACTGGAGGCTTAACGGTGCAGGGCACCTTCGCAACCCGGGTCTACGTGTAACCGTAGGCGAACGCTGGCTCAGCCGCAGCCCGAGAGAGACGCTCACAACAGATCGTGGGCAGCGTGGACCGGGGGCAGCAGCGGCGACGCTGTGAACCACGATGGGCCGTCACGGGGTCGTTCCTCCGCCGGCACACCCGCAGCCGCAAGGCACTCCAAGCGCGGGCCGACCATCTCCTTTTTCTTGGCCCTGGCGGGTGGGGGGCTCGTGCCCAGCGACCCGCAAAACGGGTTGCCCGCCCCAAACGCAAGCTTTTTGAACAGGCGAACCCAAGGCCGAGGCCGACGCCTCCGGCGACGGTCCCCGGCAGCCGGGGGGTCGCAGGGGGGCGCGCTGCCAGCGCCCTCCCGTTGCTCAGGGCCGCCGATGGCGCCTTTCGCGGCCAGGGGTCATTGTCAGGAGAACACGCGCACGGGCTTCGTCGCTGGGCGGGCTGCGCTTGGATTAAGCAGCAAAACCACGGGCGGCTGCGCCGCCCTTCTTGCCTCGCTTCCGCTCGGCTCCACTGGAGGGGAAAGGCAGGAGGCGGCGCAGGTGCGCCGCCGGGCTTGCGCATCGGCGAAAATGCGTTAAACACTGGGGATGGACAAACTCACCCGCCTGGCAGCGGCACGCGCTGCCGACAAGCTTCTCAAAGCTGCCGGTTACGGCACGTGCGGGAGGAGTCTGCGCAGGACCATGAAGAAAAGCCGCAAGGCCGACAACGCGGCAAAGAATGAAAAGGCCCGGAAGAGGTGGTGATGCCTGACAGGGCGGTCGATGAATTGATAGCGCCCTTCAGTGGGTCAGCTTGGGTGTCGGTGGTTCCTGCCAACGCAGGGAAGAATTGGATTATTCATCCTCCGTATGGGCGGGTAGAAGTTAAGAAGAGAAGCTCTCCTCCCTTCTGGGAGCAAAGTCCAGCGCTTGTGTAGGAGTTCTGCATTTGGTGTGGGCGCTTCTTCTCTGCCTGCTCCCTCCGCTGAGCGACCAGCCGTGCCACCGCTACGGCGACATAGTCTGTGCACAGGGACTGATCCTCGACGATGTCCAGGCACCCGTGCGTGAAGTGATCCAGCACCGGTAACAACCGGAAGCGACGCCCGTCGAACAACGCATCACTGGCAAGGTCCATGCCCCACAGGGTATTGGGTGCCGTGGCCACCTTGATCGGTTGCCGGCGACGGCTGCTCCGGCCGCGGCGCGGCCGGCAATGCCGTAAACACAGGCCCTCTTCCTTGTAGATGCGATGCACCCGCTTGTGGTTATCCCGCCAGCCATCCTGGTGCAGCATCACCAGCACGCGCTCACAGCCGTAGTGAATCCGCGTCTGAGTAATTTCATGCATCCGCCGGCGGATAGCACTGCTGTCACGCGCCTGGGGCGCGTAGGAAAACGCCGAGCGCGACATCGACACGATCCGCAGCGCACGCCGCTCGCTGCTACCAAATCGCTCCTGCAGCCGACCCACCCAGGCACGCTTCTGGGCAGGCCTCAGAGCTTTTTTGTCACCACCTCCTGCAGCATCGCCTTGTCCAGGCTCAGGTCGGCCACCAGCTGCTTGAGCTTGCGGTTTTCCCCCTCCAGCAACCGCAGCCGCTTGAGTTCGGGCGGACCCAGCCTACCGTACTTCTTGCGCAACACGTAGAACGTCGCCTCCGCAATGCCCAGCTTGCGGCACAACTCACCCACCGCCATCCCCAGCTGGACCTGCTTGAGCGCGTAGGCGATCCGCTCCTCGGTAGAGCGGGAATTTTTCATCGCCTGATTCCTCATGATCCACGGCGTCCATGCGGAGCAAAGTCTCAGCTTCATGTTGGCCCGGCCTTCTAGGGGAGGGGCGCCACACTATCCGGCCCAATCCGGTGTGGATAAGGGTATGGCCTATCGTTGATTTCATTCCAGGATCGGCAAATTTCTCATATTAATGCCATGACGCTGTTTGCGGTCAAATTAACGATTGAGGATCTGTCCAGACGGAATTCATGCTTCCATTCCGGATGTCAGTGGGTGATTGACCAAAGCGTCGAACGAAGACTGCGCACATGTGCGAATGATCCGTAAAGCCGCAGTTATGGGCCACGTCACCAATCGGGATGCTTGATTCGGTTAGTAGTTTGGTGGCCATGTGAATTCTCTCTAGCATTACGAACGCCTTGGGTGTCATTCCGATGCTGGCTTTAAATCTTCGCCTAAGAGTTTGGGGGCTTACCCCTAATTTTGCTGCAAGTTCAGTGTCGACAAGTCTGTATTGAATATTATTTCTTATGTGGTCCCTGAGCCATTTGAGATCCTGGGTGTCAAATCTAGTGTCCAGAGAAGACTGCATAGCTGTAACCGTACAGTTACATAGCGCATGAGCAGCGATGGCCCTTCCAAGTAGATCAGCCTTTAGCGCTGAAACGGCGGCCGGCTCGTAGAGCGCTAAGTTTAGGCTCCGAAGAAGTAGTGCAAGGCTCCGGTCGGTTAGTGCCACATGAGAATTTATCTCTTGGGGGATGGGCATTTTTAGTTTGCTGGCCACTTCCTCGACGATCGAGAAATCAATCGCAACTTGAAGCATTCTTCCGCCATAAGTTTCTATGGATGCGTCGCGTGGTTCGGCAAAAATGATGGTGGAGTCACGCATCAGAAACTGCGTCGTTGAGTCGAGCTGTTCTTGCCTCTTGAGCATGATTGGGTCGAGTGCAAGAACTACGAGAAGATAGAGGGGTTTTTTGCAGGATACGCACGTACATAGTGGAAATTCTTCCGAGATTCTCGCCCAGACGCCATTCCATCGAGGTCTCGTGTTGATATTGGTCATGGTTGACTTTCATTGTTTGTTGAGTCGTGGTGACTTCATGAATTCTGAGGGGACTCTCGCGAAATTCTGCACATCCATTGCTTTCTCTTTATGTAACTAAACTTCCTTTGATGTATGGATTTGTTTCCGAGGTTCTCGGTTCCTGAGTACCGAATTCGTCAGATGAACTGTATGCCAGCGCTCTTGGTGCCTCTGTGATCAGTGCAAAGGCCACTACCGAATACGCGTGCGTCGGTAGTGCAACTGATCGGTCCGTAGCCTTTTGGAATCGTGAACTGCGATTGCTATCGTGAAGTGCGGACGGAAGATGGTGGGTACGAGTGCGCAGTGTCCTCGCCCAGTTACAGGCTACGAGGGTAGCCGGGACGCCAATCTATTTAAAATCGACGATTGCGTTCCGCAGGCCCTAGCAAGGCTCGGTACCCGTAAATGGTGTGTAGAGCTTGGAGCACCGACTTCCGTTGTATCCGAATGGCCGTCGCTCTAGCGGATTTTACCGATCAAGTCAGTGCGGCGGTCTGCACCCTTGGTTTCACTATGGTTCTCACCTCGAAGGAAGTAGTGATTTGTCTGTAATCAAATTGCAGATGAAGTCAAGTGGATTTCAGGGATTAATTAATACTATTGCACTTATTTGGTCGCGTCGGAAGGAGGAATTTCTGCTGTAACCAAATCGGTGGTTGGGTCAAGTAAATTTGACGCTTTTTTAGATGATTTTTCTTCATTGAAATTTGTTGGCGAGCGGCAAATTTGTTGTAATCAATATGCGCGTGAGGTCAAGAAATTTTTTTTGACGTTGAGGAAGTTTTTTTATTGAAACAAGTCGATGTGTGGTCTATGCTTTGGTCCATGCAGCGCAAATTTCATTGGCATATGATCTCCTTCTCGGCTGCTTCGAGTGAAGATCATTTCCTATGGGCTAGGTGATGCCGGTTTGGGTTGAGTGTTAGAGGTTGTATGTCGAACTCGCCTCAACCTCACGTGGCTAGGCCTGGGCCAGCACGAGTGGTTGGCATCTCTCGGTTGATTGACTTTGTTAGGCCGCACTTTTCGGTGGCGACGCGCATCATCAATGGCCAAAATCAAACTGTTCAGGGCATGATGATTAGTGCTTTCCTGAATTTATTTTCTTTTGGGGTGGTTTTTAGTGAGCGGTGTCATCAAAAATATTGACTCTACCGAAGGAGCTAGGCTTCTGCGCAGTGCTGGTCTTCGCGTCTCTGAGGCGAGGATTATGGCGCTTCAATACTTTCCCGCCATCGTTGAGCGGGAGGGCTACCTGTGCACTGCTTCATTAGCTAGATCAATAGCGGAAGGGGGGCGCAGAGCTTATGAGGGGGCCCTTTACCGGGTCATTCTTGATTTGATCATGGCTGGGTTGATTCCGGCTGCGGCGATAGTGCGGCCCCCGACTTGACTCGCTGAGCGTCAACCTTTCGGCGGTTGTATAGATGATCCTGCACACGCGCCGCATAGTCACGAGGTAGCAATTCTATGAATCAAGGAGACATGTACGACGGCCCGGCCTTGACTGTGTTGACGGATGTCATGCGACTCCGTCGGTCGGGACTAGCCGTAACGTCTGCAAGACTTGCTGCGTTGCGGCTATCCCCCCAGCTTGTTCGGGATACTGGTGCCGTTTGCCCCAGAAGTCTTCACGATCGAGCCATAGTCAATGGTTATTCATTGTCGCTGGACGCTTTGTATAGGGTGCTGTTTTCTCTTGTGGCATACGGCCTAATTCCCCCGTCCTGGATTCGTGTGGGTGGAGCGGTCGGGTAAGCGACCTCGACTCCTAATGGCGTGCGGTGTGCTTGAGTGGTTTATGCGGCCGATGGAGCAGGCAAACTGTCTCTGTTCGGGCGTTCTCTGGATGGTCGGGTTGCTGGAGACACTCGATGTAGTTGAGGGCATCGCCGCTGATTTCGCTCGACATCAGATAGTGCCGTCGATAGATCCGCTAGCGCTTGAGTAGCCCCAAAGAAGGCCTCGGCGCAGCATTGCCGCCACAAGTGAGCCGCCGGGCTCATCGAGCAGATCAGGCGGTTTGCCGGCAGATAGGGTAAGCAATTGCCAGCTTCGAAGCTGACTGCCGCGATCAGAGTGCAGGGGCGCGCTATGGCAGCCCTGATGCTGCCAGACCGCTATCTGCACAGTCCGAATCATCATCTGATGGTTTTGCCGATGGCACATCGACCACCACGCGATGCTGCTGTCGAGCAGATCCGGCAAGATGAACGGATAGATCTCAGTTCTGCTGGATCTTGATCTCGATGATATTGCTGGCGGCGCCGAGCGCAGTCGGCACATCCGCAGTGATCGCGGTGACCAAGCCGCCGTCGAACTCATCATGCCGCTGTTTCCGAAACCGCCTAAGCCTGGTGAGATCGGCCCTGACATGCCGTTGGAGCTGGTAGATGTCGTTGGCGCTGCGGGGAAGTGGCATGGGCAGTGCGAGTCGCTGCGCGTTGGTGTTGTGATCGATCAACATGCAGTGGTGACCGAGCAGACTGTAAAGCTTGAAGGGCACTACGGCGATGCGGAATGACCTTTGGGATCATTCGGCGAACCAGTCAGCAGCTATCCACGATTGCTGGCGACCTTCACCGCGCAAAGCAGTGATAGTCCCAGCGCGCTGACGACGTATGACGGGGTACAGGTGCAGCCGTTCGGTCAGCTGCAGCAAACCATCCCATACATCGCCTGGCTTCGAGGCGGTGGCTTGTTTGAAGCGGCGCTCAACCTTCCAGTGATGGAAGTCAGCATCTAGCAACACAGGGCGCTGCCCAGATGCGTGCAAACATCTAGGCAGTGCCGCAACACAGGTGGTCTCAGCACCTGGCATTGGTCCTGGCCCGGTCGCCCTCGCGAGAGCGGCGGGATCATCAGCCTCCTCTATCGCAAGTACTGAGAAATCATGCCCAGGCCAATCGTTCCCTGGCCGTGCGGCAAGAGCCGCCTGCTTGAGCACCTCTATCCCCGCTTCCCGATCCATGATCGCTACGTCGAGGCAGTTGTCGACGGTGTCGCCTCGCTGCTGATTCGATCGTATCCGGCGCAGATGGAGGTCCTCAACGACATCAATGGTGAGGTGATGTCTCTGTACCGCTGCGTGCGGCATCACCTGGATGAGTTCGTGCGGATGTTCCGTTGGTCGCCGGCTTCGACTTTGTGCCGCCACAGCTCGACTACACCAATGGCGGCGGGCGGGCGGGGGGGGGCGGGGGGGCTGGAGGAGGTTCGGGGAGCTGGTCATCAAGAGCTGGGACGACAGCCAGGCCGTGCTGCTGTAGGCATCACGCAACCCGCTGGAGCAGGTCTTCGCGATTGTACCGTGGCATGTCCACGGCGTGGCTGACCCTGTACGCCTTCATGGGAGGAGGCGAGCTTGCCAGCAGCATCGCCATGGCACTGCCGGGGCTTGCCGCCGTCCACTCATCCATCTGGCTGACGAGAAGCAAGACCGGCATGCGGTCGTGGATGCCGGCCGAGACGTCGTTGCTTATGCAATGATCGGCAAAGAAGCGGCCGAAGAGCTAGATGGCCAAGCAGGATTCATTCCGGGAGTTGCAAACTCGCTGGATCTAGCTATGTGGGCCGAGACCGCAGAAGAGAACGACAACCTTCAAGGTCGCCATTCTCAGTCCTGATCACTCCGCATCGTCAGGCGGGTTTGAGCACAAATGGTTTCGGCTTCCCTACAGTTACGCTACCGGTTCCGCCACCCCCGCAGTTGCCGTGGCAACCGGCGCCAGGATCGGCTCCGCCCGTGCGCCCGCCACCACTGCTACCGCCACTGCCACCAGTTCGCGGGGGAGGAGTAGTGGTCTGAGGTTCATGCTTCACGCCGAGATAGCCATCCCCGCCAACGGTAACCTGATAGTCGACGCAGGCAGATCCATTGCACACGGTAATGACGTCGCCCACAGCAATCCATTGGTTTGAAGTCTTTCCAAGGTTGAATGAATCGCGAATGCTGATTAGCGTGTTCTTCGTTTGTGAGTCAGGTCATGGATATCCAAGGTTGCACGTACTGCAGCCATAAGACCCAATTTTCCGAGACCCGGGGCTCGATTGTGCAATGACATAGATCGAGGTAACTGCCAGTAGTGCCAATAGGCAAGCTGTGATTAGTTTGCCTTTCATTTCAAGCTCCTTCGGGTAAGTAGCGGGGCCAGCTCTTTCGCTTTCGAAATCTGTTCATTCGTCATGCTCTTAGCCATTATTTGCAGCACTCTTTCGTTGCCCTGGGTCGGTGCTATGTCTCCGGCAGCCTTCTTGTACGCATAGGCTCGAACGGGGTCTTTGGGTGTGATAACTCCTAGTTCATAAGCCGAGCTCAAAGAGTCGAAAGCCTCTGGGACTCGCTGGTTAGCCAAGCCTTCCAGATACTTCATTGAGTTGGCATTGAATTTTTCGACCTTGTCCGGCGATTTGAGTTGCTCTCGAGGTGGGCCAACAACCAAATCAACATAGTTGAAGAAAGTCAGTTGCGAGTAGGCATCTCCTCCTTCAGCCGCCTCTACCAACCACTTGGCCGCATCTCCGATTGCACCTGCCGGCAACGCCTGGCACTGCTCGAGAGTTCGATCTGTGTTGAGGAGAGAGCGACGCTGCTGTTCAGCCAGGAATTGCTCGCGCGTCATCCCTGTAGATTTGAGTAGCTCCGGATCTACGATTGTGTCTACGCCGTAAGAGGGTTCGTGGAGCTGTACGCTCGTGCGGCACTCATTCAGGATCAAGAACAATTGGCGCTTCGCTTCCGTGTCACCAGATTCCGCTCTTGCAAGAAGTGACGGATATATATCCGAGAGCGGAACGCTCGGGAGCTGCTGTGCGGCAACTATCCCACCCACCAGTTGGGCCGAACCAAGTTTGGTATTCGGTAAATGGGGAGTGCTGGAAGGAAGTTCTGATCGGGGTGTTAGCTCAGTGTCAGTTGGAGCTGGCGTTGGTTCCGGCTTTGAACAAGAGGCCGTTAGCGTTGCTGCGAAGAGAAGCGACAAAGAAGATAGACGCAGATAAGGTGATCTAGCGGTTTGATGCTCAATCTGCATTCGGATCTCCAAGTGGTACGGTTAGGCATGGAGGAGGGAGGTCGAGGGAGGAATTGATTACTTACCTCAATGACTAACGGGAAAGCGGGCGCAGCCCCCTATACTAGGCCTGCATGAATTCATGCAGGGTTCATATTTGTTTGTGCGCGGCGCCGTGCAGAACAGTCTGCGCAGCCGCAACGCGCTCGAACTCGACACTGAGCTCCGTACGCCCGAATCGGCACCAGATGTACATCACTAATTTTGTTGCTACCTGCCGATAGGTAGGTTACTATGCGCGAGAGAACTAAGGCGCTCACTTGAAATGTAGTGTCTGATACGGCCTGCGTTCATGGCCGTTGGGATGGGCGAATTTAGGTTCGGCTGAGTATAAGTTCGAGATAATTGGTTATATTAGGAGCCTGAGCATGGCTATTCGCACGCCCGCAGCCGAACGAATCTGTTCCGCTGCAGTCATCCACTTTGCCCAGCGTGGCTACGATGGATCATCGCTTACTGAAATTGCGGAAGCCGTTGGCATTCGAAAGGCATCATTGTATGCGCACTTTGCTAGCAAGGATGCGCTATTTCTTCAGGCATATGGCGATGCGCTACAGGGTGAGCTTGCTTTTGTTCAAGCGTGCTTCAATGCTGAAGTGGCAAGAGCGCTGCCTGGTTCGCACTATTGTGGTGGATTGGCGAGTCGCTATTCTGAATCTCCCCATCTGCGCTTTCTTCTTCGCACTTCATATGTTCCTCCGCAGTCTTTGGAGAAGGAGATTGAACAGGGATTCCTTTCCTACCTTGCAAGTTTGAGCGAGCTGTTTGGTGTGAGGTTGGAGGCTTGGCCAGAAACCGCCAATAGACTGTCCTGTGCAGACATTAAGCTCTATGTAGAAGCGTATCGTTCGATTGTCGACTGCCTTCATGTGAAGCTGGTCTATACCAGTGGCAAGAATATCAGTGAACGCCTCAAAATTATGCAGCGACTTCTGCACGAGTCACTGAGGGTCGCTGTGATAAAAGGTGAGCAAGAATGAAGTCCATCCCGTCTAAAACTGGCGAGTCCATATGTTTCTCGCTCATAATACTCTTGGCACTGCTGACTGCATTGGACGCAATGGCCATCGACATGTATCTGCCAGCTATGCCCGAGATCGCCAGAGCATTAGCGGTTGAGCCAGGTAGGATCCAACAGACGCTATCAATTTTCCTCGCGGGCTTAGCGATCGGTCAGGCGTTGTATGGACCTTTGCTGGATCGGTTTGGCCGCCGTGTACCGCTTCTTGTTGGCCTCTTACTATTCGTGCTGGGTTCAATCATCGCGGCACTGTCTCCATCGGTTGAGGTTCTGCTGCTCGCGCGCCTCCTGCAAGCGTTGGGGGCTGCTGGCGGACTGGTGGCGCCACGGGCCATTGTTTCCGATCGGTGCAGTATCACCGAGTCCTCGCGAATCTTCTCACTGTTGATGCAGGTGATGATGATTGCGCCGATCCTGGCGCCAATGATCGGGGGCTATCTTCTGGGGCATGGCGGGTGGCGCTTTATCTTCTGGGCGCTCGCTGGCTTCGGCATTCTGGGATTGATCTGGTGTTCGTTGGATCTTCCTGACTCACTGCCAGTCGCGAAGCGTGTGAAGCTAGTGCCGGCTTCCGTGGCGCGAGCATATTGGCAACAGATATCAAGCCGCGTGTTCATCGCGTATTCGCTGGCCGGTGGTTTTATTTTGGGTTCTCTGTTTCTCTACATCAGTGGATCTGCGTTTGTCTTCACTACACACTACGGCCTCACGCCATTGCAGTTCAGCTATTTATTTGCAGGCAATTCCCTTGGGCTCGTCGTGGGCGGGCAGATTGGCAACCTGTTGTTAAGGAGGGGCCTTAGTCCCCAATATGCGATGTTCCTTGGTATTGGTCTGCACGGTGCGGCGGGTCTTATGCTCTTCCTCCTGCTGCAGATGGGCGTTGACAAGCTGGCGTTCTACATTGCATTTCTAGCAGTCGCAGTTGGCGCCTTGGGTCTGATATTCGGAAATCTCACAGCGCTGACGATGGGCGCAGCTGGGCGACAGATCGGTGTGGCATCGGCGCTAATGGGAACGATTCACTATTTGCTGTCGGCCATGATTGGCTACGCCGTGAGCTTGCTTGCACAGGGGCCCGCTCTAATGCCTCTTTCGATCGCTGTGTGCGCGACGTTATCTGGAATTTTGTGTCTTCTGGCTGCGCGTTTTAATAATAGCGAACGCAATCAGGACTAATGAAGTTAACTGCGTTGGCTCTGGATAGAGAGTTGGGCGGGGGGGGGCTAGACACTGGCTAGCACCACGAGACATTGGTGGCTCACGTTCGATGGTCTACGCATGCAGACGATGCTGCGTTGATGAGGGCCTTTCCAATCGCGAGAAGGCCTCCATATGATCTGGCCTGATGAAATGAAGTAGACCGTTCCCAGAAGTTCCGACGCCCCCCGCTTTCAGTAGCGGGGTTCTTTAGAGTCCAGACTTCATCGTAGCGGCTTTGGCCGCCAACTGTTGGGCGCAGGCCGCCGGTGTCAGGGCGCCTGGGATCTTCTCCGGTCGTTCCTCGTTGTATTCCCGCCGCCAGGTTTCGATCTCGGTCCGGGCGTGCACCAGTGTGGGAAACCAGTGTTCGTTGAGGAATTCATGGCGAAGGTGGCCGTCGAAAATTTCGATGTAGGTGTTCTGATTCGGCTTACCTGGCTGGATCAGGCGAAACTGCAGGCTTTGCTCATCGGTCCACGCCACCATCGCCTTGGCGCAGAATTGCCGCTGTCGGTCCGGATCACCTTCGGCAAGCCTCGGGTCGGTGCCAGCGGATCCAGCGCCCGTGCGACGCCGTGGCCAGAGATGGACCGATCCACCTCAATCGCCACCGCCTCGTTCGTAGCATCGTCGACGATGGCAGGCCCCTTGAGCACACGTCCCTCGGCAGTGCGATCGAACACAAAGTCCATCGACCAGACTTGGTTGACTGCCTCCGGCCGAAGCAGCGGTTGCCGCTCGCGCAGCAGGACCTACTTCCGCTTGCGCCAACGCACCTGCAGCTCAGTGAGTCCTCGCTCCATCAAACAAATGTCGCACCAGCGTCCAGCGCGCCGGTGCGCTTACCACTTTCTTCGCGGGGCGTCCTTGATGACGTCGTTTTCCAGCAACTGCTTGGACAGCAGCTTCTTCAACCGCGCATTCTCCGCCTCCAGCTCCCCGGGCCGCTTGGGCTCTTGGGCACTCATGTCGCCAAACTTGCTGCGCCACAGCTAGTAAGACGCCTCACTGAACCCGTGCCCACGGCATAGGTCCTTCACCGCCATGCCGGCCTCTGCCTCATGCAGGAAGCCGATGATCTGTTCTTCGGAAAAGCGCCTCTTCATGTCCAATCTCCGTATCGTTGGGGATTGAGATCCAATTCGCCATGCTACTCAAAACTGGGGGTGCCTTGTGATCGCAGGTTTCGGAATCTGGAGAGTAGGCTAGGCCCGTTTGCGCGGACGTCCCAAACAACTCGGACATGAAAGCGCTGTCTGGCGATCTACTTCGTCTCCATAGAGGCTTCTGTCCATCAATCTGAGTCCCTTGAGCACAGGACCTATAGCCATAGGCTGCTTCGCTACTAATCCTGGCCGTTGCAGGGGCGCGTTCAGCGTGCTGCGTCTCCCTGATAGTTGCACGAGCTCATTGATCCGGTCATGAAGACCTCGCAAGATGAGATCAAGCAAGTGCGCCTGTTCGTTCGCATCTTGGAGCCGAACGCCATCTATAGCGCGACGGAGATTTCTGACTCCCATTGATTGTTCTTGCTGCGTGGCCTGGTCATCAAAATGGCAATGACGATCCGCGCATATCCGGCAGGTGACGGCCATGATCTGCCAGTTGTTGCAATCGTAAATGCAACAGTGACTTCGGAAGAGCGGGGGGGGGGGGGTGTAGCTGCGGCCAAAGTGGCGCGAATATTAATTTCAGCATTGAAGACTTGCACGGCCTGGCTCTTCATTGCCGCTACTCGCGTTAAGGTGAGGGCATTAAGATAGCCCGCGCCAACCAAGGGAATGCAATGGGTTCGCTGCAAGATCATCTGTCCGGGGACTATGAGCAATGATTCCTGCTCATCAAAAGGCATTTCCGCTATACCAAGACGCATTGCTGAGGCTTGGTAAGTGCGTCGCCCATGTCTAAATGCTCTTGATGCTGTCCAGTGTCTGTGCGCTCTGTCGACACGATGCGGATCCAGCGATTCGTTCGCCTGATAGTGCCTGATGGCAATGCGAGGATGAAGATCATTAGAGGTTATGCGACTCAGTATACTGCAGGCCACGTCGAACTTCGGAACTCGGTGCGTTTTAGACGCTGTACGTACTGATAGTCATGTGAGCGGAACTGTATGATGCGGTTTCTAGAAATGGATCTTTCGGAACAAGATCGGTTCGATGGATTACTTCTGCTTCACGCATAAAAGGACGGACGTCGCATTTTTGGGCAACGTCCATCCCTGATCGCAACTCTTCTATTCGCAGGCTATTTATGGATGAATGACTGCAATGGTATCGCCATTCAAGTCTTCAGGTTCCGGGGTGCCAGGGGCAGCCCCGCGCGGTAGGCCTTTAGCCTTGTTGCTGACGTAAACCGCTTTACCTGCCGGATCCACTGTGATCGTCTGTGGGTAGGTTCCGGTCCTCAGTTGTGCGAGTATGGCGTAACTCCTGCCGTCCACCACAGTGACGGTGCCGTTGTCACCGTTGCCGCGGTTGGTTACATAGACTTGTCTGGAGGTTGCGTTCCAGGCAACGTCCAGCGGAGCACTGCCGGTCTTTACTGTCTTCAGCAGCTTCCCCGTGCGTGAGTCGATCACAGTCAAGGTGCCGCTACCGGGATTGGTGACGAACAGGCGATGCCCTTTGGTGTCTATAGCGATGCTTTGCGCGCCGTTGTCCCGTTTGCCGCTGAACTCAGATATCTCGATAGTGACCGCGCTCTCGTCGTAGGCGCGGTAATGGGCGATTCGCTTGCGCGTTGCCAAGTCGAATACACCGACCTGGTTCTGTGTCATGTCGGCTACATACAAACGACCGGTTTTCGAATCCAAGGCCAAGCCGGTAGCGGTCTTGACCGGGTCTATGATGATATCTTCGAGTGCGTTGCGATGGCCATCGACAACCCAGATCGCACTCTTTGGACCTTCCTTTTCCGGATCATCGGAGAAGCCGCCGACGACGGAGACATAGATCTTGTTGGCGACCTCGTCCACCGCGACATTGCGCACGTGGGCCTTGGGATTGGTCGGGTCGGTGATCGTCGTCAGTACCTTGCCACTTTTTGCGTCAATAACGGTGACAGTACCGCTGATACTGCTGGTGCCGTACAGCGTCTGTGTGCGGCTGTTCAGGCCCAAACCGAATATAGCGTTTCCTCCGAGGGATACTTGCCTGACGATCTTCAGGCTGTTCGGATCGATAACATTGATGCTAGCGTCATCTTTCCCCCAGTCGCCAGTTGCGGCGACATACACCTTGTCATCGCCAGGGTTGTAGACTATTTCATACAACGACTTTCCCGCCTTGGCCGAGCGTGCGATGCCTGGCTCGGCCGCTCGCGTGGTAGCGTAAAGGGGCGCGACGATCATGGACAGCGATGCGGCAAGCATTGCCGCTTTCCGCGTAAGATTGGGGAAGATGATGTTCAATTCGTGCTCCTGGCGATTGGAATTGGAGATGAGAGGATTACGTGTCACATTGAAAGCTGATTTTCGATGAAAGCCAGTATTCGGACAGGGGGGGCAGTCTGGGCTTTGGAGTCGCTGCAGGCGAGGGCAATGATCTCGCTGGATCTGACCACAACTTTACGAGCTTTCTGAAGTCTGTTTTCCCGCGCGAAATGCATTTCCGTGCGCAGTCTGCTGGCTTCGCTCGCGGTAGTTCAGCGTTACGTGTGGGGTTGCCCGGCATAGTGCCTGAGCCGTTTTTGCTGACCGATAATCCCTCCTTTCAGAACGAAGCATTCAGTCCAATGTAGTAGCTGAGCCCTGGTTCGTTGTAACTGTTGGCGCCGACGTTGTGAGTGCGTTTCAGTTGCTTGTCGAGAAGGTTTTTTACGCCAGCTTTGAGACGGAGGGTGCTGTTGATCCGGTAGTTCACGCCTAGATTGACCAACGTGTAGGCTCTGCGCGGTTGAATTGCCAGCGGGTCGCCGTAGAACGCTGGAAGGTCGATGTCGTTCTCTGGCCTACCAGTGAGCAGGTTGAGTTTGCGCGGCTGAGTCTTGCCGTAGTTCGTCACGCCTAGGCTGAAGCCAAGAAGGGGTGTTGCCTGCCAGTCCAGCCAAGTGTTGATGGTGTGTTTGGGAATCAGCGAAAGAGGTTGGCCCTGGTCGTCCTCGGACTTGCTCATGTATGTGAAGTTGCTGGACCAGGTCAGTGTCTCGTGCAGTGGCACGACTAGGCTTCCCTCCACACCGGCGACTGTTGCCGGGCCGCTGTTTTCCCACTGTTGCAGTAGATACCGCGCGCGCGGGCCGGCAGGATCCCAGAAGTTTGGTTCACCTTCTATGGAGCTCAGGACGCCCCTGCCTGAGCCAATGCGGTTCCTATAGCTGTTGTGGAAGTAGGTAAGACTCATTGCCCATCCGGCATCATTCCTGAAGCTAAGACCAATTTCCTTGTTAATGCTGATCTCAGGCTTCAAGCCCGGATTGCCGATGACGTAGCAGGGACCAATCTGTTGCCAGCATCCGATACCTGCGCTGTTGTAAACATAGTTAGGATTGAGCTGATACAGATTTGGTGCCTTGTAGGCGCGTGCGATGCCTCCCTTCAGGGTGAACTGCTCAGTGATTTGCCAAGATGCATTCAGGCTTGGAGTAGTTGTGCCGCCGAATCTGTCATCATGGTTGTAGCGCACACCGGGAGTTAGCACCAAAGCGTCTGTCACGTAGATATTGTCTTCCAGGTAGGCACCGAACAACTTTGAAGTCGACTTGCTGGTGCGCGCCGCTGCGCTGATCGGGATGCTGTTCCCACTAAATCCGGGCTCTAAATCCACCCTTATGGAGCCTGGGTCGTTCATCGATTCGCTGCGATAGTCCACACCCGCAGTCAGCATTTGTTCAACGCCCAAATGCAGGGGAACGTTGAACTCCGACTTGGCCGAGAGATTGCTTAGACGAGTCTTATTCCATTTCAGTGGAAACTCGATTGAGCCCTCGCTGACGCCGCCCAGCGATTCAGCGTAGCGTTCGTTTGCAGTGTGCTCGTACTGTACATAGCTCTCCGAATTGCCGAAGCTGTAGCGACCGAAATGGGTCAGAGCGATGTTGCTGCGAGTTATGCGGTTGGTTTCCTTTCCGACGAGATCTAGATACCTAGGGTCGACCTTGGTCGAAGCCCTAGATGCTGGGTCGTATGGAGCCGTCGAGACCGTAGGAGCGACTGCGTTGAGGGAATCGGCGGCAAACTTGTTGCCTTGTCGGCTCCATGATGCATCCAGGTCCACCCGCTGATTGGGCGAGAAGAGGTAGGTAAGGCGGCCACTTAGGTCTCGATTCTTCAAGCCTTCGCGTCCAGCGATGAGATTGCTTTGTTTCATGAAGCCGACCCCAGCAGCATTCTGATCTGCATTGGGATTGATGTTCAGATCATCGTTGTCGGTTTCGTTGAAACTGCCGTACACGCGGTACGAGAACGCGTCGGAGATCGGGCCGGAAGACACGATGTTGACGCGCTTGGTACCACCCTCGGAGGAGTCCTTCGGTACATTGGTGAACACGCTAACGTTGGTTTTCTGCGCCGTGGAAACCTTGGTCCGGATGTTGACCACGCCGCCGGCCGCGCCAGAACCGTAGCGGACCGCTGCTGGTCCTCGCAGCACCTCGATACTCTCGATCGCTTCAGCGGGAACCCAGTTACTATCTCCACGGGTATCACGCTCTCCTTGCACGCTCATACGTACAGAGTCGCGCGACAAGATGGGCTTGCCGTCAACCAAAATCAAGGTATTTTCCGGACCCATGCCACGGATGTTGATCTGGCGGTTGTTGCCGCGCTGACCAGTAGACGTGTTGCCTGTAAGGTTGACACCAGGCTGCTTGCGCACAAGCTCGGAAATATCATTAGTGATCGGGTTGCGTTCGATGTCTTCCGTTGTGATCGTCGAGACGCCGGGCGCCTGCTTCAGCCACTCTGCTGTGGAAACAACAGTTTCAAGGGTCGGGACGTCGCGGGCAGATGTGAAAGCGAAAGTGGGGGCGGGGCTGCTAGCGTCCGTCGCCTGATACTTCGGATCTTGTGTCGAAGCCAATACCGGGCTGACCAGTGTCAGCGCGGTACCCGCCGCCAGTACTGCGATGTTTGAGTGCGAAATGAGCGACCGGTAGTGGCGGGTCATGTAGGACATCTATTTCTCTCAAAAGGGGTAGATGGACTTTGCAAGAACGCCCGTTTCTGCAGGCTGCCACTACGGGAGTTACCGAGCAGCCAGCATTGGCTGCATTGCTGGCCGGGATTGGAGAGAGAGCATCTGGGGCGCGCATGTCCTACCGGTCGGTAGTAATGCTAGTCCGTGGTGAAGCGAAATGCAACTCATTCGCATTAATCGGCTTTGGGACTCTTGCTCTCTAGGCGAGAAATTAGTCGCCTGCGCCCTGCGCTAGGAAAGGCCGGGGATTCTCCGTTGGGTTTGGATTTCCCTGTATTGGGTGCGGTGCGGCTCTCAGAGAAATGGCGGTAATCCGCCTGGCGCTGTAGTCCTGAGAGGCATCCACTCGAAATGAGTCGCTGCTTGCCTCACGCTGGAAAACCGACTTGCTGTCCACTGCCGATGGCCGCCTAGACCGGTAGCTGTTCCGGAAGTCAGAGTCCCGTTGCCATGCGGTGGATCGGTCACTATCAAGTAAGTAGCCGACCAGGTTCAACAGAGCGCTGGTGGCAGAGCATTCCCGGTGGCGAGGCATTGGCAGATTAGATCTATGAGAGCGTCTGCGGGACGGTCGCCGTGGGCAGCACATCGAGCTGCGTGCTTCGCATAGATGTTGTCCAGATGTAGGTGAGTATCGCACTTCCCCGTGAGCGAAAAAACGAAGAGGACCGAACTTCAGTCGTGTTCTGCATGCTCACACTGATGCTTCGGCTGCCCCCTGACCCCGTGGGGTCAGGGGGCGCAGTACGTTATATCTGCTCCTCCCACTGAACGACGTCTGGCTCGGCTGCACGGATACCCGCGGTCGATAGCAGTTTAGTAGTGGCGTCCAAAGCGGCGTTCACCGACGGGTATTCAACGATCGCTTGTCCCGACGCCTTGGACACTTTCACCACAGTGCCCCCGGTGACGGAGGCAGCTTGCTGTGGCGAGGTGGCGTCTGTGAAGAAGACTCTGACGCGCGACGTTGCCACCACTGGTGCGCCATCAGTGGATACCGCAGCGGCGAACTTGCTGGAACCCGCATCCACACGTGCCGCTGTGCCGGTACTGTTGGCATCGGTGGAGCGCTTGCTGCGGCTGCTTGGGGCGGTAGTTCGGACCTCAGCGCCGGTGGTGATTCGGAATTGACCGCCGCCGGATTGTTGCACGGTCGCGGACGGCGCCAGCTGGAAGCGCGAGCCGCCCACGTTGAACGAACGGCCGGTGGCCTCGGCCTTCAACTGCTGCGTGTCTACGGTCGACAAGGTCTTCGCCGGAGGTGTCTGGCCCGAACTCTGTGCCCAGGCGGTGGTGGTCATCGCCGCGAGGGCGAGGGTGCTCAACAGAATGGTCGTCTTCA
>CAJYNG010000022.1 GCA_913775725.1 uncultured Stenotrophomonas sp. | reverse complement strand
CCGACGATATGCGGCGTCCCCGCCTCGAACCGGCCGGGCGGCGGGGCATAGGTGGTCTTCTCGAAGCTCACCCGGTCGATCATCGAGCCGCCACCCTGATAGGGCGGCATGGCCTCCAGCAATTCGGGCCGCGCCCACAACACGCCGATGCCGGTCGGGCCATAAAGCTTGTGGCCGGAGAAGACATAGAAGTCGCAATCAAGCGCCTTCACATCGACCATGATGCGCGGCACCGCCTGGCACCCGTCGAGCAAAATCTTCGCACCCAAGCCATGCGCCAGATCGGCCGCCCGCCGCCCGTCGAGCACCGAGCCCAGCACATTCGACACATGGCCCAGCGACACCAGCTTATGCGCGGGCGTCAGCATCCGTTCCATCGCATCCAGGTCGATGCGGTGATCGACCGTCAGCGGCAAGACGTCGATCGCGACGCCCAGCCGTTCCGCCACCATCTGCCACGGCACGATGTTGGAGTGATGCTCCAGCATCGACAGCAA
This sequence comes from uncultured Stenotrophomonas sp., assembly GCA_913775725.1. GTDB lineage: Bacteria > Pseudomonadota > Gammaproteobacteria > Xanthomonadales > Xanthomonadaceae > Stenotrophomonas. The sequence continues at coordinate 276,499 of CAJYNG010000022.1, read as the reverse complement.
GATGCGATCGCCCGCCTTCAGGTTGGTCGCGGCCCAGCACTGCGCGACCAAGTTGATCCCCTCGGTCGCGCCGCGCGTGAAGACGATCTCGTTCGCCGACCCAGCGCCGATGAACCGCGCCGTCGCCTCGCGCGCCTTCTCATACGCCACGGTCATGTCGGCCGAACGCTGATAGACGCCGCGATGCACGGTGGCATAGCTGGTGTCATAGGCGCGGGTGATCGCGTCGATCACTCCTTGCGGCTTCTGCGCGGTCGCGGCGGTATCCAGATAGGCCCAGCCGTCCGGGATCGCCGGAAAATCTGCCACCCGATCGAGAGGCGCGGCGCTCGTCAAAGCGCCGCCTCCAGCCAGGCGTCCGCGTCCGCCGCAAAGGCTTCGCGCACCACCTCGTTGCCGATCCGGTCGATCGCATCCGCCACGAAGGCGCGGGTCAGCATAGCCTGCGCGCGCGGCTTTGGGATTCCCCGGCTCTGCATGTAGAACAGCGCCTTGGCATCAAGCTCGCCCACGGTCGCACCATGCGCGCACTTCACGTCGTCGGCGAAGATTTCCAGCTCGGGCTTCAGGTTCACCGTGGCCGTCCGCTGGAGCAGCAGGCCGCGCAAGCTCTGCTCGCCATCGGTCTTCTGCGCATCGCGCGCCACTTCGACCCGTGCGGCGAGGCTTGCCTGGCTGCGATCGGCGGCGACCGCACGCCACAGCTGATGGCTCTGACCGTTGAGTGCGGCATGGCGGAGGGCCACCGCACATTCCTGCTTCAATTCACCTTTGGTCAGCAGCGCGCCGCCGAACTCAGCATAGGCCCCGTCACCGGTCTGAGTAATGCCGCCGTCGATCCGCACACCCATCGTCCCCGCCGCCAGGAAGGTCGCGGTCAGGCTCGCGCCCTCGCCCAGCTCGGCTTCCTCGCGCAGCGAAACAAAGCCGTCGTCCTGCAGCAGCCGCACCGCCCGCATCAACCGCGCCGACGCCGCCAGCTTCACCCGCGTCAGCCTATTGGTCCAGCCGCGCCCGACATAGGTCTCATAGACCTGCGCGGCCGCATCCTCGGCCAGCACGATCTCGGCGGGCAGGTGATTGGCCGCACCGCTGGCGACATGGACGATCTGCACGGGCTCGGCGACCGCATCGCGCTCCAGCCGCAGCGACCAGCCGCGACCCAATGCCTGACGCCCGAGCGGATGGTCGCTGGCGTCAATCTGGGTCAGTTGCACCGGGCCGAGATCGCTGGCGCTTTCATCCAGCACACCGTCGACGAAGATCAGCCGCGCGCCGCCCAAGTCGAGGAAGCGATCCGCCCCCGCGACCGGCACTGCCCGCTCGCTCTCCGCCGCGCGGCGCAGCGCGTCGATATCGGCCCAGCGCCACGCCTCCTCGCGGGTCGAAGGGAGTTCCAGCGTGGTCGTCACGCGGCGGCTCCCTCGACGCCCGCATAGCCCTCACGCTCCAGTTCGAGCGCGAGTTCGGGGCCGCCCGAACGCACGATGCGGCCATCGGCCAGCACATGCACCCGGTCGGGCTGCACATAGTCGAGCAGCCGCTGATAATGGGTGATCAGCAGCACCGCCTTGTCGGGCGCGCGCATAATGCGGTTGATGCCGTCGCCGACGATGCGCAGCGCGTCGATGTCGAGGCCGGAATCGGTTTCATCGAGGATCGCGAACTTGGGATTCAGGATGCCCATCTGGACCATCTCGTTGCGCTTCTTCTCACCGCCCGAGAAGCCGACATTGACCGGACGCTTGAGCATGTCCTGGTTCAGCCCCAGCCCATCGGCCTGCGCACGGGCGAGCTTCAGGAATTCGCCCCCCGACAGCGGCTTTTCGTCACGCTGGCCGCGCTGGGCGTTCAGGCTCTCGCGCAGGAACTGGACGTTGGACACGCCGGGGATTTCGACCGGATACTGGAAGCCCAGGAACAGCCCGGCGGCGGCGCGCTCGTTCGGCTCCAGCTCGAGCAGGTCGACGCCGTCGAACGTCACCGAACCCTCGGTCACTTCGTAACCGGGACGCCCGCCCAGCACATAGCCCAGCGTCGACTTGCCCGCGCCGTTAGGCCCCATGATCGCATGGACCTGACCCGCATTCACCTCGAGCGTCAGGCCCTTGAGGATCGGCTTGCCGTCGATTTCGGCGTGGAGGTTTTCAATTTTCAGCATTGCGGCTTTCTTCCTTGGCGCGCTCGCGGGCCACCGCCGCGACGACACCATCATTGATGCAATTCATAAGCCCGATCCGGGCAGAGGAGCGCTTGCCTATACAAACACGGGCCGATTCACAGGCAACGTCGTCGATGAAGCGGTCGCCACTCGAAACCTTGGCACGGCAAGCCGTCATCCGACCTGCATCGACATTGAGGTCTAGTTGCAATTTACGCAGCTTGTTGCCCACCACGCTAATCTCGTTGGCGGGCGGCGCAGGCATTTGCTGCCCCACCGATCCCGCCAATGACAAAAGCGCTGCGAACAAAATCACCCCACGCTCCCTTCGAGCGAAATCCCCAGCAGCTTCTGCGCTTCAACCGCAAACTCCATCGGGAGCTGCTGCAAGACTTCCCGCGCGAAACCGTTGACGATCAGCGCCACCGCGGCTTCCTGGTCCAACCCACGGCTCATCGCGTAGAAGAGCTGGTCCTCGCTGATCTTGCTGGTCGTCGCCTCATGCTCGATCTGCGCGCTGGGGTTCTTCACCTCGATATAGGGTACGGTATGTGCGCCGCACTGGTCGCCCAGCAGCAGGCTGTCGCACTGGGTGAAGTTACGGACATTCTCGGCGGTCGCCGCCACGCGAACCAACCCGCGATAGGTGTTGTCCGAGTGTCCGGCCGAAATCCCCTTGGACACGATGGTGGACCGCGTGTTCTTGCCGAGATGGATCATCTTGGTGCCGGTATCGGCCTGCTGACGATTGTTCGTCACCGCGACCGAGTAGAACTCGCCGACCGAGCCGTCGCCCGCCAGCACGCAGGACGGATATTTCCACGTCACCGCCGACCCGGTTTCGACCTGCGTCCACGACACCTTGCTGTTCTTACCCTGGCACAGCGCACGCTTGGTGACGAAGTTGTAGATGCCGCCGACGCCGTTCTCGTCGCCCGGGTACCAGTTCTGCACGGTGGAGTACTTGATCTCCGCGTCTTCCAGGGCGACCAGCTCGACCACTGCGGCGTGCAGCTGGTTCTCGTCGCGCATCGGCGCGGTGCAGCCTTCCAGGTAGGACACGTAGGCCTTGTCCTCGCACACGATCAGGGTGCGCTCGAACTGGCCGGTGTGGCCGGCATTGATGCGGAAATAGGTGCTCAGTTCCATCGGGCAGCGCACGCCCTTGGGAATGAACACGAAGCTGCCATCGGAAAACACCGCCGAGTTGAGCGCGGCGAAATAGTTGTCGCCCACCGGCACCACGGTACCCAGGTACTGGCGGACCAGCTCCGGGTGTTCCTTGATGGCCTCGGACATCGAGCAGAAGATGATGCCCTTCTCGGCCAGTTCCTTGCGGAAGGTGGTACCGACGGACACCGAGTCGAACACCGCGTCCACCGCCACGCCGGCCAGCTTGGCGCGCTCATGCAGCGGCACGCCCAGCTTGTCGTAGGTGTCGAGCAGCTCCTTCGGCACGTCATCCAGCGAGGCGTACTTCGGGCCTTTCGGCGCGGAGTAGTAGCTGAGCGCCTGCAGGTCGATCGGCGCGATCTCCAGCTTGGCCCAGTCCGGCATCGGCATGGTCAGGAAGTGACGGTAGGCGTCCAGGCGCCACTGCGTCATCCACTCCGGCTCTTCCTTCTTGGCCGACAGGGCACGGATGGTGTCCTCGTCCAGGCCAGGCGGCAGGGAGTCCGATTCGATCTCGGTGATGAAGCCGGCCGAATACTTGCGGCCGAGCTGCTCGTGGATCTCGCGGTTGGGGGTGTCGTCGTGGGCGACGTTTTCGATGGTTTCGGTGGCCATGGGGGGGCTGCCTACGGATCAGGAGACGACGTCGACAGCGATGGTGCGGCGCTGTTCGTCATCGGCAAGGGGGAGAGGGGGCAGGATCTGGGCGAGGGTGACATCGCGCAGGGCCTCGGAAACCACGTCGTTGATCAGCCGCCAGCTGCTGCGCGCGCCGCACTTGGGCGCCATGCCACACTGGTGGTGGTCGTGGCTGCATTCGGTCAGGGCCAGCGGCCCTTCCATCGCTTCGACCACTTCGAACAGCGAGATCTCGATGGCCGGGCGGGTCAGGCGGTAGCCGCCACGCACGCCGCGCAGGCCTTCAACCAGGCCGGCCTGCGCCAGCGGCTTGAGTACCTTGCTGACGGTGGGCGGCTCCAGACCGGTGAATTCGGCCAGCTCGGTGGCACTGAGCACCTCGCCCGGACGGGCGGCGAGCACGGTCAGTACGACGGTGGCGTAATCGGTGAGTTTGGTGACGCGCAACATGGGGATGCGAGTGGTTCTTAAAGCGGACTGAAATTGTACGCTTTTATTCGCCGCCATCCAACCCGGGCATTCAGCCGACGCTCGGGCCGGGCCGGGAGAACACACCGGGGCCGTTGCCAGGGCGCAATGCTGCGCCAACGGGGTGATTTTCGCAATCACCCGGAATGGGCGAGAATCAACGTTCCTTTCGCTGCAGACTTCCCTTGCCGATGCCCAAGAAGATCCAAGCCCGCAAGTCCGCCATCCACGGCAACGGTGTGTTTTCCGTAGCCCCGATCAAGCAGGGCGAGCGCGTGATCCAGTACAAGGGCCTGCTGCGCAGCCACGGCGACGTTGATGCCGATGACAGCGGCGACGTCGAAAGTGGCCATACCTTCCTGTTCACCCTCAACGACGACTGGGTGATCGATGCCAACTACAAGGGCAATGACGCGCGCTGGATCAACCACAGCTGCGACCCGAACTGCGAGGCAGTGATCGAGGAAGACGAGGACGGCGACAGCCGTGGCGACAAGGTGTTCATCGAGGCACTGCGTGACATCAAGGCCGGTGAGGAACTGACCTACAACTACGGCATCACCCTGGCCGAGCGTCATACCGCCAAGCTGAAGAAGATCTGGGAGTGCCGCTGCGGCTCGCCCAAGTGCACTGGCACCATGCTGCAGCCCAAGCGCTGACCCGGTCTGTAGAGTCGAGCCATGCTCGACTGCTGTCAGCCGGTCATTACTGGCCATTGTGCGGAGTCGAGCATGGCTCGACTCTACGGGAAGCCGCCGGGCATGGCCCGGCGCAGCCTTATTTACCCAGCACGCCTGCCGGCACCAGGTTGCCCAGGTTCTGGTTGAAGGTGACCACCAGCTTGCCGTTCTTCACCTGCGCCGACTGCACCTGCAGAGCGCCGAGCACCCCGGCCACGGCCGGGTCCAGCTTGTAGATCGGTTCGCGCTGGGCGTAGTCGCTCAGCCAGGCATTGAGCAGGCCGCGGGTGCGCGAATCGAGGCGACCGCCCTGGTTGGCCGGGGTAAAGTCATCCACGCTCGGCTGTTGCAGGTGGAAGCCCTGGGTCTGCGCGTCATAGCGCAGGCCACTGCTGAGCTTCACCGTTCCCAGCTTGGACGGGTTGCCACCAGCGGTGGCCAGTGCGACGTCCATGCCCAGGTTCAACCGTTCGCCGGCCGGAAGGCTCAGCTGCGGATGGCTCATGGTCAGGGCGATCAGGCCACCCAGGGCGTCCTGGGTGCGCGGGAAGCTGCCATCGAGGTACTGCTGCACGTCGCTGGCACCGACCGACAGTTCGCGGCCGGAAATGGAAGGGGCGGCCTGGGCGCCGATCGCAGCAGCAATCAGCACGGTGGAGGCGGCGAGGCGGGTCATCAGGGAACGCAGGCGCATGGCGGTGACCGGTGAATGCGGAATGGATGGACCAAAGAGTAGCCTTGCCGGCTGAATCGCGCGTGCATGCCGCTGCAACGGTTCAGTCCAGCGATGGCCGCAGTTGCGCCGACTGGATCTGCCAGGCGCGGCCATCACTGCTGGGCTGCACGCGGTACCAGCCGCCGAAGCGGAAGGTGCCCTCAGCGGTCACCGCGCGGATCTGCACCGGAACCTCCAGCAGCTGCGGCGGCTGGTGACCGTCGCGCGCGACCGGCAGTTCGCTGGTCAGGCGCAGGCTGCGCACGTCCGTGAGCTGGCGCAATGCGGCATCGTCGGCGCGTCGTGCATCGCTGGGCGGGAAGGTCCATGCGGCGTCGATGGCCTTGCGATCGCGATTGAGCAGGGCCATGACATAGCCATTGAGCATTCCCGCCGGCAGCTCGGCCTCGGCCGCGACGGCGGCAAACAGGGGATCGACGTCGATGGCCTGCACGGCCGGTGCATCGCCTTCTGCAGCGGTCTGTGGCTTCGTACGGGCAGCCGCCTCGGCCGTGGCCGACGGTGCGGCATCCGCTGGATCGGATGGCGATGGCGGCCGGGAACAGGCCAGCAGCACCAGCGGTGCGATCAGTATCAGGAACCTGCGCATGTCTGCCTCCTCCCCGAGGCGAACGGAAGGAGGCAGTGTATCGGCTGTGCCGCGATCAGCGGGAGGAGGGCAGCTGCTCCAAGGCATCCAGTGCCGGCAGTACCTGCGCGGCGATGGCGGCCAGGGCATGGCCTTCGGTTTCGGCGTGGCGCTGCACGATGTCGCGCAGCAGCTGGGTGGCGATCACCAGGGTCGCGCGCTCGTCGCCGCTGATGCCAGCGGTGCGCGGCGCCGCTTCCAGCAGGCGCATCAGGTCACGGCTGGCGCGATGTTCCAGTTCGATGGTGCAGCGCCCGGTGCACTGCAACCCGTCCTTTTCGATGGGGGTCACCGAGATCCGGTAGCGGGTGGAGGGGCTGGCCATGAGGGTGTGCTCGCCGTAGCTGTGGAGGATGTGCCCACCTTAGGCAAGGCGGTGCCCGGCGGCGATGGCCGGGGCTGCACGCAGTGTTCCACCCGGTACGTTCCGGGGCCGGAACGTACCACGCCCAGCCAATGGTGACGGGCCTGTACGGGCATTCCCGGGGATGCGGCAACGCTGTGTTGCGGGCTGTGATTGGGACAAAAAAAACGGGACGGCCAGAGCCGTCCCGTCGGAATCCGCGTTGGGGCGCGCGCTTACAGCGCGGCGTCCTTCAGCTTCTTCAGCGGACGCACCTTCAGCTTGGTGGTAGCCGGCTTGGCAGCGAACCACTGCTCTTCCTTGGTGAACGGGTTGATGCCCTTGCGCTTCGGCTTGGCCGGCACATTGACGGTGGTGATCTTCAGCAGGCCCGGCAGGGTGAACGAACCAGCGCCCTTCTTGTGCACCGAGGAGGCGACGGCGCCTTCCAGCGAGGCGAGCACAGCGCGGACGTCCTTGGCGATGACGCCGGAGGCTTCAGCGATGTGTGCAACCAGGCCGGACTTGGTCAGCACTTCCTTGATCGGCTTCGGAGCGGCCGGCTTGGCGGCTGCCTTCGTCGCGACTTTCTTCACTGCCTTCTTCGGGGCAGCCTTCTTAGCGGTCTTTGCCATGGTTTCCTGTTCCGTGAACGGTTGGTTGTTTGGTCGGCGCCGAACCCCGTCGGCAAGCGCAATGTAGGGCAACTCTCGGGCGCCGCCAATAGCCCGAAGCGCGGAAAGTGCATGTTTTTTCATATCCAGGCCGATTCAGTACATGGCCGGCAGTGGGGAAAGGGGGTGTGGCGGCGCACGCGATGGCCCGCGCCGGCCCATCGGCGGAATGCGCGAAACCACTGAAAACAAGAGGAAAATGCGTTTCCGGTTGGCGAGGAAGTGTCCACGCGTCGGGTTCGGAAGGTGACCTGTGGCCTGCGGCGGAGCGACGCAGGGCTAACGCCTCCCGTGCGAGGGTGACCGTTCATCACCGCCATGCAGGAGCAGCACAATGGGAATCTCGCGACACGCCACCGCGCACTGGGAAGGCGATCTGAAGTCGGGCAAGGGGCAGTTGAGCACGCCGCAGAGTGGGCTGCTGGACAAGACCCGCTACGGCTTCAACAGCCGTTTCGGCGACGAAAAGGGCACCAATCCGGAAGAGCTGATCGCTGCCGCGCACGCGGGTTGTTTCACCATGGCGCTGTCGGCCAAGCTCGGCGAAGCCGGCTTTACCCCGACCTCGCTGGATACCGAAGCCAAGGTTGATCTGTCGCTGGAAGGCGGCCCGCAGCTGTCGCAGATCCGGCTGAAGGTAAGGGCGGTGGTGCCGGGCATCGACGCGACGCAGTTCCGTGCGATTGCCGATGACGCCAAGCAGAACTGCCCGGTGTCCAAGGCGCTGAGCGCCGTGCCGATCAGCCTGGAAGCCGAGCTGGGCTGAGCCGGCGCATCTGTAGAGCCGAGCCCATGCTCAGCTCCCCTGGCTGCCATGATCTGGCCGGAGAGCAACCGAGCATGGGCTCGGCTCTACAGCATCCCTTTACCAATCGATGGTGCCGGTGATGACGGTCTGCACCTGGCCGCCCGACCAGACCTCGCCGTCCTCGTCGACCAGCAGCGTCAGGCGCGCGTCGTGGCCGACTTCGCGGCCCTGGCTGACTTCGAACGGTGCACGACCACGGGGCAGCGCATCGCGCAGGTCCAGCCATGCGGCGAGCACGGCGTTGGCGGCGCCTGAGGCGGCGTCTTCGAAGCGGCGTCCATTGCCGACGAAGGCACGTACGGTCAGGTCGAAGCCCTCGCTGCCATCGCTGAAGGCATAGGCGAACACGCCCATGCTGTCGGTGGACTCGGCCAGTGCGGCCACCGCATCCCAGTCCGGCAGCAGCGCGCGCAATGCGGCCTCATCGGCTACCTGCACCACCCACCAGCTGCGCCCGCCCTGCATGCGTGCCGGTGGCAGCGTGCCCAACGGCCAGCCCTTCAGTGCGGCCTGCAGGCGAGGATCAGTCGCCTCGGCAGTCTCGGCCAGCTGCGCGCGCGGAGTACGGATGGCGATGCGCTGCCGCGCACCCTCACCGCTGACGCGCAGCGGCAGGGCACCGGCAATGCCGTCCTGCACCAGCACACCGTCGACCGCTGCGGCCAGGCCCGCCTGCAGCACCGCATGCGCGGTGCCGACGCTGGGATGGCCGGCGAACGGGACTTCCTTCTGCGGGCTGAACATGCGCAGCCGGTAGCTGGCACCGGCAACCTGCGGCGGGAACACGAAGGTGGTCTCGGGCAGGCGCGTCCAGCGCGCGATGGCCTGCATGCTGGCGTCGTCCAGGCCCTCGGCATCGAGTACCACGGCCAGCGGATTGCCGGCGCCGGCGCGCGGGGAGAACACATCCAGCTGCAGGAAACGGCGGGTGGTCATCGGGAAGAAACTCCAGGATCAGGTGGCGCGCAGCTTAACGCGCCGATGTAGCGTCGAGCCCATGCTCGGCTGTGTTGGGGTGTGAGAAGAAGCAGCCGAGCGTGGGCTCGGCGCTACATCCAGCGGATCTGGCCGTCGATGACCGGCTGCACCTGGCCGCCGATCCACACCGTGCCCTGCGCGTCAACCTCGACCTGTACGCGGCCGTCGCGACCGACTTCGCGGCCCTGGCTGGCCACGTAGCGGCCCTCGCGGCCCGGCAGGGCATCGCGCTGCCGCAGCCAGGCGCCGATCAACGCATTGGCGCTGCCGGTCACCGGATCCTCGGGCACGGCGGCCGCATCAGCCGGGCAGAAGGCGCGCACCACGCGGGTGTGGTCGTCGCTGGCCTCGTCGGCGAACACGGCCAGACCGGTAGCATCGGTGGCCAGGCTCCAGTCGCGCAGGGCCGCCATGTCCGGTGCCAGCCCGCGTACGGCGGCGGCGTCGCGCAGCGGCAGCAGCCACCAGCGCGCACCGTTGTCCCACAGTTCGGGCGCGTGCCCGCTGGCAGCCAGCGCCAGCAGCTCCTTCGGCGCGGCGTCCGCGCCGGTGTCCAGTTGCCGCGCCGGCGGGCTGGCCAGCTGGATCTGCAGTGCCTCGACCGGACCGCTCACCCGTACCGGCAGCAACCCCGCCGCGCATTGTTGCAGCAGGGCGCCGTCGCGCGGTTGCGCCAGGCCGCAGGTCACCGCCGCCCAGGCGGCGCCGACGCTGGGGTGGCCGGCAAATGCCAGCTCGCGGGTCGGGGTGAAGATGCGGATGTGGTAGTCGGCACCCGGCGCGTTGGGGCGCAGGAAGAACACCGTCTCGGACAGGTTCAGCCAGGCGGCCAGGGCCTGCATCTGGCCGCTGGAGAGCCCGTCGGCGTCCAGGATGACGCCCAGTGGGTTGCCGGTGCCGGGGCGGGGGGCGAAGACATCGAGCTGCAGGTAACGGAGGACGGCCATCTACGGGGATATTGCGCTTAGAATCAAAGGTTCCGCCCCCGAGGGCGGCTTCCCCACATTCTACATAGCCAATCCATGTCAGCTTCCCCCCTTGTCGATCGTTGGATCGTACTGAAGTTCGGCGGCACCTCGGTGTCGCGTCGTCATCGCTGGGACACGATCGGGAAGCTGGCGAAAAAACGTGCGGAAGAGACCGGCTCGCGCGTGCTGGTGGTGGTGTCGGCGCTGTCCGGGGTCACCAACGAACTGACTGCGATTGCCGATGGCGCGCCGGACAGCCGCGATCGCATGGCGGCGCTGGTCGAGCGCCACGAGGCCTTCCTGGTTGAGCTCGGCCTGGGCCGAGAGGTGCTGGCCGAACGCCTGGCGGCGCTGCAGGGCCTGCTCGACGACGCGCGTGCGGCCACCCGTCCGCTGGAATGGCAGGCCGAAGTGCTGGGCCAGGGCGAGCTGTTGTCCTCCACCCTGGGCGCGGCCTACCTGCACGCCTCGGGCCTGGACATGGGCTGGATGGATGCCCGCCAGTGGCTGGATGCGATGCCGCCCCAGCCGAACCAGAGCGACTGGTCGCAGCGCCTGTCGGTGAACTGCCAGTGGCGTGCCGATGCCGAGTGGATGCAGCGCTTCCGCGCGCAGCCGACCCGCCTGCTGATCACCCAGGGCTTCATCTCGCGGCATGCCGATGGTGGCACCGCCATCCTCGGCCGCGGTGGCTCGGATACCTCGGCGGCGTACTTCGGTGCGCTGCTCGGCGCCAGCCGCGTGGAAATCTGGACCGATGTGCCGGGCATGTTCAGCGCCAACCCGAAGGACGTGCCGGACGCGCGCCTGCTGACACGCCTGGACTATTACGAGGCGCAGGAAATCGCCACCACCGGCGCCAAGGTGCTGCACCCGCGCTCGATCAAGCCGTGCCGCGATGCCGGCGTGCCGATGGCCATCCTCGATACCGAGCGCCCGGAACTGCCGGGCACCAGCATCGATGGCAGCGCTGCGCCGGTGCCGGGCGTAAAGGCGATCAGCCGCCGCAACGGCATCGTGCTGGTGTCGATGGAAGGCATCGGCATGTGGCAGCAGGTCGGCTTCCTGGCCGATGTGTTCAACCTGTTCAAGAAGCACGGCCTGTCGGTGGACCTGATCGGTTCGGCCGAGACCAACGTCACCGTGTCGCTGGACCCGTCCGAGAACCTGGTCAACACCGATGTGCTGGCCGCGCTGTCGGCCGACCTGTCGCAGATCTGCAAGGTGAAGGTGATCGTCCCGTGCGCGGCGATCACCCTGGTTGGCCGTGGCATGCGTTCGCTGCTGCACAAGCTGTCGGACGTGTGGGCCACCTTCGGCCGCGAGCGCGTGCACATGATCTCGCAGTCGTCCAACGACCTGAACCTGACCTTCGTCATCGACGAAGCCGATGCTGATGGCCTGCTGCCGATCCTGCATGCCGAGCTGATCGACAGCGGTGCGATGCCGGTGGAAGAGACCGAAGTGTTCGGTCCGCGCTGGCGCGAGATCGCCGGCACCGTGCGTCCACGTGGCACGCCGTGGTGGCGGGGCCAGCGTTCGCACCTGTTGCAGCTGGCTGATGCCGGTACGCCGCGCTACGTCTACCACCTGCCGACCGTGCGCGCCCGCGCCCGCGCGCTGGCCGCGATCAAGCCGATCGACCAGCGCTACTACGCGATCAAGGCCAACAGCCACCCGGCCATCCTGCAGCTGCTGGAAGCCGAAGGCTTCGGCCTGGAGTGCGTGTCGCATGGCGAGCTGAAGCACGTGTTCCAGCACCTGCCGGAACTGTCGCCCAAGCGCGTGCTGTTCACCCCCAGCTTCTGCCCGCGCAGCGAGTACGAGGCAGCATTCGCGCTGGGCGTGACCGTTACCGTCGACAACGTCGAAGCACTGCAGCGCTGGCCGGACCTGTTCCGCAACCGTGAGCTGTGGCTGCGCGTCGATCTCGGCCGTGGCGAAGGCCACCATGCCAAGGTCCGTACCGGCGGCAAGGACTCCAAGTTCGGCCTGCCGATCGCCCGCGTCGATGAGTTCGTACGCGCGGCCACCGATCTGGGCAGCCGCGTGGTCGGCCTGCATGCGCACCTCGGCAGCGGTGTGGAGACCGCGCAGCACTGGCGCCTGATGTGCGATGAACTGGCCGGTTTCGCCCGCCGCATCGGCAGCGTGCACACCATCGACATCGGTGGCGGCCTGCCGATTCCGTATTCCGCCGAGGATGAGCCGTTCGACCTGGACGCCTGGGCCGAGGGCCTGGCCGAGGTCAAGGCGCTGCACCCGGCGTTCCGGCTGGCGATCGAGCCGGGCCGCTACCTGGTGGCCGAGTCCGGTGTGCTGCTGACCCATGTCACCCAGGTGGTGGAAAAGGAGGGCGTGCGCCGCGTCGGCCTGGATGCCGGCATGAACGCACTGATGCGTCCGGCCCTGTACGACGCCTGGCACGACATCGAGAACCTCAGCCGCCAGGGTGGGTATGCCGAGGCGGCGTTCGATGTGGTCGGTCCGATCTGCGAATCCAGCGACGTGCTCGGCAAGCGCCGCAAGCTGCCGGTGTCGACCGCGCCGGACGACGTGATGCTGATCGCCGATGGCGGCGCCTACGGCTATTCGATGGCCAACACCTACAACCAGCGGATGCTGCCGCGCGAAGACGTGATCGAATGATCGCCGCGCGCGCCCTGCACCCGCCCACCGACACGCCCCGCGCCCTCGCGCGGGCCCGTGCCTGACCGGATACACCATGACTGCTTTCGACAAACACCAGGTTTCCCGCTTCCGCTTCGTCCGCTGCGAATTCGCCGCGGAGACCGGCGTGGCCAAGCTGGTCTATGCCTTTGATGACGGCCCGGAGATGGTGGAAACCATCACCGTGCCGGGCGCCCCGTTCGTGCTGGACGAGGCGCGTACTGCCGCCGTGCAGCGCGCGCTGCAGCTGCTGCACCTGATCGCCGGTGTCAGCTACTACAAGGCGGGCGTGCCGGAGACGGTCAGCATCGACAGCTACGCCGTCGATGCCGATACCGCGGCGCTGGTGGAGACGGTCTACCTCAACGGCCTGGGCGAATTTGCCTACCGCAACGGTCTGAACCTGCGCGGGCGCTTCCGCCTGCCGGTGCAGGGCGAAGCGGTGCAGGCGCCGGTGCTGGGCCTGCAGCGACACGCGCTGGTAGCGATCGGCGGCGGCAAGGATTCGCTGGTCAGCATCGAAGCGCTGCGCCGTGCCGGCGTGGACGAAACGGTGACCTGGATTGGTGGTTCGCAGCTGATCCGCGCCTGTGCCGAGCGTACCGGACTGCCGACGTTGAACCTGGGACGTGCGCTGGCGCCGGAACTGTTCGAGCTCAACCGCCAGGGCGCCTGGAACGGCCATATCCCGGTCACCGCGGTGAACTCGGCGATCATGGTGCTGGCCGCGCTGCTGCAGGGCGTGGACCAGGTGGTGTTCTCCAATGAGCGTTCGGCCAGTTACGGTAGCCAGATTCCGGGCACCGGCGAAGTGAACCACCAGTGGTCCAAGGGCTGGGCGTTCGAGCAGGCGTTCGGCAGCCACGTGCAGGCGCACGTGGCGGCGGACCTGCACTACTACTCGCTGCTGCGCCCGATGTCCGAGCTGGCGGTGGCCCGCCAGTTCGCCAAGACCGATTTCTACGACGCGCATTTCTCCAGCTGCAACCGCAATTTCCACATCCTGGGCGAGCGCCCGGTGAACCGTTGGTGCGGCGTCTGCCCGAAGTGCCACTTCGTGTTCCTGGCGCTGGCCCCGTTCATGCCGAAGACGCGCCTGGTGCGCATCTTCGGCCGCAATCTGCTGGACGATGCCGAACAGGCCGGTGGCTTCGACGCGCTGCTGGAATTCCAGGACCACAAGCCATTCGAGTGCGTGGGCGAAGGCCGCGAATCGCGTGCAGCGATGGCGACCCTGGCGCAGCGCCCGGAGTGGAAGGAAGACGTGCTGGTGAAGCGCTTCTGCAACGAGATCCAGCCGCAGCTGGATGCCGCCGAACTGGAACTGGCGCCGCTGCTGCAGCTGCAGGGCGAGCACCGCGTTCCGGCTGCGCTGTGGGAACGGGTGCGTGAAGATTTCGAAGCTTGAAGGAAAGCGCGTTGCGCTGTGGGGCTGGGGCCGTGAGGGCCGCGCCGCGTTTGCGGTGCTGCGTGAGCGCCTGCCCACGCTGCCGCTGAGCCTGTTCTGCCCGGCGGCCGAAGCGGAGGCCGCACGCGCGGAAACGCAGGGCGCGCTGGACGTGCGTGGCGAGCCTTCTGCTGAAGCGCTGGCCGCGTTCGACGTGGTGATCAAATCGCCCGGCATCAGTCCTTATCAGCCGATCGCGCTGGCTGCCGCAGGGCAGGGCACCACCTTTATCGGTGGCACAGCGCTGTGGTTCGCCGAACACGCGGCCGACGATGGCATCGTGCACGACACCGTGTGCGTGACCGGCACCAAGGGCAAGAGCACCACCACCGCGCTGGTCGCGCACCTGCTGCGCGCTTCCGGCCACCGTACCGGCCTGGTCGGCAATATCGGCCTGCCGCTGCTGGAAGTGCTGGATCCGCAGCCCGCGCCCGAGTACTGGGCGGTGGAACTGTCCAGCTACCAGACCGGTGAGGTGGCACGCAGTGGCGCCCGCCCGCAGGTGGCGGTGGTGCTGAACCTGTTCCCGGAACACCTGGACTGGCACGGTAGCGAGCAGCGCTACATCGACGACAAACTGCGGCTGGTGACCGGTGCTGCGCCGCGCATCGCCGTGCTCAACGCCGCCGATCCGCATCTGGCCGCGCTGTCGTTACCTGACAGCGAGGTGGTCTGGTTCAACCAGCCGCAGGGCTGGCACATGCGCGAAGACATCGTGCATCGCGGTGAGTGGGCCGTGTTCGATACCCGTAACACGCCGCTGCCGGGGCGCCACAACCGCAGCAACCTGTGCGCGGTGCTGGCTGCACTGGAAGCACTGGGACTGGACGCGGTGGCGCTGGCACCGGCGGTGCAGGATTTCCGTCCGTTGCCGAACCGCCTGCAGCGCATCGGCGTGGTCGATGGCCTGACCTACGTCAACGATTCGATCAGCACCACGCCGCATGCCAGCCTGGCCGCGCTGGAGTGTTTCGCCGGGCAGCGCATCGCGCTGCTGGTGGGCGGGCATGACCGTGGTCTGGACTGGACCGACTTCATGCAGCACATGACGCACGATGTGCCGCCGGTGGAGATCGTGACCATGGGCAGCAACGGCCCGCGCATCCACGCGATGCTGCAGCCGTTGGCCGACGCCGGCCGCTTCGGCCTGCATGCTGCCGGTGATCTGCCGGAGGCGATGGCGCTGGCACGTGCCGCGCTGGGCGCGCAGGGCGGGGTGGTGCTGCTGTCGCCGGGGGCGCCGAGCTTTGGTGCTTACCGCGATTACGTGGCGCGTGGCCGCCACTTCGCCGAACTGGCCGGGTTTGATCCGGACAGCATCAGCGCGATTCCGGGGTTGGGCATCGCCTGAGGGTAGTGCCGGCCGCTGGCCGGCAACCTACGGAGACATTCATCCACGCATGGCGTGGATTTACTGTTCCTCGTCGATGAACGCGTAGTTGCCGTCGATCAATTGCTGCAGATACGCATCGAAGCTCGGTGCGATCACCGCGTAGCTGTCCGGATCGTGCAAATAGCGCACTACCTGGCCAACGGTGCCACCCGGCGCCGGATCGAAATCCAGGTACAGCATCGAGGTGCCGCCATTGTTCATGCAGTGCGAGAAGCACAGGCGGCGGTTCATCGGCAGGTCGGCGTCGATGCCGTCGCCGAGGATCTCAGGTTCGTCATCCAGCCATTCCTCGTAGATGGAACGGATGCTGTCGTCCCACTGCTGCTGGTCCTCGAAGATCTGCGCCACCGAGCGCAGGTAGTACGGGTAGCCGCCGTCCTCGACGTCCGAGCCCAGCATCAGCACGCAGACCTCGCCACCGGGGTACTCGCGGAAGTGCGTGCCATCCACGCGCGACAACAGCGCCACCAGGCTGTCCGGCACCTGTGGCCACTGCGCGCGCAGGCGCAGCAGGTCTTCGGCGCTGGCGCCCTGCACGTAGGCCCACTGCGGGGCATCGTCGGCAGGCAAGCGCGGAATCAGTCCAGACAGGAAGCGGTCAACAAGGTTCATGCAAAAAAGGGGACGGAGGGGATTAAGTCGTATCCAACCACACCTGCGTCACGTCGCCAATGCAGAATGCGACGCGGGAGGGGCGAATACGGCTTAATCCCCTCCGTCCCCTTTTTCTTGCGGAGCAGGCGCATGAATCGTTGGCGATGCGGTGTGGCGATGATGCTGGGGCTGGCGACGATGCCGGCGTGGGCGGCGATGAAGACGCAGCCGGTGGAGTGGAAACACCAGGGCACGACTTTCAGTGGCGTGCTGGTCTATGACGACGGCGACAACGACAAGCGCCCGGGCCTGGTGATGGTGCCGAACTGGAAGGGTGTGAACGAATCGGCCATCGAGAAGGCCAAGCAGCTGGCCGGCGATGATTACGTGGTGCTGGTGGCCGACGTGTACGGCAAGGGCGTGCGACCGAAGACCGATGCCGAGGCCGGGCCGGTGGCGACCAAGCTGCGCAATGACCGGCCGCTGCTGCGCGCACGCGCGCTGGAGGCGGTGAACGTGCTCAAGGCGCAGGCCGGCAAGGTGCCGCTGGATGCTGGCCGGATCGGTGCGGTGGGCTTCTGCTTCGGCGTTACCACCGTGCTGGAACTGGCCCGTGCCGGTGCGCCGCTGGCCGGGGTGGTCAGCCTGCACGGCGGGCTGAGCTCGCCGCTGCCGGCACAGGCCGGTGGCGGCCACCCGTCGGTGCTGGTGCTCAACGGCGCCGACGACAAGAGCGTGACCGCCGAGGACATCGCCGGTTTCCAGACCGAAATGAACGCCGCCAAGGTCGACTGGGAGTTCACCAACTACAGCGGGGCGGTGCACTGCTTCGCCGAGCGCGATGCCAACAGCCCGCCGGGCTGCCAGTACAACGAACGGGCGGCCAAGCGCGCGTGGAAGGCGCTGGATGAGTTCTTCGAGGAGCGGTTCCGGTAAGCAAAGGCGTGCCGACCAAGATCGGCACCCACCCATGTTCCAGTGCCGACCAACGGTCGGCATCCACCCACAGCCGCGGTAGGTGCCGACCTTGGTCGGCACGCCTTCACCGATCAATGCGAGCGCTGCACCGCGTAGCGGGCCAGGCCGCGCAGGGCGGCGACCGCATCGTTGTCGCCCAGGCCATCGAGCGCGCGCTCGGCAGCTTCGGCATATTCCTCGGCGCGCGCGCGGCTGTACTCCAGGCCGCCGGTAGCGCGGATCGCAGCCAGCACTTCTGGCATCGCCGAGGCGTCGCCGTCCTGCACGATGGTGCGCAGGCGCTCACGGGTGGCGTCGTCGGAGTGCGCCATCGCGTGGATCAGCGGCAGCGTCGCCTTGCCTTCGGCCAGGTCGTCACCCAGGTTCTTGCCCAGTTCCTCGGCATTGGCCGAGTAGTCCAGCACGTCGTCGGCGATCTGGAACGCGTAGCCCAGGTGCATGCCGTAGTCGAACAGGGCCTGCTGGGTCGCTTCATCCACGCCGCTGGCCAGTGCGCCCAGGCGGGTACCGGCGGCGAACAGCACCGCGGTCTTGCGCTCGATCACGCGCAGGTAGGCGGCTTCATCGGTGTCCGGGTTGTGCACGTGCAGCAGCTGCAGCACTTCACCCTCGGCGATGCGGTTGGTGGCATCGGCCAGGATCTGCATCACCGACATGCGCTCCAGCTCGACCATCAGCTGGAAGCTGCGCGAGTACAGGAAGTCGCCGACCAGCACGCTGGGCGCGTTGCCCCACAGGGCATTGGCCGTGCTGCGGCCACGGCGCAGGCTGGATTCGTCCACCACGTCGTCGTGCAGCAGGGTGGAGGTGTGGATGAACTCGATGATCGCCGCCAGCTGGTGGTGATCCGGGCCGGCCTGGCCGACCGCATGGCCGGCCAGCATCACCAGCATCGGGCGCAGGCGCTTTCCGCCGGCGGAAATGATGTGGTCGGCGATCTGGTTGATCAGCACGACGTCCGAGGACAGGCGGCGCCGGATCAGGGCGTCGACGGCGGCCATGTCGGCCGCAGCAAGCGACTGGATCTGGGGCAGGCCCAGGGCGGGACGGGTGTCTTCGGTGATGGTCATGCGATCAGGCTTTCAGGCTCACCACTGATTATAGGCGCTGGCCGTGAATTCGGGCGCAAACCGGGCGGGCCGACGTCCGCGGCCCGGCCAACGCTGCCGCCTGCGTGAATACGTATGCAGGTTGCGCCATGCCCGTGAGGCCACCGCTAAGCTTGCGGCATCAGGATTTCGGCCCGCTCCCGGCGGGTCCCGCATGCCCGGAGGGGGGCTGTCGATGTCGCACTATCCATGGTGGCGCGGAGCCGTCATCTACCAGATCTACCCGCGCAGCTACCTCGATGCCAGCGGCGATGGCGTGGGCGACCTGCCGGGCATCATCCAGCGCCTGGACCACATCGCCGCGCTGGGCGTGGACGCGATCTGGATCTCACCGTTCTTCAAGTCGCCGATGGCCGACTTCGGCTATGACATTGCCGACTACCGCGATGTCGACCCGCTGTTCGGCAACCTGGATGACTTCGATCGCCTGCTGGCCAAGGCCCATGGCCTGGGCCTGAAGGTGATGATCGACCAGGTGCTGAGCCATACCTCGATCGAGCACACGTGGTTCCGCGAGAGCCGCCAGGACCGCAGCAATCCGAAGGCCGACTGGTACGTGTGGGCCGACCCGCGCGAGGACGGCACCCCGCCCAACAACTGGCTGTCGCTGTTCGGTGGCGGCGCCTGGCAGTGGGAGCCGCGCCGTGAGCAGTACTACCTGCACAACTTCCTGGTCGACCAGCCGGACCTGAACTTCCATCACCCGGACGTGCAGCAGGCGACCCTGGACAACGTGCGGTTCTGGCTGGACCGCGGCGTGGATGGCTTCCGCCTGGATGCGATCAACTTCTGCTTCCACGATGCGCAGCTGCGCGACAACCCGGCCAAGCCGGCGGAGAAGCGCTTCGGCCGTGGCTTCAGCCCGGACAATCCGTACGCCTACCAGTACCACTACTACAACAACACCCAGCCGGAGAACCTGCCGTTCTTGGAGCGCCTGCGCGCGCTGCTGGACGCGTATCCGGGGGCGGTCAGCCTGGGCGAGATCTCCTCGGAGGACTCGCTGGCCACCACGGCCGAGTACACCCGCGATGGCCGCCTGCACATGGGCTACAGCTTCGAGTTGCTGGTGGACGACTACAGCGCGGCCTATATCCGCGACACGGTCTCGCGGCTGGAAGCGGCGATGACCGAAGGCTGGCCGTGCTGGGCGGTTTCGAATCACGACGTGGAGCGGGCGGTCAGCCGTTGGGGCGGCCACCCGGCTGACCCGCGCCTGGCGCGGATGCTGGTGGCGATGCTGTGCTCACTGCGCGGCTCGGTCTGCCTGTACCAGGGCGAGGAGCTGGGCCTGGCCGAGGCCGAGGTGCCGTTCGAGGCGCTGCAGGACCCCTATGGCATCACCTTCTGGCCGAACTTCAAGGGCCGTGATGGCTGTCGCACCCCGTTGCCATGGACCGATGCGCCGCTGGCCGGTTTCACCACGGGCCAGCCGTGGCTGCCGATCCCGGCCGAGCACCGCGCTGCGGCCGTGGCGGTGCAGGAGCGGGACCCGGACTCGGTCCTGGCCGCGTTCCGGGGGTTCCTGGCCTGGCGGCATAGCCAGCCGGCGCTCCTGCATGGCAGCATCCGATTCATCGAAAGCGCCGAGCCAGTGCTGCTGTTCGAGCGTATGCTTGCAGATGAAACCCTCCTGCTGGCCTTCAACCTGTCGGCCGAGGCGGTGAGCCATCCGCTGCCGCCGGGCAACTGGCAGCAGGTGGAGGTACCGGGCCCGGATGCGGGCACGGTGCAGGGCAATGAACTCCAGCTGCCGCCGCGCGCGGTGTATTGCGCCCGACGCAGCTGACCGTTTTCTCCGGTGGCGGTACTTGCGGGGACGGGGCCGAAGCGCCCCGTCCCTTTTTTGTGGGTGGGCCTGGCCGACCAACGGCCGGCATCCGCGCAAAAGAAAACCCGCTGCCTGCGCAGCGGGTTTCCGGTCCTGCTCCCCATGGGTTGCAGGCCAGCGGCCGGCACTACCCGGTCGTGATCAGAACTTGTAGTTCACGCCCAGCATGTAGGTGCGGCCCCACTCGATGTACTCCAGCGGGCGATCCTTGCTGCCGGCGTAGGTGCGGTACGGCTCGTTGGTCAGGTTGCTGCCCTGCAGCAGCAGGGTCAGCCCACGCAGGCTGCTGCTGTCGCTGAAGGTGTAGCTGATCTGCGCATCGGTCACGTTCTCGCCCACCACGTAACGCAGCGTGCGGTTGCCGTTGAAGTTGCCGATCTCACCGATGAAGTCCGAGCGGCGGCGCTGGCTCACGCGTGCTTCAAAGCCACTGCGCTCGTAGTAGGCGGTGAAGTTGTAGACACGCTTGGACAGGCCGGGAAGGCTGATCGGGTCACTGCCCACGCTGGAGGCGCTTTCCGGATCCAGGATGGTGATGTCGCTCTTGTTGAAGGTTGCACTGGCCTGCACGCCGAAGCCACGCAGGCTGTCGGTCAGCATGTCCAGCGGGAACGATCCGGTCAGCTCCAGCCCCTTCAACGTGCCGCCCTTGCCGTTCTGCGGCGTGGAGAAGGTGCCGGTGGTCAGCACCGGTGCGGTCATGCCCGGCGGCGGCACGTAGTTGCCCAGCAGGCCGCTGAAGTCGTAGTTGTCCACCGACTGCGTGTAGACGTAGCTCTTCAGGTCCTTGTAGAAGATCGCCGCAGCCACGTAGGCCTTCTCGCCGAAGTACTTCTCATAGGACAGGTCCAGCGCGGTCGCGCGCCACGGATCCAGCAGCGGATTGCCGCCGCTGCCACCGGGGCGGCCGTTGTTGGTATCCACACCGAATTCCAGGCCGGCACGCATCTGGTCCACGCGCGGGCGCGCCACCTGCTTGGCGGCGGCGAAACGCAGCGTCTGCTGGTGCGGGAACATGAACACCAGGTTCAAGCTCGGCAACCAATCCTTGTAGGTCTTGCCGGCAGAGAAGGGCTGGATGTTGCTGCCCGCCGGCTGCGAGCTGTCCCAGTAGCGCGAATCCGAGCTCTGGTCGGTGTGCTGCATCTGCACGCCGATGTTGCCGCGCACGCCGACCACGCCGATGTCGGTGTTGATGTTCAGGCGTGCCCACGCGGTGGTGATCTTCTCCTCGACCGTCCACGACTTGGGAATCAGGTAGTCCAGGTTGTCGACCGGGTTGAAGGTCATGTAGCGACCCACCGCTGCCGGCACGTTCCACGACGGAATGTAGCCGATGCCGGCGAAGCCGAGGTTGACCGGGCGGTACTGCAGGTCCGGGGCGATGGTGGATTCGCCTTGGGCGCCGAGCAGGATATTGCCTTCGGCCTGGGCCTTCTGCTTGCGGCGGTCGGCATAGTTCACGCCCACGTCCACATCCGAGAACCAGCTGGACATGGCCTCGGGAACCGGCAGCGTCGCGGCCAGCTTGGCGCCCTTCAAGCGGTCTTCGACCTCCGGCACCTTGCCGTAGCCGGAACCATAGATCGTGTTGGTAAGGAACAGGCTGTCCGGATTGGAATAGTCACGCCCCGGCGTGATCTGCGAGAAGCTGTTGTTGTTCACGACCAGGCCGATCGTGTCGAACTGCGGGCGCGGCACCAGCTGCAGGTTGTTTTCCAGGTTGATCTCACGGCGCGTCGCCTTGGAGTAGTTCAGGTCGGCGACGAGCTTCACGCCGCCGACGTTGAACTCGTTGTTCCAGCCGAATGCGTCGATCTTGTCCTTGCGCTTGTTGTACATGCCGCGCACCAGCGGGTACGCATTGCTGATCGTGCCACCGGTGAAGCTGCCATCGGCATTGCGGCCGACGTTGTTGAACACCGGCAGGATCGCGTTGGGATTGTTGCCGTCTTCGCCATTGCCACTGAGGCTCAGTTCGAACTGGTTGGCAGTGTCGATCTGCTCGGCTTCGGTGTGGAACGCATCGAAGGTACTGGTCCAGCTGTTGTTCGGGCGGAACTGGATCGTTGCCATCACGCCGTCGCGCTTGTTGTTGCCGGTACGGCGCAGCGCCTTGATGCCATCGGTGAAGTAGGTGCCTGGCGCGATTCCGCGACGCTCGCCCTTGTCGGTGTGCTCGGTGGTCCAGGGCTCGTACAGGCCGACCTGGTTCTCCTGGATCGGCATGTCGCTGTGCGCGTAACCGATGGCGATGCCCAGGGTGTTGTCGAAGAACTGGTCGATGTAGCTGGCGCTGAAGCGGTTGCCATACGGATCGATGTTGGCGGCGCGGCCCAGAGAGCTCTTCTGGTAGCGGCCGCTGACCGCGATCACGCGCTCGCCGAAGTTGAGCGGGCGTGCGGTCTGCATGTCGATGGTGCCCGACAGGCCCTGGCCGACCAGCGCCGCGTCGGGGGTCTTGTAGACGGTCACGCCGTTGACCAGCTCGGACGGGTACTGGTCGAACTCGACACCGCGGTTGTCGCCGGTGCTGACCACTTCACGGCCATTGAGCAGGGTGGTGGCGAAGTCGGGTGACAGGCCGCGCACGCTGATCACCTGCGCACGGCCTGCAACGCGCTGGGCGGCCAGGCCGGGCAGGCGCGAGATGGATTCGGCGATGCTGACGTCGGGCAGCTTGCCGATGTCTTCGGCGGAAATCGCCTCGACCACCGAGGTGGCGTCCTGCTTGATCGCGATCGCGTTCTCGATGCCGCGGCGGATGCCGGTGACCTGCACCGTATCCAGGTTGGTGGCGGCGGTGGCGGCCGGCGTGGTGGTGCTCTGCGTGGACTGTGCCGACGCCAGCGTCGGCGCCAGGACAACGGCCAGCGCGATGCTCAGCGCGCTGCGCTTGTGGTTCAACATTTTCCCCTCCCAGGCAATGTTGCAGATCGATTCGTGAACGTCCCGGAGTGACCGTGGACGTGCGACGCGGTGGCCGCTGTCGTCGCCGCTATGGTAGGCAGCGCGTTCTTCGCGGGAATCACCCTGCATACGTATTCAATGGCGTTTGCAGGGGTGTAATCGCTTTCAGGTGCATCGTTCTGTAGAGCCGAGCCCATGCTCGGCTGCGTTCCGGTGCTGCGCACCGCCGCCCGAGCGTGGGCTCGGGCGCTACAGCGGCGCGCAGGCAGGAAGACGTTCAACGGATAGGCGTGAAGCGAATGGCCTGCCCACCGCCCGGCGCCAGTACCAGCGTCAGTGCATCGGCGCTGGTCACCTCGCGGGTTTCGCGCGCGAACGCGAACGGGTTGCTGCGGAAATCAGCGCCTTCACCATCGCGGTAGATCTCGGCGCGATAGCGCACGCCCGGCTCCAGGAAGCCCAGCGACACCGGCAGCACGCGGCCGTGCTCATCGGTGATGCTGCCGAGGAACCAGTCACGGCTGTTGCGGTCGCGGCGCACGATCGTCACGTAGTCGCCCACTTCGCCATCGAGCACGCGGCTCTGCTCCCAGTCCACCGCCACGTCTTCGATGAAGCGGAACGCCTCGCGATGCTGCAGGTAGTGCTCGGGCAGGTCGGCGGCCATCTGGATCGGGCTGTACAGCACCACATACAGCGCCAGCTGGCGCGCCAGCGTGCTGGGAATGGCCTGGCCGTGGCGGCCCTTCAGGCTGAGGATGCCGGGGGTGTAATCCATCGGCCCGGCCAGCATGCGGGTGAACACCAGATTGACCTCATGCTCCGGCGGGTTCGGCGGCTGGCCCCAGGCGTTGTACTCCATGCCACGCGCGCCTTCGCGCGAGATCCAGTTGGGATAGGTGCGGCGCAGGCCGGTGTCCTTGATCGGCTCATGCGGGTTCACCGCCAGATGGCGGCGCGCCGCTTCCTGCACCACCTTCAGATGGTGGCGGGCCATGAACTGCCCGTCATGCCACTCACGCCACAGCGGGCCACCGGCGGGATTGCGGCGGTCGACCTGGCCGTCATCGCAGACGTAGCCGGTCTTGAACTGGTCCACACCCAGCCGTGCGTACAGGTCCAGCGCGGCGCCCAGCTGGTCCTCGTAGTGCTCGATGGCGCAGCCGGTTTCATGGTGGCCGATCAGGTGGACACCCTTTTTCAGGCCATACGCGGACAGTGCTTCGATGTCGAAATCGGGCGTGGCACGGGTGAAATCGAAGTCGTAGCCATTGCCCACCCACATGCCGTCCCAGCCCGGATTCCAGCCTTCCACCAGCACGCCTCGGAAGCCGTGCGCAGCGGCGAAGTCGATCACCTTCTTCGTCTTGGCGGTGGTGGCCGCATGCTCCGGCCCGGAGGCCCAGCTCTCGTTGTCCAGGTGCATCGACCACCACACGCCCAGGTACTTGGCTGGCTTCACCCAGCTCACATCGCCCAGCGCATTGGGTTCGTTGAGGTTGAGGATCAGGTCCGATTCGACCAGGCCACCGGCGCGGTCGGCAATCTGCAGCGTACGCCAGGGCGTGACGAAGGGCAGGGCATGGCGCACCTTCCAGCCTTCGGCCGAGGGTGACAGCTGCGCGCGCAGGCGTTGGCCCTCGGTGCGGCGCAGCCACATGCCAGCGTAGTCCACCAGCGCGGCCTCGTGGATCGCCACGTGCAGGCCATCGCGGCTGCGCAGAGTCATCGGCGTGTGCACCAGCGGTACTTCGCGTAGCGGCGTGCGCTGGTAGAGGTATTCGTAGTGGATCGGTTCGCCGGCGGGAATCCACCAGGCGGTGGAATCCTGCGCGATGGCGAACTCGGTCAGCTCGTCATCGATGATGGCTTCGCGCAGGTTCGGCTGCTGGGGGAACACATAACGGAAGCCGAGCCCATCATCGTAGACGCGGAACACCACATCCAGCCGCCGCTTGCTGCCGGTGGTTTCGGCCAGCTGCACGGTCAGCTCGTTGAACTGGTTGCGAGTGACCCGGCGCTCGCCCCACGGCTGCTCCCAGCGCTCATCGACGCTGCGCCGCCGCTGGCCAAGCAGGGCGAAATCGCGGTCCAGGCGGCCGTCGCGCAGGGCGAAGCCGAGCTTTGAATCCTCCACCACGGGCTCGCCGAAGCGCTCGACGCGGTAGCGCGCGGTGCCGCCATCCAGCACCAGGCTGACCTTGAGTACCTTGCCCGGTGATTCGACGCTGGCGACCTGTGGCGCGGCCTGTGCCAGCGTGGCCACTCCCAACAGGGCCAGGCCGAACATGTGCGCGAACAGCGCGCGTACAACCGTGTGTGGCATCGGCAGTTCCCCTCCCAAGGCGCCGTTGGCAGACCCGGACCATAAGCCAGCACAGCAGGCGCGCTACCGCGTGGCGCCATGAATACGTATGCAGCTGGACGCAGCCGACAGCCCCGCGTCTACCATGGGGCCAAGGCACCTTGAGGGAGGGGCCGCGCCCGCCCGCCGGCAACGACGGTGCGGACCTACAACGCGTGCAGAGAGGGAGGGAGGCCGACGGGCGCAAGCCGGTCCGCCGCTTCGATGCTGAAGATCATTTGCCTGACCGCTGCCCTGGGGGCAGCGCTGGGATCGACCGCGCAGGCGGCCGACCTGCAATTCGACGGCCGCCATGCGCGCGCCGAAGCCGCTGCCACGGGCAGCTTCGTGCTGCATGCGCCGAAAGGTGAGGTGCATATCGCGCCGATGCCGATGCGCAGCCAGAGCGGCAGCATGATGTTCGATGCGTTGTTCGCGCTGGCCCAGCAGGAAATGGACCAGGACCGCGTGGACGCGATCCGCGATCCGGCGTTCGACGAAGGCCGGCCGGTGCCGTGCGAGTGCTTCCAGACCGGTGCGCGCTGGCCCTATGTGTGGACCCGGGACGTCAGCTTCGCCGCCGATCTGGTGCTCGCACGTCTGGACCCGAAGCGCACGCGGCAGTCGCTGCAGTTCAAGCTGTCGGCGGCGCGCGACGGCCATACACCCGGCCTGTTCGTCGCGCAGGACACCGGTTCCGGTGGCAGCTGGCCGATCAGCAGCGACCGCGTGGTGTGGTTCCTGGCGGCACGTCACCTGCTGGAGGATCGCGCGTTTGCCGACCAGGTCTGGCAGGCACTGCAGGGCACGCTGGCGCAGGATCGCGCGATGGTGTTCGACGCGCAGATGGGCCTCTATCGCGGCGAGACCTCGTTCCTGGACTGGCGCGAGCAGACCTATCCGGACTGGACCCGCGAGGACGTGCGCTTCATCGGCGATTCCTATGCGCTGTCCACCAACGTGCTGCACTTCCAGGCACTGCGCCTGGCCGAACGCCTGGCCGGCCAGCAGGGCGATGCCCGCGCGGTCGAATACAAGGCGTGGGCCGATGCGTTGGCGCAGCAGATCGATGCGCGCTTCTGGCGCGAGGACATGGGCCAGTACATGAGCTACATCGGCGAAGCGGCGCACCCGGTGCCGTACGCCAAGGTCGATCTGCTGGGCCTGTCGCTGGGTATCCTGGCCGACGTGCTGCCGACCCAGCGTGCGCGCCGTGCGCTGGCCGCTTACCCGATGGGGCCGGCCGGCAGTCCGGTGGTCTGGCCGCAGGAGGCGCAACAGCCGATCTACCACAACCGTGCGATCTGGCCGTTCGTCAGTGCCTACTCGCTGCGTGCGGCGCGGCAGCTGGATGATGCGCCGCGCATCGCCGCCGAGATCCGCTCGTTGATGCAGGGCGCTGCGCTGGCTGGTTCCAACATGGAGAACTACGAGCTGGTCAGCCAGGCCGTGCATGTCGGGGAAGGTGCGCTGAGCGGCCCGGTGGTCAATTCCGAGCGCCAGCTGTGGTCGGTGGCCGGCTATCTGTCGATGGTGGTCGAAGGCGTATTCGGCGTGCAGGACGATGGCCGCGTGCAGCCCAAGCTGCCGGCCGTGCTGGTGCCGGAACTGTTCGGCACGCACCCCCGCATCACGTTGGAAGCCAACGGCAAGCGCTATGTGCTGGAGCGCCCGCAGAACGTGGGCGATGGCCTGCTGGTTGCCGGCAGAACCACCACGCGTGGCACGACCACCACGGTGCAGCTGGTCGCCGCCGCGGCAGCAACCGGTTTCGCTGCCACGACTGCGGATGCCAACGCGCGTGCGCCGGCCACGCCGGTTGCGCCGCAGGCCCTGCGCAAGGGCGCGGGCTGGAACGTTGCGGTGGCAGCCGATCAGGTGCTGTGGAAGGACGGCAAGGCGGTCACCGACAGCAACGGCGTGGCGCGCATCAGCGACGATGGCCTGCAGCATTGCCTCAGCCTGACCCGGCGCGAAGGCACGTTGGAATCGCTGCACAGCCCGATGCTCTGCGTCGGTCCGCAGCAGGTGCTGAAGGGCGAGGAACGCTGGCAGTTCACCTCGGCCAAGGCCGGGCAGGTGCGCCTGCGCCTGCAGTACCGCAACCCGGACGGGCCGATCAACACTGGCGTCACGGCGGCGGTCAAGCAGCTGGTGCTGCAGTGCCCAGGCCAGCCGTTGCAGCGGCATACGGTTGCGATGCCGCACAGCGTGGCCGTGCAGGACTCGACCTCGGCAACGTTCGCTGTGCCCAAGGGGCCGTGCACGGTCGCGCTCGAACAAGGCTTCAACATGAGCGCGCTGCAGCACTTCGCGCACTACACCGGGGGCAAGGGCGGGCGCGATGGCGTGCTCAACCAGGCCCAGGTGCAGGCGCTGACGGTAGCACCCGTGGCGGTGGCAGAGGACGCACGATGAATCGCACGGCAAAACCGCAGCTGTCGTTCTGGCAGATCTGGAACATGTGCTTCGGCTTCCTCGGCATCCAGTTCGGATTCGCCCTGCAGAACGCCAATGCCAGCCGCATCTTCGAGACGCTGGGCGCGGACATCGAAGCGGTACCGGGTCTGTGGATCGCCGCACCGCTGACCGGTCTGCTGGTGCAGCCGGTGATCGGTTACCTGTCAGACCGCACCTGGACGCGCTGGGGTCGCCGTCGTCCGTACTTCATGATCGGTGCAGTGCTGACCACGCTGGCGCTGCTGGTGATGCCGAATTCGCCGACGCTGTGGATCGCGGCCGGTACGCTGTGGGTGCTGGATGCCTCGATCAACGTATCGATGGAGCCGTTCCGCGCGTTCGTCGGCGATCAGCTGGCACCGCGCCAGCGCCCGACCGGCTATGCCATGCAGAGCTTCTTCATCGGCGTGGGCGCCATCGTCGCCAGCTTCCTGCCGTTCATCCTGGCCCACTTCGGCGTCGCCAATACGGCCGCCGCAGGTGAAGTGCCGGACACCGTGCGCTATGCGTTCTACTTCGGCGCGGTGGTGCTGCTGGCGGCGATCACCTGGACGGTGGTCAGCACCCGCGAATATTCACCGGCGGAGCTGGCCGGGTTCGATGATGCCGAGCCGCCGGCACATCACGCAGCGGCGACGATCAGCGGTCCGGCGCCCTGGGCGCAGGTGGCCGTATGGCTGGGACTGGGCGTGCTGCTGGCGCTGCTGATCGCCTGGCGGCAGGGCGACCGGATGCTGTACGTGCTGGCCGGCCTGTGTGCCGGCTACGGCCTGCTGCTGGCGCTCGCGCGCACGTTGCCGGCCACGCACATGCTGGCCGCCATCGTCGGCGACCTGCGCGCGATGCCGGTCACGATGCGGCGGCTGGCCTGGGTGCAGTTCTTCTCGTGGTTCGCGCTGTTTGCGATGTGGATCTACACCACCGCAGCAGTGGCCGGCGCCCACTTCGGTTCGACCGAACCGGAGTCGGCGGCCTACAACGAGGGTGCCAACTGGGTGGGCGTGCTGTTTGGCGCCTATAACGGTTTCGCCGCGTTGGCGGCGGTGCTGATTCCACTCATGGTGCGTGCGATCGGCCTGCGCTGGAGCCACCTGGTCAACCTGTGGCTGGGCGGTGCCGGGCTGGTCTCGCTGATGTTCATCCGCGACCCGCACTGGCTGCTGCTGTCGATGGTCGGCGTCGGCTTTGCCTGGGCGTCCATTCTTTCGCTGCCTTATGCACTGCTGTCCGACAGCGTGCCGGCGTCGAAGATGGGCGTGTACATGGGCATCTTCAATTTCTTCATCGTGATCCCGCAGCTGGTCGCGGCCAGCGCGCTCGGCTTCGCCCTGCGTACGCTGCTGGGTGGCCAGCCGATGCATGTACTGGTGCTGGGCGGCTGCAGCCTGTTCATCGCCGGCCTGTGCGTGTTGTGGGTTCCGTCCCGTCCGGAGGTGGTGTGATGCGTGGTGCGCTGTCTGTTGCTGTTTCCCTGGTGCTGGCCGGTCAGGCGGTGGCCGCGCCGCGTCCGGACTATGTGGGTACCTCCGAGCCGTTTGCCAGTGATGCGGTGTACTTCGTGGTCACCGACCGCTTCGTCAACGGTGATCCGTCCAACGACCATCGTGACCAGGGTGGCGCGCACCGCACCTTCGATATTCCGGTGCCATGCCCGGACAAGGTGGACGGCAACATCGGCTATCTCGGAGGCGACTTCCGCGGCGTGCTCGACAACGCGCAGTACATCCGCGACCTGGGCTTCGGCGCGGTGTGGATCACCCCCATCATCGACAACCCGGACGAAGCCTTCACTGGCAGCAAGCCGATCAGCTGCACCAGCACACTGACCGACCGCGGCAAGACCGGCTACCACGGGTACTGGGGCATCAACTTCTACAAACTCGATGAGCACCTGCCGAGCAAGGACCTGGACTTCGCCGGGCTGACCAAGGGCCTGCACGGTGCTGGGTTGAAGGTCGTACTGGATATCGTGGGCAACCACGGCTCGCCGGCCTGGACCATGCCGACGCGGCAGCCGCAGTTCGGCCAGATCTTCGACAAGGACGGAAAGCTGATTGCCGACCACCAGAACCTGCCGCCGCAGAAACTGGATCCGAAGCACAATCCGCTGCACGCGTTCTACAACAACATCGGTCCGGTCGACGGCAAGGACGGTTCGATCTTCGACGGCAATCTGGCTGAGCTGTCCGACTTCAACCAGGACAATCCGGCGGTGATGGACTACCTGGTCGGCGCCTACCTGCAGTGGACCGCGCAGGGCGTGGACGCGTTGCGCATCGACACCATCGGCTGGCTGCCGCACCCGTGGTGGCATGCCTTCGTGAAGCGCATCCGCGCCAAGCACCCGGGTATGTTCATGTTCGGCGAAGCCTTCGACTACAACGCGGCGACCATTGCCGAGCACACCTGGCCGGCCAACGCCAATGTCAGCGTGCTCGACTTCCCGCTGCGCGGCGCACTGGAGCAGACCTTCGGCACCGCCGGCAAGGGCTTCGAGACCCTGGCCGAGCCGCTGCACCTGAGCGGGGGGCCGTACGCCAACCCGTATGAGCTGATGAGCTTCTACGACAACCACGACATGCCGCGCCTGCAGGCCAGCGACAGCGGTTTCATCGATGCGCATAACTGGCTGTTCACCGCGCGCGGTATTCCGGTGGTCTACTACGGCTCGGAAACCGGCTTCATGCGTGGCCGCGCCGAGCACGCCGGCAACCGTGCCTACTTCGGTCAGCCGCGCGTGGATGCTGCGCCGAAGAGTCCGATCTTCGCGCCGCTGCAGCGCATCGCGCGACTGCGCGAAGCCACCCCGGCGCTGCAGCGCGGCCTGCAGGTGAACGAGCGCCTGCAGGGGGATGAGGCGGTGTTCTTCCGCGTGCTGCAACAGGGTGAGGTGGCGCAGACCGCGCTGGTGCTGCTGAACAAGGGCGACCAGGCCAGGACTCTCACCGTGGCGCGTTACGTCCAGGCTGGCCGCTGGCGTGATGCGCTGGACGGCGGTTCGTTGCAGGTGGATGCCTCCCTGAAGGCCGAAGTGCCCGCGCATGGCGTGAAGGTGTACGTGCTGGATGCCTCCGTGCAGCAGCCGGCGCTGCAGGCCGAGCTGGACAAGGCGATGACCGACCAGAAGGCGCGGGACTTGCGTCTAGGGCGCTGACGGGCCTGGGCTGGGCGGCTGTAGAGCCGAGCCTATGCTCGGCTGCGCTTCTACGGAACGCAGACAGGGGCAGCCGAGCGTGGGCTCGGCTCTACAATAGGCCTCCCGACCTCCTGCCGTATCGCCATGACCGACCTCGCCCCGCACACCCCGATCGAAACCCTGCTGAAGGCGGCGATGGACGGGGCGGTGCCGATCCGCGCTTTCATGGAGGCCTTCGTCGCTTCCGAGATAGTGCTGCTGACCGGCAGCCTGGTCACCCCCGACGGCAGCGGCTTCGACCCGCTGCTGTTCGACAAGCAGGGCACCCTGCACGTGGCCGTGTTCACCGATCCGTCGCGGGTGGGCATCTACGGCCAGCAGGCACCGCACCAGATCCGCTGGCTGATGCTGGACGTGCTGCGCCGCGTGCCGGGTGGCTATGGCGTGGTGATCAACCCGGGCACCCCGCTGGGCTTCGAGATCTCGCCCAGCGGAATCGGCGAAATCCTCAAGGATTTCGCCCAGGGCTGATTGTCCTGTAGAGCCGAGCCCATGCTCGGCTGCCTTTCGCACAATGCCCGCTCAGTCGAGCACGGCTCGACGCTACAGAAGGCTTCCCTTCGAACGCCGTCCGTGATCCCCTTGGGCGACATCGGGATCGAGGCTTGGTCATGGAATTCAGGGTATTACCCGCCGACGCACCGGCACGGCAGCAATTGGCCCAGTGGTACCACGCGGAATGGGGCCAGGACGCCGGCCTGTCGCTGGAACAGGAACTGCAGCGGCTCAACCCGCCGCAGGACGCCGAAGGTTTCCCGCACCTGATCGCCGCATTCGATGACGGTCAGGTGGTCGGCGCAGTCCAGCTCAAGCGCCGCGAGATGCAGGCCTTCCCGCAGTACGAGCACTGGCTGGGCAGCGTGTTCGTGGCCGACAGCCATCGCGGGCGTGGGCTGGCTGGCGCGCTGGTGGAACAGGCGGCGGCGCAGGCGGCGCGGATGGGTGTTTCCGAGTTGTATCTACAGACCGAAGCGCTGGATGGCGGCCTGTACGCTCGGCTGGGCTGGAAGCCGCTGCAGGAAGCCGACAACCGCAGCTATCGCGTGTTGGTGATGGTGCGCAGGTTGGCCGCATGAACGCATCCACATCGCGCCATTCCCGCTCCGCCCTGATCTTCCTGGTCGCGGCGATCGCTGCCGCGCTGGTGTCCATGCCCTTGCTACGCGCGGTGGGCATGGTGCTGTGGCCGGTGTTCGTCATTGCCTGGCTGATCAACCTGGGCGCGGCCTGGCATCTGGCCCAGTGGGCGCGCCAGCAGGGCCGTTCGGCGTGGGCGTTCGGGTTGCCGGCAGCGTTCGGCACCGTCGCCTCGATCGTGGTCTATGTGCTGCTGGCATTGCTCGGGCCGAAGGCCCCGGTGCACTGAATTTTCGCGGCTGCCGTGGACAATGTGCCGAGCATGGCTCGGCACTACAGTAATGCCGAGCCAAGCCCACACGTGTTGCGTGGAGCGCCGGCGCACAGGCCGGCGCCCCGTTGCCTCACATCGTCACCTTGCGCCGGTTGTCGTCGCTTACCCGGTCGATCAGCTTGTTATACGGGTCGAAGCCCGCTTCATCCGGCTTTTCATCCACGGTCACCGTGATCTTCGGATCGGCGCTGGTGATGTGGTGGCGCTGCAGGTACAGCACCTTCTGGTCGCGCTCCTTGCCCGACGGACCATTGGCGAACACGCCGACCTCGATCCAGTCATCCATCTTCCCGTCGCTTTCCTGGCCCTTGCCGTCGGCATACTGCTTGGCCGCGTGCAGGTCCAGGGTCACGTCGTAGCGGCCGTCATCGCGCTTGCGGGCGCTGGCGGCCATCACCCGGTTGTCGTAGAAACTGATCTTCTCGAACAGGTCGGTAACCAGCTGCTGGCGGTCGGCCGGGGTCTCGGCGCGGATGTAGGTCAGCAATTCGCGCGAGGTGGTGTAGGGCGGTTGCTGGTAGCCCTTGTCCTGCAGGAAACGTTTCAATGCCCGGTTAAGCGCCTGCTCGCCGATCTCCTCGCGCAGCCGGTAGAACACCAGCGAACCCTTCTGGTAGTGGATGTACTGCTGGTTCTCCACGCGTTCCAGCGGCTGTTCCTCGATGGCTTCGCCGCCGCGGCCGGACAGGTAGCCGTCCAGTTCGCGCTTGAGGAACTGGCGCATGTGCTGGCGACCATACTCCTGCTCCATCACCATCAGTGCCGAATACTGCGACAGCGATTCGGACAGCACCGTCGCGCCCTGCACGTTGGCACCGATCACCTGGTGCGCCCACCACTGGTGCGCGATCTCGTGCGCGGTCACATAGAACACGTAGTCCACCTTGTCCGGATCACGCAGGTCGGCGATGAAGCCGATCGCTTCGGAATACGGAATGGTGTTGGCGAACGACTGCGCGAAGCGGGCATAGCCGGGGAATTCGATGATGCGTACCTGGCGATGCTGGTAGGGCGTGAAGTTCGCTTCGTAGTACGCCAGTGACTTCTGCACCGCTTCGATCATACGGTCCACGTTGTAGCCGTGCGCCGGGTCGAAGTAGACCTCCACCGGGATGTTCTTGTACTTCGCCTTGCGCACCTCCCAGCGTGCCGACAGATAAGCGTAGAAGTTCAGCATCGGCCGGTCCATGGCATAGCTGAAGCAGCGCCGGCCGTTGACCGTGGTCTCATGCTGGAGGTAACCCGGGGCCAGCGCCACCTGGTCCGGTGCCGTGCAGACCGTGGTGCGGAAGTCGAGCCAGTCGGCATCGTTGGAGATGTAGGTGTTGGCGCGTGCGGCTTCGTCTTCCAGCTTGGGCATGCGCCGCGGCTCACCCAGGTCGCGCTTGCGGCGTTCGTTGCGGTCGCTGATCTCGGCGCCTTCGTTGTAGCCGAACGACGGCAGTACGCGGCTGTTGAAGAACGTGCCGTTGTCCACGATGTTGCTCGGCGCCTGGCCGGCGGTGATGCCAGTGGGCTTCTGTACCACCCGGAAATGGACGCTGCGGGTTTCACCCGGTTGCAGCGGCTTCTGCAGGCGGTAGATGCGGTAGCCGAGAGCGGCGTCGTGCATCGACAGGGTCTGTCCGCCCAGATCGACCGCAACCAGCTGCTTGTCATCACCCATCGAGACGTGCACGTCCTGGATCGGTGTGGCGTGGGTGTTGCGCACCGTCCAATTCGCATCGATCACCATCGACTGCGATTCCGGGAACAGGTCCACGCGGTTGTCCACGGCGACAATGCGTGGTTGCGGCAGGTTGCGGTACTTCGACAGCTCGCGCTCGTAGCGGGCCTGCAGGTTCAGCTGCTGGTCGGGCGAGATGAACTCGTTGCGGATGTTGGTGCTCCAGTACAGCCAGCCGCCCACGCCGACGAACGCCACTGCTGCCAGCGCTGCGAAGGCGCCGGTCGGACCGCGCAGGCGACGCCCGGCCAGGGTCAGGCGCTGGCGCAGGCCCTGGCTGACACCACGCACCCAGAACGCGGACGCCAGGCACATCAACGCGAGCAGGAACAACGCCCAATAGCCCTGGAACGCCAGCTGTCCGCTGAGGAAGTGGCCGTAGCCGTTCATGTCCGAATAGGGAGCGATCGGCCAGCTGCCGAAGTTGCAGATGTTCTGCGTGTAGTCGAGCATGCCCAGCACGCCCTGGCCGATCATCACCACGATCAGCAGCGCGTAGCCGACGAATTTGTTGTTGGTCAGCACCTGCAGCACCAGCGCCATGCCGCCCATCAGCACGTACACCACCGAATCCAGCGCCAGGCTGCGCAGGTACAGCAGCGGCTCCAGATGCGTGTAGCCCTTGGCCAGCTGCACGCCCATCGCAGCGAAGGCGCCGGCGGCCTGGAAGCAGACGATCACGGCCAGCAGTGCGGTGAACTTGGCCAGCAGCGGTACCCAGTTCGGCACCGGCATGGCATCGGTCACTTCATTGATGCGCGCGCTGCGCTCCTTCCAGACCAGCTCACCGGCGAAGAACAACACGATGATCACCAGCAGCCAGCTGAAGGCGCCCTGCAGCCCCATGATCATCTGCGAGGTGACGGGCCAGATCGAGGTGCCGTACAGGGTCTGCCGGAACAGCGCGCTGGGCAGGAAGTTGGCCAGGCCCAGTACCAGCAGCACGATGAACGGCACGCTGCGCAGGACGCCGCGTGTATCGAAGCGGACCTGGCGCAGGAACTGCTGCCACGCGGTGGTAGCAGTGAACGCCGGTACCACGCGCGGCAGCGTCGCGCGGGAGGGGCGGATGCCGGCGGCATCGGCAACCGGTTGCGCCTGCCTGCGGCCCCAGCGCCGACGGCCACTGCCGCTGCCGCTGCGTTCGGTGCGGAACAGCGCGAAGGTGGCGGCGAACAGTACGGCAGCCACACCCAACCACAGGGCGCGGTTGGCCAGCAGGTAACCGGCCAGTTCGGGAATGCCGTTGTTGCGTTCGGCGGTGGACCAGTAGCGGATCGTGCGGCCCAGTGCGCGCATGCCCAGCGGCTCGCTCAGCACCGCGATCCACGTGTTGTCGATGTCGCGCAGCAGGGCCGCGCTGGCGCCATACAGCACCAGGTAGGCCACCAGGCCGATGTAGACCCACAGGATCGAGCGGGTCACCGCGGCCAGCAGCGACAGCAGCGCGGTGGTGAACAACAGGTTGGGAATGACGATGACTGCGAACGTCCATGCATAGCCCTGCCAGCTGATCGGGCCCATGCGTTCGGGATCGACCCACGGCATGAACGGTGCCAGCCATAGGCCGAACGCGATCAGCACGTAGACCAGCAAGCCTGCCGCCAGGGCGGCGGCGATGCGTCCGGCCAGGTAGTCGCGGCGTTTCACCGGGCTGGCGAAGATCAGTTCGGCGGTGCCGAGTTCGAAGTCACGCAACAGCGCGTTGCTGACGAACAGTGCGGTGACCAGCATGCCGAGCAGGGTGAAGATGCCCAGCATCTGTGCGATCACGGTGGGCGCATTGCTGTGCACGTTGCCGGCGCCACCGCCGATCTGCACCGCGTCGCTGGACGCGGCGGCGAAGGCAAGCAGGGCGAACAGACCGGCCAGCAGCCACAGCAGCGGGGAGCGCAGCTGCTCGCGCAGCTCGAAGCGGAAGAAGTTGAGAATCATGGCGTGCTCCGCTCAGGCTGCCGCGCGGGCACGGGCCTGCAGGCGCAGGCGCTGGAAGTACACGTCCTCTAGGTCGGGGGCTACGGCGGCGAAGCCGTCGCCGGGGTCATTGGCGCTGTGTACGTGAATCACCGGGCGACCACCGACCAGGCGCGTGGACAGCACCACGTAGCGCGCTTCGTGATCGGCCAGTTCGGAGGGGTCGACCTGCTTGCGCCAGACCTGCTGCTGCAGCGCGTTGATGGCATCGGCCGGGCGCCCGGTCAGCAGCACCTGGCCCTTGTTCATGATCGCCATCGTCGGGCATAGGTCGGTCACGTCCTCGACGATATGGGTGGACAGGATGACCGCCACGTTCTCGCCGATGGCCGCCAGCAGGTTGAGGAAGCGGTTGCGCTCTTCCGGGTCGAGGCCGGCGGTGGGTTCGTCGACGATCACCAGCCGCGGGTCACCCAGCAACGCCTGGGCAATGCCGAAGCGCTGGCGCATGCCGCCGGAGTAGGTGCCCAGCTTGCGTTTGCGGGCGTCCCACAGGTTCACCTGCTGCAGCAGCCCATCGACCACCTCGCGGCGCTGCGCGCGCTGGGTCAGGCCCTTGAGCACCGCGAAATGTTCCAGCAGATCCAGCGCGCTGACTTTCGGGTAAACGCCGAAATCCTGCGGCAGGTAGCCGAGCCGGCGGCGCACCGCGTCCTTGTCGCGCAGTACGTCGATCGGCGCCTCGCCTGGAATGGTGAGGGTGGCCGTGCCGCTGTCGGCTTCCTGCAGGGTGGACAGCGTGCGCATCAGCGACGACTTGCCGGCGCCGTTCGGACCGAGCAGGCCGAACATGCCGCGCGGGATGTCCAGGTTGACGTTGTTGAGGGCATGCACGCCGTTGGCGTACGTCTTGGACAGCGAATCGATCTTCAGCATGCGACGTACACCTTTCCATGGGCGATGTCTGCGCGTTATCCGCGCATCGGCGTCCGTACGCATCCGCCGTTGGTCATGGGGGGAGAATTCCGCCGTCGCACGTTGGGGCGTGGCGGGAGGTCTGGTGGCGCTTACCGGCGCAGCGACGATTCCCGCACCACCAGCTTCACCGGGATGCTCTGGCCCTCCACCGGTTGCCGGCCGATCAGCGTCAGCAGGCGCTCCACCAGCAGCTGGCCGGCCTGCTTGGTGTCCTGCTGGACCGTGGTCAACGCCGGAGACACCGAGGCCGCCAGCGGGATGTCGTCGAAGCCGGTCACCGCCACGTCCTGTGGCACCCGTAGCCCGGCCTCGCGCAGGGCGCGCATCGCACCGATGGCGATCAGGTCGCTGGCGGCGCAGATCGCATCGATCGGTTCGCCGCGCGCCAGCAGCGCCTGGCAGGCCTCCTGGCCGGAGGCCTCGGTGGTGATCGCATCGTGCTGCAGCGCCGGTTCGGCGGCCAGGCCGTGGTCCTGCAGGGCCGCGACATGGCCGCGGTAGCGCTCCTGGAATTCGGGGTAATGGCTGGAGGCATGGCCGAGGAAGGCGATGCGGCGGCAGCCCCGCTGCAGCAGGTGGGTGGTGATGTCGTGCCCGCCCTGGAAGTTGTCGCTGCCGATCGACACGCCTGGCTGGCCGGGCAGGGCGGCGCCCCAGCGCACGAAGTGCGTGCCCTGTTCGACCAGCCGCTGCAGGCGGTCGCGTGATTCGTGATAGTCGCCGTAGCCGAGCAGGATGATGCCGTCGGCCTTGTTGCTGTCCTCGTAATCGGCCTGCCAGTCGGTGGACAGTTGCTGGAACGAGACCAGCAGGTCCTGCCCGTGCAGCGCGCAGGCGCGGGTGATCGAGCCCAGCATCGAATGGAAGAACGGGTTGATCAGCGAGTCGTCGTTGGTCGGGTCCTCGAAGAACAGCAGGGCCAGGGTGCCGGCATTGCGCAGGCGCAGGCTGGAGGCGTTCTTGTCGACCTTGTAGTTCAGCTCGCGGGCGATGCGCAGGATGCGCTCGCGGGTCTCGGCGTTGACCATCGGGCTGCCACGCAGGGCTCGCGACACGGTCGGCTGGGAGACCCCGGCCAGGTGGGCGATGTCCAGGGAGGTGGCTTTGCCTTTGATCGTCATGGGCACGCGGAGGGGGCAGGGGAAAGGTGCCCGGGCATGATGCCATGGGTAGACGCGAATGCCCCTCCGGATGTCCACCGAAGCGAGGGTAAGTCATTGCCGGACAAGGAAATCAGTTCAATTTTCCTGCGCGGCCGGGGTCTTCTGACCGGGCGGATGGCGGCGGCAATGCTAAGATGCATCGTTCTCGCATTCCCCCAAATTTCAACAGGGGCGGCCCCGCCTACTGCACCCCCGCCCGGGGCTGTGCTATCACTGGCGGTCTGCCCTTGGACAACGGACGAAGGTACCTATGGCGCGCGGCATCAACAAAGTCATCCTGGTCGGCAATCTCGGCAACGACCCGGACGTGAAGTACACCCAGGGCGGCATGGCGATCACCCGCATCAGCCTGGCCACCACCAGCGTCCGCAAGGACAAGGACGGCAACCAGCAGGAACGTACCGAATGGCACCGCGTGGTGTTCTTCGGCAAGCTCGGCGAGATCGCCGGCGAGTACCTGCGCAAGGGCAGCTCGGTCTACGTCGAAGGCAGCCTGCGCTACGACAAGTACACCGGCCAGGACGGCGTGGAGAAGTACTCCACCGATATCATCGCCGATGAAATGCAGATGCTGGGCGGCCGCGGTGAAGGCGGTGGCGGTGGCGGCGGCGGCGGCGGCAACTACGGCGGCGATCGTCCGCAGCGCCAGCAGGCGCCGCGCCAGGAGTACGGCGGCGGTGGCGGTGGTCAGCGTGGTGGCCAGGGTGGCGGCTATGGCAACCAGGGCGGCAACCAGGGTGGGGGTTACGGCAACCAGGGTGGCAACCAACGTCCGCAGCCGCAGCAGGCGCCACCGATGGACGACTTCGCTGACGACGATATTCCGTTCTGATCGAACGCTCGTCCTCAGTAGAAAAGAAAGCCCCGCTCATGCGGGGCTTTCTTTTTGCGCGATGTCATCTGTGTTGTGCTTCGCAGCATCAGTTTTCGTGCACCGCGACTTGCAAACAGACAATTTCCTCCCCTATGGTGCAATCGATTGCATTGCTGTGAATCGTTGCGTTTGATACCGGTTGGGAGGCCGGAAGGTGGATGTCCATCCATTCGATCAGACCGGCCCCGGCGACGGGGTTCACGCGGCGCGATGCGTTGCGCATCGCAGTTGCCGGCAGCATTGGCCTGGGGGTCGTGACGACCGCGGGGACGATGCCTGCATTCGCCGCCACGGTGCCGCTCAAGGGCAACCTGAAGCATTCCGTCGCACGCTGGACCTTCCCGCAGCTGTCGGTGGCACAGCTCTGCAGCACGGTGAAAGACATCGGCTTTGCCGCCATCGATCTGGTCGGTCCGGAAGACTGGCCCACGCTGAAGGCGAATGGCGTGTACAGCTCGATGTGCAACGGCGCAGAACTGGGCCTCACCAAGGGCTTTGCCGGCCGTGAGTTCCACGACCAGTTGGTGGAGCGCTACACGCGGCACATCGATCTGGTGGCCGATGCCGGCTATCGAAACCTGATCTGCTTCTCCGGCAACCGCAACGGCATGGACCCGCAGGACGGCATGGCCAATGCCGAGGCTGGCCTCAAGCGCATCCTCGGCCATGCCGAGAAGCGCGGCGTGGTGCTGGTGATGGAACTGTTGAACTCCAGGGTCGACCATCGCGACTACCTGTGCGACCACTCGGCCTGGGGCGTAGAGCTGTGCCAGCGGCTCGGCTCGGACAACTTCGGCCTGCTCTACGACATCTATCACATGCAGATCATGGAAGGCGACATCATCGCCACCATCGGCAAGCATCACGCCTGCTTCAAGCACTACCACACCGCGGGCGTGCCCGGCCGGAACGAGATTGGAGACCAGCAGGAGCTCCACTATCCGGCCATCTGTCGCGCAATCCGCGACACCGGTTTCAAGGGGTATCTGGCGCAGGAGTTCACGCCTGCAGCGCCCGATCCCGTTGCCTCATTGCGCGAGGCGATCCGCCTCTGCGACGTCTGAAACGATATCCACCCAGGTGAGAAACCCATGGCAGATAATCACTACGACGCCATTGTTGTTGGCTCGGGAATCAGCGGCGGTTGGGCAGCGAAGGAGCTGGCCGAGAAGGGCCTGAAGGTCCTGATGCTGGAACGCGGACGCAACATCGAGCACGTCAAGGACTACGTCAACGCGATGAAGGAGGCGTGGGATTTCCCGCACCGCAACCGGCCAACGCAGGCGATGAAGGCCGACTTCCCGGTGCTGATGCGTGACTACGGCCTGGCCGAGAACCTGGAAGGGATGTGGGCCAACGAACAGGACTCGCCCTACATCGAGACCAAGAGATTCGACTGGTTCCGCGGCTACCACGTCGGCGGCCGCTCGTTGATGTGGGGGCGGCAGAGCTATCGCTTCTCCGATCTGGATTTCGAGGCGAACCTCAAGGACGGCCTCGCGACCGACTGGCCGATCCGCTACGCCGACATTGCGCCCTGGTACGACTACGTGGAGAAGTTCGCCGGCATCGCCGGCACGCGCGAAGGACTGGACGTGCTGCCGGACGGCGAGTTCCTGCCGCCGATCCCGTTGAACATCGTCGAGAAGGATGTCGCCGCGCGTATCAAGAAGGCCTTCGGCGGAACGCGCCACATGATCCACTCGCGCACCGCCAACATCACCAAGCCCATGCCCGAGCAGGGGCGCGTCAACTGCCAGTATCGCAACAAGTGCATCCTGGGCTGTCCCTTCGGTGCCTATTTCTCGACCCAGGCGGCGACATTGCCGGCGGCGATGAAGACCGGCAACCTGACATTGCGGCCGTTCTCGATCGTCAAGGAAGTGCTCTACGACAAGGACCGCAAGCGTGCGCGCGGCGTGGAGATCATTGACGCCGAAACCGGCCAGACCTACCAGTACACCGCCAAGGTCATCTTCCTCAACGCATCGTCGTTCAACTCGACGTGGCTGCTGATGAACTCGGCCACCGATGTCTGGGACGGCGGGCTGGGTTCTTCGTCGGGCGAGCTCGGGCACAACGTGATGGACCATCATTTCGGTGCGGGCGCCTCGGGCCGGGTCGAGGGCTACGAAGACAAGTACTACTTCGGCCGCCGTCCCTGCGGCTTCTACATTCCGCGTTTCCGCAACGTCGCAGCCGACAAGCGCGGCTACCTGCGCGGGTTCGGCTACCAGGGCGGTGCCAGCCGCACCGGCTGGTCGCGCGAGATCGCCGAGCTGAACATCGGTGCCGACCTGAAGGAGGCGCTGACCGTACCGGGCGACTGGCGCATCGGCATGACCGGGTTCGGTGAAATGTTGCCGCACCACGACAATACGATCCGCCTGGATCGGGACCGCAGGGACAAGTGGGGGCTGCCGGTGCTGGCGATGGACGTGTCCATGCGTGCCAACGAACTGGCCATGCGCAAGGACATGGCCGCCGATGCCGCCGAGATGCTGGAGGCGGCCGGCGTCAAGGACGTGAAGATGCACGACAGCGACTATGCCCCGGGCAAGGGCATCCATGAGATGGGAACCGCGCGCATGGGACGCGATCGGAAGAGTTCGGTATTGAATGCGCACAACCAGGTCTGGGATGCACCCAACGTCTATGTGACCGACGGTGCCTGCATGACCTCCAGCGCCTGCGTGAATCCCTCGCTGACCTACATGGCGCTGACCGCGCGTGCGGCCGACCATGCGGTGCGCGAACTGAAAGCGGGGAACCTCTGATGGATCGCCGCGAACTGTTGAAGATGATCGTCGCCGCCACCGGTGCGGCCATGGTCGGATTGCCTGCGCTTGTGCACGGGCAGGCACCGGTGGCCGGCACGAAGATCCATTTCTCCGAAGCCGATGTCGGCACGCTGGACGAGATCGCCGAGACCATCCTGCCGCGGACCCGGACACCTGGCGCGAAGGATGCCGGTGCCGGGTTGTTCATGGCGACCTTCGTCAGCGATTGCTACACCGCCCGGCAGCAGGCGACGTTCCGCGCTGGTCTGGCCGACATCGACAAACGCGCCGGTGGCCGGTTTGTATCGCTCACACCCGAAGCCCGCACCGGGTTGCTGCGAACGCTGGACGCCGAAGCCAAGGCTCGCTCTGCCGATGTGACCGAGACCGGTACGCCTGAAGAGGGCGAGGCGATGCCGCATTACTTCACCATGATCAAGCAGCTGGCCATCTTCGGCTTCTTCACCTCCAAGGTCGGCGCGACCGGGGTGCTGCAGTACGTCGCCGTGCCGGGTCGCTACGACGGCGACCTGGCCTATGTTCCCGGCACGCCGGCGTGGGGGACCAGCTGATGGACGATACCCTGATGATCCGTCCTGCGTTGATCACCGCCGGCCTGCTGGCCGCTGCAACTGCATTCGCCCAGGACAGTGCCGACGCTGCGCGTGACCCGAAGAAGACCGAGGTGTGGACCCCTGTGCCTGCCGTCGTGGCGACGCGTCCGGGCATGGCGCCGTCCGACGCCATCGTGCTGTTCGATGGCAAGAATGTCTCGGCGTGGGAGGCAGAGCAGGGCGGACGCGTGCCCTGGACGGTTGCCGATGGTGCCATGACCGTCGTTCCGGGCAGCAAGGGCATCCGCACCCGGCAACGCTTCTGCGATGTCCAGCTGCATGTCGAGTGGCGTACCCCCACCGAGACGAAGGGCTTCGACGGCCAGAACCGCGGCAACAGCGGTATCTTCCTGCAGGAACTGTATGAGCTGCAGGTGCTCGACAGTTACAACAACCCCACGTATGCCAACGGCCAGGCGGGTTCGATCTACAAGCAGGCCATGCCACGGGTGAACGCCTCGCGCGCACCGGGCCAGTGGCAGGTCTACGACATCCTCTGGAAGGCGCCGCGCTTCTCGGCGGGTGGCGGGCTGACGTCGCCCGCGCGCATCACGGTGCTGCATAACGGCGTGCTCGTGCAGGATGACACCGTGCTGGCGGGGAAGACGGAGTACATCGGTGCGCCGTCGTACGCGCCTCACGCGTGCGCGCCGCTCTATCTGCAGGAGCATGACTCCAAGGTCAGCTACCGCAACATCTGGGTGCGCGAGCTGTAGCGGCACACGGCCGGCGTGGTCGCCGGCCGCTTACTTCGCCAGATAGCTGGCGATGTCATCGATTTCCTGTTGCGACAGCTGGGAGAAGGGCGGCATCAGTCCACCGCCCTTGCTGATCTTTTCCTTGATCTGCGCCGGTGCCATGCGCTTGCCGATGTCGGTGAGTGCCGGGAACGCGCCCGGCATGCCCGCACGATCGGCGCCGTGGCAGGCCACGCAGTTCGCGGTGTAGAGCTTCGCGCCGGCCGCAGGGTCGTCCTTGCACCAGGCCGTGGTGGCCAGCGTCGTGCCGCACAGAGCCGCGGCCAGGGTGAAGCTCAGTTTCAAGCGAGTGTCCAAGCGAGGCTCCTTCGCATCAGCGCTGTGCGCGAGCAGGTTGGCTGACGGCCAGATGTTCACGCAGGTAGTCCGCGCCGATCTGGATGACCTTGGCCGGATCGCGTGGCTGGTCGTGCTCGATGATGTACCAGTGGACGCCGGCGGCTGCTGCAGCAGGCAGGATCGCGTTCCAGTCCAGCACGCCCTGGCCCACGGCGGCGAATCCGTCTTCGTCCTGGGCCTGGCCCTTGGGCGCATTGTCCTTGGCATGCACCGCGAATACGTGGCCGCGGAATTTCTCAAGCATCACCGCAGGGTCCAGGCCCGCACGCGCGACCCAGGCCAGGTCCAGTTCGGTCTGCAGGTCTGGACCCGCGGCGGCGAACAGCAGCTCCAGTCCGGTCTTGCCATCGAAGTCGGCCAGTTCGAAGTCGTGGTTGTGATAGGCCAGGCGCATGCCCTTGCCGCGCACCTGCTTTGCGATCCGGCCCAGTTCCTGGCCCAATGCAGTCCAGCCCGCGGCATCGGTTGGGCGATCCTTCTTGTCCAGGTACGGCACCACCAGCGTCGTGTTGCCGATCGACCGGTTGAAGGTCACCACCCCATCCAGATTGCTGCGCAGCTCGGCCAGCGGCACATGCGATGAAATCGCCTTGATCGAGTACCGGTCCAGCAGCTGCTTGAGTTCGGCGGCGCTGGTGTTCTGCGTACCGACTGTTTCCACCGCGTGGACGCCCGCGTCGTGGACGATCTTCAACTGCTGCTCGAGCGACCCGGCGTTGCGCAGGGTGTACATCTGCACCGCGATCGGTTTCTGCGTGCTGGCCGCTTCGTCTGCGAAGGTGGGCAGGGCAGCGAACAGCAGGATGAGGCTTGCACTTCTACGGAAAAGAGCTTTCATCAACAGATCCTCCCGGGTTTCAACCGATGGTGGTCCAGGCGCGTGACCTGGCCGATGCAATGACACGATCAACGATCTGCGCCGAGCGCAGGCCGTCTTCGAAGGTGGGCAACCCCTGCGGCTGATCGCCTTCGATGGCGCGATAGGTGTCGGCGACAAACGCTTCGAAGCACTGGGCGTAGCCCTGTGCATGCCCGGCCGGCAGCACGGAAAGA
Source organism: uncultured Stenotrophomonas sp. (assembly GCA_913775725.1). GTDB lineage: Bacteria > Pseudomonadota > Gammaproteobacteria > Xanthomonadales > Xanthomonadaceae > Stenotrophomonas. The sequence goes on along the minus strand of CAJYNG010000022.1, from coordinate 231,701 downwards.
CGGCGTTGTTCGGCGCTGCCGGCGGCTGGCCCGCGCACGAAGATCTCCTCGCGCTGGTCGGGCAGGCCGATCCAGAGTCGTTCGGCATCCTCCTGATTGAAGGCCACGCTGGCCTTGGCGCCATCGATCTCGAACCAGAGGCGGTTGTGGCGTCCGGCCGAGACCTGGCTGACCGTCAATGACGCCAGCGTGCCAGCGCCGGTCCTGAACATCGCCGCGGCCACGTCCTCGCTGGTGACGGCCTGCATCGCGCTGGCGGCCGTTGGCGTACTGAAGCTCTGCCCGCTGACGGCGCCGCGCTCGGCGATTACCGTGGAGAATGCCGCGCTGACCTCGGTGAAGCGTTCGCCGCTGATCCACTCCACCAGGTCGCACCAGTGCGAGCCGATGTCGGCGAACACACGCGAAGCGCCTCCCAGCGCGGGGTCCACGCGCCAGTTGTTGCTGGCCGGGTCCAACAACCAGTCCTGCAGGTAGCTGCCGTGGATGAGGTGCAACGGCCCCAGTTCACCGTGGGCGATACGGGCGCGCGCCTCGCGCACTACCGGGTGGTAGCGGTAGACGAAGGGCACCGTGGCAACCAATCCGGTCGACGCGGCCAAACCTGCCAGTGCCTGCGCATCGTCCAGTGTCGTCGCCAGCGGCTTCTCGCAGATCACGTGCTTGCCAGCTTCCAGCGCGGCCTGTGCCATGGCGCGGTGCAGATGGTTGGGCGTGCACACATGCACGACCTGTACCTGTGGATCGGCGATCACCTCCTCGATATCCCGATAGGCACGCGGGACATTCCAGGACTGCGCTGCCTCATGCGCGCGCTGCGGTGACGAGGCGGCCACGCCGCGTACCTCGGCGCCCGCCAGCAGTGCCGCACGACGATGCACTGCTCCGATCATGCCGGCGCCGACGATGGCGATTCCAAGCTTGGGCATCGACGGGGATCCTCAGGGCGTAGAAGGCGTGGCCACGACCGCCGGGCGGTCGCGGAACAGCAGCAGGAAGGCGACCAGCACCACCAGCGCGACGCCGGCCGGGAACAGCCAGATCTGCTGCCAGTCCGGCCCTGCGGCGGTGGTGTAGTGCTCCACCACCGCGCCCGACAGGAAGGTGCCGATCAGCATGCCCACGCCGTAGGTGGCCAGGGTGATGAACCCCTGCGCGCTGCTGCGTGCGTCGGGGCCGGCATGTGCATCGGTGTAGATCTGGCCGGTGACGAAGAAGAAGTCGTAACAGATGCCGTGCAGCACGATGCCGATCACCAGCAGGGAGAAACCGCTGCCCGCATCGCCGAAGGCGAACAGGGCATAGCGCACCACCCAGGCGGCCATGCCGACCGCCAGCATGGTCTTCACCCCCAGCCGCACGAACAGGAACGGCATGGCCAGCATCAGCAGCACTTCGGAGACCTGGCCCAGCGACTGCAGGCCGGCCGCGCCGCGCACGCCCAGATCGTTGAGATAGGGGTTGGTGAAGTTGTAGTAGAACGACAGCGGGATGCAGATGGCGATGGAAGCCAGGAAGAACACCAGATAGGCACGCGACTTCAGCAGACGCAACGAATCCAGCCCCAGGATCTGCCCGAGCCCGGCGTCGCGCTGCTTGGCCAGCGGCGGTGTGTGCGGCAGGGTGAAGGCATACAGGCCCAGCAGCAGTGATGCCAGCGCGGCCATCCGGAAGGTGAGTTCAAGCCTGTGCGCCTGCTCCCAGCCCAGCCAGCCGATCAGCACGCCGGCGATGATCCAGCCGATGCTGCCGGCTACCCGCACCAGTGGGAACTGCTTCTCGGGCGATTGCATGTGCCGCATGGCTACGCTGTTGGCCAGTGCCAGCGTCGGCATGAACAGCAGCATGTAGCCCATGACGCAGGCGGAGAACATGCTGAAGCTGGTGGCCGTGGACGCCAGCCACATGAGCACCGCACCGGCCAGGTGCAGCACCGCCAGGATGCGCTGCGCGGCGAAGTAGCGATCCGCGATCAGGCCGACCAGGAACGGCGCTACGATGGCGCCGATGGACTGGCTGAGGAAGGCCGTGGCCACCTGGCTGGCGCTGGCCTGCAGCGGGCCCTGCACCAGGTAGGTACCGAGGGTGACGAACCACGCCCCCCAGATGAAGAACTGCAGAAACATCATCGCGCCCAAGCGCGACATGGCGTGCGTCATGGCTTGCCCTCCCGGGGCGGTGTCAGCTCAGATTCCCAGCATGCGGTGCAGTGATGCGGCGTCGGTGCCGCTGTCGGCGAAGTCGTCGAAGGCGCGCTCGGTGACCCGGATGATGTGGTCGCGGATGAAGGCGGCACCCTCGCGTGCGCCGTCTTCCGGGTGCTTCAGGCAGCACTCCCATTCCAGTACCGCCCATCCGGGGAAGTCGTACTGGGCGAGCTTGGAGAAGATCGCCTTGAAGTCGATCTGGCCGTCACCGGGTGAACGGAACCGGCCCGGGCGATCGATCCAGTTCTGGTAGCCGCCGTAAACGCCGCTGCTGGCACTGGCGTGGTACTCCGCATCCTTCACATGGAAGGCGCCGATGCGCGCGTGGTAGCGGTCGATGAAACCCAGGTAGTCCATCTGCTGCAGCAGCAGATGGCTGGGGTCGTACAGGATCTTCGCGCGCGGGTGGTGATCGACCACATCGAGGAAGCGCTCGAAGGTCGCGCCGTCGTGCAGGTCCTCCCCCGGGTGGATCTCGAAGCACAGGTCCACGCCGCAGGCATCGAACGCATCGAGGATGGGGCGCCAGCGGCGGCCGAGTTCGGCGAAGGCCTCCTCCACCAGTCCCGGTGGGCGCTGCGGCCAGGGATAGAAATAGGGCCAGGCCAATGCGCCGGAGAACGTGGCATGCGCGGTCAGCCCCAGGCGCTGGCTGGCTTTGGCGGCCAACAGTAGCTGTTCCACTGCCCAGGCCTGGCGGGCGGCGGGATCGCCGCGCTTGTCCGCGGGTGCGAATCCGTCAAACAGGCTGTCGTAGGCCGGATGGACTGCGACCAGCTGCCCCTGCAGATGGGTGGACAGCTCGGTGATCTGCACGCCATGACCGGCCAGCATGCCGGCAATATCGTCGCAGTACGCCTGGCTGCGCGCGGCCTCGGCCAGATCGAACAGGTGGGGCGCCGTGGTCGGGACTTGTACGCCAGAATAGCCCAGACCCGCGGCCCACCCGGCCAGCGTGTCCAGCCGATCAAAAGGAGCTGCGTCGCCGATGAACTGCGCCAGGAACAGCGCTGGACCCTTGAGCGTCTTCAACGTGATTCGCCCTCGATGCAATCGATTGCATTATCCTAGCAGGGGCTCACGCAGGACCTGTTGTGCAGTGCACAGCGGGCAGGAGAACTAACGCCATGGCCACCATCTACGACATCGCAAAGCACGTCGGCGTCTCCGCAGGTACGGTGTCGCGGGCGCTTTCGCGGCCGGACAAAGTCCTGCCGGCCACCCGTGCGCGCATCGAGCAGGCCGCCGCTGCGCTGGGCTATGTGCCCAACACGGTGGCCCGCACGCTCAAGACCCAGCGCAGCGGCAAGATCCTGGTCACCGTCCCGGACATCGCCAATCCGTTCTTCGCCCAGATCCTGCAGGGTGCGGAGGACGCAGCGCAGGCCGTTGGCTACGCGGTCCTGCTGGGGGACACCCAGCATCAACCGGATCGCGAGGAGCGCTATGCACAGATGCTCCGGCGCAACGAGGCCGACGGCATGATCGTGCTGGGGCATCGCCTGCCACCCACGGCGCGTGACATCGTCGAACAGCGGGGTGCCGCCGCGCCGGTGGTCAACGGCTGCGAGTTCGATCCCGCGCTGGGCATTCCCAGCGTCCACATCGACAATGCCGCCGCCGCGCGCGCGGTGATGGAACACCTGTATGGGCTGGGACACGAACGCATTGCGGTGGTCGGTGGCCCCCCCGACAATCCGCTGCACCAGCAACGGCTGGAAGGGGTCCGGGCGGCCGGCAAGGCGCGTGGACGCCTGCGCCAGCTGAACATCGTGCCGGGCGACTTTTCGGTGGAGTCGGGCCATGCGGCCGCGATGGCGATGTTGGCCGCCGCGCCGGTACCGACTGCGGTCTTCTGTTTCAGCGACCAGATGGCGCTGGGTACCCTGGCAGCCTGCCGGGAGCTGGGCATCCGCGTGCCGGAGGACCTGTCCATCGTCGGCTTTGACGACCTGGCCTCCTCGCGCTACCTCACGCCGCCGCTGACAACGATCAGGCAGCCGATGCGGGAGATTGGTGAGCGTGCGGTCAACCTGCTGCTTGCCATCATCGAACACGTGGATGTGCCGCTGCAGCAGACGCTGGATTTCAGCCTGATGCTGCGGGGCTCGACGGCTGCACCCAGGGCCGGATGAGGGCAGGGCCGCTGCCGAGTTCTTGATCCCGAATTGACGCAGAGCTGTCAGACTCGGCATGGGCAGCCCGGCAAGGGGCTGGGTGGAACGTGCGATCGCGCAAGGGGGTCGGCTATGCCGTTCTTGACTGACTCGACGGAAGTCGCAGTCGAAGGCATCGGCGCGGCACGTCGCATCGGCTGGATGCGCTTCGTCGGCAATGGGCTGGGTGCGATTCCCATCGCCTCGATCATTCTTGAGCGTCAGGACGGCCTGTGGGCCTGGGCGTTGCTGTTGCTCAATGCATTGGTGTGGCCGGCGCTTGCGCTGGTGCTGACCCAGCGCGCCCGTCAGCCCGCACAAGCGCAGTTCCGCAGCATGGTTGCCGACTCCTTCTTCGGTGGCGGCTGGATCGCCTTCATGGCGCTGAGCGCGGTCCCCAGCGCGTTGTTCGCTGCGCTGCTGGTCGCCGACAAGATTGCCGCCGGTGGCGTGCGCTTGGCGATGCGGGCCACGCTGGCGCTGGTGCTGGGATTCGCGATCACCTGGTGGGCGCTCGGCTTCCCTTACCAACCCGTTTCCTCGCAGCGCACGATCGTGCTCAGTGTGCCGTTCCTGTTCGTCTACGGCATCGGGCTGAGCATCCTCAGCTGGCAGCTGGCACGCCGGGTCAAATCGCAGAACCGGCAGCTGCAGCGGCTGAGCCGGATGGATCCGCTGGTGGAGCTGGCCAACCGTGGCTTCCTGATCCTGCGTGCGCAGCAGGCACTGGACCGGGCGCAGGGCCAGGGCGGCTTTGCCTGCCTGTTGATGCTCGATGTGGATGACTTCAAGCGCATCAATGATTCGCTTGGCCACCGCGCGGGCGACGAGGTACTGCGGCATATCGCTGCAACACTGCGCACGTTTGCGCGGCCCGGTGATACCCCGGCGCGGCTGGGAGGCGATGAGTTCGTGGTGCTGTTGCACGACTGCGCGCCCGTCGATGCGATGCACGTGGCCGAGCGGGTGCGCCTGCATCTGCTCGAGGCCGCGCGCCAGATCACGCCGGGCGTGGAGTTCAGCGTAAGCATCGGCATTGCCGCCACGCCGCGTGGTGGCAGTGTCGAGGACTGGCTGGCACTGGCCGACCGAGCGCTCTACCACGCCAAGCGGCAGGGCAAGAACAACGCCAGCTATGGCGAATGAGGTGTTGCCACGTCTCTGGCGCAGGCCAGCAGCTGGGCGGCCGTCGCGCGAGGATCGCAACGCACCGCCAACTGCAGCGTGGTGGTCGGCATGCCCAGCTCCAGTGCAACAAAGGCCAGGCCGCTCCGGTGCATGCTCTGCATGGACGCCGGGACAATGGCGATACCCAGGCCGGCGGCGGCAAGGTTGATCGCTGAAGCCACCTGCGGCGCTTCCTGCTGGATGGCCGGAGTGAACCCCTGGCTGCGGCAGGCGGCGACCACGTCTGCACTCAGGCCCTGGCCCGATTTCCGCGAGAACAGGATGAAACGCTCATCGCGCAGCTCGACCAGCGCGATGCTCGTCCGGCACGCCAACGCGTGATCGGCCGGCAGCACCGCCACCAGCGGCTCGGCACTGAGTTGCTGTGTCACCCGTTCACCGCTACCGGAAAACGGCGGGCGCACGATCACTGCATCGAGCTCGCCGTCATCCAGGCGCCGGACCAGGGATTCACTGCCATCTTCGACCAGCTGCACCTGCACTGCCGGATGCGCCCGCTGGAAGCTGCGCATCAGCGCGGTGACCACCTCGTTGTAGGTTGCCGATTCGGTCAACCCCAGTGTCAACGTGCCGACCTCGCCGCGCGCGGCGCGCAATGCCTCTTCCTTGGCCTGGTCGACGCGCGCGAGGATGTCCTCCGCCGCTTTCCAGAACACCCGCCCGGCATCGCTGAGCACGATGCCGCGTCCCTGGCGATGGAACAACGGCGTTCCGATCTCTTCCTCCAGTGCACGGATCTGCTGCCCCAGCGGCGGCTGGGCAATGTGCAGGGCTTCGGCGGCCCTGGTGAAGCTCTGCAGCTGGGCGGTCATGACGAAGTAGCGCAGGTGGCGCAGTTCCATTGGAACCTCAGACGTTCTGATGCTGTACGAACACGGTATTGGACGGTCGCCGGTGGCGACAACATCATCGGTATCCCACGCCAAATGTCCATCTGCAAGGGAGACCACATGAAGAAGACACGCCAGCTGCGTCACCTGCTCGGGCACGGCCGCAGCGTGATCGCACCGGGGGTCTTCGACGGCCTGTCGGCCCGCCTGGTGGAGCTGACCGGGTTCGAGGCGGTGTATGCCAGTGGCGGCGCCATCGCGCGTTCGGCCGGCGTGCCCGACATCGGGCTGCTCGGATTCACCGAAGTACTGGCGCAGATCGAGCGGATCGTGGATGCCTGCGACCTGCCGGTAGTCGCCGACGCCGACACCGGTTTCGGCGGCAGCGCCAACGTGGAGCGTACGGTGCGTGCATTCGAGCGGGCAGGCGTCGCCGCGCTGCATATCGAGGACCAGGCGTTCCCCAAACGCTGCGGGCACCTGGACGACAAGACACTGGTCGACGCAGCCGAGATGTGCACGAAGATCCGGGTCGCCTGCCAGGCACGGCACGATCCGGAGCTGATGATCATTGCGCGTACCGATGCCATCGCCTGCGAGGGCCTGGACGCAGCCATCGGACGGGCGCAGGCCTATGTGGACGCGGGCGCGGACATGATCTTCGTCGAGGCACCGGAAACCCTGGAACAGATCGAGGCGATCTCGCAGCGGGTGCCCGGGCCGAAGCTGATCAACATGTTCCACAGTGGCAAGACGCCGCTGGTGCCAGTGGAACGGCTGGCCGAACTCGACTACCGCTTGGTCATCATCCCCTCGGACCTGCAACGGGCCGCGATCCGGGCCATGCAGCGCACGCTGCAGGAGATCGCCGCGAGCGGGGACAGTGGGCGTATTGCCGGCGATCTGGCCAGCTTCGGCGAACGCGAGGCGATCGTGCGTACCGCTCGTTACCTCGCCCTGGATCGAGCCTGAGCCGAGGGGGCCGGGCCGATGCCGGTCGGCCGCCTCTGCAATCGCGGCGTAACGGCCATTCATCCTGCACGCGGCATCACCACGGCAATCCTCTACCATGGGCCACCCCGCCCGGACGTGCCGCCCATGCAAGACGCCCTTGTTGCCCAGCCCAAGCCCCCTGTTCCGAGGATCGCGGCCTGGCTGATGATGCTGCTGGGCATGTGGCTGGCGTTGAAGCTGGGCCTGGTGGTAACCCTGCTGTCGGGGCTGCTGGTGTTCCAGCTGACCCACGTGCTGGCGTCGACCGTGGAAGGCAGGCTGCCGCCGGGACGGGCACGGGCAATCGCGGTGATCGTGCTGTCGGCGATCATCATCAGCGGACTGGTGCTGGCCGGGATCGGTGTGGCGTCGTTCTTCCGCAACGAGACCGGCGGGCCGGACGCACTGCTGGCGCGGCTGATGGACATCCTCAATTCATCGCGCCACCAGGTGCCGGCGCTGCTGCAGCCGTATATCCCCGAGGACATGCCGGCGCTGCGCGCGGCGCTGAATGACTGGGCTGCCGAGCACCAGCGCCAGCTGGGCGTGGCCGGAACGTCGGTGGTGCAGGTGGGCGTACGCGTGCTGATCGGCATGGTGCTGGGCGCGATGATCGCGCTGTACGACGAACTTCCGCTGCCGAAGATGGGGCCGCTGGCGCAGGAACTGATCGGGCGCACCAGCCGCCTGGCCACCGCGTTCCGCCAGGTGGTGTTCGCGCAGGTGAAGATATCCCTGCTCAACACCGTGTTCACCGCGATCTTCCTGCTGGGCGTGCTGCCGCTGTTCGGCGTGCACCTGCCACTGTCCAAGACGCTGGTACTGATCACCTTCATCGCCGGCCTGCTGCCAGTGGTGGGCAACATCATCTCCAACACGATCATCACCATCGTCGCGCTGTCGGTCTCGTTCTACGTGGCAGTGGCCGCGCTGCTGTACCTGATCGTGATCCACAAACTGGAATACTTCCTCAACGCGCGTATCGTCGGCGGTGAAATCCAGGCGCGCGCCTGGGAGCTGCTGCTGGCCATGCTGGTGATGGAAGCGGCGTTCGGCCTGCCCGGTCTGGTGGCGGCGCCGGTGTTCTACGCCTACGTGAAGCGCGAACTGGTCGACCAGCGCTGGATCTGACCCGGCGTGACCTGTCGCATCTGACCGGCTGGACGGGGGGCGCCGGCGTTGTCGGCGCGTTCGCGCGCGCTGCGCTATATCCACCCCTGCGGATCGTACGGCGCTGGCTTGGCGCCGCCGGAGCCGCTCGCTACAGTGAGCCGCACTTCAGGGGAATTCTGCATGGCCGGCAAGGCATCGCCCATCAGGTTGCGGACCTGGGTCTGGATCCTGGCTGGGCTGTTCGTGGTGTGCACGTTGCCGTTGATGGCCATCGCACTGGTCCAGGGCACGTTGCGCTACACCGGCGCCGAAGACAACCTGGCCAGCCTGCGCCAGTTGCGGCAGACCTTCGATCTCGCAAACCTGGCTTCGGCCGAGCGCGGCCCGGCCAACAGCCTGCTGGGGGCTGACCCGGCCGACGCCGCCGAACAGGCGCGGCTGGCCGCGCAGCTGGGGGCCGCGCGCAAGCGGGTCGACACCGCCCTGCTGCAGCTGGACACCGTGTTCAAGGCCGATCCGGGCGTGGTCGACGAGCATGCACTGCTGGCCGACGCGCAACGTCGCCTGCAGTTGGCGCGCACTGCGGTGGACCGGGTGGTGGCACAACCGCACGATGCGCGCCGGGTGGAGGAGGTGGAGCGTGCAATCAGCAGCATGTTCGCCGTGGTTGATCGCCTGCACCTGCTGACTTCGGCGCAGATCAACGTGCTGGTCAGCGCCGACCGTGAAGCGGCGATTCCAGCGATGCAGGGTCAGGTGCTGATCGATCTTCGCGAACATGGCGGCCGCCTGGCCTCGAACGTGATGGCGCCGGTCGCGGTACCGGGGGCATGGCGCGAGGAACAGGTACGCGCTGCACTGCAGACCGAGGGCCGCCTGCTGGAGCTGTGGCGGTTGGCGGGAAGCCATGAGTCGGTGTTCCGCAGTGACCCGGAATTGTCATGGCATTGGGACATGGCGCGTCGGCAGTTCTTCGGTGAATCGCTGCCGATGATCGAGCAGTTGATCGAGGATGGCCGCCGTGGCGTACCACCGCCGTGGACCGCTGCCGAGTTCACCGCGCGCTACGTGCCCACCCTGCAGTCGCTTGAGGCGTTGCGCGATGGCTACCTGAGCGTGTCCATCGCCCGCTTCGAGCGCACCCGCAACCGTGAGGCCATGCGCCTGGCGGTGCTGGTGGCGACCGCGCTGGGCACGCTGGTGGTGCTGGGCGTGGCCCTGCGTATCGCCCACCTGCAGATCCTGCAGCCACTGCTGCAGGCACAGAAGCAGGTGATCCAGCTCGCCACGGATGCACCCGGCCCGGAGCAGCATGTCACCCATCCGCTGGCCGAGATGCAGCGCCTGTTCGATGCCATCGAAGTACTGCGTGAGAAATCGCGCGAGCGCTCGGCACTGACCAGCGAGCTGCGCCAGCTCGCTGGCACCGACGAGCTGACCGGACTGTTGAACCGGCGCGCACTGGAGGAGGTGGTGCAGCAGAGACACGCCGGAGGCGACGCAAGCGCCGTGGTGATCCTGCTGGACGTGGATCGCTTCAAGGCGATCAACGATGGCCATGGCCATGAAGCTGGTGATGAAGTGCTGGTGCAGGTGGCGCAGTTGCTGCAGCACCACCTGCGCCGCAGCGACAGCATCGCCCGTTATGGCGGCGAGGAGTTCCTGGTGCTGCTGGCTGACGGCGATCTGGCCGGTGGCCGCCAGCTGGCCGAGTCATTGCGATTGGCCCTGCAGCAGATGGACATCGCGCTGGCCGGCGGCACCGTGCTGCGGGTGACCGCCAGTTTCGGCGTGGCCGAGGGCGGCACCGACGCGCTGGGCTGGCGCACCCTGCTGCGTGCCGCAGATGCGGCCATGTACCGGGCCAAGGCGCAGGGGCGTGATCGGGTACGGGTGGCAGGGGGCGGTCGAGGCACCCGCTGATCGTGGCATTCATCGCCGGCGTACGCGGTCCTGCCTAGACTGGGCTTCCGATCGCTGCAGGTGCCCTCCATGATCTTTCGCCCTGTGGTTGCCACGGCACTGCTGGCCGGGTTGTTGGCCGGCTGTGCTTCGACCGCTTCCCGGACCAGCGCCGACGCGCCTCGCCATCCTTCCATCGCTGCCGACCTGAGTCCGGTGCCGGCCTTCGCCGGCGGTGGTGCCGGCTGGCGCATCGAGATCGCCTCCACCGGCAAGGGCAACCACGACGCCAGCCTCAGTGCCGATGGCCGCACCCACAAGGGCGTGCTGCGCTACCTCGGCCAGCCGGCCGATGCACCCGGTTCGCTGATCGTCCTCAACGGTGAGCTGGACAAGCAGCCGACCATCGTCGAGATCAAGCACGAGTCGTGCCGCAACACCGAAGGCGTGGACACGCTGGCCAGTGTGCAGGTGACGATGGAAGGGCAACCACAGCGGCGTGGTTGCAGTCATCTGGCCGTGTACTGATCCTGTGCGCCGTCATGCTTGAGATTCCAACCCTGCACACCGTGCGTCTGCGGCTGCGTCCACAGCAGCTGGATGACTTCGGCATCTATGCCGCGTTCCTGGCCTCGCCGCGTGCGCGCGGCATGGGCGGGCCGTTCGGTGAGGTGGCGGCGTGGGGCCAGTTCTGCCACGACCTGGCCAGCTGGCATCTGTTCGGTCATGGCGCGTTGATGATCGAGCGCACTGATACCGGTGCCTGCATCGGCCAGGTGGGGATCAATCATGGCCCGTTGTTTCCTGAAAAGGAGCTGGGCTGGTTGCTGTACGACGGCCATGAAGGGCAGGGCTTTGCCACTGAAGCGGCCGGTGCACTGCGCGACTGGGCGTTCGAGGTGGCGAAGCTGCCGACGCTGGTCAGTTACATCGCGCCGGACAACCTGGCATCGCAGGCCGTCGCGCGGCGCCTGGGCGGCGTTCTCGACACGCGGGCGGTGCGCAGTGATGCCGATGATCTGGTCTACCGCTACAGCACCAGGTAGTGCCGGCCGCTGGCCGGCATCATCGGTGCACCGGGCGCGTCATCCACGCGTCAACGGTGGCCAGTTCCGGTGCCAATGCATGCTCGACAGCACGCCGCAGCAGCGCGGGTGCCACGTAGTGCCGGTGTGCAGCATCGATCAGCGCCATGTAGATGCGACCGAACGCATTGAGGGTCTGCACGCGTGAGCCGAGGCTGATCTCGATATGGCCATCGGCACAGCGCTGTACCCGCACGCTGCTGCGGAAACGCAGATGGCGATCGTCGGCGCCGAGCAGCACTTCGGCACAGTCATCTTCTGTATCGACATGCGAATCCAGCACTGGATAGCGGCCGGCGAACAACTGGCTGCGATCGGTCGACAGCAATGACGATACCGGGCAGCCGAGCGGCGACGTACGCAGCCGCAACGGCGCCACGAGGCGGTTACGCAGCGCCATCAGGTGGCCCACGCCGGTGGGGGGATTGCGCAGGAAGCCTTCCAGTACATCGGCCAGCAGCGCCGATGCGGAGTGGTGCGCGACCTGCGCGCTGTCCAGGCGCAGCGTGGTCTGGTCCTGGTAGTGGCTGCGCGGCAGGGCCACAGGCAGCAGGCCGTGAGTGGCGACGGCCTCTGAATGGACGGGATAGGCCGGTGTGGCGCGTTCGACAAACCCGCGTAGTGGCCGCAGTGGAATCCGACGCAGCGGACCGAACAGAGCGCGGGTACGCGCGCACAGCTGAGCACTCAGGCTGGGCGGCGCTGCCTGCAGCGACAGTTGCAGCAGCGGCGCTGCCGCGAGTGTGGTGGCCGATGGCCAGTGCGCATCGGGCAGTACCTCGGTCAGGCTGGGGATATCGGCGGCATTGTGCTGTACCTGTGCACGGGCCTGCTCGCTCATTGCGCCGGCCAGTTCATTGCTGTGGCAGGACAACGCGAACAGCGCGGGGTGTGCGCGATGGTTCGATGCGAACTGGTGCCAGGTGCCGCCGCCGAAGCGTACGGTAAACAGGCAGTCTGGGGGGATGCGGATGCGCCGCAGCGTGCGCGCGAAGACACCGGGATCTCCTGCCAGCTGCGCGTCGGACGCGGTGGCGAAGCGCAGCTCGGCACCGGCGCTGCCGGCAATGGCGGTGAACATGCGCGGTCCGGCATGGCGATGGAACGGGTGGCCACCGGCACCGACGGTGAAGCTGTACAGCGAGGAGGCATCCCCTTGTTGCAGGTGCATGCCGCCCAGTCGCGCCGAAGGCTCGTCCAGCGCATCGATGAAGGCCGGGTGGTGGCGCTGGCGCTGGCTGGCGTCGGTCACCAGCGCATCACCGGCACCGATGCCGAGCTGCGCGATCAACGTGACTTCGGTCGGACTGCCACCCTCCAGTGCTGGAAGCTGTACCCCTGGGAACGAACGGCGGTCGCGGGTCGAACCAGGCATCGTCATGCTCCTTGGCAGAGTGGATCAGCGTGCAGGGGACTTGCGGCGTGCGCGTGCTTCGCGCTTGAGCGGGCCGCCGACCGGACAGACTTCGGCCGCCCACGAGAACAACGTGTTGGCCAAACGGTCGGGAACCTGCCGGAAGTACACGAACTGGCCGCGCTTCTCGCGTTCGATCAGGCCGGCTTCCTCGAGGATGCGCAGATGGCTGGACAGCGCCGGCTTGCTGAAGTCGAAGCGTTCGGCCAGTTCGCCCGCGCTGAGCTCGCCGGCGCTGAGATAGGCCAGGATCTGCCGGCGGGCGGTGGAGGCGAGGGCTTCGAAGATACGGTCCATGGCGAGCTAATTAACTAATTTGTTAATTAATGCTCCTCCCGCCGGCGACGGCTGTCAAGCCATGACCCATTGCGCGTCGCGCCCGGGCTTTGCCATCCTCCCTGCTGTTTTCTGTAGCTTGGAATCCCGATGCGTCCTGCGTTCTGGCTGGCTTTGGCCCTGCTGCCCACCCTGGCGGTGGCGCAACCCGTGCGCACGCCCAAGGCCAAGGCCCCGGCGCAGGATCCCTTCAGCGAGCTGTTCGACACCGCCTGCATGCAGCACATCGGTGCCCCCGCACGGCTGCAGTCGCTGATGGAATCCAATGGACTGTCGCCGCTGCAGCCTGCCGAAGCCGCGACGCTGTTGCAGGGGCAATCGGGCGTGGCCTGGATGGTGCCTCTGGCCAGTGGCCGCTATGCGGTGAGCTGGGCTGACGATGGCACGTGTACGGTCTACGCCGAAAAGGCCGACGCGGCGGTCGTGCAGAAGGGATTCGCCCGGTTGGTGCAGGCCGCACCCAAGCCGTTGCAGGTGCGATCGCTGCCTGGGCGTGGGCCACTGTCGGCCGATCAGGTGGCCATCCAGTACGGCTGGGCCACGCCGGGGCAGGGCAAGCTGCAGGTGCGCTTCCGCCTGGTCACGCGGCAGGCGGCCGAAGCCGGCGTGCAGGCGATGGCCTCGGCGGCCCCGGGCGAAGCGATGCTGGAGCAGGGCGCGCCTGGGCCCTGACAGGGGCCAGGCGCGCGATTCAGCTTTTCACGCGGCATGTGGTATATCGTTTATCGATAAATCCACCCTGGGGCGGCGATGCTGCCCCAACGCCGGAGGCCGCTTGACCGCTCGTCCCGCCCGCGCCAGACCTGCGCGAGGCTTGTTCACCCTGGCCCAGGCCGCCGTACAGGCCGTCCGGGCGATGTGCTGGCTGGGCATCCTGGCCGCACTGCTGGCCGTGCCGCTGGTCGCCCACGACCGCCGCTGGCTGCTCGACAGCGTGCACGATGCTGCTGCCGCCGCCGCGCATGGCAACGATCTGTTCCTGCATTTCTGCCTGGGCCTGGGTGCCATCGTCGCGCTGCTGGTGCTGTGCCTGGTGTTCCTGCGCCATCTGCTGCGGCTGCTGAAGTCGGCGGCGCGCGAGCGGCCGTTCACCCATGCCAATGCGCAGCGCCTGCAGCGCATGGCGTGGCTGATGCTGTCGATGGAGGTGCTGTCGATCCTGATCGGCGCCTACGCCGCCTGGATGGGCCCGGACTTCACCTGGATGGAGGTGGGCGGCGGCATGTCGATCACCGGCCTGGTCGCGGTGCTGATGCTGTTCGTGCTGGCACGGGTGTTCGCCGTGGGCGCGGCGATGCGCGATGACCTCGATGGTGTCATCTGATGGCGATCATCATCACCCTGGACCGCATGCTGCAGGAACGGGGCATGACCCTGTCCGAGCTGGCCGGGCGCATCGACATCACCCTGGCCAACCTGTCGATCCTGAAAACCGGCAAGGCGCGCGCCATCCGCTTTTCCACGCTGGATGCGATCTGCCGCGAGTTGCAATGCACGCCTGGCGACCTGCTCGGGCATGACCCGGCGCAGGTGCAGGACGCTGACTGAGTGGTTTCCCTTTTCCCTTACCTACTGACGAAACGGACCTGAAATGGAATGGTTGGCTGACCCCTCGATATGGATGGGCCTTGCAACCCTGGTCGTGCTGGAGATCGTTCTCGGCATCGACAACCTGGTGTTCATCGCGATCCTTGCCGACAAACTGCCGCCGCATCAGCGTGACCGCGCGCGGGTGATCGGCCTGGCACTGGCCCTGCTGATGCGGCTGGTGCTGCTGGCCGCGCTGGCCTGGATCATGAAACTGACCGAGCCGCTGCTGACGCTGTTCGACCACAGCTTCTCCGGGCGTGACCTGATCCTGCTGGGCGGTGGCCTGTTCCTGCTGTTCAAGGGCACGATGGAGCTGCACGAGCGTCTGGAAGGCCGCGAGCATCACGAGGATGGCAAGAAGGTCTATGCCAGCTTCGCGATGGTGGTGGCACAGATCGTGGTGCTTGATGCGGTGTTCTCGCTGGACTCGGTGATCACCGCGGTCGGCATGGTCGACAACCTCGGCGTGATGTACGCCGCAGTGACCATTGCGATGGCGCTGATGCTGGTGGCCAGCAAGCCGTTGACCCGCTTCGTCAACAAGCATCCCACGGTGGTGGTGCTGTGCCTGGGCTTCCTGCTGATGATCGGTTTCAGCCTGGTGGCCGAGGGCCTGGGCTACAAGATTCCGAAGGGCTACCTGTACGCGGCCATTGCCTTCTCGATCCTGGTCGAGGCGTTCAACCAGTGGGTTCGCTTCAATCGCGAGCGCAACGAGCGTCGCCAGCCGTTCCGCCAGCGCACCGCTGACGCGGTGCTGCGAATGCTCGGCGCGCGCCCGGCCAACGGCCATGACGACGAAAACGCCGACGAACACGTGGACGCCGAAGAGCGCCTGCAGCCGGCCGAACACGAGATGATCCGCAGCGTGTTGGGCCTGGCCGATCGGCCGGTGTCGAGCGTGATGACCGTGCGTGCCGATGTGCAGTGGATCGACCTGGCGCGGGGCCAGGAGGATGTGGTGGCCCGCCTGGTGGCGTCGCCGCACACCCGCCTGCTGGTGGGCGATGGTGATCTGGACAGCCTGCGTGGCGTGGTGCAGAGCCGCGACCTGCTGGCCGACCTGCTGCAGGGCAAGCCGCTGCAGCTGGAAGGCAACCTGCGTGAGCCGCAGTACGTGCTGTCCAGCGCCAGTGCGCTGCAGGCGCTGGAACTGATCCGCCAGCACCCCGTGCCGCTGGCGGTGGCGGTGGACGAGTACGGCAGCGTGGAAGGCCTGGTGACCGCCAACGACCTGCTGGCGGCCATTGCCGGTGACCTGGTCGACACCCAGGACGAGCGCTATGGCGTGGTCGCGCAGGGCGAAGATTGCTGGGAGGCCGATGGCGCGCTGACCCTGGACGATCTGCAGCGCCTGGCGGGTGTATCGCTGCCGCGCAGTGCCGACTACATGACCATCTCCGGGCTGGTACTGGAGCGTCTGGGGCGCCTGCCGGACATCGGTGATGCGGTGGAAATTGCGGATGTACGCGTCACTGTGCTGGCGATGGAGAAGCGTCGTATCGCCCGCCTGCGGGTTGAACGCCTCGGCGATCTGTAGCGTCGAGCCCTGCGCGATTGGGGTTCTGTAGCGTCGAGCCATGCTCGACGGCTTCCTGAGCAGCCGAGCATGGGCTCGGCTCTACACAACACCTCCCGCAGCCGTCACCATGGCGGGCCCGTTTTCCTTCCCGGATGGTTGCAGTGCTGAGTACGATCGGTTTGTTGATGGGCCTCTATGTGGCCTGGCGCCTGTTCTGGCCACTGCGCATGCCCATCTGGATGAAGATCGTGCTGTCGCTGCTGCTGGTGGGCGTTGCCGTGCAGCTGCGCATCGTCGCCATGTTCTGGGGCACGATGGCCTCGCCCGAGATTCCGAAACTGGCCATCGCCACGCTGGCCACCGGCTCCACGGCGGTGTTGCTGCTGGCGTTGCTGATGCTGGCGCTGGACGTGAGCCTGCTCGCTTCCCGCCTGCTGCGCTGGCCACGCACGGTAGCCGCATTGCGCACGCGGAGTCTGCGACCGGCGGCCGGCATGCTGGCCCTGCTGGTCAGTGGCTACGGTGTCAGCCAGGGCATGGCGGTACCCAAGCCCCGGCAGATCGAGGTGAGCATCGCCGGATTGCCGGCCGCGTTCGACGGCTATCGCGTGCTGCAGCTGACCGACATCCACGCCAGCCGCCTGCTGACCGGTGACTGGGTGCGCAGGGTGGTGGACCAGAGCAACGCGCTGAAGCCGGACCTGATCGTGATCACCGGTGATCTGATCGACGGCAGCGTCGAGGCCCGTCGCGACGACGCGCGACCGTTGGCCGATCTGCATGCGCCGGATGGGGTCATCGCCATCACGGGCAACCACGAGTACTACGCGCAGTACCAGGACTGGATGCAGGCGTTCCGCGCGCTGCACATGCAGGTGCTGGAGAACAGCCACACGCAGGTGAGGCGCGGCGATGCAGCGTTGACCATTGCCGGTGTCACCGATCCGGTGGCCGCACGCTACGGCCTGCCGCTGCCGGATCTGGATGCTGCACTGGCCGGTGCCGATCTGTCCGCGCCGGTGATCTTGCTCGATCATCGCCCGCGCAATGCACGCGAGGCCGCCGCGCGCGGTGTGAAGCTGCAGCTGTCCGGGCATACCCATGGCGGGCAGATCATCGGCATGGACCAGCTGGTGAAGCGGGCCAACGGTGGCTTTGTTTCCGGCTGTTATGACGTGGATGGGATGACGCTGTACGTGAGCAACGGTGCGGGCCTCTGGGCTGGTTTCCCGGCGCGCATCGGCGTGCCGTCGGAGATCACCCTGGTGACATTGCGCCGAGCGCCGTGACCTGAAGTGGGGTCAGATCCCTTTCCCTGCGGGAAAGGGATCTGACCCCTGACAAGCCACATGGAAGGAACCATGGCCCATCCCCGTGCCCCGATGGAGCGCCTGATCCGCGCCAATGCTGACGAGATCAACCGGCTGCAGCAGGCCATCCACGAGAGTGCCGCGCTGCGCTGGCGTGACCCGGAACAGAAGCTGCTGCACGCCCAGGCCTGCGCGGCGTTCCACCAGCACTACGAGCGGCTGGCGTTCCCGGGAGGCTATGCCAACGCGTTGAAACGGCTGGCCGAACACGATCCAGATACGCTGGATGTCGCGCTGACCTTTCTCGAAGTACGGCCGTATTTCTTCCGATCCGGATACATGTGGAAGACGCTGCTGAAGCGCGTGCAGCGGGTCCCCATGGGGACGAAACAGCATGCGCGGCTGCAGAAGATCCTCGATGCCTACGCAGTTTACCGGGCGGGAAGCCGACACACGCGGTGGCTCCACGCCATGCGTGGAGATCGCGCCGCAGCCAACGTCCAAGCCGGTCCCGGATCGGCGATCATCTGCACTGGGTTCTGAAACCAGGAAACACGCAATGCAGGGAACGCAGCATTCAATCCGGCGTCCGTGCCACGTCGCGCTGCTGGCCGGTCTACTCGCGCTGGCGGCCTGCCAGCGCACACCGGATGCACCAACCGGGACACCCGCAACGGGCGCACCGCTGGCCGCCCCGGCCACCGCAACAGACCTCTCCCCGCTGCTCGATGCCTTGCCGACCTGCGCGCTGGACGGCTGGTACATCGATCTGCAAACCGGGCGCCCGGCCCATCCCTGGTTGGCCGCGAACGCGTCGAAACCCTGCAAGGTGGACGAAGAGAACGAGATCGCCACGTTCTGCGTGCAGGGGCAATGGAAGGGGCTGCCGGTGGAGGAGGTGATCCTGCCGACGATGACGTTCGTCTCGTTCCGTGGGGCCAGGATCGGCCTGCCGTTGGAGGAGGCACGTCCCATCGTCCGCCAGCGTTTCGGCCAGGACTTCCCCGGTGATGCGGCTTACGAGGAGGGCCGTGAGCCGAAGCTGATGGCCGACCCCGAGGACGCGCAGCGTTCATGGCTGCTGTGCAGCACGCCGGAACCGGGAGACGACCTTGGCAGCCAGGCAGGGGTGAGCTACTCCGGCATGAACCTGCCCTACGACCACGACGGTTGCAGCTACCGCTACAGCCCGGCCGACTTCTGCAATGCGCAGCACCGGGCAGCCATCGAAGACGCGCTCCAGCACCAGAAGCCCAATTTCAACCAGCATTATCTGCTGGTACAGGTCGATGATCGTCCCGAGTACTTCCAGCGCACGTTGGTGCTGGTCGATACCCGCACCGGCAGGGCGACGCCACTGCCGTTCGATGCCTTCACCGGGCCGGCGGGGAAGGGCGGAGACGCCACCGGCTACGGGACCCTGGAAACGGGTGTGGACCAGCAGCAGTTCTGCCTGGATGGCGCGTTGCTGGTCTACCGCGTGTTCGAAGAAGGGCGCTTCTGCTTTGGCTTTGATGGTGAGCGCTTCACCGGGCATGAGACGCAATACATGCAGGCAGCGGCCACTCCATAGCCAAGGATTCCAGCACGCCAGCGGTCGCCGCCGCGCGTCTCCCGTCGGCGCAGGCCGTCATTGATCGTGGTCAGCACTCCCATGGGCGTGGCGGGGGAGAACAATGACGCCCTCCCCGAAGGAAACCGTGCCATGTCTCTGCCTGCCCTTGCCATCACCGAAGGTCACCCGGCGCGCGCCAACGGGGATCCCCTGCGGCGCCACCAGCGCCTGTTGCGGATCGGAGCCCTTGCCTGGCTGGGCGCTGCCGCGCTTGGCCAGCTGCTGTTTGCCATCTACATCGTGGGGTTCTACGGAAGCAGCACGCTGGCCGGCCAGCCGCAGCGCTGGAACGAGGTGATGCCACATGGCTATGTGGCCGGTGCGACGGCCTTCAATGCAGTGCTGGCGATGCACCTGCTGCTCGCGGCCGGCATCGTGCTGGGGGGGGGGCTGCAGCTGTGGCCTGCGTTGCGGCGCTGGGCGCCGGCCGTACACCGCTGGAATGGCCGGTTCTACATGGCGGCTGCCGCGTTGCTGGCGCTGGGCGGCCTGGCGATGGTGTGGATACGCGGTGGTGCCGCCGGTGACACTGCCCAGCACCTCGGTACCTCGCTCAACGCCGTATTGATCCTGTGGTTTGCGGCAGCAGCGTGGTGGCACGCGCGACAGCGACGCATCACCGAGCACCGCGTCTGGGCACTGCGCCTGTTCCTGGCGGTGGGCGGGGTGTGGTTCTTCCGCATCGGCCTGATGCTGTGGCTGCTGCTCAACCAGGGCCCGGCCGGCTTCGATGCGGATACCTTCACTGGGCCGGCGCTGACCGCATTGGCCTTCGCGCAGACCCTGCTGCCCCTGGCGGTGCTGGAACTGTACCTGCGCGCCCAGCGGCAGGCGGGGGGCCTTCGTGCCTGGCTGGCCTGCGCGACGCTGCTGGTTGCGGCGCTGGCGACCCTGGCCGGCAGCCTGGCAGCGGCGGCGTTGATGTGGTGGCCGCCGCTCGCGGCCGGCTGACGTGCCGCAGTGGCGAAGCGCTATGCTGCCTGTCATGTCCGACGTACTGCCGCCACCGCCGGTTTCGCTGCTGCACCGGACCCTGTGGTGTGCAGGCATCTCGCTGGCGCTCGGTGCGCTGCTGGTCATCGACTGGCATCCGTGGTGGTCGGTACTGCCGCGCGCGCTGGCGCTGGGCATGGCGGCGATGCTGGTGTTCACCGCGCTGGAGCGCTGGCCGCGGTCATTGCCGGGTTGGCTGTCGCGCTGGGTACTGCAGATCCTCGCAGTGGCGGCGGTGATTCCGCTGGGCACGCTGGCAATCTATCTGGCCGGCACCCACGCGGCAGCACCGCCGTTCTGGCAGGACGCCGATCGCTGGACCGGCTTCCTGACCCTCACCGTGGTTGGCCTGCTGGTGGCGCCATGGGTGGCGCTCGCCGCGCTGGTGCGGCACAAGGATGCGCTGGCCCGGCACCAGGCGCTGGCTTTCGCGCTCGAGCGCAGCGAACTGGAGCGACAGGCGCTGGAGGCACGCGTGCAGTTGCTGCAACGCCAGGTCGCCCCCCATTTCCTGTTCAACACCCTGGCCAACCTGCAGGCGCTGGTGGACAGCGGATCTCCGCAGGCATCGGTGGTGATGCGCCATCTGGTGGCCTACCTGCGTGGCAGCGTGCCGCGCCTGCAGCAGCCGATGGTACGGATGGAGGAAGAGATCGCGCTGGTGGCTGCCTATCTGGAACTGATGCACATGCGCATGCCGGATCGGCTGCGCTTCCGGCTGGAGATCGCAGAGGAGGCGTTGGCGCTGGCGTGCCCGGGCTTGTCCGTGCTGACCCTGGTGGAGAATGCGATCCGCCATGGCATTGACCCCTGCGAAGACGGTGGCGAGGTGGTGGTACGGGCCTGGCGCGAAGATACCCGCTATGAGGTGAGTGTGAGTGACGACGGCCTGGGCCTGGCCGATGCCGCGCCGGGTCTTGGCACGGGCCTGCAGACGCTGCGCCAGCGGCTGCAGCTGTTGTATGGCGATGCCGCTTCGCTGCAGTTGCAGGCGGGTCCGCAACGCGGTGCGATCGCGCGCCTGCGGCTCCCGGCCCGGGAGTGTGTGGTGTGATCGCCACCGCGCTCATTGCCGACGACGAACCGCTGCTGCGGCAGGCGCTGGCAGCGCAGCTGGCGCAGGCGTGGCCGCAGCTGCAGGTGGTGGCGCAGGCGCGCAACGGCCGCGAAGCGCTGCAGGCGTTCGAGACCCTGCGGCCGCAGGTCTGTTTCCTCGACATCCACATGCCGGGCCTGTCCGGTATCGATGTCGCCGCGCGCGTCGCGCGGCGTGCGCAGGTGGTGTTCGTCACGGCCTATGATGCCTACGCGGTGCAGGCGTTCGCACAGGGCGCGCTGGATTACCTGGTCAAGCCGGTGGACGCGCAGCGCCTGCACGATACGGTGCAGCGGCTGCAGCAGCGCCTCCAGCAGCCACCGCCGTTGCAGGACCTGCAACGGCAACTGCAGCAGCTGGCCGAGCGCCTGTCGCTGCCGGCGCCGACGCCGCTGCGTTGGCTGCATGCGCAGGTCGGCAACGTGCTGCGGGTGATTCCCTGCAGCGCCGTGGACTTCCTGCGCGCCGACAGCAAGTACACGCAGGTCGGTTGGCGCGAGGACGATGGCCGCCCGGGCGAGGCCGTGATCGCGCTTCCGCTGAAGGACCTGGTGCAGCAGCTCGACCCGGACAGCTTCGTGCAGGTGCACCGCTCGGCGGTGGTCAACCGGCACGCGGTGAAGCTGCTGGTGCGCGGCGACAACGAGACCGCCCAGCTGCACCTGCGAGGTCGCGATGAGGTGTTGCCGGTCAGCCGACGCTATCTCGGTGCGTTCCGCGCCATGTAGGCCAGGTACTGACCCGCGTTTCACCCCGGTCATGCCACCCTCCCTGGAACCTGCACAATCGGGATCGAGGCTGTTGAAGGCGAACACGCAATGACGGTAGCGCGGCAGCGCTCGATGTGGGTGGCGGGCCTTTCCACTGTGGTCGAGTGGTACGACTTCACCCTGTACCTGTACTTCGCCACGGTGTTGTCGCGGGTGTTCTTCGGCGGCGGCAAAGAGGCGATGCTGGTCACCCTGGCTGGGTTCGCGGTGTCCTACCTGATGCGCCCGCTGGGCGCACTGTGCTTCGGCCACCTGGGCGACCGCCTGGGCCGGCGTTGGATGCTGCTGGCGTCGATGGCGTTGATGGCAGCGGCAATGCTGGCCACGGCACTGCTGCCGACCGCGACCACCGCAGGTACGACGGCGGGCGTGCTGCTGCTGGCACTGCGCTGCGTGATGGCGTTTTCGGTGGGCGGTGAGTACACCGGGGTGGTGGCGTACCTGCTGGAAAGTGCACCGGCGCGGCGACGTGGCCTGGTGACCTCGCTGGCGTCGGCGGCCAGTGAAGTAGGCGCACTGCTGGCGGTGGCGATCTCCGCGGTTACCGTGGCGCTGCTCGCGCCCGCGCAGCTGGACAGCTGGGGCTGGCGTATTCCGTTCTTCGTCGGTGCCGCGCTCGCGCTGGTGATCCTGGTCGCGCGCTCGGGGATGCACGAATCGCCGGAGTTCGAGCGTCAGCGCCGTGAGGGCAGCATTCCGGCCACGCCGCTTCGCCATGTCCTGCGCAACCATCCGTTGGCAGTGGCGCGCACCTTCGCGATCTCGGCCTTGGGCTCGATCACCTACTACGTGGGCATCACCTATGTACCCGCATTCCTGCATGCACGGGGCCACGACGAGGGGGACGCACTGTGGCTGTCGACGATTGCGGCAGTGGCGGTCATTGCGATCACGCCGCTGTGTGGCGCGTTGTCCGACCGCGTTGGACGACGGCCGGTGTTGCTGGGCCTGACCGTGCTGGCAGCGCTGTTGCCACTGTCCCTGTTTGCGTGGATGGCGCAGGCGACGGCGGTGGGCATCGCACTGGCCGCGGTGCTGCTGGCTTGCGTAGCCGGTGGGGTAAGTGCCGTTGCTGCGCCGGCCACGGCCGAACAATTCCCGGGCGAAGGCCGGGTCAGCGGCCTGGCACTGGGCGTGACCATGGCCACGGCCGTTTTCGGAGGTGCAACGCCATGGCTGGCGCAATGGTGGGTGGAACGCAGCGGCTGGGCGGCGGCGCCGGGCGCGATGATCGCGCTGGTGGCAGTACTGGTGCTGCCGGTGTTGTGGACCCTGCCCGAGACGGTCCCAGGCAGGGCCAAGCGCTAGCGGGTCAGACCTTCAGGGTCTGCTCGATGTCGGCCAGTACCGCGGCCGCATCCACGCCGATGGCAATCGACTGCACCACGTGGCCGTCCCACACGCTGGGGCCGAACGCCAGGCCTTCCGGCTTGGGAATGGTCATGCCGCGGGCAACGCCGTCGGTGGCCACGCGCACGCTGGCGCGCTCGAACTGGAACAGCTCCGGGCGGGTCAGCGCGATGCACGCGCAGCAGTCATGCACGACCATGCCCTTGTGACCGGCCTGCAGGTAGAAGTCCACGTAATCCTGCGACAGCGCACGCACGAGCTCGGCATCGGCACCGCCGATGGCGGCCAGCTTATCCAGACCGTCACGGTCCATTTCCACGCGGGTGGTCACGTCCAGGCCGATCGCGGTAACCGGCCAGTTGGCGGTGAACACCACGTCGGCCGCTTCGGCATCGCCCCAGATGTTGGCCTCGGCGGCCGGGGTGATGTTGCCGTTGACGTGGAAGGCGCCGCCCATGATCACCACGCCGCGCACCAGGCCGGCGATGTCCGGGGCCTGCTGCAGGGCCAGGGCCAGGTTGGTCATGCGGCCGACCGCGACCAGAGTCACCTCGCCCGGATGGGCGCGGACCAGGTCGATGATCAGCTGATGGGCGGAGCGCGCGTCGGCGGCCACGTCCAGGTTGGCCGGCACCGGGTGATTGCCCAGGCCGTTGTGGCCATGGATGTGCACCGGCCAGGCTTCCGGGGTGGCTTCCGGCTGCAGCGGGCCAGCGGCACCGCGCGCGACCGGGGCGGTAAAGCCCCAGGCCTGCTTCAGGTACAGCGCGTTGTGCGTGGTCGACTCCACCGAGGCATTGCCGAAGGTGGTGGTGACGCCGATCAGGTCGATCTGGGCGTGCTTGTGCAGGTACAGCAGGGCCAGGGCGTCGTCGACGCCCGGGTCGGTATCAAAAATGACTTTCAGCATGTTGTTGTTCTTCTTCTTCCGTGTGGTGCGGGGGGCGCCGGCGGCCCGGAGGCGGGCCGGCGCGCCCTACATTGTCCCATCTTCATGACAGGCAGGGCCATTGCCAGGGGGGGGCAGGCCATAATGCCCCCAGTCCAGGCATGGAACCGCCGAATGCTGATCGTTGCCCTTCTGCTGGTCCTGCTGGTGCTGGGCCTCAACGTGGTGGCCACCGTGGTGATCGCCCAGCGCGACGGCCTGTCGGCCGGGGGCCGGGCGGTGCAGCTGCTGCTGGTCTGGCTGCTGCCGCTGGTCGGCGCGATCCTGTGCATGGCAGTGGCCACGGCCGATGGCTCCGGCAGCCGGGGTGATGGCGGCGGAAGCCATGACACCTCCGTTGGCTATTCCAGTGACAACCATGGCCATCACAGCGACAGCAGCTCCGACTGTGCAAGCGACGGCGGCAGCAGTGACGGTGGTGGTGGCAGCTGCAGCGATTGAGGTCTCTGTAGAGTCGAGCCATGCTCGACTGCACTTCGCTCCAACGCCGCGGTGCCTGGTCGAAAAGCAGTCGAGCATGGCTCGACTCTACAAAAGCGACGACGGCCCGCTCAGCCGCCGCCTTCGGTCGGCAACGGCGCCGGCACGTTCAACAGCCCGCCTGCCGCCACATAGGCGGCCAGTGCCTGGCCCTGGCTGAGCAGGTGGCGCTCCATGGTGCGTTCGGCAGCCTGCGCGTCGCGGCGGCGGAAGCACTCCATCAGCTCGCGATGTTCAGCCAGTGATTGCGCGGTGCGCCCCGGTGTCAGCAGCTGGCGGCCGCGATGCATCTTCAGGATGCGATGCAGATCGTGGGTGATGCGGATCAGCCACGGGTTGCCGGCGTAATGTTGCACGGTCTCGTGAATGAGGTAGTTGTTGCGGTAGTACTCGGCGATGTTGCCTTCGGCCGCTGCCGTCTCCATTGCTGCATGCAGGTCTTCCAGCTGCTGCACACCGGCATCGTCGATGTGCTTCACCGCCTCGTGCGCGCAGCGGCCTTCCAGCATGGCCATCACCGGAAACAGCTGGTTGAGGTCTTCCAGCGTCAATCGCGTAACCCTGCTGCCACGACCCGCGTCGATCTGCACCAGGCCTTCAGCGGCCAGCAGCTTCAGGGCCTCGCGCAGCGGTGTGCGGCTGATGCCCAGTTCTTCACACAGCGCGGGCTCGTCGATCCACTCGCCCGGCGGCAGGCGATAGTCATAGATGCGTTCGCGCACGTGTTCGGCAACCTCTTCATACAGAGGCGCGCGCTTCTTCGGTGACCGCGGGGCAGGGGCAATAGCCATGCGCAGAGTGTAACGCCAGGTCGTACCGACCAGTGGCCGGCACGACCGTTCGACAGTTACATCCAGCCCGGCACCACGAACACCAGCCAGGCCAGCAGCGGCCCCAGGGCCACCACCAGGCCGCTGTAGACCAGGAAGCGGCGGAACAGGGTTTCGCGCTCTTCCTTCGCGGCCGAAGCCACCACCAGCGCGCCATTGGTTGAGAACGGGCTGACATCGACGATGGTGGATGACACCGCCAGCGCACAGATCACGCCGGCCGCACCGAGGTGGCCCTGCATCAGGAACGGCACGGCCAGTGGAATCGTGGCGCCCAGCACCGCCGCCGACGAGGCGAATGCGGAGACGATGCCGCCGACGTAGCAGACCAGCAGCGCACCGAGCAGCGGGATGCCGATGTCGGAGACACCATTGCCGATGAAGTCCACCGCACCGGCATGTTCCAGCACGCCGATGTAGGTCACCACGCCGCAGATCAGCAGCACGGTGGACCAGCTGATGCCATCGACCGCGCCTTTCTGGCTCTGCGGCGAAAGCAGTGCGAGCACCACCGCCACAGTGATCGAGACCAGACCGACGTTGAGGTTGTAGATCAGCGCGGCCACGCCCAGGCCGAGCAGGCCGATCAGGGTGAACAACCGTTCGCGAGTCAGGCTCACCGCATCCAGTGCCGCCGGATCATTGCTGAGCGTGCCGCCACCTGCTGCGACCAGCGCGCCATGGCCTTCGATCGCGAACTGGCGCGACGACGCCTGCGGGCCACCGCCCATCGCCAGTTCGGCATTGCCGATCGTTCCTGCTGCGGTGATCGAGCCGCGACGCAGCAGGGCGATGCCACCGAAGGCGAAGAAGCAGATCGTCGCCATCATGAAGTTGAAGCCCAGGCTGGTCAGGAACACCGCCATCTCGGTCACTTCCAGCCCGGCCTTCTGCACCACGCCGTTGGTGATGCTGCCGTACACGCTGATCGGCGAGAAGCCGCCCGCCTGTGCGCCATGGATGACCAGCAGGCCCATCATCAGCGGGTTGATGTTGTACTGCTTGGCAAAGCGCAGCCCGACCGGGCCGATGATGGCCACCGCTGCCGGGCCGAGCGCGCCGAAGGCGGTCAGCACCGCGGTAATCACGAACATTACCCACGGGATGGCCACGATATGGCCGCGCACGGCTTTTACTGCCCACTGCACCAGCAGGTCGATGGTGCCGTTCTTCTGCGCGATGGCGAACAGGTAGGTGATGCCGACCAGGGTCAGGAACAGATCGCCGGGGAACCCGGCCAGGACCTCCTTGCCGCCCATGTCGACCCACAGCCCGCCGATGATGAAGGCCAGCGCGAAGGCGACCGCGCCCATGTTGATCGGCATCGCCGTGGCGACGATGAACATGATCACCAGACCGATGATCGTTGCGATTTGTGGACTCATGCGCCCTCCCAGACACGTGACTCACGTACAGCGCGGATGGAGACCCGCCATCCCGGGGTAAGGCGACGTACTGCGTGGTGCGTGATACGTACTGCTCGAACCCGTTACTGCAGCCGCTCCAGCGCACTGCGGACCCACGCCGCGGCGCCTTCAAGGCTCTGGAACTCTTCCACCGCGCGCACTTCGCAGCACGGATAGGCCGGCGCGACCATGCGCGCCAGCGCGTTGCCCGGGCCCAGCTGCAGGAACACCCGCGCGCCGCGCTCGAAGGCCTGGCGCATCACCTGCGCCCATTCGATGGTCTGTGCCAGCTGCGCCGACAGCGTGTGGACCGCCATTGCGCGATCCCGCACCGGTCGCGCATCGATGCCGGCCAGCAGCGGCAGGCGTGGGGCCTGCAGTGGCGAGGCATCGAGTGCGGCAGCGAACGGTGCGACCGTCGCCGCCAGCAACGGTGTGTGTGCAGGCACGTGCACCGGCAGCGGGCGGATATCCGCACCCTGCGCCCGCGCTGCATCGGCCAGCCGCTGCAATGAGACGTGCGTGCCGCCCACGATGAAATGGTCCTGCCCGTTGGCGATGGCCACGTACGCACCGTGCAGATCGCACAGTGGCTGCAGTACGTGGCGTTCCAGGCCAAGCACGGCCTGCAGGCCTGCATCGGCGGGGCTGGCGCTGTCCATCAACTGCGCGCGCTGCGCAGCCAGGGCAAGGCAGGTGGCCGCATCGAAGCTGCCGGCGATGGCATGCGCGGCCAACTCGCCGATGCTGTAACCCGCGATCAGCGTCGGCGTTGGCACGTTGTCGCGCAGCCCTTGCCACTGCGCCAGGCTGGCCGCACACAGCAGCGGTTGCGCCCGCGCATTGTCGAAACGGTCGTCGGCCGCAGCGGCGGAAAACACATCGCGGCCGAGCACCGTGCTGGCCACATCAAGGGTGTGGCGTGCTGCCGGAAGATCGCGCACGCGGTCGAACATCGCTGCGTGCTGCGCGCCTTGGCCGGGGCAGAGCAGGGCCAGGCTCATGCATGCTCCTGCTGCAGCAGGAACCCGCTGCAGGCCAACAGGTCCGCGCTGCCGCCCGGGCTCAGCCGGCGCGCGACGAAGCCGTCACCGATGCGACGCAGATCTGCCTGCCAGCCGGGCGCGAAGGCGCCGCCCGCTTCCAGGAAGGTGCGGGCCTGCCGCTGGGCCCAGCGCAGGCCGTCGGCGCCGCCACGGTGCAGCAGGTTGAGGTCATCCACGCATGCGATCAGCTGCATCAGGGTCTGGCACATCGCGGCCTCGCATGGCAGGTCGCTGGCCAGTGCGTGGCGCAGGGTAGGCAGTGCCACGTCGCGCAGCAGCGGGTAGCCGGCGGCCGCTTGTTCGCGCACACCCTGCACGCCGTGCCGCGCGCGCGCGCGCTGGCCAGGGCTGTTTGTATCCAGAGGTGCGTTGGCGAGCTCGGCAGCCCAACGGCGCACTTCCTGGCAGACCTGCTCACCCGTGGCGGCATGGCCCAGGCGGGAGCGACAGGCCGCGGCGGCCGCCACCAGCAGGCCGAGACTGAAGACCGCGCCACGATGGGTATTGACGCCGGCGGTCGCGCGCAGCATCGCGATTTCGGCGGCGATGCCACACCGGCGCAAGGCGTCGAAGTCCGTCCCGGCTGCACCGAGGTAGGCCACGGCGGTGAAATAGTGGCGCAGCGCGAACAGGCTGCGCAGGAACGTGCCGGCATCCATGTCGTGATGGCTGCCGCTGTCGAAGGGTGTAACCAGTCCGGGCTTGGGTGCCAGCGCCAGCTCCGCATGCAGGCTGGCGACGGCGAGGCGCCCCAGACGCGCGCTGTCCACGGCAGCTGCCGGCCTGACTGCCGGTTGCACGACGGCGTTCATGCGCTCACCCTGGCGGAGGCGAACAACGCCTCGCGTAGTTCCAGTGCGGCACCCTCGAGGCGCTTGACCAGTACCTCGCGACTGCGTCCGGCGTACTCCCGCCAGTTCACGGCGGCGTCGCCGCCCAGGCACAGCTCGCCATCGACCCGCCGGTCGTGTTCGGCTTCCCATGCCTGTAGCCGTGCAGCCAGGGCATCGGCCTGCGTGGTGGTGTCGATCGGCCACAACAGATCGATGTCCGAGCGCGCGTGCACATAAGGCAGGCCAGTGAGGTGCTGCCACGCGAAGGCACCGAATACGCGCGCTTCAGCGATGTTCCGCAGCACTTCAAGGGGCCGTTGCCAGTCCTGCGGAACGTCGCCTTCCAGCACCGTCTGAAGTGCCGGCGGCGGTGTAGTGCGCAGCACATCGTGTGCTGGCACGCGCAGGGGCAGGCGCAGTTTGCCCTCGGCGGGCGGCAGCGGCACGCCGAGACGCAGGCGGGGGTCGGCATCGTCGGCGGCACGTCGCGCGACGATGGCCGGCCGGCCCTGCGCAAACCAGCCGGCCAAGCGCGACTCATGCGCGGCGATGTCCGCCTGCCAGCCGGCGTGCGCTGACAGCCAGACCAGCGTATGGCGGGGCAGCCGCTCAGGCATCGCCCTGGCTCACGGCAGCAGCCACGCGTGCGGCCAGCATGCGCCCGCCACGTTCGGCTCCGCGCACGGTACGGCGGTCGCCATCGGCGGGCGTGCGCAGCGCCTGCAGCAGGTGGGCGGCCAGGTTGCCGTTCCAGATCGAGTCCACTGCACCCATCGCTACGTAGTTCTCCACGCCCGGCGCGAATACCGGGGATGTCTGGCTCAGCGCCTGCAGTTTCTCCAGCGGCTGCTTGGTCACCCGGGCCATCGCGCGCAGGTCCATCACCCGCACCTGGGCGTCGGGCAGAGCATGGATGTGGTCGGCCATCAGCCCGAACGAGAGGAACCCACCACTGACCGATTCGCCGTAGACCAGGGTGATCAGGCGCGCACCACGGCGACGTGCCAGATCGAGCGTCTGCGCGAGATGCGCAAAGCAACCATTAATGCCAAGCAGTTCGTCGCGGCGTGCCAGACGCTGGCCCGCGGTATCCACCAGCATCACGATCGGTTGCTGCGGATGTGCGGCGGTGCTGGCCAGCACCGTTTCGGCCAGTGCCAGTGCGTGGTCCACGCCCACCTCGAGCTTGTCGGCGGTGCCGATCACGGTCACGTCGCCGTCGTCGGTGGTGGCGCTGCCGGTCAGCACCGAATCGTTCACAGCAATGGCATGGCCATGCGGGAACAGGGCATCGAGCAGGGTCTGCAATGGCATGCTCATGGCAGGCTCCGGTCGGCGGTGGCGATGAGGAACTCATCGGTGTCGAGCAGTGGCAGGCGTTCGGGGTGGGGAATGCCCTGCAGCGACCAGATCTCAAGACCATCGCGGCACCCGCCCCAGGCCTGCAGGCGTGCCTTCAATGCCACATGGCGTTCCTGCAGCGTGGCCAGTGCAGTATCTGGATCGGTACTGCTGGTATCGGGCTGCAGCGCATTGAATGCCGCATGCGCGAACGCCTCGATGGCATCGGGAACCAGCACCTGCGCCTGGTCGATCAGGTAGCGGTGCTTGCCACCGGTCACGCGCCACACCAGCGCGCGGTCGCGCGAGTCGAACTCTTCCACGCCGCGTACAGTCTCGATCACTTCCGGTCCGGACAGCGACAGCCGGCCTTCCTCGGACATGATCACCGTGCTGCAGCAGCGGGCCACGATGCCCATGCCGCCGAAGGCGCCGTTACCGCTGCCGATCAGCGCGATCACTGGCACGCCCGCGGCACGCGCGTCCAGGGTGGCGCGCATGATCTCGGAAATGGCGATGAGCCCTGCATTGGCTTCGTGCAGGCGCACGCCGCCGGTATCGAGCAGGAGCAGTACACCGTCGGGACGTGTTTCGGCTGCGCGGCGCAGCAGCCCGGTCAGCTTGGCGCCGTGCACTTCGCCCACGCCGCCGCCCATGAATTCACCCTGTTGTGCGGCCAGCAGCACGTGCTTGCCCTGCAGCATGGCTTCGCCGACCACGATGCCATCATCGAATGCCGCAGGCTGATCGAGCTGCGCCAGGTGGGGGCTCATCATCCGCCGCGCCGGGCCGAGGAATTCGCTGAACGAACCCGCGTCGATCAACCCGGCGATGCGCCCGCGCGCATCGGCTTCGTAGTAACTGTGGCGCTGCGTCCGGTTCATCGTCCATCTCCAGCAAGCAGGATTTCCACGGCCTGGTCCAGGCGCAGGCTGACCACCGCCGGGGTCGCACCCGCATCGTTGATCGAGATGCGTACATCGCGCAGCGGATGACGCTGTGCGAAGTCGCTGATCACCGCTTGCCACACGTTGCCGAAGCCCTGCGCGGCGGTGATGACGCGCACCGTCATCGCGCCGTCCTGCGCTGCCGGCTCCAGCAGGATTTCCAGGTTGCCCGAGGCCAGTACGCCGACCAGCACCGCATCGCGCGGAAACTGCACCGCAGTGTGTCCTTCGAATCGATAGTCGAGGGTTTCCATGCTCAGCCCTTTACCAGTTGCGGAAGCGCTTGGGCGGGTCGTACAGTCCGCCGGACCAGCGCACCAGGTCCTTCACCGAACGCGCCGCCAGCAGGTCACGGCCGGCATCGCGCACGGAGATGCCAAGGTCATCGGGACGGCGGATCACGCCGCGGTCGCGCAGGTTTTCCACCATCGCGCGGTCGCGGCCCATGCCCACTGCGGTATAGCCGGCCACGCCGCGGATCGCCTGTTCGCGCTCCTCAGGGGTGCGGCACAGCAGCAGGTTGGCGATGCCTTCTTCGGTCAGCACATGGCTGACGTCGTCGCCGTAGATCATCACCGGCGGCAGCGGCATCTGTGCGCGCTCGGCCAGTTCCCAGGCATCGAGGCGATCGACGAAGGCCGGCGTCATGTGTTCGCGGAAGGTTTCCACCATCTGCACCACCAGCTTGCGCCCGCGCGGCATCTCACCTGGGCGTGCTGCCTGCTGGCCGGCCTTGATCCAGGCCTCGCTGGCATGGCGCCGGCCACGTGCGTCGGAACCCATGTTCGGTGCGCCACCGAAGCCGGCAATGCGGTCGCGGGTGGCGGTGGAGCTGTTGCCCTGCAGGTCGATCTGCAGTGTGGAGCCGATGAACATGTCGCAGGCATACAGGCCGGCGGTCTGCGAGAACGCGCGGTTGGAACGCATCGAGCCATCGGCGCCGGTGAAGAACACATCGCCTCGCGCGGCGATGTACTTCTCCATGCCCAGTTCCGACCCGAATGAATGCACCGATTTGACGAAGCCCGATTCGATCGCCGGAATCAGTGCCGGGTGTGGGTTCAACGCCCAGTGCTGGCAGATCTTTCCCTTCAGGCCGAGCGATTCGGCGTAGGTGGGGAGCAGCAGTTCGATGGCCGCTGTATCGAAGCCGATCCCATGGTTGAGGCGGTTTACGCCGTATTCGGCGTAGATGCCCTTGATGGCCATCATCGCCATCAGCACCTGGATCTCGGAGATCTGCGCCGGGTCGCGGGTGAACAGCGGTTCGATATGGTTCGGCTTCGGCGCCTGTACCACGAAGTTGACCCAGTCAGCGGGAATGTCGACGCGGGGGAGGGTGTCGACGATCTCGTTGACCTGGGCGATGACGATGCCGCCACCGAAGGCGGTGGCTTCGACGATCACCGGCGTGTCTTCGGTATTTGGCCCGGTGTACAGGTTGCCGTGCCGATCTGCGGCCTGCGCGGCCACCAGGGCCACGCGCGGGGTCAGGTCGATGAAGTAGCGGCCGAACAGTTCCAGGTAGGTGTGGATGGCACCGATCTGGATGCGCCCTTCGGCCAGCAGATTGGCCAGCCGTACGGACTGCGGGCCGGAGAAGGAGAAGTCGAGCTTCGAGGCGATGCCACGTTCGAAAACATCGAGGTGCGAGGGCAGGGACAGGACCGACTGCACCATGTGCAGGTCGTGTACCCGGGCCGGGTCCAGGTCGGCCAGGGCCTGGGCGAGGAAATCGGCCTGCTTCTGGTTGTTGCCCTCCAGGCAGACCTTGTCGCCTGGCTCCAGCAGTGCGTGCAGCAGCTCGCCCACGTCGGAGGCGGCGACCTCGCGTCCCCGGGCCCACGGCGCGGCGCGCTCCAGGCGGGCCTGGCGGCTGCATTCCAACGTATCCCAGCTCGGGTTCATCGACCGGCTTCCGATTGGCGTTGAAATAATTACGGCATAATTATGGCGGGGAATGCAACCCGCAATGCAGCAAAAGGAAAGGCCCGCGCGGAGGCGGGCCCTTTCGTGCTGCCTGGGGTCAGAGCCCTTTCCTGCGGAAAGGGATCCGACCCCGGGCATGTGCCTGCCTCAGAACTTCCAGCGCAGGCTGGCCGACACGAAGCGCGGTTCGCCGTAGTTGTTGTAGTCCAGATTCGCCCAGTAGGTCTTGTCCAGTGCGTTGCGCACGCTCAGCGTTGCGGTCCAGCTGTCGCTGATGCGGTAGTTGGCGTTGAACTGCACCAGCATGTACGCCGGCTGGTTCACCGTCACCGTGCCGCCCAGCGGATAGGCGATGTTGTAGCCCTGCACCTTGCTCTGCCACTGCACGCCACCGCCGACGCTCAGGCGTTCCAGCGCACCGCGCAGCTGCAGCTGCGTGTTGAGCTGCAGCAGATCCTTGGGCGGGTTGGCGTACAGCAGATCGGTGGCGGCGCGGGTCACCTTGACGTGGGTGTAGCCGGCATTGACCGTCCAGCCCGGCAGGATCTCGCCGTTGACGTCCATCTCCCAGCCGCGCGCCTTGGTGCCGTTGACGCCGATGTAGGCGGAGGTGCCATCGCTCAGCGAACCTTCCGGCACGCCCATGTCACGCACGGCGTAGTTGTCCTGCTTGGCCTCGAACACGGCGGCATTGGCGGTCAGGCGGCCGTCCAGCCACTGGGTCTTGATGCCTGCTTCCAGGTTCGAACCCTGCACCGGTGCCAGCAGGTTCTCGTTGCGGTCCTTGAAGTTCTGCGGGTTGAAGATCTCGGTGTAGCTGGCATAGGCCGACACGTTCGGGGTGATGTCGTAGACCAGGCCCACGTAGGGAGTAACTTCATCGCTCACCTTGTACGCACCGCTGGTGCCGGTGTAGGCGCCTGCGGCGTTGTACGAGCGGCTGAGGGTTTCCCAGCGGCTCAGGCGCGCGCCTGCAATCAGCGACAGCGGATCGGCCAGGCGCAGGCGGGTGGCCAGATAGACGCCACTCTGCGTGGTCTTGGCCACGCGGCGCGCGCCGGTGCGGCGGTAGGTCACCTCGGAGATGTCGCCGTTCCAGTTGTACACGTTGGGAATGTAGTAGCAGCGCTCGCCGCCGCAGCGCGCCCAGTCGTTCGGGAAGTTCAGCGCCAGGGTGTTGGTGGTGCCTTCCAGGTCCGACCACTGTGCGCCGAGGGTCACGTCATGATCACGGCCGAACAGATCGAAACTGCCGGTCAGGTAGGCATCGACATTGCGGCGGGTGTCCTTCGAATCACCGGCGGCCGCGCGCAGGTAGATGCCCGAGCCGGTCACCGGGTCCGGGTTGCCGGTGCCATACAGGCGCACGTTCTGCACGTTGCCGCGGGTGTAGGCGGTGTTGATCTTCAACAGCCAGTTGTCGCCGAAGCGCTGTTCCAGGTTGGCGAAGGCGGTATTGCTCTCGCGCTTCCAGTAGCTCCACTTCGGCGACAGGTTGGTCGAGCGCGGCAGGTGCGCGAAGTTGCCCTGGTTGTTGAAGAACGGCACGGTGCCCCAGGTTGAACCGGTGGGGTTGTTGTCCTGGCTCTGGTAACCCAGGGTGATCGTGGTGCTGTCGGTGACGTCGCCTTCCAGCACCGCCATGCCGGCCATCTTGTTCTCGTCGTAGCGGTCGTAATACAGGCCACGATCGGTGTAGGCGGCGACCACGCGGCTGCGGAAGCGGCCGTCGGCGGTCAGCGGTGCGGTCACGTCGGCTTCCATCCGGCGGTAATCCCAGCTGCCGGCGCTGACCGCGAACGACGCATCGAATTCCTTGCCCGGGCGCTTGCGCAGCAGGTTGACCGTGGCCGAGGGCACGCCGGCGCCGCTGAGCAGGCCGTTGGCGCCGCGGATCACTTCGATGCGGTCGTAGAAGGCGGTGTCGTATTCCTGGTTGGTGGAGCCGCTGTAGGTGGGAATGCCGTCTACCTGGAAGTCGGTGATGGCAAAGCCGCGCGCGTAGTACAGCGGGCGCTGGGTGTCATAGAAGGACACGCTGACGCCGGTGACGTTGCGCATCACATCGTTGATGCTGAACAGTGATTCGTCCTGCAGGCGCTTGAGGCTGATCGCGGTGGCCGACTGCGGGGTTTCCTGCAGCGTGATTGGCAGGCGCGTGGTACTGGCCGGCGGCGCCGACTGCTCGGCACGCACGCTCACCCGGTCCAGGGTTTTGGCGTCGGCAGCGCCATCGGCGGCGGCGAACGCGCTGGGCGCGGCCAGCAGGGTCAGCGACGAAAGCAGGGCAGCCGGCAGCAGCGCGCGGCGGGGCAGGCGATTACGGAGGGGCAGGGACATGGTGGGCTCGAGGCTCGGAAGCGGGGAAGGGCGGCAACAGTCGTCCAGCACCCGGGGCGGCGGCTTCGGGCACATCAGGTCCATCTGGGAGGGGCGCGGTCACTGCGCAGGACGCAAATGTAAATAATTCTTAACAACATTACAATTCGCGTCATTGTGCATCGGCTTTCCGGCACCGGGCATCGCCTTCTATAGAGCCGAGCCATGCTCGGCTGCTTTTTGCCGGAGCCGAGCGTGGGCTCGGCTCTACAGCAGAGAGTGGCCCAAACGCGAACGGCCACCCGAAGGTGGCCGTCCGTGTCTGCTGCAGGGAATCTGCCAGGCTTACAGCGCCTGCAGTTCCTCGTTGGCGTTGCGCTTTTCCTTGGCTGGCGCCGGAACCGGTGCCGGCACCGCCGCCGGAGCTGCCGCCGCCGCATTGGCATCCGCCGGCACCTCCAGGTACGGCAGGCGCAGGGTCTGGCTGGTCAGCGTGCGGATCTCGTTGACCAGCGCGGCGCTGTCGTTGAGCTTGCGCCCGTACGACGGCACGATCTCGCGCAGGCGGGTTTCCCAGCCGGCCTTCATCTGGTCCGGGAAGGCCTTGGCCATCAGGTCCAGCATGATCGGCGGCGAGGTCGACGCACCCGGCGAGGCGCCGAGCAGGGCGGCGATGGTGTGGTCCTTGTCGGTCACGATCTCGGTACCGAACTGCAGCACCGGGCCCTTCAGCGGATCACGCTTGATGATCTGCACGCGCTGGCCGGCGGTGACCAGCTTCCAGTCACCCGGCTTGGCATTGGGGAAGTACTTGACCAGCTCGGCCTGGCGGTCGGCATCGTTCAGGCGTGCCTGGCCCATCAGGTACTGCACCAGGTCCAGGTTGTCCTTGCCCACTTCCAGCATCGGGCCGACGTTGTTGTGGTTCACCGACGAGTACAGGTCCCACCACGAGCCGTGCTTGAGGAACTTGGTGCTGTACAGCGCGAACGGCCCGAACAGGACCACCGGCTTGCCGTCCAGCTTGCGCGCATCCAGGTGCGGCACCGACATCGGCGGCGAACCGGTCTCGGCCATGCCGTAGGCCTTCACGCCGTGGCGCGAGGTCACGTCCTGGCCCTGGAAGGCGAGGAACTGGCCGCCGACCGGGAAGCCCGCGTAGTCCTTCGATTCCGGAATGCCGGACATCTGCAGCAGCTTCAGCGCGGCGCCACCGGCACCGATGAACACGAAGCGGGCGTGGGTGGTGGACTCGGTGCCGGCCTTGAGGTCCTTCACCGTCACATTCCAGCTCTTGTCGGCGTTCTGCCGCAGCGCGCTCACTTCGTGGTTGAGGTGCAGGCTGAAGTTCGGGCTGCGCTGCAGGCCGGTGGTCAGCTGGCGGGTGATCACACCGAAGTTGACGTCGGTGCCCAGCGGCATCCAGGTCGCGGCGACCTTCTGCTTCGGGTCACGGCCTTCCATCAGCAGCGGTGCCCACTGCTTGATCTGTGCCGGATCCTCGGAGTACTGCATGCCGTAGAACAACGGGTTCTTCACCAGGGCCTGCTGGCGCTTGTGCAGGTAGGCGATGTTGTCATCGCCCCAGACGAAGCTCATGTGCGGGGTCGGGTTGATGAAGTCGCTGGGCTGGCTCAGCCGGCCTTCCTTCACCTGGTGCGACCAGAACTGGCGCGAGACCTCGAACGATTCGGCGATGCCGACCGCGCGCTTGGTCTCGATGCTGCCATCAGGCAGTTCCGGGGTGTAGTTCAGTTCGGCGAAGGCCGAGTGGCCGGTGCCGGCGTTGTTCCAGCCGTCGGAGCTTTCACCGGCGACGCCGTCGAGGCGTTCGTAGACCTGGATGTTCCAGTCCGGCTGCAGTTCCTGCAGGTAGGTGGCCAGGGTGATGCTCATGATGCCGGCGCCGACCAGCACAACATCGACGGGCTTGTCGTTGCTGGCGGCGGGCACCGAGCGCTGGGTCAGCGGCCAGTACAGGAACAGCGCGGCGGCCAGCAACAGCAGCACGAGCAGGGCGAGCAGGGCCTTGCCAAATTTCTTCATGGGGGCGGGATCGTTGGCGGAGGGGAAGGGGTCAGGATGCGCGTGGGGCAGGGAAAGGGCGTGAAGAAACAACGCCTTGCGCCATCCATCCGCGATTCTAACCGGATCCGGTCTTTTTTTGATGCAACGCAGCATCCGACGTTTCGCTGCCCCATCACGTGAGCGGCGGGCCCCGCCTGGCGATCGCAGTCCTGATAGCGCCAGACCATGCCTGGCGACGCCTTCAATCAGACCAGCTCAAGAATCTCGTCGCCGGCCTCATCAATCTCCCCGGTCGGGCGCCAGCCCAGGCGCCGGTAGAAGCCATGCGAGCGCGAACGCGGGTCGGCCGAGCAGGCCAGGAACAGCCGGGTGTGGCCGGCATCGCGGGTCAGGCTCACCACCTCCTGCAGCAGCTGGCGGCCGATGCCACGGCCTTCGTAGTCCGGCAGCAGTGCCAGCACCAGCACCTCGCCGCTGTGGCGGTCGGCGAAGCAGTAGCCGGCCATGCGCTCGCCCTCCCAGGCGACGCGGCCAATCGAATCGCCCTGGGCGATGCCGGTTGCCCAGCTGTCTTCGGTGATGCCCAGTTCCGCCAGCTTCGCGGCACTGAAGGCGTTCTCGCGGGTGCGCCCGCGCAGGTCGATGCAGGCGGCGGCATCTTCGGGGCGCGCATCGCGGACGAATACAGGCATGCAGGGCATCCTTGCGGTGATCGGCCGACCAGTATCCGCATCACGCATGGACCCGGTGTGTAGGGTTGATGGAGATCCGATGGAGCAAAAAAGGGGACGGAGGGGATTAAGTCGTCTTTGCCCCGTATGTCGTTTCGGCCATAAACGACTTAATCCCCTCCGTCCCCTTTTCAGCGCTTGCGCCGGATCAGCGCGGAGGAGGCATCCAGCACCGCGCGGGTCAGCAGCGCCATGGTCTGCACGTCGCCTTTCCAGTGCTGCCAGTACAGCGGCACGTCTTCCCACGCGCGCTGCCGCACGTAGACCAGTCGCCCGGCGTCCAGGTGCCGCTTGACCAGCGGCAGAGGGTTCATGGTCCAGCCCATGCCGCCCAGGTTGGCCTGCACGAAGGCGCGGGTGGAGGGAATCCACCAGGTCGGCGCGGTGCTGGGCAAGTCGTCGCCAGCCATGCGCCGGGCGAAGCGCGACTGCATTTCGTCCTTGCGGTTGAACACCAGCACCGGCGCCTGTGCCAGCGCCTGCGCGGTCACGCCCTTGGCAAAATGGCGCTCGCGGAACTCGGGGGTACAGGTGGCGGCGTAGCGGATGCTGCCCAGCGCATGGATCTGGCAGCCCTGCACCGGCTCGTCCAGCGTGGTCACCGCGCCCAGCACCGTGCCCTGCCGCAGCAGTTCGACGGTGTGGTCCTGGTCTTCCACGCGCAGGTCCAGCGTGGTGCCGGTGCTCTGCGCGAACTGCGAGGCGGCCTGCGGGAACCAGGTCTCCAGGCTGTCGTGGTTCACCGCCACCGGGATGCTTGCCTGGGGCAGGTCCTCGTCGGCCAGGCCCATCCGGTGCAGCGCGTCGTGTTCGAGCAGGGCGGTCTGCTCGGCCAGCTGGACCAGTACCTGGCCCTCGGCGGTGGCGGTGGCCGGAGTGCCGCGCTTGACCAGCAGGCGGCCGACCCGATCCTCCAGCGCCTTGACCCGCTGCGAGATGGCCGAGGGCGTTACATTCAGCGACTGTGCGGCGCGGTCGAAGCTGCCTTCGCGGATCACCGCGGCCAAGGCGCGCAGCTGGGCATGGTCGATACGCATCGAATTAAGTTCCGCTAATGTTGGATTAGGAAGTTTAGCTCGTCTTTTCCATGTTGCGGCGCGACAATGGCGCTCGTTCCGGTGCTGTCCGCCTTCGCGAGGCACCGTCCCCCCAAGAAAGTAAAGGCAGTGAATCCCATGTTCTCGGTCATCTCCGCCAGCACCGGCCTCGGTGCCTGGTTCTCTGGTGCAGCTACCGGCATCGGCCTGTTCGCCGTGGTCGGGGCCCAGAGCGCCTTCATTCTGCGCCAGGGCATCCTGCGCAAGCACATCGTGCCGGTGGTTGCCACCTGTGCGGCCATCGATGCGATCTTCATCTTTGCCAGCGTAGCCGGCCTGCGCACGCTCACTTCGGCGCTGCCGTGGCTGACCACCGCTGTGCTGTGGACGGGCGTGGCGTTCCTGGCCTGGTACGCAATGAAGTCGGCACGCCGTGCGATCGCCGGTGGCGGCGGCATGGGCGAAGCTGACAGCGACGACGGCAGCCGCCGCGCGGTGCTGATGGCTGCGGTCGGCTTCTCGCTGATCAACCCGCACTTCTGGCTGGACATGATGGTGATCGGCTCGATTGCCGAGAACTTCGGCAACGCCCGCATGGCCTTCGCCGCCGGCGTGGTCACTGCCAGCTGCCTGTGGCTGACCGCGCAGGGGCTGGGTGCACGCCTGCTGGCGCCGCTGTTCACCAAGCCCAGTACCTGGCGCGTGCTCGATGGCACCATCGCGGTGATCCTCAGCATCCTGGCCCTCACTCTGGCGGTGCGCGGGGTCCATTGACCCGGCGCACGCCCCCCGA
Source organism: uncultured Stenotrophomonas sp. (assembly GCA_913775725.1). Taxonomy (GTDB): domain Bacteria; phylum Pseudomonadota; class Gammaproteobacteria; order Xanthomonadales; family Xanthomonadaceae; genus Stenotrophomonas. The sequence goes on along the minus strand of CAJYNG010000022.1, from coordinate 191,562 downwards.
ACCCACGTCCTGACTCTCTCTCCAAGGTAGTGGCAACGACGGCACCGGCAACGGTGCCGTCGTTTTTTGTGCGCCACTGGCGGGCCGGGCGGTGGTCTGCCTAGAATCGGCCAGCCGGGACAAGGGGTCCAGGCAGGGGGGGAAGGATGCGCGGATTCTGGTTGGCTGCCTTTGTCGCGGCGGGAATGGGGTGGGGAAACGCAGCAGCAGTTGATCTGGACGCCTATGTGCGGACGGACAAGTTCGAGGATGTGATCCTGTCGCCCAGTGGCGACTACCTGGCCGCGACCGTGCCCGGCGACGGCTTCACCGCCGTGATCATCCTGCGCACGGACGACAACACGCCGGTGGGCAACCTGCGGCCGCCACTCAATTCGCATGTCTTCGACATGCACTGGGTCAACAACGATCAGGTGATGTTCGGGTTGGCGCAGAAGTTCGGCACCCGCGATGCGCCCTGGGCCACCGGCGAGCTGCTGACACTGGATGCGCGCACCGGGCGACCGGAACTACTGGTGGGCTACCGCGATCTTGGCCTGCGCGTGCGGCCCAAGTACCGGACGTCGGCTGCGGCGTTCCTCAGTGACGCCTTGCCGGGAGACGATGCCCATGTGGTCATCGCGGTGGGTGGATCGCGGCTGGACGCCAATGGCTATGCGGCCCAGCTTGAACTGGCAAGCGGCAAGCAGCGGCTGCTGGCCCGTGCGCCGATGCCGGCGTCGTCCTACACGATCGACGGCAAGGGCGAGGTACGCTTCGTGTACGGCACCGCCGCCGACAACGGCAGCCGCCTCTACCATCGCAACGGCGGCGACTGGACGCTGGTCAACGACGAAATGCGCAGTGGGCGCATCGAGGCGGCGCTGGGCTTTTCCGCCGATGGCCAGCTGGCCTACCTGCTCAGCGAGCAGCCCAGCGGCCCCGATGCCATCGTCAGCTGGAACCCGGCGACGCAGGAGCGCAAGGTCGTGCTGCGCGACGAGGTCGTCGATCCGGCGCGACTGATCCACCGCCCGGGCAGCACTGTGCCGGTCGGCGCGCTGTTCCTGGGAGACACACCGCATACCCGGTTCTTCGACGAGAGCTCCGAGGAGGCGCGGCTGTACCGCAGCCTGGAAGCGGCCTTCCCCGGGCGTGCAGTGTTCATCACCTCCAGTACCCGCGACGGTCGCCGCCTGCTGGTGGAAGCCGGGTCCGGTTCCAATCCGGGCGAGTTCTATCTCTACGACCGTGACCGCAACCAAGCGCGCTTCCTGTTGGCGCGCAGCGAGTGGTTTGACCCGGAGACCACCGCTTCGGTGAGGCCGGTCCTGCTGAAGGCGCGCGACGGAATGGACCTTCATGGATTCCTGACCGTGCCGCATGGCAGTACCGGCCGTGACCTGCCGATGGTGCTGGTGCCGCATGGCGGGCCGATCGGAATATTCGACGACGGTAGTTTCGATCACGAGAACCAGCTGCTGGCCGCTGCCGGATACGCCGTGCTGCAGATCAATTTCCGTGGCTCGGGCAACTACGGCCGTGCCCACAGCCGGGCCGCACTGAAGCAATGGGGTGGCACGATGCAGGACGACGTGACTGACGCTACACGCTGGGCGATCAGCGAAGGCATCGCCGATGCCCGGCGCATCTGCATCTATGGCGCCAGCTACGGTGCCTATTCGGCGCTGATGGGCGCCGCGCGCGAGCCGGGCCTGTACCAGTGCGCGGCCGGCTATGTCGGCGTGTATGACTTGCCGTTGATGTTCAACCGCGGTGACATCCAGGACCGCGCGGCAGGGATGACCTATCTGCGCGAATGGCTGGGCGATCCGGCCAAGCTGGCTGCGGTCTCGCCGGTCAATCTGGCCGATCAGATCAAGGTGCCGGTGTTCCTGGCAGCCGGTGGCGAAGACAAGCGCGCCCCGATCCTGCACACCGAGCGCATGGAAGCGGCACTCAAGCGCGCCGGTACGCCGGTGGAAAGTCTGTACTACAAGACCGAAGGCCACGGCTTCTACACCGAGGCCCATCGCAGCGAGTACTACAACAAGTTGCTGGCGTTCCTGGCGCGCAGCCTCGGCGGCAAGACCGCGACGACCGCACCTGCGACCGGCAAGGACAAGGCGCCCTGAGCTGACAGGGCGGCGGATGATCGTTCCGCCGCCCTGGTTTTCCGAACGCGCGGGGTTTACTTCACCCCGTGCATCATCTTCTTCAGCAGCGGCGCGGCAATGAAGGCCGCCAGCGCGCAGCCCAGGCCGATCCACATCAGCAGCCAGAACAGGTGCGCATAGGCGCCGGCGGCGGCCACCATGTCCAGTGATTCGCCTTCCGGCACTTCGATCGCGGCCAGCTTGCCGAACAGCGCGGCCAGCGTTTCCGAAAATGCCGTGGCGAGGAACCAGGTGCCCATCATCAGGCTCATCACCCGCGGCACCGCCAGCTGGGTGACCGCCGACAGGCCGACCGGCGACAGGCACATCTCGCCGCTGGCCAGCAGGAAGTAGGCCAGCACCAGCCACCACACGCTGGCCATCTCGCCGGTGGCGCCCACCTGCTGTGCGGCCAGTGCCAGCGGTACGAACGACAACGCGCCGATCACCAGGCCCCAGGCCGACTTCACCGGCTTGCCGGGTTCCCAGCCGCGGCGGTCCATCCACGTCCACAGTGCGGCGAAGGCCGGTGCCAGCAGCACCAGGAACAGGCCACCCAGGTAGGTCAGCGAGCCGGCGGTCTGCGGAATCACCAGGCAGTCGCGCACCAGCAGCACCAGCATCAGCACGACAATGGCGGCGAAGAACGTGCGCGGTGCAGCCGAACCCGGGCGCCGTTCGGACATGCGCGCGCTGACCACGAAGCCCAGCGGTGCCAGCAGCAGCGAAATGATCGACCACGGCAGCGGCGTACCGCCGGTGATCACCAGCGAGGGCACGATGTCCTTGGTCAGCAGGCGGTCGGTGAAGGTGACCCACGAGCCGTAGGACTGCTCGTACATCGTGAAGAACACCAGCGCCATGAAGATCAGCACCATCAGCGCGATCATCTGCTGGCGCTGCACAGGGGTGCACTTGCTGCCGGTGAACCAGGCAAACCAGACCAGCACGCCGCCCAGCACCACCAGCATCAGCATCAGCGCCAGGCTGATTTCACCACCCAGCGCGAATGCACCATTGCCGGCGGCCCACATCAGCCACGCGACCGGCAGCACACCGAGCACCGCGCACAGATAGATGAGCCATTCGCGCGGCAGGCCCAGCACCTTCTGCTTCAGCGCGGCCGGCTGCGGTGGCTCGGCGTGGCCCTGCAGGTACTTCTGGCCCCACAGGAACATCGCCAGGCCGGCCAGCATGCCGATACCGGCTGCACCGAAACCGTACTTCCAGCCGTAGGCCTCGCCGAGGAAGCCGCACACCAGCGAAGAGAACAGCGCGCCGAGGTTGATGCCGGCGTAGAACAGCGAGAAGCCCGAATCACGGCGCGGATCGTCCTTGGCGTAGAGCTTGCCGACGATGGTGGAGATGTTCGGCTTGAGGAAGCCCACGCCCATGATGATCAGCGCCAGCGACAGGTAGGTCACCGCCAGTGCCGAGGTGTCGCGCACCACTTCGCCGTTCACCCGGTAGGCGGCGTGGCCTTCGAAGGCCATGCCAAGGTGGCCGAGCACCAGCAGGATGCCGCCGAACAGCACCGCCCGGCGCATGCCCAGCCAGCGGTCGGCCAGCATGCCGCCGAACACCGGGATGCAGTACACCAGGCCGCCGTAGGCACCGAGCAGGTCCAGGCCGGCCTTGTCGCCGAACAGGTGGTACTTGGTCAGGTACAGCAGCAGCAGCGCCTTCATGCCGTAGAAGGAGAAGCGCTCCCACATTTCAGTGAAGAAGCAGACGTAGACGCCCTTGGGATGGCCCAGGAAGTCGTCGGAAGCGGTAGCGGCAACGGTCATCGACGGCGGGAACTGCGGAAAGGGCGCGATTATAGAAGGGGATGGGCCGGATCACGGCGCTTATGACAAATGCGACTTAATCCCCTCCGTCCCCTTTTTGCGGCAGGTGTTGCCTGGCCTTGCCGGATCGGCCGGTTGGCGTTGCCGAGCGGGTCGGGGAGGGCGTTGGGCCATGTCTGGCGGTGACCATGCGCACTGGACTTGCTGCCCCCTGAACGCTAGCGTGATCGGGATTTTTTGCCAGCAGGGGCTTCCATGAACCACGACGCTGCGCCCAAGCAGCTCACCTTCCGCGCAGTGGCCCTGGCCATCGTGCTGGCGGTGGTGCTGTCGGCCGCAAACGCCTACCTCGGTCTGTTCGCAGGCCTGACCATCGCCACCGCCATTCCCGCCGCGGTGATTTCCATGGGCGTGCTGCGCCTGCTGGGCGGTGGCTCGATCCTTGAAAACAACATCGTGCAGACCGGCGCTTCGGCCGGTTCGTCCATCGCTGCTGGTGTGATCTTCACCATCCCGGCGCTGGTGATCATGGGCTACTGGCCGGACTTCAAGTACTGGTGGGTGCTGGGTATTGCCGGCCTGGGCGGCCTGCTGGGCGTGCTGTTCTCGGTGCCGCTGCGCCGTTCGATGATCGTCGAAGACCCGCTTCCGTTCCCGGAAGGCAAGGCTGCGGCCGAAGTGCTCAAGGCCGGTGAGAATCCGGGCCCGGGCCTGAAGATCCTCGGCCTGTCGGCGGTGATCGGTGCCTTCGTCAAGCTGGCCGCGGAAAGCGGCATGCGCCTGATCCCGGACGCCTGGGCTACCTCGGCCTACGTCGGCAGTTCCAAGATCACCGCCTTCATCGGCACCAACCTGTCGCCGGCTCTGCTGGGCGTGGGTTACATCGTCGGCCTCAACGTCGGCATCGTGGTGGTGTCCGGCTCGATCCTGACCTGGCACATCGCCATTCCGATCTACCAGGCGTTCTTCATGAACACCGATCCGGCACTGGCCGCGTCGGTTGCCGCGGCCTCGTCCACCGAGGCGGCGTTCGCCATCTGGGGCGCGAAGATGCGCTACCTGGGTGTCGGCGCAATGCTGATCGGCGGCATCTGGACCCTGATCTCGCTGCGCAAGTCGCTGCTCAACGGCGTCAAGAGCGGCTTCGCCGCCGCCCGCAAGAGCGGTGGTCCGGTGCTGGCGCACACCGAGCGCGACCTGCCGATGAAGTGGATGCTGGTCGCCCTGGTGGTGTTCGTGCTGCCGCTGCTGGCCCTGTACCAGGCCATCGTCGGCCAGTGGCACGTGTCGATCCCGATGACCATCATCATGATCGTCGCCGGCTTCCTGTTCGTGTCGGTCTCGGCCTACCTGGCCGGCCTGATCGGTTCGTCCAACAACCCGGTCTCGGGCATCACCATCTCCACCATCCTGTTCGCCTCGGCCGTGCTGGTGGTGCTGCTGGGCGCCGACGGCCTCAAGCCGGTCGGTGCCGGCGGTGCGCCGCTGGGTGCGGTGGCCGCGATCATGATCGGCGCGGTGGTGTGCTGCGCCGCAGCGGTCGGCGGTGACAACCTGCAGGACCTCAAGGCCGGCTACATCGTCGGCGCCACCCCGTGGAAGCAGCAGCTGATGCTGGGCATCGGAGCGTTCTCGTGCGCGCTGATCATGGCCCCGGTGCTGAACCTGCTGGCTACCGCCTACGGCATCGGCGTGAAGTCCGAGCTGCACCCGAACGCGCTGGCTGCACCGCAGGCCAACCTGATGGCCTCGGTGGCCAAGGGCCTGTTCGGTGGCGAACTGCCGTGGACCTTCATCGGCATCGGTGCCGTGGTCGGCGCCGCCATCATCGCCTTCGACAGCTGGCTGAAGTCGCGCAACGCCCGCTTCCGCGTGCCGGTGCTGGCCGCTGCCATCGGCATCTACCTGCCGCTGGAACTGATGGTGCCGATCTTCCTCGGCGGCCTGATCGCCCACCTGGTCGAGCGCTTCCACAAGGTGCGTGCCGATGACGAAGAAGGCCGCGACCGCGTGCACAAGCCGGGCGTGCTGTTCGCCGCGGGCCTGATCACCGGCGAGGCACTGATGGGCATCGCCATCGCGATTCCGATCGTGGTCAGCAGCCGCGCAGACGTGCTGGCCGTGCCGTTCCACCTGCCGGGCGCACAGTGGATCGGCCTGGCCGTGCTGTTCCTGGTCGGCTGGCTGATCTACCGCACGGGCAAGTACACCAAGGCGTAATGCAGGGGGTCGGATCCCTTCCCGGAGGGAAGGGCTCTGACCCCACGCTGACAGCGTCTGGGGTCAGAGCCGATTCCGCCGGAATCGGATCCGACCCCCGTGTCCCCACAAACCGCGCTACGGCGCGGTTTGCTGTTTCTGGCGATTGCCCGCCCGCAGGCATGACCGATGGCCTTGGCAGCCCCGGCCGCACGGGCCTACCATCGGTTTTTTGCCGTCCTGCGGAGACCCCGATGAAACTGCGTCATGCCCTGCTGCCACTGAGCCTGCTGGCCGCCCTGCCCAGCGTTGCCGCTGCCCGTGGCCTGGAAGTCCGCGACATGGTGGCCATGGACCGCGTCTCCGCGCCGGTACTGACCGCTGACGGCGGCACCGTGGTGTTCGCCAAGCGCAGCGTCGACGCCAACCTGAAGGCCTCCACCGCGCTGTTCGCACGTAACCTGCGCACCCGCGATGCGGCGCCGCCGAAGCAGATCACCCCGGCTGGCTGGAGTGTCAATTCCGCTTCGCTGTCGGCCGATGGCCAGACCGTGTACTTCCTCAGCGCCAAGAACGGCAGCCAGCAGCTGTACGCGCAGCCGGTCAGCGGCGGTGCTCCGCGCCAGCTGACTGACTTCCCGGTGGACGTGGACAGCTACCACGTGTCGCCGCAGGACGACCGCGTGTTGTTCAGCGCCGGCGTGTTCCAGGCCTGCGCCTCGGATCTGGCTTGCACCGAGAAGAAGCTGAAGGACGTGGCCGGCGCCAAGGCCAGCGGCAAGGTCTTCGATTCGCTGTTCGTGCGCCACTGGGATACCTGGAACGACGGCCGCCGCAATACCCTGTTCGTGGCGCCGCTGCCGTCGGCCAAGGCCGGCGCGGTCAAGGGCGCTTCTGCACTGAGCGCGACCATCGATGGCGACGCGCCGTCCAAGCCGTTCGGTGGCAACGATGATTTCGCGTGGTCGCCGGATGGTGCCAGCGTGGTGGCCAGCATCCGTGTGGCCGGCAAGCAGGAGCCGTGGTCGACCAACTTCGACCTGTACCGCTTCGACGCCGCGGGCAAGCAGGCGCCGGTCAACCTGACCGCCTCCAACCCGGCCTGGGATGCCGGCCCGGTGTTCAGTGCCGACGGCAAGACGCTGTTCTACCGCGCGATGAAGCGCCCGGGCTTCGAGGCTGACCGCTTCGGCCTGATGGCGATGGACGTTGCCAGCGGCAAGACCCGTGAGATTGCCCCGCAGTGGGATCGTTCGGCTGGCGGTATCGCCCTGTCCGCCGACGGTGCCAGCATCTACACCACTGCCGATGACCTCGGCGAACACCCGCTGTTCCAGATCGACGTGGCCAGCGGCAAGGCCACCAAGCTGATCGGCGACGGCAGCGTGACCTCGGTCGACGTGGCCGGCAACAGCGTGGCGATCACCCGCAACAGCCTGAAGAGCAACGACCAGGTGCTGGTCGGCCTGCTGCCGGCTGCCGGTGAGCCGATCGGCGAGCTGCGCGCGCTGACCCCCGCCGCCGGTGACGTGCTCAAGGACGTCAGCTTCGGTGACTACGAACAGTTCGAGTTCAAGGGCTGGAACAACGACACCGTGCACGGCTACGTGGTCAAGCCGCACAACTACCAGGAAGGCAAGTCGTACCCGGTCGCGTTCCTGATCCACGGCGGCCCGCAGGGTAGCTTCGGCAATGGCTGGAGCTACCGCTGGAACCCGCAGACCTACGCGGGCCAGGGCTACGCCGTGGTGATGATCGACTTCCACGGTTCCACCGGCTACGGCCAGGCCTTCACCGATGCGATCAGCCAGCACTGGGGCGACCGCCCGCTGGAAGACCTGCAGAAGGGTTGGGATGCGGCGCTGAAGAAGTATTCCTTCCTCAACGGTGACAAGGCCTGTGCGCTGGGCGCCAGCTACGGCGGCTTCATGGTCAACTGGATTGCCGGCAACTGGAACAGCCCGTTCAAGTGCCTGGTCAACCATGATGGCGTGTTCGACCAGCGCACGATGGGTTACGCCACCGAAGAACTGTGGTTCACCGAGTGGGAGCAGGGCGGCACGCCGTACCAGAAGGCCGCGAACTACGAAAAGTTCAACCCGGTCAACCACGTGGCCGACTGGAAGAAGCCGATCCTGGTCATCCATGGCCAGCAGGACTTCCGCATTCCGGTCGAACAGGGCCTGGCCGCGTTCACCGCCGCCCAGCGCCAGGGCATCGAATCGAAGTTCCTGTACTTCCCGGACGAGAACCACTGGGTGCTGAAGCCGAACAACAGCATCCTGTGGCATGACACCGTCAATGCCTGGCTGAAGCAGCACATCGGCAACTGATGTAGCGCCGAGGGGTCGGATCCCTTCCGCACGGCGGAAGGGCTCTGACCCCGCCATCGACCGTCCCTGGGGTCAGAGCCCTTTCGCGTGGCGAAAGGGCTCCGACCCCGCACCCAGAGCACCTGCATGATCCAGAACGACATCGTCGTCTTCGGTTTGATCGCCGCCACCCTCGGCGCCGTGTTCTGGACCGCCTCGCGCGAGCAGGGCCTGTGGAAGCGCTTCTATACCTTCGTGCCGGCACTGTTGCTGTGCTACCTGATTCCCGGCATCTACAACACCGTCGGCCTGATCGACGGGCAGAACACCAAGCTCTACAACCCGATCGCGCGCGACATCCTGCTGCCGGCGGCGCTGATCCTGCTGACCCTGGCCGTGGACATCAAGGGCATCCTGCGGCTCGGCCCGAAGCTGGTGCTGATGTACCTGGGCGCCTCGGCCAGCATCATGCTCGGCGCGGTAGTGGCCTTCCTGTTGATGCGCGCGGTGCATCCGGAAACCGTGGCCGGCGACACCTGGGCCGGCATGGCCGCGTTGGCGGGCAGCTGGATCGGTGGCGGCGCCAACATGCTGGCGATGCGCGAAGTGTTCGACGTCAACGCCACCACCTTCGGTCAGTTCGCGGTGGTCGACGTGGGTGTCGGTTACGTGTGGATGGCTGCGCTGATCTTCCTGGCCGGGCGCGCGGCGAAGATCGATGCACGCAGTGGCGCCGATACCTCGGCCATCGATGAGCTGAAGGAGCGCATCGCGCGCTTCCAGGCCGAACACGAACGCATTCCCAGCCTGACCGACCTGATGCTGATCGTGGCGGTGGCTTTCGGTGGTGTCGGCCTTGCACACGCGATCGGTGCGCCCTTGGCGGCATGGTTCAAGGGCAATGTCAGCTGGGCTGCGCAGTTCAGCCTGGATGCGCCGTTCGTGTGGGTGGTGGTGCTGTCGACCACGCTGGGCCTCAGCCTCAGCTTCACCCGTGCGCGAAACCTGGAAGGGGCCGGCGCCTCGCGGCTGGGTTCGCTGCTGTTGTATTTCCTGATCGCCTGCATCGGCATGCAGATGGACCTGCTGGCGTTGCTGGACCGCCCGTGGCTGTTCCTGCTTGGCATCATCTGGATCAGCGTGCACATCGTGCTGCTGTGGTGCCTGGGCAAGCTGCTGAAGGTGCCGTTCTTCTACTTCGCCATCGGTTCGCAGTCGAACATCGGCGGCCCGGCCTCGGCACCGGTGGTGGCTGCGGCGTTCCATCCGGCGCTGGCGCCGGTGGGCGTGCTGCTGGGCACGATGGGCTATGCGACTGGCACCTATCTGGCCTACATCGTCGGCATTACCCTGCGCGCGCTGGCAGGGCAGGGCTGATACGGCGCTGGGGGGGAGGATGGGGTCAGATCCCTTTTGCCTCGCAAAAGGGATCTGACCCCGGTTCCCGGTGAATCACGCCACCGGCAATCCGCGTTCGACCAGCCACGCCTTCGCGTCTTCGGCGTCCTGCTCGAACCACGCTTTCGTAGACCCCAACCGATACGTATACCCCCAGGCATCCATGTCGGCCATCAACCGCGCGCTGCCAACGCCAGGCAGCTGCCCGGCCAGCACGATCTGCAGGTAGCAGGTGGCATCTTCCTCGGCGACCGAGTCGGTGGCGTCGGTGTGCACCTGCGCACGCCGCTCCGGCGGCAGCACGATCAGGTGGCAGGCTTCGTGCAGCATCGAGTGCACCGGTGTGTCATCGCGCACGTAGACGTTGCTGGCGATGATGCCGGCCTCGGGTTCGCCCCAGTAGCTGCCGGGAATCGGTTCGCCGGCGGCTACGTGGTGCAGCTGCAGGCCATGTGCGGCGAGCAGGCACTGCGCATCGGCGAAGGCGATGTCGCCCACGCAGGTGATGTCCACGGCGGTTGTCGTATCGGTCATGCGGGTCACGCTGCCCCGCCCATGTAGACACGGGCGGGGCGGGGGATCAGGGTTTGTCCGGGCCTTCAGGCAGCGCCACTGAGATGTCCAGCACATCGTGCTGGCCATCCTTCACCAGGTCGACCTTCACTGCATCGACGTCGATGTTCACGTACTTCTTGATCACTTCCAGCAACTCGCGCTGCAACAGCGGCAGGTAATCGGGGCCGCCGCGGTTGCTGCGTTCCTGCGCGATGATGATCTGCAGGCGGTTCTTGGCGGTTTCGGCGGTGGTCTTCTTCGCTTTGAGGAAATCAAACAGGCCCATGCTTACCCTCCGAACAGCTTGCTGAAGAAGCCCTTCTTCTCGACGTTGGTGAAGCGCATCGGGCGTTCTTCGCCGAGGATGCGCGCGACGGCGTCGTCGTAGGCCTGGCCGGCAGCGGACTCGACATCCAGGATGACCGGCTCGCCCTTGTTGGAGGCGTTGAGCACGTCACCCGACTCGGGGATCACGCCGATCGCCTTCAGGCCGAGCACTTCCTCGACGTCGGCGATGCTGAGCATCTCACCGCTTTCCACGCGCAGCGGGGTGTAGCGGGTCAGCAGCAGGAAGGCCGGCACGTCCTGGCCGGACTCGGCCTTGTGGGTCTTCGAATCGAGCAGGCCGATGATGCGGTCCGAGTCGCGCACCGAGGACACTTCCGGGTTCACCACCACCACGGCGCGGTCGGCGAAGTACATCGCCAGGAAGGCGCCCTTCTCGATGCCGGCCGGGGAGTCGCAGATGATGTAGTCGAAGCCGTCGGCGGCCAGGTCCTTCAGGACCTTGCCCACGCCTTCCTGGGTCAGTGCGTCCTTGTCGCGGGTCTGCGAGGCGGCCAGCACGTACAGGTTCTCGAAGCGCTTGTCCTTGATCAGGGCCTGCTTGAGGGTCGCTTCGCCGTGCACGACGTTGACGAAGTCGTACACCACGCGGCGTTCGCAGCCCATGATCAGATCGAGGTTGCGCAGGCCGACGTCGAAGTCGATCACCGCCACCTTCTTGCCGCGCCGTGCCAGGCCGCAGGCCAGGCTCGCGCTGGAAGTGGTCTTGCCGACGCCGCCCTTGCCGGAGGTGACTACGATGATTTCAGCCAAAGGACTTCTCCTGATGATTCTGTTTGGGTGCTGCGTCAGTCCAGCGCAGCGATCTTGATCTGGTCCTGTTCCAGCCACACCTGCACGGCCTTGCCGCGCAGGTTGTCCGGGACATCGTCCAGTACCTTGTAGTGGCCTGCAATGGCGACCAGTTCCGCATGGAAATCACGGCAGAAAATACGTGCCGCGGTGTTGCCCTGGGCCCCTGCCAGCGCGCGGCCGCGCAGGGTGCCGTAGATATGGATGCTGCCATCGGCGATGACCTCGGCGCCGGCGCCGACGGTGGCCATCACGGTCAGGTCGCAGTTTTCAGCGTACAGCTGCTGCCCCGAGCGCACGTTGCCCAGCTGCATGCGGCCCGGCTGCGGTGCGGCGGCGTCGGCCACCTTGGCCACCGGCGTGGCGGGCGCTGGCTTCGGCTCGGCACGCACGGTGCGGCGCGGTTCCGGCGCAGGCGGCGGCGGGGCCGGTTCGGCCTCGGCACGCTCGTATTGCGCACGGAACTTGGCCAGCAGCGGCAGGCCGAGCTGCTGTGACAGCAGATCGACCGCGCTGGTGCCATAGGCCAGCGCCACCGGCAACACGCCGGCACTGCGCAGGCCATCGACCAGCGCCTGCGCTGTGACCACGTCCGGCACCTGGCTCAGGCCGCCGAAGTCGAGGATCACCGCGGCGCGGCCGAACAGCTTCGGCGCACGGGTGACCCGCTCGCGCATTTCCTGCACGAGGCGTTCGACATCAAGGGTACGGATGCGCAGGTTGGCGATGCCCACCTGGCCGATCTTCAGTTCACCGGCCTGTTCGTAATCGAAATTCACCGCCACGCTCAGGTCCCCGTCGGCCGCTGTGCCTGCGCCGGCAGCTGCCGGGCGCGTGTCCATGCCACATCCGGCAGCTTGCCGCCGTAGGTCTCCTGGACCCACGGGTAGCTGCACAGTTCCTTGGCCAGCATGCTGGCACGCACATCGACCTGGGCCATGGTGTTCTGGCCCAGCTCGCGGAAGCCGAAGCTGCCGTGGAAGAGCAGGGCGGCATCGGCGCCATGGTCGAGAAAGACCTCGCAGGTCATCTGCGGGTAGCGCAGCTCGGCGAAGCTCTGCGCGTCGGCATAGAACGCACGGCCGACGCCACCGCCGCGACGGCGACTGGCGACCACGATGCGGTCGATATAGAAGAACGGGGTGTCCAGCTGCTGCTTGAACCAGGCGAAATTGCTGCTGTCGTGCTGGCTGTCGCTGCCGAAGCCGATCAGGAATCCGGCCAGGTTGCCGTCGCGCTCGGCGACGCGGAAATACTCAGCGGTTTCGTAGAACAGGCGCAGACGGGCCGCATCCAGGGGAAGGATGGCCAGGCCAGCGTTGTTGTTCAAAGCCAGGACGGAATCGAGCTCGTGCTCGCGCACGTCGCGGATGACAATCGACATTGTGACTCCGTGGGGTAACGCGGTTGGTCCATCAAGGGACCCTGCGCACGATTATTGCATGCCCGGGGTGGGCTGCGGCATGAACAGGCGACCGGGCAGGCATGACTTCCGTGGGGTGCGGTATGCAGGCGCGGCCCGTAGAGTGCTGGCATGTTGGGAGTCCTCAGCCATACCCGTGTCCTCCGCCTGGCCGGCCTGTTCACCTGGGTCATGGTTGGCCTGCCGTTGGCATACTCGCAGTTCGAGAACCTGCACAGCCGCAACGACATGGGCGGCTGGGCGATCCTGCTGTTCGTCGCCTACCTGTCCTTCGGCACCGCCTATTACTGGCTGACCCGCATCCTGCGCAGCGACAGCCACACCAGCTGGCTGGACCGTAGCCTGTTGCTGCTGCTGACCATTTCGGCGCTGGGGGTCAGTTTCCTGAGCGGCTCGGGCCTGGGTAGCATCCTGATGATGGTCGCCGCCGGGGTCATCCCGTGGATGCTGTCGGTACGGCTGGGCGTGCTGTGGCTGCTGGTCAGCCAGCTGGCGGTGGCGCCGGTCTACTACATGCTGCTGCGCTTCCCGCTGTTCGAAGCGGTGATGCAGTCGCTGCTGTATGGCGGCTTCTCCATGTTCATCTTCGTGACCAGCCTGGTCGCCCGCCAGCAGACCGAGGCCCGCGATGAGCAGCGCCGGCTCAATTCGGAACTGCGCGCCACCCGCGCCCTGCTGGCCGAGAGCGCCCGGGTCAATGAGCGCACCCGCATCTCGCGCGAGCTGCATGATCTGCTGGGCCATCAGCTGACCGCGCTGACCCTGAACCTGGAAGTGGCCGGGCACCTGGCCGAGGGCCAGGCGCTGGAGCATGTGAAGCGATCCCACGCGTTGGCCAAGCTGCTGCTGGGCAATGTGCGCGAGGTGGTCAGCCAGCTGCGCGAGACCGGTGCCATCGATCTGGCCGCGGCCCTGCGCCCGCTTACCGAGAACGTGCCCTCGCTGGACATCCAGCTGGAGATCGAGGATCCGCTGAACGTGGAGGATCCGCAGCGGGCCCACGTGCTGCTGCGCTGCACCCAGGAAATCATCACCAACGCGGTACGCCACGCCGGTGCGCGCCACCTGTGGATCAAGGTGTACCGTGAAGCCCCCGACCGGGTGGTGGTCGAGGCCCGCGACGACGGCGTCGGCGCGGATATGGTCAATGTGGGCAATGGCTTGCGCGGCATGCGTGAGCGCCTGCAACAATGTGGTGGCCAGCTGCAGATCGAGACCCGTCCCGGCGAAGGCTTCCGGCTGCGGGCGACGGTGCCGGCAACGGTGCTGGTGGCCGCCCTTACCAAGGTTCCTGAAGGAGTGCGTTGATGATTCGCGTCTGCTTGGTCGACGACCAAACCCTGGTGCGGCAGGGAATCCGCTCCCTGCTGGCGCTCGACGACGGTATCGAGGTGGTGGCCGAGGCCGGCGATGGCCGGCAGGCGGTCGAGCTGATACCGCAGGTGCGTCCCGACGTGGTCCTGATGGACATGCGCATGCCGGTGATGTCCGGGCTGGAGGCGCTGCAGATGCTGTCGCGCCAGGAGCAGCTGCCGCCGACCATCATCCTCACCACCTTCGATGACGACCAGCTTGTGCTGGCCGGGCTCAAGGCCGGTGCCAAGGGCTATCTGCTCAAGGACGTGACCCTGGCGCAGCTGGTCGGTGCCATCCGCACCGTGGCCGACGGCGGCTCATTGGTGCAGCCGGCCGTGACCCAGCGCCTGCTGTCCGGCCTGGAGCACATGCGCAACGAGTTCGTCAGCCTGGACCGTCCGGACCCGCTGACCGACCGTGAGACCGAGATCCTGCGGCTGATGGCCAGTGGCTTTTCCAACAAGGAGATCGCCAATTCGCTGGGTGTAGCCGAAGGGACCATCAAGAACCACGTGTCCAACATCCTCTCCAAGCTCGGCGTGCGCGACCGTACGCGCGCCGTACTGAAGGCGTTCGAACTCCAGCTGGTCTGAGGAAAATCGTTCTGGTACAACGACTTGGGTGAGGGTCATGGGTTGCGGCCAAGGTTGCCCCCTACTGGCCGGTAGCCGTATGCGTTACCCTTCGAATTCTTTGTCCATACAAATACGCAGCCGGCAGGGAAACCGGTGCGCCAATCCCGATAAACAATGCCCGCGAAGCCTGCTAGGATTGGCGCTTCGCTTCAATCAACCCGGCCGTGGGATCGGCCCCGGAGACTCTCTGAATGACCCGTATTATCGAGTTCCTGATCGCCTTGGGGATCGTGGCTGGCCTGTTCGTCATCATTGGCGTATGTCTGCCGGGCGAGCGTCACATCACCGAAAGCATCGAGACCAACCGCAAGATGACGATCGTGTACGACACGGTCAGCAGCCTGCGCCGCTTCAAGGACTGGAACCCGCTGGTACTGCGCGATCCCGCCGTTGAACTGAAGCTGTCCGGCCCGGCCTCCGGCGTCGGTGCCACCCTCGACTTCACTTCCAAGGACCTGGGCACCGGTTCCTGGAAGATCACCGAAGCCGAAGAGAACAAGCGTGTTGCCATCGCCATCGAAGACGCCACCAAGGGTCACGACAAGATCAGCACCTTCACCCTGGAGCCGACCGGCAAGGGTGGCCGCAACGTCAAGATCACCCAGGACTACTCGGTGAAGTACGGCTTCGACCTGTTCGGCCGTTACGCCGGCCTGTATGTCAGCCGCCAGATCGGCGACGACATCAAGATGGGTCTGTCGCGTATGGCCAACATGCTGGCCAGCGTCCCGAACGTTGACTACCGCACCCCGGAAGCCCCGCTGACCGACCTGGCCGTCGTCGATGTGCCGGCTGAAGACCTGCTGGTCGTCAACGCCGGTAACGTGGACCGCGGTCAGGACACGATCACCAAGTCGATCAAGGACAACCAGGAGTGGATCAAGCGCGTGATGGAGGCCAATGGCCTTGAAGCCGCCGGTCCGTTCCGCATCGTCACCACCGACTTCGGTCAGGAGAAGTACGCCTTCGACATCGCCCAGCCGGTGAAGAAGAAGGGTGCTGAAGGTGCCACCGCTGAAGAGCTGACCGTCAAGATCGACGGCGGCGCTCCGGTCAAGTACGTGCACGTGGCTCCGCACCGTTCGGCGCATGCGGCCTACACCGGCCACATGGCGGGTCTGGACGTGGCCCGCAACGGCCTGCGCGCCTGGGCCGTGACCTCGGGCAACGAAGTCATCGACCGTCCGTACGAATCCTGGAAGGACGGCATCGACAAGTCGTTCACCCCGGAAGGTACCTACGACATCTACTGGGCCGTCAAGTAAGCCTCGGCTGACCCATGTAGTGCTGGACACGAAAACGCGCCGCTCATTGCGGCGCGTTTTTTTTCATCTGGCGCCCGGCAAGGGGCGCTGCGCAAGGAGCCCACATGTTCAATCTCGAACGTCGCGCACGTAAACCTTCCCTGCTGGCCTGCCTGGGGGCATTGCTGGCCGCTGCTTCCATCGGCCTGTCTGCCTATGCGTCGCACGGTGTGGCCGACCCGCTTGCGCAGCAGCATCTGAACATGGCGGCGCTGTACGCGTTCGCACACGGTGCGGTGCTGGTGGCGCTTGGCCCGCGCGCGCAGGGCGCGATCGCGCATCTGGCACTGTATGTGCTGCTGCTGGGCGTGCTGCTGTTCTCCGGCAGCCTGGTGGGCGGCGCGTTGTGGCAGTGGCCGACGCGGATGGCGCCAATGGGTGGCACCAGCATGATGGCCGGATGGGTGTTGCTGGCGATCAATGCGTTGAGGCGGTAACGGAAGCGGAGAGCGGCCAAGCACGACACCGCTGCGCCGTCAGCTTCTGTAGAGCCGAGCCATGCTCGGCTTCGAGCGAAGCGATCCGCTCCTGCTTTTGCTCTCTTGTTCCATTCCGTGGCGGACGCACGCGGAATAATTCCATCCCGCCCGCGGCCATGCGCTGACCGCTCCAGGCTTTCGCCACGAGGGGCTCAGCCGTTGGCCGGTTTCCAGCACCAGTGCCAGGGTTCGTAGACGATGCCGTGCGGGTTGTCGCGCGGGTAGCTCAGCTGGAAGCCGTGCCCATCCGCATGTGCCTGCAGCCACGCGAACGCGTCGGTGGCTTCGAAGGTCTCTTCGGCGGGAGCATCGCCGGGCGTACCAATGTCCAGCGCGTGGCCGCTGTGGTGTTCGCTGAAACCCGGGGCGGCATTGACCTTCAGGATCTCCGCCACGCTCAAGCCGCGCGCCAGTTTCCGTTCAAAGAGGCCCAGCTGGTAGGCATGGCTGCGGAAGCCGGAGATGGCGTCCAGCGCAATGCCATCCTGTGCCGCGTGCAGTCTCATCCGTCGCCAGCCCTGCGCGGCGCCACGGCGCAGCCATAGCGGGCGGGCGAAGCGGTCGCGGCCGGCAAAATGCAGCAGGCACGGTTCGGGTTCCAGCGGCAGGCCGCTGTCGTCGGCATAGCGTTGCGGGTTCAGCCCAAGCTGCTGCAGACGCTGCTGCAGCCCGGCAAGCGGAAGCCATTGTTCTTCCAGCACAGCGCCAAACGGGCGCGCCGCCGTGGCGTCGAGCAGTGCCAGTGCGTCCTCGACCCCGGGCTCGCGCGGCAGGCGCGGCACCATCGAATGTACGCCGTGCGGCAGTACGGCCGCCAGATAGCGGCCATCGCGCTTGCGTCGCAGCACCCACCGCGCTCGTGCCAACAGGCGTGCGTCGAGGTTGCTGCGCGCGCGCAGCAGGTCGGCAGGCCACAGTTCGATGGCCTCGGTGTTGATCAGGAGGGGCGGGTGTCGTTGCATCGGCGCAGCTTACTGCCGTGGCGCCGAAGCGGCCACCTTGCGTAGTGCATCGAGCAGCGACTGCGGCCGGTCCAGGCTGAGCAGCAGCGTGCTGCCATCGCTGACCGGCAGGGCGAGAACGCGCGTGCGGTCGGTGACCAGCGCGAAACCCTTGCCGCCGCCCTGCAGGCGGAAGTGGCCGGAATAGAAACCCGGCATCGCATAGCCGTTGGTCTTGAAGCGGATGCCATAGCGGGGGTCACGCTGCAGGTCGACCACCTCGGCCTGGTCCAGCCGCAGCTGTGCGACCGGCACGCGCCGCCGATACATCGTCGAGCGCACGTCCAGCACGTTGCCGGCCAGCGCCACGCGGCGGCGGAAGAATGCGGCTCCCAGCCCGACAGCGAGTACAGCGATGACGATCAGGCTCCATGCCGCACTGCCGCCCATCTGGAACCAGGGCGGCGAAAGCGTTACTTCGATCCAGGGTGCCGTGGCAGGTGCTTTGTACAGTTGTGCATACAGGCAAGCGACGAAGGCTGCCAGCAATGGCAGCACGACCCACAGCACGCGTAACGGCGAACTCTCGGCCACGTCGAACGGTTTCGGGTCACTGCCGCCCACGGCTCAGGCCTCCTTCTTGAACACCAGCATCGCCGGGCGCATCGGCGCCGGGATGATGATGTTGACCAGCTCCCAGCCCAGTTGGCCCTGGCGGCTGAGTTCGGCCTGGACATCCTCAGGCTTCAGCACGCCCATCATGGATGTCTTGACCTCGATGGTCTGGTAGCTCCAGCGCTTGCTCATTCCTTGTCCTCCGGCGATGGCTTGGGTTTTGGCAGGCGTCCTGCCTTGCGCAATGCGTCGCGCAGTACGTATTCGATCTGTGCGTTGAGGCTGCGCAGCTCGTCGTCAGCCCAGCGCTGTGCCGCGGCCAGGACCTCGGCATTGATGCGCAGCGGATAGGCTTTCTTCTCACTCATGAAAACTCCTGGCGGGGCGGTGGGGCACCCCGTTGCGAGGGTGGTTCAGTACAGGGAGCCAGCGTTGACGATCGGCTGGGTGCCGCGGTCCGAGCACAGTACGGTCAGCAGGTTGCTGACCATGTGCGCCTTGCGTTCCTCGTCCAGCTGCACCACGCCGTTCTTCTGCAGTTCGGCCAGGGCCATTTCAACCATGCCCACCGCACCGGCCACGATGCGCGTGCGTGCAGCGATCACCGCGTTGGCCTGCTGCCGCTGCAGCATCGCCTGGGCGATCTCGGCAGCGTAGGCGAGGTGGCTGATGCGCGCGTCGATCACCTGCACACCGGCATCGGCCAGGCGCTCGGCCAGCTCGTTCTTCAGGTGCTGGGAGATCTCGCTGGCGTGGCTGCGCAGGGCCAGCTGGCCATCCTCGTGCTGGTCGTAGGGATAGCTGGTGGCCATCGCACGCAGCGCCGATTCGGACTGGATGTGCACGAAGCTCTCGTAGTCGTCCACGTTGTAGACCGCCTCGGAGGCATCGACCACCTGCCAGACGATCACCGCGGCGATCTCGATCGGGCTGCCGTCCAGCTCGTTGACCTTCAGCTTGCCGCTCTCGAAGTTGCGCACGCGCTGGCTGACCCGGCGCTTGGCAAAGAAGGGGTTGTTCCAGCGCAGGCCGTTGTCCTTCACGGTGCCCACGTACTTGCCGAACAGGCTCAGCACCGCCGCCTGGTTGGGCTGGATGGTGTACAGGCCGGCCAGCACGAAGATGCCTGCGGCCACCAGCAGCACGCCCAGCAGCATCAGCAGCAGGTTGGGTGAGCCGGTGCTGGCCTTGGCTGCCACGCCCAGTACGAACAGGGCGGCACCGGCGAGGGCGACGAGCAGGGCGCCGGCCAGCGTGCCGAGGCCGTTGAGGGAAGACAGCGACTTCTCTTTCATGGCGGTACGTCCTTGAGGGTTCGGAGTTAGGATATCAAATTGATATCACTTTCCAGCTACCGTTCGTCGGATGCCATGGCCAGGGCGCGCGGCCAGCTAGAATGCCCACCCGCCTTCACATCGCTGCTGGAACCGCCATGGCCAAGCTTGGAACTCCGTTGTCCCCCTCCGCCACCCGCGTGCTGCTGCTGGGCTCGGGCGAACTCGGCAAGGAGGTGGCCATCGAGCTGCAGCGGCTGGGCGTGGAAGTGATCGCCGCTGACCGCTATGCCGATGCCCCGGCCATGCAGGTCGCCCATCGCTCGCATGTGATCGACATGCTCGATGCAATGGCCCTGCGCGCGCTGATCGCCCAGGAGCAGCCGCACCTGGTGGTGCCGGAGATCGAGGCCATCCATACCGAAACCCTGGTCCAGCTGGAGCAGGAGCAGGGGCTGCGGGTGATCCCGACCGCGCGCGCTGCGCGCCTGACCATGGACCGCGAGGGTATCCGCCGACTGGCCGCTGAGACCCTGGGCCTGCCGACCTCGCCGTACCGCTTCGTTGA
Source organism: uncultured Stenotrophomonas sp. (assembly GCA_913775725.1). Lineage (GTDB taxonomy): Bacteria > Pseudomonadota > Gammaproteobacteria > Xanthomonadales > Xanthomonadaceae > Stenotrophomonas. The sequence continues at coordinate 171,441 of CAJYNG010000022.1, read as the reverse complement.
TACCGAGGCCGAATACCGCGCCGCGGTGGCCGCCATCGGGCTGCCGTGCGTGGTCAAGCCGGTGATGTCGTCCTCGGGCAAAGGCCAGAGCACCCTGCGCAGCGAGGCAGATATCGCACCCGCCTGGGAGTATGCGCAGACCGGTGGCCGCGCCGGTGCCGGCCGTTGCATCGTCGAGGGCTTCATCGATTTCGATTACGAGATCACCCTGCTGACCGTGCGCCATGCCGGCGGCACCTCGTTCTGCGCGCCGATCGGGCATCTGCAGAAGGATGGCGACTACCGCGAAAGCTGGCAGCCGCAGCCGATGTCGAGCGCGGCACTGGCGCGCGCCGAAGAGATTTCGCGAGCGATCACCGACGACCTCGGCGGCTGGGGTCTGTTCGGTGTGGAGCTGTTCGTGAAGGGTGACAAAGTGTGGTTCAGCGAAGTGTCGCCGCGCCCGCACGACACTGGCCTGGTGACGCTGGTATCGCAGGAACTGAGCGAGTTCGCGCTGCACGCGCGCGCCATCCTCGGCCTGCCGATCCCGGTGATCCGCCAAAGTGGCCCGTCGGCGTCGTGCGCGCTGCTGGCGCATGGCGAGGGCGTGCCGTACTTCAACAACGTCGCCGCTGCGTTGCAGGTGCCGGACACCGCCGTGCGCCTGTTCGGCAAGCCGAGCGTGCACGGCCACCGCCGCGTGGGCGTGACCCTGGCGCGTGCGGAAACCATCGACGAAGCACGCGCCATCGCGCGTGATGCCGCCGACGCCATCGGCGTCGAACTGCGCCCGTAACACAAAAAGGGGACGGAGGGGATTAAGTCGTTTGTGGCACAAACGACTTAATCCCCTCCGTCCCCTTTTTATTACTTCACGTCCACCCACACCAGATGGTGGTCGCTGCCGTCGGCGATTTTCGCTTCCGGGCTTTCATTGGCCGGCCAGAAGATGCCGCTGCCCACGTATTCGAAACCGGTCGAGGGTAGTACGTAGTCCAGGCGCATGGTGCCGGACTTCGGGCCGAAATCGCCGGTGGCGTGGAACGGTGCGCCCTTGCGCTCGATGCCCTTGGCCGCATAGGCCAGGCTGGTCTGCTCGCCGCCGACGCTGCGCGGGGTGGGGTAGCGCAGCACGCGGGCGTTCTCGATCAGCTCGACGATCGCCTCATGGCGGCCATCGCCGTCGACCGGGTCGTTGTTGAGGTCGCCCAGGATCACGAAGCGCGCGTCCTGCGCCAGGCCACCGCACTGGCCCTTGTCGTCGCACAGCCACGGCTTGTCACCCTTGGACAGGTATTCCTGCCACAGGCGCAGTTCGTCGTGGTTGCGCGCCGCGTTGCGCTTTTCCGGGCCGTCGAACACCGGCGGGGTCGGGTGCGAGACCAGCGCGTGGACCACGCCGGCCGGGGTCTTCACCGGCACGTCCCAATGCGACTTCGACGACAGCCGCAGCTGCGACCACACGTGGTCGTTGTAGAAGCTCTTGCCGGTGCGCGGGTCAACCGGACGGATCGCGCCGGGCATCGCGCTCCACTTCAGCAGCTGGAAGCTGCGCACCTTGGCTTCATCGATCGGGTAGCGCGACAGCACCAGCATGCCGTACTGGCCCGGGTGCAGGCCGTAGCCCCATGCATCGTTGCCGCGGCTGCGGCCTTCGCCGCCGACCACGCCGTTGTTGTCCAGGTCCAGACCGCTGGGCACGCCGGTATTGACCGGGGCCAGATAGCGGTAGGCGAAGTGCAGCGGCTTGCCGCCGCCGGGCTGGGCCACTTCCAGGTAGCGCTTCTGGAACAGCTCGGCGGCGCGATGGGCGTCGTCGAAGTCGAATTCGTTCAGCAGCACCAGGTCCGGGCGCACCTGCTGCAGCACCGCGGCGATCTTGCGTGCGTGCTCGCTGTCGCCTTCCAGTTCCTTGATCAGGCCACCGGCGTCGTCGGAGTACAGCGAGGTGTTGTAGGTGGCCAGGCGCAGCGCAGCGGACGGCTTTTCGGTCATCGCAGGGGACGTGGCGAAGGCGGGGGCCGTGGCGCCGCAGAGCAGGGCCAGGGCGAGGGCGAGGATCAGGGGATGGCGGCGGGTCATGTTCATGGGCCGTATTGTGCACCCGGCCCGGTGTCAGCGGTTTGTCAGCGTCCGTCCAGATCGTTGTCGAAATCGTGCCAGCGGCGGCCATCGTAGGCTTCCAGCGGATGGAAGCGGCGCTTGTAGTCCATCTTCTGGTGGCCGCGGATCCAGTAGCCCAGATAGACGTGTGGCAGGCCCTCGCGACGCGCCCATTCAATCTGCTGCAGGATCGCGAAGGTGCCCAGCCCGCGCGCGGCGTGATCCGGGTCGAAGAAGGTGTAGACCGCCGACAGACCGTGCTCGGTGACGTCGGTCACCGCCACCCCCAGCAGTTGGCTGGGCTGGCTGTCGTGGCCGGGCAGGCGCATTTCCATGAAGCGGGTGTGCGACCAGCTGCCGATCAGGAACTGCTCGAACTCGTGCGGGCCATGGTCGTCCATGCCGCCGTTGGCGTGGCGGTGGGTGAGGTAGCGGTGGTACAGCGCGAACAGGTCGTCACGGGCGGTGGCGGCGGTGATCCGCACCTCCAGGTCGTCATTGCGGGCGGCACAGCGGCGCTGGCTGCGGTCCGGGGCGAAGCGGGCCACCGGGATGCGCACCGCCACGCAGGCCTGGCAGTGCGCGCAGTGCGGCCGATAGACCAGGTCGCCGCTGCGGCGGAAGCCCCAACTCAGCGCCAGTGGATAGAGCGCACCGAGGCGGCGGTCGTTCGGGTCCAGCACCAGATCGCGTGCCACCCGGTCCGACCAGTACCCGCAGGGGTGCTCGCCGGTCTGGAAAAGTCGCAGTTCGTCGTCTCTGTCGCCATGCATCGCCATGGGCACAGCATAGCCCCAGCCTGTCGCAGTGGCGGCGACTGTCCGCCGGATGAATGGAACTGGCGGCGGCGTCAACCGATGTCGCGTCCGGGCGTTGTTGTCTCCCGAGGGTGAAGTGATCACCCCGACGCAATTCCCATCCCCAGGAGTGACCCCATGATCCGTACCCCCCTGCTGCTGGCTCTGCTGCTCGGCACCTCCGCTTCCGGTATCGCGCTCGCGGCCGACACCCCGACCACGCCGGCGCAGCGCCCGGCCAAGCTGGACACCAATGGCGACGGCGTCATCGACCGCAGCGAGGCGGCTGCCAATCCGCGCCTGGCCGCGAAGTTCGACGAGCTGGACAAGAACAAGGATGGCAAGCTCTCGCGCGATGAGCTGCCGCGCTGGAAGCACGGTCGCCATGGCCACGGCGGTGAGCGCTGGGCCAAGCTGGACGCCAACAAGGACGGCCGCATCAGCCGCGAGGAAGCCAAGGCCGACCCGCGCCTGGCAGCTCGCTTCGACCAGCTTGATCTGAACAAGGACGGCTACCTGGACAAGGCCGACCGCGAGCTGCGCATGAAGCAGCGTCGTGATGCCTGGTTCGCTGCCGCCGACACCAACAAGGACGGCCAGCTGAGCAAGGCCGAGTTCGACGCCGCCAAGGGCCCGATGCACGGTGGCCCGCGCCATGGCGGTCCGCGTGATGGCGCTGCGCCGAAGCCGCAGCGCTGAGTTTCAATGCAGTGATTGATGACAACGCCGGCGTACTGCCGGCGTTGTCCGTTACAGGCGGCCGCTGCGCAGCAGTGAGTACACCACGAGCGCGATGACCATCAGGTTCATGGCGATGATGCCGGTGCGGCCGTACATGGATTCGAACTTCCAGTTGATGCCGGTTCGTCCGCGACGGGCTGAATCGCGCGCGATCATGGGTGCCATCACCCGCTGCAGCGGCACCAGGCACTGGTAGTTGACCACACCCAGCCCTACCGCCAGCACCGTCAGCTGTGCCCAGACCGGTGCCTGCAGCATGACTGCCAGCAGGATCGCCAGGCACCAGAACATGCCGGTGATGATGTTGAGATAGAGGAAACGGCGCACTTCGGCGCGCTCGGGCGCCGTTTCGGTGTACGACATCAGGAAGCGCCCGCCGAGATAGCTGCCGATCGCGCCACCGATCACGCCGCCGATTACCGCCCCCCAGCTTTCGGCCGGCAGCACGTGCAACTGGCCCAGCGTTGCGGTCAACGACCCCATCGCGGTACCGCCCGCTGCACTGGCGCCGCCGAGGCCGAGCTTGCTGCCGCCGATGCCGACGCCGGTGCCGAGCAGCACCGCTGCGCTGGCAGTGCCGGGCGCGGCCACCAGTACCATTGAAACCACCGCCGTAGCGAATGCGGCACTGGGTGCGCTGCTGCGCGCGAACTCACCGAAGCGCTGCAGCAGGCCGTCGCGCACCAGAGCGCGGGCACGCGACAGGCGCTTGCGTACGGCCGCGTCGCTGAGCCCGAGCAGGTCGGCCACCTGCTGCGAGCGTTGGCCTTCGCGGTAGTACAGCAACAGCACCTCGCGGCTGTCGGCCGGTAGCGCGGAAATGATGTCCTCGGCGGCGATCTCTTCCTCCACCCGCTGCAGGCGGTCGGCCGCGCCCGGGGCCGGGTCGGCGGCCATGCCCATCGCCACCTCGGCCGCCTCGCCGGTCAGCGGCCGGCCACGTTGTGCACGCAGCCAGTCGCGGGCCAGGTTGCGGGTGATCTGCCGAAGCCAGGGCAGGAAGCTGGTCGAGCTGCGCAGCTGGTGCAGCTGCTGCCAGCCCTTTACGAAGGCCTCCTGGGCGATGTCCTCGCTGGCCTGGCGGTCGCGGGTGATGGCCAGCGCGATGGCGGTAACCGTGTTCTGGCAGGCCAGCACGATGCGGCCATAGGCGTGCTGGCAACCGCTGGCGGCGGCTGGCAGTTCGCGTTCCAGGGTCTGGTCGATCGATGCGGCGAACGTCGTCATGGCGGCGGCTCTCCTGCTGGGATTGTGTCCCATGACGGAGCCGCACGCCCAATGTGACCGACCTTCTGTGCGGTAGTGCCGGCCGCTGGCCGGCATCCTCATGACAAAAAAGGGGACGGAGGGGATTAAGTCGTTTGTGCCTCAAACGACTTAATCCCCTCCGTCCCCTTTTGGGGTTGCCGGCCAGCGGCCGGCACTGCCCGTGCGTTATTTGGAGGGCTGGATACGGACCCGGATTTCTTCCTCTTCCGGTGCCGCCTGCGGGGCTGGCTGTGCCTGCTGCGGCTGTGCCTGCGGGGCAGGGGCCGGTGCGACCGGCGCCGGGGTGCCGCGATGGCGCAGGCCGATCACCAGCGCCACGCCGGCGATCACCACCAGCAGGGCGATGCGGATGCGCCAGGCCCAGTTGCGGCCGCCGCTGCCCTGTTCCGGCGCGTCGCGGAAGGCGAACTCGGCGGTCGGGTGGTCGCGGCGGGTGGTATCGAGCAGACGCGCCTCGCGCAGGATTTCACGTGCGCGCGGCTGGTCGTCGGCACGCACGATCCACACCGCTGGGTAGGCGTTGGCGTTGCCCAGGTCGGTATAGCTGAACTGGCCGCGGCGGCGGGTCTTGTACGAGCGCCCATTGGTCACCTTGACGTCGATGCCATGCCCGCGCAGGAGCTCGGCCACGCCTTCGACGGTTTCCACGCGCTGGCTGCTGAAGATCTGGCGCATCGGATCAGTCCTTGGCCGGCACGGCGGCGGCCGCTGCCTGGTCGGGAACCACGCGGATCAGGCCTTCCTGCGCAGTGCTGGCCACCAGTACGCCATTGCGGGTGAAGAACTGGCCGCGGGCCAGGCCACGCGAATCCTGCGCACTGGGGCTGTCCAGCGAGTACAGCAGCCAGTCGTCGGCGCGGAACGGGCGGTGGAACCAGATCGCGTGGTCGAGCGAGGCCATCTGCACGTGCGGGTGGTAGTAGCTGATGCCATGCGGGAACGTCGCCGTGCCCAGCAGGTGGAAGTCGGAGGCGTAGGCCAGCAGCGCCTGGTGCAGCTCGGGCGCATCGCCGACCGGCTCGCTCAGGCGCAGCCACACCTGGTGGTAGGGCGGGCGCTTGGGCGGGTTCAGTTCGTCGCGCGGGTAAACGTGGCGGAACTCGAACGGGCCGCCACGTGACAGCCAGCGCTGCACCTTGATCGGCAGCCGCTCCAGTACTTCGGCCGGCAGCGGACGGTTCGGCTCGATGTCTTCCGGCTGCGGTACTTCGGGCATCTTGTGCTGGTGCTCGGCGCCGGTCTCGGCCTGCTGGAACGAGGCCGCGCAGAAGAAGATTACCTTGCCGTGCTGGATCGCAGTGACCCGGCGCACCGAGAAGCTGCCGCCGTCGCGGGTGCGGTCCACGTCATAGACGATGGGGTGGTCGATGTTGCCGGCGCGCAGGAAGTAGGCGTGCAGCGAGTGCACATGGCGGCCGTTGTCGACCGTGGCCTGGGCCGCGGCCAGCGCCTGGCCGAGCACCTGCCCGCCAAACACGTACTTGGTGCCGATGTCGCGGCTCTGCCCGCGGAACAGGTTGTCCTCCAGCCGCTCCAGGGTGAGCAGGTCGATCAGCTCGGAGACGACGGGTTCGGGCGTGTCGTTCAAGGGGGCGGCCACAACAGGAAAAGAGGGCCTGATTATACCGGTCAGGGGGCGGATCCCTTTCGCATCGCGAAAGGGATCTGACCCCAGGCGCGGGCGCGCGTTATTTGCCCAGCCGGGCCACCAGCGCCTGCAGGGCGTTCTGCGCGTCCGGGGCGAACCAGGCCTCGACGAAGCGGTCGAGCTGGATCAGGTCCGGCTGCAGCGCCACATGCAGGTCCGCGCGGGCAATCGCACGGGTCAGCAGCATCGGCTGGCGCGGCTGCTTGAGCAGGTTCTGCAGCCAGGCCACGGCACGTGCCACCACCAGGTCACCTTCGGCCAGTTCGTCGACCAGGCCGATCTGTACCGCCTGTTCGGCCGGCACCAGCGAACCGGTGGTCAGCAGGACGCCGGCGCGGTGCACGCCCACGGCGCGCCGCAGCAGGCGCTGGATGCCCTCCGGTGCGATCAGGCCGACCTGGACTTCGTTCAGGCCGATGGCATACGGCCGCGACGGATCGGCGCTGCGCGCCATCACCCGGTAGTCGCAGCACAGGGCCAGCACGCAGCCACCCGCCGGGGCGTGGCCGGTGATCGCCGCGACCACCGGAATGCGGCTCTCGGCCAGTGTGCGCACGGCGCCAAAGAAGGCGTTCCAGGTGTCCAACAACTTGTGCTTGTCATCGCCATGCGAGAGCAGGTGCGGCACGTCCATGCCACCGGTGAAGATGCGCTCGCTGCCCGACAGCACGATGCCGTGCGCGTCTTCGGCCATGGCCAGCTCGATGGCATGGATCAACTGCCGGCACAGTTCGGTGTCCAGTGCGTTGACCGGCGGCCGCGCCAGGCGCAGTTCGCGGATGGGGCCATGGTTGATCACCTCGATGAGCGTCGTCATGCTGCGGTCTCGTTGCGAAGAAGGAACCTGGACGATGATAACCAAACCATTCGTTGGCGTACTGTTGGTTCTGTGTGCGGCCGCAGCATCGGCTTCGGCGGCCGAACCGGCCTGCGTCACGGTGGAGCAGGGCTGGGCGCGGTTGCCACCGAATCCGGCGATGCCGATGACCGCCGGCTATGGCGTGATCCACAACGGCTGCAGCAAGGCGGTGGCGATCACCGGCGCGACCAGCAGCAGCTTCAACGATGTGTCGCTGCACGAGACCACGATTGTCGATGGGGTCAGCCGCATGCGTGCGATCGAGCGCTTGCCGCTGGCACCGGGCGCGCGCGCCGAACTCAAGCCCGGTGGCCTGCACCTGATGCTGATGCAGGGCACGGGTGTGTTGAAGGAAGGCCAGGCGCTGCCGCTGCGGCTACAGCTGGAAGGCGGTGGCGAAGCGAGTGCGACGCTGGCCGTGCGCAAGGCTGCGCCGTAGCGGGATGGTAGTGCCGGCCGCTGGCCGGCAGCACAGGAAATGCCGGCCAGCGGCCGGCACTACCGCAGGGGCTTACGTCCAGTCGTACGAGAACAGCACCGTTCGGCTTTGCGGTTCGTACAGCATCACGATCGCATCGGCGCCGGTGGCGCACCAGTTGTAGCCGGCCACGTCGGCCACGGCGAAGAATTTGTTGCCATTGCGGGTGATGATCACCGTTTCAGCATCGTCCGCAGCGTTGGGATCATCGGCAGCCTCGGTGAAGCCCAGTTCGAATGCCGCGGGAATCTCCGCGGTCTCGGTCCAGTTGCCGAAGCCTATCGGCCCCCCCAGCGTATCCAGGTAATCGCGCTCGCTGGCCTCACCCTTGCCGTAGCGCGAGTAGCAGGCGAGACGACCGTGCGCGGCATGGTAGTCGCGGGCCTTGGCGTAGCTCTCGCGCATCTGCGCGATGTGTTCCTGTGCGTGCTTGTCCTGCGCCGCGTCGCCGATGAAATAGCCCTCGTTGCCGAGGAAACGCATCTCGTTGCCGGCGGTCAGTTCGAAGGCGATCCAGTTGGTGCCGGTGAAATCGTTGTGGTGTTCTTCGGTGCTTTCGCCGATGCAGCCGTCGTACGGCTCGATCGGGCACAGCAATGTTGCCAGCTGGCCGGCCAGTTCCGGGCGCAGCACACCCAGGTCGATCTTCAGCAGCGGCAGCAGGTGCTGGCCGAGCCAGGCCTGGTCGGCGGGAAAGACGTCGGTGGGGAAGGGGACCATGCCGGGCAGCAGGTCACTCAGTTCAGTCTGGTGGATCATGTCAGTCCTTTGATCAGTGTCGATCGTGCCGGCCGCTGGCCGGCACCCACATTGCCGCCGAAGCGTGCCGACCAAGGTCGGCACCTACCAGGGTGTGTCAGGTAGACGCGTTGCGGATCGCCTCCGGCAACGGTGCGCTCTTGCCGGTCTGCGTATCCATCCAGACCACCACCACGTTGCCATCGGAATACAGCTTCGAGTCGTCCTGCTGGTCGACGATGCGATGGCCGATGGTCACGCTGCTGTTGCCCAGGCGCTCGACGAACAGCTCGACCAGGATGTCGTTGGGCCACACGATCGGCAGCCGGTAGTTGACGTTGGTCGCGGCCACCACCGGTGCGATGCGGTCGGTCATCGACACGCCTTCAACGCCCAGCATCCAGCGCACGCGCGCTTCTTCCAGATAGGAAATGTACTTGGCGTTGTTGACGTGGCCCATGCTGTCCATGTCACGCCAGCGCACGCTGATCGGGATGCGGGCCAGGATCTTGTGTTCGCTGCTCATCAGGCGTCCTTTTTCTTCTTGCTGGCAGTAGCGGTCTTGCTGGTCTTGCCGGTGCTCTTGGCAGCCACGGCCTTCTTCGCCGGCTTCTCGGCCTTCTCGGGCTTCACCTTGCGCGGCGGGCGCGCATCGGGCTTGTTGGCCACGGCGGCCGGTTGTTCCGGGCGTGCGTTGGTGGACGGCAGCATGCGCGCCAGGAACTGGCCGGTGTACGACTGCGGGCAGGCCGCCACGTCTTCCGGCGTGCCGGTGACCAGGATGGTGCCGCCGCGATGGCCGCCTTCCGGGCCAAGATCGACGATCCAGTCGGCGGTCTTGATCACGTCCAGGTTGTGCTCGATCACCACCACCGTGTTGCCTTCGTCGCGCAGCTTGTGCAGCACGCCCAGCAGCGCTTCGATGTCGTGGAAGTGCAGGCCGGTGGTCGGTTCGTCGAGGATGTACAGGGTGCGGCCGGTATCGCGGCGCGACAGTTCCTTGGACAGCTTCACGCGCTGTGCTTCACCACCGGACAGCGTGGTCGCGCTCTGGCCCAGCTTGATGTAGCTCAGGCCGACGTCGACCAGCGTTTCCAGCTTGCGCGCAATCGACGGCACCGGTTCGAACAGCTTCAGCGCATCCTCGACGGTCATTTCCAGCACGTCGTTGATGTTGAAGCCCTTGTACAGGATCTCCAGCGTCTCGCGGTTGTAGCGCTTGCCATGGCAGACATCGCAGGGCACGTACACGTCCGGCAGGAAGTGCATTTCGACCTTGATCAGGCCGTCACCCTGGCAGGCTTCGCAGCGGCCGCCGCGCACGTTGAAGCTGAAGCGGCCCGGCGAATAGCCACGCGCACGCGCTTCGGGCACCTGTGCGAACAGTTCGCGCAGGGGGGTGAACAGGCCGGTGTAGGTGGCCGGGTTCGAACGCGGGGTGCGGCCGATCGGCGACTGGTCGATGTCCACCACCTTGTCGAACAGGTCCAGGCCATCGATCTCCTTGTAGGGAGCGATCGGGTGCGAGGCGCCGTTGATCTCGTTGGCGGCCAGCGAGAACAGGGTGTCGTTGATCAGGGTCGACTTGCCCGAGCCGGATACACCGGTCACGCAGGTCAGCAGGCCCGACGGAATCGCCAGGTCCACGCCCTTCAGGTTGTTGCCGGTCGCCCCGCGCAGGTGCAGGGTCATCTTCGGATTCGGCGTGTGCCGGCGCGCCGGAATCTCGATCGCGCGCTTGCCCGACAGGTACTGGCCGGTCAGCGAGCGCGGCGCCTCCAGGATGTCCTGCAGGGTGCCCTGGCCGACGATCTCGCCGCCGTGCACGCCCGCGCCCGGGCCGATGTCCAGCACGTAGTCGGCCAGCCGGATCGCATCCTCGTCATGTTCGACCACGATCACTGTATTGCCCAGGTCACGCAGGCGGGTGAGGGTGCCGAGCAGGCGTTCGTTGTCGCGCTGGTGCAGGCCGATCGACGGCTCGTCGAGCACGTACATCACGCCGACCAGGCCGGCACCGATCTGGCTGGCCAGGCGGATGCGCTGCGCCTCGCCACCGGACAGGGTGTCGGCCTTGCGCTCCAGGGTCAGGTAATCCAGGCCCACATCGACCAGGAAGCCGAGGCGTTCGCCGATTTCCTTGACGATCTTCGAGGCGATCTCGCCGCGCCAGCCCGGCAGGCTCAGTTCACTGAAGAACTTCAATGCCTCGTCGATCGGCAGCACCACCAGGTCCGGCAGCGGACGGTCGGCCACGAACACGTTGCGTGCCGCCTTGTTCAGGCGCGCACCATGGCATTCCGGGCACGGCTGTTCGCTGATGTACTTGGACAGCTCCTCGCGCACCGCCGGCGACTCGGTTTCCTTGTAGCGGCGTTCGAGGTTGGGAATGATGCCCTCGAAGCGATGCTTGCGCTGGGTGCGGCCACCGGCTTCGGTGAAGTAGGTGAAGGTGATCGCTTCATCGCCGCTGCCGTAAAGCACGGCCTGCTGCACCTTCTCCGACAGCGAGTTCCACGCGGCGTCCACGTCGAACTTGTAGTGCTTGGCCAGCGAGGCGATCAGCTGGAAATAGTAGGCGTTGCGGCGGTCCCAGCCGCGCACCGCACCGGCGGCCAGCGACAGCTCCGGATGCACGACCACGCGCGAAGGATCGAAGAACTCGGCGATGCCCAGGCCATCGCAGCCGGGGCAGGCGCCCATCGGTGCGTTGAACGAGAACAGGCGCGGTTCCAGCTCCGGCAGCGAGTAGTCGCACACCGGACAGGAGTACTTGGAGGAGAACAGTGCCGGTGTGGCGTCGGCGGTGTCCAGGCTCTGCACCGAGGCCATGCCATCGCCCAGCTTCAGCGCGGTCTCGAAGCTCTCGGCCAGGCGCTGCTTGATGTCCTCGCGCGGGCGGAAGCGGTCGATCACCGCTTCGATGGTGTGCTTCTGGCGCAGCGCCAGCGGCGGCACCGCATCGATTTCATACAGCTCGCCGTCCACGCGTACACGCACGAAGCCTTGCGCGCGCAGCTGGTCGAACACCTGTGCGTGTTCGCCCTTGCGGTCGCGGATGAGCGGCGCCAGCAGCATGTAGCGCTGTTCCGGGTCCAGCGTCAGCACCTGATCGACCATCTGGCTGACCGTCTGCGCTTCCAGCGGATAGCCGTGGTCCGGGCAGCGCGGGGTGCCGACGCGGGCGTACAGCAGGCGCAGGTAGTCGTAGATCTCGGTGATGGTGCCGACCGTCGAACGCGGGTTGTGCGAGGTCGACTTCTGTTCGATCGAGATGGCCGGGGACAGGCCTTCGATGTGGTCCAGGTCCGGCTTTTCCATCACGCTCAGGAACTGGCGCGCATAGGCCGACAGCGACTCGACGTAGCGGCGCTGGCCTTCTGCATAGATGGTGTCGAACGCCAGCGAGGACTTGCCCGAACCGGACAGGCCGGTGATCACGATCAGCTTGTCGCGGGGCAGGTCGAGGTCGAGGTTCTTCAGATTGTGCGTCCGCGCGCCGCGGATGCGGATGAAATCCATCGCCATGGGGAATCCGGTTGTGGGGGCGTTGGCTGGGTGCCGGGCCAGCAGGGAACGGCAATCGGTCAGCCTACCGAGGTGACCAGATGGGGGCAATGGGCGACAATGCCAGCCCGATGTCTCACCTGATGAGACAGGCCGACAGGCAGGGGTCAGATCCCTTTTCACCACGTGAAAAGGGATCTGACCCCGTTCCGGCCCGGCCTCCAGGCCGTTCAGGGGTTGACTTGACCCGCGCCCGCTGATCTGCGTACAATTCCGCTCCTGTCCGCCCTCGATGGCGGCAGCTCAGACCACAATAACTACAGAGGAAGGCCTGGTCATGTACGCAGTACTGGTCACCGGCGGTAAGCAATACCGCGTGGCGCAGGGCGAAAAGCTCCGCATTGAAAAGCTCGAAGTCGAAGTTGGCAGCGAGATCAAGTTTGACAACATCCTGATGCTGGGTGACAGCGACGGCGTGAAGCTGGGCGATGCGCTGAAGGGCGCTGCCGTCACCGCCAAGGTCCTGTCCCAGGGTCGTGCTGACAAGGTCCGGATCATCAAGTTCCGTCGCCGCAAGCACCACATGAAGCGTCAGGGTCACCGTCAGTACTACACCGAAATCGAGATCACCGGCATCGCCGGCTAAGCATCAGGAGAAGCAGTCATGGCACATAAAAAGGGCGTAGGCTCCTCGCGCAACGGTCGCGACTCCAACCCGAAGTACCTGGGCGTCAAGATCTTCGGCGGCCAGGCCATCGAAGCCGGCAACATCATCGTGCGTCAGCGCGGCACCCAGTTCCACCCGGGTTCGGGCGTTGGCCTGGGCCGTGACCACACCCTGTTCGCCCTCGTGGACGGCAAGGTGGAGTTCTCGGTCAAGGGCGCCAAGAAGCGTCGCACCGTCAGCATCGTCTCGGCCGACGCCTGATCCAGGCATCGCCGGCACCCGTGCCTCGGCATGGCCGTGCTGGATGAAGAGCACGCTGCATGGAGAGCCCCGCTTCGGCGGGGCTTTTCGTTAGAGTGAACGCAAGGCCGGCTGTGCCGGGTTGCCGGCCCGTGGCCGGCATGACATTCAAGGCGACGGCTGGCAGGCCGCGCCCATCGCAGGCATCGAAACAATGAAACTGGTAGACGAAGCAGAAATCGAAGTGTTCGCCGGCAACGGCGGCAACGGCTGCATTGGCTTCCGTCGCGAGAAGTTCATTCCGCTCGGCGGCCCGGACGGCGGCGACGGCGGTGCGGGCGGCAGCGTGTACATCCGCGCCGACGAAAACCTGAACACCCTGGTCGACTTCCGCCATGACCGCATCTTCAAGGCGCAGCGCGGCGAGAATGGCATGGGTCGCCAGGCCTATGGCAAGGGCGGCGAAGACCTGACCATCACCGTGCCGGTCGGCACCGTGGTGATCAACGTCGCCACCGATGAAGTCATCGGCGACCTGACCCAGCACAACGACCGTCTGCTGGTGGCTCAGGGTGGCCGCGGCGGCCTGGGCAACATGCACTTCAAGAGCTCGACCAACCGCTCGCCGCGCCAGGCACTGCCGGGCGAGCCGGGCGAAGAGCGCACGCTGAAGCTGGAGCTGAAGCTGCTGGCCGACGTCGGCCTGCTGGGCTTCCCCAACGCCGGCAAGAGCACCCTGATCCGCGCTGTTTCGGCGGCGACGCCGAAGGTGGCCGATTACCCGTTCACCACGCTGTACCCGAACCTGGGTGTGGTGAAGGTGGAGAATTACCGCAGCTTCGTGATTGCCGACATTCCCGGCCTGATCGAAGGTGCCGCGGATGGCGCCGGCCTCGGTGCGCAGTTCCTGCGCCACCTGCAGCGCACCCGTCTGTTGCTGCACCTGGTGGACATCTCGCCGATGGAAGGTGGTGTGGAAGGCATTTCTCCGGTCGAGCAGGTGCGTGCGATCGAGCGCGAACTGGAAAAGCACGATCCGGAACTGCTGCAGAAGCCGCGCTGGCTGGTGCTGAACAAGGCTGACCTGATGTTCGAAGACGAAGCGAAGGCTGCGGCCGAGCAGATCGTCGCCGAGCTGGGCTGGAAGGAGCCGTGGTTCCTGGTTTCCGCGCTGGGCCGTGAAGGTACCTTCCCGATCATGAGCCGGATCATGGCCTTCTTCGATCGCCAGAAGGAAGACGAGCTGGAAGCCCGCAACGCGCAGTGATGCCGTTGTGGTTCCATGCAAAAAACCCGGCTTCGGCCGGGTTTCTTGTTGGGACTGCTTTTCCTGTAGAGCCGAGTCATGCTCGGCTTTCCGCGCAGACAGCAGTCGAGCATGGGCTCGGCTCTACATGAGCTGGATCGCAGGCAACAAAAAACCCGGCCAGGGCCGGGTTCTTGTCTGCAGCCCGGCCCCGAAGGGCAGGGCGGCAACGCCGGATCAGGCGGCCTTGAGGGCCTTGATGCGGTCGTTCAGGCGGCTCTTATGGCGAGCAGCCTTGTTCTTGTGGATCAGGCCACGCGCGCTGAAGCGATCCAGGATCGGCTGGGCAACGGCGAAGGCGGCTTCGGCGCCGGCGGCATCGTTGGCGTCCAGCGCCTTGATCACTTTCTTGACAGCGGTGCGCAGCATCGAGCGCTGAGCCACGTTGCGCGCGTTGCGCACGACGGTCTGCTTGGCGCGCTTCTTGGCGGACTTGATATTGGCCACGGTGGTGGTTTCCTGAAAAAATCGGTGTTATGGGAACAGCAAGCTAGCTAGTATGATGGCCCGAGAAATGCACGTCAAGTCGATTGTCAAGAGGGACGCTGAGTGAGTTCACCGAAGATGTTGCGAGGCCTGCTGTCGTTCAGCAGCATGACCATGGTCTCGCGGGTGCTCGGACTTGTCCGTGACCAGGTGATCACCACCACGTTCGGCACCAATGCGGTTACCGATGCGTTCTGGGTTGCCTTCAGGGTACCCAATTTCCTGCGCCGGTTGTTCGCCGAAGGCTCCTTCGCCACCGCTTTCGTGCCGGTGTTCACGGAAGTGAAGGAAACCCGCAGCCACGCCGAACTGCGCGAGCTGATGGCCCGCACCGCCGGCACCCTGGGTGGGGTGTTGATGCTGGTCACCGCGCTGGCGCTGATCTTCGCGCCGCAGCTGGCCTCGGTCTTCTCAAGCGGCGTTGATACCGATCCGGTGAAGCAGGGCCTGCTGGTCGACCTGTTCCGCCTGACCTTCCCCTTCCTGCTGTTCGTTTCGCTCACCGCGCTGGCCGGCGGCGCGCTGAACAGCTTCCAGCGCTTCGCGATGCCGGCGCTGACCCCGGTCATCCTCAACCTGTGCATGATCGCCGGTGCACTGTGGCTGGCGCCGCGGTTGGGCGGCACTCCAGAGAAGCAGATCCTGGCGCTGGGCTGGGCGGTACTGGCCGCCGGCATCCTGCAGTTGCTGTTCCAGCTGCCGTCGCTGAAGGGCATCAACCTGCTGACCCTGCCGCGCTGGGGCTGGAGCCACCCGGGTGTGCGCAAGGTAATGACGCTGATGGTGCCGACCCTGTTCGGCTCCTCGGTGGCGCAGATCAACCTGCTGCTGGACACGGTCATCGCGGCCAAGCTGACCGACGGCTCGCAGTCCTGGCTGTCGCTGGCCGACCGCTTCCTGGAGCTGCCGCTGGGCGTGTTCGGCGTGGCCCTGGGCACGGTGATCCTGCCGGCGCTGGCCCGCCACCACGTGAGTACCGACCGCGAGGGCTTCTCGCGCTCGCTGGACTGGGGGCTGCGCATGACCCTGCTGATTTCGGTGCCGGCCATGCTGGGCCTGCTGCTGTTGGCCGAACCGCTGATCGCGACCATCTTCCAGCATGGTCAGTTCAGCGCCTTCGATACCCGCATGACCGCGCTGTCGGTGTACGGCCTGAGTTTCGGCCTGCCGGCGTTCGCCCTGCTGAAGGTGGTGCTGCCGGCCTTCTACGCCCGCCAGGACACCAAGACCCCGGTGCGTGCCGGTGTGGCCGCGCTGGTGGCCAACATGGTGTTCAACTTCGCGCTGCTGGCCGTGCTGTACCAGGTGATGGTGCCGGACGAGTTGAAGGCGCTGGGCGTGATGGCCGCCATCGGCAAGCAACCGGGCCTGCACCTGGCGCTGGGTATTGCCAGCGCACTGTCCAGTTACCTGAACCTGGGCCTGCTCTGGTACTGGCTGGGCAAGACCGATGTCTACCAGCGCCGGCCGGGCTGGGGCGGCTATCTGGTGCGCCTGCTGCTGGCCTGCGCGGCCATGGTCGGTGTGCTGCTGGCCCTGCTGTACTGGCTGCCGGGCTTCTCGGCCATGGGCGTGTGGGAGCGGATCGGTGCCCTGGCACTGCTGGTCGGTGGTGGTGGCGCGACCTACGCGGTGGCCATGGTGGCGATGGGCTTCCGCCCGCGCGACCTGCGTGGGCATTGATCGCGGCCCGTGGCGGCTATACTTCAGGGTTACACCATTGAAACGGCGGCCCCGGTCGGGCCGGAACGAGAGTTGATGAGCAGGCTGTTCAGAAGCGTCGAGGGCGGGGAGCTGTTCCCCAACGGAAGCGTGGTCTGTATCGGTGCATTCGACGGCCTCCACCTGGGTCATCGTGCGCTGGTCCGCCACGCGGTTGCCCGCGCGCGCGCCTTGGGCGTGGCCGCGGTGGCCGTGGCGTTCGAGCCGCTGCCGCGTGAATTCTTCGCCCAGGGCACGCCGCCGCCGCGGCTGACCCTGGCACGCAGCAAGGTCGAGATCCTGCGCGAGCTCGGTGTCGATGCGATCGGCCTGCTGCGTTTCGACGCGGCGATGGCGGCGATGCCGGCCGAGACCTTCGTGCGCCAGCTGCTGGTCAATCGCCTGAGTGCGCGCGAGGTCTGGATCGGGCCGGAGTTCTGCTTCGGCAACCGCCGTCGCGGCGACCTGGCCCTGTTGCAGCAGCTTGGTGCCGAGCTCGGCTTCAGCGCCGGCGAGATCGAAGCGGTCGACCTGCATGGCGAGCGCATTTCCAGTACCCGCATCCGCCAGCTGCTGCAGGAGGGCGACTTCGCCCGTGCCGGCGACCTGCTCGGGCGTCCGTACGCGATCAGCGGACGGGTGGTGCGCGGGCGCCAGCTCGGCCGTACGCTGGGCTTCCCCACCGCCAACCTGCGGTTCCCGAAGACCCCGGCGCTGTCGGGCATCTACGCGACCTGGGTGCACGGCGTGTTCGACCAGCCGTGGCCGTCGGTGTCCAGCTTCGGCACGCGGCCGACGGTGGAGGGCGTGGAGCCGCTGCTGGAAGCCCACCTGTTCGATTTCCAGGGCGACCTGTACGGGCGCCACATCGAAGTGGAATTCGTCGCCAAGCTGCGCGACGAAGAGAAATTCAATGATCTGGCGGCCCTGACCGACCAGATGCACCGCGACGCCGAACAGGCGCGCGCCATCCTTTCCGAACATAGATTGCGAGCCACTGCGTGAGCCAGGACTACAAGACCACCCTGAACCTGCCAGCCACCGAATTCCCGATGCGCGGCGATCTGCCCAAGCGCGAGCCGGGCATTCTGGCGCGGTGGGAAGAACAGGGGCTCTACCAGCAGCTGCGCGACAACGCCGCCGGCCGCCCGCTGTTCGTGCTGCACGATGGCCCGCCATACGCCAACGGCCGCATCCACCTGGGCCACGCGGTCAACAAGATCCTGAAGGACATCATCGTCAAGTCGCGCTACCTGGCCGGCTTCGATGCGCCCTACGTGCCGGGCTGGGACTGCCATGGCCTGCCGATCGAGATCGCGGTGGAAAAGAAGTGGGGCAAGGTGGGCGTGAAGCTCGACGCCGTCGAGTTCCGCCAGAAGTGCCGCGAGTTCGCCGAGGAGCAGATCAACATCCAGCGCGTGGACTTCAAGCGCCTGGGCGTGACCGGTGACTGGGACAACCCGTACAAGACCCTGAGCTTCGACTTCGAAGCCAACGAGATCCGTGCGCTGGCCAAGGTCGTGGCCAACGGCCACCTGGTGCGTGGTGCCAAGCCGGTGTACTGGTGCTTCGACTGTGGCTCGGCGCTGGCCGAGGCCGAGATCGAATACCAGGAAAAGGAATCGCCGGCGATCGACGTGGCCTACGCCGCGCGCGATGCGCAGGCCATCGGCCAGGCGTTCGGCGTGAGCGTGCCGGCCGACGTCGAAGTGGCCGTGCCGATCTGGACCACCACACCGTGGACGCTGCCGGCCTCGCTGGCGGTGTCGCTGGGCGCGGAAATCCGCTACGTGCTGGCCGAGGGCCCGGCCCACAACGGCAAGCGCCGTTGGCTGGTGCTGGCCGCCGCCCTGGCCGAGCGCGCGCTGCAGCGCTACGGCGTGGATGAGGTCGTGCTGCACGGTGAAACCACCGGCGCTGCGCTGGAGAACCAGTTGCTGGCGCACCCGTTCTACCCGGAACGCGAGATCCTGGTGCTCAACGGCGACCACGTCTCCGACGAAGACGGTACCGGTGCGGTGCATACCGCCCCCGGCCATGGCCAGGAAGACTTCGTGGTCAGCCAGAAGTACGGCCTGCTGGACAAGTACAACGCCGGCCAGGTGACCCCGATCGACGGCCGTGGCGTGTACCTGGAATCGACCCCGCCGGCCGGTGACGTGGTGCTGGCTGGCCAGCACCTGTGGAAGGCGCAGGAAGCCATCGTCGGCGTGCTGCGCGACAACGGCGCGCTGCTCGCCTTCCACCCGATCCGCCACAGCTACCCGCACTGCTGGCGCCACAAGACGCCGGTGGTGTTCCGCGCCACCCCGCAGTGGTTCATCTCGATGGACAAGGCCAACCTGCGCAACGATGCGCTGGCCGCCATCGACACCGTCGGCTGGTTCCCGACCTGGGGCAAGGCGCGCATCCAGAGCATGGTCGACGGTCGTCCGGACTGGACCATCTCGCGCCAGCGCACCTGGGGTGTGCCGATCGCACTGTTCACCCATCGCCAGACCGGCGAGATCCACCCGCGTTCGGTGGAGCTGATGCAGCAGGTCGCCGACCGCGTCGAAGCCGAGGGCATCGACGTGTGGTATTCGCTGGATGCCGCCGAACTGCTGGGCGCCGAAGCGGCCGATTACGAGAAGGTCACCGACATCCTCGACGTCTGGTTCGACTCGGGCGTGACCCATGAAGGCGTGCTTGCCGCGCGTGGCTTCGGCAAGCCGGCCGACCTGTACCTGGAAGGTTCCGACCAGCACCGCGGCTGGTTCCAGTCCTCGTTGCTGACCGGCGTGGCGATCGACAAGCGCGCCCCGTACAAGCAGTGCCTGACCCACGGCTTCACCGTGGACGAGCACGGCCGCAAGATGTCCAAGTCGCTGGGCAACGGCATCGAGCCGCAGGACATCATGAACAAGCTGGGCGCGGACATCCTGCGCCTGTGGATCGCCTCGGCCGACTACAGCAACGAGATGTCGCTGTCGCAGGAGATCCTCAAGCGCAATGCCGACGCCTACCGCCGCCTGCGCAACACCGCACGCTTCCTGCTGGGCAACCTGGACGGTTTCGATCCGGCCCAGCACCTGCAGCCGCTCGACCAGATGGTCGCGCTGGACCGCTGGATCGTGCATCGCGCGTGGGAGCTGCAGGAGAAGATCAAGGCAGCCTACGACGGCTACAACATGGCCGAGATCGTGCAGCTGCTGCTGAACTTCTGCAGCGTGGACCTGGGCTCGCTGTACCTGGACGTGACCAAGGACCGCCTGTACACGATGCCGACCGATTCACACGGTCGCCGTTCGGCACAGAGCGCGATGTACCACATCGCCGAAGCGTTCACCCGCTGGGTCGCGCCGATCCTGACCTTCACCGCCGACGAGCTGTGGGGCTACCTGCCGGGCGAACGCACCGAGCACGTGCTGTTCACCACCTGGTACGACGGCCTGGCGCCGCTGCCGGCCGATGCCCAGCTCAACGCCGCCGATTTCGACCAGCTGCTGGCCGTGCGCGAGCAGGTAGCCAAGGTGCTCGAGCCGATGCGTGCCAACGGCGCGATCGGTGCGGCGCTGGAAGCGGAGATCACCATCGCCGCCAGCGAAGAGCAGGCCGCGCGCTGGCAGCCGCTGGCCGATGAACTGCGTTTCCTGTTCATCAGTGGTGACGTGCAGGTGCGCCCGGCGACCACCGACGAGGTGTTCGTCAGCGCCCAGCCGACCACCAAGGCCAAGTGCGTGCGCTGCTGGCACCACCGCGCCGACGTCGGCAGCAACGCCGATCATCCTGAGCTGTGCGGCCGCTGCGTGAGCAACATCACCGGTGCCGGTGAAGTAAGGAGCTGGTTCTGATGGCCGCGCCCCGTCCGCATCCGAACGCCCTGGTCTGGCTGCTGCTGTCGGCGGCCATCATCGGCCTGGACCAGTGGTCCAAGGCCTGGGTCCTGTCGAGCCTGCCGGAGTTCCAGCCGGTGGTGGTCATCGACGGCTTCTGGAACTGGTACCGCACCTACAACACCGGTGCGGCGTTCAGTTTCCTGAGCGACGCCGGTGGCTGGCAGAAGCACTTCTTCACCGTTCTGGCGATCGTCATCAGCGGCCTGATGGCCTGGTGGCTACGCGGTACCGCCCGCGGCAACTGGAAGGCCGCAGTGCCGTATGCGCTGATCATCGGCGGCGCGATCGGCAACGTGATCGACCGCCAGGTGCACGGCCACGTGGTCGATTTCATCCAGTGGTACGTGGGCAGCTACACCTGGCCTTCGTTCAACATCGCCGATTCGGCCATCGTGGTGGGTGCCATCGGCATCGCCCTGTTTGGCCTGTTCGACGGCAAGTCCGCCAAAAAGGCGGATAATGCCAATCCGAAACCGTAAGCCGGCCGCTGCCGGGAGATTGAACTGATGGATGTGCTGCTCGCCAACCCGCGTGGTTTCTGTGCCGGTGTCGATCGTGCGATCGAGATCGTCAAGCGCGCGATCGAAACGCTGGGCGCGCCCATCTACGTCCGCCATGAAGTGGTGCACAACCGCTTCGTGGTCGACGACCTGAAGCAGCGCGGCGCGATCTTCGTCGAAGAACTCGACGAGGTTCCGGACAACAACACGGTCATTTTCAGCGCCCATGGCGTGTCCCAGGCCGTGCGCCAGGAAGCCGAGCGCCGTGGCCTGAAGGTGTTCGACGCCACCTGCCCGCTGGTGACCAAGGTCCACTTCGAAGTGGCGCGCCACTGCCGTGCCGGCCGTGACGTGGTGCTGATCGGCCACGCCGGTCACCCGGAAGTGGAAGGCACCATGGGCCAGTGGAACCGCGAAGCCGGCACCGGCCAGATCTACCTGGTGGAAGATGTGGAGCAGGTCGCCACGCTGCACATCAACCAGCCGGAAAACTTCGCCTACACCACCCAGACCACGCTGTCGGTGGATGACACGCGCGGCATCATCGATGCGCTGCGCGAGCGTTTCCCGGCGATGCAGGGCCCGAAGAACGACGACATCTGCTATGCCACGCAGAACCGCCAGGATGCCGTGCGCGAT
The DNA here is from genome assembly GCA_913775725.1 of uncultured Stenotrophomonas sp. GTDB lineage: Bacteria > Pseudomonadota > Gammaproteobacteria > Xanthomonadales > Xanthomonadaceae > Stenotrophomonas. Next base: position 149,902 of record CAJYNG010000022.1, on the reverse strand, counting down.
CTGGCCAAGCGCTGTGATCTGGTGCTGGTGGTCGGTTCGCCGAACAGCTCGAACTCCAATCGTTTGAGCGAGCTGGCCCGTCGTGAGGGTGTGGAAAGCTACCTGATCGACGGCGCGCACGAGATCGACCCGGCATGGGTGGTGGGCAAGCAGCACATCGGTGTCACCGCAGGTGCCTCGGCGCCTCAGGTGCTGGTCGATGGCGTGCTGGCCCGCCTGGCCGAGCTGGGCGCCAACGGCGTGGGCGAGCTGGATGGCGAACCGGAATCGATGGTGTTCGCGCTGCCGAAGGAACTGCGCCTGCGCCTGGTCGACTGACCGGGCCTGACTCTGGTGGGTGCGAACTGCACAAGGTGGGTGCGAACCTTGGTTCGCACGTTTTTGGGCATGTGTGGGATGAGCGGCCCGCCCATGACCTTTGGCCATGGGGCGGGGCACTTTACAGGCCTAGCATCGGAAGATTCTCCGTTGTTGGAAGTTGCCCGATGAAGACCCGAGCCTTGGCGATGTCGTTGCTGTTCGCGCTGGCGGCTACGCCTGCACTTGCGCAGACCTCGCCACCGGCAAACGCGGCGGCTCCCGGCCTGCTGCGCATCGATGTCGACGCGCGCGATCTGGCCCGTCGCATCTTCAAGGTGACCGCTACGGTGCCGGCCAAGCCCGGCCCGATGACCCTGCTGTACCCGCAGTGGATTCCCGGCAACCATTCGCCCACCGGCCCGATCGACAAGCTGGCCGGCCTGCGCGTGACCGCCAACGGCAAGCCGCTGGCCTGGCAGCGTGACCAGTTCAACGTCTATGCGTTCAAGGTGAACGTACCCGAGGGTGTGAGCGAGATCGTCGCCCACTTCGATTTCCTGTCCTCGCAGGGCGGCAGCCAGGGCCGGGTGGTGATGACCCCGGAAATGCTCAACCTGCAGTGGAACGCCAATTCGCTGTATCCGGCCGGCGTCGATGCGCGCAACCTGCAGGCGCAGGCCAGCGTGACCCTGCCCAAGGGCTGGTCGTTCGCCACTGCGCTGGAGACCGCGCGCCGCGACGGTGACACCGTGGTGTTCAAGCCGATCTCGTATGACCATCTGGTCGATTCGCCCTTGTTCGCCGGCGAGCACTACCAGCGCATCGATCTCGACCCGGGCGCGAAGGTGCCGGTGCATCTCAACGTGTTTGCCGACGAAGCCAAGTCGCTGAAGCCGAGCGAGGCGCAGATCACCATGCACCGCGCGCTGGTGCAGCAGGCCGACAAGCTTTACGGTGCGCGGCACTACAACCACTATGAGTTCCTGTTGGCATTGACCGACCGCCTCGGTGGCATCGGCCTTGAGCATCATCGTTCCAGCGAGAACAGCGCCGACCCGGGGTACTTCACCGAGTGGGACAACAACGCGTGGATGCGCGATCTGCTGCCGCACGAGTACACCCATTCCTGGAATGGCAAGTACCGTCGCGGCGCCGATCTGGCCACCGCCAACTTCAACACGCCGATGGGCGACAGCCTGCTGTGGGTGTACGAAGGCCAGACCCAGTTCTGGGGCCAGGTGCTGGCGGCGCGCTCGGGGTTGTGGTCGGTCGCGCAGGCGCGCGACATGCTGGCCAATGTGGCCGCGACCTATGACCGTGGCCGCCCGGGGCTGGCCTGGCGCCCGTTGCAGGACACCACCAACGACCCGACCATCGCCCAGCGCCGCACGTTGCCCTACCGCAACTACCAGATGAGCGAGGACTACTACTCCGGCGGCCAGATGCTGTGGCTGGAAGTGGAGGGCAAGCTGCGCGAACTGAGTGGCAACCGTCGCAGCCTGGACGACTTCGCGCGTGCGTTCTTCGGCGTCGACAATGGCGACTGGGACGTCAACCCGTACACCTTTGATGACGTGGTCGCGACTTTGAACGGCATCGCGCCGTATGACTGGGCCACGTTCCTGCGCGGGCGCTTGGACGGCCACGGTTCGTTGACCGGAGGCCTGGAGCTGGCGGGCTGGAAGCTGGTCTACCGCCATACGCCGAACGACGCCTATAAGGCACAGGAGAAACGTGCCAAGGCGGCGTTGCTGGCCTATTCGCTGGGTGCGACCGTGCTCGACAACGGCACGGTCGGTGACGTGATCTGGGACAGCGCTGCCTTCAACGCCGGTCTTGCACCCGGCATGAAGGTGATCGCGGTTGGTGGGCGCGAGTACAGCAGCCAGCGCCTGAAGGACGCGGTGGCTGCGGCAGCGAAGGACAAGGCACCGATCGTGTTGCTGGTGAAGCAGTTCGACCGCATCGAAACGATGAGCATCCCCTACCACGGTGGCCTGCAGTACCCGGTGCTGGAGCGCATCACCGGCAAGCCTGATCGCCTGGCGGATCTGTGGAAGGCGCGATGAAGCCTCGCGCCCGCGATGGCGTGATCCTGTTGATGGCAGTCCTCGCCATCGTGGGCGCATTCCTGCACGGCGATGGGCGTTGGCTGCACTGGCTGGCCAAGCCGGCCACCACGCTGCTGATCGCCGCCATCGTCTGGCGCGTGCATGATCCGGCGCAACCGTCCTACCGCCGTGCGGTGCTGGCCGGCATGCTGCTGTCGTGCGTGGGCGATATCGCGCTGATGCTGCCGATCGATGCGTTCGTGCCGGGCCTGGTGGCGTTCCTGCTGGCCCATGTCTGCTACATCGTCGCCTTCCGCGATGGTCTGCGCGCAGGCCGGGGGTTGCTCGCCGCTGCCGTGCTGCTGGGCGCCTTCGCCGTGCTCAACGTGATGGGCTTGTGGCCGCACCTGCCGGTGCCAATGCGCATCCCGGTACTGGCCTACGTGGTGGTGCTGGCGTCGATGGCGGTGCTGGCGCTCGCGCGCACATGGGCGCGTCCCCAAGCGGCGGCGCCGGAACCATGCAGCGCCCGCTGGGCCGCCGCAGGCGCCGTGCTGTTTGTGGCCAGCGATTCACTGCTGGCCTGGGACCGTTTCGCCGGAGGCCTACCGCTGGCCAGCCTGCTGGTGCTGTCCACCTACTACAGCGCGCAGTACGCCATCGCCCGCTCGGTGAAGTAGCAGAAAAGGGGACGGAGGGAATTAAGTCGTATACGCCTTGATGCTGCTTGCGACTTAATTCCCTCCGTCCCCTTTTTTGATGCTGCGCAGGGTGCCCTGTGCGTCGAACTGCAGGCGCACCGATTCGCGATCACCGGCCACTTCGTCCGGCAGCCATACCAGTTTGCCGGCTTTGCGCACGATCACGTAGACATGGCCGACTTCGGATGCGGGGTTCTGCAGCGCATTGCGCTGTTCCTGCAGTGCTTTGGCCACGCGTGGCACGGCATCGAAATCGATGTTGGCCAGGGGCGTGCTGCTACGCTGCAGGCTGATGGTAGGCGCGAACTGTTGTGGGTTCACTGGATTGCCCTTGCGCCATTGGCCACGCTCGAAGTGGTAGCTGTCGACGTGGGTTGGCTGCTGCGGATCGACCAGATCCAGGTTGATGCGACCATCATCGTAGAAGTGAATGCTGTGGAAGACCGTCAGCCGCTGGTCGGCCAGTGCCGGCAGCTGCTCCAGTGCCTGCCGGGCAGCCTGCAGGTAGTCCGCATCGAACAGGCGATTGTTGCGTTCGGGCGCCGCAGCGGTACTCGCCGTGGGGAAGGGCGCCGGGGACGGCACAAGCGATGCGGGTTGCTCGCGCGGCGACTGAGACGAAACGGAGGGTGGTAACCGGTCCGGCTGTACCGAATGCCCCAGCGTTTCGCTGATGGTCTGCACTGCACCGCCGGCAGCGGCCACGCCCGCCAGAACCAGCAGCAGTACCAGGAACACGGTGCGGGTTGAGGGCGGCTGTTTCATACTCCCTCCAGACGCACGTTGCTGCGGTCATCCGGGTCGTACAGCAGCGTCACGTGCTCGCGCGGGATGTTGGCAAGTTCAATCAGCGGGATGAAGCGACGCACGCGGGCCTGCTGCACGTTGCCTTCGCGGTCGATGTATTCCAGCTGGAACTCCACCTGCGGTTGTTCGTTGAGGTAGGTGCCGCTCTGACGCACCTTCACCACCCTGGCCTCCACGCCGATGCCGCGATACTTCAGCGCATCGCCGCGGGCATCGGCGTGCAGCAGGCGGCCGAGCAGGCGCAGGCCCAGCGCATAGCCACACAGCACCAGCGGGCACACCAGCAGCGGGTGACCGAACGACAGGAAGGTCCAGCCCAGCCCCTCGCTCTGCAGCCGGTAGGCCAACACATAGGCAGCAGCAACGGTGGCGATGCCGAGTGCTGCACCGATGCCCCGCCGCCACAGGCTGGCGACATTCAGTTCGGGCTGGGCACCGTCCAGCACGATGTTGGGGAATGCCCCGGGCGTCCGGCCCAGGCGCGCATCGATGTGCCTGCCCACCTCGAAGCGATACAGCTGGGGTTTGCTGTCGACCACCAGCATCTGTTCGTGGATCGGCGTACCGGACAGGTTCTTGAAGGACAACTGCAGTTTCCATTGCGCGAAGCCGCGCACCTGCACGCCGGTCTGTTCGGCCTGCTCGATCAGCGCACTGCGCGGTTCACCGTCGACCAGGATCGACTGCACCCGGTGCAGTGCGCGCGGTGGCCCCAGCAACAGGTAGTGCAGGAAGGCGAACAGCAGCGTCAGCCACAGGGCCATCGACAGTGTCAGCAGCAACAGTGCCTGCCACGGTGCACTGCGGTCGACCAGCGCCACCGGCCACGAGGTGCCGAGATAGAGGATGCAGGGGAAGGGCAACGCGAAGAACAGCAGGAACGCGCCCCAGAACCAGAGATAGGCTTTCATGGGGGAAGGGGACCGCGGTGGAACAGGGCGCGTAGATTACTACGCTTCAGCGGAACTGCAGGGTAAGCAGGTAGTAGCGACCGAGCGGATCGTCCAGCCCGGGCATCTGCCCGCCGTTGCCGACCAGATAGTTCACCGGTTGTGCATCGAGCACATTGTGCACGTCCAGTGCCGCGACGATGCGTGGGCCGAGGCGGCGTGCCAGGTGCAGGTTCCAGCGCAGCTGGCGTGGATTCATGCAGTGGTTCTGTTCGACCTGATCCTGCGGGCACTCGGCCCCGGGCAGCCAGGCACGGGTGCGACCGACCTGGTTGCCGCGCAGGGCGATGTCCCAGTTGCTGTTCTGCCATTGCACGTTCAACACCGCAGCCAGCTCGGGTGTCACATGGCCGCGCAGGTCCACGGCGGCCTCGTGGTCGCGGCGGCGACGCAGCTCCTGCTGTTTCAGCGCATCGAGCGACAACAACCACTGGCCGTTGCTGCCGCTGTCGATGCGGTACTCGCCACGCAGCACCCAGTTGCGGGACGTGGTGCGACCGATGTTGTCGAACGACAGGCGCAGGTTGCTCAGGTGGCCGTCTTCATCCAGTTCCCAGGTGCTGCGATTCCACACCGCATCGCTTGGTTGCAGGGCGAGGATCTCGTTGCGCAGTTCCACGATGTTGTGGGTCAGCGACAGCGAGAACGTATCGCTGGGCGTCCACGTGGCTGCCAGCGAATGGCTGCGCGATCGTTCGGCCTTCAGTGCATCGTTCTCAACCACGTTGGCCGTGACGCTGCAGCCGCCACTGCGGGTGGCGATTGCACATTCCGGAAGGGCACTGGAAACCGGAAGCGTGATCGAGCCGAAGTAGCCGGGTGGCCGCCGTTGCTCGAACAGGCTCGGTGCACGGTAGCCGCGCCCGCTGGCCAGCAGGAACGACCAGTGGGGTGTCGGGCTCCAGCGCAGCCCGGCACGTGGCGAGAACGCCATGAAGCCGCCATCGCGGTCCCAGCGTGCAGCCAGGTCCGCGCGCAGCGTGGGTGCCAGCGGCAGGCCCAGCTCGGTGTAGATGCCACTGCTTTGTCGTGACAGGCGGCGTTGCTGCTGCGGCAGGCCCAGCGCAAGGTCGCCCTGGCTCAGCAGCGCGTCCGGACGCGAGACCCAGCGTTCATGGCGCAGGTCGATGCCGGTGGCCAGCTGCGCATTGCCCCCGGGCATTGCCATCAGCTCACGCTGTACGCCCCACCAGCCCTGCCATTGTGCGGTACTGCCGCGGTTGCGGATGGATGGAAACAGCGTGTCCACATCTGCTGCCGGCGGTGCGTCGAAACCGGGAGTGAACCTGCGCGCTTGTGTTGCTTCAAGCAGGCGTGCCGTGCGCACGGTACCAGCAGTGGACAAGGTGACTTCGCTGCGCTGCGCGCTGATGCCCGCCTCCCAGCTGCGCCGGCCCTGGTCACGGCCGATGCCGAAGGTGACGTCCGCATCGGTGGCGCGGACGCTGGGGCGTACGTTGCCGGCCTCGCGCAGCACAGTGTTGAAGGTGATTCCCCGCGAGACCACCGCAACGGCCGTCGGGCCCAGGTCGAAGCGCTGGCGGTTGTGACTGGCCCGTGCCTCGACGTAGGCATAGCGTCCCTCACCACGTTCATGCCGGTAGTGCAGGTAGGCCGACGCAGTATCCGAGGCGGGCTGCAGCGAACGCGGCCGCGCGCTGTCAAACCAGCAGCCATCCTCGCGCCGCTTCAGGGGCGGTTCGCAGCGCCGGGCGGGCACGTACCAGTTGCCGAAGATCGCGCCGATCGGATACAGCGAGGTTTCCGCGTGCCAGTCACGCTGGTCACCGGCGACATGCTCGACACGGTGGAGATCGATGCCGGCAAACCAGCGGTCCCCGTTGTCGCGCGCGCCGCCGGTGGCGGCCTGCAAGCGGTACTGGCCGGCATCACCACGGCTGCTCAGGCCGGTCTGCAGCATGGCTTCGGGCCCATCGGCCTGGTCGCGCAGGATGATGTTGACCACGCCGGACATGGCATCGGCCCCATAGATGGCCGAGGCACCGCCGCGCACCAGTTCGATGCGGTCGACGAAGCTCAGCGGAATGCCGCCAAGGTCGGTGAGCCCGCCTTGTTCCAGCGATACCATCGGATAGCGGGGCAGGCGCCGGCCATTGACCAGGAACAGGGTGGCACGCGGTCCCATGCCGTCGAAGCTGGTGGTGGCCGCAGCACCCACCGGCAGGTACTGCGAATCACCGCTGCGTGCGCTGCTCATTGCCGGCAGGCCATTCATGCCGGGCAGGTGCCGCAGCAGGTCGAACAGACTGCCGTAGCCACTGCGCAGGATGTCGGAGCGGTCGATGGTGGTGACCGGCAGCGTGGTCTGTACCGAGGTACGTGGCAGGCGGCTGCCGGTGACGTGGATCGGTGCCAGTTCCACCTGGCGCGGCGATTCGGGGAGGCTGTGCAGAGGTGCCAGCGCCGCCACCGGGGCGGGTGCTGCAGCGATGGGCGCGTTGCGGACACGGCGAACCACGAAACCACCGGAAGGCGTGCGCAGGATGGTCACCGGCATGCCGGCGACCAGCTGTTTCAGGGCGCTGGCCGGATCGGTCTGGCCATGTGCGCCGTCGGTGTGAAGTCCTGCCAGCTCACGGCCATCAAACATCAGGGCGATACCGCTCTGCCGTGCCCATTGCTGCAATGCCGATGGCAAGGGGCCGGCGCCGATGCGGTAATCGTGGGCGGCAGCGGGCTCACCGGCCATGGCCGCAGGCACTGCCGCCAGCAGCAGCGCCACGTACAGCAGCGGCCGGAGCAGCCTCCACTGCAGCGCGCCCGGTCCTGCCATCACCACAGACCTCCTCAGTACGTGCGGCGCAGTTCCAGCGCGCCATCCGGGCGCGTCTGGCCAGCGACGGACCAGCCCAGTTCCAGCGCGGACAGCAACTCCTGTGCATCGCCTGCGCGGAACGTGCCACTGACCGCCAGATCGGTGATCTCCGGATCAGCGATCACCAGCGGTGTACGGCCATAGCGGTTCATGCGTTCGACCACGATCGACAGCGGCGTGGCATCGAATACCAGTTGCCCATGCAGCCAGCCCTCGGCCGCCGCCGTGGACGACAGCGCCGGACCGGGCTGGATGCGCCCGGACGGCAGCACCTGCAGTTGCTGGCCGGGTGCCAGCGTGTGCTGGGCCACACCGCTGCTGACCTCCACCGCACCTTCCAGCAGTGCGACTTCGACCAGACCATCCTGCAGGCGTTCGACCTGGAAGGTTGTGCCGATATCGCGGATCGTGCTGCTGCCGGCACGCAGCTGCAGCGCCTTGCGCGACGGCGCGACCTGCAGCTGCAGGCGGCCGCGTTCGAGGTCCAGCTCGCGATGGCGCCAGCCGAAGCGGGCACGCAGCGCGGTGCCGGCATCGAGCGTGACCACGCTGCCATCGGCCAGCGTCAGCTGTTGCGGCAGGTGGCCGTCATTGGCATAGCGCTGGGGTGGGGGATTGCCATCCACGGCCACCATCCAGCCCATGCCAATGGCGAGGCAGACGCCGGCGGCGGTGGCGAGCGCAGGCAGCCAGCGGCGTCGGGGCGGTCGCGCCGCGCGTGCCGCTGCGGTGCGCAGCCAGGGCTCAGCGGCCAGGCCCTTGCCCTGCTGGAACAGGTTCTCGGCCTGCACCCAGGCTTTGACGTGGGCAGGATCTTCGGCCAACCAGTCTTCGAACGACTCGCGCTCGGCCGGCGTGCAGTCCGGGGCTTCCAGCCGCGCCACCCAGGTGCTGGCACGCTCGAACAGCGAGGCGTCTTCCATGTGCCGGTGGCTGTTCATTCCGCATCCCTGTCGTTGTGCAGTGGGTCCGGTCCCAACTCCTGGCGCAGGCCCTGCAGGGCGCGAGCGATGTGTTTTTCCACGGTCTTGGCTGTAATTCCACAGTGCCGCGCGATCTGTGTATAGCTCATGCCGGTGATCCGGTTGAGCAGGTACACCTCGCGCGCGCGCTCGGGCAGTTTGAAAAGGGCCTGCCGCAGCAGGGAGAGCATCTGCCCGGACTCGGCCTGGCGCAATGGATCCGGTGACGAGCTGGTGGGCTCGTCGCTGCCATCGTGCTCGGCCAGTGACAGGTGCGGTCGCGATTGCGGCGAGCGGCCGCGATCCGCCAGGCGGTTGCGGGCGATACGATACAGCAGCAGGCGCAGTTCGTCGGGGGCATGCGCACGATAACGGATCAGCCGCTCCATGCAGTCCTGCGCGATGTCCTCTGCATCCTCCGGCCCGACGCCCCGCGTGCGCAGGAACGCGCACAGCGGCGCACGTTCTTCACGTACGAACGCGATGAAGGCGTCCGCAGGCACGGGCGGCTCCGGCGCGTGATGGATCAGGGGGGACGGGGCGGACAGGGCTGGCCTCGACGGACATTGGCGGATGCGTCATCGAGTTTTACGCGACGATGACCGGATGGGGAAGAGTGTGTAGTACTGCGCTTCCCATTGTGAATGCGTTCATGTTCGTCGGCGGGGCATGCTGGGGGAGTTCGCTGTACTCCGACGTTTGACTCTGTACCCGCGTGTTGCGGGTGGAGAGAGAGAACGTATGAAGCATTCGAAGTTGAGCCTGGCCCTGGCCGGGCTGATCGGCGTTGGTGCCATCGCGGCAGCTGATGACATCATGGCAATGAGTTATCACGTGCAGGGTGACCGCATCTTCCTCAGCGGCGGCGTCACCTATGCCGACGTTGTGTCGCTGCCGGCGTTGCTGGCCAAGGCGCAGGCCGAGGGCCGGCCGATCCGTGAGGTGGTGCTGCGCACGTCCAATGGTGGTGCGTTGATCGCCGGCGAGTGGCTGCAGGGCATCATCCGCACCTCCGGACTGAACACCATCGTGTCCGGCAATTGCATTTCATCCTGCTCGATCATGCAGTCTGGTGGCGTCGAGCGCTATCTGGCCGGCGACCTGCCGATCATCGACTCGGTGCAGATCCACGCCGCCAGCAACGGCGGCAAGGTGATCTACACGCCGTCGCCGCGTATGACCCAGATCTACACCGGCAACTACGGTGGCGGCATGGATGCCGGCCTGCTGCACAAGGCCATGTATGAAGTCGTGCAGCCCAACGGCCTGCTGGTGTTCCGCGACCCGGCGCGCACTACCGGTGCGTCGGTCAGCTTCGACCCCGATGGCAGTGGGCGCAAGCTGGAAACATTCCCCGGCCAGGACATCTACAGCAACAGGATCATCACCGCGGCAGGCTACCGCGACCCGGGCGACACCCTGACCGTGTCCGGCAATGTCAGTGGCGATATCAACCCCGGTTACCTGCGGACCGCTCGCCAGCTGCAGGCTTTCGTTGATGACGATTTCGCGCGCTGGAACGATACGGATTACGCCACTACGTACATCAACCAGGCAGTCACCATCTACAACGCTTCCAGCCGCGGCCCCAACGGCATCGGCGCGTTCTCGGTGCAGGACTTCCTCAACGACCCTGGCACCCAGGCCGAGCTGCTGTCGCGCCTGCGGCTGTCCGAACTGGATGCATCCACGCTTGGGAATTCGGCAGGCGTGATCCGCCTCACCCAAGGCGCGACCTGGCGCACCGCCGCGACCACCGGCGCCGACTTCATGCTGGTCGAGAACGGCACCATCGCTTTGGAAGGCGGCGCACTGCGCACCCCGGAGCTGCGCGTGCTGGCCGCTGGCATGGTGGTCGGCCATGGCGATATCGCTTCGGTGGCCAACGACTCCAACGCCTTGTTCGACGGCACCGGCCCGTCCTTCCGCGAGGACGGCTTCAACCGCCTGCGCGTGTACGGCACGCTGATGCCGCGCGGTGGCGATCTGGTCACCCATGGCTATGTCAACATCATGCCAGGCGGCAAGGTGCTGTTCGACGTGACCGAGAAAGGTGGCGTCGCTGGTGGCCGCATTCGCGTAGGCGATTTCTACGACAGCGGCAGCAACGAGGGTGCGCTGGTGATTTCCAAGGGCGCCTTCCTCGAATTGAATGTGGCACAGGGCTACTACGGCCAGGACTTCCGTCGCGACCTGGTGCAGGGGCCGATCTACCAGGGCGGCTTCGAAGACGTGGTGCGCCTGGGCGATACCGGCTACAGCGCCAGCATCACCGGCGGCGAAGTGTTCCGTCCGCGCCACAACTCGCTGTTGAGCTTCAACGTGAAGCAGACCGCTGACGGCCTGTGGCTGACCGCCAATCCGGGCTTCGACCAGCTGGGGCTGTTCGCCAACGGCAGCTCCGGCGATGGCCTCGGCCGTGCGCTGGCCACCGCGTCCGATCGCAAGGACACCGGACTGAAATCGCTGCTCGGCGCGCTGCAGTTCGCTGACCGCGATGTGATCGCGCAGCAGGCCGGTGCCCTGCGCGGTGATGCGCACGCCAGCCTGCGCCTGGCCGACAACGCGCTGGTCGGCAGCATCGGCAACGTGGTGCAGCAGCACCAGGCCGCGCTGCGCAGCGGTGGTGATGCCGACGGCCTGGCCGCGCAGGCCGCCCAGTCGGCGTCGACGCAGCCGGGCATGCGCCACGGCAGCCTGTTCAACCAGCTGGCCATGCATCTGGTCGAGCCGGCGGCGGGCGGTGGCGGTGGTGGTGGCAGCAGTGAGGCCGGGCGCAGCCGTGGGCTGTGGGCGCGCGGCTTCGCCAGCCACGGCCGCATCGATGCCGACGGTGGCGTGGCCGGCTTGAGCCACAACATCGGCGGCATCGTCGTCGGTGCCGATACCCGCGTTGCCGATGACCGCGTCACCCTGGGCGTCAGCGTGGCAGCGGCGGATATGTCGACCAAGGGCCGCGACGGCTCCGACTTCAGCGGTGACGTGCGCGCGCTGGACGTCGGCGGCTACCTGGATGCGACGTACTCGCGGGGCTACCTGTCGGCGGCGGTGCGCTACACCGATCTGCGCCACGATACCCGTCGCAGTGTCAGCGGCATCGATGGCCTGCAGCAGCCGCTGCGCGCGAAGTACAGCAACGATGCGATCTCCGCACGAGTGGAGCATGCGTTCTCCTTCACGACTGGGAAGGGTCTGGTGATCCAGCCGTTGCTGCCGGTGGTGGACTACGCGCGTACCTCGGCCACCCGCTTCAACGAAGGGCAGGGCGCGGGTGCACTGGTCGGCCGCAGCGGCAGCCTGGAGAGCATCCGCGTGGGTGCGGGCCTGCAGCTGTTCAAGACCTTCGAAGGCAACAACGGCGAGCGCATCACCCCGCGCGCCCGGGTGGTCTGGCAAAAGGAACTGGGCGATTCGCAGGCCCGCTACAGCACCGGCTTCGCTGCGGCACCGGATCTGGTGTTCGGCGCCAGCAGCCAGGCGGTGGGCGAGCAGGTGCTGGCCTGGAACCTGGGCGTGACCAGCCGTGCCAGCGAGCGTCTGTCGATCATGGCCGACTATGTGGGCGAGCGCCGCGACGGGCAGATCCAGAACGGCGTGATGCTGGGCCTGGGCTACAAGTTCTAAGTGGCACCCGGCACCGGCGATGACGGCATCGCCGGTGCCATCCCAACGCGGGCGCTGCTGCGGTATGGTCGCTATGGCATTCCACCCAGGCCCATCCATGCAGATCGCCGTCTTCAGTGCCCGTCCCTACGATCGCCGCTTCCTTGATGAGGCGAACCAACGCGATGCGGCTGGGGACGACTTTGCGTTCGTGTACTTCGAGGTGGCGCTGGACGTGCACACGGCGGCGCTGGCGCAGGATTGCGCAGCCGTATGCGTGTTCGTCAACGATCGCCTGGATGCGCCGGTACTGCACGCCCTGCATGCGATGGGCGTGCGGGCCGTGCTACTGCGCTGCGCGGGTTTCAACAACGTGGATCTGGCGGTTGCGAAAACGCTGGGTCTGTTCGTTGCACGCGTACCGGCCTATTCCCCGGAGGCGGTGGCCGAGCATGCGTTGGCGCTGGTGATGACGCTCAACCGGCAGACCCATCGCGCCTACAACCGCGTGCGCGAAGGCAACTTCATGCTCGATGGCCTGCTTGGGCGCACCCTGCATGGGCGCACGGTCGGCATCGTCGGTACGGGCAAGATCGGGCTGGCCACTGCGCGCCTCTTCAAGGGCATGGGCTGCATCGTGCTGGGGCACGACCCTTATCCGTCGGCTGCGTTCGGCGGTATCGGCGATAGGGTCGGGCTGGATGAACTGCTGGCGCGTGCCGACATCGTGTCGCTGCATTGCCCGCTGACGCCTGAGACCCACCACCTGATCAATGATGCGTCGCTGGCGCGGATGAAGCCGGGCGCGATGCTGGTCAATACCTCGCGCGGCGCACTGGTCGATACCCATGCAGTGATCCGCGCGCTGAAGTCGCGCCGGCTGGGTCATCTGGCCATCGACGTGTACGAGCAGGAAAGCGCGCTGTTCTTCCAGGACCTGTCTGGCGAGATCATCGACGACGAAGCCTTCCAGCGCCTGATGACCTTCCCCAACGTGCTGGTGACCGGCCACCAGGGCTTCTTCACCGTGGAGGCGCTGCAGGAGATCTCGGCGATCACGCTGGGGAATCTGCAGGATTTCGCGACCGGGCGGGTGTGCGCCAACCGGGTAGAGGCGAGCTGAGCCGGATGGATTGACCGCCGGGGCGCCCAGCCCGTAAAATCGCGGGCTCCGCCGGAATAGCTCAGTTGGTAGAGCGGCGCATTCGTAATGCGTAGGTCGCAGGTTCGACTCCTGTTTCCGGCACCAGTTGTAATGAAAAGCCCCGGCCTTGGTCGGGGCTTTTTTGTGCTCTGGTAGTGCCGGCCGCTGGCCGGCAGCTCCAGTAGTGCCAGCCCATGGCTGGCCGCCCAGGATTTCCGAGACTCGCGGTCTACTCGCCCCTCCGGCTTCCCAGGCGCTTAGCTCCTCGCATAGTTCCTGACCTGGCAACCGCAGCCGGTCATTCCTGCGCTATGAATACCCGGCCTTGCTCCAAGGCTCTTTCAGGGATTGGAAGGATGCGCAGGTTCGGCCTTTGTCCACGAGCTGTAGCCGACGTAGTTGCAGTATGCGAGCCAGTGGTAGCGCCTTGTTTGTTCAGTTAATAAAGTGCATATCGCAGGTTTGATATCTATTTCCATCACGCGTTGCAATGACAAGCTTCGGCCTTGGTCGGGGTCTCCCGTCTGTGCGGCATTGCCAGAGGTAGTGGCGGGCCCTGGCCGGCTGCGTCAGTAGTGCCAGCCCATGGCTGGCAACATTCAGAGCCTAGCCTTGCTGATCGGTCATGAGGAATCCACCACCTCCAAGGCGCTTGTCCCTCCCACCGAGTTCGGTCCGTTCGCTCTCCTGCCAGCAACCGCTATGTGCTGAGAGGGGGGGCGGGCTGGGGGTGTTCGCCTCCTGGGCCCGTTAGCTGTGGTCGAATGCGCAGAACACACATGGCAGAGTTGCTCAATCTTCGATGCTTCTGCTCAGGTCATTCCGCTTGCTTCGATCATGAGGGACCCAGAGTGGCAGGTTGCTCGTTCCCGGAGCCGCCCAAGCGAGGTTGCCAATCCGGAGCTGAGCTGTGTTGCGAGATGATCTTGGCACGGCACTGACCAGGTGCGGGGATCTGTCAAATGTGTTTGAGATGAAGAAACTTGGTAATTGACGGTTCCCGGCTCGCCGTGGAAGAGTCTCACATAACAATCAGGGGCAGGGATGCGGATCGATACCATGGAAGTTACGATCAACTCATGCTGGCGCGCAGCCGCAACGATTGCGCTCGCGGCAGGGATCATATGCACCGCACAGGCGCAGCAGGCTGTTCAGCAGCCCTATCAAGAGTATGACAAGAAGCTCCGCTCGGCTGAGCAGGTCGGTCCACTGACATCAGAACTCTTCGGTGACTCGGTCAATGTGTACGACCAGAGCGGATACTTCAAGCAAACCGATATCGACTTGGCGGGTAATAATGCATTACCGGTCCGACTCGAGCGCCGGTTGAATGTGAGGCCCATTCCCGAATACGGTTTGCCGCCGTTGATCTATGGGGGTGCCGGTGACTGGAGCATCGATGTTCCCTTCATCTCCGGCGTATTCGATTCCCAGTATGGGTGGACCTATCGAGGTTCCCGGAAAGATCCACGCTGCAGCACCAACTTCATTCCCTATACGCCGCCACCATTCCGGATTGAAGACATCTGGTCTGGCTATACCGTCAACCTACCCGGGGAGGGCGCGCGATCGCTAATGGGTGAGCCGCCTGCTGGCCTCAAGCCGACAAGTCGTCAGGGCGAGAACTGGAGCTGGACCACCAGCGCAATGGACACCATCAGTTGCACGCCGATGATTGCCGGCCTGGAGGGCGAGGGCTTCATTCTGCAGACCACATCGGGCATCAAGTACACCTTTAATATTGGCACCGAGCGCGTTGTGGGCCTGATGGGATCCATCGGTGCCAACGCTGCCCAGGCGCGTGTAGAGATCTATCTGTTGGCAAGTCGAATCGAGGATCGCTTCGGCAATAGTGTCAGCATCAGTTATAACGGGAACGGCTATCCGACCAACATCACGTCCAGTGATGGGCGCTCGATCTCGTTGAACTATGTAGGAAATCGCCTGCAGAGTGCCTCGGCAAATGGCCGCACCTGGACTTACGGATATGCAGGCAACTCGCTGCAGCGGGTTACCCAGCCGGACGGTGCGTGGTGGGAGATCAACCATCTCTCCGACATGCGTATCGCCTATGAGAACTGGCCGGAAGACCCCTCCCAAGGATGTGATAGTCCGCCTTTTCGGGACAAGATCTACACACTTCAGATGAAGCATCCATCTGGTGCGATTGGTACATTCTCCTTCCAGAATGGGCGAGGCTATCGTTCAGGAGTTCCGGCGAGTTACTGCATCAAAGAGGCGCGCGATGGCCAGATGATTCAGTATCTCGCGGTTGCCAATTACTTTGAGAACTTCGGTCTAGTGGAAAAGACCATTGAAGGTCCGGGTATTGCTCCCATGCGCTGGACGTATACGGACAAGGGGGATTACCAGGACTACTGGGCAGGGAACGGTCCCTACTGCAGCACCTGTACCCAGTCCAAGGCGGTGAGAATCACTCAGCCTGACGGAAGCTGGATTGAAGAGATCTACGGAATTGTCTTCCGGTTCAATGATGGGAAGCTTCTCGGTCGGCGTGTCGGCAACGCAGCAGGAACGGTGCTCGAGACCGAAGACCTGACGTATGTTTCAGATGCGCAGATGCCTTCGATGCCCTTCCCGGATCGCTATGGCTGGACGTGGGGAGGTAACGACGGCAGCTCGGCACTGCTCAGGCCGCTGCAACGGCGTCAGGTCACGCGCGATGGTGTGACGATGACCTGGCAGGCCAACTCCTTTGACAGCTATGGCCGCCCAGCAAGTGTGACCCGCAGCAGCTCGCAAGGTGCCAGTCGTACCGATACCACTGGTTACTATAACGATACCAATGCGTGGCTCCTCGGCCAGGTTTCCAGCCAGACCAACAACAACACTGGTCTGATCGAACTACAGACCTCCTACAACGCTAAGGCGATGCCGACTGAGCAGCGGCGCTTCGGCAAGCTGCTGCAGACGTTGAGCTACCATGCAGACGGCAACGTCGCCAGCTTTGCCGATGGTCGCGGCAACAGCACGACACTCAACAACTGGAAGAGGGGCATCCCGCAGTCGATAGGCTTTGCGGATGGTTCATCGATGTCGGCCAGCGTGGACGACAATGGCTGGATCCGCTCGGTGACCAATGAGCTGGGTTACCAGACAAGCTTTGACTATGACGCGATGGGCCGGCAGACCCGCAAGGCATTCGCTCTAGGCGACACGGTGGCCTGGAACCCGACGACGCAGATTTTCGAACGCGTGGATGCCGTGGAATATGGGTTGGGTGCTGGCCACTGGCGGCTGACGACCAATACTGGAAATCGGAACAAAGTGACCTGGTTCGACGCGATGTGGCGGCCGGCGTTGACCCGTGAGCAGGATGCGAGCAATCCGGCAGCGACCCAGCGCTACCAGCGATTTACTTACGATCATGCCGGCCGTACGACGTTCCAATCGTACCCGGATTCGGCCAGCAACCCGAGCGCGGGACAGTGGTCAGAGTTTGACGCACTGGGCCGTGCCACCTCCAGTTCGTCCGACAGTGAGTTGGGTCTGCTGACGACAGTCACCAGCTATCTTCCCGGCATGCGGGTGAGGACAACTGACCCCCGTGGACAATCGAGTACGACCCTGCACCGGGTGTATGACACGCCGGCCTACGATATGCCGGTTGCCATCGAACATCCGGGCGGCGCGTTCACGGACATTGGCCGTGATGTGTTCGGCAAGATCACCTCAATCAAGCGGCGCGACGCCAGTGGCGGTACCGCCCTCACCCGATCCTATGTGTACAACCCGCAGCAGGAGCTGTGCAAAAGCATCGAACCGGAAACCGGAGCCATGGCCATGGGCTACGATGCTGCCGGAAATCTTGCTTGGTCGGCGGCGGGGCTTACGCAGGGAGCGGTCGATAACTGCGACACTTCTGCAGCACAGGCATCAGGGCGCCGGGTGGATCGGACGTACGATGCCAGGAACCGCCTGAAGCAATTGGTTTTTGCTGATGCCAGTGGCGATCAGGCGTGGCAGTACAACAGCTCAGGGCTGCCCACCCAGGTGACCACCAGCAATCCGTCTGGCAAGGCAGTCACCAACACCTATGCCTACAGCAAGCGGGGTCTGATCATCGGGGAGACGATGCAGCAGCCAGGCGGCGTCAGCTGGTCCATGGGATATGGATACGACGCCAATGGAGCACTTGCCAGTCTGCAGTATCCCAGTGGCCTGCAGCTCGCGCTGGCTCCCAACGCATTGGGTCAGCCTACTCGCATCGGATCCTATGCCATGGGCGTCGGCTATTACCCGAACGGTGCGCTGCGTACATTCACCTATGGCAATGGCATCGCGCACAACATGACCCAGAACGGCCGTGGCCTGCCGGCGAGGGCGATAGATGTTGGCGTCCTTGATAACAACATTGTCTACGACAGGAACGGCAACGTAGCCAGCATTACCGACGCGATTGCTCCGGCCAAGTCAAAGCAGATGCAGTACGACGCGCTGGATCGCCTGACACAGGCAACCTCAGCATCCTTTGGCGGCGACACGATCTACCGCTATACCTACGACGTGCTGGACAACCTGCGCAGTGCCAAGCTGGGCGGCGTGAAGCAGCACAACTACTGGTATGACGCCCGTAATCGGATGACCAACGTGAACCGCGATGATGGCAGTGCGATCATCGGCCTGGACTACGACGTCCAGGGAAATCTGGCCAAGAAGAATGGTGAGGCATTCCGGTTTGACCTGGGCAATCGTCTGCGCGATGCGGCCGGTCGAGAGACCTATGCCTACGATGCGCATGGTCGCCGCGTCGGTAGCTATAGCAGTCAAGAGGGCGACATTCTCTCCTTCTATGGAAATGACGGCGTGCTGCGCAGGCAGGACAACAAGCGCACGATGAAAGAGATTGAGTACATCAGCTTGGGGGCTCACTTGATAGCCCAGGTTGAGAAGGTCTCAGGCCTTGCCGTGCCGCGACTATCCGGGCCAGCCACGGTGGACGTCGGCAACTACTCGCTTTCCTGGGGCTCCATAGCGCGTGCCACGCGCTATGAGCTTCGTATGTCTGCCAACCGTGGGCTGAGTTGGAGCGGTGTGTACTCGGGTAGTGCGCTGTCCTATGCGCTTACGGATGTCCCAAAGGGCGTAAGGCAGTATGAGGTCCGCGCCTGCGATGCCAACGGCTGCAGTGCGTGGAGCGCGCCAACCTCGGTGCGGCATCTACCTGTTCCTGTGCCAGCAACTGCGCCAGTACTTTCCGGGCCGGTCGAATCGACTGGAAGCTACCAGCTAGTCTGGACTGGCGTAGCCGACACAATCTCTTACCGCTTGGAAGAGCAGGTGCAGGATGGTGATTGGGTGCTGATCGCCGATGGAGTGACAACATCTCATTCATTTGGTGGACGTTCAATAAATCGCTACAAATACCGTGTCAGAGGTTGCAACGAGGGCGGGTGCGGGCCATTGAGTAATGTCATTGGTCATGAGGTCTATTCCCCAACACCGCCAATTCCAACTGCTGTAAAGATACGCAACAACGGGCTGATATGGCTTATTGGCTCGGAAGTGACGTGGCTATCGTCGCCTCGTGCAAAGTATTATGAGGTCATGGATCGTTTACGCAGGAGCGAAGGGTTGGCAGATCTGATCCATATCCATAATGTCGGGGCCGCTTTGAGTTGGTCCTGGAGCGGATATGCGGTGGGAGATCTTTACGTGCGAGCGTGTAGTGATTCCGCTTGCTCTGATTGGGCGCCGGCAATCCTGGGGGAGCGTCAGAATGCAGGTCGATAAAGGGTTCCTCTTGCGATCCCTCGCTTTTCTGGTAGGCATGTTTGCTGTTGGGCCCGTATTTGGGCAGACGGTTACCTACATCCACACCGATGCGTTGGGCTCGGTCGTAGCCGAGAGCGATGCCAACGGCAAAGTGATCAAGCGCTATGACTACGAGCCGTACGGTGCCGTGGTGGGTGGTCAGGTCACGGACGGACCTGGGTATACCGGGCATGTGAGCGATGCGGCCACCGGGCTGAGCTACATGCAGCAGCGGTACATGGATCCGCAGCTGGGTGTGTTCCTATCGGTGGATCCTGTGACGGCGTATGAGCAGCCGGTTGGGCAGTTCAATCGGTATCGGTATGCGAACGGGAATCCGTACACCTACGTAGATTCTGATGGAGAAGCCGGAAAAGTTGCATGGCTCGTCAGGCTCACCGCAAACCAGGTCCATAAGATTGCACGACTGACTCAGGAGCAGGCCGTCAGTGCGCGCCGGGCGCAGCAGAACGTGATAGCGGACAGAAGACAAGTAGCGAGGCAGATTGAGACATCCGCACACGGGGCGGAGGGCCAGCTCAAACATGTGGGCCATGAACTAGAGGGGGGCGGCAAAGGACTTCCGCATTACCAGACAGAGAGCGTAAGGGGACACTCCTTCTGGGGTAAGGTCAGCGTCGGCGCACTAGCTCTGGCCGGTACGCTTGAGCAAGTTGCTGATTCGGCAGAGTACATCCCTGACCCGGTTCCTAGGCCTGCTGAGCAGTCTGATGTTGCAAGATGGAATGGCACTATGGGTGCGATCAGCGAGAAGACTGGCCTGCCTATGCCGGGCGTAAAGATGGGGGAGGATGGTGGATTTCAGGGTTATTTTCGAGTTGACGGAAGGCTTGATTCTAAAAGGCTGGATCAAGAGCTGAGCAAGGGGAGATAGGCTTGTGAGATTCTATGAGTTCATGGTTGAAGGGATCTTTGTTCGAGCGTCTGGCCTCGGGGCTGATGTTGGCGGATTCCAAGCGACGTTTTTCATCAAGTCATCGAATGTTGCGACTGCAGTTGATCGCATGCGGTGGGTACTTTTGGATCGTATGGGTTCACATTTCGTATCGACTATTGAGATGGGATTATTTAGAACATATTTTTCAATACGTGACGTTTGGGAAATTTCTGAAGGGAGGATGTTTGAATTCGAAGGGCGTGACCTGGGTTTTACTTTTTTTAGGATAGGCAAGGTTGAGCGCATGTGTCTTGCGTTCCGGCGTATGCTGCTTAGGATCTTTCGGCCGCAGCGGGTGTTTTTCCCGCGCCGGAACGCTTAGATGTGGGCTGTGATGCACTGATTTGGGCTGGATGTATCCAGCAAGAATGTGGCGGCGTTCGAAGGATTTGCCTTGATTTGCATTTTCCCGCGACGATTGAGAGCGCACGAATTTCTTGGTCGCGGTCAATCCTTGTCCAATCACCGCCTCGCATCTTGTCCT
Source organism: uncultured Stenotrophomonas sp. (assembly GCA_913775725.1). Lineage (GTDB taxonomy): Bacteria > Pseudomonadota > Gammaproteobacteria > Xanthomonadales > Xanthomonadaceae > Stenotrophomonas. The sequence goes on along the minus strand of CAJYNG010000022.1, from coordinate 129,331 downwards.
AAGTTGGTCTTATGGCCACTTATGGATCCTCCGCCTGATGTCATCCGCCCTCACCAAACGCATTGTTCTCACGGCTGAGCTCCGAGACCGCCCCTATGAGCTTAGGGATGCCCAGGTTCGAGGTCTGATCCTGCGAGTGCAGCCTTCAAGGCACAAGGCTTGGATCGTGACCTGGGCGCACGGTAAGCGTCGAACCTTGGGTTCGGTTGAGCATCTGACGCTGGATCAGGCCCGCGACCAAGCCCGGCAAGCGGTCGCTGAGTACGTTCAGTCCGGATTGCCTGCGCTTGCGAAGTCGAAGCCTACCAGTTGCACTCTCGAAGCGCTCCTCAACGATCACTTCGAACCCCGGGCGGTTGCTGAGCTCAAGGGTGGTCGTCAGTACCCGGGCCGCATGGCTTCCGATCAAACAATGAGTTGGAGTGACGTAGATCATGGAAACTGAAGCTGCGATCATTGAGATGACGAAGCTTGTGAGAGAGTTCGCGTTGGGTTCCGTTGATGCCCAAATTTTCATTGAGAAATACTCGAATTTCTACTACTACGAAGCACTGGACGGACATGAAGCTTCAAGTGCGCTGCATCCCGAGAGCAAAATGAAGCTCGGCCCCGCTATCGAGTTGCATCGCCGCGTTCAGGAAGATGTGGTGAACAAGATCTCGTTCGATGCGGGGCTGTCAGCTGAAGCGATGAGGATGGCTGGGCGACTCTCCCCGGCGGAGGCGCGGCAGCAGGCGCTGAGGATATGTGCAGATGTTGGGATTGAAGTCGTTCTGTCGGCGATCAATGCCACATGAAATCCTACACTACGATTGAACAGCTCTCCGACGGGGTACGCTATTTGCCGCTGCAACTGCAGGGTTCGGAGCTGGATGGATTGGCTGCTTTGCTCCGAGGGCGTCGGCTTCTTGCATGCAGAATTCCCAAAATGCAGACAGCGAGGTCGGCTTGGCAGATGATTTTGGATTTTGATCCGGATATGTCCCTTGAATTGACATCTTCCAGTACCGCTGCTCAGGGATGGGATGAATTTGGGACGATAAACGTCGAAGTTCTGTCGAGGGGTGCTGTTGAATCGACAAGCGAATGGGGCAATCTGGATTTTCTGGAAGAGTGTGATGTTGTCCACATCGAGATCGTCCGTTGGCAAGGTGACGGACTGATCGTTGACTCCGGCATTTGTTTGCATTTTGCCGATGGCCGGACCTTCTCGGCCGTGGCGTTAGGCGTGCCGGGAGCGTTTCTCTTGACCATGCCGGGCGAGGTTGCTCCAGCTTTTTGGCAGTTTCCTGCAGGTGAATACTCTTTCGTCGCGATTGAATGAGCAAGATTGCTTTGTTCTTCCGGGCACAGCTCCTCATTCCAGCCAGCCTCTTGGCAGTCGCTGGCGATCGGCAATGCGTAGGTCGCAGGTTCGACTCCTGTTTCCGGCACCAGTTGTAATGAAAAGCCCCGGCCTTGGTCGGGGCTTTTTCTTTGGGCATTTGAAGCAATCACGGCTCTTGTGTCATGAGCGCGAACCCTTATCAGGCTCAAGCGCGCGCACCGGCTGCCGCAGCACGGTCTTCAACCGCGCCGCGTCGGTCTTGCGCGGATCGCTCAGATAGATCTCGTGATGGGGGCCGGCGAAGGCGTAGCCCAGCGAAGGCATCAGTTCGTCGTGCAGATGGGCCAGGGCCGGACCCTCGTCATCGTAGGCGCCTACATGCAGGGTCTGCAGGCAGAGGCCTTCCTCAAGAATCGCATGGCGAAGGCAGGCCGGAACGTCGCCCAGTTTCTTCGCCGCCTTGGCGATGGCAGCCTCCAACTGCGCTGGACTGATCCCGTCCGGCGTACGGATCATCACCGTCCACCTCCACTCATCCTTGCGGCGTGCCACAAAGCTCGACGGATCCTCGGCGGTCCAAAGCGCTTCCAGCGGTGGCACCACGTAGTCCTGGCCCCCGGCCTTCAGCGCGAACTTCAGTGCATAGCTCACCGAGTACAGCCACTGCACCGCCTGCACATACGCGGGGGCGGTATTCGGATCCCCGCGGCCGTCGACCATCAGGTAGGGCAGGGGCGGTACGTCCACCGTCACGAACCGGCCCGCCGGGGGCTGGTACAACGCGCGGTCGCGCTTCTTGAAGTCGATCTTGTCCACGGGCCTTCCTCCTGCGCCGAGCATCCCACGCCAGGCACCCGCCAGTACGCCTGAACAGGTTCAGATGACTTTGCCGAACACGGGCGGAGCAGGGGCCATCGCCCGATGCTAGGATGCCGCCCTCGGGTGTTCTGCCCGCCGCGCCCGCGCGGTGCGACAACGTGTCGCAGCCTGAAACGGGCCTTTCCTGCGCCTGATCATTGTCAATGCCTTTCTTAAATGGTGGGTGACGGCCTAAAATTGAAAGGCTGACTCGACCCCACCTCCCTACCTGTCTTCCGGACCGGTGGGACCGGCTTTGGCCGGAACAGGCAGGACGGGGAACGGCATTCCCTCGCAATTGGATCGACCGATGATTCCGTTGAAAACCCTTGGGCGCTGGTTGCGCCCGGGCCTGCTGCTGTCGTTGCTGGTGATGCTCACCGGCTGCGATGCCGTGGCCATCCTCAGTCCGAAGGGCCAGATCGGCCAGGATGAGAAGACCCTGCTGATCACGGCCACCGTGCTCATGCTGCTGGTCGTCATCCCGGTCATCATCATGACCCTGACCTTCGCGTGGAAGTATCGCGCCTCCAACACCAAGGCCCGTTACGAGCCGAAGTGGTCCCACTCGACGGCGATCGAGGTGGTGGTGTGGTCCATTCCCTGCATGATCGTGCTGGTACTGGCGGTCCTGACCTGGCGCTCGTCGCACGCACTGGACCCGTACAAGCCGCTGGATTCGGACGTCAAGCCGGTCACCATCGAGGCGATCTCGCTGGACTGGAAGTGGCTGTTCATCTATCCGGAAGAGAAGGTGGCGGTCGTCAACGAAATCAAGTTCCCGGTCAACACGCCGCTGAACTTCAAGATCACGTCCGATTCGGTGATGAATGCCTTCTTCATCCCGCACCTGGGCAGCATGATCTACTCGATGGCTGCGATGGAGACCAAGCTCCATCTGATCGCCAACGAGACCGGTGAATTCCCGGGCATGTCCTCGCACTACAGCGGCGCGGGCTTCGCCAAGATGCACTTCACCGCCTACTCGGTCACCGATGCCGAATACCGCCAGTGGCTGGACCAGGTCCGCGCCGGCGAGCAGACCCTGGACAAGGCCTCGTTCAAGGCCCTGGGTGAAGCACGCAACGCCGAGTGGTATCCGGTCACCTACTTCGGCAAGACCGAAGAAGGCCTGTTCGACTGGGTCATCGCCAAGCACATGGGCGACAACAAGCACTACGGCATGAAGCACGAGCACGAGGCCCCGGCCGATGGTGCCGCTGCCGAAGGCCACGATGCCCATGCAGGTCACGAGGGCCACGAAGGCCATACCGACGCTGCTGCCGCTCCGGCCGAACATGCCGGACACACTGCTGACGAACACGCCGCCGCCGGTCACGCCGGTCACGCGGGTTCGGGAGAATGAACATGTTGGGAAAACTCTCTCTTGAGTCGATCCCCCACGATCCGATCGTCCTGACGACGTTGATCGGCGCGGTTCTTGGTGGCCTGGGCGTCATGGCCCTGATCACCAAGTTCAAGCTGTGGGGCTATCTGTGGAAGGAGTGGTTCACCTCGGTGGATCACAAGAAGATCGGCGTGATGTACCTCATCGTCGCCTTCGTTATGCTGCTGCGCGGTTTCTCCGACGCCATCATGATGCGTACCCAGCAGGCGCTCGCCGTCGGCGGGTCCGAGGGTTACCTGCCGCCGCACCACTACGACCAGATCTTCACCGCCCACGGCGTGATCATGATCTTCTTCGTGGCGATGCCGCTGATCACCGGCCTGATGAACCTGGCCGTGCCGCTGCAGATCGGTGCGCGCGACGTCGCGTTCCCGTTCGTCAACTCGCTCAGCTTCTGGCTGTTCGTGTCCGGTGCGGTGCTGATCATGCTGTCGCTGTGGATCGGTGAGTTCGCTGCCACTGGCTGGCTGGCGTTCCCGCCACTGTCGGGCATCGAATACAGTCCAAGCGTAGGCATGGACTACTACATCTGGGGTCTACAGGTCGCAGGCCTGGGTACCACGCTGAGCGGTATCAACTTCTTCATCACCATCTTGAAGATGCGTACCCCCAGCATGAAGCTGATGCAGATGCCGGTGTTCACCTGGACCGCCCTGGTGACCAACGTGCTGATCGTCGCTGCCTTCCCGGTGCTGACCATCACCCTGGTGCTGCTGACCCTGGACCGTTACCTGGGTACGCACTTCTTCACCAATGACGGTGGCGGCAACGCCATGCTGTACATCAACCTGATCTGGATCTGGGGCCACCCGGAGGTGTACATCCTGGTCCTGCCGGCGTTCGGTGTGTTCTCCGAAGTCATCGCGACCTTCTCGCGCAAGGCGCTGTTCGGCTACAAGGGCATGGTCTACGCCACCGCCTGCATCGGCGTGCTGTCGTTCATCGTGTGGCTGCACCACTTCTTCACCATGGGCTCGGGTGCCAACGTCAATGCCTTCTTCGGCATCACGACGATGATCATCTCGATCCCGACCGGCGTGAAGATCTTCAACTGGCTGTTCACCATGTTCCGCGGTCGCGTGCAGTTCACCACGCCCGTGCTGTGGACCATCGGCTTCATGGTCACCTTCACCATCGGCGGCATGACCGGCGTGATGCTGGCGATCCCGGCCATCGACTTCGTGCTGCACAACAGCCTGTTCCTGATCGCCCACTTCCACAACGTCATCATCGGCGGCGTGGTGTTCGGCATGTTCGCCGGCATCACCTACTGGTGGCCGAAGATGTTCGGCTTCCGCCTCAATGAGTTCTGGGGCAAGTGCGCGTTCTGGTGCTGGTTCATCGGCTTCTACGTAACCTTCATGCCGATGTACGTGCTGGGCTTCATGGGTATGACCCGTCGTCTGCAGAGCACCGTCAACCCGGCCTACGAGCCGCTGCTGCTGGTGGCTGCTGCAGGTGCCTTCATCGTGGGTGCCGGCATCCTGTGCCAGATCATCCAGGTGGCCGTGTCCATCCGCGACCGCAAGAAGACCGCCGACCTGACCGGCGACCCGTGGGATGCCCGTACGCTGGAGTGGGAAACCTCTTCGCCGCCGGCCTTCTACAACTTCGGCAGCCTGCCGGAAGTCACCGAGCTGGACGATTTCTGGGAGCGCAAGCAGCGTGGTGAAGCGTGGCCGAGGCCGGCCAGGTACACCGACATCCACATGCCGCGCAACACCGGCACGGGCGTTGTCATCGGTGCCTTCAGCCTGGTGTTCGGCTTCGCGATGATCTGGCACATCTGGTGGCTGGCCATCGTCGGCTTCGTCGGCATGATCGCCACGTTCATCTACCGCACCTTCGACCAGGACGTGGACTACTGGGTCCCGGCCGCCGAGGTGGAACGCATCGAGAACGAACACCGCAAGCACCTGGAATCCCAGGGCCTGGTGAAGTCGGAGCTGAAGGCATGAGCACCAATACCTCGACCCTGAGCCACGGGCACGCCGCGCAAGCGGCGGCCCATGGCCATGACGACCACGAGCACCACGACACCGGCGGCAACACCGTCTTCGGTTTCTGGGTGTACCTGATGAGCGACTGCCTCATCTTCGCCTCGCTGTTCGCCACCTACGTGGTGCTGTCCGGCGGTACCGATGGTGGTCCCACCGCGAAGGACCTGTTCGAACTGCCGTTCGTGGCGTGGGAAACCGCGCTGCTGCTGACCTCGTCGCTGACCTTCGGCCTGGGCATGATTGCCATGCACCGCAAGCAGATGGGCCAGATGTACCTGTGGCTGGGCATCACCTGGCTGCTGGGCTTCGGCTTCATGTGCATGGAAGTCTATGAGTTCCAGCATCTGATCCATCAGGGCTACGGTCCGGACCGCAGTGCCTTCCTGTCGGCGTTCTTCGCCCTGGTCGGTACCCACGGCCTGCACGTCAGCGCCGGCCTGCTGTGGCTGCTGGTGATGTTCGTGCAGCTGAAGAAGTACGGCCTGACCCCGACCAACAAGACCCGCATGGCGTGCCTGAGCCTGTTCTGGCACTTCCTGGACCTGATCTGGATCGGCGTGTTCTCCGTCGTCTACCTCAATGGAGCGCTGTAATGGCACATGACAACCATGCACACGACCACGCAGCCGGCGGCGAGAGCCATGGCAGCGTCAAGTCCTACCTGATCGGCTTCGTGCTGGCGGTGGTGCTGACCGTCATCCCGTTCTGGATGGTGATGTCGGGCGACTTCTCGCGCACCGTCAACGGTGTGGTGATCGCGATCACTGCTGTGCTGCAGATGCTGGTCCACCTGGTGTTCTTCCTGCACCTGGATCGCTCTTCGGAAAGCCGCTGGAACGTCAACGCTGCGGCCTTCACCGTCGTGGTGATCGGCATCATCGTGATCGGTACCCTGTGGGTCATGCACAACATGAACGTGCACATGATGCACTGACGTCTTCGCGACGTTGCCACGCAGAAAGGCCGCCCTCGGGCGGCCTTTTTGTTGGCGGGTGGATGGGGTCAGAGCCCTGGCCTGCGGCAAGGGATCCGACCCCGAAACCGGGGCCTCACCCCACCCGGCGCAGGAACTCCTCGGCGTCCATCGGTCGGCCCAGGTGATAACCCTGCAACTGATCACACCCCAGTTCGCTCAGGTACTCGCGCTGCGCCTGCGTCTCCACGCCTTCGGCCACCACCTGCAGCTGCAGGGTGCGGCCCAGTGCGATGATCGACGACACGATGGCCGCGTCCTCGTCATTGCACTCCAGGTCACGCACGAACGCACGGTCGATCTTCAGTTCGGTCGCCGGCATCCGCTTCAGGTACAACAGGCTCGAATAGCCGGTGCCGAAGTCGTCGATGGCAATGTGCACGCCCATCGCGGTCAGGTCGTTGAGAATCGCCAGGCTGGCGTCGACGTCCTTCATCGCCGTGGTCTCGGTGATCTCCAGAGTCAGCCGCGCCGGCTCGATGCGGTGGTGTTCGAGCACCTCGCGCACGCTGTCCAGCAGGGCCGGCGACGAGAACTGCAGCGGCGACAGGTTGACCGCCATCGACCATTCGGTATGCCCGGCATCGTGCCACGCACGCAACTGCGCACAGGCACGGTCCAGCACCCAGTCGCCGATGGGCAGGATCAGGCCGCTGCGCTCGGCGATGGGAATGAACACGTCCGGCGCCAGCAGGCCCAGCTCCGGGTGCTGCCAGCGCAGCAGTGCCTCGGCGCCGGTAGCCGGTGCGCCGGCGGCCGGAAACTTGGGCTGGTAATGCAGGACCAGTTCATTGCGCGTCACGGCCTTGCGCAGGTCCTGCAGCAGGCGCAGCTGGCGGTTGGCGCTGAGCTGCATCGACGGGGTGAAGAACGTATAGCCGTTCCGGCCCGTTTCCTTGGTGTGGTACATCGCAGCGTCGGCGTGTGCCATCAGCTCGCGCTCGTTGCCGGCATCATCCGGATACAGGGCGATGCCCAGGCTGGCGCTGACCTGCAGCTCGGCTGCATCCAGCAGGAACGGTTCGCCCGCCGCCGCGATGATCCGCTCGGCCACCACAACTGCATCGTCGGGAATATCGATGGCCAGCACGATCACGAACTCGTCGCCGCCGAGGCGGGCGAAGGTGTCCTGCGGCCGCAGCAGGCCGCCGATACGCTGCGCCACCGCCACCAGCAGGCGATCACCCAACTGGTGTCCGTAGGCATCATTGACCGCCTTGAAGCCGTCCAGGTCGCAGAACATTACCGCCACCGCATGGTTGCGGCGCCGCGCCTTCTCGATGGCCTGCTCGATACGGTCCTGCAGCAGCATGCGGTTGGGCAGCTGGGTCAACGGGTCGTGCAGGGCGGCCTGGATCAGCTTGTTGTTGGCGTGTGCCAGTGAATCGGCCAGCAGCCCGGTGCGCACGCGCATCTGCCGGTCGAACAGCGAGGCGACCAGCGCGATGCCCAGCGTGGCCACGGTGGTGACGATCACCAGCACCGCCAGCCAGCGCGTGTCGATGCCACCGCTGCCGACCGCGCTGCAGATGCTGCCCTCTGGGAAGCGCGCCGCGGCCATGCCGGTGTAGTGCATGCCGACGATGGCCAGGCCCATCACCAGCGAAGCCAGTGCGCGCAGGCGCATGGTGTTGCGCTGCTCGGTACGCAGGCGGAAGGCGATCCACAGCGCGGCACCGGCGGCGCCGATGGCCACCGCAATGGAGGCTGCGAACCAGCCCGGGTGATAGTCGATGCCAGGCTGCATGCGCATCGCGGCCATGCCGAGGTAGTGCATGGTGGCAATGCCCAGGCCCATCAGCACGGCGCCGGCCAGCAGGCGTCGCCAGGGCAGGCTGGGCCGCGACACCAGCCACAGCGCATAGGCCGAGGCGCCGATCGACACGGTCAGCGAGTACAGGGTGATGCCGAGATCGTAGCCAACCGGAATCGGCAGGTCGAAGGCCAGCATGCCGATGAAATGCATCGACCAGATACCCAGGCCCATCGCTGCTGCACCGCCGGCCAGCCACCAGCGGGCCACGCGGCCCTCGGCCGTGGCCAGGCGGCCGGCCATGTCCAGTGCCGTGTACGAAGCAAGAATGGCCACCAGCAGGGAGATGGCGACCAGGCTCTGACTGTAACTGCCAGTCATGTTGAATCCAGTGGGGGAAGGAGGGGCGCCCGCAAGGCGCACGCCCGCGACAGCTATCGGCGCGGGCGGGCGGGACTTGAGCGGTCGCAGCACCTGCGACCCGGCTCGGCTATCCTGCCACGCCTGTTCCCGTTGCTGGAAATCATCCGATGGCAAAAGCCCGCACCGCCTACGTCTGCAATGAATGCGGCGCCGAATTCAGCAAGTGGCAGGGCCAGTGCACCGAGTGCAACGCCTGGAACTCGCTGTCGGAAATCGTGCTGGAGAGCGCGGCGGCCGCCAAGGCGCCGGCCTCGCGCCGGGCCGGCTGGGCCGGCAAGATCGACCCGCCGAAGATCACCGCCCTGAAGGACGTGGAGCAGACCGAGCACCGGCGGGTCTCGACCGGCATCGGCGAGTTTGATCGCGTGCTCGGCGGCGGCCTGGTCGAGGGCGCAGTGGTGCTGGTCGGTGGCGACCCCGGCATCGGCAAGTCGACGCTGCTGCTGCAGGCGGTGGCGAAGATGGCGGCCGAACTGCCGGTGCTCTACGTCACCGGCGAAGAGTCGCTGGCGCAGGTGGCCGGGCGCGCGCACCGCCTGGAGCTGCCACTGGACGGGGTCAATGCGCTGGCCGAGACCGGGGTCGAGTCGATCCTGCTGCATGCGTCCAAGGCCGGTCCGCGGCTGATCGTGGCCGACTCGGTGCAGACCCTGTGGACCGAGAGCCTGACCGCCGCGCCGGGTGCGGTCAGCCAGGTACGTGAGAGCGCGGCGCGGCTGGTGCGCTTCGCCAAGGAGACCGGCACCGCCGTGTTCCTGGTCGGCCACGTGACCAAGGAGGGTGGTATTGCCGGCCCGCGCGTGCTGGAACACATGGTCGATGCGGTGCTGTATTTCGAAGGCGAGAGCGGCAGCCGCTTCCGCCTGCTGCGCGCCTTCAAGAACCGCTTCGGTGCGGTCAACGAGCTGGGCGTGTTCGCGATGGGCGACAAGGGCCTGAAGGAAGTCTCCAATCCGTCGGCGATCTTCCTGTCCGGTGGCAGCACCCATCAACCGGGCAGCTGCGTGATGGTCACCCGCGAGGGCACCCGGCCGCTGCTGGTGGAGGTGCAGGCACTGGTCGATGCGTCGCCGCTGTCGAACCCGCGCCGTGTCGCGGTTGGCTTGGAGCAGAACCGTCTGGCCATGCTGCTGGCAGTGCTGCATCGCCACGGCGGTGTGCTGGTCGGCGATCAGGACGTGTTCGTCAATGTGGTCGGTGGCATCCGCGTGCAGGAGACCGCTGCCGACCTTCCAGTGCTGCTGGCGGTATTGTCCTCGCTGCAGGACCGTCCGCTGGCGGAGAAGACCATCGCCTTCGGCGAAGTCGGTCTGTCCGGCGAGATCCGCCCGGTGCCCAATGGCGAAGACCGCCTTCGCGAGGCCGCCACCCATGGCTTCAAACGCGCCATCGTGCCCAAGGCCAATGCGCCCAAGGGCGGTTCGGTGAAGGGTATGGAAGTGATCGCGGTGGAGCGGCTGTCCGAGGCCATCGACGCGGCGTGATGCCGGTACTGTAGAGCCGAGCCCACGCTCGGCTGCTTTTTGTAGCGTCGAGCCATGCTCGACGGGTGGCCAAACAGCAGTCGAGCATGGCTCGACTCTACAAAGAGCGAAGAGCAGCCGAGCATCGGCTCGGCGCGACACATGTCCAATGCAGTAACGGTCAGCTTCACTGTGCTAGTTTTTCCCGCTCGACGAAGACGCCCTCTGGCGTCTTTCCGTGCCCAGGAGTAAACGATTACATGCAGGACACCGCGCTCACCGCCCCCAACGCCGAAATCCGTCGCGCCGGGGTCGATCTCAATGGACTGATGACGGTGCTGGGCAAGCACCTGTATTCCACCCCGGTGGTGGCGCTGCGTGAGCTGGTGCAGAACGCACACGACTCGATCATCCGCCGCCGCATCGAACAGCCCGGCATCGAAGTGCCTTCGCGCATTTCGGTGCAGGTCGATGCCGCTGCCGGCGTGCTGCGCATCACCGATACCGGTGCCGGCCTGACCCGCCAGGAGATCCACGATTACCTGGCCACCGTCGGCGTTGGCTATACCCGTGGCCTGCGCCAGGGCGGTGAGGACGATGAAGGCCTGATCGGCATGTTCGGCCTCGGTTTCCTGTCGGCCTTCGTGCTGGCGCGCCGGGTCAGCGTGCGTACCACCTCGTACAAGACGCCGGATCTGGGCCATCTGTACGTATCCAGCAACGCCGAGCAGTACACCGTCAGCGAAATGCCGGCGCGCGCGGTTGGCACCGAGGTGGAGCTGGAACTGCATCCGGATTTCCTGTCGCTGGCCAACGAGGCGCGCCTGCACGAGGTACTGGGCCGTTACTGCGCGCTGCTGTCCGAGCCGATCTTCATCGGTGCTGCGGCCGAAGCGCTCAACCCCGAGCCGCCGCCGTGGCGCGGCCTGGGGGATGTTGCCCTGCATCCGGTGCAGGCGCGCCGCCAGGCGCTGCAGTTCGCCGCGCGTTTCGAACATGATTTCGAGCCGATCGTCACCGTGCCGCTGCGCGCCGACGGCGTCAGTGATGCCACCGGCCTGTTGTGGGTGCAGGACGGCGCTACCTACGGCACCAGCGACAACCGCAACCTGTCGGTGTTCGTGCGCGGCATGCTGCTGGACGACGACGCGCGCGACCTGCTGCCGCCGTGGGCGGGTTTCATCGGCGGGGTGATCGAATCCTCCCGGCTCACGCCTACCGCCAGCCGCGAAGATCTGCAGCGCGATGACCAGTACCGCGCCGTGCAGCATGCGCTGCTGGAGGCGCTGATTGATGGCCTGGCCGACGTCGCGCGGCAGCAGCCGGAAGCGTGGCGACGCGTATTGAGCCGCCACAACGAGGCGCTGCTGGGTGCGGCGCTGTGCGATGACCGCCTGTTCGACCTGCTGCTGGAACACGTGCGCGTGCCGACCTCGCAGGGCGATCTGCCCGCCAGTGCGCTGCCTGCACACGGTGCCGTGCACGTGATTCTCGACAACGGCGGCGGCTTCGAGGAAATGCTGTTCCGCGCGATGGGCGTGCCGGTCGCGCATGGCCATCGCTATGCGGTGGTGCCGTTCCTGCGTCGCTGGGCCCAGGCCAAGGGCCTGCGCCTGGTTGAACTGGGGACCGAACAGGGCAACCGTGCGCTGTTCCGCAGCGATGACAGCCTCGACGAGGCGCAGTTGGCATGGCTGCGCGAGCAGCTGGGCGATGGCGAGCAGCTGCTGCCGGCACGCTTCAGCCCCGAGTCGCTGCCGGTGGTGGTGGTACCCGACCGCGAGGCTGAGCTGAAGCAGCGCCTGGAAGACGATGAGAACGACAAGCGCGTTTCGATGGCCGCGCTGCGCCTGGCCCGGCAGTTCACCGCACGCATCGAATCGCGCGCACCCTCGCGGCTGTACCTCAACCTGGACAATCCGGCGGTGCAGGCGCTGTTGCGCGCGCAGCGCGAGGGTCATCCACAGGCCGAAGCCGCAGCACGCCTGCTGCGCTCACTGAAGATCATCGTCGCCGCGCAGGGCCGTCCGTTGGCCCGCGCGACCGCCACACCGGGCCCGGATCTCAACGGCGCCTTTACCGATATCGCCGATGCCCTGCAGCAGATGCTGCGCTGAGCACCGCATCCTCTCATCCAGCCTTCGCTAGACAGGAGCACTTACCCCATGGACATCTGGAACTGGGTCGAAAAACTGCAGGGTGACCTGCGCCAGGCCGGCCAGGCGCAGAATGCGCACCTGCTGAACCGCCTCGCCGACGAGGTGAGCGAACTGCGTGTCGACCGCGTCGACGCGCTGCTGCCCGAAGCGCGTGCGCTGGGCAAGGCGCTGGACAACTCGTGGGTCGACGTCTACGTCGGCCACTGGGCGCTGCGCAACCGCGTCGGCAACCGCGTCGAAGGCGAGAGCGCGCTGGGCGAAGCCGTGGCGCTGTTCGAGCGTGCGCATCGTGAGGACACGCTGGAGTGCCCGCAGTCGATCTGCGTGACCCAGGATCTGGCGGCCTGCTACGGCAACATCGATGGCCCGGGCTGGGTGCCAGAGCGCATCGAGGTGTGCGATGAAACGCTGGGTCGCATCGATCCGAGCTGGGCCTGCTTCCAGTGCCTGAGCTGCGAAAAGGCCGATGCGCTGCTGGATGATGGCCGCGGCCAGGACGCGCTGGACTACCTGCAGGTGCAGTCGGATGCGATCGAGGCCTGTGGCAAGGACGTGTTCGACAGCTTCCCGGAGATGCAGATCAAGATCCTGCTGGGCATGGGCCGCGCTGAAGAAGCGCTGGTGCTGATCGAGAAGCGCGAGGCCGAAGTGGCCGCGTCCGGTGAGTATGAGCCGGCCAACTGCACGGTGCCGCGCCGCCTGTCCAAGGCGTGGGCGCTGGCCCAGCTGGGCCGCGACGAAGAAGCCGTGCAGCAGCTGGTGCCGTGGAGCGAACTGACGCCTACCTACTGGCGGCTGTGGGCGAACACCGCCGCAGCGCTGTGCCGGCGCGATCCCGCACGCAATACCTGGGATCTGGGCACGCGCTTCAACACCATCATCGAACACTTTGCCGAGGTTGGCTCGCACCGCCTGCTGATCGAAGTCGCTGCGCTGAGCCTGGAGCTGGCCCTGCAGCGTGGCGCACGCTGGGTGGCGCTGCGTCAGCTGGAACTGGCGCGTACCCATCTGGGGCAGCTGCGCCAGGACCGCGGTGCGGCGGCGCTGGTGGCTGGCCTGGCCGCGCGTATCGATGCATTGCCGGACGTTGCGCCGCTGCCGGTGCCGGCCAGCGAACTGCTGGCCTGGCTGCACGAGCAGGGGGAACAGAACCAGTCGCGCGATCCGGAGCGTGAGGCGCAGTGGTTGCTGCAGGCGCAGGCGCAGCTGCCCGATGACGAGGCGCTGGCCGAGATGGCCGCCTCCGCGTTGAGTGCCTGTGGTGCACAGACCGAAGCGCGGGCATTGCTGTGGCGCTTCGTGCGCGCGCACACGCAGGATGATGGTCCGGCCGCCTACACGCTGATGCGTTGGCTGACCGAGCAGGGCGACGACGACGGCCTGCGCCTGCTGGCGGATACCTATCGCGGCAGCGTGCCGGTGTTCGCGCACTGGTGCGAAGTGCAGCGTGCCCGTCGCGTGTCCGACTGGCCGGCGCTGGAGCAGGCCGCGCAGGCGCTGCTGGCCGCCTCGCCGGGTTCGCACGGCGCGCGCGGCACGCTGGCGCGCATGTACATGGAGACCGGCCGCTTCAGTGAAGCACAGGCCTGCTATGCGCAGCTGGTGGAGCTGCTGGAAGAGCCCAGCGCCGCGCACTGGGACCACATGAGTGCCGCAAGCGCGGCGTGTGATTGGGACGCGGTGCGCCGCTCGGCCGCAGCGATCGGCATGGAGCTGTCCAGCCAGGACGGTGTGGTCGAGGAGCCGTGGGGCTGGGTGATCATCCGCAGCGAAGAGAACGGCGAGCCGATGGAATACTACGCACGCCGCAGCGGGCCGGTGACCGCACGCATCGTCGAGAACGCACCGGCCAACCGCGCGCAGCAGGTGGGCGACTGGGTGGTGTTCGATGCCGCGCTGGTACATCCGGCACCGGAGGATGAGGAAGCGCGCGAGCACTTCATCCCGACCTATGCGCAGGTCCATGTACTGGAGCGCGGTGGCTTCGCCCGCAGCTGGCTGATCGACGGCGCGCACCCCGGCGAGGAGGCCTGGAATGCCTTCGTTGAAGCTGCCGAGGGGCAGGGCTGGCAGGTGTGGTCGCACAGCCGTGCGGACTACACCGTGACCGATCCGGATATGGAGGAGGGCACGCTGCCGGGCCTGCTGTTCACGGTCGCCCAGCCGCAGGACCATGCGCCGTTGGCGCTGCACCGTTTCCTGCAGCAGGAGACCGCGAAGTGGCCGCACCCGCACTGCTGGCTGCGGCTGGCCGAAGCCTGCGACCAGGACCGCCAGCCGCACCTGGATGTGATCGAGCGTTACGGGTTGTAAGTAGAGCCGAGCCTGCGCTCGGCTTATGCTGGAACGCAGCCGAGCATGGGCTCGGCTCTACAACAGATCGCCATCACGACCAAAGGGATTGGACATGCGAAAGACAGGGATGTTGATGATTGCCGGCCTGCTGCTGGCGCCAGCCGCACAGGCCGCGCCCGCCTGCCAGGAACCAGCGGCTGTGGCCCGCGCCTTCTACGAGGCGACGACGGGCGATGGCGACCTGCTGGAACCGCCGCCCGCGCTGGTCAGCCCGGCTTTCGGCAAGGCACTGCGTGGCGAGCGCGCCTGCCAGCAGCGCGAAGACGGCATCTGCACGATCGATTCCGATCCGTGGCTGGATGCGCAGGACGGCGACATCGAAACCCCGGTGCGCTACAGCTGGAAAGAGACGTCGGCCACCGCCGGCCAGGTCGAGATGCGCTATTCGGTATGGAAGAAGGCCTACGTGACCCGCCTGCCGATGGTGCGCCAGGGGCAGGGCTGCTGGCAGATCGATGACATCCTCACCAACAGCGGCCGCTCGGTGCGGAAGATCCTGGCCCAGCCGGTGCCTTGACCCGCTTACGGCATCCACGCATGGCGTGGTCCAGTTGCCGGCCAGCGGCCGGCGCTACCAGGTGATGTTGGGGTGGGTGCCGACCGTTGGTCGGCACGCCTCTATCGCGAATGCCCGAACACCAGTTCGATCACGAACTGGCTGCCGAAGAACGCCAGCAGCAGCAACAGCATCGCCGCCAGTGTCCAGTGCACCGCCTTCATACCGCGCCAGCCGTAGCGGCGACGGCCGATCAGCAGCACGCCGAATACGATCCATGACAGCACGCTCAGCACGGTCTTGTGCACCAGCTTCTGTGCCAGCAGGTCGTCGACGAACAGCACGCCGGTGACCAGGGTCAGGGTCAGCAGCGCGAAGCCGACCGTGATCACCCGGAACAGCAGCGATTCCAGGTCGGCCAGCGGCGGCAGCGCCCGCAGCCATGGGCGGAACTCGCGGCGGCGCAGCGCGCGTTCCTGCAGCCACAGCATGATCGCCAGCAGCGCGGCGATGCTCAGCGTGGCGTAGGCCAGCAGGGCCAGCCAGGCGTGGCTGGCCAGGCGCCAGCCCAGCACCTTGCTCGGTTCGTGGCCGTAGCCGTGGTAGGCCAGCAGCAGTACTGCGGCCAGCGGGAACACCACCACGCCCAGTGCCGACATCCGCCCGCGTGCGCCGACCAGCGAGGTCAGCCAGGCCATGCCCAGGCCGACCAGCGACAGCGCGGCGAAGAAGTGCATGTCCGGCCCACCGTTGGTACGCATCGCCACCATCACGTGGTAGCCGCCATGCAGCAGCATCGCCGGCAGGGCTGGCCACAGCCAGGTGGGGGAGCCGGTGCTTTCATCGCGGCCAAGCGCGCGCACCAGCAGGGCACTGGCTGCCAGGTAGAGCAGGACCGCGATGAGAACGATTGTCATCGTTGCAGTTTCGCATACCCCCGGGATGCTGGCGACGGCCTCGTGGTCGCAGTCCGGGGAGACAGCCGGACCCGTTATACTGTCTGCCTTATTGTCCCCCGCTTTCAGACAGGTTGCGCCGCATGTTCGAGTCCCTGACCCAGCGCCTTTCCGGCACCATCGAGCGCCTGCGTGGCCGTGGCCGCCTGACCGAGGAGAACATCCGCGAGGCGACCCGTGAGGTCCGCATCGCGCTGCTCGAAGCCGACGTTGCGTTGCCGGTGGTGCAGGCCCTGATCGAGCGCATCAAGGTGCGTGCGGTCGGTCAGGAAGTGCTGAAGTCGCTGACCCCGGGCCAGGCGCTGATCAAGGTCGTGCGCGACGAGCTGACCGCAGTGATGGGCGACGAAGCCAGCGACCTGAACCTCAATGTGCCCGCCCCGGCCATCATCCTGATGGCAGGCCTGCAGGGCGCCGGCAAGACCACCACGGTGGGCAAGCTGGCCAAGCACCTGAAGGAAAAGCGCAAGAAGAAGGTGATGGTGGTCTCGGCCGACGTTTACCGTCCGGCCGCGATCGAACAGCTGAAGACCCTGGCCGAGCAGGTCGGCGTGCTGTTCTTCCCGTCCACTGCCGACCAGAAACCGGAAGCCATCGTCCGCGCCGCCATCGACGATGC
The DNA here is from genome assembly GCA_913775725.1 of uncultured Stenotrophomonas sp. Lineage (GTDB taxonomy): Bacteria > Pseudomonadota > Gammaproteobacteria > Xanthomonadales > Xanthomonadaceae > Stenotrophomonas. Next base: position 112,541 of record CAJYNG010000022.1, on the reverse strand, counting down.
ACGCAAGTCGTTCGTCGACGTGCTGCTGGTCGATACCGCCGGCCGCCTGGCCATCGACGAAGCGATGATGGCCGAGATCAAGGCCCTGCACGCTGCGGTGAATCCGGCCGAAACCCTGTTCGTGGTCGACGCCATGACCGGCCAGGACGCGGCCAACACCGCCAGGGCCTTCGGCGATGCCCTGCCGCTGACCGGCGTGGTGCTGACCAAGACCGACGGTGACGCCCGCGGCGGTGCCGCGCTGAGCGTGCGCTACATCACCGGCAAGCCGATCAAGTTCGTCGGTGTCAGTGAAAAGCCGGAAGGCCTGGACGTGTTCCACCCGGACCGTATCGCCAGCCGCATCCTCGACATGGGTGACGTGCTGTCGCTGGTCGAGCAGGTCGAGCAGCAGGTCGACAAGGACAAGGCGGCCAAGCTGGCCGAGAAGGTCGCCAAGGGCAAGAAGTTCGACCTGAACGACATGCGTGACCAGCTCGAGCAGATGCAGAACATGGGCGGCATCGGCGGCCTGATGGACAAGCTGCCGGGCCTGGGCAACATCCCCGACCATCTGAAGCAGCAGGTCAGCCAGGGCAAGGAAGTGCCGCGCATGATCGCCATCATCAGTTCGATGACCAAGAAGGAACGGCGCAACCCGAACCTGCTCAACGGCTCGCGCCGCGCGCGCATCGCCAAGGGCTCGGGCGTGACGCCGGCCGACGTCAACAAGCTGATGAAGCAGTACATGCAGATGGAAAAGATGATGAGCAAGATGGCCGGCGGGGGCATGAAGGGCATGTTGCGCAGCATGAAGGGCATGATGGGCGCCATGGGCGGCCGCGGCATGCCGTTCCGTTGATGCAGCGACGGGGCCGGCGCGCATCGCGATCCGGCCCCGGTCACAATGACTGGCGTATGCTGGGCGGCGACTTCTCCAACAGGTATGTCGCGTGAACGCATCGCCGATTCTTGAACGCGCCGACACCTTCTGTCGGCGTTTTTCATTGCAGCTTCCGATCCTGCTGGCACCGATGGCCGGTGCCTGCCCGGTGCCGCTGTCGGCTGCGCTGGCCAATGCCGGCAGCATGGGGGCAATGGGCGCGGTGCTGTCGTCGTCGGCCGATATCGGTCGTTGGATGGAGGACTTCCGCGCGACCGCCACCGGCCCGGCACAGGTGAACCTGTGGGTGCCGGATCCGGTGCCGACCCGTGACGTTGCCGCCGAGGCCGCCAGCCGCGCCTTCCTGGCGCAGTGGGGCCCGGACGTGCCGGCCAGCGCCGCCGATGCCACGCCCGCCGATTTCGAAGAGCAGTTCGCCGCGTTGCTGGCGGCGCGCCCGGCGGTGGCCTCGACCATCATGGGCGTGCTGCAACCACGCCACGTGCAGCAGTTGAAGGATGCCGGCATTGCCTGGATCGCCTGCGCGACCACGTTGTCCGAAGCGCGTGCGGCACAGGACGCCGGTGCCGATGCCGTGGTGGCGCAGGGCGTGGAAGCGGGCGGCCATCGCGGTGCATTCGATCCGGCGATGGCCGAGCGCCAGCTGGTCGGCCTGTTCGCGCTGCTGCCACGCCTGGCCGATCACCTGCAGATTCCGGTGATTGCCGCCGGCGGTATCGCCGACGGCCGTGGCATCGTTGCCGCACTCACCCTGGGGGCCAGCGCCGTGCAGATCGGCACCGCCTTCCTGCGCACGCCCGAAGCGGCAATCGCTTCGGCGTGGGCTGATGGGCTGGCCGCCAGCGAACCGGAAGGCACTTGGCCGACCCGTGCCTTCAGCGGTCGCCTGGGCCGTGGCCTGGCGACACCCTATGTGCGCGCCGCCGCTGCGGAAGGCGCCCCCGCGCCGCGTCCGTATCCGGTGCAGCGCGGCCTGACCGCACCGATGCGCAGGCAGGCCGTGCAGGAAAATCGTCTGGCGGCGATGCAGGCCTGGGCCGGGCAGTCGGCGTGGATGGCGCCGGCACAGCCGGCCGCCGACGTGCTGCGCGGCATGTGGAGCCAGGCGCAGGCACTGCTGCGATGACGCTGACCTGCAACGGCCAGCCGGCGCAGGTGGAGGATCTGCTGCCGGCGCTCGTCAACTACGGCCACTTCACCTCGCTGCAGGTGCGCGACCACGCGGTGCAGGGACTGGACCTGCATCTGGCGCGGCTGTCGCAGGCCACGCGCGAACTGTTCGGCAGCGAACTGGACGCGGCGCAGGTGCAGGGCTGGATGGCGCAGGCGCTGCGGCAGGCCGGCCTGGCCGATGCATCGCTTCGGGTGACGGTGTACTCGCGCCGCTTCGATTTCCGCAACCCGCTGGCGGCGGTACCGGTGGACGTGCTGGTGGCGGTGTCCGCGCCGGTGACGCTGACTGACTCCAAGCGTGTGCGCAGCGTGGCCTGGCAGCGTGAACTGCCGCAGATCAAACATGTGGGCACCTTCGGCCTGTTCGCCGAGCGTCGCGCGGCGATGGCGGAAGGATTCGACGATGTGCTGTTCGTGACCGCCGATGGCGACGTGAGTGAAGGCAGCACCTGGAACCTGGCCGTGCACGATGGTGAGCGGCTGCTCTGGCCACAGGCGTCGGCCCTGCGCGGTACGGCCGAAGCGCTGCTGAAGCAGCATTGGCCCGGCGCACAGGCCACACAGCCGCTGCGGCTGGCCGATCTGGCCGGCGTGAAGGCCGCTTTTGCCTGCAACGCCAGCGGCCTGTGGGCGCTGGAGGCCATCGACGGGCATGTCCTGCCCGGTTCGCAGGCGCTGGCTGAACAGGGTAGGGCGGCGCTGGGGGCGGTGGCTTGGGACAGATTGGGGTCGGATCCCTTTTGCGGCGCAAAAGGGATCTGACCCCGGGAGTTCATCCCCGGGGTTGGCTCGGCCGGGCTCTGCCGCTATAATCGCCCGCTTACCTCGCCATCCTGGCGACTGGGCAATAGGAAAAACACCATGGTCAAGATTCGACTGACCCGCGGCGGCGCCAAGAAGCGTCCGTTCTACCACATCATCGTCACCGACGTGCGCAGCGCGCGCGACGGCCGCAACATCGAGCGCGTTGGCTTCTACAACCCGGTCGCCCAGGGCGCCGAGAAGCGCATCGAGCTGGACCTGGCCCGCGTTGACCATTGGGTCAAGAACGGCGCCCAGCCGACCGACAAGGTCCGCAACCTGATCAAGGAAGCGACCAAGTCCCAGGCCGCTGCGGCCTGATCCTGACGGGCCACGCTTCGGCGTGGCCCTCTTGGTTGAAGCAGATGAAAGATATCGAGCGCCGCATCCTGCTGGGCAGGGTTGTCGGCGCTTTTGGTGTGCGCGGCGAGATCAAGCTCGAGTCCTGGACCGAGCCACGTTCCGCCATTTTCCGTTACCAGCCGTGGATCGTGCGCAGCCCGTCCGGCGTGGAAACCACGATTGAAGGTGTACGTGGCCGCGACAGCGGCAAGCACCTGGTCGCCCGTTTCCCCGGCGTCGAGGACCGCGATACCGTCGAAGCGATGCATGGCACCGAAATCTACGTGGCCCGCAGTGCATTGCCGCCGCCGAAGCCCGATGAGTATTACTGGGTGGACCTGGAAGGCCTGGATGTGAAGACCACCGAGGGCGTTGCCCTGGGCCAGGTCTCGCACCTGTTCAGCACCGGCGCCAACGATGTGGTGGTGGTCCGGGGTGACCGTGAGCGGATGATTCCGTTCGTGCAGCCGGACTTCGTCAAGTCGGTCGACTTCGAGGCCAACCTGGTCGTGGTCGACTGGGATCCCGAGTTCTGAGTGTGAGCATGCGTTTCGACGTCATCACCCTGTTCCCCGAGTTTCTCGCCCAGTCCGCTGGACTGGGCGTGGTCGGGCGCGCGCAGGAGAAGGGGCTGTTCAGCCTGCATGGCTGGAACCCCCGTGATTACGCCGAAGGCAATTACCGCCGGGTGGACGACCGTCCGTTCGGTGGTGGCCCGGGCATGGTGATGCTGATCGAGCCGCTGCAGGCCTGCCTGCAGGCGATCCGCGATGCTGATCCGACCCCGGCACGGGTGATCCATCTCAGCCCGCAGGGGGCGCCGTTGACCCAGGCCAAGGTGCGGGAACTGGCGGCATTGCCGCGTATGGTCCTGCTCTGCGGCCGCTACGAGGGCATCGACGAGCGTTTCCTGGAAGCCAATGTCGACGAGGAGATTTCCCTCGGCGACTATGTGCTGTCCGGCGGTGAACTGGGCGCGGCGGTGATCATCGATGCCGTGGCCCGCCTGCAGGACGGTGCCCTGAACGACGCCGAATCGGCGGCGCAGGACAGCTTCGAGGGCGACCTCGGCCTGCTCGACTGCCCGCACTACAGCCAGCCGGCCCAGCACCCGTTGGGTGACGTGCCGGATGTGCTGCGCTCGGGCAACCACGCGGCCATCGCGGCCTGGCGCCGCCAGCAGTCGCTGGTCCGTACCGCCGAGCGGCGCCCGGACCTGCTGGATGAACAGGCGCTGGGCAAGGCCGACCGCACGCTGCTGGAACAGGGCCGTCAGGCCCGGAAACACAAGGCCAGCCCCTAGCGCAGGGCTGGCTTTATCGGCTATCATGGCCAATTCCGCCAGCCTCGGCCGGCGCGCGCAGTACCCAAAACAAACGTGCAGCACAGTCCCGTGACTGCATGAGCCTACGTTGTCGACACGACACACCCACCCGAACAAGAATCGGTGTAACCATGAGCAAGCTGAACAAGTCCATCGTCGCGGAATTCGAATCCGCCCAGATCACCCGCGAACTGCCGAAGTTCAGCCAGGGCGACACCGTTGTCGTCAACGTGAAGGTGAAGGAAGGTACCCGCGAGCGCGTGCAGGCCTATGAAGGCGTTGTCATCGCGACCAAGAACGGCGGCCTGAACTCCTCGTTCACCGTCCGCAAGATTTCGCACGGCTACGGCGTCGAGCGCGTTTTCCAGACCCACAGCGCCATCATCGACTCGGTCGAAGTGAAGCGTCGTGGTAAGGTCCGCGCCGGCAAGCTGTACTACCTGCGTGGCCTGGAAGGCAAGGCTGCCCGCATCAAGGAAGACCTGGCTGCCGCTGCTGCCGCCAAGGCTGCCCGTCTGGCCGAAAAGGCCTGATAAACAACTTCGGTTGTTGCCGCGACGGCCACCTTCGGGTGGCCGTTTGCGTTTCCGGCATTGCATCGGCCACGATCAGGTGATGGACGATATCAACCCGCGCTATCCCGCCGTGATCCAGTCGGCGCTTCGCTTCCTCGACGGCAAGGGGCTGGCGCGTGTGCAATCGGCACCGCTGCTGCATCGCCTGCTGTGGCGCATGGGCATCGCACTGCCGCCGCCGATCCTGGCCGGCTTCGGCACCAATGCGCTGGTGCAGGGCCTGCTGTTCGGGCTGTTCTGGACCGCGCTGATGTGGCTGATGCTGTGGCAGGGCAGTGAACGCCCGCTGGCGCTGTTGCTGGTGGCCGGCCTGTTGGCTGGTGCGCTGTTCGGCGTGGTGATGGCGGCCCTGATGCGCTCGCTGCGCCGGCACCGCAAGCTGCCGGAGTGGCGTCAGTTCCGGGCGCGGCAGGCGGACTGAGCCGATGGCGCACCGCGCCGTGACCGACAGGCGCGCGTCGCGCTAGGCTGCCGGCATCATCCCGATGGACGTGCCGTGCGATGCCTGCCAAGCGAACCGCACCTTCCGCCGCGCCCACGCTGTTGTCCGGCGGCAATCCGCAGATCGCCAAGGGCGAGGGCGATGCCACGGTGCAGGCCTATATCGCCGCGATGCCGGACTGGAAGCGGCCGATCGGCGCACAGCTGGATGCCCTGATCGAACGGGCCATACCCGGGGTGCACAAGGCGGTGAAGTGGAACTCGCCGATGTATGCGGTGGCCGCGGGCGAAGGCTGGTTTCTCAGCTTCCATTGCTTCACCCGCTACATCAAGGTGGCGTTCTTCCGTGGCGCTGCACTGAGGCCGATGCCACCTGAGCCGTCCAAGAGTGCCGATACGCGCTACCTGCACATCCCGCAGGATGGCGCGCTGGATGAAGCACAGTTCCTCGACTGGGTGCGCCAGGCCGCCGCGTTGCCCGGCGAGCGCATGTAACCCCGGCATTCTGATTCCTTTCCCGACGAGAACCGCTGATGGCCACGCACGCGCCGAACCCTGCCGATGCCGGAACCCCGGCAGCTGAACTGATCGATGCACGCATCGCCGAGCTGGGCGACTGGCGTGGCGAAGTGCTGGCACGCGTGCGAGCGTTGATCCATGAAGCGCTGCCGGACGTGCAGGAAACCTGGAAGTGGCGCGGTACACCGGTGTGGGAGCACAACGGCATCCTGTGCACCGGCGAAACCTACAAGCAGGCGGTGAAACTGACCTTCGCCAACGGTGCGGCGCTGGCCGACCCCAAAGGCCTGTTCAACGCCAGCCTGGAGGGCAACACGCGGCGCGCGATCGACGTCCATGAAGGCGCGATGCCGGATGCCACTGCGTTCAAGGCGCTGATGCGCGCGGCGGCGACCTTCAACGCGGCGAAGAAGAAGCGCTGACCGTCTTCTGTAGAGCCGAGCCCATGCTCGGCTTACAGGCCTGTGCGGACCAACGGTCCGCACCCACCTCAACGCGGTGGCGCTGACTCCAGCGCGGCATCCGGGTCGGCCACCGGCGACGGTGGGCAGGCCGGAATTTCCGACGGCGTGGCCAGTTCTTCGGCGTGCGAAGGCTTGCCCATCATCTTCGCCTTGCGCCAGCCACCCCAGCGGTAATACGCCAGCGACAGCAGCATCGACACCAGCGAACTGACCGGGAAGCTCCACCAGATCGCATCGGCGCCCCAGTACGGCTGCAGCAGTTCGGCGAACGGCACGCGCACGCCCCACAGCGAACCGGCCAGGATCAGCAGCGGCGGAATCACCGCGCCGGTGGAGCGCACCACGCCGGAGATCACGAAGCTGACACCGAAGAACAGGAACGAGCCGATCACCACGTGGTTGAGGTGGCGGGCGATGTCCAGCGCCTGGCTGGCCGGTGGCAGGAACAGCGCCAGCAGCTGGCGGTCGAACAGCACCAGCGGCAGGATCAGCGCGCCGGTCAGCAGGAAATTGAACAGCACGCCCTGGCGCGCGGTGCCGCGCACGCGATCCCAGCGCTGCGCACCGACGTTCTGTGCGGCCATCGACGAGCACGCCGCACCGATCGCCATCGCCGGCATCTGCAGGTAGTTCCACAGCTGCAGGGCAGCGCCGTAACCCGCGCCGGTGTCGGTGCCGTACTGGTTGACCATGGTCATCAGCAGGATCACCGACAGCGAGATCAGCACCATCTGCAGGCCCATCGGCACGCCCTTGATCACCAGCGCCTTGAGGATGGTCATGTCGAGCTTGAACAGGCGCATGTCGGCGCGGCCCAGCCACAGGGTGTGGCGCTTGTGCCGCATGTACAGCAGCAGGCCGGCCAGCGACAGCGTCTGCGCGACCAGCGTGGCCCAGGCCGAGCCGGCGATACCCAGCGCGGGGAAGGGCCCCATGCCGAAGATCAGTACCGGGTTCAGCACGATGTCCAGTGCCACCGACACCATCAGGAAACGGAACGGCGTGCGCGAGTCACCGGCACCGCGCAGCGCGGCGGTGAGGAAGGCGAACGCATACAGCGTCGGCATCGCCAGGAAGATGATCTGCAGGTAGGCCTCGGCCAGCGGCAGCGAGGCGGCCGGTGTGCCCATCGCCGCCAGCAGCGGATGGGCCATGAACCAGCCGGCGATGGCGATGATTACCGACAGGCCGATGAAGAAGGTGGCGCTGGTGCCGACCACGCGCCGTGCCTGCGCGATGTCGCGCGCGCCGATCGCCTGGCCGATCAGGATGGTCGAGGCCATGCCGAAGCCGAACACCGAGCCGATCAGGAAGAACATGATGTTGTTGGCGTTCGCGGTGGCGGTCAGTGCCGCCTCGCCGAGGAAGCGCCCGACCCAGACCGCATTCACCGAACCGTTCAGCGACTGCGCGATGTTGCCCGCCAGGATCGGCAGGGAAAACAACAGGAGATTGCGGCCGATCGGGCCGGAGGTCAGGTCAAGCGGCGCTTTGGCCATGGAGTGGTGATCGAATCCCGGGAGGCGCACACTAGCACCAAGCCTGTTTGCAGGATGTGGCAATGCATCAACGACTGCAGGTGAAGCGGAACGTGGCGCTGGCCTTGATCGGCGCCGCACTGGCCGCATGTTCGACGGGTGACCGGCTGGGCGATACCCAGGTGCGGCCAACCGACCGCCCCGAGTGCCTGGTCGGCAGCCAGCGCCAGGATCTTTCCGCCGGCGTACCCACCCTGATCGGGGGCAGCGGCTGCCGCACCGACCCCGACAACCCGCGTCCCCTGAACAAGCGAACGGAGTAGTCCCTGCCGATGACCGAGCTTTCCCCGCTGTCGCCCAGTGTCCGCCTGGACATCTGGTTGTGGGCGGCCCGTTTCTTCAAGACCCGCAGCCTGGCCAAGCAGGCCATCGAAACCGGCAAGGTCAGCGTGGCTGGGCAGCGCCCGAAATCCTCACGCGCGGTGCGCGTGGGCGAGCAGCTGCAGGTCGACCGTGGTGAGGAGCATTTCGAGGTCCAGGTGCTCGGCTTGAGCGATCAGCGCGGGCCAGCGCCGACGGCACAGCAGCTGTATGCCGAGAGCGAGGCCTCCAAGGCACGCCGTGCCGAACAGCGTGCGCTGCGCATCGCCGCCCGCGACGGATTCCAGCCGCCGGAGCACAAACCGGACAAGCGCGCGCGGCGGTTGATCCGTGCGCTGGGCGATCTGGACGCGCTTTGACGGTAGTCGCCCACCTTGGTGGGCGTTGTGCCCGGCTGCCAACCAAGGTTGGCATCTACCGGTTCATGGCCGCGCGGCGTGCGCTCAGCCACCGTTCGGCTTGCGCCCCGCAGGTTGGATCTTCCTTCTCATGGAAGATCGCAATGCGCCTGCGCCACAGCCTGCTGTGCCTGACCCTCGCCGCCGCCCCGGTATTCGCCGCCGACATCACCTTCTGGGATACCCCTCAACGCGGCGGCAACAGCATGAACATGTCGCCCCCGGACCGGGCCTACTTCGACGCACTGCGCGCGACCGGCGCGACCTGGGTGCGCCTGGTGCCGGACAAGTGGAAGGGGCGGGGCGGACGTGACTTCCTGATCGGCAACGCCGATGACTACCGTGGCCTGGTTCCCGCCGATCTGGCTGTGCTGCGCCGCGTACTGGACGACGCCGACGCGGCCGGGCTGAAGGTGGTGCTGACCCCGCTGTCGCTGCCGTTGCTGCGCTGGAAACAGCACAACGGCGACAAGGTCGACCCGCGGCTGTGGCAGTCCTTCGACAACCACGTGCCGGCCCAGCGCTTCTGGCATGACCTCGCCTCTGCGCTGAAGGGGCATCCTGCGCTGGCCGCCTACAACCTGATCAACGAGCCGGTGCCGGAGTACGCTGCCGGCCTGGCCGAGCATGCTTCGGCAGAGGCCATGCGGCAGTGGTACGCCGGTGTGCAGGATGGACCTCGTGATCTGCGCCGGTTCTACTCGGAACTGATCACCAGCATCCGCGAGGTCGACACGGAGATGCCGCTGATGCTGGATGCTGGCTGGTATGCCGCGGCCGATGGTTTCACCTATTGGCCTGCACCGTTGCCCGATACGCGCTTGCTGTACAGCGTGCACATGTACGAGCCCTACGCGGCGACCAGTGCACCGAACCAGAAGCGTGCCACGCCGTACCGCTACCCCGGCGTGGTGCCGTTCGGCGACCGCAGCGAGCGGTGGGATGCCGCGCGCGTGCGCAGCTACCTGCAGCAGCCGATGGACTGGGCGAAGACGCATGGCGTCGGGGCCAACCGCATGGTGGTCGGCGAATTCGGTTGCATGCGGCGCTGGCCGGACTGCCGCCGCTACCTGCAGGACGTGTTGGAGGTGCTGGAGCAGGACAAGGTGCACTGGGCCTTCTACGCCTTCCGCGAGGATGGCTGGGACGGCATGGATTACGAGTTGGGCGATGGGCCATTGCCGGGGTCGTACTGGCAGGCGCAGGAACAAGGCAAGGACGTGGCGCCGCCGCGCTCGATGCGGGCGCCGGTGTTCGCGCCGATCCTGGAGTGGTTGAAGGCGGGCAACCGGTAAGCCGCCGGGCATGGCCCGGCGCTATCCAAGGAGATGCCGGTCACGCCCGGCGGATATCGGTGAAGGTGGCGCCCGGTAGCACCGGGCCATGCCCGGCGACACCCTCCGTCAGCGCTTGCCGCCGAGCAGGTTGCCACCGAGCTTGAGCAGGTCGCTCATGCCGAACTGGCCGTCGCCATCCTGGTCCAGCACGCTGCCGAGCAGGCCGCCGGCGATGCCGCCCTGCTGCTGCACCTGCTGCTTCTCCTGACCGAGTGCCTGGCTGAGCGAGCCAGCATCGGCCTGGCCACCGCCCAGGCGTTGGGCGAGGAAGGCCATCACGATCGGTGCGAGGATCTGCAGCAGCTGGCTGGTGCGGCCGCTGTCGAGCTGGGTGGCCTGGGACAGGCCGGTTTCCACCTTCTGCTGGCTGCCGCCGAAGATGTGGCCGAGAATGCCGGCGCCATCGCTGGCGGCACCGCCGCCACCGCCGCCCAGCACCGAGCCGAGCACGCTGCCCAGGTCCAGGCCGCTGTGGTTGTTCTGCAAGGCGCCGAGCAGCGCCTGTGCGCCCTGCGGCTGCGCGGCGTTGTTGCCCAGTGCGCCCATCAGCACCGGCAGCGCGGCACTGATCGCACCGGAGGCCTGGGTATCGCTGATGCCGAGCTGCTGCGACACCTGCTGCAGCGGGGCGCCCTGCAGTTTGGCGAGAAGTTCGTCGGTCAGGCTCATCTGCGAAATCCTTGATTGGGGTTGGGCGTGCAGACGATACGACGCGGACCGTTAAAACGGCGACGCCGCCTCACGGGGAGGCGGCGTGCCGTACACGGGACAGGGCGATCAGAGCTCAATGTCTTCCGCGCCCGGGGTGGCAGTGGGGAAGTCCGCTTCCGGCTGCGCCGGCTTGAACGGATCCGACGGCTGGCTGGCCAGCGCCTTCAGCGCCGCGGCAATGCCGGCACCGTAGGCCGGGTCGGCCTTGCTGCAGTTGTCGATGTGGCGCTGCTTGATGAAGTCCGGCGCATCGCCCAGAGCGCGGGCAGTGTTGGCGAACAGGCGGTCCTTCTGTGCCTGGTTGTAGCTACGGAACAGGGCACCGGGCTGGCTGAAGTAGTCGGCGTCGTCCTCGCGGAAGTTCCAGAAGTCGGCGTCACCGCGGATCTTCATCGGCGGCTCGCGGTACTCCGGCTGCTCCTGCCATTGGCCGTAGCTGTTCGGCTCGTAGTGCGGCAGGCCACCGTAGTTGCCGTCCACGCGCATCGCACCGTCGCGGTGGTTGCTGTGCACCGGGCAGCGTGCGGCGTTCACCGGAATCTGGTGGTGGTTCACGCCCAGGCGGTAGCGCTGCGCATCGGAGTAGGCGAACAGGCGCGCCTGCAGCATCTTGTCCGGCGACGGGCCGATGCCCGGCACCAGGTTGCTCGGTGCGAATGCTGACTGCTCCACGTCCTGGTACCAGTTGACCGGGTTGCGGTTCAGTTCGAACTGGCCCACTTCGATCAGCGGGTAGTCGCTCTTCGGCCACACCTTGGTCAGGTCGAACGGGTGCACGCGGTAGGTTTCCGCATCCAGTTCCGGCATGACCTGGATGAACAGCTTCCACTTCGGGAAGTCACCCTTCTCGATCGCGGCGAACAGGTCGCGGCCGTGGCTTTCGCGGTCATGGCCGACCAGGATCTGCGCCTGCGCGTCGGTCAGCGATTCGATGCCCTGCTGGCTGACGAAGTGGAACTTGACCCAGAAGCGCTCACTGTCGGCGTTGGTGAAGCTGTAGGTGTGCGAGCCGAAGCCGTGCATGTGGCGGAAGCTGCGCGGGATGCCGCGATCGCTCATCACCACGGTCACCTGCAGCAGGGCTTCGGGCAGCAGCGTCCAGAAATCCCAGTTGTTGCGCGCGCTGCGCAGGTTGGTGTGCGGGTCGCGCTTCACGGCCTTGTTGAGGTCGGCGAATTTGCGCGGGTCGCGCAGGAAGAACACCGGCGTGTTGTTGCCGACCAGGTCCCAGTTGCCTTCCTCGGTGTAGAACTTCAGCGCGAAGCCGCGGATGTCACGCTCGGCGTCGGCGGCGCCACGTTCGCCGGCCACTGTGGTGAAACGGGCGAACATCTCGGTCTGCTTGCCGACCTTCTCGAACAGCTTGGCGCGGGTGTACTTGCTGATGTCGTGGGTGACAGTGAAGGTACCGAACGCACCCGAGCCCTTGGCGTGCATGCGGCGCTCGGGAATGATCTCGCGGTTGAGGTTGGCCAGCTTTTCCAGCAGCCAGACGTCTTCCATCAGCAGCGGGCCACGGGGGCCGGCGGTCTTGCTGTTCTGGTTGTCCACCACCGGCGCGCCGAAGGCCGTGGTCATCGGCGTGACCGGATCATCGCCATGTTTCTGCTTGGGCGTGGTGCTCAGCTCGCGCTGCTGCTGGGCGCCTTCCTCAGGCGACGGGGCGCTGTGATACGGGCACTTGGCGTTGTTGTTGTCGGACTGGCTCATCGGCTGGCTCCTGGTGGCGGTGAAGACTTGGAAACATCTTCACTCGACTGTAGCTAGGGCCAGATGAAATGAATAATCGAATGATTCGTTCATGTTGATAGATTCTGTCAATTGAAACGCAGAATCAGATTTGCGGGGTCTTTCGATAGCCCGGGGAAACTCCCCGGGCCCAAGGCCTCCCGCGGCGCTGCGGTTACAGCAGCGCTTTCAACCGGTACAGGGCTTCCAGCGCCTGCTTCGGCGTCAGTTCGTCAGGGTCGATGGCCGCCAGCGCTTCCTGCGCCTTGCTGGCCGGTGCGCTGAACAGACCGAACTGCTGCGGTGCATCCAATGCCTGCGGCGCCAGCTCGGCGGCATGGCTTTCACCACCACGCTGTTCCAGCTCGGCCAGGCGACGGCGTGCCTGTGCCACGGTCGCGCGCGGCAGGCCGGCCAGTGCCGCCACCTGCAGGCCGAAGCTGCGGTTTGCCGGGCCATCCTTCACCGCGTGCATGAACACCAGCGCTTCGCCATGCTCGACCGCGTCCAGGTGCACGTTGGCGATGCCGCTGCGGCCACCCTCGTGCTGCTCGTCGGCCAGCGCGGTCAGCTCGAAGTAGTGGGTGGCGAACAGCGTGTAGCAGCGGTTCTGGTAGGCCAGGTGACGGGCCACCGCGTCGGCCAGCGCCAGGCCATCGTAGGTGGACGTGCCGCGGCCGATCTCGTCCATCAGCACCAGCGAATGCGCGGTGGCGTGGTGCAGGATGTAGCTGGTCTCGGCCATTTCGACCATGAAGGTCGATTGCCCGCGGGCGAGGTCGTCACCGGCGCCGATGCGGGTCAGGATGCGGTCGATCGGGCCGATCAGCGCGCGGCTGGCCGGCACGAAGCTGCCGATGTGGGCCAGCAGCACGATCAGCGCATTCTGCCGCATGTAGGTCGATTTACCGCCCATGTTCGGGCCGGTGATGACCAGCATGCGACGGTCCGGATGCAGGTCCAGATCATTGGGTTCGAACGGCTGCTCGCGTACCGCCTCGACCACCGGATGGCGGCCCCGCTCGATCTTCAGGCAGGGCTCGGCCTGCAGTTCGGGGCGCGCCCAGTCCAGCGCCTGTGCGCGTTCGGCGAAGGCGGCCAGCACGTCCAGTTCGCTCAGTGCGGCGGCGCACTGCTTCAGCGGCTCCAGCTGCCCGCCAAGGGTATCCAGCAGCTGTTCGTACAGGTATTTCTCGCGCGATAGCGAACGGTCGCGCGCGGACAGCACCTTGTCCTCGAACGCCTTCAGTTCTTCGGTGATGTAGCGCTCGGCATTGGTCAGCGTCTGGCGGCGGGTGTAGTGCACCGGCGCGCGGTCGGACTGGCCCTTGCTGATTTCGATGTAGTAGCCATGCACGCGGTTGTAGCCCACCTTCAGGGTGGCAATACCGCTGCTCTCGCGCTCGCGCAGTTCCAGGTCGACCAGGAACTGGTCGGCATGGGTGGACAGGCGGCGCAGTTCATCCAGCTCTTCATCGAAGCCATCGGCCAGCACGCCGCCATCGCTCAGCTTCAGCGGTGGCATTTCGGCGATGGCGCGGGCCAGCAGCTGCGCGCACTCATCGTGTTCGCCCAGCGCGGCATGCAGGGCCTGCAGGCGCGGCGAATCCAGCGGGGCCAGCACTTCGCGCACCGCCGGCAGCAGGCCCAGACCGTCGCGCAGGGTAGAGAAGTCGCGCGGGCGCGCCGAGCGCAGCGCGACACGGGTGAGGATGCGTTCCAGATCGCCCAGGCGACGGAACTGTTCGCGGATGTCGGCGTCGCTGCCGCGATCGATCAGCGTCTCTACCGCGTGGTGGCGCTGTACCAGCACCTCGCGCAGGCGCAGCGGGCGGTGCAGCCAGCGCCGCAGCAGGCGGCCGCCCATCGGCGTGACGGTGCTGTCGAGCACGCCCAGCAGCGTGTTGCGGGTATCGCCGTCAACACGCGTATCCAGTTCCAGGTGGCGGCGGGTGGCGGCATTCATCGCGATCGCCTCGCCCGCGGTTTCCATCGCGATCGAGGTCAGGTGCGGCAAGCGCTGCTTCTGGGTTTCCTCGACATAGCCAAGCAGGGCGCCGGCCGCGGCCGTGGCGCGCGGCTTGTCATCGATGCCGAAGCCGCTCAGGTCATGCAGCTTGAAGAAGTTCAGCAGCTGGCGGCGGCCACTGTCGGCATCGAACAGCCATGGCGCGCGGCGGCGCACGCCGGTGCGCTGGCGCAGGAACTCCGGCCAGTTCTCTTCGTCGGGCACCAGCAGCTCGGCCGGTTCCAGGCGCGCCAGTTCGGCTTCCAGGGCGTCGTCGGTTTCCACTTCATTGACCAGGAAGCGGCCGCCGGCCAGGTCGGCCCAGGCCAGGCCGTAGCCCTGCTTGCTGCGCGACAGCGCCATCAGCAGGGTGTCGCGGCGCTCGTCCAGCAGGGCTTCGTCGGTGACCGTGCCCGGGGTGACGATGCGCACTACCTTGCGTTCGACCAGGCCCTTGGCCAGCGCCGGGTCACCGATCTGCTCGCAGATCGCCACCGATTCGCCCAGCGCCACCAGCCGCGCCAGGTAGCCCTCGTAGGCATGCACCGGCACGCCGGCCATCGGGATCGGCGCGCCGCCGGAGCTGCCACGCTGGGTCAGGGTGATGTCGAGCAGGCGCGCGGCCTTGCGCGCGTCGTCGTAGAACAGCTCGTAGAAGTCGCCCATGCGGAAGAACAGCAGCAGGTCCGGATAATCGGACTTGGCTGCGAAGAACTGCTTCATCAGCGGGGTGTGTTCGGCGGACTTGTCTTTGGACATGGGACTCGTGGATCTGGGCGTCCGGCCGCGCCGGAGGGCGGCGGCAGCGGAGCTGGTACAGGGCCGTCCATGGTAACGGTTGGAGCGGGTCGCGCGTTGCAGGCCTGCTGTCGTTGCCAAGGGTAGGGGGCTATCAGGCTCGGCAGCGGGGGTGTAGCCTCGGGTATGCAGCCAGGCTGGCGCCACGACAATCAGGGAGCGAGCGATGACACAGCATTCTGCGGCACCTGAGGATCCGCAGGCCAAGGCCGCCGTCGAAGCACCGCCTTCGCTCTACATCGTCGCGCTCTACCAGCTGGTGGGGGGCGCCTTGGCCCTCTACGGCCTGCTTAAGGTTTATGGGCCGAAAGTGCCGGAGTATCAATTGCTGGCGCAGATGAACCTCTACCACTCCCTGCCGTATGCCGCGCTGGTCACTGCCGGTGTGCTCAACGGACTGGCGGGCATCGTGGTAGGCGTGGGCATCTTCGCGCGCTGGGGATGGGTTCGCCCACTGTTCGTCATCATGTTCCTGGAGACCATGGTGCTGAATCTGGTCGATATGAAAAGAGCTGGCCCATTCGAGTTTCTTATGCTGGGTGCGATCTTCTGCGTATCGTTGTACTGCGCATTCCTGCTGTACCGCGAGCCGGCAAGCCGCTACTTCGCCAGCCGGGCACACTGAGTGGATCGAATGCCGGGGAATGCGCTGGTTGGAGTTCGCTACCATCAATCCGGTACAAGCGTGATGTTCGGATGGCCGCCGAAGATCTCCATGACGATCTCGAAGTAGGTCGGGCCTTCACCCCGTTGCAGCGCGTCCAGTTGGCGGGCAATGGCCTGCGTATTGAAGCTGCCTGGTGTGTCCAGCTTGGCCTGCAGCCATTGGCGGGTGGTCTCCACGCCCAGGGCCGTGCGGCTGTGGGCGATATCGCGCCAGATCAGTGTGGCCTGCGCATGGCCGGCCAACGCGCCATGGCCGCCATGCAACAGGTCGTCCAGCGCATCCAGGCTCGGTCCGAGCTGCCAGTCCTCGCCGGCCATGAAAACGCGGTTGATCTCCGCGTACAGGCTGGCAATGTCATCGATGGCGGTCCCTTCGATCTGCAGGGTGATGGTCATGTACGGACTGTAGCGTTGTTCCGGGCGCGAATGAGGGTCGGGTGGCGCGCGTTTTGCGGAGCACATCCGGGCAACACATACTGCGCGCCGCATGGCTGCGTTTGGCGCCTGCACCAGGAGTCACGTCCGTCCCAAGGGGAGTGCATTGAACATCAGGAGTGTGCGTTCCATCGCACCAGCCGCACGTTGGGCCAGGCCCCGGCGATTGCAGGCCACACCGTCATTGAGATGCATTTCAGATGATGTCTGACACCGCCCGTAATACGCTCCGCTACTCCTACGGGTATTCCATGGGAGTACTTTGGAGAAACATGAACATGGAGCTGGAAGGGCGTGGCATGGCCTTCGAGCAGCAGACGGAGGAGTTCTTCTCGATGCTGGAGATACTGATGGTGGAAGGCAGGCTGAAGCTTGCCTCCAATGGCGTCTTTGCCGAAGGGAAGACCGCGGAGCAGCTGGACGTTCTGCGCCGCGCATGGCCTGCCAGAAGAGACCAGGCGGATCTCGATGAGGAGGGAATCTGGTTCCTTTCAGATGCGCCGTTTGGACTGGTCTGGATGTCGCCTGAAGGTGAAGTATGGACATGAAATTCCTGATGGGCGCATCACCGCTGAATGTGGAAAGCCGTGGTTGCGTCGATATCCGTGATGGCGGCGTGATATTGGTCCGTGTGTGAAGGGGTGTCGATATTTCATTTGGGTATAGCGCTTTCTGGTTTGGCCCGAATTCACGCCTGTCTGCACAGTTTCATTGTTTTGGATCGATAAAATAATATTGGCCCATAAAGTTTCCCTTGCCTGCGCCGCAACCGATCGTACGGCCATGATCAAGGGAATTGAGATGCTCGCATTACGCAACCTCCGAGTGGGATCCCGGCTGGGTGCCGGGTTTGGTTTGCTGCTGCTGTTCATCGTGGCCATCGTCGGCCTGGTGCTGTATGGAAATCACCTGAAGTCCGCCCAGTTCGAGAAAGTGGTGGACGTCAATATGGTGAAGATGCGGCTGTTGAACGACATGCTGGATACCAACAATGCGGTGTTGATGCACCGCCGGCTGATGGTGATCAAGCGTGGCGAGGATTTCGACAAGGATTATCAGAAGGCGCAGGAGCTGTCGCAGACCTACGATGGCATCTGGGCCAAGTACATCAAGATTCCGCGTGACGCCACCGGCGATGCCCTGGTTGCGAAAATCGACGCGGCACGCAAGGCGACCGACGCCTCCACCCAGCATCTGCACGAGCGCATGAAGGCGGGTGATTTCGACGGTGCGGCCAAAGAGTTGCTCGCCGAGCATGGCCTCGCCACTGCATGGAATGAGGCGATCTCGACCCTGCTGCGGCATCAGGAAGCGCTGACCGCACGTAGTCGGGAAGAGTACCGATCGACCGAATCCTGGACCGGCACGTTGTCGATCGTGTTCGGTGCGTTGAGCCTGGCACTGGGCGCGCTGGCCGCGTGGGCCATCACCCGCAGCCTGACCCGCCCGCTGGAAGGTGCGGTGAAGCTGGCCGACGGCATTGCCAACGGGCGGCTGGACAGCGTCATCGATGCCTCGGGCAATGATGAGGTGACCCAGCTGCTCAGGTCGATGCAGCGCATGCAGGCACAGCTGCAGGCGGTGATGGCGGCGCAGGGTGAGCTGGCGCGCCAGCACGATGCGGGCAGCCTCAGCTACCGCATGGACGAGAGCGCGTTCCCCGGCGACTACGGGCGCATGGTGCATGAGACCAATGCGCTGGTTGGATCGCACGTGCAGGTACAGAACCGGTTGATCGAAGTGATGAAGCACTACGCACGCGGCGATCTGTCGGTGGACATGGATCCGCTGCCCGGCGAGAAGGCGGCGATCACTCAGGCAATGGACGAAACCAAGTCCAGTCTGTCGGCGATCAACAGCGAGATCCGCCGGCTGGCGACGGCAGCGGCGGCGGGCGACTTCAGCCTGCGCGGTGATGAAGATCGCTTCGCCTACGATTTCCGCGACATGGTGGCAGGGCTCAATCGCCTGATGCAGACCACCGACGAGAACCTGGTGCAGGTCTCGACCCTGCTGCAGGCGATCTCGCGCGGCGACCTTACCGTACGCATGCAGGGGGACTTCCACGGCGTGTTCGCCCGCATGCGCGATGACTGCAATGCCACCGTCGATCAGCTCAAGCAGATCGTTGGCCGCATCCAGTCCAGCGCGTCCAGCATCAACCTGGCGGCAGGCGAGATTGCCTCGGGCAACACCGATCTATCGCGTCGCACCGAGCAGCAGGCGGCAAACCTGGAAGAGACCGCAGCGTCGATGGAGGAACTGACGTCCACGGTGAAGCAGAACGCCGAGCATGCGCGACAAGCCAACCAACTCGCCATCGGCGCGCATGGTGTCGCCTCGCAGGGCGGTGAGGTGGTCGGCCAGGTGGTCACCACGATGTCGGCCATCGAAGCCGCGTCGAAGAAGATCGCCGAGATCATCTCGGTCATCGATGGGATCGCCTTCCAGACCAACATCCTGGCGTTGAACGCCGCGGTGGAAGCCGCGCGTGCTGGCGAGCAGGGCAGGGGTTTTGCAGTGGTGGCCAGCGAAGTGCGTACGCTGGCGCAACGCTCGGCAGGTGCGGCCAAGGAGATCAAGGGCCTGATCGAGGATTCGGTCGGCAAGGTTGCCGACGGCTCGGCGCTGGTCCGCCAGGCCGGCACCACGATGGGCGAGATCGTGGCCTCGGTGCAGCGCGTGACCGACATCATGGCCGATATCTCTGCTGCGTCCCAGGAGCAGAGCTCAGGCATCGAACAGGTCAACCAGGCGGTGGTGCAGATGGATGAGACCACCCAGCAGAATGCCGCGCTGGTCGAAGAGGCCAGTGCCGCAGCGCGCTCGATGGAGGAGCAGGCGAACCTGCTGGCCGAGGCTGTGTCGGTGTTCCGCACGGGGGCGGTGACCGCCGCTGCCGCGGTGCGCCCGGCGCTGGCAGCCGTGGCGGCATCGGTTGCGCCGGTACGCCGGCCCGCTGTGCTGTCGCCGCGGATCGAGCCGACGCTGGCGGCCAATGCGGGTGGTTGGGAAGAGTTCTAGCAGAGGGCAATGCCGGCAGGGAGACGGCGCCCATCGCGACGGCTGGTCGCGATGGGCGCGGATTTTCTTCCTGAACGTGCGATGGCCGATGAAGTGGCGGACACGCGCATTTCACTTCCGGTTGCCAACCTCGGGAGGACACTGGCGCCATACCGGAACTCAGGAGATGGCCATGAAGACCTCGACCCGATTGCTTGTGCTG
The DNA here is from genome assembly GCA_913775725.1 of uncultured Stenotrophomonas sp. Lineage (GTDB taxonomy): Bacteria > Pseudomonadota > Gammaproteobacteria > Xanthomonadales > Xanthomonadaceae > Stenotrophomonas. The sequence continues at coordinate 92,853 of CAJYNG010000022.1, read as the reverse complement.
GGCACCCTGCTGGCGGCTTCGTCGGTGGCTGGCGCGCAGACCTATGGGCCGCGCGATGAGGGACGCAAGTTCAACGACGGCAGCCGCGTGGTCTGCAAGAACGTGGAAGTGCAGCGCAACTCGCGCGATCCGAACCGCATCACGGGTACCGCTACCGGCGCAGTGATCGGTGGCCTGCTCGGCAACCAGGTCGGCGGCGGCAACGGCAAGAAGCTTGCGACCGTGGCCGGCGCCGTGGCCGGTGGTGCGGCCGGCCGCCAGATCCAGGGCAACAGCCAGCAGAAGAACGGCGACCGCGTAGTCGAGCGCCGCTGCGAACGCGTCTACCGCTGATCGGTCGTAGCTGCCCCCGTTTCCCCTTCCACACCGCAGTACTCGAACGCCGGCCCCGCGCCGGCGTTCGTCGTTACGGAAAAAGGGGACGGAGGGGATTAAGTCGCAATTCCCCCAGCCGGCCGTTTACGACTTAATCCCCTCCGTCCCCTTTTCTGCGAGGAGGCGCCAGGTGGCGAGGCTGCCGTAGAGCAGCAGCAGGACGGTGAGGGTGATCAGTTCGTGGCTGACTTCGGCCAGGCTGGCGTCCATCTGGTTCAGGCGCACCATCAGGTTGATGCCCGAGGTGGTCGGCAACAGCTGCGCCAGCCAGACCAGCGGTTGTGGCGTCATCACTGCCGGCCATGACAGGCTGGCCAGGAAGAACAGCGGGATCGAGGTGGCGATGATGTACTGGAAGGCGCGCTCGCGGGTGCGGAAGAAGCTGCCGACGAACAGGCCGAAGGCCACGGTGGCGGCGATGAACAGGGTGCCGCCGAGCAGCTGGCCCAGTGGGTTGCCACCGCGCGGATAGTCCTGCACCCAGGCGGTGAAGCCGGCGTAGTAGAACAGGCCGAACAGGCCGATCAGGCCGAAGCCCAGCGCCATGCCGGCCAGCGTTGGCAGGTCGAAGCGCAGGCGCCGGCCGAGCACCAGGCGGCGGCCGCCGAGCAGGACACCGATGCCCATCAGCAGCGTCTGGTGCACGATCAGCTCGGCCACGCCGGGCACGATGGCGCTGCCATAGCCTTCCTGGGTGTTGTACAGCGGGCGCTGCACCAGGGTGACCGGTGGTGCCTGTGGCGCGCCCATGAAGGCGGCCTGGCCGACCACCGCCTCACGCCCGAACGCGCCCAGTGCATCGGCCACGCTGCCCAGCACCCAGCTGGCACGGCCCAGGTAGGCGCCGTTGCCGAGCAGCACCAGCTTGGCCGGGTGACCACGCAGGATGTCGCGTTCCAGGTTGGCCGGGATCAGCACGATGCCTTCGGCATGGCCGGCTTCCAGCTGCTGGCGCGCGCTGTCGATGTCGGCCGGTTGCCCGACCACGCGTGCAACCCGTAGTGCATCGAGCTTGCGCAGCAGTCCGCGGCTGGTCGCGCTGTGGTCCTGGTCCACCACCAGCACCGGCAGGTTGCCGGCCACCTGGTGACGGTACGCGGCCGGGTAGAAGAACGAGTACAGGATCACCGCGCCGACCATCACCACGATCGCGTAGCGGTCGCACAGCACCGCCATCAGGGTCTGCCGCAGGCTGCGCCAGAGTGCGCTCATGCGTCGGCTCCTGCCGGTTGTACGGCTTCGGGCGTACGCGCGAAGGCGATCAGGCGCAGGCCACCAATGCCTCCCGCCACCACCGCCATCAGCAGCAATGTGGCCAACGGCCACACCGAAACCTGCAGCGGCGAACCGATGAACTGCTGCTGGGTCTGCAGCTTGATGTAGGCGCTGAGTGGCAGCAGCTGATGCCAGATGCGGGTGAACAGGGGGCCATCCAGCACCGGGAAGGTTGCGCTGGAGAACGCCAGTGCGGTGCCGATGCTGAGGCCGACCGCGGACAACGCAGTGCCCATGTCACGGGTGACGCCGACGAAGAACAACGCGTAGGCGGCGCTGGCCAGATAGAACAAGGGTTGTGCGAGCAGCAGCAGGAGCACGCTGCCGGCCACACCATCGCCGCGCAGCCAGGCCAGGTAACCGATGCCGAGTGCGCCGTACAGCGAGAACAGCAGGATGTACGGCGCGACCTTGCCGGCAATTGCCGGCCACGGCGTGCGGCCCAACCAGGCGGGCAGGGTGCCGTCGCGGATCTCGCGGCCGAGGCTGCCGGCCACCGCAAGTGCCAGTACCAGCGACAGTACCGCCGGGAAGATCAGTGGCAGCAGGAACAGTTCGTAGCTGCGCGCCGGGTTGTACAGGATGTCCGACTGCACCGCGATCGGCGCCGCGCGCAGCTTGGCCGGGCCGACCTGCAGGCCGATACGCTCGCGCAGCAGGCGCGCGTTCCAGGCCGAGACCGCATCACCGATATCGCGTGCCGCAGATTGGCCGGTGGTCATGTAGGTGGCGTTGTAATAGGCGAATACCGTGCCCTGGCGGCCACGCAACGCCTGCCGGGTGACATCGCGCGGCACCAGCACGATGGCGAACACGTCCAGCCTGCGCAGCTGCGAACGGGCGTCTTCCAGGTCCACCGGCTGGCTGGCGATGCGCACGCCGGGGCTGGCATCGAGCATGCGCAGCAGCAGGCGGCTGTCACTGCTGTGATCGAGGTCGACCACCGCGATCGGGATGTCGCGCATCACCGAGGGCGTGAACATCCAGGCCATCACCACCAGCATCAGCAGGGGCAGCACGGTGACCAGCAGCAGATCGGCGCGGTTGCCGCGCAGCGAACGAAGCTCGCGCCGCCAGGAGGCGGCGAAGCTGCCTCGGTCGGGGCTCAGTGCTGGGGCCATGCGAACAGCACGCTCATGCCAGGGCGGAAGCCCTCGATGCGGCGTACCGGGCGCACCCGCACCTCGAAGCTGCGGACGTCGTAGCCGGACGACTGGCGGGTGGTACGCCAGGTTGCATAGTCGCCGGCCGGGTTGATGAAGTAGACCTCGAATTCGCCATCCAGGCCGAGCGCCGGCACGCTGCCCTGCAGCTTGCTGCCAACCTTCAGGCCCTGCATCTGCGATTCGCGCAGGTTCATCGCCACCCACATGCGGTCGATGTCGACCAGGGTGAACACCGGATAGCCGGCGGGTACCAGTTCGCCCGGGTCGGCCATGCGCTTGTTGATTTCGCCGGCCACCGGCGCGCGCCCTTCCACTTCGACACGCGCGGCGTTGACTTCGGCCACCGCGCCCTGTGCCTGCTGCACCTGGCCCTGTGCGGCGCGCTTGTCCTGCTCGCGTGCGCCGGCCAATGCCATGTCGTACTGCGCGCGGGCGGCACGTGCCAGTTCGCGCGAACTGGTGGCCTGGGCATGTGCTTCATCGCGTTTCTGCCGGGTCATCACGCCTTCGTTGAACAGGTTCTGCACGCGCTGGTAGGTGGCCTCGGCCAGCGTCGCACCGGCTTCGGCCCGCTTCCAGTTCGCTTCGGCGGCGCGGATGTCTTCGCTGCGCGCGCCCTCGTCGGCCTTGTCGGCCACCGCCTGCGCGGCGGCCAATGCGCCGTGGGCCTGCTGTTCCTTGGCGGCCACCTCCGGGCTGTCGAGCAGGAACAGCACCTGCCCGGGCTGCACGCGGTCGCCCTCGCGCACCTTCAGCTCGGCCACGCGCGCGGTGATCTTGGCGGCGACGTTGATCGTGTCCGCATCGGCCATGCCCTGGATCTGGTCGGCCGGGCTGCGCCAGGCCAGCCACAGGCCAAGCACCACCACGATCAGCAATACCACCACCAGGATCGGTCCCAGCCGCCGCTTGCCGGGGGGCGTCGTCGCGTCGTCGTGCAGCACATCACTCATGGTCGATCACCTCGTCCGCACGCCGCCGGAACTCTTCGAAACGGTCCATCTGTCCACTGACCTCCAGCAACTGTGCCAGCGCAATATCGTATTGGTAGGCGGCCTGTGCGCGCTCGACACGGGCGCCGCCCAAGCCGAGCCGCGCGTCGATCACATCCAGCGAAGTCGCCTGGCCTTCGCGGAACGCCAGCTCCTGCAAGCGTAGGTTTTCCTGTGCCTGGGCGATGCTGCTGTCGAGCAGCACGTACTGCTGGCGCGCGGTTTCCAGTTCGTTCCAGGCCTTGCGCACGCCCAGCGCGACCTGGTTCTCGGCCTCGCGCAGGCCCGCTTCGGCCTGGTCCTGCTGCGCACGCGCGGCGCTGATCTGCGCCGGCCGCGAGTTCGGCGACAGGAAGGTGTACTTCAGGCCGATGCCGAACGCCCAGTCCGGGTCGGTCAGCATTTCGTCGCGGCGGCGGAAATCGTACTGGCCGAAGGCGAAGATCTGTGGCTTCAGCTTGGCCTGCTGCACGCGCACGCCCTGTTCGGCCTGCGCCACCATCGCCCGCAGGCGTGCGATCTGCGGCTGGCGCGCCTGCGCCGTGCGCTCGAAGCTGGCCACCGGTTCCAGCGGCACGCGCTGCACGAACAGCGGCGACACCGGCTGTACCTCGCCGCCACTGCGCAGCAGCGTGGACAGTGCGGCCTTCAGCGTGGCCAGATCGTTCACCGTCTTCTGGTACTCGCGCTCGGCCTTGTCGCGGGCCACGGTGGCCTGCAGGCGCTGGGCGCGGGTGGCGAAGCCCTCGCGTTCCAGCTTCTCTGCATCGGACAGGTGACGGTTGAGGCCATCGCGTACGTCGCGGCGCACATCCACTGCCTGCTCGGCCAGGCGCTGGCCGAAATAAGCCTGGGCCAGCTGCACGGTCAGCGATTGGCGTTGTGCTTCGCGCTCGGCGCTGGCCTGTTCGTGGGCGGCGCTGGCGGCACGTTGCGCGGCCGGAATCACGCCGCCGGTGTACAGCGGCAGCACCGCGGTCACCACCGGGCGGGTACGCCAGTCGCGTTCGGTGAACGACAGCGGCGAGTCGATGCCAAAGGCCTCGGCCACCGGTGCCAGTGAACCCAGTGGCAAGGTAAGGGTCTTCTGGAACTGCAGCCGGCGCACTTCGCCGGTGATTTCCGGCAGGCGCAGCAGGCGGGTGGCGTCCTGCAGGTCCTGCTTGTTGCGCACCGCTGCATCGGCGGCGGCCAGCGCATCGGAGACCTGTTCCAGCCGCTGCCGCGCCTGTTCCCAGTCCAGCGCCGGTGCATCGGCAGTGCTCTGCGCGGGCGCAGCGAATGGCAGGCAGGCTGCCAGCGCCAGCGCGACCGTCGCGCGGTGCATCCTTGTCCGTCGGCGGCTCACGCGCATGCCGTTCCTGTGGTGAAGAAGTGGGCAAACGGTAGTGGTCGGCGTGTGAAGCCCGGGTCTGCGGTCATCGGATTGTCCTCAACGAAGGGTGCCGCTGGCTGCAGTGCGCAGCGCCTGGGTGATGTGCTGCAGCGTGGTTGAACGCACGGCGGCATGCTGCCAGTACAGTGGCACATCGAGCCAGCGACGGGGTTCCAGTACCACCACGCGGCCGGTGCGCACTGCGGGCGCGACCAGGGTTTCCGGGGCCATGCCCCAGCCGAGTCCGCATGCGGCGGCTTCGACGAAACCGGTGGAAGAGGGCAGGTAGTGTAGCGGCGGCTGCAGTCGCGCGCGGGTCAGCCGCCGCACGAAGCGCCACTGCAGTTCGTCCTTGCGGTTGAACACCAGCATCGGCGCCTGCGCCAGGGCTGCGGCCTGCATGCCATCGCTGAAGTACTGGCGGGCGAAGCCGGGCGAGGCGATGGCGTGGTAGCGCATCGCGCCGAGCGGGTGCACGTTGCAGCCCTTCACCGGCTGGCTTTCGGCGGTGACTGCACCCAGCACACTGCCGTCGCGCAGCAGCTGCAGGGTGTGGTCCTGATCGTCCATGCGCAGGTCGAACAGGTAACCATGGCGCTGGTGCAGGTCGGCGATGGCCGGCACGAACCAGGTATCGAGCGAGTCGTCGTTGACCGCCAAGGGGATCGGCGTGCGCGCAGCGTCGCTGCCGCGCTCGGGTAGCAGCTCGGCCACTGCCTCGGCCTCCAACGCCTGCATCGGCCGAACGCGGCGCAGCAACGCCTCACCGGCGGCGGTGGGCCGGCACGGTGCCTGGCGCACCACCAGCACCTGGCCAAGCCGGTCCTCCAGGGCCTTGATCCGTTGCGACAGTGCCGACGGGCTGATCGACAGTCGGCGTGCAGCGGCCTCGAAGCTGCCTTCTTCCAGCACTGCAGCAAATGCGGACAGTTGCGGATGTACCAGGTCCACACCAGTATCTCTTCAGTATTTCTGCACAGGATAAAGAAAAATCAGTTTGTCTTAACGTGTCCGTTGGCCGCACCCTGCGCGTCTCCCCGCTGCCTGGCCTGTCCTGATGTGGATTGCCGCTACCGCCGCCGGCCTGTTCGCAGGTGCCGGCCTGATCATCGCCATCGGCGCACAGAATGCCTTCGTGCTGCGTCAGAGCCTGCAGCAGCGCCATGTGGGGAGGGTAGTGCTGGCCTGCGCCGGTGCGGACATCGCGCTGATACTGGCCGGTGTCGGAGGCATGGGCGCGCTGGTGCTGCAGTGGCCGCTGCTGCTGCAGGTGCTGCGCTTCGGTGGTGCGGCCTTCCTGCTCTGGTATGGCCTGCAGGCGGGGCTGCGCGCGTGGCGCGGTGGCAGTGCGCTGGCCGCCGCCGAGGCACAGGGCGGCAGCGGGGGGCAGGTACTGCTGACCTGCCTGGCCTTCACCCTGCTCAACCCGCACGTCTATCTAGATACGGTGGTGCTGCTGGGCAGCCTGTCCACGCGCTACCCGGGCGATCTGCGCTGGGCCTTCGCCGCCGGTGCATGCGTGGCCAGCGTGGCCTGGTTCTGCACGCTGGGCTATGGCGCGCGCCTGTTGCAGCCGGTGTTCCGCAGGCCGAGCGCCTGGCGTGTGCTGGACGCAGGTGTTGCGGTCTTCATGCTCTGCCTCGCAACGCTGCTGCTGTTGCGCCCGCTATCGCCATGAGTGCGCGGCCGGGTACAGCGCGCTTGAGTGGTACTTCGTGCATAGGCCGATCACAGCGGAAGCTCCCATTGCAGGCGAAGACTTGGCACGGAACGCCGGGTGTTGTGAAGTACCTGTGATCCACCTTCGTCGAAACGCCACTGGCCGGTCTCGATGTCCTGCGCCAGCAGGTTCGAGGCGGTCAAGCGCAGCTTGCCGTGCCGCTCGGTTGCGTACTGTGCCCAGGCCTCCAGCTCGCGTCGATAGGCCGTGATGTCCAGCTCGCTCAGGTTGTAGCGTATTCTGCCTCCACTGCGATGGGTGTACGCCAGGCCGCTGCTCCAGCGCGATGAGATGCGGTAATCGAGCGACGCATTGGCGGTGAATGGCACCTGGTCTTCAATCCGATTGTCAGGCCCGGGAAGATCCCTGACCCGGGAGTGGTTCCAGGTGGCGTTGCCGCGCAGCTCGATATCCGGCCCTCTGTGGTACAGACGTGCCAGCGGCATCCTGCCATCCATCTCGATTCCCCAGGCCATGGCGCGGGTACCGTTGACCGGCGTCGATACCCAGCGCCCGTCACGTAGCAACGTTTCATTGCGGATCGGTGCATCGATGCGACGCAGGTAGCCGCCGATGCTTCCCTGAGTACCTTCACTGCCATGCATTTCCCAAGCCGCATCCAGACCCCACGCCAGTTCCGGACGCAGCGATGGATTCCCGATCTCGTCGGGGTTCAGTGGGCGGTTGTTGGTAGAGGTGTACGGACGCGGGACCAGCGAGCGCAGCGATGGTGCGCGGAAGCTGCGGCTCAAAGAGAACCGTAGCTGGTCCTTGCCCTTTGCACGCTTCCAGAGGCTCTGCAGGACCGGCGTGAACACGCTGGCACGGTGACGCGTCGTGGCGAAATTCCGACCTTCGCTGCGGGTCCGCAGTTGTTCCCAACGGCCACCGACGTAGAAGGCACTGCGCGCGCCCCAGGGAAACTCATCCTGCGCGTACAGCGCCACGCGATGCAGCCGCGCATCGAAGGAGAGGTCGCTGACCGTCGACGGTTCGCTGGGGAAATAATGCAATTGCTGCACTCGGGATTCACGCCGCGAGTCCATGCTGCTTTCGGCACCGACCTGCAATGTATGGCGGCCCCACGCCGGCAGGGTCCACTTCACGCGGGTGGTGCCACCCAGCACGTGCAGCTTCGCATCGGTGCGATCAAAAAGATTATCCTGCTGTGCCTCATCCTGTCCTTGTTCGCGAAAGCGGTAGTCCTCCCGGTTTCCGTCCATTGCCAGGCGTAGGTTCAGGCTGCCTCCATCCGACAGTTTTTTCTCCCACTCTGCGCTGACCTGACCCTGGTCAAGACGCAGGTGCGTGTGCTGCCGGTAATGGGGAGTGCGTAGCGGCGGACCCAGCAGTGTGTCCCAGTCAATGGACATGTCGCGACGGAAGTCGGACGCTTCCAGCAGGGCCTGCAGCGAAAGGGTGGTGTCATCGCTGGTTCTGAACGTCAGTGAGGGCGAGAGCGAAACGCTGTCGCGTTGGCCGGTGGCACGCAGGCGCGATTGTCGATGCAGCAGCGGCGCACCAATACCCTCCCAAGCGTCTTCTCTGCTGCGTTCCTCCACCAGGAATGCGCGGGCGGTTGCCGTGGCGGTCAGTGAATAATCACGATCGAGGTTGGAGCGGGCCTGACGCCAGCTTGCTGATGGGGTCATGCGCCCTTGGGTATCCGTCCATGAAACCGTCAGTCGTTGACTGTCTTTTGCAACCGGTGCACGGGTGACGATGTTGAGTGTGCCGGCGATGGTACCCATGCCCTGATCAGCGGAGGGCGCGCGCAGGATTTCGACGCGCTCGATCAGATCGGTGGCCAGTGAGTCCAGGCTGAAACCGGCGGGCGTGCGTTGGCCGTTCAACAGGATCTGCGTGTAGCCCGCGCCCAGGCCGCGTAGTGACACGGTGCCTGGGCGGCCTGGTGCGCCGCTGGAAACGCTGACACCTGGAAGGCGCTTGAGTGCCTCCAGCAGGTCGGTATCACCGTGTCGTTGCAACGTATCGTGGTCCACGACAATACGGCTGGCGGTGTCGTCACGGCGAGCATCGTAGCGCCCGGCCTGGACCTTCACGGTGTCCAGATCGGTCGTGATCGGAGGCGCCGGTGTCGTTGGTGGAGCCGCCGCTGCTGTCGTTGATGCCGTCAGACAGCCGATGGTGAGCCATACCCTGGTGCGCGAACTCCCCGTTGTCGAGGAGGACGAAGATCGTTGCATTGGTGTGCAGTTCCTTTGTCATGGCGTGACAGCCGGCCGCAGCAGGTCCTCCCGCGACCGGGAATCGAAACGATGCGTAGAGGTGAGCGGCGGCGCGCCGGTCAGTGCATTACTGCAGCCAGTGCTGCGGGTCCACTCGTGTTCCGTTGCGCAGCAGTTCCATGTGCAGGTGTGGACCGGTGGTGCGCCCGGTGTTGCCGCTGCGGGCGATGGGATCTCCCCTGCGCACCCGCTGGCCTGGCTGTACCGCGAAGTCCTGCAGGTGTGCAAACAGCGACTGCCAGCCACCGCCGTGATCGATCACGACAACCGTGCCGTAGTTCGCACCATCGGGATAGGCGTGCGTGGCGGCGATCACGATGCCGTCGGCGGGTGCGAGCACGGCGGTGCCACGGCGCGCGGCGAAGTCGGTGCCGTGATGGGCGTTCTGGCGGAAGTCGGAGACGTGACCGAACACGCTGGTTACCCGCGCATTGGACAGTGGCATGAAGAATGACGGGGGTAGCGGCGTGGCTTCCACCAGGGTTACCGATGCGATGGGGAGTGGCAGCGTCAGTGACGTCGGTCCTGCCACCGCGGCAGCCTGTACGGTGGCCAGGCCGAGTGTGCAGGCAGAGCCCAGTGCGAACATCAACAGGATGCTGATGATGCCTGGGCGGCGACCGCCATCACCCTGCAGCATGTGCTGCAGGCGCACCTGATGGCCGCCGAAATCGCGATGGGTGAGGGCGCTGGCCGGCTGCACTGCCGTCGCGCAGCGAAGTGTCTGGACATAAGCGTGGGCCAACAGGCGGCCGTCGTTGGCAGCACCACCTTCGGCCAGTGCATGTGCATCGCATTGCAGCTCGGCGGCCAGTTGCATGCGCGCGGCAATGCGTCGAACGAAGGGATTGAACCAGTACAGTGCACCAACAAGCCGCATCAGCGCTGCGCGCTGGGGATCACGGCGCTGCAGGTGGGCCGCCTCATGGCCGATGACCAGGCGAAGCGTACGATCCGGCAGGATCAGGCTGGCCGTGGGCAGGATGATCTGCGGCCGCGGCATGCACAGGGCGAACGGCGTACCGCTACCTTCTACAGTACGCACCGCGATGCCTTCCTGCCGCAGCCCCTGCACGGCGTGGCGCGATTGCGGGCCAGGCAACTGCGCTGTCTGCAGCGCGTGGCTGCCGCGCAGCAGGACCCACAACCGGCGGCTGGCCAACGCCCAGCGAACGAGGGCCAGCATGGCCCCTGCGATATAGACGGTCAGCAGCAGTGGCGTCAGCCAGGCCATCAAGGATTCGGTCGCCGCGAGTGCAGGCAGTTGCACGGGCAGCAGTACGCCGGTGCCGCTGTCCAGCGCAACAGGCAATGCGCTGGCCAGCTCCTGCAACGGTGTCGCCTTCACCGGCAGCAACAGTGCAAGCAAGGGGGGCAGCACAGCACACAACCACGCCCCCAGCCAAAAGCGTGCCGACGCATGTGAAAGGCTGAGCAACCGCTGTAGCAATTGCGCGCCGTACCAGACCAGGCCAGCCCCCAGCAGGCTCGCAGCGAGGCTGATCATCCACGGCGCGGTTGATGACAGGCTCATGGCTGGTCCTCGTCATCCTGGAGCAGCAGCGCCTGCAGTTGCTCGATTTCCTTGTCGCTCAGCAGGCGGCTTTCGGCGAATGCCTGGGTCGGCAGCGGCCCGTCAATCTCCAGCACGCGACGGGCGAAGTCGGCACTGAGTGCGGCCAGTGTGGCTACCTTGCCGACCTTGGCACTGTAGACATTCAGGCCATGCTGGCTGCCCTCTTTCACCAGCCCCTTGTCGACCATCCGCTCCAGCGTCTTGCGCGTGGACGAGTACGACCAGTCCAGTGTGGCAGCTGCCGCGTTGTGCAGTTCACGCGCGCTGCAGGCGCCGTCGCGCCATAGGCACTTCAACAACTCCAGTTCGGCGTTCGAAGGTGTTGGGACGCGGGGCATGGTCAGACCTGTGCGTGCGATTGATGTCGTGAGTGTGCGACATGTGTCGCACGTCATGCAAGAGGGACATCAAGGCGCGGAGGTGCTGAGGTCAGCCGGTCGCCATCCGGTCGATGGCGCACAACGGCGTCTCGCCAGGGCGCAGGGTCAGCACGCGCACGCCGCTGCGGGTAACCGCCACGGTGTGTTCGAACTGCGCCGACAGCTTGCCGTCGCGCGTGTAGACCGGCCATTCGTCCGGCTGCTGGCGGATGGCCGGCTTGCCCTGGTTGAGCATCGGCTCGATGGTGAACACCATGCCTTCTTCCAGCACCATGCCGGTGTTGGGATGGCCGTAGTGCAGAATCTGCGGTTCTTCGTGCATCTCCTGGCCAATACCGTGGCCGCAGTACTCCTTCACCACGCTGTAGCCGTGGCTGCGCGCGTGGCGGGCGATGGCGTGGCCGATATCGCCCAGGCGCGCTCCCGGGCGCACCGCGCCGATGCCTTTCCACATCGCCTGGTAGGTGGTCTGCACCAGCCTGCGCGCGGCGTAGTCGACCTCACCCACCAGATAGGTGGTGCTGGAGTCGGCGATGTAGCCGTTCTTCTCCAGGGTGATGTCGAGGTTGACGATCTGGCCGTTGCGCAGCACGTCGGTGGTGCTGGGAACGCCGTGGCAGATCACGTTGTCGATCGAAGTGTTGAGCACATACGGGAAGCCGTACTGCCCCTTGCTGGCCGGCCGCGCCTGCAGCTCATCGACGATCATGCGCTCGACGAACTCGTTGATCTCCATCGTGCTGCGACCCTGCAGCGGCAGTTGGTCGAGCGCGGCGAACACCTGCGCAAGCAGGCGCCCGGATTCGGCCATCAACGCGATTTCGTGCGGCTGCTTGATCATCGCCATGTCAGGCCCGCCCGGGGGCCAGCGCCTGCGGCTGTACGCCGGCTGCGCGCAGTTCGCTGGCGACGATGTCCTGGAAGCTCAGCGTGGGGTTCATCTCGCACAGCATGCCGACCCGGATCCAGAAGTTGGCCTGGGCGTTGATCGAACGGCTGGAAACGGTGCAGGCACGGCGCAGCTGGTCGTGCAGGGTGTCATCGATGTTGACGATGCCCATGGGCGGTCCTGGTGGAGTGGATATACGAAGCATATATGTTTCGTATATCCTCCTCAAGTCCGCATGGTTCAGTCCACGTGGGTGGCGAAGCGCAGCCGGTTGCCGTCGGGGTCGCGCAGCAGCATCTCGCGGCTGCCCCATTCCGTGTCATGCGGGGGCTGCTCGATGGGCACGCTGGCGGCGCTGAAGGCGCGGTGCAGGGCGTCGACATCCTCGACAATGAAGTACACCGCGCCGCCGACCTCGCAGTCGCCGCTGTGCTCGGTGAGGAAGATCGTCTGGCCGTCGCGGGTGAGCTGGGCGAACAGGGGGAAGCCGGGTTCGAAGCGGTGTTCCCAGTCGACCACGAAGCCCAGCCCCTGCACGTAGAACGGCAGGGTGGTATCGGCGTGGCGCATGCGCAGTTGCGGGATGACGGTCTGGGGCATGGCGAGGGCTCCGAGATGGGAACCCAGTGTAGAGCCGAGCCATGCTCGGCTGCTGTTCGCGGTCCCCGCAGTCGAGCATGGCTCGACTCTACAGAAGGTGCCAGCCGAGCGTGGGCTCGGCTCTACCCGGCTCTGGTAGTTGCCAACCTTGGTTGGCATTGCCGGCCAGAGGTCAGCAGGCGGTTGGTACGGCGGCCATCGCGGCCAGCAGCTCGCGGTTCACCTGCTGGTGCCGTGCCTGCCAGACGGGAAGGTCCTCGGCGCTGATGTCGGGCTGGCCATCCAGCGACGACAGCCAGCGCTTGAAGCGGCTCTGGTAATTGGCCAGCGACACTTCGCCGGTGATGTCGCTGCCCACCAGGCCGCCGGCGCGCAGCGCTTCGATCACCACCAGTGCGTGTTCCAGCTGGAAGCGGCCCTGGTCCCAGTTGCTGCGGGCGACGTCCTCGGCGAACACGTCCTTGTCGATCGACAGGTAGGTCGGTTGCGGCGACTTGGCCTGCTCGGCGGCGAACGCGGCAACCAGTGCCTCCGGGTGCTCGAAGCGTCGGAAAGCGCGGCCCATGCCGAGGCGGTGGCCCCAGCTCACGTCCACATCCATGCACCAGTAGGTCAGGCGCCCGCCCATCAGCGGGCGCCAATGGTTCTCCCAGGCGTGGCCCAGGCCGATGTCACTCGAGGTGATGCCGAGCACGTGGATGTGCGAGATCTGCGGGAGCTTGCTGGCGGCATTCACCCACGACCCGCAATGCATGCCGAACGGAAAACGCATGTTGTCCGGATGGTTGTCCAGCACCACCAGCTGGAAGCGCTGCTGCGGGCGCATGCGCTGCAGCAGCGGCAGGCTGAGGTGGTGGAAGTCGCCACTGCCGAGCATGACCGTGCCGAGCTGCGCGGGCAGCGGTGCCAGCACTTCAGCGGCGAAACGGTCGAGGGTGGCAGTGCTGCAGGCGAAGCGCAGGGGATCGTGCCACTGCGGCAGGGCCAGGGTCTGCGCCTGTGGCAGCGGCAATACGCCACCGTCCAGGTCCAGGATCAGCGGGGAACGCAACGGCATCGTTCAACCGCCTCCATCAGGTTCGCCCTGCAGATGCGGGGCCAGCTTGAGCAGGGCGGCGCGCAGTAGCGGGGAGCGTGCGTGGATCGCGTGCCGGGTGGAGGTGAAGCGGGCGCCCAGTTCGGCCTTGATCCGCGAGTCGGTCCAGCCGGCCACGTAGTGGCTCAGGCCGTGCTGCAGCGCGTACTCGAGGTTGTGCATCCAGCTGACCGCGTACAGGTTGTGCTCGCGCGACTGCGGGTAAGCCAGGCCGATGTACTTGTCCACCAGCTTGCCGGCATGCACGTAGCACAGGTTCCAGCCGATCAGCTCGCCCTGGTGGCGGTACAGGAACACCCGCCCCTGGCCCTGCCTGTCGGCCAGCAGGTACTGGAAATAGGGCAGGTCGAGTTGGTCGAAATGCACCGCGCTCTGCGCGTATACGCCCAGGTACAGCGCGTACAGTTCGGCCTGCAGCTGCGGGTTGGCCAGGGCCGGATCACCGGTGGCGATGCAGTCGATCTGCAGGTCATCACGCGAACGGAGCTTGCGCCGGATGTTCTTGCGGCGCGAGGACGACAGGCGGCCGAGATAGCCGTCGAGCGAATCGAAATCGATCGCCACCCAGGCCAGCGGCATGCCTTCCAGTTCGACGAACCCGCGTGCCAGCAATGCCTGCAGGAAGGCGCCGCTGTGTGCGTTGGCTGCATCGTCCAGCAGCGGTGAATCGATGGCCAGGTCCTTGACCACCAGCAGGCGTGTATCGCCGATCGCGTGACGCGTCACGTCCTCGGCCAGCGCCTCCGGCGCCACGTGCGCCGGCAACGGGGTGTACTCGGTGCTGGTGGCACCGACGAAGCGCGTCTTCCAGGTGATCCACGGCCGCCACAGGCGCGACAGCGGCAGGCCGAGCAGCCTGCCGCGCAGTTCGTCGTCCATCGTGGTGGTCAGGTCCAGCGGCGCACGGAAGGTCGGCAGGCCGCAGGGAAGGCGGCCTGCCTCGAATCCGAGCGGCGGGTGGGCCAGGAAGCCCTCCAGCAGCGCGGCCGGTTCCAGCGCGGTGCTGGACGCGCGTGACGTCATCTCCATCGGCACGGGAACCGGCAGCGCATCCGACCTCAGCCCTTGGCCTTGGTCAGCGCCTGATCGAGCAGGGTGATCGCCAGGTCGATCTCTTCGTAGCTGATGTCCAGCGACGGCGCGAAGGTGATCACGTTCTTGTACCAGCCACCCACGTCGAGCACGAGGCCCATGCGCTTGCCGTCGTGCAGCAGGTCACCGGCCAGGCCGATGTCGACCATGCGGTCCAGCAGTTCCTTGTTCGGGGTGTAGCCGTCGGTCTGGCAGATCTCGGCGCGCAAGGCCAGGCCCAGGCCGTCGACGTCGCCGATTTCCGGGTGGCGCTTCTGCAGGCCACGCAGGCCGTCGAGGAAGTAGGCGCCCTTTTCCGGCACGGTGCGCTCGTAATCCATTTCCTTGCCCAGCTTCAGCACTTCCAGGCCCAGGCGGGTGCCCAGCGGGTTGGAGTTGAAGGTCGAGTGGGTGGAGCCCGGCGGGAAGACGGTCGGGTTGATCAGCTCTTCGCGTGCCCACAGGCCCGACAGCGGGTTCAGGCCGTTGGTCAGCGCCTTGCCGAACACCAGCACGTCCGGGGTCACGCCGAAGTGCTCGATCGACCACAGCTTGCCGGTGCGCCAGAAGCCCATCTGGATTTCATCGACCACCATCAGGATGCCGTACTTGTCCAGCACGCGCTTGAGGCCGGTGAAGAAGTTGCGCGGCGGAATGACGTAGCCGCCGGTGCCCTGGATCGGCTCGACGTAGAACGCGGCGTACTCGGCCTGGCCGACCTTGGGATCCCACACGCCGTTGTATTCGCTTTCGAACAGGCGCTCGAACTGCCACACGCAGTGGTCGGAGTACTCATCCGGGGTCATGCCCTTCGGACGGCGGAAGGGGTACGGGAACGGGATGAACATCGCGCGCTCGCCGAAGTGGCCGTAACGGCGGCGATAGCGGTAGCTGGAGGTGATCGACGACGCACCCAGGGTGCGGCCGTGGTAGCCGCCCTCGAAGGCGAACATCAGGCTCTTGCCGCCACGCGCGTTGCGCACGATCTTCAGCGAGTCTTCAATGGCCTGCGCGCCGCCGACGTTGAAGTGCACGCGGCCGTCGAGGCCGAACTTCTCGTGCATGTCCACGGCAATGGTCTTGGCCAGCTGCACGCGGGTCGGGTGCAGGTACTGGCTGGCGACCTGCGGCAGGGTGTCGATCTGGTCCTTCAGCGCGTCGTTCAGGCGCTTGTTGCTGTAGCCGAAGTTGCAGGCCGAGTACCACATCTGCAGATCGAGGTAGGGCACGCCCGCACCGTCGAACATGTAGCTGCCTTCGCCGCGCTGGAAGATCTTCGGCGGGTCGACGTAGTGGACGGTATCGCCGAAGGAGCTGTAGCGGGCTTCGTCGGCCAGCAGCTGCGCATCGGAGGCAGCGGCGTCGGCGTTCTTGTCAAAAATGTTCATGCAGTTCGGTTCCGTGAAGGACGTTCGAAAGGGGGCAACGGGGAGCGGGTCTGGAAGGGAGTGCTCAGGCGGTGGCCAGCAGGGGCAGTACGATGGGCTGCGGGCTGGCGTCGAAATGACGTGGCTGCAGCAGACTGCCATCGAGCAGGCGCGGCAGCAGCGCGACTGCATCGTGGAAGGTGTCGATGGCGGCGTGTTCGATGCCGGCCTTCGTGCAATGGGTGATCAGGCGGCGCTTGGCGAACACGAAGTCGGCGTCTTCAGAGACGCAGAAGTCCGAGCTGCCATCGCCGATCATCAGCACGCGCGGTGCTTCGTTGGCGCGCGCCTGCGCGGCGCAGGTGCACTTGCAGGTGCCACTGCGGCAACCTTCGGCCTGGTAGGGCGATTCCAGTTCCCAGTGGTCCCCGCACCAGCGCAGGTGGTTGGCCACCACCGGCAGTCGCGACAGGCCGTGGTTGGCGAGGATGCGGTGGATCGCATAGTCCAGACCATCACTGACGATGCGCAGCGGCACGCCCAGTTGTTCGGCGCGGCTGACAAAGGCGGCGAAGCCCGGATCGATCTGCACCTGGTCCAGATGGGCGTCGAGCGTGGCCGGGTCCAGCTTCAGCAGCCTGACCTGGCCCTGCATGCATTCACGCGAGCCGATCTTTCCCGACTTCCACTGCGCTTCCAGTTCCTGCCAGCCCGGCTGGCCGTACTTCTCCAGCAGCGAGTCGATGACATCTTCGAGGCTGATGGTGCCGTCGAAGTCACACAGGATGCTCCAGCGCATGGGCAGGTCCGTCGATGAAAGAAACGTCCGGCGCGATGCCGGGGCAGGCTCAATGTAGGCAGGCAGCCTTTCTCGTTCCTTTCCTGTTGAAAGCCTTCATTTCCGGGCGGGGAAAGCGTTCAGGAATGATCTTTGTGAATGGGCGGATCGCCCGGGAATACCCGCTTTCAGAGCTGTGCGTCAGCCAATGCCTGCAGAATTTCTGCGGTTTCTTCACGGGTCTGCCAGGCGCTGTTGCCAAGGGTCAGCATGCGTGCGGCGAAGTCGCGTGCGTTGGGCATGTCGGCCTGCGGCACGATGCCTCGCAGATAGGCGTAGTCGGGCAGGGCATGGATGAACATGCGGCTGGCGCCGAGACCGCGTGGCCACAGGTTCTTCAGCGCAGCATCGCGCGCGCGCTGGCTGGGCAGCAGCAGCATCAGCATCGGCCAGGTGCCGCCGGTACCGGCCAGCCCATCGACCACGTCCACCGCCGGCAGCTGTGCCAGCTGCACCCGCAGCTGCAATGCACGCAGGCGTCCGGCCTGCAGGAAGGCGGGCAGCCGCTGCGCGGCATGTGCGCCGATGTTCTGCCGCCACTGGCTGACCCGGTGCTGCGGGATGTCCAGCGGGAAAATGTCACCGACCGCTTCTTCCAGATCGCCGCGTTGCAGTGCACTGCGCAGTGGACGTCCGTACACCAGCGACAGCAGCGAGGGCCGATAGCAGGCTGCGAGCCCGAGCAGCTGCACACTGCGAAGCAGCTCCCAGCGCAGGCTGAAACGCACCTGTTCGGCGGCATGTTCGGCCAGCGTGGCGCGCAGTTCGTCGTCGCGGGTGACCAGCAGGCCGCCTTCGTGAAGGCTCAGCCCCTTGCCGGCGGCCAGGCTGAAGAAACCGATGTCGCCACGCAGGCCGACACTGTTGTTGCCAACGCGTGCGCCGAGTGCCTGTGCGGCATCTTCGATCACCCAGGCACCGGCGCCACGTGCGACCTCGCAGGCCAGCTCGACGTCGGCGATGCGACCGCCCAGGTGGGTGGGCAGGATCGCCAGCGTGCGCGCATCGGCCAGACGCCTGAGCTGGGCGGGGTCGAAGTCGAAATGGTCGTGCCGGGTATCGCACAGCTGTACGCGCAGGCCCAGACTGTGCACTGCGATCGGCACCAGCGGACAGGTGTAGGCCGGCATGATCACGGTGTCGCGCTTTGGTGCACGCTTGCGCAGCGTACGCAGCGCGATCAGCAGTGCGTGCGTACCGGAACAGGTCAGTTGCAGCGGCGGTGTGCCTAGCTGGCTGGCCAGGATGTCGCGCAGGTCGCCGCCACCGGGAAGGAAGTCGCTGGCCTGCATCGGCAGGCCAGCCGTCGGCGGCAGTTCGCGCGCGAACAGACTCATCGCAGCCCGCTCACGAGGTGCTTTCGGCGGGGCTGTGCGGGTCGTCCGCTTCAGCGCGGCCAAGGCAGACGATGCCGGCCACGATCAGTACCGCACCGACAAGGTGGTGCAGGGTGAGCGGCTCTTTCAGCAGCCAGGCCGACAACAGCAGCACACTGATTACTTCCAGGTGCGAGGCGGCAAACGCGGGGCCGATCGGCGCATGCCGCAGCAGGCTCATCCAGGTGAAGAACGCACCGACGTAGCCAAGGATGGCGCCGTACACCCACGGCTGCGACAGCACGCGCAGCAGCCACGCGGTGTTGGCCTCGACCGGCAGCGCGGCATCACCGGCGTACTTGAAGCACAGCTGGGCCAGCGTGTCGAAGGCCATCAGCAGCGGGAAGCCGATGACATACAGGCGCCTCATGAGCCGGCTCCCACCACCGCCACGCCCGCGGTCACCAGCAGCATGCCGGTCACCCGTAGCGGCGTGAGCTTTTCGCGGAACAGGAAGCGGCCGGCGATCATCAGCGCGACGATGTTGATCGAGCCCAGCAGCACGCCCTTGGACAGCGGCACCAGCGACAGGAACGCGATCCAGACGACGAACTCAAGCACATAACAGGCGATGCCGATCCACAGCCAGGGCCGGCTGAGCATGTGTTTCCAGCGTTGTAGTCCTTCGCCTTCCTGCGGATCGCTGGCGGCGGCCTTGAAGGCGAGCTGGCCACCGGTATCGAGTACCACATTGGCCAGCCACAGCAGCGTGGCGAGTGCCCCCATTTCAGGCCACCGCCTTGAGGACGCCACTGCGTTCACCGATCTCGGTGAAGAAGCGCGCGCTGCGGCGGATCACGTCGCGGCGTTCGCGGTCGATGGTGATCATGTGGTAACTGTCTTCCAGCACCACCAGCTCCTTCGGGCCGCTGACCCGCGACATCACCAGCTCGGCGTTGCCCATGCTGGCCACATCGTCCTCGCGTGCGTGCATCACCAGGCACGGTGCGGTGACCTGGTGCAGGTGGCGGCGGGTCCAGTTGCTCAGCGCACGCATCTCGGCCAGCGCGTGCCAGGGGTTGCCCGGCAGCCCGGCGGCCGCGCTGTCGCCGGACAGCATGGCGGCGCTGACCTGCGCGCGCAGGCGCTCGTCACGCAGGCCGTACGGCGGCTCTTCCATGAACATGCGGTCGCGGCCGATGTTGAAGCGCTTGAACCACGGCAGCAGGAACGAGAAGCGGGCCACGGCGGGGATGTTCCAGCCGTCATAGCGGAAGGTGGCGCCGTATACGCCGACCCCGGAAACCCACTCCGGGCGACGTGCAGCCAGGGCCAGCGACAGCACCGCGCCCATCGACAGGCCACCGACGAAAAGCTGGTCAACCTTGCCGCGCAGGGTTTCCGCCGCATCCTCCACGCCCTGATACCACTGTTCCCAGGTGGTCGCCAGCAGGTCATCCACGCTGCCGCAATGGCCGGGCAGCTGCACGCCGTGCACGGTGAAACCGGCGTTGTTCAGCCCTTTGCCCAGCATGCGCATTTCCGCCGGGGTGCCGGTCAGGCCATGGACCAGCAGCACGCCCTGTGGGCCACCGGGGAGGAAGAAGTCGTGCGATTCGGTCACCTGGCGGCTCCGGGACGTCAGTGGGGATGGCAGGATCGCAAGCGCGATTTTCGCCAGCCTTTCAGCGCCCCGGGCCGGGTCAGGGCGCCTTCAGCAGCGGCAGCGTGATGGCGACCTTCAGTCCGCCACCGGGGCGGTTCAGGAAGCTCAGGCGGCCGCCGAAGTGTTCCACCGCCTCGTGCGCGATGGCCAGGCCGAGACCGGTGCCGCTGGCGGCGGTGCCCGGCGCCCGGAAGAAGCGCTCGCCCAGCCGTGGCATCACGTCGTCGGGCACGCCGGGGCCGTTGTCTTCCACATACAGTTCGACATCATTGTCGTCCAGCGCGTGCACGCCCACCGTGACGGTCGCATTGCGGCCGGCATAACGCAGGGCGTTGTCGATCAGGTTGTCCAGCGCTTCCTGCAGCATGGCGCCGTTGCCGAGCACACGCAGCGGATGGGGGCTGCCGCGGTAGCCGAGGTCGATACCATCTCGGATCGCCTCCGGAACGCGCATGCCGACCCACTGCGGCACCAGCTCGCACAGGTCCAGTGCCTCCACGGTATCGGGCACGGTCTGTGCCCGGCTCAGCGCCAGCAGCTGGGTGCTGACCCGTGCAGTGCGCTGGTTGAGCCGGCGGATGTGCTGCAGTGCCTCGCGCACCGTATCGGGGTCACCATGTGCCAGCGCCTGGTCCACGTGCAGGGCCATGCCCGCCAGCGGCGAACGCAGCTGGTGCGCGGCGTCGGCGATGAAGCGGTTCTGCAGGGTGATCATTTCTGCCTGTCGGGCAAACAGGCCGTCGATGGTGCTGATCAGCGGCTGGATCTCCTCCGGCACATCGGCATCGGAGATCGGTGCCAGTTCGCCACGGCGCTGTGCCAGGCGGGTGGTCAGCGGGGTCAGGATGCGCAGGCCGTAGGTCACGCCGAACCAGACCAGCGCGGCAGTACCCAGCGCCAGCATGGTCATCAGCGGGATGATGATCATCAGGATCTCGCGCGCACGCTGCCGGCGGTCGGCCATGCTCTCGGCCACGGTCACCGCCAGCTGGTCCTGCGGATCGTTCATCGCCTGCGTGCAGACGGTGGCCATGCGCACCTGCTGGCCATTGAGGCTGCCGTCGTACAGCGCCGGATGCACGCCGGTGCAGTCCTGCGAAGGGGCGTACGGGCTGAAGTCGGCGTTGCCGCTGAGGGTGCCCTTGCGACTGCTGTCGACGTTGAAATAACGATGGCCGTCGGGGTCGTACTCGATCAGGAAGCGCGCCTGTGGTGACAGGTCGCTGGTCACCGGCATGGTGCTCAGCATCTGCGCGAACGAGTGCGTGTCGTCGATCAGGTTGCGATCGTGGATGCGGTTGGAATAGTCCAGCGCAACGTAATAGGCCAGGATCGTGTTGAAGGTGAGCAGGCCCAGCATCGGCAACGCCAGAAAGGCGAGCAGGCGCCGGCGCAGGCTGGGGGGGCCACTGATCACGGGGTGCTTTCGTCCTGCGCGTCTTCCAGCATGTAGCCCAGCCCGCGCACGGTGCGGATGCCCATGCCGCCGGGTTGCAGCTTGCGGCGAAGGCGGTGCAGGGCGATGTCCAGGCCGTTGTCGGTCAGGTCCTGGCCCCAGTCGCACAGTGCTTCCACCAGCTGCGCGCGCGACACGATGCGCTCGGCGCGCACCGCCAGTGCCGACAGCAGGCCGAACTCGCGCGCGGTCAGTTCCAGTGACTGGTCGTCGATCCACACCCGATGCCCGGCCAGATCGATGCGCAGGCGGCCGATGCGCAGGTCCGGGTTGCCATTGCTGGTGACCCGGCGCAGCTGCGCACGCACGCGTGCTTCGAACTCGTCCAGCGCGAACGGCTTGACCAGGTAGTCATCGGCGCCGAGGTCGAGCACGCGCACGCGCTCGGCCAGGCCGTCGCGGGCGGTCACCACCAGCACCGCCAGGCCATCGCCGCGCTGGCGCAGGCGCTGCAGCACATCGCGGCCATCCAGCTGCGGCAGGCCCAGGTCCAGCACCAGCAGCGCGTACTGGGTCGAGCCCAACGCGGCGTCGGCGTGCGCGCCGTTGTCGACGTGGTCGACCACATGGCCCTGCCGGCGCAGCGAGGCGCACAGGCCGGAGGCGATATCCGGGTCGTCTTCAGCAATCAGAACGCGCATGCGCGGGGCTCCTGTAACAGTCAGGCCCACCGGATGGACGGAGTGGGCCTCTCTCGGCTGCCGAGGGTAGCCGCAAACCGGGTGAAGGTGGAGCGCGCCGCCGCCGCCGGGCGCGGCCGCGCTGTCCGTCCATTCAGTCCTGCAGGCCGGGCTCACCCTGTGCCAGCGGCACCCGCGAGCCGTCCAGCAGGCCACGGCTGAGCCTGCCATCTTCGATGAACAGCAGTTCGCCGTTCTCGCCATTCTTGATGCTGCTGTCGATGGCGATCACGCGGTCGCCATGGAAACTGCTGACGTGCGGCATCGAGGTATGGCCGACCACGATGCGCGTGAGCTGCAGGCGATCGAGCACGGCCTGCACGCCTGCGGTGTCCAGTCGCCCATCGAAGTAGCCGCGGTACCAGATCGGGCTGGTCTTGCCGTCATACAGCGGCGCGGTGGCCGGGTCGGCCTTCACCTCGGCCTTGGGCAGGCCCAGCGAGGCCTGGTAGGCCGCGTTGGTGCGCGCCGGGTCCAGCGCCAGCTGTACTGCCTCGGGCGAGATGCCGCCGTGCAGGAACAGGGTATCGCCGATCTTCAGCAGCACCGGGCGGGTGCGCAGCCACTGCCCGATCACCGAATCGGCACCGTACAGCTGCGGGTAGCTGCGGCCCAGCAGCTGGGCGCTGCGCAGGTACTTCGGGTTGACGTAGCGCAGGTCGTCGTACAGCACCATGGTCTCGTGGTTGCCGAGCACGAAGTGCACTGCGCCACCGGCCGCGGCCGCCTGCTGCTGCAGGCCGTACAGCAGCCAGAAGGCCTCGGTCACCTGCGGGCCACGGTCGAACACATCGCCGGCGATGACCAGGGTGTCCTTGCCCAGCGCCCAGCGGTCCTGTGCATCGATGACCTGGTGGGCACGCAGCAGGCGCACCAGCAGCCCGTACTGGCCATGGATGTCGGACAGCGCAACGATGCGCGGCACGGCCGGCAGCACCGAGACCGAAGGTGCATTCGGGGCAGCCACATGCACCGTGTGCTCGTAGCCGCAGCGCGGGGCGATATCCGTGCCTGCGGCCTGCGTGGCAAGCGTGTGCGATTCGACCTTGTTGTCGCAGATCCATTTGGCCTGCAGCTGGTCGCCCTGGCGGAACACATAGGGGCCATCGGCCTGCACGTGGTCGGCGGGCGCGGCAACCTCGCGGGCCTGCGTGGTTGCGGTGGCGCAGGCCAGCAGTGGCAACAGCAGGGCGGTCAGCAGGGAAGGGCGATCGCGCGACATCGGCGGCATCCAGCGGCGGAAAGACCCGATGCTAACCGGCGCGGGCGTTCGTCGGTGTGCGCGAATGGGCGGGTCAGGTGTCGCGCCCGTCATCTCTGAGCTTGCGTACGCGGGTGGCGATGGGCTGAAGCGGCTGGCCGTCGCGCCCGCGCGGCTGCATGTAGGGCAGCGGCCGCCGTGTCGCCAATTCGATCAGCTGTGAATGGGCGTCGCCTGCACCGAAGCGATGGCGCTCTCCCCACTGGCGCAGTGCGACCAGCAGCGGGAACAGTTCCTGGCCAGCGGCGTTAAGCACGTACTCCTGGTAGGCCGATCCATCGGAGGCCGGCTGCAGCCGCAGGATGCCGGCCTCGACCAGCCGGCGCAGGCGGTCGCTGAGGATGTTGCGCGCCGCGCCGAGGCTGCGCTGGAAATCACCGAAGCGGGTGATGCCGTCGAACGCGTCGCGGATCACCAGTAATGCCCAGCGGTCACCGAGCAGGTCGGCACTGCGGGCTACAGGACAGGGACTGTCGGCGTGCATGCTGGGTATCTCCGAATGTGGTTGCAGTTTAAAACCAATGGCGATAGCCTGCATCTGGTTTCAAATTGCAACCACACGATGAGTGCCGCATCTCTTCCCCGCCCGCTGCTGGTCCTGCTTGCGATTGCCGCCGGCGCCAGCGTTGCCAATGTCTACTACGCGCAGCCGCTGCTGGACCCGCTTGCACGCGCCTTTGCGCTGGACCGGGCCGTGGCCGGCGCGGTGCTGGCTGCCACCCAGGCCGGTAGCGTGCTGGCGCTGCTTGGCCTGCTGCCGCTGGCGGACCGCGGCGACCGGCGACGCCTGCTGCGGCTGCAGCTGATCGCACTGGTGTTGGCCCTGTTGTGGCTGGCGGCGTCGCGCACGGCGAGCTGGCTGTTGTCGGGCATGCTGTTGGCCGGCTTGCTGGGCACGGCGCTGACCCAGGGCCTGATCGCCTACACCGCCACGCTGGCACCGCCCGAGCAGCGCGGTCGCATGGTTGGCGTGGTGCAGGGCGGCGTGTTCATCGGCCTGCTGCTGGCGCGCGTGGTGTCGGGTACGGTGGCGGCGGCCTTTGGCTGGCAGAGGGTCTACCTGCTGTCTGCGGTGGTGATGGCGGCATTGGCGGCGCTGCTGTGGCAGCGCCTGCCCGCAGTACCGGTGCCGTCGGTCCCTCCACGCTGGCGTGAGCTGCTGGGCTCGATGCTGGGCATGCTGAGCCGCGATCGAACGCTGCGCGAGCGCGGGCCGATGGCATTGCTGCTGTTTGCAGGCCTCAATGTGTTCTGGGCGGCGGCACCCCTGCCGCTGTCGGCACCGCCGCTGCACTGGTCGACCGCAGCCATCGGTGCGCTCGGCCTGGCCGGCGTGGTCGGTGCGCTGATGGCGGCGCGTGTCGGGCACTGGATGGACCGCGGTTTTGCCGATCGGGTCAGTCTTGGCGCGTTGCTGCTGATGCTGGTCGCGTGGTGGCCGCTGCTGGGCCTGCCGCAGTCGCTGTCCTTGCTGCTGCTGGGTGTGGTCGTGCTCGACCTCGGCGGCCAGGCACTACATGTCTCGAACCAGGCATTGCTGCTGCGTGCACCGGCAGAACAGCATGGGCGCCTGGTGGCTTTGTACATGCTGTTCTATGCGGTGGGCAGTGGTGCAGGCGCGGTGGCGGGGCCCTGGATGCAGGTGCGGCATGGCTGGCCCGCCGTGTGCCTGCTGGGGGCAGGCATCGCGTTGCTGGCGCTGCTGTGGTGGGCAGCGTGGCGGGTGGTAGCGGTGAAAGCAGCGGCTGGCGCCGGTGTCGGTAGAGTCGGCTGTCGGTAGAGTCGACCGTTGGTCGACTGCTCTTGCCGCGGAGCGCGAAAAAGTCCGCGCTGCGCGCGATAGTCGACTCGCAGTCGGCTCTACACCTGGTTTGCCCTCAGCGCTGGTCTACCGCTGCAATGCGCGCCGTCCGGGGGCTTCCTGCAATGCCTCGCTGGCCACCACCACGCGGTTGCGGCCGCTGCGCTTGGCCTCGTACATCGCGGCGTCGGCACGTGCCATCAGTCGCTCGTAGTCCGGATGACCATCGTGACCGGCCACGCCGATGCTGGCGGTCAGTTCCAGCACCTGGCCATTGGCCAGCGCCACCGGCGACTGCGCGATCTGCCGGCGCAGGCTCTCGGCGATCACGGTCGCCTGCGATTCGCTGGCGGCCACCAGTACTACCACGAATTCTTCGCCGCCATAGCGGAACAGGTAGTCGCTGCCACGCGTGAGCTGGCCGAGCAGGCCGGCCACGTGCTGCAACGCGCGGTCGCCGGCATCGTGGCCGTGGCCGTCGTTGATTGCCTTGAAATGATCCAGGTCGAGCAGCAGCAGCGAGAACGGCGTGCGGTTGCGTGTGGCCAGCTCGATTTCCCGGCGCAGCACGGTGGGCAGGAAGCGACGGTTGAGCAGGTTGGTCAGCGCGTCGCTGCCGGCATCCAGTTCGCCGATGCGCTCGAACAGCAGTGTCATCAGGGTGCGGATGGCAGCCAGGTCCTCGCGGATGGCCGGCAGCACCGCCAGTCGCTGCGCCGGAGCATCGCCGCTCGCGCGTTGCAGGTGGCCGTCAATGCGGGCCATCAACTGGCCCACCTGCTGGGTTTCGCTGCTTTCGCCGAAGCTGGGGATGCCCTTGTGGGTGAACCACAGGCCGAACTCCGAGGTGGCCAGGCTGGCGTTGTCGCTGGCCTGCACATGACCGGCGAGTGCGTACAGCAGGGCGTTCTCCCAGTCCAGCAGCAGTGCGCGCTGGCGCTCGCGTTCGGTACCGACGTTCTGTACCAGCGAGAACAGCCGGTAGGCGGCATCGGCACGGGTGGAGCGCTCACGCGCATGGGTGTAGGCCAGGGTCATGCCTTCCATGGCGATGTCCATGATCGCGCTGAGGCAGGCGATGGCGGCGAATGCGGTCGCGCTGTCGGGTGCATCGTCGCGCAGGCGCACGAACAGCTCGTGCTTGAGAACGCGCGCACCGCGGGTGACCAGGTCGACCGGGATGCCGACCCGCGCATGTACGTCGCCGATCACCCGCTGCGAGGCGACGGTGGTGGCGATGCCGGAGGCGTCGGTGGTCAGCAGTTGCACCAACCAGCGTTGCATGGCCGGCTGCAGGCGCTGTTTGACCTGGTCGTGGGACAGGAAGCGGCGGGCACGCCCGTCCTGCAGCAGCACTTCGTAAAAGCGCTGGGCCAGCGCGGGTGGGGCATCGGTGGCAGCGGCCTTGAGCAGCGCGGTGGCGGCAGGGCCGGCCTGCAGCAGGCAATGCTGCCAGGCCTCGGCCAGCGGCTGGCTGGCATCGTCCAATTGGGGTGGTTCCACGTCGATCTCTGACTGCGTACGGCAAACCACGGGTATCGGCCGCGGTGGCGTACGGTTGATGGCGGGTTAGCCGGCCAGTTTACGCGCGGTGCAGGGTTGCCCGGTGCGCAAACCACATTGGCACCGCTGCGGCAATGAGTGAACGCATTTGAGAATCAATCGCATTGGTGGGAGAATGCGCGCACGGAACGGGCTGCAGGTGCCTGCAGGACGGCTCCGCCTCCCCCTCGTCGTTGCCTCAAGCCCTTTGCCAGAGGCCCCGTAGCCCTGCCAGAAGGTCCTGATCATGTCTCCTGCCGTTGTCCTTTCGCCGCGCCCGCTGGCGCTTGCCGTTGCCGCCCTGCTGGCGGGCAGCGCCCTGACCGCCCAGGCCGAAACCGACGCCACCGATATCGACACGGTGCATGTCACCGCCTCGCAGATCGCCCGCCAGGCGTTGGGTACCTCGACCATCACCGCCGAGGACATCGCCAAGCGCCCGCCGGCCAACGATATCGCCGAGCTGCTGCGCACCATGCCCGGCGTCAACCTGACCGGCAACAGTGCCTCGGGCCAGTACGGCAACAACCGCCAGATCGATCTGCGCGGCATGGGTCCGGAAAACACCCTGATCCTGGTCGACGGCAAGCGCATCGGCGCACGCGATGCCGTGCGCATGGGGCGTAGCGGCGAACGCAATACCCGCGGTGACACCAACTGGGTGCCGGCCGAAATGATCGAGCGCATCGAAGTGCTGCGCGGCCCGGCGGCGGCACGCTATGGCTCCGGTGCTTCTGGCGGCGTGGTCAACATCATCACCAAGCGCCCGACCGGCGACCTGACCGGTGCGGTAGACCTGTATGGCCTGGTGCCCGAGCACAGCGCCGAAGGCGGCAGCGAGCGCGTCGGCCTGCAGCTGAGCGGGCCGATGACCGACACCCTGTCGTTCCGCCTGTACGGCAATCTCAACAAGACCGACGCCGATTCGCTGGACCTCAACCGTGACTTCGCGACGAATCCGAACGCGGTGCCGCCAGCCGGCCGCGAGGGCGTCAAGAACCGCGATATCAACGCGCTGCTGCGCTGGGACGTGACCGCCAACCAGGTGCTCGAGTTCGAAGCCGGCACCAGCCGCCAGGGCAACATCTACGCCGGCGACCGCGCGGTCAGCACCACCGGCACCTCGACACCGATCGATCTGGGGGCCTTGGCCGAGCAGCAGGCCGAGACCAACCGCATGTACCGCAACACCGGCGCGATCACCCATCGCGGCCGCTGGGGTGACGTGACCTCGCGGGTAACGGCTGCAGTGGAGGCGGTGAACAACTCGCGCATCAACGAAGGCCTGGCCGGTGGCCCGGAGGGCAGCTTCAACGGCACCGACTGGTCGACCTCGCGCCTGCGCAACTACCAGCTGGATGGCGAAGTGAGTTTCCCGACCACGCTGGGCGGTGCCGAGAACATCTGGACGCTGGGCTTCGAGTACCTGGACAGCCGCCTGACCGACCCGTACTCGATGAGCCAGTCCAGCAGCAGCGGCGGCGGATTCCCGGGATTGTCGGCCGATCGCGCGCGCGGCAAGTCCGATGCGCAGACCACCGCCGTATTCGTGGAAGACAACATCTACCTGGGTGAACGCTGGATCGTCACCCCGGGCCTGCGCTTCGACCACCACAGCCAGTTCGGCAACAACACCAGCCCCAGCCTCAATGCGCAGTTCCGCATCAACAGCGACTGGGTGGTGAAGGGGGGTATTGCCCGCGCATTCAAGGCGCCGAACCTGTACCAGTCGAATCCGGACTATCTGTATTACACCCGTGGCAATGGCTGCCCGAATGCACTGCCGAGCCTGGGCGCCGGCTGCTACATGCGCGGCAACGCGGACCTGAAGGCGGAAACCAGCCTGAACAAGGAACTGGGCATCGAGTGGGCACCGCAGAGCGGCTGGCAGGCGTCGTTGACCTACTTCCACAACGACTACAAGGACAAGATCCAGGCCGGCTACACCCAGATCGGGCTGACCGCCGACACCAAGGGCCGCATCTTCCGCTGGGAGAACGCACCCAAGGCGATCGTGCAGGGGCTTGAAGGCAACCTGGTGATCCCGCTGCTGGGCGAGCAGGGCAGCCGCCTGAAGTGGAGCAACAACTTCACCTACATGGTCGAGAACGAGAACAAGACCACGCGCCAGCCGCTGTCGGTGATCCCGAAGTACACGATCAACACGATGCTGGACTGGCAGGCCACCGACAAGCTGTCGCTGCTGCTGACCGGCACGTTCTATGGCAAGCAGAAGCCGGCTACCACCAACATCAACAATGATCCGCGCTGCACCGGCACCTGCGACCCGTCGATCGCACTGCAGGATCGCGGTGCGTACAACATCTGGGGCGTGAGCGCGCGCTACAAGGTGACCGAGACGGTCAGCTTCGGTTTCGGCGTCAACAACCTGGCCGACAAGCGCCTGTTCCGCGAGGCCAACAGCAGCGATGCCGGCGCGGCGACCTACAACGAGCCGGGCCGCGCGTACTGGGCCAGCCTGCGCTTCGGCTTCTGATCCGATGAGCGCTGCGCCGGGGCGGTCCCCGGCGCAGCCTGCGGGGCTACTTCACCTGCCGGCAATCGCGCAGGTGGACGCCACCGGTATCCATCTTGTCGACCACGCCTTCCAGTTTCACCCAGTCGTTCTCGCGCAGGGTGGCGCCCAGCGCCATCTGATCCGGTGCAAGCGCACAGTGCACGGTGAAGTTGGCATTGTTGTCGTCGTTCGACTGGCGTCCGCCGATGCCACCGATTCCCTTCATCTTGGTGACCAGGTAGCCCACCTCGAAGGTCTTGGCAAAGCGGTTGGGCTGGGCGGTGTACACCTGGCCATCGATGATGAAACGGCGGCCGAAATACTTGACGAGCAACGGCTGGTACATCGCGTCGGTATCCGGTGGCGTGTTGCTGCCGGAGAACAGCGCCCTGAGCGGTGCGGTGTTGACTTCCCGCTGCAGCCGCTTGGAGTCCTTGCCCATTTCGGTGGACATGCCGACCGCGGTGGCCTGGATCGGCTTGTCGAAACCGCTGGAAACACGCACGGCTTCGGCGATCGCCTCGCCTTCGGGGCCGGTCTTGAGCTTGTCCAGCCAGCCACACAGCGCGCTGCGTGCGTCCTCTTCCTTGGCGGTCTGCCCGCGTGACAGCTTGGTGCCGACCACCACGTTGCCGCCATTGGAGGCGGTGACGATGCTGACCAGCGGCATCTTCGTGTCGGTCTGCAGCACGTACATCTGGCCTTCGGTTTCGCTGATGACATCGCCGCTGACGAAGTTGTTGCCTTCGTCGAGTGCCGCCTTGCGCAGCTGGCCCAGCGCACTGCGGGGCTTCAGGCCGGGAAGGGTGACCTCGGAGGTGAAGAACTGGCCATTGCGGGGGTCGCCTACCGAGCGGAAATTCTGCTGGCAGGTCTTGGCCGAGGCGTTTGCGGCCATGCCCAGCGCGCAGGCCACGGCGACGGCGACCCAAGGGGTCCTGGTAGTCCACATGTTCCGTATTCCTTGTGCTTGGGTGTCCATTGCGGGCAGCACCGCCGAGGCGATCCGGCTGCCCGTTCCCCCTCCAGAGGGGATGCGGCCATCATAATGTGGCCCCGCACCGGCGCAAGCTGCAGCGACCCACGTCGCGGATCCTGCAATGTTATAAACACCGTGATAGTTTCCCCACGGCCGCCGGCGTAGCCTGCCTCCATCGCAAAGGAGCTGTTGCCATGGGCCACGACCACGATCACCTGCCATCCGAGATCCGCCACGAGAAACCCTTGTGGTGGGCGCTCGGCCTGACCTCCACCTTCCTCGTCGTCGAGGTGGTGGGCGCGTTCTGGACCAACAGCCTGGCGCTGCTGTCCGATGCGGCGCACATGGCCACCGATGCACTTGCACTGATGATCGCGCTGGTCGCGGTACGACTGAGTCGTCGCCCGCCGGACGCGCGTCGCACCTACGGCTATGCGCGCCTGGAAGCGCTGGGCGCGATGATCAACGGCGCGATGCTGTTCGTGGTTGCCGCCTACATCCTGTGGGAAGCAGTCGGGCGCTTCAGCAAGCCGCAGGAGATCGCCTCCACCGGCATGCTGGTGATCGCCTCGGCCGGCCTGGTCATCAACCTGATCTCGATGCGCCTGCTGCAGGCTGGCAGCGGCGAGAGCCTCAACGTGAAGGGCGCCTACCTGGAAGTGTGGGCGGACATGCTCGGCTCGGTGGCGGTGATCGCCGGTGCGGTGCTGATCCACTTCACCGGCTGGAAGCCGATCGATCCGATCCTGGCCGTGCTGATCGGCCTGTGGGTGTTGCCGCGCACCTATGTGCTGATGCGCGAGGCGATCAACGTGCTGCTGGAAGGCGTGCCCAAGGGCATGGACGTGGCCAAGGTACGTGACAGCCTGTCCGGCCACGCCGCAGTGCTGGACGTGCATGACCTGCATGTGTGGGCGCTGGCCTCCAGCACGCCGGCGCTGACCGCGCACATCGTGATGCGCGACGGCACCGATGCCGATGCACTGCGCCGTGAACTGGGCGGGCGCCTGCACGATGACTTCGGCATCGAGCACGTGACACTGCAGATCGAAGCGGACCACTGCGGCGAAGCCTGTGGTGAACCAGCGCCGGCCAAGGGCGGCGAGCAGGAGGGCCATGAGGGCCACGACCACGGTGAGGACGCGCAGGGCCATCGCGGTCACGTGCATCGTTGAATGAAAATGAAGGCCGCACCGGGAATGCCCGGTGCGGTCATTCGTCCCGGCGCGAGGCCAGCCGATCCGCCAGCCGGGTCGGCTCCGGCAGCCGATAACCGTGCAGGGTGCGCTGCACCCAGGCCAGCGCGGTATCGGCACTGACCCGATGGCCGCCGGCCACGAACAGTGGCTTGCAGCGCACCTTGCTGCGCAGCACCCAGCCCAATGGTTCATCGCCATCCAGCAGCGGCGTATGCGCGCCGGCCTCGGCGCCCGGCTCGACGAACCGGCCCACCAGTTTCGACTTGGCCACGCCGATGCTCGGCAGGTCGGTGACCACGCCCAGATGCGCGGCCACGCCCAGCCGGCGCGGATGGCTGATGCCGTGGCCATCGACGAACACCAGATCCGGCGCCCGCGGAAGCAGCGCCAGCGCGGCCAGCAGTGCCGGCAGTTCGCGGAAGCTGAGCAGGCCGGGGATGTAGGGCATCACCGTAGGAATCCGCGCGATCTCCTGCGCCACGGGCTGCAGCGTCTTCGCATCCAGCAGCACCGCCGCGGCGCGGGTGATGGCGCCGTTGTCTTCGAAGCCGACATCCAGCCCGGCCAGCCAGCGCACGTTGCGTGGCAGGCGGTCCTGGCGTTCCACGCGGCCGGCCAGCTGGGTCTGCTGCGCGCGGGCCGCGGCGACGCTGCCTTCCCAGCGCCCGGGGTCGATCACCGTATTCATTGGTCACAGCATCGCATGCACGGTGCCACGGCCCGGTGAGTGGCGCCCGGGGCTACAATGGCGGCCTGCCTTTCCTCGCGTTGGAGACCCTGCAGTGACCCGTAAACTCGTACTGTTGCGCCATGGCCAGAGCCAGTGGAACCTGGACAACCGCTTCACCGGCTGGGTCGATGTCGACCTGACCGAGCAGGGGCGCCGGGAAGCGGCCGCCGCCGGTCGCCTGATGCGCGAGGAAGGCCTGCAGTTCGACGTCGCCCACACCTCCGTGCTGAAGCGCGCCATCCACACCCTGCAGGGTGCGCTGGCCGAGCTGGAGCAGGACTGGCTGCCGGTGAACAAGTCCTGGCGCCTCAACGAGCGCCACTACGGTGGCCTGCAGGGCCTGGACAAGGCCGAGACCGCCGCCAAGCACGGCGAGGACCAAGTCAAGGTGTGGCGTCGTTCGTACGACATCCCGCCGCCGCCGATGGAACTGGAAGATCCGGGTCACCCGATCCATGACCGCCGCTATTCCGGCCTGGATCGCAACGCACTGCCGGGCACCGAATCGCTGGCCACCACCCTGGACCGCGTGCTGCCGTACTGGCACGACGCGATCGCGCCGCAGCTGAAGGACGGCAAGACCGTGCTGGTCACCGCCCACGGCAACTCGCTGCGCGCGCTGTACAAGTACCTCAACACCGTCTCGCGCGAGGAAATCCTCGAGCTGAACATCCCGACCGGCATCCCGCTGCTGTTCGAACTGAACGATGATCTGACCGTGCAGTCGTTCCGCTACCTGGGTGACCCGGAGGCGGCACGCAAGGCTGCTGAGGCCGTG
Organism: uncultured Stenotrophomonas sp.; assembly: GCA_913775725.1. Lineage (GTDB taxonomy): Bacteria > Pseudomonadota > Gammaproteobacteria > Xanthomonadales > Xanthomonadaceae > Stenotrophomonas. Next base: position 59,958 of record CAJYNG010000022.1, on the reverse strand, counting down.
GCCAACCAGGGCAAGGCGAAATAAAGAAGCAGAAGGCCGGCGCAAGCCGGCCTTCGCTTTTTGTAGAGTCGAGCCATGCTCGACTGCTCTTCGTTGCGGGTTCATGACCCCTGAGGCAAGAGGCCAACCGCAGTCGAGCATGGCTCGACTCTACAAGAAGCTCGCCCCTGTGACCTTTGGCCGGTCCCTGTCGTGGGCCTCCCCGGCTACCCTGTGAAATTACCCGCAGGAGAGCCTCATGAACGTCCGCAACCTGGTCCCGCTGGGCCTGACCATCGCCATCGCTGCCTCGCTGGCGGCCTGTGGCAAGAATGAAACCGCACCGGCGGCCGGTGCCGACGCCAAGCCGGCCTTCGACCAGTCGCAGATCAAGACCGCGCTGATCAGCCTCAACAGCGCCGACCTCGATCCGGCCATCTCGGCCTGTACCGACCTCAATGGCTTCGTCAACAGCAAGTGGCTGAAGGCCAACCCGGTGCCGGGCGACCAGACCACCTGGGGCAGCTTCGAGATTCTGCGCGAGCGCTCGCTGGAAGTGCAGCACGCGCTGGTGCAGCAGGCCGCCGCCAGCCAGGCCAAGGCCGGATCGGTGGAAGCCAAGATCGGTGACATCTGGAAGACCGGCAACGATGAGGCCAAGATCGAAGCGGCCGGCCTGGCACCGCTGCAGCCGCAGCTGGACAAGATCACTGCACTGAACGACACCGCCGCCATCACCCAGTACCTGCGCGACAGCCAGGCCGAGGGCAAGGGCGTGCTGTTCTCGCTGTTTGCCAATGCCGACTACAAGGATTCGGCCAACGTCATCGCCTACGTTGGCCAGGGCGGCCTGGGCCTGCCGGAGAAGGGCTACTACTTCGACGACGCGCAGGCCAAGATCCGCGATGCCTACGTGGCCTACATCGCACAGGTGCTGACCCTGTCCGGCGTGGACGCTGCACAGGCCGCCGAGCAGGCCAAGGCCGTGATGGCCTTTGAAACCCGCCTGGCCAAGGCCTCGATGTCGCGCATCGAAATGCGTGACCCGGCCAAGCGCTACAACCCGCTCAGCGCCGCAGACGCCGACAAGCTGACCCCGAACTTCAGCTGGACCGCGCTGTTCGACACCCTGAAGGTGCCGGCCGCGCAGAAGTTCTCGCTGGCCCAGCCGGGTTTCTTCGGTGAAATGGACAAGATGCTCGCCGATGTGCCGGCCAGCACCTGGCAGGCCTACCTGCGCTTCCACACGATCGACGATGCCTCGCCGTACCTGAGCAGCCAGTTCGAGAAGGCCAATTTCGATTTCTACGGCACCACCCTGCGTGGCCAGAAGGAAATGCAGCCGCGCTGGAAGCGCGTGCTGGAGTCGGTCAACGGCGGCATGGGTGAGGCCCTGGGCCAGCTGTACGTCGATGCCGTGTTCCCGGCCGAGTCGAAGGTCGCCATGCAGCACCTGGTGGAAAACCTGTCGCAGGCGCTGAAGGCGCGCCTGGAGCAGCTGCCGTGGATGGGCGAAGAAACCAAGAAGAAGGCACTGGAGAAGTGGGCCAGCTTCACCCCGAAGATCGGTTACCCGGACAAGTGGCGTGAGTGGGCCGGCCTGCAGACCAACGGCGACAGCTACCTGGGCAACATGCAGGCGGCGCGCGCGTTCAACTACCGCTACATGCTGGACAAGATCGGCAAGCCGGTGGACAAGACCGAGTGGGGCATGACCCCGCAGACCGTCAACGCGTACTACAACGCCACCAAGAACGAGATCGTGTTCCCGGCGGCGATCCTGCAGGCGCCGTTCTTCGACGCCAAGGCCGATCCGGCGCTGAACTACGGCGGCATCGGTGCGGTCATTGGCCACGAAATGATGCACGGCTACGACGACTCGGGCAGCCAGTTCGCCGCCAACGGCAACTTCGACAACTGGTGGACCGACGCCGACCGCAAGGCCTTCACCGAACGTACCGACCAGCTGGTCGCACAGTTCGATGGCTACGAGTCGGTGCCGGGTGTGTTCGTGAAGGGCAAGCTGACCCTGGGCGAGAACATCGGTGACCTGGGCGGCCTGACCGTGGCCTACGACGCGCTGCAGATGGCGCTGAAGGAAGACCCGAAGGCGAATGTCGAAGTTGACGGCCACAGCCAGGACCAGCGCTTCTTCATGAACTGGGCCACCGTGTGGCGCCGCAACTTCACCGACGGCGAGCTGCGCGTGCGCCTGAACACCGACCCGCATGCGCCGGCCAACTTCCGTGCCAACGGTGCACCGTCGAACATGCCGTCGTACGCCGCTGCATTCCAGTGCAAGGCCGGCGACGCGATGGTGCGTGCCGACGACAAGCGCGTGGTGATCTGGTAATCGATCGCACGTGATGCGTGATGCAAAAGGCCCGGCGAACGCCGGGCCTTCTGTTTGGTGGACTGAGAGCGTCAGGCCATGAACGGCGGCTCTCAGGCCAGCGCAGGTTCCTGCGCCAGCATGCGATGGAAGCGCTGCAGCACGTAGGGATCAATCAGTCCGCCGGACTGCTCGTCGATGATGCGCAACGCAGTCTCGCGTTCCATCGCCGCGCGGTAGGGGCGTACGCTGGTCATGGCATCGTAGGCATCCGCAACGGTGACGATACGTGAGCCCAGCGGAATGCTCTCGCCACGCAGGCCGTCGGGATAGCCGCTGCCATCGAACGCTTCATGGTGGGCGCGGATAAGGCGTGCGACCGGTGCCGCGTCGCTGCGGCCGGTGGCGAGGAAGATGTGTTCGCCGCGCACCGGATGCTCACGCATGATCGCGCGTTCCTCGTCGGTGTGCCGGCGCGGTGCCAGCAATACATCGTCGGGAATGCCGATCTTGCCGATGTCATGGAAGCGTGCGGCCAGGCCGATCTGCGAACAGGCATCGTCGTCCAGGTCGCAGTGCGTGGCCAGGCGCTGCGCGAGCAGGCCAACGCGGTCGCAGTGGTGGCGGGTGTAAGCGTCGCGCATCTGCAGCGACATCGAGAGGGCATCGATCAGGCAGGCCTGCGCGTGCAGCAGGTCGGGGGCGGGTACGGCGTCAGGGAACATGGTCATCCGCCCGCACCGGGTGGGGACCGGTGCGGGGTGTTCGGGGGGCGATCAACCCGGGGCGAGGGTGGTCAGAAGGGCGCGGGCCGCATTGAAGCGGTCTTCCGGCAACGGCAGCGGGTGCTTGATGCGCAGCTTGTCGGGCCCTTCCATGGCGTAGAGGTTCGGTTGTTTCTGGATCAGCTGGATCACCGCCATCGGATCGATGTTCGGCTTGGATTCGAACACGATGCGGCCACCGTTCTCGCCCAGGTCCAGCTTGCGGATGCCCAGCGTGTTGGCTTTCAGCTTCAGCTCGGCGATGGCGAACAGGTGCTTGGCCGCATCCGGCAGCAGGCCGAAGCGGTCGATCATCTCCACCTGCAGTTCGCGCAGTGCATCACTGTCGCGCGCGCTGGAAATGCGCTTGTACAGGGTCAGGCGGGTGTGCACGTCCGGCAGGTAGTCTTCCGGAATCAGCGCCGGCACATGCAGCTCGACTTCGGCACCGCGCACTTCCTCGCCGGCATCCAGGTCGGGCAGCTTGCCCTGCTTGATGCTGCGTACCGCGCGTTCCAGCAGTTCGGTGTACAGGCTGAAGCCGACCTCGGCCATCTGCCCGCTCTGGTCTTCGCCGAGCAGTTCACCGGCACCGCGGATCTCCAGATCGTGCGTGGCCAGGGTGAAGCCGGCGCCGAGTTCGTCCATCGAGGCGATGGCTTCCAGGCGCTTTTCGGCATCCGGAGTGATCGAGCGGCGGTCGGGGGCCACCAGGTACGCGTAGGCGCGGTGGTGCGAACGGCCGACGCGCCCACGCAGCTGGTGCAGCTGGGCCAGGCCGAAGCGGTCGGCGCGGTTGATGATGATGGTGTTGGCGTTGGGGATGTCGATGCCCGACTCGATGATCGTGGTCGACAGCAGCACGTTGAAGCGCTGCTTCTGGAAGTCCAGCATCACCTTTTCCAGCTCGCGCTCGGGCATCTGCCCGTGGGCGACGCCGATGCGCGCTTCCGGCACCAGCTCGGACAGCTCGCGCTGCATGCGGCCGATGCTTTCCACGTCGTTGTGCAGGAAGTACAGCTGGCCACCGCGTGCCAGCTCGCGCTGGAAGGCTTCGCGCAGCAGCGCGTTGTCCCACTGGGTGATGAAGGTCTGCACCGCCAGCCGGTTCGGCGGCGGCGTGGCGATGATCGACAGGTCGCGCAGGCCGGCCATGGCCATGTTCAGCGTACGCGGGATCGGCGTAGCGGTCAGGGTCAGCAGGTGCACGTTGGCGCGCAGCGCCTTCAGCGCTTCCTTCTGGCGCACGCCGAAACGCTGCTCCTCGTCGACGATGACCATGCCCAGGTCCTTGAACTTCACGTCCGGCTGCAGCAGGCGGTGGGTGCCGACGATGACGTCGATGGTGCCTGCGGCGACCTTCTCCAGCTCGGCCTTGATTTCCTTGCTGCTCTTGAAGCGCGACAGCACCTCGACCTTCATCGGGTAGTCGGCGAAGCGGTCGCGGAAATTGCGGTAGTGCTGCTCGGCCAGCAGCGTGGTCGGCACCAGCACGGCCACCTGCTTGCCGGCACTGGCGGCGGCGAACGCCGCGCGCACCGCGACCTCGGTCTTGCCGAAGCCGACGTCGCCGCAGACCACACGGTCCATCGGCTGGCTGCTGGCCAGGTCGCGCAGGGTGGCGTCGATGGCGGCCAGCTGGTCCGGCGTTTCCTCGAACGGGAAGCCGGCAGCGAACGGCTCGTACATCGCGCGGTCCACCTGCAGGGCCAGGCCGGCACGCGCCTGGCGCCGGGCCTGGATCTCCAGCAGCTCGGCGGCGACGTCACGGACCTTCTCGGCGGCCTTGCGCTTGGCCTTGCTCCACTGCTCGCCACCAAGCGAATGCAGCGGCGCGGTTTCCGCCGAGGCGCCCGAGTAGCGGCTGATCAGGTGCAGCTGGGCCACCGGCACATACAGGCGGTCGCCCTTGGCGTATTCGATTTCGAGGAACTCGCCGGGCATGCCGCCGACGTCCATCGCGATCAGGCCGCGGTAGCGGCCGACGCCATGATCCTCGTGAACGATCGGCGCACCCTCGGTCAGCTCGCCGAGGTCGCGGATGATCGCTTCCGGTTCGCGGCCGGCGCGGCGCGTGCGGCGTGTGCTGCCGGCACGTTCGGGGAACAGCTGGCGCTCGGTCAGCACCGCGATGCGTGGATCGTCCAGTGCGAAGCCATCTTCCAACGGCGCCACCGCGATCGCAAAGCGCGCATCGTCGGCGAGGAAGCTGGGCAGGTCGGCCACCACCGGTGGCTTCAGCTCGGCGGCCTGCAGCACTTCCAGCAGGGCCTCGCGACGCCCGGGCGAATCGGCGGCAATCAGTACCCGGCCCGGATAGTGGCCGAGGAAGGACTTCAGCGCGTCGCCAGCGGGGGCCTCGCGTGCGGCCACCGGCAACGGCGGCAACGGCTGGTCGCCCAGCGGGTGCGCGTCGGCGATGCGTGTGTGGTCAGCAGCCCACACCTCGATGCGCGGGGCATCGTTCAGACGCTCGCGCAGCAGCTCCGGCGACAGGTACAGCGCCGACGGCGGCAGCAGCGGGCGTTCCACATCGTGGCGGCGCTGCTCGTAGCGGTCACCGGTCTGCGCCCAGAACGCGACTGCCGCTTCGTACGCACCGGTGCAGACCACCGGCAGGCTGCCGTCGGGCAGGTAGTCGAACAGGGTCGCGGTGCGCTCGAAGAACAGCGGCAGGTAGTACTCGACGCCGGCCGGGGCCAGCCCGGACTTCAGGTCCTGATACAGCGAACTGCGCCGGGTATCGACATCGAAACGCTCGCGCAGCGTGGCCAGAACGCGGGCGATGCTGGCCTCGTCCATCGGCACTTCGCGGCCGGGCAGCATGTGCACCGCCTCGACCTTGTCCAGCGAACGCTGGCTTTCCGGATCGAAGGCACGGATCGAGTCGATGTCCTCGTCCAGCAGTTCCACCCGCAGTGGTTCGTCGGCGCCCATCGGGAACACGTCGAGCAGGCCGCCGCGCACGGCGAAATCACCCGGGTCCATCACCTGCGGCACGTTGCGGTAGCCGGCGCTTTCCAGGCGGCGCTTCTCGGCTTCCAGATCCAGGCGCTGGCCGACCTTCAGGTCGAAGCTGCCACCGATCACATAGCTGCGCGGGGCCAGCTGCTGCAGCAGGGTCTGCACCGGCACGATCACCAGGCCGCGCTTCAGCGCGGGCAGGCGGTGCAGGGCGGACAAGCGCTGCGAAATGATGTCCGGATGCGGGCTGAAGCGGTCGTAGGGCAGGGTTTCCCAGTCCGGGAAGGCGACCACCGGAAGGGCCGGGTCACCGCCGAGCAGGGTCTGCAGGTCGGCTTCAAGCTGGTTGGCGCCGTGGTTGTCACGGGCGATCACCAGCAGCGGCGCGTCGTGCGCACGCGCGGCCTGGGCCAGGTACCAGGCCAGGGCGGTCGGCGAGGCGGGGGCGCGCCACCAGGCGCGGAGCTGGCCGGCGCGCGGCAGCGGCGGGGCGGGGTATGAGGTACGCGACATGGACCCCGGATTTTAGCAGAAGCCTGATCGAAGCCCGGTGGGTCGTGACGGCCGTTTGCCGGCAGCCTCATGTGCCGTTGGGGGAACGGAACGCCGGCCAGTGGCCGGCACTACCGGAATGCATCGCCGGGCAGGGCCCGGCGCACTCTTCAGTTGTCCAGCTCCAGCACCATCCGCACCAGGCCTTCGGCACCGGTCGGGTGCGGCACCGGCTTGAAGCCCAGCGAGGCGGCCAGCTGCTTCATCGGCTCATTCTCGGCGGCAACGTCGCCGTACAGGCGGTCCAGGTACTTGCCGCGGCCCCACTTCACCAGCTTGCGCATCAGCTGCCGGCCCAGGCCCTGGCCAATGAGGAAGCGGCTGATCAGGATCGCGTACTCGGCTTCACGGGTACCGGGGATGATCGAGGCCCGGGCGACCGCGCCGACCACTGCTTCGCCAGCGGGCAGGGATTCGGCAGCGACCAGGGTGATCTCGGTCTTGGGATTCGGGTGGGTCAGGCGCTGGGTGGTTTCCGGCGACAGCTCGGTCACCGCCTGCAGGAAACGATCACGGATTTCTTCCGGCCCGAACAGGCTGAACGCCGCTTGCAGCGGTGCGCCATCTTCCGGGCGGATGGGGCGGATCAGCAGCTCGTGGCCGCTGGGAGCCTTGAAGATCTCATGCCAGGGCGGCATGCGGTTGCGAGTGGCCATACCGGGTGATTCCTTGGTGGTCCATCGATTGTGGCATCACCGGGGCTGCATTCCGTGAACGAAAGGCTCACGGCGGTACAGCCTCGTGAAGGCCGTTATTCGGGGGCTTTGAGCCAATCCAGGCGGGTGCTGGCACCCGGTTCGCCCAGGTGCTGGCGCAGCGCCGGCAGGGCCGGGCCGACCGCCCGGTCGAACTGCCAGGGCGGGTTGAGCAGCAGCATGCCGCTGCCGTTGAGGCGCAGCGGCGAGTCGTCCGGCCGCACCAGGAACTCGATCGTCATCGCCGATTTCACCGGCAGGGCGGTGGCCTTGCGCAGGAAATGCAGGATGGTGCGGCGCTGCTTGATCGGGAACCAGACGGCACACGTGGCCTGCGGCCAGCGCGCCAGGGTTTCGGCCAGGGCGGCCAGAACGGCCTGGTATTCAGCGTCCTGGGCTTCGTAGGGCGGGTCGATCAGGACCAGACCACGGCCGATCTTGCTGCCGTTGAACTTCGGTGGCAGCAGCGAACGCAGCAGCGCATAGCCATCGCCCGCCCGCACATCGACGCGGCTGTCATGGGCGAACAGGGCCTTCAACGTGGCCGTTTCGGCTTCCTGCAGCTCACACACCGCCATGCGGTCCTGCGCGCGCATGGCCTGTGCGCTCAGCAGCGGCGAGCCCGGGTAGTTGGTCATCGCGCCGACCGGGTTGTCGGCCTGCACCGCCTTCAGGTAGCGCTCGACCACCTCCGGCAGCTTGGGCTGGGCCATCAGCCGCATGATCCCGGATTCGGCCTCCAGGGTCTTGCGGCTCTCTTCGCTGGCCAGCAGGTAGCGGCCGGCGCCGCCGTGGGTGTCGAGCACGAAGAACGGGCTGTCCTTGCGCTTGAAGCTGTCGATCAGGGCCAGCTGCACGATGTGTTTGAGCACATCGGCGTGGTTGCCGGCGTGGAAGGCGTGGCGATAGTTCATGGGCGGCAGTGTACGGGGCGGCGGCCGCAGCGGCTATGCTGCGCGCCATGACAGCTCCTGTTGCCCATGTCCTGGTGGTCGAGGACGAAGCCGCCATCGCCGAAACCGTGCTCTATGCGCTGCGCAGCGAAGGCTATGCCGCCAGCCACTGCCTGCTGGGCGGGGAGGCGCTGCAACGGCTGCAGGCCGGTGATATCGACGTGGTGGTGCTGGACGTGGGCCTGCCCGACCTGGGCGGTTTCGAGGTCTGCAGGCGGCTGCGCGCGCAGCCCGGGCCGGTGGCGCAGCTGCCGGTGATCTTCCTGACCGCCCGCAATGACGAAGTGGACCGGGTGCTCGGCCTGGAACTGGGTGCCGACGACTACATGACCAAGCCGTTCTCGCCGCGCGAGCTGGTGGCACGGGTGCGTGCGCGCCTGCGCCGTGCGGCACCGGTCATCGCAGCGCCCGGCGCCGATGCAGGCTGGCAGGAACATGGCGCCTTCGCCATCGACCGCGAAGGCCGGCGCATCCGCTTCCGTGGCCAGGCACTGGACCTGACCCGCTACGAGTACGCGCTGCTGGAGGCGCTGCTGCAGCGCCCCGGAGCCATCCTCAGCCGTGCCCAGCTGATGGACCGTGGCTGGGACAGCAGTGCCGACAGCACCGACCGCACCGTTGATACCCATGTAAAGACGCTGCGCGCCAAGCTGCGCGCAGCCGGTGCCAGCGACGACCCGATCCGCACCCACCGTGGCCTTGGCTACGCGCTGGAGGTCTAGCCGATGCGCCTGGTGCTGAAGCTGTTCCTGGGCTTCTTCCTGATCACCGGCATCGCGGCGTTCTTCGTGATGCGCGTGTTCGTCAACGAAGTGAAGCCGGGTGTGCGCCAGGCGATGGAATCGACCCTGGTCGATGCGGCCAACGTGCTGGCCGAAATGGCCGCCGCCGACGTCAAGGCCGGCACCATCCGCAGCGGCAGCTTCACCCGTAACCTCGCCAAGGCACGCCAGCGTGACCTGAAGGCGATGGTCTGGCGCTTCCCGAAGCGCTCGCTGGATTACCGGGTGACCATCACCGATGCCAAGGGCATCGTCATCTACGATTCGCTGGGCCGCGACCTGGGGCGCGACAACTCGCGCTGGAATGATGTGTATCGCACGCTGCGCGGCGAGTACGGCGCGCGTTCCAGTCCCGAGATTGCCGGCGAAGAGGGCGATACGGTGATGCATGTGGCGGCGCCCGTATATGACCCGGCCGATGGGCGCACCCTCATCGGCGTGCTCAGCCTGGCACAGCCCAACCGCAGCATCGATCCGTTCATCGCCGCCAGCCAGCGCGCCATCATCGAGCGCGGGGCCTGGCTGATCGGATTGTCGGCACTGGTCGGTGTGCTGGTGACGATGTGGCTGACCACCGGCCTGGGCCAGCTCAGCCGCTATGCGCGTGCGGTCAGCGCCGGCGAACCGGTGCCACCGCCACGGCGTCGTCGTGACGAGATCGGCGATCTTGGGCAGGCGCTGGAAACGATGCGCCGCAAGCTGGAAGGCAAGGCCTACGTCGAGCAGTACGTGCAGTCGCTGACGCATGAGATGAAGAGCCCGCTGGCGGCCATCCGCGGCGCCGCCGAGCTGCTGCAGGAACCATTGCCGGAGGCCGATCGCGTGCATTTCGCGCGCAGCATCGTCGACCAGCAGGAGCGGCTGACCGAGACCATCGACAAGCTGCTGGCGTTGGCCGAAGTGGAACAGCACGGTTGGCTGCAGACCCGCGACCGGATCGCGCTGCCGGCATTGCTGGCCGATGCGGCCGCTGCCGCGCAGGTGCGCGCACAAGCGGCGGGCGTGCAGGTCCGCATCGACAGCGTGCCCGACCTGCAGGTGCAGGGCGACGGCTACCTGCTGCGGCAGGCACTGCACAACCTGATCGACAACGCGATTGCCTTCTCGCCGTCCGGCGCGGAGATCGCGCTGCAGGCCGAGGTGGACGGGCAGGGCGTGCGGCTGCAGGTGGCCGATCGCGGTGCCGGCATCCCGGACTATGCGCGCGAACGGGTGTTCGAGCGCTTCTATTCGCTGGCGCGGCCCGGCAGCGGGCGGCGCAGTTCCGGCCTGGGCCTGCCGTTCGTGCAGGAAGTCGCGCGCCTGCACGATGGGCGCGCCAGTGTCGACGTCCGCGAGGGCGGCGGCACCGTGGCCAGCCTGTGGCTGCCGTTGGGTGCGCCGGGCCAACGCCCGCGCCGCTGACTTCACACTCGCTTCAAATTCGCCACAAACCCTGCTCACCACGGCGGTCCATCCTGCAGCCCTCTCCAACGAGGATGGACCATGAAATCCCTGAAGATGCTGCTGAGGTTCGCCATTGTCGGCGGGCTGATCCTGCTGCTGCTGGTTCCGCTGACGATGATCCGCGGGGTCATCAACGAACGCAGTGCGTACCGCGACGAGGCCTTCTCGCGGGTGGCCGACAGCCGCGCTGGTGCGCAGCAGCTGGTGGGCCCGGTACGGGTGGTGCCATGGGTGGAACGCAAGCAGGTTGAACTGGTTGACCCGCTGGGCGTCAAGAAGACCGAGGTGCAGGTCACCGAGGGGCACTGGCTGCAGATGCCGGCGTCGCTGGAGGTGGGCGGCGAGATGCTGCCGAGCCAGCGCGAAGTCGGCCTGTTCAAGGTGCCGGTGTACAGCTGGAACGGCCAGCTGAAGGCGACCTTTGCCGCTGACGATTATCCGGTGAAGGCCGGTCGCAGTTATGGCCAGCCGTATGTGGCGGTGGGCATTTCCGATGTGCGCGGCCTGGTCGGTACGCCGAACCTGCGCGTGGGTGGCAAGCAACTGAGGTTGCTGCCGGGCGTTGGCGCGGCCAGCGAAGTGGGGCGAGGCCTGCATGCGCCGGTGGCCGGTTTCGCTGCGGATCAGGGCGGCACGCTGGCTGCCAGCACCGTTGAACTGGAGCTGCGCCTGGATGGCAGTCGCATGCTGTCGGTGGTGCCGGTGGGCGATGACACCCACATCGCGCTGCGTTCGAGCTGGCCGCATCCGTCGTTCAGCGGCGCGTTCCTGCCCAATGAGCGACGCGTCGATGCGCAGGGCTTCGATGCGCGCTGGGCGGTGTCCTCGCTGGCCTCCGACGCACAGCGACAGCTGCGCAATGACGGTTCGGTCGACTCGCAGGCGGTAACGGTGTCGCTGGTTGATCCGGTCGATACCTACACCCAGGCCGACCGTGCCTCGAAGTACGGCGTGCTGTTCGTGCTGCTCACCTTCGTCGGCTTCATCCTGTTCGAGCTGATCAAGTCGCTGCGCATCCATCCGCTGCAGTACCTGATGGTGGGCCTGGCACTGGCGATCTTCTTCCTGCTGCTGATCAGCCTGTCCGAGCACATCGCGTTCTGGAAGGCCTACCTGGTTTCGGCCGTGGCCTGTATCGGCCTGCAGGCGGTGTACCTGGCCAATGTGCTGGGCCACTGGAAGCGCGGCCTCGGCTTCGCGGCGCTGCTGACCGTGCTGTACGGCGCGCTGTACGGCCTTCTGGTGTCGGAGAACAACGCGCTGCTGATGGGGTCGCTGCTGCTGTTCGTGATCCTGGCGCTGGCGATGTGGGTGACGCGCCGGGTGGACTGGTATGCGCTTGGCGCGGAACTGAAGTAAGGAGCACGCCATGAGCTGGCGCCAGGGATTGCGGCAACGGGCACGGCAGGGCATTCCGGCCCTGCTGGAAGTGGATGCACTGCTGCAGGCACATGGCGTGCTGGCGGCCCTGCCGGGGGCACGGATCGCCCCCGGCCTGGTCCGCTTCCAGCTGGCAGCGGTGACCTGCGAGGGATTGCGGGGGCAGGGGTTGGCGTGGTTGCAAGGCGCACGGCAGGGACGCGGTGCGCTGGCGGGCAAGGTGCCTCGCTACCGGCCATGGAAGGCCGGGGCAGAGGCGCTGGCCGAGATCGGTATCGGTGGCCTGCCCGATGACTGGCCCGCACACGCCGGGGTGTACGGTTGCAGCAGCATCGACCGGCGGCACTGGTTGCTGCTGCTGCCGGAACGGGCGCAGCTGTGGCTGGGATGGAGTGGATGACGTAGCTTGGCAGGTGCGAACCAAGCACTCTTCTTTCTGTGGGGCCAGTCTCCTGTGGAGCCAATCTCCCGTGGGTGCGAACCAACCACTCTCCTGTGGGTGCGAACCTTGGTTCGCACGCTTCTACCGCCGCCCATGACCGATGGGACGGTATCGGCGCGCCCCTGCTGGCTAGACTCGATGGGTTGATGATCGAGCCGAAGGGCAGGGGTGCGATGTGATGAAGTGGGGCATGCTGGCCGCAGCGCTGGCGATGGGTGGTAATGCAGGGGCGCAGCAGCGCGAGACGGTGGACCTGGACATGGTCAGCCGCATCCGCCAGGAGGCCTTCCACCGTTCGCAGGTGATGGACACCTTCAGCTATCTCACCGAGCGCATCGGCCCGCGCCTGACCAACTCGCCGGCGATGGGCCGCGCCAACGCGTGGACCCGCGGCAAGTTCAACGAGTGGAAGCTGGACAATGTCCACGACGAAGCCTTCGACGACTTCGGGCGTGGCTGGGAGTTCACCTCGGCCAGCGTGGAGATGCTGGGTGACCGCGTGCAGCCGCTGCATGCGCTGCCCAAGGCCTGGACGCCGGGCACCAAGGGCCCGGTCGAAGGCGAGCTGGTCCAGGTCGAGATCAAGAAGCCCGAAGACATCGAGAAGTACCGCGGCAAGCTGCGCGGCAAGATCCTGCTGCTGGGCGAGGCGCGTGAGTACAAGCGCGGCACCGAGGCGGATTCGCATCGCCACGACGCCACCTCGCTGGAGGGCCTGCAGGAATTCACCCTGCCCAAGGACAAGGACGCCACCGCCGAGCGTGCCAAGCGGGTCAAGGAGTACCAGGAACGCCAGCAGCTGGCGGCCAAGGTCAATGCGTTCTTCGTGGAAGAGGGTGCGCTGGCCTCGATCAGCATCAGCAGCTGGGACAACGGCATCATCCGCGTTGCCGGTGGTGGTTCGCGCAAGGCGGGTGAATCGGTGGGTATTCCCGAGCTGGCGATGATCAGCGAGCACTTCAATCCACTGGTGCGCGCGCTGGAGGCCAAGCAGACCGTGCGCCTGCGCGTGGATGTGGCCGCGCGTTTCACCGATGAGGCCGACCAGCCCGGTTACAACACGCTGGCGGAGATCCGTGGCAGCAGCAGGCCTGATGAAGTGGTGATGATCGGCGCGCACCTGGATTCCTGGCACAGCGGTACCGGTGCGGCCGATAACGCGGCCGGCGTGGCGGTGATGATGGAGGCGATGCGCATCCTCAAGGCGACCGGCGCCAAGCCCAAGCGCACCATCCGCGTGGCGCTGTGGAGCGGTGAGGAACAGGGCCTGATCGGCTCGCAGGCTTATGTGGCCAAGCATTTCGGTCGCTTCCCGGAACCCACCGACCCGGCGCAGAAGGCGCTGCCGGCCTCGCTGCGCGAGCCAACCGGCGCGCTGCAGAAGACCCGCGACTACGGCAAGTTCCAGGTCTACTTCAACATGGACAACGGCTCCGGCCGCTTCCGTGGCATCTACGCGCAGGAAAACCTGGCGGCGATGCCGATCTTCGAAGCCTGGCTGGCGCCGTTCCATGACGTGGGCGCCACCACCGTGGCCACCCGCAACACCGGCAGCACCGACCACATCAGCTTCGATCGCATCGGCCTGCCGGGCTTCCAGTTCATCCAGGACCGGCTGGACTACTTCACCAATGTCCACCACAGCCACTTGGACACCTGGGACCACGCCGAACCGGAAGACCTGAAGCAGGCCGCGGCCATCGTCGCCTCGTTCGCCTACAACGCCGCCATGCGCGAGCAGACCTTCCCGCGCAAGGTAGAACCGTAAAAGGGGACGGAGGGGATTAAGTCGTTTCTCCCCTCCGTTTCCCGGTCGCAGCGCCCAGAGGCTGGGCAATCGCGACTTAATCCCCTCCGTCCCCTTTTTCCGTCGGGGGCGGAGGGCTGGTAAAATCGGGGGATTCCCGTTCCTCGAGCCGTCCATGACCTGCCGCACCCGCTTCGCCCCCAGTCCCACCGGCTACCTGCACATCGGTGGTGCCCGCACTGCGCTGTACTGCTGGCTGGAGGCCCGCCACCGTGGCGGCGAGTTCGTGCTGCGCATCGAGGACACCGACCGTGAACGCAGCACCCAGGGTGCGATCGACGCCATCCTGGAGGCGATGGAGTGGCTGGGCCTGGACTACGACGAAGGCCCGATCTACCAGACCGACCGCGTCGCCCGTTACCTGGAAGTGGCCGAGCAGCTGGTGGCCGACGGCAAGGCGTACTACGCCTACGAGACCCGCGAAGAGCTGGACGCGATGCGCGAGGCGGCCATGGCCAAGCAGGAGAAGCCGCGCTACAACGGTGCTGCGCGCGAGCTGGGCCTGCCGCGCAAGGACGACCCGAACCGCGTCATCCGCTTCAAGAACCCGCTGCAAGGCACGGTGGTGTTCGACGACCTGATCAAGGGCCGCATCGAGATCGCCAACAGCGAGCTGGATGACATGGTCATCTTCCGCCCGGACGGCTTCCCCACCTACAACTTCGCGGTGGTGGTGGACGACTGGGACATGGGCATCACCGAGGTCATCCGCGGCGACGACCACATCAACAACACCCCGCGCCAGATCAACCTGTACGAAGGCATCGGCGCGCCGGTGCCGAAGTTCGGCCACATGCCGATGATCCTGGACGAGCAGGGCGCCAAGCTGTCCAAGCGCACCGGCGCGGCCGACGTAATGCAGTACAAGGACGCCGGCTACCTGCCCGATGCGCTGCTGAGCTACCTGGCCCGCCTGGGCTGGTCGCACGGTGACCAGGAGCTGTTCAGCCGCCAGGAGTTGATCGAGCTGTTCGACGTGAAGGACTGCAACTCCAAGGCCTCGCGCCTGGATATGGCCAAGCTGGGCTGGGTCAACCAGCACTTCCTGAAGACCGAGGACGTGGCCGCCATCGTGCCGCACCTGGTCTACCAGCTGCAGAAGCTGGGCCTGGACGTGGCCGCCGGCCCGGCCCCGGAGGATGTGGTGATCGCCCTGCGTGAACGCGTGCAGACTCTGAAGGAAATGGCCGAAAAGGCCGTGGTCTGGTACCAGCCGCTGACCGAGTACGACGAAGCCGCCGTGGCCAAGCACTTCAAGGCCGGTGCCGAGGTGGCGCTGGGCAAGGCCCGTGAGCTGCTGGCGGCGTTGCCGGAATGGACCGCCGAGTCGGTGGGCGTGGCCCTGCACGATGCCGCCGCCGCGCTGGAGATCGGCATGGGCAAGGTCGCCCAGCCGCTGCGCGTGGCCATCACCGGCACCCAGGTCAGCCCTGACATTTCCCATACCGTGTACCTGGCCGGCCGCGAGCAGGCCTTGAAACGCATTGATGTGGCCATCACCAAGGTAGCAACGGCCTGAGGCATCCTTGCCAGGCCCGAACCGGAGAACACGCATGCCCGCCAAGACCGCCACTGCCTGTACGGCCCCGCACCACCACGTCCACGATGCATCGGATTTTGTGGCGGTGGTCGAGCGCGTCTCGCGCGAACGCGGGCTGCGCCTGACCCCGATCCGCGCCAATGTGCTGAAGCTGATCGCCGAGGCCGGCAAGCCGGTCAAGGCCTACGAGCTGCTGGAATGGGTGCGCAACGGCAAGGGCGTGGGTGCTGATGCCCCGCCCACCGTATACCGCGCCCTCGACTTCCTCATGGCCAATGGCTTCGTGCACAAGCTGGAGTCGGTCAATGCCTTCGTGGCCTGCCACCATCCCAGCAGCGCCGCCCATTCGGTGCCGTTCCTGATCTGTAACAGCTGCCACAGCGCGGTGGAACTGGAAGACCGCGAAATCGTCACCCAGCTGGAGAAGCGCGCCAAGGAGCTGGGTTTCCAGCCGCAGGCGCAGACCCTGGAAGTGCACGGCCTCTGCGCGCGCTGCGCGGGCTGAGCAATGGGTCCTGGGGTCAGATCCCTTTTGCCTTGGCAAAAGGGATCTGACCCCCCGTTTCATGACAAGGCTAGTCCAGCGGCTTGGAGCGGGTATCCACCCGCACGATCACCGACATGCCGGGCCGCAGCTGCTCTGCCAGCGTCTGACCTTCATTGATCGATATCCGCACCGGTAGCCGCTGCACCACCTTGGTGAAGTTGCCGCTGGCATTGTCCGGGCGCAGCACGCTGAATTCCGACCCGGTAGCCGGCGCGATCTCCTGTACGCGGCCCCGCAGCACCTGCCCCTGGAACGCGTCGACTGAGAACGTGGCCGGCTGGCCGATCGCCATGCCCCAGGTCTGGCCTTCCTTGTAGTTGGCCACCACCCACAGCGTGTCAGGCACCAGGAACAGCAGCTGCGAACCGGCGGCGACATACTGGCCCACGCGCACGCTCGCTTCGCTGATCTGGCCGTCGCGCGGCGCGTGGATCACCGTGTTGGCCAGATCGATGCGCGCCAGTTCCAGCTGCGCCTGCGCGCTTTCCACCTGGGCCTCCAGGCTCTTGCGCGCCACCTGGGTCGACACCAGCGTTTCCTCGGCGATGCGGATCTGCGCCTGCGACTGCTGCACGCTGGCCTGCGCCGAGGCCTGGGTGGTGCGGAACTTGTCGCGGTCGTTGATCGATACCAGCTGCTGCGCGGCCAGCTCCTCGTAGCGCTTGGTCTCGTTGCGTGAGCGTTGCAGCTCCGCCTGGCCGGCCGACAACGTGGCGTGTGCGGAGGCGATCTGCGCGCGGTTCTGCGCCTGCGACTGGTCCGAGTTGGCCAGTGCTGCGCGTGCGCTGTCCAGCGTCGCCTGCGCCTGGGCGACGCGCTGCGCGTAGATGCGGTCATCGATGCGCAGCAGCGGCTCGCCCTCTCTCACATGCTGGAAGTCCTTCACCAGCACTTCGGTCACGTAGCCGTTCACCTGCGGCGCCATCACCGTGATCTGCCCGCGTACATAGGCGTTGTCGGTCACCATCACGCTGCTGGTGAACGGCCACAGGTGCCAGGCGCGCAGGATCAGCGCGATGCCCAGCAGGGCGACCACCACCATCACCACCACGCTGCGCGCGCTGGGCTTGAGGTACTTCGGCGCGACCGCCGGCTCAACGGGCGTGGGCGCGGGTGCCGCGTCGGTCGGCGGCGGTGGGGTCACGTTGTCGGCGTCGTCGGGTCGGGGCGGGACGGGAGGCATGGCGGAGGACTCAGCGGGGCGCGGCCGGTGCGGCCGCAGTGGGGGAAGTGGGGTGGCGCTTGCGCCATTGCTTGAGCACGGCGGTGCGCAGCGACAGCAGCAGCAACCAGCACAGGAAGCCGATGGCCAGCCAACCGCTCAGTGTGAACACATCATTGAAGCCACGCACGTTGGCTTCGCGGCGCGCGGTCTGCGCCAGCTGTGCGCTGCCCTGCGCACTGCGCAGCACCGGATCGGTGATCTGTGCGCTGTAAAGCTGCTGCTGGATACGCAGGCGTTGTGCCACCACCGGGTCGGCCGGGTCGAGCTGGCTGGTCAATGCGCTGGAATACAGCTGCTCGCGATGCAGCTGGAAGGTGCCCAGCACCGCCGAGCCGGCCAGGCCACCCAGCGTCTGCGTGATCGACAGCGTCACCAGGAAGGTGATCATGTGGTCCACGCCCTGTTTCAACGCGGCGGAGATGCCGAGCATGATCAGCGGCCCCATGAACATGCCGGCACCGACCGAGGCCAGGAACTGGCTGGCGTAGAAGTCGTGCGGCCGGTCCATGCTGGTGCGGTGCTGGTCGAAGAACGCGGCAGCGCCCAGCAGCAGGATCGCCATCAGCAGCTGGGGGATCAGCCGCTTCGGGCCGAAGGTCAGCGAGGCGCCGGCGATGCCGGTGACCACGCCCGCGAGGATCACCACGAACAGCGGGCGCATCTGGTCAGGCCCCATCCCCAGCGTGCGCATCAGGTTGACCACGCCATAGGACTGCTCGGTGGTCAGGAAGCGGATCAGGAACGCGCCGACGATGAAGTGCAGCACCGGCAGCGTCGACAGCCAGCGGATCTGCAGCAGCGGATTGCGCCGGTAGTGCTCGATGATGAAGGCGGTAGTGGACAGCACGATCGAGGCGACCAGTGCCCAGCCCAGCCATGGCGTGTTGAGCCACCAGCGGGTGTAGCCCTGCGCCAGCACGATCACCAGCAGGGCGACGGCCGGTGCGAGCAGGGCGAACGTGAGGAAGTCCAGCGGCTCGAACGCCTTCACCTGGATGCCGGGCGGCAGCTTCAGCAGCACCACTGCCGCGAACGCACACAGGGCCAGGCCGGCTTCGAAGGAGTACAGCTGGTGCCACTGGCCGGTATCGACCAGGCCCGGCGAGACGATCCAGGCAATCGGCACCGCCAGCTGCGAAAGGCCGACACCGACTACCAGCAGGTTGCCGGTGAACCGCCGCGGCAGCGCCTGCAGCATGTACAGCGTGCCCAGCGTCGAACAGGCCGCGCCAGCGAAGCCGCTGGCGGCACGGGTCAGCATCGTGGTCTCGAAGCTGCCGACGAACAGATGCAGCACCGCCAGTGCCGCGTACAGGCCCAGCCCGATCTCGGCGAACAGGCGGATGCCGTACTGCTGGCGGAACTTGAAGGCCAGCAGGTTGGCGGTGACATTGACCATCGCATACGCGGCCACCAGCCAGCTGCCTTGGGTCGGGGTCAGCGCCAGCTGGCCCTGCAGGAACGGCAGATTGGCGGTGACCAGCGCATTGCCGAGGCCGCCGGTGATCGCCACCAGCAACGACACCAGGGCATACGCCAACCGACGGTGCGGTGGATGCCAGGGCATCGAGGCCGAACCGGGCATGGTCGGCTTCTCGTGCTCCTCCCAATCCGGAACCGGCTTCAGATACGGCTGGACCATCAGCGGGCCTCGCTGGTTGCTCCCTGGAGACCCCCACGCAGCAGCTGCAGGGCGCGCCCGGCCAGGTGGGCACGCTCGTCGCGGGTCTTGCCGCGCAGGGCCGCGCCCAGCATGCCCGAGATCAGTGAAATGTCCGTCTTCTCCAGGTCGACACGGCACAGGCCGGCGGCCTTGGCACGGGCGATCGGTGCTTCCAGCAGATCGCGCACGGTCTCGCGCGCGGTGCGCATGGCCGGCACGTCCGAATCGACCGCACGCCAGTAATCGGCCAGCGCCGGCGAATCGATGATGCGCTGGGCCATGCCCTCGAATACCTCGAACAGGGCATCGTCGCGATCGCCGAGCTGTTCGACCTGGCGCCGGATGCGGTCGACGGTACGCTGCAGCAGCGCCTGGATCAGCGCGGTGCGGTCGGGAAAGTTGCGGTACAGGGTGGCGCGGCCTACCTGCGCACGTTCGACCACCAGGTCCAGCGGGGCGGTGACACCGTGTTGGCCGAACACATGATCGGCGGCATCGAGGATGAGGGCACGGCGGGCAGCGGCATCGGCACGTTGGGCGGTCATGGGTTCATTTTCGGACAAAAGTGTCCGATTGGCGAGACATTGAGTGACGGGATTGTCCGCTTGTTGTGGTACGCACATCTTTGTGACGGATGCGTGATGGTGTGGATCGAAAAGAAAACGGGGGCCCGAAGGCCCCCGTGGGATGGCGTGGGATCTGAGCCCTTTCCCTCGGAAAGGGATCCGACCCTGCCGTGCGCGATCAGAAGAACGCGCGGATGCCGAATGCGACACCACGGCCTGGCAGCGGCGAGTAGTCGCGCAGCAACGAGGTATGCGGGCGCACTTCGCGGTTGGTCAGGTTGCTGCCATCCAGGAACACCTCGTAGCTGTTGCTCGCGTTGCGATCCCAGCGGTAGGCCAGGTGCGCGTCGACCAGGGTGTAACCGTTGCTCGGCTCCTCGTTCTGAGCGACGTCCTTCTGGCGGCTGTAGCGCACCGCACCGACCGAGGCGCGCCAGCCGTCCTTCGACCAGCGCAGGTCGGCGCCGACGCGGGCCGGGGCGATACGCGGCAGGTAGCCGGTATTGGCCAGCTCCACGCTGTAGTTGTGGTTGTGGTCGCCATGCGGCACGGCGATGTCCAGGTTGCGGCTGCCGCTGCCATCCAGCTTGGCTTTCACGTAGTCACCGAACAGGCGCAGGTCCCAGTCACCGGCCCCACCCTCGAACAGGTGCACCAGCGCTTCGGCTTCGGCACCGCGGAACACCGCGTCCTGCTGGGTCCAGGCGCGGACCGGCAGACCCTCGGTGACGCCGGTGTCGGCCAGATAGATGAAGTCCTTGAACTTGGTCTGGTAGACCGACGCGGAGAAGTCCAGGCGCTCGCTGTGGGTGTGGATACCCAGTTCCACGCGCTGGCCGCGCTCGGTCTTCAGGTTGGCGTCGCCGATTTCCAGCGAGCGGGTGGCGATGTGCGCGCCAGCGGCGTACAGCTCTTCGTTGGTCGGTGCACGCTCGGAGCTGTCCACGCCGATGCGCAGATCAACGGCATCGTTGAGCTTCCAGATACCAGCGGCAGACAGGTTGGTGGCGCCGAACGTGCGACGGCGGTAGTCACCGGTCGGGTCCAGCTTGACCTGGTCGTGGCGGCCGCCCAGTTCCAGCTTGAACGGGCCGAACTGCTTTTCCTGCAGCACGAACAGGCCGATGTTCCTGGTGCCGGTATCCGGCACGAAGGCCTCTTCGCCCTTGGCACCAAAATCACTGTTGCCGAACTGCAGACCGAACGCGCCGTCCCAGCCACCGATCTGCTGCTGTACGGCTTCCAGACGCGCCTCGATGCCACGGTTGGTGAAGCGGGTCGATGGTGTGCCGGCTTCCAGCTCCACGTGTTCGTAGTCGGTATAGGCCACGCGTGCGTTGATGTTCTTCAGGAACGAAACCGGGTTGTAGATGCCGGCCTTGGTCTCGAAGCGGTTCTGCACCATGTCGATGCGCACGTCATGTTCGTCGCCGCCTTCCTCTTCATCGCCATGGTCGTGACCGTGGTCATGGCCATGATCATCACCGTCGGCGTGCACGTGCGCGCCATTGGGAATGCCATAGTTGGTGCGATAGGTGCTGGCCGATACGCCGAAGTAGCCGCCGTCGCCCAGCCAGGTTGCGCCGACGCCGCCGGCGCGGGTGCGGATCGAGCTGTTGTCGAGGCGGCCGCGGCGCGGCTCTTCGCCTTCCTCGCCCGCGTGGTCATGGTCGTGATCGTGATGATCTTCAAGGCTGTCGATCACTGCATAACCGGGGATGCGGTAGTCATCGCCATTGCGGACCAGGCCATCCACGTGCAGCACGACATTGCCGCTGACGCCATCGAGGCGGAACATGCCGCTGCGTTCGTTGTTCACCGAATTGCCGCGCAGTTCGGCGCGGCCGCTCAGCGGGCGCTCCGGCAGTTCGCGCGCGATGCGGCCATCGACCACATTGACCGCACCACCGATGGCGCCGCTGCCGAACAGCAGCGTAGCCGGCCCCTTCAGCACTTCGATCTGGTCGGCCAGGAACGGCTCGATGCTGGTGGCGTGATCGGCACTGACCGTGGAGGCGTCCATGTTGCCCATGCCGTTGGACAGCACGGCCACGCGCGGGCCTTCCTGGCCGCGGATGATCGGGCGGCCGACGCCGGGGCCGAAGAAGGTGCTCTGTACGCCGGGCAGCTTGGCCACGGTATCGCCGAGGGTGCCGGCCTTCTGCTCGTCCAGGCGCTCACCGGCCAGCACGTCCACCGGGCGCGCCAGCGATTCGGCATCGCCCTGCAGCGGCGACGCGGTGACCTGCACCGACGACAGTTCGGTCAGGTGGCGGTCACGATGGGAGGTGTCCTGGCCGGCGGCAACGGCAACGGATGGCAGCAGGGCGGCGAGGGCCAGGGCCAGGGAATGCGGCTTGAGCCGTGGGGTGTGGGCGGGCATGGGTGGGTCCTTTGTTACAATGTATCAATCGCAGAATGCACGAATCCCGTCGATGTGACAGGGGGGAGGGAAACCGTGCGGGTCGGAGAGGGATGTTATATTATTCCATAACGATTCGCCGACCCTGCTGGAAGTCATGTCCCTGTCCACACGCCTGCGCCACCTGCTCGACCGTTTCGGTGCCACTGGTTCGATGCTGTGCGCGGTGCATTGCGCAGTCATCCCTGTGCTGCTGGCGGCAGCGCCCTCGCTGGGCCTGTCGTTCTGGCTGAGCGACGGTGTTGAACAGGCGCTGGTGCTGTTCGTGACCCTGCTCGGGCTGTTCAGCCTGGTCTGGGGTTACCGCCGCCACGGCGCGCTGCGTGCGCTGGGCTTCCTGATCCCCGGCCTGGTCGCGCTGTGGGCCGGCGTGCTGTACGACCCGCTGCACCACAATGCAGTACCGCATGCGGTGGTGATGACCGTCGGCGGGCTGCTGGTAGGGGTTGCCCATCTGGTCAACCTGCGCCTCAACCACGGTCACGTGCACGACGCCAGCTGCGCGCACTAGGCGCTCCGTGATAGGATTTTCGATCGTGCGCGGGGGCGCCCAGCAAGGCGGCCCCGCCGAACCCGTGTCAGTACGGGGTAACCAGATTTCACATTTGAGGAGTTGAAGACATGGGTAAGGGTGACCGCAAGACCGCCAAGGGCAAGCGCTACAACGCCAGCTACGGCAACGCCCGTTCGCACACCGCGAGCAAGGTCGCCGTAGGCGCCGCCGCTCCGGTTGCCAAGAAGACCGTGGCCAAGGCTCCGGCGAAGAAGGCTGTGGCGAAGAAGGCCGTCGCCAAGGCCTGATCCGGCCCAGACCGGTTCAACGAAAAACGCGGCGCCTGGCGCCGCGTTTTTTTATGCACGTTTTTGTAGAGCCGAGCCCATGCTCGGCTGGCGCAATGCAGCCGAGCATGGGCTCGGCTCTACAGGGAAGTCAGCGCAGGGTCTTCTTCAGCGCTTCCGGATTGCCGTCGTTCGGCGCGGCCGGCACCTGCAGCAGGTGCGCCAGCAGCGGATAGACATCGACGTTGTCGAAGCCATCGATCACCAGGCCCTGGCGGAACGACGGACCGCTGGCCACAAACACCGCACGCATGGAGGGCAGGGCGTTGTCGTAGCCATGGGAGCCACGATCCTGATGATCGCGCTTGGCGATCTTCTCCTGATGCAGGGCATCCCAGCCTTCATCCATCACGCAGACGATGGCGGGAACGCGTGGATGCGTGCCGTAGTGCAAGCGCGCCGGCAGGTTCTCCTTCTTCCAGCACTCGTAGTGCGCGTGGCGGCCGAGCAGGGCGCGTTCGGCGGCGGCTTCGTGACCGGCCAACGGCGCAAAACCCACGGACTGGCCCTGGCTGACATTGCGCGCGATGGCCGGGGCGACCATCGATTCGGTGGAGATCACCTGGCCGACCGGGACGCTGGCCATGCCATGGTCTGAGACCACGATCACGTTGGTGGTCTCAGCCAGGCCGCGCTGCTGCAGCCCATCGAGCACCTGGCCGACGATCTGGTCGGCGCGCACGATGGCCTCGGCATACTGCTTAGATTCCGGGCCGTAGTTGTGGCCGGCCTTGTCCACGTGTTCCATGTACAGCGTGGTCAGGCGGGGGGCATCGGCGTCGGTCTGTGCAAGCCAATCGAGCACGATGCCGGCGCGCTGCTCCAACGGCTCCTTGCCGTCGTAGACGCGCCACTGGCTGGGGCGTACGCCACGGATTTCCGATTCGCTGCCCGGCCATGACGTGGTGGCCGAACGCACGCCGGCGTTCTCGGCACTGACCCAGATCGGTTCCCCCCCCCACCAGCCGCTGGTAGTGACCGCGTCGCGGTTGCTCAGTTCGAAACGGCCCAGGGTTGCATCGTCCATGCTGTTGTTGACGATGCCGTGGTGGTCCGGGCGCAGGCCGGTGACGATGGTGTAGTGGTTGGGGAAGGTCAGCGACGGGTACGAAGGCGTCATCCAGCGCGCGCGTACACCGCCGTCGATCAGTCGCTGCAGGTTCGGTGTCAGGCCGCGGTCGAGCGCATCGGCGCGCAGGCCGTCGATCGAGATCAGCAGCAGCTTCGGCGGTGCAGCCGTTGCAACAGTGGTGGGAACAGAGGCGGAAGGGGCGGGCGCGGTGGTGCAGGCGGCCAATGGCAGCAGCAGCGCCAGCGCGCAGGTCAGGCGTACGGAAGTCATCCGCGCATGATAAGCCGGCGCAATGACGCGCCCAAGACACGGCGCGCTATAGCGCGCCGTGTCCGCGCATTCTTCCTTCTTCCTTGTCCCCAGACATGTTCCTGATGCTTCCATCCACGCATGGCGTGGATCTGCCGTGTCGACCAAGGTCGACACCTACCAGGTTGCGGCGGGTGCCGGGCGCAGCCCGGCCAGCCCTCTCAGGCGAACAGCGGGGCCTGGCGTTGTTCCAGTCGCAGCAGCGCGGCCTTGGTTTCCAGGCCGCCACCAAAGCCGGTCAGTGCACCGTTGCTGCCGATCACGCGATGGCAGGGCAGGATGATCGGCAGTGGATTGCGGCCGTTGGCCGCACCGACCGCGCGGGTCGCACTGGGCTGGCCGAGGTGCTGGGCCAGTTGCAGGTAGCTCCAGGTCTGGCCGAACGGAATCAGCGCCAGCGCCTGCCACACACGCAGCTGGAACGGCGTACCACGCGGCGCCAGCTCAAGGTCAAAGCTGTTGCGCTCGCCGTGCAGGAACTGCAGCAGCTGCTCGCGCGCTTCCGGCAAGGCATCCGGTGCGTAATGCCAATCATCACGCCCGCGCGCGGGGTGACGGTTCTCCGGGAACAGCACATGCGAAAGACCGCGCTCGTCACCGGCGATGGTCAACACGCCGATCGGGCTGTCGAAACGATCGAACAACAAGGTCATGTCGGTTCTCCAACGAAGGTGCCGGACAGGTGCCACAGGTGCAGCACGGCATAGGCGCGCCATGGCCGCCAGGGTTGCGAGCGAGCTTCGGTCGCGCGTTCGCTCAGGCGCTGGCCCTGCGCGTGGCCGAGGACCTGCTGCAGCACCAGGTCGCCGGCGGGGAAGGCATCGGGCTGGCCGAGTCCGCGCAGGGCAATGTACTGCGCGGTCCACGGGCCGATGCCGGGCAGGGCCACGCAGCGCGCAACAAATTCTTCCAGCGCCTGGCCGGGCCCGAAGTCGAGCTGGCCGCTGGCGCAGGCAGCGGCCAGCGCACGCACGGTGGCGGCGCGGGTGCGCGGCAGGCCGATCGATTCCAGCGGCGCCTCAGCCAGCACCTCGGGTGCGGGGAACTGGCGATCGAAGTCCGATGACATGCCCGGCAGGTGTGCGCCATAGGCATCGACCAGGCGCCGCGCGAAGGTGGTGGCCGCGGCCACGCTGACCTGCTGCCCGAGCACGGCGCGTACGCCCACCTCGAAGCCATCCCAGCCGCCGGGCACGCGCAGCCCGGGGCGTTCGGCGATGCCACGCGCCAGCAGCGGTTCTTCGCCCAGCGCGGCATGCACCTGCTGCAGATCGGCATCAAGGTCGAAGACACGGCGTACGCGGCGCACGATGTCGGGGATCAGGCGCGGATCAACCGCGCCCAGCTGCAGACGCAGTTCCGGGCGCTTCGGGTCGGCAGTGACGCGCAGCAGGGTGGGGCGCTCCGGCGTGCCGAGCACGCGCTGGTAGCTGTCTTCGCCGATCAGTTCGATGCCGGGCAGGCTGCGCTTGCGCAGGAAGGCCAGCATGCGCGGGAAATCCAACGGTGGGCGGTACACCAGCCGCAGTACCAGGCAGCCATCATCGGCGGCCAGCGGCTGGTGCTGGCGACGCAGCGCTGTCGGTGCCATGCCGCAGCCCTGCAGGAAGGCGGTATTGAAGCGGCGCAGGCTGTTGTAGCCGGCGGCCAGCGCAACATCGGTCACCGGTAGCGTGGTCTCGGTCAGCAGCTGCTTGGCTAGCAGCAGGCGATGGGTGGCGTGGATCTGTCCCGGCGTCGCCCCCAGGTGTTCAACGAACAGGCGCTGCAGCTGGCGCGCGCTGAGGCCGATCTTCTCTGCGAGATCGGCCACCGGCTGGTCCTGCAGGAAACCGCCATGGATCAGCGCGAGGGCGCGCTGCACGGTCTGCCCGGCCAATGCCTGCTGGGCCTGCGGTGCCAGTTCGGGACGGCAGCGCAGGCACGGGCGGTAGCCGGCGGCGGCGGCCGCAGCGGCGGTCGGGTAGTAGGTGATGTTGCGCGGTTTCGGTGGCGGTGCCGGGCACACCGGGCGGCAGTAGATGCCGGTGCTGCGCACGGCGGTGAAGAATACGCCGTCGAAGCGTGCATCGCGGGCCAGGCGGGCGCGGTCGCAGGCGGCGGTGTCGAGGGCGAGGGCGGTGACCATGGCGCCAGTCTAGGCGTGTGCGGGTGGGGATACTCGCCACATTCGGACATGGATGCTGGAGGGGGTTCTGGCAGGGCCGCGCCCTGCACCCGCGGTAGTGCCGGCCGCTGGCCGGCAACGGCAACGGCAGAAGCTGGTTTCCTGTGGGGAGGCGGGGTGGGTCCGGTTGCGGGAGACGCCGTAAACCCGTCCTTGGGGGCTTGGCCGCGGCATCCATGCCGCGGACACTCCCGCAACCGGACCCACCCCGCCTTCGACAGTTTCACGCGGCCTGCCGGAAGGGCATCCCGCTCTGGTAGGTGTCGACCTTGGTCGACACGCTTTCCCAAGGGTCAGAAGGGGTTCAGTGCCACGCGCTGAATGCGCGCCCCGGACGGGTAGACTGTGGCTCTTGCTCACGTGAAGACTGGTTGCCCGATGTCCGCCAAACTCCGCTGGTTGCCCTTGTTGTGCCTGGCCCTGGCGGGCTGCAGTCAGCTGGAGAATCCGGGCAATGTGACTGCTGCCGACAAGGCGGCGCGGGCACCGGCCAGTGATGGCGAGAACATGGTCTCGATCAATGCGGCTGACGCACCGCCACCGCCGGCGCCGCCGCGCAGCCGGGCGGATCGGCCGTGGCCGCAGGCGCTGTTGGAGAATGGCCGCGCCTGGGTCAGCTGCAGCACCGAGTACGCCGGTGATGCGGGCGATGGCGTCGAGCTGGAAGGCCTGCAGCGCGAGCAGATCACCCAGGCCCTGGCGCCGTGCGCCGAGCGCGGCCTGATGCGCGTGCGCTACGCCGGCAAGATCAATCCGGGCTTCGCCGAGATGATGTGGCGGTTGGCCGTGGTTGCCGACCAGCAGAAGATCCACAAACGCATCCTCGATCTGGATTCCAGTGGCGGCCAGGTGGAATCGGCGATCGTCGCCGGTGACAGCATTGGTGAGTCGGGCTGGACCATCTGGGTGCGCGAAGGCTCGATCTGCCACAGCGCCTGCGTGTTCGTGCTGGCCGCCGGTGACAACCGCCTGCTGTCGGGCAAGGTCGGCATCCACCGCATGATGCGCATCAGCTCCAAGGCCACCTCGCGCGCGGAACTCAACCGCGAGCTGCACGAGGTCTACGACAACGTGAAGGACTACCTGCAGCGCAACGGCGTGGCGGTGGGTGTGGCCGATCTGATGATGACCGTGCCCAACCGCAGCCTCCGCCTGCTGACCCCGGACGAGCTGCGCCAGTACGGCCTGGATGGCACCAACGCGGTGCAGGACGACCTGGAGCGGATCAAGCAGATGCGTGCCTGCGGCGATGATTTCGTGCAGCGCAAGGATGCGTTCCTGATCGCCTTCGACCAGCAGTGCAAGCGCGAAGGCGCCGACATGGAATCGATCAACAGCTGCGGCCAGGCGCTGAAGCAGCGCTTCGGGTTCCCGGATGCGGTATGCCCGGAAGAAAGCCCGCTGTCGGAGATCGATGTGGCGACGCTGCCACCGGCACCGTCGGAGCCGCCGCCGCTGGCCGAACAGGCGCCGTCAGACGCTGGCACGCCTGCCGCGCAGGCCGATGCCGCAGCGGTGGAAGGCAGCGCCAACCCGCGCTGACGAACAGCTCACTGCGCTGGCGTAGACTGCGGTTCTTTCCCGAGAACCGGCGGTGTCCATGAAGCGCGTGCTCCTGCTGCTGTCCCTGCTGCCCCTGACCGCATTCGCGCAGGCACCTGCGCCGGCCACGCCCGCCCCGGCACCCGCGCGCCCGGCACCGGTCTCGCCAGCGGCTGCAAAACCGGCTACCGCCGGCGCTCCGGTGTTGACCGCCGCGCAGCAGGCGCAGGTGCAGAAACAGGACGCGGAAATGGGCGCGGCCGCAGTGAAGGCGGCGCAGCTGGTGGATGCCAACCGCGCCGGCGAACTGTGGGATGGCGCTTCGGCCGTCGCGCGCCGCGCAGTACCGAAGGCCGCCTTTGTCAGTCAGTTGACCACCGAGCGCACGCGCCTGGGTGCGCTGGCCGGGCGTGGCCAGCCGACCATCACCCGGGTCAAGTACAGCGCCGGTGCCGCAGTGCCGGAAGGGCTGTACATCAACGTCAGCTTCCCGACCCGTTTCGCCAACAGCGCACAGCCGGTGCGCGAGCTGGTCTCGTTCCGTTTCGATGAGGACCAGGTGTGGCGCCTGGCCGGTTACAGCCTGCGCGCGTCGGCGCCCTGAGGAGATGAATGATGGCAACTGAACTGACGATGCTGGCCTGGTCGGTGCTGCTGGGCTTCGTCTACATCTTCGCCACTTCCACGGTGGTCACCCGCGAGCGCGGGATGAAGTGGAATGCCTCCGCGCGCGACGGTGAGGCCAAGCCGGTCAGCCCGCTGGCCGGTCGCCTGCAGCGGGCCCAGGCCAACTTCTTGGAGACGTTCCCCTTCTTCGCTGCCGCCGCAATCGCAGTGGTCGTGGCCGGTCGCGGCAACGACACCACCGCGCTGGCTGCGCAGGCCTACTTCTGGGCGCGCGTGGTCTACCTGCCGCTGTATGCCGCAGGCGTGCCCTACGTGCGCAGCCTGGTGTGGCTGGTGTCGCTGCTGTCGATCCTGGCGCTGGTGTTCGCGTTGTTGTGACCCGGGCCTGATCCAGATCAAGGCCGGTCAGGTGCGTGGCGCTATGCTGATCCGGACTGAATCAACGGCAGGAGGCGCGCATGCGCAGGATGGACGTGGTGGTGGTCGGCGCCGGACCGGCGGGTCTGTGCTTCGCGCGCGCGCTGGCCGGCAGCGGCCTGCAGGTCGGGCTGGTCGAAGTGCAGCCGCGCCAGGCGCTGGCCGAGGCCGCCTTCGATGGCCGCGAGATCGCGTTGACCCATGCCTCGCGGCAGAGCATGGAGCAGCTGGAGCTGTGGCAGCGCCTGCCGCAGGCCGAAGTCGCTGAGCTGCGCGATGCCAAGGTGATGAACGGCGGCTCGCCGTTCGCGCTGACTTTCGCCAGCAGCCAGGTCGACGGCCAGCCGCTGGGCTGGCTGGTGCCCAACCATCTGATCCGCCGCGCTGCATGGGATGCCGTGCAGGGCCAGGACGGCCTGGAACTGTTCGACGGGCGCAAGGTGCAGGGCGTACAGGCCGATGCACAGGGCCATGTGGTCAAACTCGATGACGGCAGCCAACTTCATGCGCGGCTGCTGGTGGCCGCTGACAGCCGCTTCTCTGCCACCCGCCGGATGCTCGGCATCGGTGCGCAGATGCGCGACTTCGGCAAGTCCATGCTGGTGTGCCGCATGCAGGTCGAGCGCGACCATCACCACACCGCGTGGGAATGGTTCGGCTACGGCCGTACGATGGCGCTGCTGCCGCTCAACGAGGGCCAGGCGTCGGCGGTGATCACGTTGCCGCCGCGGCAGATCGAGGAGCTGCTGGCGATGGACGAGGTGGCCTTCGGTGAGGCCATCAGCGGTTGCTTCGAACACCGCTTGGGCCGCATGCAGCCAGTGGCCACGCCGCAGGCGTATCCGCTGGTAGGTGTGTATGCGCACCGTTTTGTCGGCGAGCGTTCGGCGCTGATCGGCGATGCCGCAGTCGGCATGCACCCGGTCACCGCGCATGGCTTCAACCTGGGACTGGCCAGCGCACAGCGGCTGGCGCAGGGCATCGTCGAGCAGCAGCGTCGCGGTGCCGATATTGCCGCAGCCGGCATGCTGGCCAGCTACCAGCGGGGTCATCGGCTGGCGTCGCGGCCGCTGTACGAGGCCACCAATGCGATCGCCAGCCTGTACACCGACGATCGCCGTCCTGCGCGCCTGCTGCGGGCGGCCGGCCTGCGCCTGGCGCAGGGCGTGGCACCGTTCAGGCAGCTGATTGCCTCGCACCTGACCCAGCGCGTGGCCTGAACAGGTTCAGATCAGCCGGCGGCCAGCACGCGGATCTGGCTGTCGGCGAATTCAACCACCTGGCCTGCGCGGATCTTGCAGGCCTTGCGCAGTTCGACCTCGCCGTCGACCCGCACCTGGCCGTCACTGATGACCATCTTGGCTTCGCCGCCACTGGTGACCAGGTCGGCCAGCTTGAGCAGCTGCTTGAGTTCGACGTAGTCACCGTCGAGGTCGAATTCGAGAATCTGCATGGAGCGGGTTCCTGGGAAGAGGGCGCAGGCCAGCGGCCGGGCCGGGAAGAGGGCGCGTATTGTGCGCCAGCACGGGGCATGACGGCACGCGCACGGAAAGCTGTACGCCTCGTTCAGGATCAATGCGGTATGATTCCGCTCTGAGCGAGTGAAATCTCCTCCAACCGAGCAGCGCCAGGGCACGCGATAAGAAGGGCGCCCAAAGCGCGGACCATCACCTTTTTTATCGCACTGCCAGGAAGACGGCAGTGCCTTCGGAGTTCCCCATGTCCCAAGATTCCCAAGCGCCGCTGCAGTTTGCGCAGCTCGGCCTGTCCGAGCCCGTGATGCAGGCAGTCACTGCCATCGGCTACGAAACCCCGTCGCCGATCCAGGCCGCCACCATCCCGGCGATGCTGGAAGGTCGCGACGTGCTGGGCCAGGCCCAGACCGGCACCGGCAAGACCGCTGCCTTCGCGCTGCCGGTACTGTCCAACATCGACCTGCAGCAGATCAAGCCGCAGGCCCTGATCCTGGCACCGACCCGCGAACTGGCCATCCAGGTTGCCGAGGCGTTCCAGTCCTATTCGTCCAAGATTCCGGGCTTCCGTGTGCTGCCGGTGTACGGCGGCCAGCCGTACGGCCAGCAGCTGTCGGCCCTGCGCCGCGGCGTGCACATCGTGGTCGGTACTCCCGGCCGCGTGATCGACCACCTGGATCGCAGCACCCTGGACCTGTCTGAGCTGAAGACGCTGGTGCTGGACGAAGCCGATGAAATGCTGCGCATGGGCTTCATCGACGACGTCGAAGCCGTGCTGAAGAAGCTGCCGGAGCAGCGCCAGGTGGCCCTGTTCTCGGCCACCATGCCGCCGCAGATCCGCCGCATCGCGCAGACCTACCTGCAGGATCCGGTCGAGGTCACCATCCAGGCCAAGACCACCACCTCGGCCAACATCCGCCAGCGTTACTGGTGGGTGAGTGGCATGCACAAGCTGGACGCGCTGACCCGCATCCTGGAAGTCGAGCCGTTCGACGCGATGATCATCTTCGCGCGTACCAAGGCCGGCACCGAAGAACTGGCCAGCAAGCTGCAGGCCCGTGGCCTGGCCGCTGCTGCCATCAACGGTGACATGCAGCAGGCCCAGCGTGAGCGCACCATCGCCATGCTGAAGGAAGGCAAGCTGGACATCCTGGTCGCCACCGACGTGGCCGCCCGCGGCCTGGACGTGGAGCGCATCAGCCACGTGCTGAACTACGACATTCCGTACGACACCGAAAGCTACGTACACCGTATCGGCCGTACCGGCCGTGCCGGCCGCAGCGGCGAGGCGATCCTGTTCGCCACCCCGCGCGAGAAGGGCATGCTGCGCCAGATCGAGCGCGCCACCCGCCAGCCGATCGAAGAGATGCAGCTGCCGAGCGTGGAAGCGGTCAACGACAACCGCATCAACAAGTTCACCACGCGCATCACCGAGACCCTCGGCGCCGGTGGCCTGGACTTCTACCGCCAGCTGCTGGAGCGCTTCGAGAACGAACAGAACGTGCCGGCCATCGAAGTGGCCGCCGCGCTGGCCAAGATGCTGCAGGGTGATACCCCGTTCCTGCTGCAGCCGCCGGTGCGTGCCCCGCGTGAAGAGCGCGCGCCGCGCGAGCGCTTCGACCGTGGCGACCGTCCGGAGCGTGGCGATCGCTTTGACCGCAACGAGCGTGGTCCGCGCTTCGAGCGTGGCCCGCGTCGCGATGACGCCGAAGGTGGTTTCGAGCAGCGTCCGCGCCGTGAGGTTCCGCCGCGTGGTGCGCCGGAGCAGGGCATGGAGACCTACCGTATTTCGGTCGGTCACCAGCATGGCGTGAAGCCGGCCAACATCGTCGGCGCCATTGCCAACGAGGCCGGCCTGGAAAGCCGCTTCATCGGTCGCATCGACATCCACGACGACTTCTCGCTGCTGGATCTGCCGGCGCAGATGCCGTCGGACGTGCTGTCGCACCTGCAGAAGGTCTGGGTGTCGGGCCAGCAGCTGCAGATGCGTGCGCTGGCTCCGGGTGAAGACACCAGCCCGGCCCCGCGTCCGTTCAAGCCGCGCTTCGACAAGCGTGGTCCGGGCGGCCCGGGTGGCCCGCGTCGTGGCGGCCCGGGTGGTCCGGGTGGCCATGGTGGCGACCGCGGCGGTGACCGCGACAGCCGCCCGCCGCGTCGTGACGGCTTCAAGCCGCGCGGCCCGCGCAGCTTCTAAGCCGCGCCCGCAGCCGTCCTGATCAACGCCAGCCTCCGGGCTGGCGTACAGAAAAAGGGGACGGAGGGGATTAAGTCGTAAATGGCAGGCCACGCGCTTATGCCGAAAACGACTTAATCCCCTCCGTCCCCTTTTTCGCATGGCCCACACATTGCCGGTCATAGGCTGGGCCGGTTCCAAGGGAGGTTGTCACCGCAGCACATTCGGGGGGATCCGGGATGGGTAGGAGTGGCACGGACCAACAGAGCCGGCGGGTACCGATGACCCGCGGCCTGGGACTGCGATTTGCGTTGTTGACGGGCATGGCGATCGGACTGGTCGCACTGTCCGCCTTGATCCAGGAACTGCAGGCGGCCTCCACCGCCTGGATCGCCGGCCAGGGGTACTGGTCGCGTGGTCAGCAGGATGCGACCGCCGCACTCAGCCGCTATCTGGCGCGCGGTGATGCCCAGGACCTGGACGACGCACGCCAGGCCCTGCAGGTGCCGTTGGGCGATCTGCAGGCGCGGTTGGCGCTGGAACAGGCCGAGCCGGATGAAGCCAAAGCCCGGCAGGGTTTCCTGCAGGGCGGCAACGCGCGCGCCGACATTCCACGGCTGGTGTTCTCCTTCCGCTACGCACGCGACATCGGCGCGTTTCGCGAGGCGACGGCGTTGTGGCGGCAGACCGATGGTGACCTGATGGCGGTGCAGCGCCTGGTCGACGAGCTGCAGCTGCGGCATGGCGACGGCGCCTTGCCTGCGCCTGTCCGTGATCGCTACCTGCAGCAGCTGCGTGATCTTGATCGTCGGCTGCAGGTACTGGCGCAGGCGTTCTCGCAGGCGCTGCTGCGGATGGCCACGATGGTGCGGATCGCCACGCTGGTGGTCGGTGGCCTGTCGGTGCTGGCGATCAGCCTGATGGCTGTCGCGCTGGCGCGTCGCGTCGGCAAGGATCTGACCGAACATGAAAGCCGCTTCCGTGCGGCTTTCTACCAGGCCAATGTCGGCATGCTCAAGCTCGACACCGAAGGCAAGGTGATCGAAGCCAACCAGGCGATGGCCGATATCCTCGACTACCGACGCGACGTGCTGCTGCAGATGTCGCTCGGCGATCTGTTGATGGAAGGCGAACTGGTCATCGATGGCGTCGGCCGCATCGACTGGGACCGGCAGCTGCGGCCGAGTGAACTGCGCTTCTGCCGCCGCGATGGCAGCCTGGTGTGGGGGCGCTGGAGTGGCACCGGTGTGCGCAGCGCGGGAGGTGGCCTGTCGGTGTTTGCGATCATCGAGGATGTCAGCCAGAACCATGCATTGGCACGTGAGATCGAGCATCACGCCAGCCACGATCCGCTGACCGGCCTGATCAACCGACGCGAGATCGAGCGGCTGCTGGAGCGTTCGCTGCTGCAGGTGCGCAGCGACGGCGGTACGCATGCGCTGTGCTACATCAACCTGGACCACTTCAAGCTGGTCAACGACAGCTTCGGCCACGCGGCGGGCGACCAGATGCTGCGCAGCTTCGCCGACTATCTGGTTGCCGCGGTGCGCGATGGCGACTGGGTAGGCCGGCTGGGCGCCGACGAGTTCGCCGTGTTCCTCGCCCATGCCGGGCAGGACGAGGCCAAGCGGGTGCTGCAGCGGGTGATCCGCAACCTGGGGCAGGCAACCTTCCCGATCAGCGAGGGCAGTCCGCAACTGAGCTGCAGCATCGGCGTGGTCGAAGTCAGTGCCGATGCGCCGGACGTGAACTGGTTGATGAGTGCCGCCGACAGCGCCTGCTATGCGGCCAAGCAGGCCGGGCGCAACCGCGTGCACTGCTTCAACGAGAACCGCATGGCACTGGAGGAACGGCGGCAGGAGGCCGAGCGCCTGCAGGGCGTCAGCCTGGCGATGGCCGAGAATCGCATGGTGCTGTATGCACAGCGCATCGCCCGCGTGGGTGATCCTTCCTACCTGCATTACGAGGTGCTGGTGCGCATGCGCGGTACCGATGGCAGCCTGCACCTGCCCGGCCAGTTCATGCCGGCGGTGGAGCGCTATGGCATGGCGGTGGCGCTGGATCGTCACGTGCTCGGGTTGCTGTTCCGCCACCTGCAGGTGTGCCCGGCACACGTGCGCCAACTGGGCCTGTGCAACGTCAATGTCTCCGCGCAGTCGATCGCTGAGCCGGGGTTCCTTGCCTTCGTCTGCGACCTGCTCGAGCGCAACCGCGCACTGGCCTCCAAGCTGTGCTTCGAGATCACCGAGACCGCGGCGATCAGCAACCTCAGCCAGGCCCGCGCGTTCATCGACGCAGTAAAGGCACGCGGCTGCCGGATGGCACTGGATGACTTCGGCTCGGGCCTGTCTTCGTTCGGCTATCTGCGTCAGTTGCCCGCGGACATTCTGAAAATCGACGGTGCCTTCGTGCGTGACATGGATACCGACCCGGTCAGCCACGCCACCGTGCGCGCGATCAGCGAGCTCGGGCGCGAGCTGCAGATGGAAGTGGTGGCCGAGTGGGTTGAGACCGCCGAGGTCGCCGGTGCGCTGACCCGGCTCGGTGTGCAGGGCCTGCAGGGTTACGCGATCGAGCGGCCGCAGCCGCTGGAACGGATGACCCTGGCCGATCTGCGCCCGGTGCGGCTGGTCGCGGTGAAGGGGCCGCCGGGGACTGGCTGAACGGCGTGGCGGCGACTTTGGTCTACACGTGCGGCGCACGTCCGGCTGCGATAATGCGCGCCAGGGGCGACGCGCAGTGGGCGCGGGCGTAAGCAGGAACAGGACGTGGCGTGGGCGGCAGGCAGTGGCAGTACGGAACAGGAGCGGTGCTGGTCGTGCTGCTGGCGTGGTTGGCGATGCCGTGGCCGCTTCAGGCCGCCGTGGCCGTGTCGGGCCGCGATTATCTGCTGGTGGGAGGCGCCACCGACGAACCGACCCCACATCGCGCATGCACGCCGCAGATGCTGTCCGGCTCCCGCCAGCAGGTGCTGGTACCGGCTCCGCAGGAAGGCTGGTCGGGCCAGCCACAGGCGCTGGACGTGTTCAATGTCTTTGCCGGCGAAGTGCGGGTCCAGCACGGTGACCGCGAAATCTGCGGCAACATGCACGACGCCCGCACCCGTGATTCGCGCTTCCGTGCAGGCATCGGTCTGGTCGCGGTGCCGCCGGCGGGCAGCCACGCACCGTTTCTGGTTTCCTGGCAGACGCCGCTGAAGGCGCGCTGGGTGCCGACCTTGCGGCTGGGCGCGCCCAGTCCGGTACAGCAGAACGACACCGCCCGACTGCTGATGCGTGCCGCCTGCATCGCCGTGGCGATCGCACTGGCGCTGTCGGCGTTGATGGCCTTCCTGACCACGCGCGATCGCAGCTTCCTGGTCTACGTCGCCGGCACCACGGTGCTGGTGCTGTGGCAGGCGATCCTCGGTGGCCTCAGCGGCTACCCGGAGCCGTGGCTGCCGGTGGGGGAGCGTGGGGCCTGGTGGCTGCTCTCGCTGACCGCCGCCACCCAGGCGCTGGTACTGCCGGCACTGTGGCGGCTGAACGGCGGTGACCGCGTATGGCCACGGTCGCGGCCGCTGCAGGCGACCGTGCTGTGGGGCCTGCTGGCGCTGGCCGTACTGGTGCCGTGGCTGCGCTGGGAACAGTTGGCCTGCGTCGCGCAGGGCCTGCAGGTGTCCTATCTGCTGGGATGTGGCGTGGCATTACTGATGGGCGTATGGGCCCGTTGGCGTGGCGACCGTTGGTCGCAGGCGGGACTGGCCGCGTTGGCACCGATGCTGGTCCTGATCATCGCCGATGCCTGCCGTGCGGAATGGCTGTTGGAATACCGGGTCGAAGCACTGCAGCTGTCGGTGACCTGGCTGCTGATGATGGCCGCCTATGCCATGAACCAGCGGCTGGGCCGGCTGCGCCAGCAGCGCGATGAACTGCGTCAGCTGGCCGAAACCGACGGCCTGACCGGACTGCCGAATCGCCGCGCCGGCCTGCAGCAGCTGGCCCGTCACCTGGCACAGGTCGACCGGGAGCGCGGCCCGCTGGTGATCGGCTTCCTCGATATCGACCTGTTCAAGGACATCAACGACCGCCACGGCCATGCCGTAGGTGATCAGGTACTGGTGGTGGTGGCACGCGCGCTGCGCGCTGCGGTGCGCAGCCAGGACGAAGTGGTGCGGATGGGCGGCGAGGAGTTCCTGCTGCTGATGCCCGGCATGCCACGCGAGGCGGCGTCGGCGCGGCTGGACCGCCTGCGCCAGCGCATCACCGAGGCCGGGCGGGCGCTGCAGGTGCCGGGCCTGGAGGTGACCGCCAGCATCGGCCTGGCGCAGTGGCGGCCGGGCGAGGACGATCTGGCCGGGCTGCTGCGGCGGGCCGACCATGCCATGTACGTGGCCAAGCGCGCCGGCCGCAACCGGGTGTTCGACGGCGAAGAGCTCGATCCACCTGGCCTGGCATGAAGCGCTGCGGGCGGCGATGCCGGATAATAGGGCGATGACCACCCGACTCAACAAACATATCGCCGACACCGGCTTCTGCTCCCGCCGCGAGGCCGATCGCCTGATCGCCGCGCGTCGCGTCACCGTCAACGGCCATCCGGCCGGCACCGGCGCGGTGGTGGGCGAGGAAGACCAGGTGCTGGTTGACGGCCAGCCGCTGCGCGCGCGCGTGGCACGCAAGCCCGGCGCCCGCCGCCACGTCTACATCGCGCTGAACAAGCCGGTGGGCGTCACCTGCACGACCGAAACCTCGGTCAAGGGCAACATCGTCGACTTCGTTGGCCACGAACAGCGCATCTTCCCGATCGGCCGCCTGGACAAGGAATCCGAGGGGCTGATCCTGATGACCAGCAACGGCGATATCGTCAACCAGATCCTGCGCGCCGAGAATGGCCACCAGAAGGAGTATCTGGTGGCGGTGAACAAGCCGGTTACCGATGAGTTCCTGCGCGGCATGGCGCGCGGTGTGCGCATCCACGACCAGATGACGTTGCCGTGCAAGACCTCGCGCATCGCCAAGTTCGGTTTCCGCATCACCCTGCAGCAGGGCCTGAACCGGCAGATCCGTCTGATGGCCGCCGAATTCGGCTATCGCGTAACCCAGCTGCGCCGCGTGCGCATCGACAACATCAAGATCGGCGCGCTGAAGCCGGGCCAGTGGCGCAACCTGACCGAGCAGGAGCTGCAGGGCCTGCTGCCGAAGCAGCTGGACTGGTAAACGGCTTCTGTAGAGCCGAGCCCATGCTCGGCTGCTCTTTTGTCCGGGTGCAGCCGAGCATGGGCTCGGCTCTACATCGGCTAGACTCCGCAGTGACCTGCCGGAATGTGACGCTGCATGATCAAGCCCGACAAGCCTGCCAATGAAGCCCTTCGGCTCGAGGCGCTGTACCGCTACCGCATCCTCGATTCGCAGCGCGAAAAGTCATTCGACGACCTGGTGGCGATCGCCAAGGCGGTCTGCGGTACCTCGATGGCGGCGGTGACCCTGATCGACGTCGAACGGCAGTGGTTCAAGTCGATCCAGGGCATCGACGCGGCGGAGAACCTGCGCAGCGAATCGATGTGTGGCCATGCCATTCTGCAGCCGCAGGAAATCATGGTGGTCGAGGACGCGTTGCAGGACATCCGCTTCCACGACAACCCGGTGGTGACCGGCGACCCGCACATCCGCTTCTACGCCGGTGCGCCACTGATCAGTTCCGATGGCCTGCCACTGGGTACGTTGTGCGTGTTCGATGCACATCCGCAGCACCTGCCCAGCGACAAGGCCGAGGCACTGGCCGCTCTGTCACGGCAGGTAATGCTGGTGATGGAGCTGCGCCGTTTCGCGCTCGACATCCAGAAGCACATGCTGGAACGCGATGACTACGAGCGCCTCCTATCGGAGTACCAGGACGTGCTGCTGGCGCAGAATGCCGACCTGGCCGAGCAGAGCCGCACCGATGCGCTGACCGGCCTGCCGAACCGCCGCGCGATGGCGGCGGCAATGGAAGAGGCGGTGGCGGAGATCGATGGGCAACCGGGAGTGGCCTGCGTGGCCCTGCTGGACATCGATCACTTCAAGCACATCAACGATTTCCAGGGCCACGCCACCGGCGACCGGGTGCTGGCCGAGCTGGGCGTGCTGCTGCGCTCGCACTTCGCTGGCCGAGGCATGGCGGCGCGCTATGGCGGCGAAGAGTTCGTGGCGGTGATGCCGGGCACCGATCTGCGCACGGCCGAACTGCAATGCGAGTTCCTGCGCCTGGCCGTGGCAGACCTTCCGCTGGGTTTCCCGGTCACGATCAGCATCGGCGTTGCCCAGCACCAGGCAGGTGAAAGCGTGGATGACATGCTGGCGCGCGCCGACAAGGCGCTGTACCGGGCCAAGGGCAACGGTCGCAACCGGGTGGAACGGGCGGGCTGAAGCACTCGCCCGGCAGATCCGCGCCCTGGGTGGAGGGGTAATCCACTCGAACACCGTGCCCGTCGCATTCCCTGCGATCCACGTGATGCACCATGCAGCTTCTGTTCCCACGGACGCCACCATGCTGCAGACCCTGGCCATCGCCCACTATCGCTCGCTGCACGGGCTGGTACTGCCGCTGCAGCAGTTGAATGTGGTGACCGGTGACAACGGCAGTGGCAAGTCCAGCCTGTACCGCGCGTTGCGCTTGCTGGCGGAGACCGCACAAGGCGGCGTCGCGGCGGTGCTGGCCCGCGAAGGGGGGCTCGGTTCGGCGCTGTGGGCTGGCCCCGAATCCATCGATCGCCGGGTTGCGGCCGGTGAGATCCCGCTGCAGGGTGGGCCCCGGCAGGCGTCGGTGGGGCTGAAGCTGGGCTTCACCACCGACGAATTCGGCTATGCCATCGACCTGGGATACCCGCCCCCCAGCCGTTCGGCATTCGCACTGGACCCGCAGATCAAGGCCGAGGCGATCTGGGCCGGGCCGTTCCTGCGCAGCGCCAACCTGCTGGTTGACCGCCGCGGGGCGATGGTACGGCAACGCCATGCGCGCGGCTGGGATCTGGTCGATGACCGGTTGTCACTGTTCGACAGCCTGTTCACCCAGGTCGGCGATCCGCAACGCATGCCGGAAACCATCGCCTTGCGTGAGTACATCCGTTGCTGGCGCTTCTACGACCATTTCCGCAGCGATGCCGATGCCCCGGCGCGACAACCGGCGATGGCCACGCGCACGCCGGTGCTGCATCACGACGGCCGGGATCTGGCGGCGGCCTGGGTGACCATTCTCGAGATCGGAGATCCGGTCGCGTTGGCACGCAGCGTTGATGACGCGTTCCCCGGCGCCACAGTGGGTTTCGAGGAACTGGACGGTCGACTGGCCCTGCGCTTCCACCAGCGGGGCCTGCTGCGGCCGTTGTCGATGGCCGAACTGTCCGACGGCACGCTGCGCTTCCTGCTGCTGGCCGCGGCACTGCACACGCCACGCCCGCCGCCGCTGCTGGTGCTCAACGAGCCGGAGACCAGCCTGCATCCGGACCTGCTGCCGGCGCTGGCGCGACTGATCATTGCGGCCAGTGCGCGCAGCCAGGTCTGGGTGGTCTCACACGCCAGCCGCCTGATCGCAGCACTGGAGCAAGCGCCCGGCTGTCATTCGCTGCACCTGCACAAGGAACAGGGCCGCACGCTGTTGAGTGGGCAGGGCCTGCTGGATGCCCCGGCATGGCACTGGCCGCAGCGTTGATATGGCCATCCACGCCCGGCGTGGACGCGCTCAATCGGCGATGTTGCGCGCCTCGGCCGTGCCAAGGATTTCCGGATGCTGCACCGGCTTGCGGCGGTTCAGCAGCGGATGCAGGAACACCGCGCCGACGATGATCGCCACGCCCAGGTAGAACCACGGGGTGACCTCGTGCTGCTCGCGCAGCAGCACCACCGCCAGCACCACCGCGTAGACCGGTTCCAGGTTGGTCACCAGCTGCACCGTGTAGGCGCTCAGGTGGCGCAGCGCGACCAGGGCCAGGGCGAACGGCAGCAGCGTGCAGAACCCGGCCAGTACCAGCAGCAGGATGCCGTCGTGCAGGTCCGGAACCACCCA
Source organism: uncultured Stenotrophomonas sp. (assembly GCA_913775725.1). Classification (GTDB taxonomy): domain Bacteria; phylum Pseudomonadota; class Gammaproteobacteria; order Xanthomonadales; family Xanthomonadaceae; genus Stenotrophomonas. Next base: position 19,261 of record CAJYNG010000022.1, on the reverse strand, counting down.
CAGCGGGCTGGCCAACGCCGGCAGCAGGTAGGGCATCAGCGGTGCCAGCAGGGTCAGGGTGAGGGTGCCCGCGCCCAGCTCCAGTGCGGTGACCGTCAGGGGATCGGCGTGGCTGACCATGCGCTTGTTGAGCGAGCCGAACACCGCCACCAGCAGCGCCGATATCGCGCCGATCAACACGCCCAGGCGCATGCCGTCGGGCACGCCACCGACCACCAGCGCAACACCTGGCAGTACCGCCAGACCGAACGCCAGTTCACGCAGCTGGAACGGCCGCTTGGCCACCCACGGCTCGATGATTGACGTGAACACCGGCGCCAGCGCGATGCAGGTGGCTGCCACCGAGGCGTTGGCCAGCTTCACCGCGCCGTAGAACGTCAGCCAGTGCAGGGCGACCAGCGCGCCGATGCCGGCGTAGCCTGCCACCAGGCGCAAGGGCAGCGTGCGCAACCCGCGCCATACCCGCGGCAACAGCGCCAGCATCGCCGTCACCAGCAGCATGCGCCACCACACCAGCGGCAGCGCGGGCAGGGTGATCAGCTTGCCGAGGATGGCGGTGACGCCCCACAGCAGGACACAGAAGTGGATCTGCCACAGCGCTTTGCGGGTGTCGGGTGTGCTCATCCGCCTATTGTGAGGCAAGCCGATGACCGCGGCGCTATCCGCGTGAGGGATTGCTGGACGTGTCCACCCGCCGCTGCAGGGCCATCGCCGCTGCCGGGTTGCGCGCCTTGCCCGCGCCGATGCACAGCAGGTAGACCTCGCGCGGCTCTGCCGGGGCCGGCTCGGCCAGGCAGGGCAGGTCGTCCACCGCCTCGCCGCGTGACCAGCAATGTGCGCGTTCCGCCCAGCGCTGCTGCACGGGCGCCGGCAGGCCCTCGTTCAAGCGGGCCTGGCTGCGCTTGATCCGCGCATAGACGAAGCCGGCACTGACATCGCCATGCAATTGCGCCTCGTCACTGTCTTCGATCACCAGCGCCACGCCGTGGCGGCGCGCGGCGTCGACCAGTGCCGGGCCCTGTGCCTCGGCGTTGCGGACCTCCAGCGCATGCTGCAGCGATACCCCGTCCAATTGCTTCGGCAGCTGCGCCATCAGGGCACCCAATGCATCGGCGTCGGCCGGATGTCGCGGATCGAACTGCCACAGCAACGGGCCAAGCCGGTCACCGAGCGCGAGTGCTGCCTGCAGGAACGGTGTGGCTGCTTCCACGGTGCTGGACAGGTCGCGGCGCTGCACCAGATAGCGTGGCGCCTTCATCGAGAAACGGAAGCCTTCCGGCGTCTGCGCGGCCCACTGCGCGCACTGGGTGGCAGTCGGTGTGCGGTAGAAGGTGCCGTTGATTTCGATGCAGCGCAGGGCGCGGCTGGCGTGGGCCAGTTCTTCGCGCTGCGGCAGCCCTGGCGGATAGAACATGCCGCCACGCCATTCGGGAAACACCCAGCCACCGATGCCGCAGCGGATCTCCGCCTGTCGGGCGGTTGCGGTCACTGGCTGTGGTCCGCGCGCCACGGGTCGTAGCTGCCGAACCACCACAGGTAGCCTTCCGGGTCGGCGCAGGCGTAGCCGCGTCCGCCATAGTCCTGATCGGCGATGTCGATGACGATGCGGGCCCCGGCGGCCTTGGCCCGTGCATAGTGGGCATCGGCATCGGTGACGATCACACAGGCGCTCTGGGTCTGGCGGCCGCCGACCTCATCGGGCATCGCCGCGTGTTCGCTCCACGCGCTCTGGTTGCTGGCCGAGCCCAGCATGATCATGCCGGTGCCGAAGGTCAGCTGCGCATGGAACACCGTATCGCCATCGGCGTAGACGGCCTGGGCATGGAAGCCGAAAGCGCGTTGCAGCCAGTCGATGGCGGCCTGCGCGTCGCGATAGCGCAGACACGGAATGATGGTGGAGCCGTTGCTTGGTTGGCCGTTCCCGCCCATGACACCCCTCCTATGGCACAGGGCAGGGTGCGCCGCAGACCGTTACCATCCCGCGAAACCCCGGTGACGGCCTGCACATGGCCGCCACCCCTGTTCGGAGATCGTGCTGGATGAAACCCTGGATTGGAGGAGCCGTGCTGCTGGCGTGCACGACCATGGCGAGCGCTGCCACCCCCGCGCAGCTGCAGGACCTGGATGCGACCGTCGAGCGCGTGCGCGCGCAGTTCGACGTGCCCGGCATTGCCGTGGCGGTGGTCAAGGATGGCGAGGTGGTGCTGGAACGCGGCTGGGGCGTGCGCGAGCAGGGCAAGCCGGAGCCGGTGCAGGCCGATACGCTGTTCGCCATCGCTTCCAACACCAAGGCGTTCACCGCCACCTCGCTGAACCTGCTGGCCGAGGACGGCAAGCTGAAGATGGACGACAAGGTGATCGACCACCTGCCGTCGTTCCGCATGTCCGACCCGTTCGTGACCGGGCAGATGACGATCCGCGACCTGCTGTCGCATCGCAGTGGCCTGAGCCTGGGTGCCGGTGACCTGCTGTTCTGGCCGACCACCTCCTACAGCAATGCCGAAGTGGTGGAGCGGCTGGGCAAGGTGCCGCTGAAGGGCGGTTTCCGCGAGAGCTATGCCTACGACAACATCCTGTACGCGGTCGCCCAGCAGGTGATCGAGCATGTCTCCGGCATGAGCTACCAGCAGTTCCTGCAGACCCGCATCTTCGACAAGGTGGGCATGACCGGCACGCGCTACAACGCCGATCACCTGAAGCCGGGCGACAAGGCTGCGGTCGGCCACGCCAAGTACGATTTCAAGGACCTGCGCACGGTCGCACCGCTGACCTGGTCGAACAATGCCGGCGCCGGTGGCATCTATTCCAGTGCGCACGACATGGCGCGCTGGATGCAGGTGCAGCTGGCTGAGGGCAAGCTGGCCGATGGCACCGCGCTGTTCACCGACAAGAGCCAGCAGCAGATGTGGCGGATGATCACCCCGCAGTCGATCCCGGCGCCGAGCGTGCCGGAGCTGGCACCTGCGCGGGCCAACTTTGCCGGCTACGGCGAAGGCTGGAGCCTGAGCGATTTCCGAGGGCAGAAGCTGGTCTGGCACACCGGTGGCTGGCCGGGCATGGTTTCGCGGCTGACCCTGGTACCGGGCGAGAAGCTGGGCGTGGTGGTACTGACCAACCAGGAAGTGGGCGCGGCGTTCAATGCGATCACCCTGAGCGTGCTTGATGCCTATCTGGGCGGCGAGAAGCACGACTGGGTGGACGCCTATGCCAAGGCCGTGGCCAAGGGCCAGGACAAGGCCGACGAGGCCTGGGCCAAGCACCAGAGCGCGCGCGACAAGGGCAGCAAGCCGTCGCTGGCACTGGCCGGCTACACCGGCACCTTCCGTGACCGCTGGTATGGCGACATGCAGGTCAGTGCCGAGGGCAAGGGACTGCGCCTGCGCTTTGCCAAGACAGCGCAGCTGAGCGGACGCCTGGAGCACTGGCAGCACGACACCTTCATCGTGCGCTGGGACGACCGTTCGCTCAACGCCGACGCGTTCGTGAACTTCAGCCTGGACCCGGACGGCAAGGTACGCGAGGTGCGCATGCAGTCGATCTCCGACCTGACCGATTTCAGCTTCGATTTCCAGGACCTGCTGTTCACCCCGGTCGCCCGGTAGATGCCAACCCTGGTTGGCCTACGGTAAGGCGCCCACCAAGGTGGGCGCCTACCGGGGGAAGCAGGTGATCATCGGCTGGCGTACACATCCGGCGTGGGATACTTCGCCGCGTGCAAGAGGCGAGGGAATGCAATGTTCCGTTGGTTTGAATCCCTGATTCCGGTGTTTCCGCCCGTGGACGGGCGCATGCCGCCGCGCAAGGTGCTGCCGTTCTACCTGCACTACCTGCGCCCGGTGTGGCCGGTGCTGCTGGCGACCCTGATCGCTGGCCTGCTGCTGGCGCTGGTGGAAGTGGCGATGTTCGATTACCTGGGCCGCATCGTCGACATGGTCGCCGAGCAGCCCGGTGCGGATTTCTTCAAGCGCCACGCCAATGAACTGGGCTGGATGCTGTTCATCACGGTCATCGCGCGGCCGATCCTGGTCGGCCTGCACAACCTGCTGGTCAACCAGGCCATCGTGCCCGGCCTGAGCAACCGCTCGCGCTGGTTGATGCACAACTACGTGGTGCGGCAGAGCCTGAGCTTCTTCCAGAACGACTTCGCTGGCAGCGTCGCCAACCGGGTAATGCAGACCGGTACCTCGCTGCGCGAGTCGGCGGTGCAGATGGTCGACTCGCTCTGGTACATCGTGGTCTACACCGGCACCGCGCTGTACCTGTTCGCGCAGGCCGACTGGCGGTTGATGGTGCCGCTGATCCTGTGGCTGCTGGCCTACGCGGTGATCCTGGCCTACTTCGTGCCGCGCGCGAAGGAACGGGCATGGATCGCTTCCGAAGCACGTTCGAAGGCAATGGGCCGCATCGTCGATGGCTACACCAACATTCCCACGCTGAAGCTGTTCGCCCATGGCGGACGCGAGCAGGCCTACGTGGCCGAGTCGATCCAGGAACTGGCGGTCAAGCACCGCGCACAGACCCGGGTCACCACCGGCATGGACCTGACCATCGCCATCGTCAATGGCTTCCTGATTGCCGGCACCTGTGGGCTGGCGCTGTGGCTGTGGAATGGCGGGCACATCACCGTCGGCGCGATCACGCTGGCGACCGGCCTGGTGATCCGCATCCACAACATGTCCGGTTGGATCATGTGGACCATCAACGGCATCTTCGAGGACATCGGCACGGTGCAGGATGGCATCACCACCATCGCCCAGCCGCTGACCGTGCAGGACCGCGAGGATGCGGTGCCGTTGCAGGTGACCCGTGGCGGCGTGCATTTCCAGGACATCCACTTCCATTACGGCAAGAAGGGCGGTGTGATTGCCGGCCTGGACCTGGTGGTGAAGCCGGGCGAGAAGATCGGCCTGGTCGGTCCCTCCGGTGCCGGCAAGTCGACCCTGGTCAATGTGCTGCTGCGCCTGTACGACCTGGAAAGCGGCCGCATCCTGATCGACGATCAGGACATTGCCTACGTCACCCAGGAAAGCCTGCGCCAGCAGATTGGCGTGGTCACCCAGGACACCTCGCTGCTGCATCGCTCGATCCGCGACAATCTGCTGTACGGCCGTCCGGACGCGACCGATGAGCAGTTGCACGCGGCCGTAGCCAAAGCACGTGCCGAAGCCTTCATCGATACGCTGGTGGACGGGCAGGGGCGTCGTGGCTACGACGCGCATGTGGGCGAGCGTGGCGTGAAGCTGTCCGGTGGCCAGCGCCAACGCATCGCCATTGCCCGTGTGCTGCTGAAGGACGCACCGATCCTGGTGCTGGACGAAGCGACTTCGGCGCTGGATTCGGAAGTGGAAGCGGCGATCCAGGACAGCCTGGACCAGCTGATGGGCGGCAAGACGGTGATCGCGATCGCGCACCGGCTGTCGACCATCGCGCGCATGGACCGGCTGGTGGTGATGGACCAGGGCCGCATCGTCGAGACTGGAACGCATGCCGAGCTGATTGCCGCCGGTGGCCTGTATGCGCGCTTGTGGGCGCGGCAGACCGGTGGTTTTGTGGCTGCCGATCAGTGATCGCTTTGGAGTCGGAGCCCTCTCTGCGAGAGGGATCCGACCCCGATCCCGTATCCCTTGGGGTCAGATCCCTTTGCGAAGGAAAGGGCTCTGACCCCAGCGTGCTTCTGGAGACCTGCATGATCCTCCCCCTACGCTTCCTGTTGCTGGCGCTCGCGCTGGGCATGAGCACTGCAACCGCGATGGCCGCACCCGCCGCAGACGAGCAGCTTGAGCAGGTCATCCTGCTCAGCCGCCACAACCTGCGTGCGCCGGTGGTGGCCTCCGGCGCGCTCGCCAACGCGACGCCCGAGACCTGGCCGCACTGGGAGGTGGCACCGGGCGAGCTGACCACCAAGGGCGGTGTGCTCGAGGTCTACACGGGCCGTTACATGGGCCAGTGGCTGCGGCAGGCACAGCTGCTGCCGGCAACGGGCTGCCCGCGGCCGGGCGACTTCCACGCGCACGCCAACAGCCTGCAGCGCACCCAGGCCACCGCACAGTTCTTCGTTGCCGGCGCCTTCCCGGGCTGCCACGTTGCGATCGAGCAGCGCATGCCGCTCGGCACGATGGATCCCTTGTTCAATCCGGTGATCCACAACGAAGACACGGCCTTCCGCGAGCGCGCGCTGTCGGCAATGCGGCAAGCGCTGGCCGCATCGGATCTGACGCCAGCACTGACCGTGGTGGAACAGATCACCCGCTACCCGCAGTCGGCGGCGTGTACGGGCCGCAGCGAATGCCATCTGGCGCTGGCCGAGACCACCTTCAGTGCGGAGCCGGGCAAGGAGCCTCGCGCTTCGGGTTCACTGGCGCTGGCCAGCGGGCTGGTGGATGCGCTGCTGATGGAGCACTACCAGGGAAGTGGCATTCCGCGCGAAGGCTGGGGCCGCTTGAACAACGAGGCACAATGGCAGGCGCTGGCACAGATCCGCAACCGCTACCAGGACATCCTGTTCGGAACTCCAGAAGTAGCGCGGGACGTGGCCGCTCCACTGCTGGAACAGGTGAGTGAATTGCTCGAAGATCCGGCATCACCGAAGGTGACGCTGCTGGTCGGCCACGACTCCAACATCGGCTCCGTGCTGGCTGCGTTGGGAGTCGCTGACTACACGCTGCCAGGCCAGTACGAGAAGACGCCGATTGGTGGGTTGCTGCAGTTCGAGCGCTGGCGCGAGCGTCGCAGTGGCGTTGAGCGTTTCCGCCTGTCCTACGTCTATCCCACCACCGCGCAGCTGCGTGATGCACAGCCACTGACCAAGGCGCAGCCGCCGGGCCGCGTCGCACTGTCGCTGCCGGGTTGCGATGGACAGGGCTGCAGCAGTGCGCAGTTCCAGCAGCTGCTGCGGCGGGCCCGCCGCTGAAACAGAGGTCTATCGCAGCGGTGTACGCATGATGCCGCGTGCGGCCATCAGCGTAAGGTCACCGCCCAGTCGCGGTGAGTGGAACGGTCCACGTGCATGTGCCGCATCGAACAGGCCGCCATCCGGTGAGCGCAGACGATAGAACTCGACCCAGCCGCTGGCCTTCAGTGGCAGCTGTGCGACGCCGGTGCGTGCGTTGAACCACGCGGGGTCGCTGCTGCCTTCGATCACCCGGCGTGCCAGGCGGTCGATCGCATGGTCCTTGCTGGCATACCAGTCCTGCCCGCGCAGCCGCGCCAGTTCGGCCATCATCACCAAGGGCGCCAGCGCGTAGTCGTGGTAGTGCAGGGCACGCTGCCCGCGCGCCATTTCCAGCGGCAGGCTGCCATCGGCTTGGATGTCATCGATGCCCTTCTTGAAGGCCGCGTGGCCGGCCTGCCAAAGGGCATCGTCGTCGGTGGCCAGGCCGGTGGCCAGCACGCCCAGGCCACCCCAGTAGTAGTGGTTGTTGCGGCGCCGTTTCGGGTTGTCCCAGTAGGCCAGGTTGGCGCGTGCCAGCTGCTGCAGCCACGGATCGATACGCGCGCGGTGCTGTGGGCCGGCCTGGTCACGCACCTTCAGGTAGGCCATGGCCACCGCATCAAGCATCCACTGCCGCATGTAGAACGACTGGTCGTTGTTGACCCGGATCATCTGCCCGAGCATCGCGCGGTCATCCGCCCACGCGCCAAGCCAGGTCAACGTGCATTGCGCCGTCGCCGGATCGCCGTCACGCAAGTAGTCATCGCTCATGCGTGCCACGTCGGCGGCATAGCGGTCCAACGGCACGGTGGCATCATGATTCTGCTGGTGCAGCGCCGGGTCGATCACCGAGCCGGCCTTGTCGGAGTAGTAGCCCAAGGCACGGATGTCGGGCTGGCCGGGAGGTGGTGGAGGGCAGGCAGCAAAGGCACAGGCACTGGCCAGCAGCGTGGGCAGCAGTGCAAGCCGAAACAGGGGGAGAGACATGGACGCCGGTGGAAGGGGGAACCCGGCGAACGATGCGCCCGGGCATGTTGCGTGTGCGTGATGCAGTCGCACCTCCCACCACCGCATGTAGAAACGGCCCGGGTTTCCCCGGGCCGTTCTGTTTCACTTCACACCGGCTCGATCACTCGATCGGCTGGTCCAGCATCAACTGGCGTGCGAAACGCACCGGCGGGGCGCCGTAGGACAGCACCTGATCGTGGTAGGCCTTCAGGTTGAACTTGTCGCCCAGCTTCTCCTGCACCGCCTTGCGGGTGTCGAAGTGTTCCTGCGCACCGACGAAGTAGGTCGGCAGCTGCGCCGAGGTCAGCTGCGCGCGCACCCATTTGCCCGAGGCTTCGCTTTCCTGCTGGAACGCGTCGTGGGTCATCAGGTGCATCGCCTTCTCGCGATCCCAGTTGTCCACATGCACGCCCTGGTCGAGGATCGCGTTGGAGATCGTGCGCAGGTAGAACTTCAGCTGCACCAGGTGGAACAGCGGGTCGTTGTTGAGGTAGCCCTGCTCCTGCATCATGCGCTCGGTGTAGACCGCCCAGCCTTCGGCGAACAGGCCCGAACGCAGTACCGCACGCAGGGTGGAGGGGAACTTGGCCGAGTGCCAGCCTTCCAGGTAGTGGCCCGGGGTGCCTTCGTGGATGCTGAGCAGGTGGATCATGCGCGAGTTGTACTCACGCAGGAACGAGTCGACCTGCTTCTCGTTCCAGTCGTCCGGAATCGGCGACACGGCGTAGAAGGTCTTCAGGTTCTTGTCCAGCGGGCCCGGCGAATCGCAGTAGGCCACGGCCACGCCACGCTGGAATTCCGGCATCAGGATGATGTCCACCGGCGCGTCGGGCAGGGTCACCAGATCGTGCTCGCGCACGAACGCGGTGGACTGCTCCAACGCGGCCTTGGCATCGTCGACCACCTTGTCGCGTGCCGGCTTGTCGGCGTAGGCCAGTTCCAGCGCGGCTTCGATCGCCTTCTGCTGCTGCTCGTCGGTCGGCTGGGCCGGCATCTCCGGCGCACCCGGCTTGTCCTTCAGCACGGTCTGCGCAATGCCGTACATGTCCTCGCGCACGCGCTTGAGTTCGGCGCGTGCACGCTCACCGATCTCCTGGCGCGACAGCGAGGAGCTCAGCGCGAACTTCAGCTTCTGGTCGTACTTTTCCGCACCGATGCGGAAGTCGCCCTTGGCATTCGGCACCAGGGTCTTGTCCAGCCAGGTCTGCTGCTCGTCCACGGCCTTCTTCAGGCCCTCGATGGCGGCCTGCAGGCGCTGCTGGTCGGCCTGTGGCAGTTCACCGATGTGCGGGGTGATGAAGGTATCGACGATGCTGAGGATGCCCTTGTTCTGCTTGGCCACCGTCTCTGCATGGATCTTCGGCACGCGGGCTGGATCCAGGTTCTCGCGTGCCTGGGCGAAGATCGCCGGCAGCTTTTCCATGCGAGCGGTGGCCGACTTCAGGCGTTCGGGCAGCGGCGCGAACTCGCGGGCCATCAGGCCGTAGATCGCACTGCCGGCGATGCCGTTGTACAGCTGCGGGTCCCACTTGCCGGACTGCAGCACTTCGGCGTTCCAGATTTCCGACTGCAGCTGGTTGCGCAGGATCGCCGCGTCCACCTGGTTCTCGCGGCCCAGCTTGGCCACGTCGATCTTGTCCAGTTCGCCCAGCAGCGCCTTGTAGGCGGCAACGGTCTTCTGCTGGCCGGCGGCACTCAGGTCGTCCAGCTCGCTGTCGTAGCGATGGTCACCGATCTGGGTGGCGCTGACCGGCGACAGCTGCATCCAGGTGTCCAGGGCGCGCTTGGACAGATCGGCGAAGGCAGCATCGACCGCCGCGTCACCGGCCTGCTGGCTGGCGGCTGGGGTGGAAGCGTTGGTCGGGGCGTCGGCCGGCTGGCAACCGGCCAGGGCGGCGACCAGGGCGAGGGCAAGAAGATGCGGGCGCATCGGCGTTCCTGTACAGGGTCAAACCCCGAGCATAGGGCCCCGGGGCTGCTTTGTCCCCGTGCCATAGGATTACCATGGGCGCAGACACGGACCCTCCAACGGAGCACAGGACATGGAATACCAGGGAAGCTGCCATTGCGGCAGGATCGCATTCACCGTACAGGCCGAGGCGCCGATCAGCGACGTCATCGACTGCAACTGCTCGATGTGCCGCCGGCGCGGCAGCCTGCTGTGGTTCGCCCCGCGTGCGGCGTTCCAGCTGGATACCGATCCGTCGGAGGTGGCGACCTATCACTTCAACAAGGCCCATATCGATCATCACCATTGCCGTGAGTGCGGCGTCGCGCCGTACAGCGAAGCGGTGGACCCGCGCACCGGCACGCCGATGGTGGCGGTGAACGTGCGCTGCGTACCGCAGGTGGATCTGGGCACGCTGGCGGTGATGTCCTACGACGGAGCGGCACTGTGAGGCCGCTGCACGCGTGGACGTGCGTGGTGGCGATGCCGGTACTGCTGCTGGCGCTGGCAGCCTGTGCCAAACATGGCGACGTGGCGGCCGATGCAGGCGCCACGGCCGCCGAAGCAGCCGTTGCTTCACCGGAAGGCGCATTCCTCGCCTACGAACACGACGTGCAGGTTCAGCTGGAAGCGGCGCAGATCGCACCCCGCATCCAGCAGGTGGCACAGGCCTGCCAGAGCGCGAAGTTCGGTGACTGCGCGGTGCTGCAGGTCGATCAGCGCAGTGGCGAGCAGCCCAGCGGCGAGGTCAAGGTGCGGATTGCACCGGAGGGCACCGAGCCGTTGATCACGTTGGCCGGTGAGGGCGGCAAGCTGCAGTCGCGCAACACGCGTGCCGAGGACCTCGCGCAGGCCGTGGCCGACACCGCGCTGACCAAGGCGCGGCTGGAGAAGGAACACGCGCGGCTGCTGTCCTACCAGGACCGCAAGGACCTGAAGATCGAAGACCTGATGACGATCACCGCGCGGCTTTCGGAGATCGAAGCGGGTGTCGAGCAGGCCAACAAGGATGCGGCGCAGCAGCGCAGGCGCATCGATACCCAGTTGGTGACGATGCATTTCGACACCACCTCGGGCCAGCGCAGCCGCAGCGAGATCGGCGAAGCGCTGAGCGAGTCGGGCAGCATCCTCAGCACCAGCGTTGCGTTCCTGATCCGCGCTGTTGCCGCGCTGCTGCCGGTGGCAGTGCTGGCCTTGATCGCGGCCTGGGGTGTGCGGGCGTGGTGGCGTCGCCGCCGCCGCAAGCTGCCGCCCAACCTCTGAGGTGAAGGCTGATGCCGGTGGTCTGCCGGCATCAGCCCTCGTCGGTCTCGTACTCGACGAACACATCCAGCTCCAGCGCGAGTTCCTGCACGGCATCGCGCACCTTCTGCGCGGTGCTTTCATTGCCGACTTCCACTTCCAGCTCGTGAATGCCCGGGCCGATGTCATCAGACAGCCCGGCCGAACTGGAATCGTCGTCGTCCATGTGCGGCATCAGGTCGTCGGTTTCCTCGACATGTTCGATGCCGTCCAGGCCGAGCAGCAGGTCACTGATGGCGCGGGCGTCGTCTTCGGTTCCGGTGATGCGCAGTCGCAGCATGGCCATGGCATAGGTACGTTGTGGGTTCGCCAGCAGCCTAGCCAGCGTGAAGCAAAGAACGGGTGAGGGCGCAGTCAGGCGCGCGTGGCCGGGCGCCCGAGCAGGCTGTCCGGCAATGCCGGAATCGGCGTGCGTTCGTCCTGTGCCTGCTCCAGCAACCAGTCGATGAACAGGCGCGCGGCAGGGCTGGGTGGTTGTCCTTCGGCATGCACCACGTGATACGCATAGCGCGCCTTCAGCGCCGGGCCGGGCAGGCGCACCACTTCGTAGCGCTGCAGGTAGGGTTGGGCGATGTGCGTGCGCGCCAGCACTGCACCCATGCCGTACACCGCTGCACGCATCGCATCGGTGCTGTCGGCGAAGGTGTGCATCGGCGGCAGCGGCGACGGTGGGCGCACACCGGCGTGGCGGAACCAGTCACGCCAGCCCTGCGGTGACAGATCGGTCAGCAGCGGCAAGTCGGCGATGCGCGCCGGATCGACCAGAGTTTCGACCCCGGCCAGTGCCGGTGAGGCCACCGGGAACAGGTAGTCATCCATCAGGTGTTGTGCACGCAAGCCCGGCCATTGGCCCAGCCCGTAGCGGATGCCGACTTCCGGTCCGTTGTCGTCATAGCGATCCAGCCCGCTGCCGGTGTGCAGCTCGATGCGGATGTGCGGATAGGCCTGGGTGAAGCGTGGCAGTCGCGGCAGCAGCCAGCAGTAGGAAAGCGAGCGCAGCGTGGTGATCCGCAACGGCACGCTGTCGGCATCCGGCTGCAGGTGATGGGCGACGGCCGCGACATCGGTGAAGGCGGCGCTGGCGGCGTCGGCCAGCTGCCGGCCCTCGGCGGTCAGGCGTACGCCGCGGGCGTGGCGCAGGAACAGCCGGGTTTCCAGCACCTCCTCCAGCCGGCGCACATGGTGGCTGACCGCGCTGGCGGTCAGGTGCAGCTCCTGCGCGGCCTGGGCGAAATTCTGGTGGCGTGCAGCGACCGCGAACACGGCCAGCGCGGGGAGCAGGGAAGGGCGTAGCTGCATGTCGAGCCTCAAACCATATTTGTGGCTGGCAGCGATACTACGCGCTTGTGCGGCGGGCGTCTGCGCCCGATCCTGTCTGCCTTGGCGAGGAACAGACGATGGACGGAGGCAGGGCATGAATGCGGTCCCACAGGCGGCCGAGCGCGATTGGCGCACACCGCTGGAACTGACCCTGCTGGGCGCCATCTGGGGCTGCTCGTTCCTGTTCATGCGGGTGGCGGTGCCGTCGTTCGGCCCGTTCGCGCTGGTCGAGGTGCGGCTGGTGCTGGGCGCGCTGGTGCTGCTGCCGTTCCTGTGGCGTGCGCGTGCGCAGTTTCCGCCGCGGCGCTGGCTGTGGCTGGCACCGATCGGCCTGATCAACTCGGCGCTGCCGTTCGTGCTGTTCGCCTATGCGGCGGAGCAGGCGCCGGCCGCGATCGGCGCGATCTGCAATGCGATGACCGTGCTGTTCGCCGCGCTGATCGCGTACCTGTTCTTCGGTGAAAAGATCGGCATGCGCCGTGCCGGTGCGCTGCTGGTCGGCTTTGCCGGCGTGGTGGTGCTGGCCACGGCTAAGGTCTCCGGCCTGAGCATCGGCACTGCGGTGCTGGCCGGTGCGGCGGCTTCGCTGCTGTACGGCCTGGGCGTGAACCTGGTGAAGCGGCACATGACCGGCCTGCCTTCGGCGGCGGCGGCTGCTGCGACGCTGTCGTGTGCCTCGCTGTGGATGCTACCGATGGCGGTGAGTCACTGGCCGCAGGCGGCAATTCCGGGCAAGGCCTGGGGCGCGGCGATCGCGCTGGGCGTGGCCTGTACCGGGCTGGCGTTCCTGATGTTCTACCGCCTGATCGGCCGCATCGGCCCGTCACGCGCATCGACGGTGACCTATCTGATTCCGCTGTTCGGCGCGGCGTTTGCGTGGTTGTTCCTGGGCGAGGCGGTGACGGTGCAGATGCTGATTGCCGGTGCGTTGATCCTGGGTAGCGTGGCGGTTAGCCAGAAGGGCTGAGGCGTTGGCGTTTTGCGCGTGGCACGTGCTGAAGGTGCTTTACTGTTCATGGGCGTCACTTTTCTTTTCGCGCGAAAAGAAAAGTAACCAAAAGAAACGCGCCGCCAGGTCGCGAGCCGGTGCTGCGCACCGGTACCCTGCGCTCCTCGGCCCGTCGAGGGACGGCGCGGGAACTCGCTGCGCTCAGACACCCGCGCCTCTTCGCCCTCGCCGGACCTGCGGTGCTCGGCTCGCTCAAGGCGGACCCAACGTCCAAAGCGACCGCATCATTCGCCGTGCATGGTCCGGCACTGTCGCTGCCCGCACTCGCGGCTGTGGCCTTTGATCTGGGTCCGCCTTGAGCGAGCCGAGCATCGCAGGGGAATCAGGGGCGAAGAGGTGCCGATGTCTGAGCGTAGCGAGTTCGGCACCGTCCCCTGATTCACCGAGAAGCGCAGGGGACCGACGTGCGAAGCACGGCGGCTCGCGGCTGGCGGAACGTTTCTTTTGGTTACTTTTCTTTGCGTACAAAGAAAAGTAACGCCCATGAACGATGAAGCGCCTTCAGCACGCGTAACGTGCGGAAACCATCACCGCACCGGCACCGGAATATTGCACAGGTCGATATGCCCCGCCGGCCGCTTGTAGAAATCATCCACGCGATTGCGGCGCGCCTCCACCGTATCGGCGAAGGTCTTCGAGTCGGTGCGCAGCACCTGGATCGGCGTGCGCTCGGTGGCCGGCACATCGCTGGCGCGGCGGATCGACACGATCGGCGTGCGCAGTTTCGGGTCGGTGTAGAAGCCCATCGGCGCCGGCCCGCGCGGGATCGCGCTGAGCAGCTCCATGCCCTTCAGCACGCGGCCGACCAGGGTGATGTTGCGGTCCAGCTGGCGCGGCGACTGGCCGGTCACCACATACAGCTCGGCGCCGATGCTGCTGTCTTCCTCATTGCTGCGGCCGGCGCCGAGCATGCCGTAGCAATGCGCCAGCCAGGCCTTGCCGGCCTGCGGGTCCTGGCCCACCGGGAAGCCATCGACGAAACCGGTCTGCGCCGCCCAGCCATCACGGTCCGGCAGCACGCTCACCTTCAGGCCGGCGCTGGCGCGCTCGAACTCGGCCGGCAGCTTGCGTTCGGCGCTGCCGAACGGCTTGGCCCTGGCTGTGTCATCGGCGTCGGCGTCACCGAACTGCACCACGAAGTTGTCCTGCGAGCGGTAGATGCTGGTGCCGTCCCAGAAGTGCTCGTGGGCGAAGGTCTGGATGTTGGCGACATGGCGCGGGGCGAACTGCGGCGCCAGCTCGATGATCACCCGCCCGGCGGGCAGGTCCATGTACAGCAGGTTGGCCGGATCCGGGGTGCGCCAGTCGCTGGCCGCCGACGCATCGAGGATCTGCTGCGGGCTGCGGTAAGGCGAGGCCGCGCTGGCCATGGCGGGCAACAGGCAGGCCAGGGCGAGGGCGGTCAGGGCAAGGCGACGACGGTGCGGCATGGGAACCCCGGAACATGAACGAGGCTTTGATTCTGCGCGAGCGGCCTGGCCACGCCAACCGGCACGATGACGAACGACACATTCGCTATACCGAACTTCGCACTACTGTGGACTTCAACGTAGTGGAGGGCCGGCCATGTCCGAGGACGATGTCCACCTGAAGAAGTTCCAGAAAGAACTCAGCGCCGGAACGGTGTCGCTGGCCCTGCTGGCGGTGCTGGCCCGAGCCGGTGAGCCGCTGTACGGCTACCTGATCGCCAAGGAGCTGGAGCGGGTGGGCGAGGGCGTACTGAGCGGCAAGCAGAGCGCGCTGTACCCGGTGCTGCGCAACCTGGAAGGCGCCGGCCTGCTGGAAAGCCATGTGGAGCCGTCCAGCAGCGGGCCGCCACGGCGCTACTACCGCATCAATGAACGTGGCCGCGAGGTGCTGGCGCAGTGGCGCCAGGCCTGGCAGGCCACCCGCGATTCCGTCGATTCCGTGTTGGAGGGGGTACCGCAATGAACGACCCGAGCCTGGCAGGCCGAGCCCTGCCCACGACCATTCCGCAGTACCTGGCGCAGCTGCGCGCGGCGCTGGAAGGTGCCGATCCGGCGATGGTGCAGGACGCGCTGTACGACGCCGAGGAGTACCTGCGTTCGGAACTGGCCGCGCAGCCCAGCCGCAGCGAGGCCGAGGTGATCGCCGACGTTGCCGGCAGCTATGGCGCGCCGGACGAAGTGGCCGAGATCTACCGCGAGACCGAAGTGACGGTGAACCGCGCGCTGCGCACGCCGCGTGCGGATACCGCGCCGGTGTTGCGTGCGGCGGCGGAAGCCAGTGGCGTCGAGCCGGCCGCACCGCCGCCGGTGCCGGCGCAGCGCTCGCTGCTGGCGCGCTTCTTCGGCGTGGTGACCGATCCGCATACCTACGGCGCGCTGTTCTACATGCTGTTGTCGCTGGCCACTGGCATCTTCTTTTTCACCTGGGTGGTGACCGGTCTGTCGCTATCGCTGGGCCTGCTGATCCTGATCATCGGCATTCCGCTGACCGTGCTGTTCTTCGGCTCGGTACGCGGGCTGGCGCTGCTGGAAGGGCGACTGGTGGAAGCACTGCTGGGCGAACGCATGCCGCGCCGCCCGCGTTACACCGACCGCAGCCGCACATGGCTGCAGCGCATCGGCGACATGTTCACCGACGGCCGTACCTGGCTGACCCTGCTGTACTTCGTGCTGATGCTGCCGCTGGGCGTCATCTACTTCACCATCGCGGTGACGCTGCTGTCGCTGTCGCTGAGCCTGATCTGGGCGCCGGTCGCGGCGATCTTCAGTGGCGACATCCCCGGCGTGTACATCAACGATGTGAACGTGCTGCCGATGGCGGCCTCGCCGCTGGTGGCGATCGCGGTTGCCGCGGCGGGCGCGCTGCTGCTGCTGCTGACGATGCATCTGGCGCGCGGTATCGGCAAGCTGCATGGGCTGATCGCCAAGAACCTGCTGGTGCGGTTGTAAGCGGGAATCCACGCTTCGGTAGGCTTCGCTCTGGTAGGTGCCAACCTTGGTTGGCACGATCCATCAGCTCTCTGGATTCATGGTAGAGCGCCAACCAAGGTTGGCATCTACCAGGGCGCACCGACCCAGGTCGGCACCCACGCTGGGCGAGTTACCCGGCCTTTCGGCGCAACGGGGTGACGTTGCTCTTCTTCTTCGTGACCTTCGCCGCCGGTGCTTCGGCATGCGCGGCGAAGAAGTCGCGCACCTTCGGGTACACCACTTCGCGCCAGCGACGGCCGCTGAAGATGCCGTAGTGGCCGGCACCTTCGACGATGAAATGCTCACGGCGGTCAGCGTCGATGCCGGTGCACAGTGCCTGCGCGGCTTCGGTCTGGCCGAGGCCGGCGATATCGTCCAGCTCGCCTTCGATGCTCAGCAGCGCGGTATCGCGGATCGCCGACGGATCGACCTTCTCGCCGTTGACCACCCACTCGCCACGCGGCAGCAGGAAGTCCTGGAACACCACGGAAATGGTATCCAGGTAGTACTTGGCCGGCATGTCCAGCACCGCGTTGTACTCGTCGTAGAAACGACGGTGCGCGTCGGCGTCTTCCAGATCGCCCTTGACCAGATCGGTGTAGAAATCCCAGTGCGAGCTGAAGTGGCGGCTGGGGTTCATCGACAGGAAGCCGGCATGCTGCAGGAAGCCCGGGTACACGCGACGGCCGGCGCCGGGATAGCTGGCCGGCACGGTGTGGATGACGTTGTTCTCGAACCACGACAGCGGGTTCTGCGTGGCCAGGTTGTTCACTGCGGTCGGGCTGCAGCGGGCATCGATCGGGCCACCCATCATCACCAGCGTGCGCGGCGTCGGTTCGCCACGGCTGGCCATCAGCGAAACCGCGGCCAGCACCGGTACGGTTGGCTGGCACACGCTCACCACGTGCAGGCGTTCAACACCGAGGTGGCGGATGAACTCCTGGATGTAGGCGATGTAGTCGTCCAGGCCGAATTCGCCTTCGCTGGATGGCACCATGCGCGCGTCCACCCAGTCGGTGACGTACACGCGGTGGTCGCGCAGCAGCGTGCGCACGGTATCGCGCAGCAGCGTGGCGTGGTGGCCCGACAGCGGCGCCACCACCAGCACGAACGGCTGGTTGAGCATCGTGTGCAGCTGGTCGGCTTCATTGCTGTGGCGCTTGAAGCGCAGCAGCTTGCAGAACGGCTTGCTCACTTCCTCGTGCACGACGATCGGCACGCGTTCGCCATCGACGTCGATTTCGTTGATGCCCCACTCGGGCTTCTCGTAATCCTTGCCGATGCGATGGAAGAGTTCATTGACCGCCGCCAGGCGATCAGCGCCGGGCATCTGCGACCACCAGTGGCCCTGGTTGGCGAAGAACTTGGCGTTGGCCTGGGCCTGGTGCACCCAGGGGGCGAGCAGGTTGCGGGTCAGTTCGTGCAGTTGATAGAGCATGACGACCGAATATGTATGGTCATATGTTGCCGCGCAGCATATCCCATCCGGGTGTCCCGCAGGTTAAGTCGGCTGAAAATAATGAATCCGGATTCACATCCGTTCCAGCGCGGCCGCATCGCCTGCCAGGGCGGGGCCGAGCCAACAGTGCGACCCTACCGGCTGCAGGCCGTGCCGGGCCAGCGTGCGGCGGTACCAGCGCGCCGGGCGGGCCTGGAAGCCGTCATGGTCGCCCTCGAACGCATCCTCGGCGGCGAAAGTCTCCAGGAAGGCCACGCCGCCGGTCAGCTCGGCCACGCCGGCCAGACCGGCGCGCAGCTCGCGGTCGGGCACGTAATGCATCACGTCCGAGCAGATCAGCAGGTCGACCGGGGCACAGGGCCGCAGCCAGGCGAAATCGCCGAAGCGGGCCATGTGCAGGTTGCGGGTCCTGCCGTAGCGGCGCACAGCGTACTCGCTGCTGTCGAAGCCGAGGTATTCGACCTTCGGACGCAGCTTCAGCAGCGGCGCGCGCCAGGCGCCTTCACCGCAGCCGATATCCAGCACACTGCGGATAGGCCGCTCCAGGAAGTACTCGGCGCTGGCCACGGCCAACGCGACCTTGCGCGCCAGGCGGGCGCTGCCGCCGATGTCGCCACGGCGGTACCAGCGTTGGAAGTAGGCGGCGTCGTAGGTCTTGTCCATGGGGCGGTGCGCGGTCGGGGAAAACGGCGCCTATCGTACGGTGTTGCGACGCGCCATGCGTCGATGTGTCGCGGCGTGCGTGCCTGCAGCGGCTTCGCCACGGCATGCGAGAATGGCCGTCAACCTACGCCAGCCGCCGGAGCGAGCGCATGCAGAGCTACTACTGGGTCAAGACCTTCCACATCGTGTTCGTGGTGGCGTGGATGGCCACGGTGTTCTATCTGCCGCGCATCCTGGTGAACCTGGCCGAGACCGCAGGCCAGCCGGCCGTGACCGAGCGCCTGCAGCTGATGGGCCTGCGCCTGTACCGCTTCGGCCACTCGATGTTCGGGCTGGCATTCCTGCTGGGCCTGGTGCTGTGGCTGGGCTACAAGGTCATCCCCGATTTTCCGACCATGGTCGCGCCCGGTGGCGCCGGCTGGCTGCATGCCAAGCTGGGGCTGGTGGTGCTGCTGCTGGTGTACTTCAGCTGGATCGGCCGCCTGCTCAAAGGCGTGGCCAAGGGCAGGGCGCTGCCATCGTCGCGCGCGCTGCGCTGGATCAACGAGATCCCGCTGCTGGCCTTCATTCCGATCGTGTGGCTGGTGCTGGCCAAGCCGTTCTGAGCCGGGGTCATCTGCACCCGGTAGATCCACGCCATGCGTGGAGGGGCCCTTGTAGAGTCGAGCCATGCTCGACTGCT
>CAJYNG010000021.1 GCA_913775725.1 uncultured Stenotrophomonas sp. | reverse complement strand
CGTGGGTGATCAGGCCCTTCACGTCCTCGGTCAGGAACTCATGAAGATCGCGCCCGAACATGCCCATGCTGGTGGCAACGGCCACAATCAACGCTGCGCGCGCCATGTTGGTTACCAGGACCATCATCGAGTCGCGACTGCGGCCTGTAACGATTCGATAGCCTTGGATCAGCACCCACAAGGTCATGAGGGTCAGCGCGATGCCGCCCACCCACGCCATCATGTTGTCCATCAGGTCGAAGCCGAACTTGCCGATCCTCTCCCGCAGATAGTCGAGGATGAGCTTGAAGAACACGAAATCACCGATCGACTGGACACGCGCAACGTGCCCCATCAGATCCTGGAATCCGCCCGAAAAATCAAAGTTGGCAATCGACCTGATCGTCATACCCGCATTCCCTTGGTAATACTGCAATCACATGAGGAGCAACACCAACGCGTGCACCCTCGGTGTTCCATTCCATGCATCAGTCGACGGACAGGGCCGCCTTCAACGCAGCCGTCTTGACCAGATCACTGGCAATGGTCTTCATCGGGTCGCCCTTCAACGCTGCCTGCGCGACAACCTTCTGATTGGCTTCCATCACCTCGATGTAGGCATCGTAGGCCTTCTGCTGTGCCTCGAAGGACTTGGCCTTGGCGGCCATGTCGTTCGCTGTGCGCAGCGTGTCGTTCTGCGTTGCGTTGACGTTGCCGAGCAGATTGCTGACATTTCGCTGCTTCTCGATTGCATCGAGGCTGTCGAAGAATGACGGCATCGTCTTGAGCATGAAGTCCACCGCATCGTTGTACTTGCGGTTCTGCATCATCCGGATGTTCACGCAGATCTGTTGCTGCTGATCTTTCCAATCACCCTTGAAATTGAAAACGACCCGGGTCGCGAGGCTCTTCAGGTCGGTGCCCATTCCGCAAGTCTCGGCAACCAGATAATTGGGTGGCACCGGCGTCAGCGGGGCGGAATCCGGCAACCCGAAGGAATTCACGATGCCCTGGATCTGGACCATGGTCTCCTGGTACTCCTTGATCGTCTGCGCCCAGTCCCTTGCCCACTGGGTGTTTTCCTTGACGAACTGGTACTTCTCCTGGAAACGGGCCTGGTACGTATTGATCTGATTGAGGATGTGCTGCCACAGCGCAGGACCTGTTTCCTGCACCGGGCCGATGGCGCCCGCATTGGTCGCTGCAAGGGCCAAGGCAACGCCCAGCACCTTGGCCATCGGCTTGAGTACCTTGCGGGCGCTGGCCCGACGCTTGACGTTGTTCATGGGAAAACTCCTGTTGTTCTGATTGACGTCCACTTGCCTGTCTCCTGCTCTCACGACCATCAGGCCGCGTCGGAACGGGATTCCTTGCCCGATCCCTTCCGGTTCTTGTAGAAATCTTCCAGCCACTGCTCCGGGCTGAGCTCGTCCACAGTGACGCGATTGCGTACCGCTGCCGTCTGCAACACCCGATGCATGACATCAATGTTGTCGGTCGAGGCCGAGATCACCGACAGGATGTCGTCCATGCCACGCAGGTTGAGCTGGCAGACGCTGGACGCATGGCCCTGCTTGACCAGGAAGCAGCGCGAGCGCTCGTCCAGTGCGGTCACCACCCTGAACTCGGCCTCGGTCAACTTCAGGCCATCCATGTAGTCGCTCTTGCTGGCATTCGGGTTCGGCAACAGGATGAGCGTTGCGGTCTGTTCGATCAGCGCGGCGGAGATATCGCTCTTCAGCGCATCTTCCGGGCTCTGCGTAGCGAAGATGCCGAGACCATTCTGCTTACGGATGGTCTTCTGCTTGTTCTTCGCGAATTCCTTCAGGCCACCCTCGCCGTCCAGGATCTTCCAGAACTCGTCCATGACGTAGATCAGCGGACGACCGTCGATCAGCGATTCCAGGCGGTGCAGCAGGTAATTGATCACCGGCACGCGCACTTCAGGATTGTCGATGATGTCGGTGTAGTCGAAGCCGATGATGTTGGCCTTGCTCAGATCAACGGTATCCACGGGATTGTCGAACACCCAGCCCAGCGAATTGCCCGATGTCCAACGGCGCATGCGCGCGTAGAGGCCATCGTCACCCATGTTGGGCAGGCTCTTCTGGAAGTTGGTCATGCTGCGCAGGTGCATCGGCGTATCGAGCATGCTTTCCACTGCGCGGTAGATATCTTCTTCCTCGCGTGCGCTGTACTCGCGCTTGCCGGCCAGTACCTTGATCAGGTCGGCAAGGAACTGCACATTGGCTTCATTGTTCTCGCACTGGAACGGGTTGAAGCCGGTTGGCGCGCCGTTCTCCAGGGCCAGGTAGTTGCCACCGCAGGCACGCACGAAGATCTCCGCGCCGCGGTCCTTGTCGAAGAAGAAGATGGTCGGCGACGGCTCGTACTTCTGCACCTGACTGAGCAGGAAGTTGATCAGCGCGGTCTTACCGGTACCGGACTTGCCGATCACCATGGTGTTGGCGATCGCCTTCTCACCCAGCGAGTTCTCCGACGGGTGGGTCGCGTGGAAATTGAAGTAGTACGGCTGGCCGTTGGTGGTCTGCAGCGTGGTGACGCAGTCGCCCCACGGATTGTTGTGCTGCTTGCCGGTGGCGAAGTTGTGCAGCGGCGACAGGCCCAGGAAATTCAGCGAGCTGACATTGGCCAGTCGGGTGCGGTAGCGCCAGTTACCCGGCAGCTGGGAGTAGAAGGACGAGGTAACCGCCAGGTCTTCCTTGGTCGACACGAAACCGGCATTGGAGAGCTCGGCGCGGGTCGAGGCGACGTTCTGCGAGAGCTTGGCCTGGGTGTCGCCGTAGACCGCCATGATGAAGTGGTATTCACCCAGCACGAAGTTGCCCGACGACAGCTGATCCATGGCCTGATCGAGCTCGACGATCTGGCTGACCGCCTTGTCGCCGGACGAGATCATCATGCCCTTGGTGCGATCGAGCACCTTCAGTGCATCCTGGCGCCCCATCGGGCTGAACGAATGGGTGATGACGTACTCGTAATCCAGATACTTCAGGCCGTTGAGGATGCCCGGGTAGGTTCCCTCGGCATACTCCTTGATGTTCAGGATGGCGCCGAAATGGTTGGCGCCATTGGGGGTGTTGATCGCAAAATCGCCGGTCTTGGCCGAGAACATGTGGCGGCTGACCGGCAGGTAATCCTTGATCGGTGCCGACAGCACCGGCACCGGCTCGTCGATGCGATTGATCAGGTAGCCGAACAACTCCAGCGTTTCAGAGAACACCACGCCATTCTTGGCTTCGTACATGCCCAGGCGATACGGCGCGTAGTCGCGGATCACGGCCTCGACGTTACCGGCCAGCTCCATCAGCTTCTCGATCGCCTGCTCCTGCTCGGCGCGCAGCTTGTCCACGTTCGCCGATTTTTCGACGAAGCGCTTACCCGTCACCACCGGGCGGTAGATCATGGTCAGGTACAGCTCGTTCTGCATGATGCGCTGCGAGGACAGCATGCCCATGTACTGGTCGGACACATCCTGGTTGAAGCGCTGCCTGTAGTTGCTCTTGCCCTTCAGCGTGCGGCGGCGACGGATGTCATGCACCCAGAAGGCCACGTTGACAAAATCAGGCGCGCGCAACGTCTGCAGCAGACGGTTGAACGTGTTGTGGCGATGCTCGAGTTCCCACTCCTCACGGCCGACGAACGGCAGCCCTTCCAGATGCCAGGTCAGCAGGTAGTCGCCGCCCGTGGTCTTGACCACGTTCGGGGCGACATGCGACGACAACGGAATGAACTCACTGATGGAGGTGTCAGGGCTGAACATACGACTGCTTCCAAAGAGGTACTGCCAAGGAGTTTCAAGAGACCTGGCGGGCGCGGACGCCCGCCAGGCCGGATCCGGACCTCAATCCATTCGGGCCGGCTTGTCGCGGTAATGGTTGGGGTTGAACACCCACATGCCATCGTGTTCCGGCACGTTGCGCACCTTCAGCTTGAACATCAGTCGCAGGCCCAGCAGGCGGAAGATCATTTCGTCACGCTTGGCCATGTGCCGCATGATGAAGACCGCCACCGGAATGGTGAGCAGGAACCAGAAGTTCGTGTACATGCTGAGCAGCAGCAACCCGCCTGCCACCATGAAAAATGGCAGGTAGGGGACGCCCAGGAACATCGCTGGGCGCGTGCAGCCGCGGAACACGACATTCTTATGCACTGTAGTACTGGATCACGTGGTTGATCAGGTAGGAGGTGCTGGTGCCACCACCGCACTTGCCGTCGCTGCCATCACCCAGCAGCATGCGCGCGATCTGGCCTGCGGCGCCGATCAGCACGCCACCGATCAGGATCGGGGCGACGTCAGCGATGCGCTTGTGCGCGAAGGCGATCTGGTAACCAGCGAAGATCACCGCGATGGTGACCACCGCAATCGAGGCGATGTTCAGCAGGCCGTTGATGTTGTTGAAGAAGCCGCAGACCTTCTTGTCGGTGCCACCGAAGTCGGTGGCGCCGTTGGCGAAAACTTGCGGGGCAAACAGTGCGCCGACGAACAGAGTGGCCATCAGCAGGGTCTTCAGCGTGCGCTGGGCCTGGACGAGGTCGAGATTGGATCGCTTCATGGATTGATTTCCTTGTTGATGGACTAACACAACTGAATCGGCCAGCCGGGGGACTGGCCGTACCACGACTTCGTCAGAACACGAAGGCCGCATCCCCTGCGGGAATCTGCTGCACCGGTGCGGACTGTGCCGGCGCGTTGTATGAATTGCCATTGCCTGCCACCGGCAGATTCCGCTCACTCCAGGGCCGCAACATCACCGGTCCCTCATTGCTGGCGGCGGCGGCACCCGGCAACTGCTGCGGCATGGCCATCCCCTGCGCTACGCCCTGAGGTGGAAACTGCTGCGGCATGGCAGCGGCCTGCGGCTGCGGTTGGGCAGGCTGCATCATCCGGTCAACTGAACCCAGTACCACTTTGGACAGCGCCTGGTCGGCGATGTTCAACAGGCTTCCCCGCGCCATCGCACCGGTGGACGGATACACGACATACGCGCGGGCCGGGTCATCCGACGGCACGTACACCGGTCCATTCGACTGGGCAACGATGCGCGCCTGCGCCGGCGAAGCGAGCTGCGGGTGATGCTCGACCTTCACGCTGCGGCGTTCACCACGACTGACCACGTCGATTGGCGCAACGCCATTGCTGGCAAGCTGCTGCCCGCGGCGCATCGAGTCGTAGACCTTCTGCACATAGCCATGGCGGAAGCCGGTCTCGAAATTTCCCGAGTAGTAGCAGCTGAACGACTTGCCCCAGTCACCACCGGAGCGCTTGTAGCACTCGGCCAGGATGCGCGAGCCCGCCTGCAGGTTCGGGCACTGCTGGAAGGCCTTCTCGTAGGAATCCAGGCCGTACTTGCCCAGGTTGTAGCGATTGACCTGGGCCAGCCCGATGGAGAAGTTGTAGCCCTTCTCTTCCAGCATTCGCACCGTCGCCAGCGCTTCATCCAACGCCTTGGGCTGGCGTACCAGTGCACCGCCGACCACGCCGATGGCGTAGGGATTGCGCGACGATTCGACGTTGATGACGTGCTGCATCACATCCATCGATACGGCCATCTCCGGGCACGCCATCATTTCCAGTCCTGGCAGCATCCTTCAGCCCTCCTGCCCCTGGGTACGCCCAGGATTGAAATCGATACCGGTGATGTAGCGCGAACCGGCGTGCGCCTTGATATGCACAACGATGTCGATGGTCATCATCAACAGTCGCTTGATCACGTTGAATTCCAAGCCCGAACCTTCGGTGGATGCCTTCACCATGAGGGCCAACTGGTCCCAGGTCTGCTCCGGACTGCCCGCATGGCAACTGGTGATCGAACCCGGGTGGCCCGATGCGCAGTTGCGGATGAAGTAGAACGCCTCGTCACCGCGCAGCTCGGCAAGGATGATGCGTTCGGGCTTCATGCGCAGGCAGGCTTCCATGCAGCTCTTTGCGCTGACGTTGCTGGTGCTCTGCCCACCCTTGGAATACAGCAGGTGCACCACATTGGGTTGGGTCAGAAACAGCTCGCGTGCGTCCTCGATCGTGACCAGGCGTTCGTTGTCGGGGATATGATTGACCAGCGCTTTCATGAAGGTGGTCTTGCCGCTACCGGTCGCACCGGACACCACGATGTTCTTGCGGTACATCACCGCACGCCGGAAGAACTCGGCGTACTCGCGCTGCTGGCGCAGTTCCAGCAGCTCGCGATCCTGCTCGCTGATGCTGCCATCGCTTTCCAGGATCTGGTTGAAGAACCCATCTTCGTGATACTGGCTGAGCGACTTGGTGTGCTTGGACGGCAAGCGGATGGTGATTGACACCTTCCCAGCGTCACACGCCGGCGGAATCACGAACTGCGCACGCTGACCGGTGGGGAACGTGAGCGATACCACCGGATCGGCATCGGTGATGCGCTGACCGGTGTTGCTCTCGTTCACCACCGCCGTGCAGAACTGCCGGGCCCGCTCGAAGGTCAGGCCCGGCACATCCACCCGCTGCCACCCCGCCCGGGTTTCCAGGTACAGCTCACCGGGACGGTTGATGCAGATTTCCGTCACTTCCGGGGAAGTCATGTACTCGGCGATGCCCAGCACTTCGTATTGATAGCGCAGGAAATCGCTGGAGACGAGGGCGAGGGGTGACACTTCAGCGTCCATGATCGTTCGTTGGGTTACCGGCGGGGATGCAGCACGCTCGTGAAGTCGACGTCCTTGGCGACGTACACATTCACGATGGTGCCTTGGTTGATGGTCACGGTCGGCGGGCGACGCTGGCTGAGCGACTCGTTGGCCAGGCGTTCCATGGTGCGCGCCGTGGCGCTCTCATAAGGCGACTGGATGGTCATGCCGTTGTTGGCCACCGTGGTGGTTTCCGGGCCATGTTCGGCGGCGGCGTACTTGAACGCGTCGGCCAACAGGCTGATCATCAGCGCCGAGGCGATACGGCTGCCCCAGTGGGCGCTGTACTGGCCCGGATGGCCTGCGCCACCCAGCTGATCAACGCCCGGGCTGGACATCGCCACGTCGATGCCATTTGGAGTGGTGATGCGGTCCCAGATCACTTCCACCCGCTTGCCGGTGGGACCACCGCCGTAGGCACCATAGATCTTGGAGCCCTTCGGAAGCAGCAGATTGCGGCCGTTGATCGAGTACACCGGCTCTGTCACCAGGCACGAGGTGTAGCCCGCGATGTCGGTGATGATCCGGGTTTCCAGCACGCAGCGCAGATAGGTGCCACGCACCAGCAGCGCATCGGGGCTGCGGATGTAGCTGGCATTGGACACGTCATCCACGTCGGGGCCACGACGCACGCGCGCGGGCGCTGCATTCTGCTGCCCATTCATCTGCTGCAGCATTGCCCGCGTGTATTCGTCCATGCCCGCCTGCTGCGAGCGCTCCTCATCCTGTGAACCACCATTGCCAACGAAACCGTCCGCACTGGCACCCATCCGACGTTCGGCAAGCGTCGGACCACGGGGGCCCGCGGAACGATCTTCCAGCGTCACTGGCGGCTCCGGGCGACTCGGCCCCAATGGAGGCGGCGGCAACATCGGAATCGGGTCAACCGGCTGCATCGCCTGGGCCGTACCCGGATCGGTCTGGACAGCATCCGGCAGCGTTGGCGTGCTCGCGCGCGCAACATCCGGCACCTTCGGCGCATCGTCCTTGTCGTGGCCCTTGCGGAACAGCAACAAACCCATGGCCACCAGCAGCACCACGATGCCGCCAAGGAACAGAAGCGCCTTGCGGTTCAACCGCTGCTCTTCGGCCGAGCGCAGCTGCGGCGCGGCCGCATCCAGGTCCGGCGCAGGCTCGGCCTGGGTCGTGCCGAAGTACGGATTCGACGGCGTGTCCGAGGCGCCCTGTGCGCCGTACGGGCCCTGGCTCTCGTCGCGTCCGTTGTTCGGGTCGTTTCCGGGAGTGTTCTGCTGGCTCATTTCTTCACGTTCCTTCGCAGGCCGACGACGAAGTCGCCGTGGCGGATGACCAGGTACGGGTAGGTCCCGTGCACGATCAGCGTATTGCCTTCAACCGTGGTGTTGACTACGAAGTCTTCACCGTATTCCGTTTCCCGGCCGAACACCGCCGGGAAGATGCCGGTCTTGTATTCCGGCGAGTTCGGCAGCTTCAGATAGGTGAAGCGGCCATCGTCGTAGGCGTTGACCGGGATCAACCACCCCATCTTTTTTGCCTTGCTGGTCGAATAGGAGTAGTTGAAGTTGTACTGGCGGTCCTTGGCCAGCTCCGAGCTCAACAGCGGCTGCGCCTCCTCTTCCACCGCTTCCTGGGCGACGCCGAACACGGTGTCGTTCGGGTAGGTGAAGGCGATCTTGTACTGCACGCCTGCACGACGGGCCTGTTCCAGCTGGCGCCAGTCAGTGGCTACCACCTTCAGCTCGAAGATGTAGGAGTGGGTCTCGGTGCGCACCATCATGTTGGTGTCCACGTCGACGTTCTTCGGCTTGAGGTAGAACACGTTCTCGCGACGGGTCAGCTCCCAGCCGCTGCTGAAGCCGGTGCTGTAGTCGAGGATCTTCTCGTTCGGGCTCAACTCAATCTGGGTGGTCAGGCCCAGGCCGGTGCGAACCGGATAGATGCGGTCCTTCTCGTACTCGTAGTGGTCCACCGCTTGCGCCATCGCCGCTGCTGAAAACAACAGCGACAACATCGACAGCAGCGCCAGCGCGCTTCCCCTGATATTTCGACTACTCATCGGTTGCTTGCTCCATCAGCAGTTCCGGTGGAATTGTTCTGCGCCGGCCTCATGGCCGGCTGTCCGGGCATGGCTTGCCCCGGCGTTACTTGCCCCTGCACCGGCTGACCCGGCATGGGTTGCCCCTGTACGGGTTGACCCGGCGTCGGGCCACTGGCAGGCACGGCGACCGGCTGGCCGGTGGCCGGATCGATCATCGTGGCCGCGGCCGGGTTGTTGGGATCGTAGACACCCTGGGCCTGCTGCGCGGCCTGTGCAGCCTGCTGCGCCTGCGCCTGCATGGCGCCGTCATCCGGCACCGGGACGCCACGCGAGTAGTCGTTGTCGACGCGATACTCAGTGACCTGGAAGGCCAGCGGATTGAGGATGCGATCCTGTTCGGACAGCGCCAGGTTCTGGTTGTAGCCGAAGCGCATCGTCACCAGCTGGTTGTCCAGGTAGGTGGCGACGCCGGTGCGCTTGTCCAGCAGGCTGCGCTGGATGCGTACCGAAGCGCCGCGGAAGCTGCCGTTCGCTTCGGCGCCCAGCGGCGTGATGCTGAGGATCTTGACCCGGATGGCGCGCTCGCGGCCATACATCACGAACGGGTTCTGCGGATTGTTGCCGGCATAGCGGACGCGCATGGACTGCGCCACCGGATCGGTGGACATCACGAACACCAGTTCCCAGTCGCGCAGGCCCATCACCGCCGAGTCGTACGATTCACGTGCCAGCACGTACTGGGCGACATTGCTGCGATTGATCGCTTCGTTGCTGGTGATGGTCTCGCCCTGGAACGTACCACTCAGGCGCGCGACCGTCGCGGTACCCGTATACGCGTCGGCCATCACCAGGAACGGCACCTTCTCCTTCAACGGCAGCATGTAGTAGTAGCCGCCCGCCAGTGCGAGCGACATCAGCAACGAGCCCGTGGCGACCCACCACGCGCGCCGCTCGCTGCGACGCGCCATGTCGGCCACGGTGATCTCGTAGCTGACCGCCTTGGCGACCGACTGCTCGACCTTGGGACTGTTGCCGGGATCCTTCTTGCGGAACATGGATTCTTCCGTACTGCTGAAACATCAATGGGCATGGAGCCCCTGCGACAGGCGCGGGGAGCAGCACGTTCGATGGTTTCGAGGTGGACTCAGGTGCCGCTGTTGGAATCAGCGCCCTGCGCCGACGCGGTGGGCGTCGAGCCAGCGCTCTGCACAACGATCTGGTTGCCAACAATGGAGACGGAGATGCCTTGCGCCGAATACGCCGAAGTCAGATCGATCACGGCCTGCTGTGCATTGGTGGTGTCGATCTTCGAGACCGCGCCATACAGCGTGAAGTCCGAGTTGAGGCGGTAGTCCAGTGTTCGCCCGGAATCCTTGGCCCAGCGCTCGAGCATGGCTTTGAGCGTGCCATCCATCGGCGAGGCCTGGTAGACGTAACTGGAGTACAGCGGGATCTCGGTCGTCGCCACGGCAAAGCGGTTGACCGGCTTCCAGCGCCCACCGAAATCGGGGGCGGACTTGGTGGCACACCCTGCCACCATCAGCGCCGCGACTGCGGCGATGGAGATTTTCGCGATAAACGCCTGATTCATACGGGCTTCACTTTGACGTACGAAAAAGCAGTCCCGAGCGTTGGTTCCCTGGCCGTCCGGCGCTGCATGGCGCACGCCGGAATCGGGGAGACGCGCTGGCATGCAGCACACCTGCCCCGGCTCCCCTGCAGCCCGAAAGCTGCCAACCAGGTCGCGGGGCCGCCAGACGTTGCCGACGACACACCCGCACACCCTCACCAACGTCGAAACCATCCTTGTTTCCATGGCACAAACTCCTGGCCACCCTGCGTTACAACTTTTGCCATCCAGCACACACTTCTGGATGACGAACACAGAGTTACACAACCACGCGTC
This sequence comes from uncultured Stenotrophomonas sp., assembly GCA_913775725.1. GTDB lineage: Bacteria > Pseudomonadota > Gammaproteobacteria > Xanthomonadales > Xanthomonadaceae > Stenotrophomonas. Next base: position 357,231 of record CAJYNG010000021.1, on the reverse strand, counting down.
AATTCCATGTCAGACAAGTCTGAAAATCTATGAACAGATGCCGAATTTTTGACTCAGCTCACGGTTTCACGTCAGTGAATATGAATCCACGTCACAAATTTAGCGACGTGAATTAGACGTTAAGCATCGGAACGTCGACCTTCGGCAGCAGCCTCGACGTGAAATAGCGATCCTTGTAATAACGGATCTTGTCGCACTTCACCGGATGCGGTATGCCCTCGTAGAGGAATACTTCCTTGTCCGGCCCCATCGCCTTCAGCTCCTGCGGCAGCATCAGTGCGCGCCGCTCCTCGGTGAAGCTGTGGGTCTTCTCGCGGGCATGGGTGACGTTTTTCTTGCGGATGGTGGTGTAGCCCAGCATGTCCGAGTAGTCGTTGGCGTCCTGCTGCTCGCGCGGCGCGTACAGGATCTGCAGCGCGTGGTTGGTGATGATCGTGCGTGACACTTCCCGTCCGTAGGTGGCATCAAGCTGCGACATGCTCTGGATGATCGGCAGCAGGCGGATGTTGTAACCGGCCATGTAGGACACCGCCGAGGCGATGATCTCGACCTTGCCGATCGAGGTGAATTCGTCCATCAGCAACAGGCACTGGTACTTCAGGTCCGGGTTGGACTTGGGCAGTTCCTTGGTGTTGAGGTTGATCAGCTGGCTGAAGAACAGGTTGATGATCAGCCGGCTCTCGGCCAGCTTGTTCGGCTGGATGCCGATGTAGATGGTCATCTTCTTCTTGCGGACGTCGGTCAGCAGGAAGTCGTTGCTGCTGGTGGCCTTGTCCAGCACCGGGTTGATCCAGGGATTGAGCGGCTCCTTGAAGGTGCCCAGGATCGAGGCGAAGGTCTCATCGGCCTGGGACAGCATGTTGGCGAATGCCGAACGTGCGTTGCCACTGAGGAACGACCGCTCCGACAAGGCCTTGAGGTACTTCTTCAGATCGGTGCCGTCGCCCGATGACAACCGGTAGACAGCGCCCAGCGTGGGCGTGCCCGAACCGCCCGGGAATCCGCTGCTACGCTCGTCATCCCAGTTCTCGAACAGATACAGGGTGAAGGCCATGAACGCATTGCGCGCCTGGCTGACCCAGAATTTCTGGTCCTCGGCCCCGTCGGGATACAGCATCGCGGCAATGCTCATCAGGTCCGAAACCCGGAACGCCGGATCGTCGGAGACATAGCTGAGCGGGTTCCAGCGGTGCGTGCGCCGATCTTCGGCGAAGGGATTGAACAGGTAGATCTCCTGGCCCTGGCTGGCGCGCCAGCCACTGGTCAGGTCGAAGTTCTCCTGCTTGATGTCCAGCACCACCAGCGATTCGCCGTACTCCAGCAGGTTCGGAATGACCACGCCCACGCCCTTGCCTGAACGGGTGGGTGCCGCAAGGATCACGAACTGCTGGCCGTCCAGCCGCACCAGCTTGCCGCCATGGCTGCCGACCACGATGCTCTGGCCGGTCTTCTTGAACATGCCGTGCTTGGACAGGTCGGCGCCGGTGGCGAAACGCGCGTCGCCATGCAGCGAGCGCTTGTCCTTCTTCAGCAGCAGTACCAGGCCGGTCACCAGCAGGGCCAGCAGCGGCAGGCCAAAGCCCACGTAACCGGCCCACTTGATCTTGCCCACGAAGGGCGCGACCTGTGGCTGGTCCAGCGCGTTGAAGTACTGGTAATAGGTGTTCCAGGTGAACAGCTTGGTATCCAGGCCCAGGAACAACAACGTCAGGTAGCCGGAAAACACGAAACCAAGCAGCAGGGTCGCCAGCGTGATGATGGCGATGAGCAGATACTTCTTACTGGGCAACACCCGAATCCTCCATGATGCGCACAAGGGCGCGACGGCCTAGCGGCGGCGCCAGCGCGACGCCTTCTTCCGCAGGTGGTTTTCGTTCTCCAGCCCGGGCTCTTCGCCCTCTTCACGCACCCGTTGCAACAGCAGTTGGCGCGCTTCGGCCAGTGATACCAGGTCGGTCAGACGATCCCCATCGTCGGCGACGACCGCATGGCCGACCACATCGCCCGGAGCGTACACCGGCGCGTAGGACACCGCTACCAGCTGATAGCGGCCGCGCGTCTCCAGCACATGCCTGAACTCCTGCATCGACATCCTCCTTGTTCCAGCATTCCACAGCCCCTGCACGCCCATCATGCCGACCGCCGTGTCGTCATCACATGCAGGAGGCCGGCAACAAGGGGCCCGCACGCGCTGCAGCACCGAGCTCGTGCCCGGCGTGCCGCAATCCCATCGATCAAACGCTGATTTACCCCCGGCGTGGCTGCCGCTGTTGCGGTGCAGCAGTACAATGGACGGCTCCCCGCCCCCATCGCGCCCCCGCATGAGCCCCAACTCTTCCCTGGCTGCGCGGCTGACGCCCCGTCAGCGCACCTTGATCATTCTTGCCCTGTCCCTGGGCGGCTTCGCCATCGGCACCAGTGAATTTGCCAGCATGGGCCTGATGCTGGAGATCAGCCGCGGCCTGTCGATTTCCGAAACCCAGGTCGGCCACCTGATCAGCGCCTACGCCATCGGCGTGGTGGTCGGCGCGCCGATCCTCGCCTTCGTCGGCGCCAGCTTCCCGCGCCGCAAGCTGCTGCTGGCGCTGATGGGCTTCTATGCTGTCGGCAATCTGGCCAGCGCACTGGCACCGAACTACGGCACGATGCTGATCGCGCGTTTCGTCGCCGGCCTGCCGCATGGCGCCTACTTCGGCGTGGCGATGCTGGTGGCGGCTGCGATCAGCCCGGCCGGCCAGCGCGGCCAGGCGATGTCGCGGGTGCTGCTGGGCCTGTCGATTGCGATCCTGGTCGGCAATCCGCTGACCACCTGGCTGGGCCAGCAGCTGAGCTGGCGCACCGCCTTTGCCCTGGTCAGCCTGCTGGCCATCGCCACCGTGGCGATGATCGCGCGCTTCCTGCTGCCGGACCCGGACGAAGTGCGCACTTCGCCGATGCGCGAACTGCGCGCCTTCAACACCACCCAGGTGTGGCTGGCACTGGCAATCGGCGCCGTTGGCTTCGCTGGCATGTTCTGCGTGTTCACCTACCTGGCGCCGACCCTGGTGCAGGTCACCGGCGTAGCCGAATCCTGGATGCCGCTGGCGGTGGGCGTGTTCGGCATCGGCGCGATCATCGGCAACATCGCCGGTGGATGGCTGGTCGACAAGTTCCACTTCAAGGCCGCCGCCGTGGTGCTGCTGTGGTCGATCGTGATGCTGCTGCTGTACCCGCTGGCCGCGCAGTCGGTGTGGACCATCGGCCCGATGATCATCACCGTCGGCACCATGGGCGCACTGGCAGCCGTACTGCAGACGCGCCTGATGGACGTGGCCGGCGAAGCACAGACGCTGGCCGCCGCCTCCAACCACGCCGCCTTCAATACCGCCAATGCACTCGGCCCGTGGCTGGGCGGCATGGCAATCAGCGCCGGCTTCAGCCCGGCCAGCACCGGCTATGTCGGTGCGGCCACTGCGATCGGCGGCCTGCTGCTGTGGTGCGTGGCAGTGATGCTGGACAGGAAGCGCAAGGCCACCGCCGGCAACCACTGAACACGGCGCCGGCTCGTCAGTCGCTGCCCACGCGGCGGCGGCGTCCCGGCCGCAGCAACGCTGTATCGCCGGCCACCAGCGTCGGTCGCGCCAGCTCGCCACGTTTCACACGGTCCAATACCCGCCGCGAGTTGGCCGCGCAGTCGATGCCCTCCGGCCGTGCCTGGATGTCCTCGATCAGGGCCAGCAGGTGGGCCCGGCTCTGTGCCAGCCGCAACTGCAGCGCTTCGATGTCGGCCACCTTCTGCTGCAGCATCGTGATCAATGCGTCGTGCTGCCACTGGCCCATGTCTGGCGGCAGCAGGGCGCGTATCTCCTCCAGGCTGAAGCCGGCGCGCTGCGCACCGGTAATCAGCTCCAGCAACAGCACCGCCTGCTCCGGGTAGTCGCGGTAGCCGTTGGCCTGCCGCTGGACCACCAGCAACCCGGCCTCTTCGTAGAAGCGGATGCGCGACGCCGCCAGGCCCGTGCGGCGGGCCAGCTCACCGATCTTCATCTGCCTGAATCCTGGACATTGGAACACATTGACCTTCAATCAAACTTGAAGGTTAGCGTAGCGCCATTCCCCTGTCCTGGAGCTGTCCGATGTCGCTGTTCTCGCCCCTGGCACTACCCTCCGGTGCCGTCATCCGCAACCGCATCGCCAAGGCGGCGATGGAGGAAAACATGGCCGACGCCGACCACGCCCCCTCCGAAGCGCTGCGGCAGTTGTACCAGCGCTGGGCCGACGGCGGCGCCGGATTGATCATCACTGGCAACGTGATGGTCGATGGACGTGCCATGACCGGGCCGGGCGGCGTGGTACTGGAAGACGATCGTCACCTCGACCGCTTCACCGCCTGGGCGGACACTGCCCGCTCGCGGGGCGCGCAGATGTGGATGCAGATCAATCACCCGGGGCGGCAGATGCCGGCCGCACTCGGCCAACCCGCGCTCGCGCCGTCAGCCGTTGCTTTGCAGATGGGCGCGCTGTCCAAGCAGTTCGCACCGCCGAAGGCGATGACCGAGGACGACATCGACGCGGTGATCGCGCGCTTCATCCGCAGTGCCGAGCTGGCCGAGCGCGCGGGTTTCAGCGGGGTGGAGATCCATGCCGCGCACGGCTACCTGCTCAGCCAGTTCCTGTCGCCGCTGTCGAACCGCCGCGATGACCGCTGGGGTGGCAGCCTGCACAACCGTGCGCGCCTGCTGCTGGAGATCGTGCAGGGTGTGCGCGCGGCCGTGGCGCCCACCTTCGTGGTGGCGGTGAAGCTCAACTCCGCCGACTTCCAGCGGGGCGGCTTCTCGCCGGAGGACGCGCGCGCCGTGGTGGAGATGCTGGCGCCCCTCGGCGTGGATCTGGTCGAACTGTCCGGTGGCAGCTATGAAGCGCCGGCCATGACCGGCGCCGCACGCGACGAACGCAGCGTGGCCCGCGAAGCGTACTTCCTCGAATTCGCACGCGAGATCGCCACGGTGGCAACCATGCCGCTGATGGTCACCGGCGGCATCCGCCGCCGCGAAGTGGCAGAACAGGTGCTGGCCAGCGGCGTGGCCATGGTCGGCATCGCCACCGCGCTGGCGATCGAGCCGGATCTGCCGCAGCACTGGCAGCAGGGCCGCGACCCGGTGCCGACACTGCGCAACATCAACTGGCGCAGCAAGCCGCTGGCGGCCAGCGCGCACATGGCCGCAGTGAAGTATCAGCTGGGCCGGTTGAGCCGGCGCCGCCCCACCGCGCCCACGGTCTCACCAGTATGGGCACTGCTGCTGGCACAGGCGGCCGCAAAGTGTCGGACCCGCCGCTATCGGCGCTGGGTCGACGCCCGCGCCATCGCACATTGAGCCGCGCGGTCTTCTCATCACCGCAGCGATGCTCCACCATCTGCAGGGCCGGCGGCAGTTCCGCCGCCGGTCGCAGCATGGAGATGGAAGCCGCGTGGCAGCAGGATCGACCAAGAACCGCGAGAAGCTGCTCGACGACCTGCTCTCGCTGGGCCGCAACTGGGCACTTGCCATCGCCATCGCCGGTGCCGGCGCGGCCGTCCACTACAACGAATCGGTCTACGAGGCCGGACTCTGGCGTGGCCTGCTGCCCACGCTCTGCTTCCTGGTCGCGATCATCTGGATCGTGCTCAGCATCATCCGCTTCGACCTGACCATCCAGCAGCACTTCGAGCGAAAGCTGTCACGCTGGCTCAGCCGCCTGCTCTACGTCGTGCTGCTCGGTACCGGCATCACCGCCGTGTTCTTCGTGACCGAACTGGCGTCCAACAACCACATCGCAAGAATGTGCGACGCCGTGGCCAACGAACCGGCCAGCCGGATCCACAGGTCCGCCGAGTGCCAGCGCCTGTATCAGCATCGGGCGGCCTACCGGCAACGACTGGAATCGGCCGAGGGCGAGTTCGACTGAAGCCTGCGACGGCTGCGCATCGCGTGCGCGAAAAACACATGGCGTGGATATGCGGTCGGGCACAGTGGCTGCGCCTCCCTTGCAGCGAACGAACGCCGCCGACATGCACCACCCACCCGCCCCTGCCCGTCACGATGCCATCGCCCTTCAGGCCGGTGTACTCGGCAGTGTGTTGGGCGTGACGCTGTTCAAGGCGATCGCACTGTCCGCACTGGCGAGTGGATCCTTGATGGTGATCGGGCTGTGGCTGCTGGCCTGCGCGCTGCTGGCTGCCTGGGCACTGGCCGCCTGCCTGGCCTGCCTTGCGCTGAGCCGGCGCGTATTCGTGCTGATGTTGGCGCTGAGCATGATGCTGATGATCTGCGTCGCCTGACATCAGCAGGCGCCGGACTATCGCGCATCTGTTACAGAATAACAAGTGTGATTGGACGGATTGCGCGCGCCCGGGGTCACAGATTTGAATTCCATGGCCAGCCCGGCACCACCCGAGACCTCCCCATGCACCTGCAGCCCCTGCTTCGCGCCTCCCTCACCGCCGTTGCCCTGGCCTCGCTCAGCGCCTGTGCCACCTATGACGACAGCAACATGCATCAGGCCTGCCAGGAGTCGCCGCACCTGAAAGACCTGCCGCGCGAAGTGGCTGCCCGCGAGAGCCGCTGCAACAAGGGCATGGAAGTGTGGTCGAGCGAGCGCAAGGGCAGCGACAGGCCGATCGACCTGAGCGGCAAGAAGAAGGATCTGTAACCGTACCCGGCGCAGCCCACATCGGCTGCGCCTTCGGCATGGGGATCATGCTGTCGACAGCGGCCCGAACCAGCGCTGCAATGCTGGGCCTAGCCCCGCCTCGTCTCCACCCGCATCGCAGGCCCAGGCGACAATTCCATCGGGCCTCACCAATACCGCTCCCAGGCCCAGCGCATCGTCCACCGCCGAGGCAATGCGGGTAATCGGCTGCCGCCAACGGTCGACGGAGTCGTACGAAGCGCCGTTCTCATCGAGCACAAGCAACACCCCCTGCCCGTTCCTCAGTACCTCCACCATGCTGCGACCATCGGCCAGCAGGAAGTCCGGCACGCTGCGACCGGCCAATGGATGGCCATCGCCCAGATCGAGCTGTTGCGACACGCCCCAGACCCGTTCGGCCAGATAGGTGGCGCCATCGCGGGTACCGGCCAGATCGGCCATCACCGCCGCCAACGCGCGCGAACCGGCTCCAGGACGCATCAATGCAACCTGCGCGCGCGACCAGTCCAGTACTTTGGCGCCTATCGGATGCCGTTCCGCGTGATAGCTGTCCAGCAGCGCCACGCCGGCATCACCGCGTACTACCCTGGCCAGTTTCCAACCCAGGTTCATCGCATCGCCAATGCCCAGATTCAGGCCCTGTCCGCCCAGTGGCGAATGCACATGCGCAGCGTCGCCTGCCAGCAGCACGCGGCCGTTGCGATAGGCGCTGGCCTGGCGCGCGCCATCGGTCCAGGTGCTGTGCAGATGCAGCGCGGTGATGGTCACGTTGCGGGCAGACACACGCCGCAGCAGGGCCTGCGCAGCGTCCAGATCGAGCTGCGTGCGATGACCGGCACCTCCGTCGAAATCGGCCAGCGCCAGCACGCCCGGCGGATTGAAATTGCACATGCCCTGCGCGGTGTACTGCCGGCCAGGTGTCAGCACCGACGGATCTTCCAGTTCAACCAGCAGCGAATGGCCGGTGAATTCCGGATCGGTGCCGACGAAGCTGAAACCACACTGCTTTCGCACGGTGCTGCGGCCACCGTCGCAGCCGACCAGCCAACGACCGCGCACGGCTCCGCCAGCAGTCTCAATGACCACCTCCGTCTCGCCGGCCTGTACCGCCTCTACCGCTCGCCCGCGTTCGATACAGACACCCAGCGCGCTCGCACGTTCGGCGAGGACCCTTTCCAGCGCCTGCAGCTCCACCGCCATCTGCGTGCCCACTGGCGTCGGCAGGCGCCAGCTCCAGCGCGTACGGTCGACGTCGTCCAACGCAAACGAAATGCCAGCGAAGTGGCCGCCCAACACCCGCGGCTGTGCCAGCCAATGGGCGGTGCCGGGCGGCGGCGCCCCCTTGTCGGGCTTGAGCACCTGTGTCGCGGCGACCGCGGCCAACAGGCCACGCCGATCCAGTGCCTCCAGCGTGGGGGCATTCAGGCCGCGCAGCCCGAATGGCAGGCGTTTCAACGGCGAATCAGCGGACCCGGCCTGTTCCAGCACAAGCACCGAACACCCGGCATGGGCCAGTTCGCAGGACAGGAACAAGCCAACCGGGCCAGCACCGGCAATGACGACGTCGTACAACATGGGGATTCCTTGTGAGCACCGGGTCGGCGCTCTGGCGGGTCAAATGTTACACTCGGTGTACGTTTTCACAAGTGAACCGCTCATGACCCCGCCTCCAGGCCGTCGCGAACAACGCAAGGCCGAGACCCGACAAGCGATTTCGGACGTCGCCACCACGTTGATCATCCGGCGTGGCTTCGAGGCCGTCTCCATGTCAGAGATCGCCGAAGCCGCGGGCGTCTCACGCAAGACGGTCTTCAACTACTTCGCCAGCAAGGAAGACCTGGTGTTCGACCGGGATGAGGAGGCGCGGACGCTGCTTCGCGAGGGCATGACGACGCGCAGCGGTCTGACGCCGCTGGCGGCCTTCCAGTCACTCGTTCGTGAGTTGCTGGAGGCTGGCCATCCGCTGCTGCGCATCAATGCCGGCGCTGCCGCCTTCTGGGGCACCGTGGCGGAGAGCCCGGTACTGGTAGCGCATGCGCGACGGCTGCAGGCGCAGTTGACTGACGATCTGGCGCGATTGATGGCCGCCTCTGCCGGCCGGCCCGAACATGACGCCGAAGCGCGATTGGGCGCGGCCATGCTGCTGGCGTCAATGGTGGCGGCCTATGAGAAAGGATTGGCAAGCCAGCTGCAGGGCGAGGACCCGCGCGAGGCCATGCTGCAGCTGATCGTGCGCGGCGCCACCGGGGTACTGGTGGCCTTGGCGGGCACCCCATATACGGACCCCGGCGCGCGTCCATAGCGTATTCGGGGGATAGGTTGCGAAGTGTTGCAAATGCTAATCTTTCTCATTTGCAGGCACGTGATCCTCCCCCAATGCCCCTTCCCACGCCCCTGCAACGCACCCTGTGCCTGGCACTGACCCTGCCCCTGGCAACCCTTGCCCATGCTGCCGAGCCCTCGACTACCGCACCCAAGGACCTGGACAAGGTCGAGGTGCGCGGGCGTGCACAGACGCTGTACCGGGTGGACGATGCCACGGTCGGCACCCGCACGGATACACCGCTGGAGCTGGTCCCACAGTCGATCCAGGTCATCCCGCGCGAACTGATCGACGACCAGGCCGCGCGTCAGGTGACCGACCTCTATCGCAGCATCAGCGGCATCAGCTATTTCAGCTATGCCGGGGTGACCCTGCGCGGCTTCCGCCAGGAGAACGTGCTGTATGACGGTCTGCGCGGCGACCCGTATGCAGGATTTTCGGTGCCGCAGCTGTCCAACATCGAGCGCGTGGAGGTGCTGAAGGGGCCGGCAGGTGCGCTGTATGGCGGTGGTGATGCGGGTGGTGTCATCAACTACGTGACCCGCAAGCCCAAAGCCGCTGCCGAGCGCCGTATCGAGGTCCAGCTGGGCGACAAGGACTTCCATGCCGGATCGATCGAGGGTACCGGGCCGTTGAATGCCGCCGGCAGCCTGCGCTATCGCGCCGGGCTCTATGCCGACAACGAAAAGGGCGTGCGCTGGAACACCGACAGCGAGAGCGTGATCGGCGATGCCTCGCTGGCCTTCGACGTCGGCCAGACCGGCGAACTGGTGCTGCAGTTCACCGACATCACCCAGAACCTTGGCGGCAACCGCCTGCGTGGCGTGCCGGTCAACGATGCAGGCACGCTCCTGACCGACCGCCGCTGGAACCACAACGAGGCCAGCGACTTTCTCGACATGCGCGCCAAGGTGGCGCTGGCGCAGTACCGCTTCGCGCCGAGCGACACTCTGGACCTGGACTTCGCCGCCCGCTGGTTCAGCAACAACGAACACCAGATGTACCACGAGCCGATGGGCCTGATCGATCGTAACCGCGATGGCGTGGCCGAGTGGATGACCCGCCAGCTGCGCAACCAGATCCGCGACAACGAAGCATTCACTGCCAACGGCAATGCAGTCTGGCGGGTGACCACCGGCGCGGTTGAGCACAAGGTGCTGTTCGGCGCCGATGTATACCAGCTGGATGCGGATTTCACCGCACAGACCGCGAACAGCGCTGACCTTGCGCGTGGTGCCGGGCCGGTGCGCGGCATCGGCCTGTTCAATCCCGTGTACGGCGCCAGTACCTGGCACGACTACAACCTGGCGGCCCTGCCCTGGCGCAGCACGTCCACCCGCAGCAAGCGCTATGGCGGCTACCTGCAGGACGAACTGGCACTGGGCACACGCTGGCATGTGCTGGCCGGACTGCGCTGGGATGGCTTCAAGGATGAGGACCGCATCGGTGGCAGCAGCGTGGATGGCAACGATCTCAGCTGGCGGCTGGGCAGCACGTTCACCGTGCGCGAGGGCCTGAATGTCTACGCCAACGTCGCCAGTGGTTTCGTGCCGCAGAGTGCCGCCAACCAGAACCCGGCCGCTGGCGGACCGTTCGATGCCGAACGCAGCAAACAGTGGGAAGTGGGCATGAAATCCCTGCTGGCAGACCGTGTGACCTTGAACATGGCGGCCTACCGGATCGACCGCAGCAACATCGTGCAGGCCACCGGCGAGGTGATTGGTGGCGTGAACCAGTTGGCCGCGCTGGGGCTGGTGCGCAGTACCGGCATGGAGCTGGACCTTCTGGCCGATCTCAGCGAGCGCTGGGTGCTGAACCTGACCTACGCCTACAACGATGCGCGGGTGAAGGACGCCGGCCCGAATGGCATCACCAACGCCTCCGGCGACCGATTCTCCAATGCGCCGCGCAACAAGCTGGGAGTGTGGACGCGTTATGACCTGCCGGCGATCAACTCCGCCATCGGCTTGGGTGCCGATCACGTCGGCGAGCGCGTCAGCCTGGATGGGCAGACGGTCAAGGCCTACACCGTGTTCGACATGAGCTGGAAGACCACGTGGAAGCAGTGGCAGTTCCAGGCCAACGTCAAGAACCTGTTCGACAAGGTGTACGCGGCCAGTGGCTTCATCGAACGCAATGGGCATTTCCCGGGCGAGCCACGGCGGGTGTATGTGCAGGCGGCTTACAGTTTCTGAGCCGTCGTTCCGTGGCGCCAAGGGCGCCCTTGCAAGCCCGCCCTTGGCTGCACCCGGCATGATCTAATGACCCGCCCCATGGATGAGGCCTGATGCAATGACACGGATCCGCACCTTGCTGCAGCGCGCCTTGCCATTGGCGCTGCTGCCCCTGCTTGTCGCCTGCCAGAACGAACAGGTCAGTGAGTTCTTCAATCCTCCGCAGGACGTGCAGGCCAGCAGCGAGTTCCGCATGAGCACCCCTCCGGGGCTGGTGCACAACAACCTGCTGTCTTCGGCATCGGGGAAGGACGGCCAGGCTCGAGTGGACTCGGGCGGGCCAGGCTACCTCGATATCCGCTTCTTCCCGATCACCCATGCCGATGCGCTGAATCCGGTGGGCCCGAGTTGGCCCGCTTCGCGGCAATCGCGTGACAGCGCACCCGATCTCTCGGGTGTCGACTTCAGCAGCCACTTCGTCTTCCTGGTCGCGCATCCGGAACTGACCGGCCATGCCGCGATGAGTAGCGGCCAGTACGCTACGTTTTTCAGTTCGGTGAAGGTTGCGTACCTGGATGACCGCGTGGTGATGCACCTGGACGCCTCGCGGTTAGGTGACATCAGCCCGATGGTGCTGCTGGGCAGCCCATGGGCCGGCAAGCTGTACACACTTGAACGGCGTGGCCGGAAGCAGCTGGAAGTAAAGCTGTACGAGAACCGCTACCAGTTCACGCTGGTGCCGGAGGTCGTCCCGGAGGTAGCACCTGAAATCCCACCGCCCATGGTGCGTTGACCACTGCAGCAAGTTGACCACAGCAGCAAGATGCCGTTGGGCCGCGGTCAGCGCCAGGCAGCAACCCGCAGCCGTCCGCTCCCACAGGCATTCGCCTGATTATCCTGGTAACACGCGCCCGCCCGGAGGCCGGTTTGAGCGCTGGGGATGCCAGATAGCAGACCGCCCCAATTCAGGTATCCTTGCGCGCAGTCAGCCACGCCTTCATGCGACCGCTGAAGCACAGCATCGACGTTGCGGACGAAAACACGATTCACCATGGATGTTTCAACGTAATCACAGGGGAAAATGGATGAAGAAGTTCCTGTTCGCAGCGATCCTCGCTGCGTCGCTGGCGGGTTGCACCACCAATCCTCCGCTCAATTTCTCGGTTCCCAACGTCGGGGTCAGCAGCAAGAAGATCGACGGTGAGCTGAAGTCGCTGACCGTTACCCTGGCCCGCCCGGACGAGGCCAAGGGCAAGATTCCGGCGCAGGCCCAGCACGAAGTGCCGCAGATGTGGCAGAACGCGCTGACCGAAGCGTTGAACAAGATGGCGGTCTTCCGTGACGACGCGCCGGTGAAGCTGAGCCTTTCGGTGAAGATCCTGGCCATCGACATTCCGAATTTCGGCGCCTCGATGACCACCAAGACGATCGCCCGGTATGAGCTGATCGATCGCGCCACCGGCAGCATCGTATACACCCAGGATGTCAGCGCCTCCGGCGAAGTACCGTTCAACTATGCCTTTGCCGGTGTCATTCGCGCTCGCGAGTCGATCAGCCGCTCGGCGCAGAACAACATCGCCCAGTTCCTGCAGGCGCTCGAGACCGTGGACATCACCAAGCCGATGTTCCCGAACAAGCAGGAAGCGCCGTGAAGCGCCTGCTGCTGGGTGCAGCTGTTGCCGCGATGCTGACGGCCTGCGCGCCCAATGTGCGAACCGACAGTTACTCCATCGGTTCGGTGGGACAGGTCAATCGGACTGTCGGCGGCACGGTCATCAGTGTTCGCTCGGTAAGTATCGACGGCAGCCAAGGTGGCGGTGCCGTCGCAGGCGCAGCTGCTGGCGGCGTCGCCGGCTCGACCATTGGCGGTAGCGATCAGGCGGCCGCCATTGGCGCCATCGGCGGCCTGGTTGTGGGCGCGATTGCCGGTGCCGCTTCCGAACGCGCACTTTCCAAGACCCAAGGTCTGGAGTACGTGGTGCAGACGGAGAACGGCAACCTGATGACGGTTGTGCAGGGTCCCGATCCGGTGTTCAGCACCGGCATGCGGGTCCTGGTGCTGTATGGATCGCCCTCGCGCATCATTGCCGATCCGCGCCAAGCGAAGACAACGCCGTAAGCCCCAACGATGCCCCTTCCGAGGGGCATCGTTGTATTGGACACCGAGGGGGAGATCGCAACTCACCCCTTGCCGGCATCGGTGCAAGCGGGACAGCAGCATCGAGCGGGGGCCATCCGGGTGGAGGTGAAGCCGTTGCTGTTGCCCACCGCGATGGCGCTCCCTTCATCGCCATCCATGCTGAAGACAACATGGCCACCCGGGCACATCTGCCCGGCCTTTCCGTAGCAGCCACTCCAGGAACTGGAGCCGCACCGGCAGGCTCCGAAGGCACGCCATGTTCACGCAATGTTCCTGTAATACGGTGCCGGCGCGTGCCGAACCGCCCCGCCACGCCCCCTTCCTGCGCAAGCCCTGCCGATGCACATCCTGCTGATCGAAGACGAAGCCGAACTGGCCGCTACCCTGAAGTCCGCCCTGCAGCGCGAGCGCTACGTGGTGGACCTGGCCACTACCCTGGCCCTGGCCCGCGAAGCCGCCCTCTCCGGGTCGCATGATCTTGTTCTGCTGGACCGCACTCTGCCCGATGGTGACGGGCTGGGCCTGATTCCCGTGCTGCGAGGGCGCAACCCGGGTGTTCCGATCATCGTGCTCAGCGCGCTGGGACAGCTGCCGGACCGCATCACCGGCCTGGATGAGGGCGCCGACGACTACCTGGCCAAGCCCTTCGCACTGGAAGAGTTGTTCGCGCGGATCCGAGCGGCCGCGCGCCGGCCGAGTGGCATGCAGGTGGAGCCGATGAGCATCGGCCGGCTGCTGTTCGACCCCGCCTCGGGCGAAGCCAGCGTGGGTGGACAGCGGCTGGAACTTCCGCGCCGCGAGATCCGGGTGCTGGCCGCCCTCGCCCGCCGGCTGGGCCGCACGGTGCTGCGCGAGTCCATCGAAATGGCCGTGTATGGCTTCGACGACGGCATCCACTCCAACACGCTCGACTCGCATGTCTCACGCCTGAGGCGCAAGCTGGCTGACGCCGATGCCGGGGTGGAGATCCATGCCATCCGCGGTGTTGGCTATCTGATGCGGGAAACGAAGTAATGGCGCTTCGTCCCTCACTGAAGCGTCCGCTGATCGTCAAAACGCTGATCTACCAGCTGCTCGCGCTGCTGGTGGCGTTCTTTGCCTTGCTGATGGTTCTGGTGCGTGTCGACAGCGGCGGCTACTTCACCATCCAGACCTTTGCCCCGGTGGCGGCAGAGGCCGTTCACCGCGACAGCAGGGGCGAACTGTATGTGGAACGCACGCCGGAGTTGGCCGAGCTGCTGAAGATCGTCCCCGGCGCGTGGTTCATCGCCGAGGATGAACAGGGTCACCATGTGACATTCGGCCATGTTCCACCCGCCTACGCATCGCTCATCGGTGCCCTCGACGGCATTCCCTATGGCGACCTGCGCGGACGCGGCCGCAGCGACGGCCTGGCCGTGGTGATACGCCAGCACAGCGGCCCGGCCGGCAAGTTGACCATCATGGCCCATGGCGAAACCGATTCGCTGACCTGGCAGATGGCGCTGGCCGCACACATCATCACCCTGCCGATCTTCCTGCTGCTGGGCTTGGCCACGCTCATCCTCACCCCGATCATCGTGCGTCGCGCCCTGGCCGGTGTGGAGCGCATCGCGCAGGAAGCCCGCAACATCTCCGCCAGCCGCCGCGGTATCCGCCTGACCGAGACCGCAGTACCGGTAGAGATCGCCCCCCTGGTGTCAGCCGTGAACGAAGCACTTGACCGCCTGGACGAAGGGCACGAACGGCAGCGCCGCTTCATCGCCGCCGCCGCCCACGAGCTGCGTACGCCTATTGCGATCCTGCGGGTGAAGATCGATGCGGCCGGCGACGCCACATCGCGCAGCCTGGGCGTGGAGATCGCGCGACTGGCGACGCTGGCCGAGCAGCTTCTGGACCTGCATCGCATGGAAGCAGAGGGGCCGAAGGACTCTCTCAACCTGGCCCGCGTGGCCAAGCGGGTCGTCGCTGATCTCGCCCCCCTGTTGATCCAGTCCGACAAGACGGTTGCCGTGACGGTGGAACCAAACTTCCCGGTGCTGGGCGAGTCCGGCGCCATCGAACGGGTGCTCTCCAACCTGGTACTGAATGCCGCCGAGCACGGTGGACGCCACATCATCGTGCGCGTGCAGGGCAGTAGCCTTGAGGTGGAGGACGACGGCCCCGGCATTCCGGTCGACCAGCGCGAACGCGTGTTCGAACCCTTCCAGCGCCTACGTCCCCGGCAAACAGGCGCCGGATTGGGTTTGAACCTGGTGCGGCAGGTGATAGACCGCCACGGCGGCCACGTCACGATACTGGATGCTCCCGGTGGCGGTGCCCTGATCCGCGTCGAGTTCCCCCAGCATCCAGGCGTCACCGGCGCGTCGACGCAGGAGCAGTGAGCGCATCTCCTCCACGTGGATGACTGTCGCCTGTCCTGGCGCCGCGACCGCGGTTGATGCGCAAGGTTGCGGCAATGTTCGCTGCCCAGCATCCAGATGAGTGGCACCCCTGCAGGTGCTGCGTCCGGATCTGACAGGAAGCCTGCATGTGACACAGGGAGCCTCTCCACCCCCCTCTTCCACACCTACCCCGCCTCCTCGGAATGCGTCCAGCCTGACCGC
Source organism: uncultured Stenotrophomonas sp. (assembly GCA_913775725.1). GTDB lineage: Bacteria > Pseudomonadota > Gammaproteobacteria > Xanthomonadales > Xanthomonadaceae > Stenotrophomonas. Next base: position 341,340 of record CAJYNG010000021.1, on the reverse strand, counting down.
CGCAGCATGGAACTGCCGCGCGCATGCGGGTCGCGGGCGTGGGCTGGCACACTGGCCGCACTGGCTGCGGATGATTCCCGAACGCGAACGAGCGGACGTCCTGATCCGCCTGTTCCCTGCGCTGTTCCTGCTGGTCCCAGGCATGGCGCTGGTGGCTTCAGCGTATCGGCACGCGCACGCAACGGTCATCGCCGTGGTGGTGTTCGTCGTCGTGCATGCCGCACTGCACATGCTGGCAGTGTGGCGGGGGGCTGCGTTGCGCCCCGTTCCCCAGTTCCTGCGGACCCTGCATGCATATGCGGCCGCCGTAATGTTTGCGACCACATTGCTGATCATCGCGATCAGTGCAGCTGCCGCGACACTGTCCGTTTCTGCATGTGCCGTGCTGCTGGCCGGCGCGATGTGCCAGCTTTCGAGCCTGCACACGGCGGCACAGCGCCTGCGCCACATGCTGCTGGCGCTCGGTAGCATGCTCCAGTTCATCGCAATGGCGCTGCTCGCGCTCGGCGTTGCCTACTGAAACGCCTGCACCACCGCAAGGTTCACGCAATCCAGCGCACAGAGACTCGAAGGACATCCACGCCTGCCCTGCCGGCGTGCAATCCCATCTGTCGCGAGGACCCACGATGCCCTGTCTTTTCTGGATGCTGTGCCGATGAGCGCCGCACCGAGCCACCGCCGCCGCGTGCTGATCATTGCTGCCGCAGTCCTCTGCACAACGATGGCGCTCCTCGCGTGGCTCTGGCCCACACCACCACCGCAACCGCAGGTGGCATCGGTCACCCGCGGCAGCATTGAGCAGGTCGTGGAAGCCACCGGAACGCTGAAGCCCTCGCGGCTGGTAAGCGTGGGCGCGCAGGTCTCCGGCCGCATCGAGACCCTGTACGTGAAGTTGGGCGACAAGGTGAAGGCTGGCGATCCGATTGCCGATATCGATTCGCGCACCCAGCGCAACGCGTTGCTGAGTGCACAGGCGGCACAGCGCACCGCGCGCGCCAACCGCGACGCGCTGGCCACCGACCTGCACCAGTACCAGCTGACCCTTCAACGCCAACAGGCGCTGGTTTCGAGGCAACTGGTCGCGCGCGCGGACTACGATGCGGCCAAGGCCAAGGTCGATACCACCCGCGAACAGATCGCCGCACTCGATGGCGAGGTGGTGCAGCGGCAGACCGATGTGGATGTGGCACAGACCAACCTGGGCTACACCCGCATCACTGCACCCACCGATGGCACCGTGCTGGCCGTGGTCGCGCGCCAGGGACAGACCGTCAATGCGGTGCAGAGCGCACCGACCATCGTGATGCTCGGCAACCAGGACGTGATGACCGTCTACGCCGAGATCTCCGAGGCTGACGTGGTCCACACCGCACTGGGACAAGAAGCGTTCTTCACCATCCTGGGCGACAGCGACCGGCGCTACAGCAGCAGGTTGCGCGACATCGCACCGGCACCCGAGTCGATCACCAACGAAGATACCTCCAGCTTCGCACCCGCAGGCAGTTCGGCGGGCGCCAATCGCACAGCCATGTACTACAACGGCCAGTTCGACGTGGACAACGCCGATGGCCGCCTGCGCAGCTACATGACCGCGCAGGTGCGCATCGTGCTGGGGCGTGCGAAGGACGTGCTGATCATTCCCTCAGCCGCGCTGGGTGCGCGTGCCGCCGATGGCAGCTACAGCGTGCAGGTCCGCGGCGCGGATGGCGAGCCTGCCCCGCGGCGCATCACCACCGGGCTGGACGACCAGATCAACGTGGAAGTGCGCAGTGGCCTGCAGCAGGGTGAGCAGGTGGTACTGGCCCAGACCGGCGATGCCGCAGCCGCAGCCGCAGCCGCAGCCGCACAACCATGACGGGCGCAGAGAAGGATGCACCACTGCTGCGTGTGCGCGGCATCCGCCGCGAATTTGCAGCCGGCGAACAGACCCTGGTCGTGCTCGATGGCATCGATCTGGATATCCGTGGCGGTGAGCTGGTGGCCATCGTCGGCCAGTCCGGTTCGGGCAAATCCACCCTGATGAACATTCTGGGCTGCCTGGATCGGCCCTCGGCCGGCGCGTATCAGATCGCCGGTCGCGAAACCGCACAGATGTCGCCCGATGAACTCGCCGAACTGCGCCGCGAGCACTTCGGCTTCATCTTCCAGCGCTACCACCTGCTGACCGATCTGACCGCACTGGGCAATGTGGAAGTGCCGGCAATCTATGCGGGAATGCCTGCCACCATGCGCCATGCCCGGGCGGGTGAGCTGTTGGCGCGGCTGGGCCTGGGCGAACGCATGCAACACCTGCCCGGCGAGCTGTCCGGCGGGCAGCAGCAGCGCGTGTCGATCGCGCGCGCGCTGATGAACGGCGGCGCGGTGATCTTCGCCGACGAGCCCACCGGCGCATTGGACACCCAGTCCGGCAAGGAGGTGATGAAGATCCTGGGCGAACTGCACGCCGAAGGCCATACCGTGGTGCTGGTCACCCATGACATGGCCGTGGCCGAGCATGCACAGCGCATCATCGAAATCCGCGATGGGCGTATCGTCGATGATCGCCCTACCGCTGCCGCGACAGCGGCCGCTGGCCCCACCGCAGCCACCCTGCAGGCGCGCAGCGAAGGCACCGGCTGGCAAGCCCTGCGCGACCGCTTCAGCGAAGCCTTCCGCATGGCCCTGCGCGCGATGAACGCACACCGCATGCGCACCTTCCTGACCATGCTCGGCATCATCATCGGCATTGCCTCAGTGGTGTCGGTGGTAGCCCTGGGCACGGGCGCACGTCAGGCCATCCTGTCCAACATCGCTTCGCTGGGCACCACCACCATCGAGGTCTATCCGGGCTCCGGCTTCGGCGATGTACACGCCGCACAGGTCGAGACCCTGACGCCCGGCGACAGCACCGCGCTGGCCGGGCAACCGTTCGTGGACAGCGCCACACCCGGCGTCGCCAGCAGCGGCACCGCGCAACGTGGCAACCGCTCGGCCAACGTGCAGATGCAGGGCGTGAGTGAGCAGTACTTCCGCGTGCACGGCCTGAAGCTGGGGCAAGGCCGCTTCTTTGGCCAGTCCGCCGTCGCCGGTTACCAGCAGGTGGTGGTGATCGACGCCAACACGCGCGCACGGTTCTTCGCCGCACAGGAAGACCCGATCGGCCAGACCCTGTTGCTTGGCAATGTCCCGGTGCGGGTGGTGGGCGTGGTGAAGAAGGAAGCCGGCGCCGTCGGCGATGCCTCGTTGCTGCAGGTATGGGTGCCCTACACCACCGCCATGGCGCGCATGTTGGGGCAGAGCCATGTATCCAGCATCACCGTACGCGTGTCCGACACCGTAGGCATACAGGCCGCGGAGGCCTCCATCCGCCGGCTGCTGGAGCGCCGCCACGGGCGGCAGGACTTCTACATGAGCAATAACGCGCAGATCCGCACTTCAATCGAGCAGACCACCCGCATCCTCACGCTGATGATCAGCTCCATTGCCGCCATCGCGTTGGTGGTGGGCGGCATCGGGGTGATGAACATCATGCTGGTGTCGGTAACCGAGCGTACGCGTGAGATCGGCGTGCGCATGGCGGTGGGCGCCCGCCGCAGCGACATCCTGCAGCAGTTCCTGATCGAGTCAGTGCTGGTCTGCCTGCTTGGTGGCGTGTTGGGTATCTGCGTGGCGCTTGCGCTGGGGGCAGTGCTGGCACTGGCCGACATCGGCTTTTCGCTGGTGTTCTCGACGACCTCGATTCTGGCAGCGTTTGCCTGCAGCAGCCTGATCGGTATTGGTTTCGGCTTCCTGCCGGCACGCCGTGCGGCTCAGCTGGACCCGGTGGAAGCGCTGGTGCGCTGAACGACGTGCATCCAGCGCACATTGCTACAGGTTCGCGCAATGTCCGCGCGCTGTACTGGCACGAACAACACAGCCGCAAAGGAGCGGAGCGATGTTTCAGAAGACAGGACGTACAGCATTGCTGCTGGGTGCCGCACTGCAGCTGCTGGTACTGCTGCCCTATGCGGGCCAGGCGCACGCACAGAACCGGGATGGCTACCGCTCTGGATGGGACCGAGGCTACCAGGACCGCCAGCGCGATGACTGGGAGCGCCGCGAACGCGAACGTGAGCGCGACCGGCGCGACGATGCCAAGGCCAAGCGCGTAGTTGTGGGCGTTGTGGGCGCGGCGGTGGTGGCCGGCGTGATCGCCGCCGCGGCCAAGCGCGAGCGTGAGATCCGCGAGCGCGCCGACTACTGCATGAACCGCTACGGCAACTACGACCGCCGCAGCGACACCTACCGAGGTTCGGATGGCTACAGCTATCCCTGCCGCTGACCTGCTCTGCATTCCGAAGGAACCGACCGCATGAACAAGACGCTACTCATCATCGCCCTGTGTACCGCACCGCTGATTGGCCGTGCCGCCAGCAGCGACCCGAAGCTGGCCTATATCGACTCCAGCTTCGCCGTCATGGACAGCAACAGCGATGGTCACATCGACAAGTCCGAGTACGCGAGGTACCAGCAGGCACGCTTCAGCAGGCAGGCCGACTCCATCGACGCCGCGTTCAAGGAAATGGATGCCGACAAAGACGGAAAGATCAGCAGGAAGGAAGCCGCGGTGGTGCCGGAAATCGCGAAGTATTTCGCGGGGCTGGATACTGATGGCGATGGCTATCTGTCGCTGAAGGAAATGCAGCAGGCCATGGTGGCCGCGCAGACAGCAGACGCCCCGGCGAAGTAGCGCCCGGGTACCGGCTGTTACGACGCATCGCTGTGGTAGGTGCCCACCTTGGTGGGCACGGCTCCGTCACCACGCGCAGCGTCCAGCAGTTGGGATCAAGTTCATGCCGATCAAATGCCCGGTCATGAGCCAGCATCACATCCTTGCCGGGAAGATTCAGTGCCAGGTCGGAACGCTCCTGCTCCATCCAGTACAGGCGTCGCTCCATGTCCTGGCGCAGAAGCGTCTGCCCAAACATCTCCCATTGGCGCTCGCTCAACTGCGCGTCGGGAAAGCCGGAGCCCTTGCCCTCCTGATCACGGGCATAGTCCTGTGCGTAGCTGTTTGCAACGCGGCCTGGCAGGCTGTCGTTGCGAACAACACCCAGCGCAAGCGTGCCATAGCCATCCGCATCTGGCAGCTGCGACAGATAGTTCCAGTACAACTCGCGGTTTCTGGCCTTGGCATAGCTGGCCAGAATCCTGAGATTCTCTTGCGTCAATCCGCCCATTGCCTGCTTCTGAATGCACTCACTACCGGACTCGGGAGCGCGCGAGATCATTCCGCACCGCATCTTCCATCCGCTTCCAGTCCGCCAGGAAAGCCCGCTTGTAGTTCAGCGAGATGGAAAGCTTGTTCTCCACATCCGAGAAATAGTGGAAGCACCCCGCGGCGGCTTGTCCTTGCTCACTGATGACCTGATCGCCCTGCAGGCGAACGCCATCCCCCCTGAACGCCGTGCTTTCGCATTTGATGAATGTGGTCAGGCTGCCGCTGGGAGCGCGCGCGATGTACCCGTCATCTTCATAGGCAGGATTGCGGGTGGGCGGCTTTCCATAGCGTGCCTGGTACTCCTTCGAGAAAACCTCCATCCTCGTTTCATCGATGGCGTAAGGCGTCACGCCCATGACGTCGGGCCGCGCAATCCGCAGATCGAGCCGATCCCGAGGATCCCCTCACTCCACCGATCCTTCCTCGGTGGATGCCTTGTTGACCGCGTCGCAGCCCTTCATGGAACCAGGCGGCGCTCCACATGCGCCGCCTGCAGTACTGCGGTTATTGCTGCGGCGCTCCGCTTCAGGTCTCAGCGGTCGCTGTCCGTGCTTCTATGGCCGCGATAGGTTTCACCCCACTCGCGCATGGCCAGCAGCACCGGAACCAGCGTGCGCCCGAACTCGGAAAGCTCGTACTCCACCTTCGGCGGCACTTCCGGGTACACGTGGCGGATCACCACGCCATCGGCTTCCAGTTCACGCAGCTGGCTGGTGAGCATGGACTGGGTGGCATTGGGCACCCGCCGCGTCAGTTCCATGAAACGCCGCTTGCCCGTCATCAGGTGAAAGAGGATGACAGGCTTCCAGACGCCACCCATGACCGACAGCGTGACTTCCACGGCGCACCCGCTCTTGCCGTCCCAACGCTTGCTACGCATGAATACTCCGGAAAACCATAGTACCTACGGAAAATCATCGTTCTTGTTGCGATAACGGTGCGAGCCTAGCATGGGCTCATCCACTGAACGTGAGCCCCCACCATGAGTTTCAAGGCACTGCTGACCCGCAAAACGAACGACGGCGTATCCACGGAACTGGTCGATTTCGATGACGCCAACCTGATGGACGGCGACGTGCTGGTGCAGGTCGAATATTCAACGCTGAACTACAAGGACGCACTGGCCCTCACCAATACGCGCCCGGTCATCCGCACCTTCCCGTTGATTCCCGGCATCGACCTTTCCGGCGTGGTGCTGGAGTCGAGCAATGCCGATTTCCAGCCTGGTGACCGTGTCGTGTTGAATGGCTCGGACCTGAGCATGGGCCACCATGGCGGCCTGGCACAGCGTGCCCGCGTGCGTGGCGAATGGCTCAACAGGATTCCCGGCAACCTGACCACCCGCGATGCCATGGCCATCGGTACCGCCGGCTACACCGCCATGCTGTGCGTGCTGGCACTGGAAGATGCCGGCGTGACCCCTGACAAGGGCGATGTACTGGTGACCGGCGCCAACGGTGGCGTCGGTTCGATTGCGGTGGCGATCCTTTCAAAGCTGGGCTATCGCGTGGTGGCCGCCACCGGACGCCCGGAACACGCCGAATATCTGCACAGCCTGGGTGCCGCCGAGATCATCGATCGCGCGCAGCTTTCGGAACCGCGCGACCGGCCGGTGAGTGCCGAGCGCTGGGCCGGCGTGGTGGATGTGGCCGGTGGCCCTACCCTTGTCAACGCCATCGCCGAGACCAAGTACCGCGGTGCCGTCGCCGCCTGTGGACTGGCGCAGAGCGATGCACTGCACGGTTCGGTGCTGCCCTTCATTCTCCGCAACGTGACCCTTGCGGGCGTGGATTCGGTGAATGCACCGCAGGACGTTCGCCAGCGTGCATGGGACCGACTTGCCACCGACCTGGATCCGCAGAAACTTGAAAGCACGGTGCAGCTGATTGGACTTGCCGACGTGCTTGAGGTCTACGAGCAGATCATTCCGGGCAACGTGCGTGGGCGGATTGTCGTGGATGTGAATGGCTGAGGAAGTCTCCCCAGCGGATTCCATCCGGCAACGAATGGTGAAGCGGTGAAGACGCGCACCAGCTGATGCTCTGCCAGATCCATCGCGATGAGTTGATGCAGGATGACGCGAAGAACGATGCCTACCAGCGCGCCAAGGCGGTCTGCGATCTTCTGGGGCGTGAGTACAGAAAAAAATGGGATTTCGATGCGCAGGAGGCATTGGCGGCATCGGCCGTGGATCTGGATGAGCTGATCCGGCGGGGAGACGTGGTTGAGGTGCCCCCTGCAAAGCGGGACCGTGCCTACGAGTGATTCAGCAATTGCCGCTGACGCTGCAGCTATCGGAACGCCTAAGGGATCCGGCCCGGCGCCCGTGCCAAACGCAGGATTCCGTTGGGCGGAATGACGGTGCCATCGTCCATCACGATAAGCATGTCGGAGACTTCGCCCTCATGCCCTTGCTTCGCGGTGGTCACCAGGATCCTCAGTGGGTCCGTCCGGATATCGTAGCCGCCACCGGTGTGCTTCAAGGTTCCCACGCGGTCCCAGTCAATTTCACTGGCCAACTCCTGGATCCGGACGCCCCATGATGTCATGCGCCAGACTGTTGGACGAGCTGTGATGGACGGCATCCGGACGCGTCCTGCCCGTGTGTGAAAGGCCACATGCAACGTCAAGGCCCCTTATCATGCGGGCTTAGGGGCTCTACATGCCCAGTTGACGCTTGCAAGGCAGTACCTGGATGTCTATGGAATGGCGCCCCTCGAGCTGGGGCCAACGTGTGACTCGTTCGCCACATTGGTGGCTGCAGCTGGATGGCGAGAACATCGAGCTGAACGTCGCTGGTCAGCAATACCGGCAACGCGTGGATGACGATCACAGCGTGCAGGTCATTCCAGGGCTTTTCTGGTCGCGGGTCGAGCTGCAGACAGGAAGCACCGCGCGGCTGTCGGTGGACGGGCTTCCCAACGCGCAGGCGTCGCGGCTTGCAGCAGCGCTGCAGCAGGTGCGCTATGCGCGCACCACACGGGGGCGCAAGGCCCTGTTCGACTCGATTCTGAAGCAGATCCAGTCGTGGCTGGCCGAAGCAGACGCCCTCATCGACCGGAGCAGCACCGGCCGCCGCTGGATCACCCACGAGCAGCAGCAGACGCTGCTGGCCGGGCGCCCCGCCCTGCCGCTCCCGCCACGTGAGCTTGAACAACTGTTCCTGGATGAGGATGTGCACGAGGCCCTGCATTCGCCGAGCCACCGTGCAGCGCTGGACGCCCTGCACGACTGGCAGCTGGATTGGCCTGCCGTGTGGGCCGAGGCCAACGCGACCATGGCAGCGCGCGAGCGGGTGCTGGCCAAGGACTTCCTGGACCGGGTCGAGAGCAAGCCCCTGACCGAAGAACAGGCCCGCGCCGTCATCTGCTTCGACAACCGGGTTCAGGTCGTCGCCTCCGCCGGCTCTGGCAAGACCTCCACGATGGTCGCCAAGGCTGCTTACGCCATTGATCGCGGCTTTGTCGAACCCGAACGGATCGTGATGCTCGCCTTCAACAAGGATGCCGCCAGGGAACTTGAAGAACGCGCACAGCGTTCCTTCGATCGATTGGGCATGGGTGATATCGCAATCGAGGCACGGACCTTCCATGCACTCGGCCTGTCCATCATCGCCAAAGCAACAGGGCGCAAGCCCGATATCCCGGAATGGGCAGTCGACGCGACGCTGGGCTTCAACAAGCTGGCCGAACTGGTGGACGACCTGAAGGATCGCTCGACCCACTTCCGCACCCAATGGGACATGTTCCGCCTGGTGTTCGGGCGCGACCTGCCGCCATTCGGCGCGGAAATGGAGGCCGACGGCTACGACCGCGATGGCACGCCCTACATCCGCACCCTGCAGGGAGAGCGGGCGAAGAGCCTGGAAGAGTGCGTGATCGCCGACTGGCTCTTCTACAACGGCGTGACGTACGACTACGAGCGACGCTACGAGTTCGATACCGCGACAGACACCCACCGCCAGTATCGCCCGGACTTCTATTATCCGGACGCCGGGCTGTATCACGAGCACTTTGCGCTGGATGCCGATGGACAGCCGCCGAAGCACTTTGCCAACTACAGCGAAGGGATGCACTGGAAGCGCCAGCAGCATGTGGCGCGCGGCACGGCCCTGGTCGAGACGACCTCCTTTGGCCTGCGCAGCGGACATGCTCTGCTGGACCTCGCAGAGAAGCTTGGCGAGTCTGATGTTGAACTCGACCCGAACCCGGACCGCGAACTGTCCGATCAGGGCGCCAGGCCGATGCCGGATGCGGACCTGATCGGCTTGATGCGCACCTTCATTGCCCACGCCAAGAGCAACTGCCTGACGCTGGACGATATGGCCGCACGCCTGCGGCAGATGCCTGAGGATCAGTTCAAGGAGCGACACCGTCGCTTCCTGGAAATCGCAGGGCCGGTTTTCCAGGCGTGGGACAACGCACTGGCTCACGAGCGCAGCATCGACTTCGAGGACATGCTCAACATGGCCGCCGGGCTGCTGGAACAGGGCCACTATGAATCACCCTACGAACTGGTGATGGCCGACGAATTCCAGGACGCATCGCGCGCCCGCGCACGCCTCTGCCGTGCGCTGGTCAGCCAACCGGGCCGCCATCTGTTTGCGGTGGGCGATGACTGGCAGTCGATCAACCGCTTCGCCGGTGCCGACGTTTCGGTGATGACCGGATTCCGCGAGTGGATGGGCCATGGCCAGGTGCTGAAACTCGAGCAGACATTCCGCTGCCCGCAGGCACTGTGCGATGTGTCCAGCCGCTTCATCAGCCGCAATCCCGCGCAGATCACCAAGGAAGTTCGCTCTGCTGCGCCGGCAATGGGCCCGGTGCTGCAGGCGTTCCAGATGAACCGGCGTGAGGAGGTGCAGGATGGCGTTCGCCAGTACCTCGCCAGGCTGCATCAGCAGTTGTTGTCCGGGGTGGTGGCGCAGGGCCGTAACGGGCGCGTGACGGTCTTTGTTCTGGGGCGGTATCGCGCGGATCGCGGTGCAGTGCCTTCGGATTGGAAGACGGCCTTTGGCAGCACGATGGACGTCGAGTTCCTGACCGCTCATCGCTCGAAGGGGCGCGAGGCGGACTATGTGATCCTGCCGGGCATGGTCAATCGCGGCTTCCCGAGCCTGCGCTCGGATGATCCGGTGCTTTCGCTGGCGATGCCGGATGGGGATACCTACCCATTGAGCGAAGAACGGCGGTTGTTCTATGTCGCGCTGACGCGTGCGCGACGCTCGGTGGCGATGTTCACCCTGCAGGGGAAGCACTCGCCGTTCCTGGACGAGCTGGTGAAGGACGGGGCAGTGGAAGTGACCGCAATTTCAGGTGCGGCCATTTCGGAAGAGCGCTGCCCCGTGTGCAAGGTGGGCGTGTTTGTGGACCGCAATGGGCCGCATGGGGCGTTCCGGTCGTGCTCCAGTTACCCGTTGTGCCACAACAAGCCGAGGGGTGGGCGACGCGGGTAAGTGCGTTCAGCTACACCCATATGCGCCCATACCAAGCCGTACAAGCTGGCCTGATGATTCGATGGCTGGACAGCAGCTGCGGTGGCAGAAGAAAAGGCCCCTGTTCCCAGAGGCCATTTCATGATTCTGTCGGAGAGAATACCGGCCATGTAGCCGACGTCACTGGTACCAGCGACGTCGCCAGTTGCCCAAACCGGATGGCGCTCAAAACACCGCTCAACCAATCAGAATGGCTTGTTGAGGTCAGTCTCTAGTTGGGCTGGAACCCCCAAGCCCTGACGCGACTGAACGGCATTCCGGTGAGCGACTTGCACTCGCCTGGCAGCGGTGTGTCCGAGCGCGCAGACTTGACAATGCCATAACCGGTGTCCTGGAAGAACATTGCAGCACCGCTGTCGCCACCACCGCAGGCGAGCGAGCTTCCTTCTACCTTGAACCAGACCTCATCGCATTGCATAGACTCGGTGGGCCCACAAATATTTCCAGGACTATGCTTAACCGACGTGACTATTCCACAGCTATATCCGCTACGCGAACCACGGAAGCAGATGGTACCGTCTTTCGCTGGCACATTGTAAACGTTCGCAATAAAGCGCGTGGACACTGTTGACGACGCATACGCCTCCAGCAGAGGAATGTGCGGAGATGGAATTCGATGCCACTGTACATCGGTTTGCGCATCGTTCCTTTGATCCTGGAATATCAAGGGGAACGTAACCAAGGTCCCGTTCTGGCTACTCCCATAGTTGCCATAGATGACGTCGTCGGGGCAATGCGCCGCCGTTATGATTCCCTTTAGACCTGTAGCCACGTGCTTCACCGTAAATCCCGTGGTGCAGTATGAATTGTTTGACTGCAGCACGGCTCCGCCGATTGCATATATGGAATTGCTTTCAGGAACGTCCGACGTCTTGAAACGGAGCTTTACGCGATAGGCACGTTCGAGCTTGGACAGGATTCCCATGTACTTCTTGGCGTCCTGCTCATCCCCACGTATTCTGACCTCAGCCTCGTTATCTCCGGCATATCCGGTCAATCCAACGAAACCAGGGATAGCTGACTGTGCTGCCAGCCGAATTTCCTTCAGTTGCTTGGTGAACTCCTCCTCCGTGAAAAGGTGCCCAGAGGAGAACTCGACACGTGCTTTACCAGCCGCCGTCGTCCATTGCCGCCCTGCTACAGCACCATCTCCCTTGAGCTTCACCGAAACGTGAAAGTCAGGCGACTGCTCGATGCTGATTTCCGTCAAGCGCCCGGCATACTCTCGACGAATGTCCTGGATGCTGGGTGCCACTGCCGCCTCCAGCTGAATCCGTCTGATTGCTTCATCAACCGATAGAGACTTGACTCTGGAAAGGAGGAAGCTGACCGCAACCGCAGTCTCCTCATCCAGCCCCTCCAATTTCTCACTCTCGGAAACACTCTTCTGAGCAAGTGCAGTGGTGGACACAAGACTCCCGAAGAGCAGTCCGAGCACACTCATGTAAATAGCGCCTGTTTTCACTTAGCCTCCTCCAATGAATGCTGTGGGAATCCTGCGCAGCCTGTTGCGGGCCGAGTATTAGTGTACGACGTGGTTACGATTGCTATTGAGTAGAGTGTTCCATTTTTAACCGTCAGTGTGTTGTCAGGGAGCCGGTAGCCCGAGATGCGCTCGCTGGAACCCACGCGGGATCTTGGCCCTTAATCTCACGTCCTGCGCACTCTCTCTGTCGCCTGTCAGCCAGAACGCTTGGCAGCATGCGTGCTCTGCGCGACTGCAGCCCCTCTGCCCCTGGAGCCCAATAGCTGGATTGATGAACTGACGAGCAGCAAGGCGAGAAAACAAAAAAGCCCCTGTTTCCAGGGGCTCTTTGAAACAACTGGCGGAGAGAGTGGGATTCGAACCCACGGAAGGTTTAACCCTTCGCCGGTTTTCAAGACCGGTGCCTTAAACCGCTCGGCCATCTCTCCAATCGGGGTCCCGGTTGCCCGGGCAGCGGCGTATTCTCGCACGTGAAGGGCATTTGCCCAAGACCACCCTTGCCCCTGCCCTTCGCATCCGGCACGGTGGTGCATCACCTGCAATCGGAGCCCCCATGGCCCACCTCGACCTGGCCAACCTGCGCACCACCCTGCTGGACGCCACCCAGCTGGCCGCAGTGGCCCTGCACCGCACCTTCGCCGGGCACCTGCCGGTCAGCAGCGGGCAGCTGGTGGTCTGCGATCCGCTGGTCCAGGCCGAGGCGCCGGCGCTGGCCGACTACACCGCCCCGCTGGGCCGGCATCCTGTCGAGATCATCGTGCACAGCGGCCGCCCGGCGTTGGCCGTAGTCTGGTTCAGGCCCCGCGAAGCTCTCACCGCGACCGCCCTGCACTGGCAGATGGCGCGCTGGACCACGCAGGATCTGACCGGACTGGATGAGGACAGCTTCATCGGCTACCCGGTCGACGCTGGCATCGGTTGCTTCATGGATACCGACACCCAACAGGCGCTGCTGGCCCTGATCGAACAGGCCGATGGCGACGAAGACAGCGAATGGTCGGATGCACTGATCGACCACGATGGCCTGGATGAAGGTGCCGAATATCGCCCCTGGGGCGAGGACTCGCCGCACGGCCTTGTGGTGTTCACCAGCGGCTGGGGCGACGGCGTCTATCCCAGCTACTGGGCACTGGATACCTCCGGCATTCCGGTCGCTCTGGTCACCGATTTCCTGTGCATCCAGGGCGGTGACGGGCGCGACGAACGCGAGATCGCCGACCAGACCTATCGGGACAACCTGCCACGTGCGGAAGCCGAGGCGCTGGCGCGACTGGTGGCCGCCGTGGAGCGCGATGACGTGGAGGCAGTGCGTGCCCTGCTGAAGGACGCGCCACAGCGCGCCAACCAGATCGAACCTGGATGCGGCGGCACCGCCGTGTTCGAGGCGATCCGGCTGGACCGCTCAGAATCGTTACGCGTGCTGCTGCAGGGCGGCGCCTTGCCGGCCATGCCGGAGCGCCTGCACATGAGCAAGGTGACCAGCTACCTGGACTACGCGCGCTTCCTGAAGAAGCCGCGCAGCGCGGAACTGATGGCGGTGCTGGAAGCGCCGGTCATTGCCGAGCCCACATCGGCCGCACCGCCGCGGCGCAGCTTCTGGGACCGGCTGTTCGGCCGGAACTGACCGGGGCCGAAAAGCAGCAACACCGGGCATGGCCCGGCGCTACCGTTTCACAGATTGGCGGTGCAGTTGCGGGTAGGTGCCTCAGCCCGCATCCACCGCCAACGCACCCAGTGCACTGGCCTTGATCCTTTCCTTGGCCTTTTCACAGGCGCCACCGCAATCCAGGCGCGAGGCCTCCAGCTGCGGCGGCAGGTGCTCGGCCAGGAAGTCGATGAACACGCGTACCGCCGGCAACAGGCCGCGGCGCGAGGCGAACACGGCGTGGCACACGCCCTGCGGCAGCGACCAGTCCGGCAGCACCACTTCCAGCTCACCGTTACGCACCGCGTCGGCGCACACGGTCTCCGGCAGCATGGTGATGCCGAAACCGTCCTTCACCATGCTCTGCAGCAGCGGGAAGTCGAAGCCGGCCACGCGCGGCTGCAGGTCGACCCGGCGCACTTCGCCTTCCGGGCCATGCAGTTCCCAGCGCTGGCGTGCTTCGTCTTCGCTGATGCTGAGGGTGACATGCTGGGTCAGCTCTTCCGGATCCTTCGGCCGGCCGGCGCGGTCCAGGTACTTCGGGCTGGCCACCAGCAGCTCCTGCACCTGGCCGAAGCTGCGCATCACCAGGCTGCCATCGTCGTCCAGGCGCGAACGCACGCGCAGGGCCACGTCGTAGCCTTCGTTGATGATGTCCACGCGGCGATTGCTGATGTTCAGCTGCAGGCGCACCTTCGGGTACTGCTCGAGGAACTTGGGCAGCAGCTTGGGCAGCTGCATCTGCGCCAGCGACACCGGCACGCTGGCGCGCACCACGCCGCGCGGTTCCGCGCTGAGGCGGTCCACCACTTCGCGGGCGGCCTGTGCCTCGGCCAGCATCGTCTGCGCATGGCGGTGCACGCTGGTGCCGACGTCGGTCACGGCGAAACGACGGGTGGACCGCTGCAGCAGGCGCACGCCCAGGTCGGTTTCCAGCTGGCTGATGCGGCGGCTCAGGCGCGACTTGGGAATACCCAGTGCGCGCTCGGCGGCGGCGAATCCGCCGTGGTCGACCACCATCGCGAAGTAGTACAGATCATTCAGGTCATGCATGCCCGAGTTCCATATCTAGAACAATACGTGGCATTCAACCACCTTTATTCCGTCTTTGCAACAACCTATCGTTCTCTCCGTCGGCGGCAAGCCCGCCACCTCTCCCGAACATAGGTACTGCCATGAAGCTTCTGCACATCGACGCCAGCGTGCTTGGCGACAACTCCGTCTCCCGCCACCTGACCGCCGCCGTGGTGGCTCAGTTCACCCAGCAGATCGACAGTCTGCAGGTTGATTATCGCGATCTTGATGCCAATCCGGTACCGCATCTGCGCAGCGGATCGCTTGCCAAGACCGACGCGGCCGAAGCTGCCGATGCTGAACAGGTACTCGAGCAGTTCCTTGCCGCGGACATCGTGGTGATCGGCGCGCCGATGTACAACTTCAGCATTCCGTCCACCCTGAAGGCGTGGATCGACCGCGTGGCCGTGGCCGGCCGCACCTTCAAGTACACCGAGAATGGCCCGGTGGGCCTGGCCGGTGGCAAGCGGGTGATCATCGCCAGCAGCCGTGGCGGCATCTACACCGACTCGCCCGCGGATTTCCAGGAGCCGTTCCTGCGCCAGACGTTTGCCTTCTGGGGCATCAACGATGTCGAGTTCGTACGCGCCGAAGGCATCGCCTACTCGCCGCAGCACCGCGAAGACGCCATTGCCGGCGCACTGGCTGCGCTGCCGTCGCACCAAGCGGCCGAAGCCGCCGCTGCATAAGCGTTCCAGCGTTCGGCGCCCCTCTCTCCTCGTCTGGGCGCTGAACGCGGGCCGGGATCCCCTCCCCCATCCCGGCCCTCCCTGGCGGCCCCGCTTTGCGGGGCCGTTTTTTTTGTATCTGGCCAGGGCTGCACCATCCACGCATGGCGTGGATCTACTGCACGTGTGCGTGGATTCCGTGCCATGCGCGGCGCTCACCAGAACGTTAGGCTGGGGCCATGAACTACATCGTGACCACTGCACACCGCAGCGAATTTCCGTACCCGATCACCCTGCGCCGAGGCCAGGCACTGGTGGTAGGCGAACGTTATGAAGGCCCGGAGGGCTGGGACGACTGGTTCCTGTGCGAAGCCGAAGGGCAGCAGCCCGGATTCGTGCCGGCGCCTGTGATCGGTCGCGACGCGCAGGGTGGCGCATTCGCCACGGAAGATTACTGCGCGCGGGAGCTGGATGTGGATCCCGGGCAGCTGCTGCGCGGGGAGCGCACGCTCAATGGCTGGGCGTGGTGCGTGCCGGCGACGGGCGAACCGGGATGGGTGCCGTTGGAGAAGCTGCGGGTTGCAGAAACCCCGTAGCGCCCGAGCCTGCGCTCGGGCGGCGGCGCAGAGCGCCGACAATCAATATGATCCGCGATGGGCAGGAGCAGCCGAGCATAGACTCAGCTCTGCACGGATCTGTAGCGCCCGAGCCTGCGCTCGGGCGGCGGCGCGAAGCGCCGGCTATCAGCCGATGGTTTCCAGGCCACCCATGTACGGGCGCAGGGCTTCCGGCACGGTAATGCTGCCATCGGCGTTCTGGTAGTTCTCCATCACTGCGATCATCGCGCGGCCAACCGCCACGCCCGAGCCGTTCAGCGTGTGCGCCAGTTCCGGCTTGCCCGTGGCGGGGTTACGCCAGCGCGCCTGCATGCGGCGGGCCTGGAAATCACCACAGTTCGAGCACGAGGAGATCTCGCGGTAGGTCTCCTGCGACGGCAGCCAGACTTCCAGGTCGTAGGTCTTCACCGCCGAGAAGCCCATGTCGCCGGTGCACAGCAGCACCTTGCGGTACGGCAGGCCCAGCTTTTCCAGCACCACTTCGGCGCAACGGGTCATGCGCTGGTGTTCAGCATCGCTGTCTTCCGGGCGGCTGATCGAGACAAGCTCGACCTTCTCGAACTGGTGCTGGCGGATCATGCCGCGCACGTCGCGGCCACCGCTGCCGGCTTCGGCACGGAAGCACATCGAGTGGGCGGTCATGCGCAGCGGGAGGCGCTCGGCGTCGACGATCTCATCGCGCACGATGTTGGTCAGCGGCACTTCCGAGGTCGGGATCAGGTAACGCGTGGAGTCGCCCACGGCGGTCTTGAACAGGTCGTCCTCGAACTTCGGCAGCTGGCTGGTGCCGCGCAGCGAATCGGCGTTGACCAGCAGCGGCACGTTGGTTTCCTCGTAGCCGTGCTCACCGGTGTGCAGGTCGACCATGAACTGGGCCAGCGCACGGTGCAGGCGCGCGATCGGGCCGCGCAGCACGGTGAAGCGCGAACCAGACAGCTTGGCTGCGGTCTCGCCATCCAGCCAGCCATTGCGGGCGCCAAGCTCGACGTGGTCGAGCACCTTGAAGTCGAACTGGCGCGGGGTACCCCAGCGCGCCTGCTCCACGTTGTCGTTCTCGTCGGCACCGGCCGGCACGTCATCGGCCGGAAGGTTCGGAATGCCCATCGAGATCGCTTCGATCTTCTCGCGCAGCTCGTCCAGCGCCACTTCCGAGGCCTTCAGCTCGTCGGCGAAGGCAGCGACCTCGGCCATGATGGCCGAAACGTCTTCGCCCTTGGCCTTGGCCTGGCCGATGGCCTTGGAACGGCTGTTGCGCAGGCTCTGCAGCTCCTGGGTCCGCACCTGGATGCGCTTGCGATCGGCCTCCAGAGACTCCAGGGCAGACACGTCGAGCTCAAAGCCGCGGCTGGTGCGCAGGCGTTCGGCGAGGTCGGCGGGCTGGTGGCGGAGCAGGGCTGGATCAAGCATGGCAGGTGTCGTGGTGGGTATCAGGAACGGGATTATCGCTTGTTATACGGATTTCTGCCGCCCGGTTCATTCCCGGCGTGGCAGAATCGGGCTATTCCGTACTGGTCCGGTCCATGTCTGCACCCCGCTCGTCGTCCGCCAAGTCGTTCACTGTGCATATCCCGCGCAACGCCCTGAAGATCGCTGGCATCGCCTTCGGCGTGGGCGTGCTGCTGTTCGTGCTGGTCTGGCTGACCGGCCGCGACAAGGAATTCTTCCGCGCCGACCCGGCCGCACAGACCCCGCAGGAAACCGCCCAGGTCGAGCCCCTGCCGGAACCGCTGGCCGCTGCGGCCGGTTCCAGCGACATGCCTGACGCCAAGCCGGCACCGGTGGAGGAGGAAGCGCCGAAGCTGGTCGAAACCGCCCCGCCACCGCCCGCCCCGATCGCCGAGCCAGCTCCAGCCACCCCGGGCGCGGCGCAGGCCATGACCGGCAACAGCCAGCCGATGCCGATCGCCGGACAGTCTCCGCCGCCGTCGTACCCCGCCGCCGCCCTGCGCGCCGGCGAAACCGGCACTGTGGTGGTACGCGTGGATGTGGATGCCACCGGCTACCCGAACAACACCACGCTGATCCAGCGCAGCGGCTCACGCGAGCTCGACCGTGCCGCCACCGACGCCGTGCGCCGCTGGCGTTTCACCCCGGCACAGAGCAACGGCCAGGCCGTGCCCGGCAGCATTGAAGTGCCGTTCGACTTCAAGACGCAGTAACTGAACACTTCCCGGCAGGCAAACTGAACCCTGCCGGTGGCGTTGACGCAACGCTGACACTTCCCGTCCATGGCTCGGGCAACACTGCCCACGTCGTCCATTGACGGAAGGAGTTTGCGATGACTGCCACCACCCACGAAGACCTTCATTCGCCGCAGCTGCAGCAGGATTCAAGCGTGCAGCACAAGCCCACGTCGCCCTGGATGTGGATCGCGCTGATCGTGGCGATGTTTGCGGCCGCCCTGCTGTGGCTGCGTCATTCCAACCAGGAAGATGTGGCACCGGCGCCGGTCGGCGAGCGCATGTTGCCAGCCCCTGAGCAGGCCGCGGTAACCGATGCAGCGGCGCCCGCAGCGCGCCAGGCTGCCCCGGCCTCCAGCCAGCGCAAGGCTGCGCCAGTGGTGCGTAATCGCGAAGCGCGCCCGTTGGCCAGCAACCGCATGCCCACCTACCCCGCCGCCGCACTGCGCAGTGGCGTACAGGGCAGCGTGATCGCCAGCCTGAATGTTGATACCCGCGGCAATGTCGCCAACGCTGCGATCGTTTCGCGCAGCGGCGAGCGCAGCCGCGACCTGGATCGTGCGGTGCTGAACACTGTGCAGAACTGGAAGTTCCAGCCGGCGATGCACGAGGGCCGTGCTGTCGCCAGCGTGGTGCGGGTCCCGGTGGATTTCCGCACCGAGCAGCGTTGATCGCGGACGAGGGGTTCGTGATGTTTAGACGGAGGCTTCGGCCTCCGTCCTTTTATGCGGAAAGGCGTGCCAACCAAGGTTGGCACCTACCGGGTGAGGTGAGCGTGCCAACCAAGGTTGGCACCTACCGGGTGAGGTGAGCGCGCCAACCAAGGTTGGCACCTACCGGGCGATGTGAGCACGCCAACCGAGGTTGGCTTCTACCGTGCAATGCGATCCGCCGGGCGTGGCCCGGCGGCCGCGGTGACGATCAGGCCAGGTTGAACCCGGCGCTGCGCGCCAGGCCATCGAAATCCGGGAAGGACGTGGCGACGTTGGCGATGTCGTTGATGCGCACTTCGCCATCGCTGATCTGGCCGGCAATGGCAAAGGCCATGGCGATGCGGTGGTCACCATGGCTTTCGATGGTGCCGCTGCCCAGGCGCACACCGCCGTGCAGGGTGGCGCCATCTTCGGTCTCGTCCACCTGCATGCCCAGCGCGCGCAGGCCGGTGGCCATCGCCGCAAGGCGGTCCGACTCCTTCACCCGCAGCTCGGCCGCGCCGGTCACCACGGTCTGGCCTTCGGCCGCTGCTGCCGCAACGAACAACGCCGGGAACTCATCAATCATGTCTGGCACCAGCTCTTCCGGAATGCGCGCGCCCTTCAACGGGGCGTAGCGCACCACCAGATCCGCCACCGGTTCACCGCCCTGCTCGGCCGGATTCTCTTCGGTGATGTCCGCTCCCATCAGGCGCAGCGCGTGCAGCAGGCCGGTGCGGCGCGGGTTCAGGCCGACCTGCTTCAGGCGCAGCTCGGAACCGGGAATGATGCTGGCGGCCACCAGATAGAACGCGGCCGAAGAGAAGTCGGCCGGCACCACGATATCCGTGGCGCGCAGGCGCTGGCCGCCGCGCAGGCGGGCCTTGCCGGGCGAAAACTCGATCTCCACGCCGAACGCCGACAACATGCGTTCGGTGTAGTCGCGGGTCGGGTGCGGTTCCAGCACGCTGGTTTCGCCCTGCGCGTAAAGACCGGCCAGCAGTACGGCCGACTTGATCTGCGCGCTGGCCACCGGCGAGGCGAAGTCGATGCCGTGCAGCGATTGCCCGCCATGCACGTGCAGCGGCGGCGTGCCATCGCTTTCGGTGTCGATCTTCGCACCCATCTGCGACAGCGGACCGGTCACGCGGCGCATCGGGCGGCCCGACAGCGATTCGTCGCCGATCAGCGTGCAGTCGAACGCCTGGCCTGCCAGCAGGCCGGCCAGCAGGCGCATGCCGGTGCCGGCGTTGCCGCAGTCCAGCGGTGCATCCGGGGCCTGCAGGCCGTCGATACCGACGCCGTGCACGATGCGCTGCGACGGGCTGGGCGTTTCGATGCGCACGCCGAGCTGGCTGAAGATGCGCGCGGTCGCGCGGGTGTCTTCGCCTTCCAGGAAGCCTTCGATATGCGAGGTGCCATCGGCCAGCGCGGCGAACATCACCGAGCGGTGCGAGACCGACTTGTCGCCGGGAATGGTCAGGCTGCCCTGCAGCGGCTGGCCCTTGCGGGCAATCCAGTGTTGCGCGTTGCTCATCGTTCGATCATTCCGTAAACACCGGCAGCGCCGGCGATGCATCAGGGAGCGGCGGCCATGGCCACCGCGGCAGCACTCAGGGCACGGCCACCGGATAGGAGCCCAGCACCTTGATCTGCGCCGAGTGCGCTTCCAGTTCGGCCAGCGCGGCCTGCATCGGCGCGTCGTCGATGTGGCCGGCCAGGTCGATGAAGAAGCCGTACTCCCACTTGCCGTGGTGCGACGGCCGCGACTCGATGCGGTTCATGCTGATGCCGTGGCGGGCGAACGGGCTGAGCACGTCGAACAGCGCACCGGGCTTGTCATGGATGAACACCAGCACCGAGGTACGGTCGTGGCCGGAGGTCGGGAAGATGTTGCGACCCACCACCAGGAAGCGGGTGGTGTTGTCGGCATCGTTCTGGATCGGCTTGGTGACCACCTTCTTCAGGCCGTAAACGTGACCGGCGCTCTCGCCGCCGATGGCCGCCGCGTCGTCGGCATTGCGCGCACGGCGCGCCCCCTCGGCATTGCTCGAGACCGGAATCTTCTCGGCCTTCGGCAGGTTGGCGCGCAGCCACGCCGAGGTCTGCATGAACGACTGCGGGTGCGCGTAGATGCGTTCGATGTCCTCGATGCGGCCGCTGCGCGACATCAGGTACTGCTGTACGCGCAGTTCCACTTCGCCACAGATCTTCAGGTTCGAGGTCAGGAACATGTCCAGGGTGATCTGGATGGTGCCCTGCCCCGAATTCTCCACCGGCACCACGCCGAAATCGGCGTTGCCTGCTTCCACTTCCTGGAACACTTCTTCGATGCTGGCCATCGGCAGACCCAGCGCCGAGCGGCCGAAGTGCTTGAGCACGGCCTGCTGGCTGAAGGTGCCTTCCGGGCCGAGGTAGCCGATCTTCAGCGGCTCCTGCTGGGCCAGGCAGGCCGACATGATCTCGCGGTAGACGTGCACCAGCAGCTCATCGCTGAGCGGGCCTTCGTTGCGATCCACCACCATGCGCAGCACCTGCGCTTCGCGCTCGGGGCGGTAGTAGTCAACGGCCGCGGCCAGCTTGCCCTTGGCCTTGCCGACCTGATGGGCGAAGCGCGCGCGCTCGGCGATCAGGCCCTGGATGTCGCGGTCGATCTGGTCGATCTTCGAGCGCACATCGGCCAGCGCCAGCGGCGCCAGGGTGGGTGCCGGGTTCGAGGCGGCCTTGGCCTTGCCCTTCGCCTTGGCGGGCGCGCTGTCCTTGGCCGGTTCGGCCTTCTTCGGCGCCTTCTTGCTGGATTTGCTGCTTGCCATCGGAATTCCTTGTTGCGGGGCCCGCACCCGACGGTGCGCGCCGTTCATTGCTCAGCCGTGACGCTGCTGGAAATCAGCCATGAAGGCGACCAGCGCCTCGGCCCCGGCCAGCGGCATGGCGTTGTACAGCGAGGCGCGGATGCCCCCGACCACCTTGTGTCCCTTCAGCGCCAGCAGGCCAGCGGCCTTGGCGTCGGCGACGAAGCGGGCATCGAGGTCGGCGTTGGGCAGGAAGAACGGGATGTTCATCCGCGAACGGGCCGCGTGTGCGACCTCGTTGCGGTAGAAGCCGCCGGAGCCGTCGATGGCGCCGTACACCAGCGCGGCCTTGGCGGCGTTGCGCTTGGCGAACTCGGCCACACCGCCCTCGGCCAGCATCCACTTGAACACCAGCCCGGCCAGGTACCAGTTCCAGGTGGGCGGCGTGTTGAGCATCGAATCACGGGCGACGTGCGAGCGGTAATCGAAGATGTCCGCACGTGGCTGGCCACTGCGCTCGAGCAGGTCACTGCGGATGATCATCACCGCGATGCCGACCGGGCCCAAGTTCTTCTGCGCACCGGCATAGATCACGCCATAACGGCGCACGTCCAGCGGTTCGCTGGCGATGGACGAGCTGAAGTCGGCGATCAACGGCACGTTGCCGGTATCCGGCACGTCACGGAACTCGACGCCGTGAATGGTTTCGTTGGCGGTGATGTGCACGTAGGCGGCATCGGGAGACAGCTGCCAGTCGGCACGCGCCGGCAGTTCGCGGTAGCCGATGGCCTCGCTGCTGGCGGCGATATTGACGTCGACGTAGACACCAGCCTGCTTGACCGCCGTCTTGCCCCAGTGGCCGCTAACCACGTAATCGGCACGCTGGCCCGGGGCGGCGAAGTTGAGCGGGATCAGCGCCTGCTGGGTGGTGGCACCACCGGACAGGAACAGCACCGCATAGTCTTCGGGAATATCGAGCAGGCGACGCAGGTCGGCCTCGGCCTCGGCGGCCACGGACATGAACTCCGCACCGCGATGGCTCATTTCCACGATCGAGGCACCGGACCCGTGCCAGTCCAGCATTTCCGCCTGCGCCTGGCGCAGGACCGATTCCGGCAAGGTCGCAGGGCCGGCACTGAAGTTGAACGCGCGCGTCATGTCACACCTGTGGGGCAAGACCCCTAGTATGCCGCAGTGCACCAGCCTTGCGGCCTTGTGGCGCAAGGGAAATTTGGTTTCATTGGAATCCATCTGCCAGCAGCAATGCTCAGGTAGCCGCCGACCTTGGTCGGCGTACGCCGTCAGGCGTCATGCCCGCCTGAGGGACGTGCCGACCAAGGTCGGCATCTACCAAAGCAGCCCCAGCGAATTCAGATCAGCGCGCGCCGAACCAGAGCAGCAGGCTGAGCAGCGCGGCCAGCAGCAGCGCACTGACCAGCAGCCACGGCCAGCGCCGGACCTTGCGCGGCACGGCCGGCAGCACCGGCGCCTGCTCGGCGTCCTGACTGGACTCGTCTTCATCCGGCAGCGGGCGCCGGCGCGGGTCATGCGGCACTTCCAGCACGAACCGGTGCTGGCCATCGAACACCACCTGGTCGCCCGCCTGCAGCCAGCAGTGGCGCACGGCCACGCCGTTGACCCGGGTGCCGTCGGCACTGCCCAGGTCGCGCAGCAGCACGCGCTCGCCATGCACTTCCACACGGGCGTGCTGTTCGGCGAAGGCCGGTTCATTGATCTCGATGTCAGCGTCGCCGCCGCGACCGACCAAGCGGGTTCGCGACAGGGTGAAGCTGCGGCCATGGTGCAGGCCGCCGACGCCGCGCAGCAGGCGCTGCTGCTCATCGGAGCCATCGTCGTTCTTCGGCGCAGGCGCCTGCAGCAGGCTCTCGACCTCACCCTGCAGGACCATCTCCACGCCATCCACGTACACCGCATCGCCTGCACGCAGCAGCGCCATGCGCCGCACCGGGCGGCCGTTCACGTGGATGCCGCGGATGCCGTTGCCGACCTGCAACCAGAGACCGCGATCGTCCATGCAGAACTGCGCCAGCAGCAGGGCGCCGTTGCCGGCATCGCCGAGCCGCACACTGCCGTTGGCCTGGCGCACGATGCGTTGCACCCCGGGCCTCAGCGGCTGGTCGGGCTGTTGTTGTTGACTGAAGTGAACAAGCAGGTTCTGCACGCGGCGCAGCCTAGCAGGTTGGCCGCCAACGAAGAAGAACCCACGATGAGTGCTTGGCGCGGAGGCCCTCGATGCGCACAATGCTCGCCCTCATTGATCATCCCCGCCCTGCGCCAGGAGCCTGCATGTCCACCATCGATGTCCGCCACGCCCACGCCCTGCCTGACGCACAGGCGCGCGCCGCGATCGAACAGGTTGCCGCCAAGTTGTCCGAGCGCTTCGGCCTGAAGTCGTCCTGGACTGCCGACGTACTGAATTTCTCCGGCAGCGGCGTGGACGGTGCGATCGAACTGCAGCCGGGCGCCGTGCGCGTGACCGCCAAGCTGGGCTTCCTGCTGTCGGCGATGAAGGGCATGGTCGAAGGCGAGATCCAGCGCGTTCTGAAGGAAAAGCTGGGCTGAACCCCGGCGGCGGCCGTCACGGCCGTGCAACGCCAACGCGCGCTACTCTCGGGACAGGCCCAACTCCCACGGGAAGTGCGATGAACCAGTACGAAAACGATGACCGCCGCAACGACGACGCCTCGTTCGGTGACCAGGCCGAGCGCTTCTCGCGCAAGCTGAGTGACTCGGCGCAGCAGGTCTGGCTGGCCGGCCTGGGCGCTCTTGGGCGCGCACAGGCCGAAGGCAGCCGCTTCTTCGACGGCCTGGTGAAGGAAGGCGAAGCCTGGGAGGCCCGCCGCCGTGAACGCCACGGCGAACAGGGCCCGGGCTGGCGCGACAACGTTGAAACGTCTCTGGACGAGGCCCGCGAGAAGGCCTCCGGCACCTGGACCAAGGTTGAAAAGGCCTTTGATGACCAGGTGCAGGGCGTGCTCAAGCGCCTGCACGTACCCACCGCCGACGAGGTGACTGCGCTGGAGGCCCGCATCGACGCCCTGCAGGCGCGCCTGGCCAAGCTGGAGAATCGCGACGCCTCGGGCACTGATGCACCTGCACCGGGCAGCCATCAGTCGCCAGGCAGCGTGCCCTGACCGGGCATATGTTGCAATGCAATAAATTTTGATTGACAATCGCGAGCAACCCGCCAATCGCTTCGGCTGCCGTTTGTTCCCTCCCCTCACGGCTTCAGGATTGGCGGGTTTTTCGTGCCCGCGGTATTCCGAACTGCGTGCTCCATCACGCTTCCTGTCGGGAACCTCCTGACTCAGCGGCACGGCGCGACCTTTACACTGTCGCCTTCGCATTCGCCCCTTCCGCGCACCTCCTGCATGCTCCCTTGGATCCTGGCCCTGCTGTCGGCCCTGCTTACCTGTTCCCTGGCCGTTGTCTATCTGTGGTGGATCAAACGGCGGCAGAAGGAGATGCAACTCGGCCTGCAGGCCCTGGCTGGCATGCACTGGCGCGAATTCTCGGTACTGGTCAGGCGCATGCTGCGCGAGCAGCGCGGCCTGCGCGAACTGGATGACCCGGGCGAGGAATCCCGTGAGCCCAGCAGCGATTTCCTGCTCAGTGACGGCCCCAACAGCTGGCTGGTGTCGTGCAAGCACGGCCTGGCCTATCGCATCGGCACCGCCGCAGTGAACGAACTGGGTGCGGCCGCGCGCCTGGCCGGCGCCAAGGGCGGCGTGCTGCTGACCGAAGGCCGGATGGAACGCGACGGCCGTAGCGCTGCCGAGAAGCAGGCGGTCGAGGTGCTGGACGGCCCGCGCCTGTGGCCGCTGCTGCAACCCTATCTACCGGCGGAAATCGAAACCCGTGTGCGCGCCAGCGCCCGCCACGAAGCCCTGCGCCGGATCGCCATCGCCGCGCTCGGCGCGGTCACCCTGGGCCTGCTGGTGGGATTGAGCCTGCAAGGGCTGCATGTGCAGGACGCCCCGCCCGTTGCCGAGGTGGCGGCCGCCCCCGCGCCGGTTGCGCCTGCGGTTGAAGCCGCGCCCGAACCGGCGCTGGCCCCCGCCACCGTGCCGCCGGCCGCTACGCCCGCACCAGCTACGCCCTCAACCGATGCGCGCAGCAACCCCAACCCGGATGCCGCCACGCTGGAGCGCTTCCAGGCTGATCTGTCCCGCGCCTTGGCCGGCAAGCCTGGCATCGCCAGCGGCGTCTGGCTGACCCGGCAGACGCTGGCGATCAACCGCACCGGTGAGCTGGACGCGGTGTGGCCGCAGGTCTGCGAGGAAGTGCTGCACTACCCCGCCCTGCGCAACGTGCGCATCCAGCTCAATGCCCGCCCCGGTGTGGATGAGCCGGTGCGCTGGCGGCAGTGCGCTACGTATTGATGGGGCAGCATCCACACATGGCGTGGATCTACCGGGGATTCACACGCGTCGCGTAATCCCAACCTGGATTCAGTAGATCCACGCCATGCGTGGATACGCCCCTACCTTGCCCCAGGCGCGAAGCGCGCAACCAGGTCCCAGGCATCCCCCAGGAACACCTGGCGCACGCGGGTGATCGGCTGTTCGCCGCGCCAGGTCAGGCGCTCGATCACCAGACAGGCGGTGCCGGGCTTCACGTCCAGCAGCTTGGCGGTGGCAGTATCCGCGCCCCAGGCACTGATGCGGTGCTGGGCACGGGTCCACGACACGTGCTGCAGCAACCAGCTGCCCGGCGCGGTAGTGTTGAAATCGACCTCCAGCACCTCGGGCACGCCCACCGGGCTGATCAGGCGATGCTCCAGCGCCAGCGGGCGACCATCGGCCAGATGCAGGCAACGCATTGCCAGCAGGTTTTCCTGCCCGGCCAGCTCGACTTCACCGGCATTGCCCGTATCGGCAAGGCGCAGGTCGCGCTGCAGCAGACGATAGGCGTACTGATGGCCGCGCGAGCCCACCTCCATCGCGATATCGGGAATCTCCAGCGCCACCTGCTCCAGGTGCGGCGGTTGCCGCGCCACGAACGAACCGGCGCGACGGCGGCGCTCGATCATGCCGCTCTCGGCCAGCGCGGTCAGCACCTTGTTCACCGTCATCCGCGAGCAGCCGTACTGCTCCATCAGCTCGTGTTCGTACGGAATACGAAAGCCCGGCGCCCATTCTCCGCTGAGGATGCGGCTTTCCAGATCGCTGCGGATACGCTGGTTGAGCGTGGCGGACTTGCTGGCCTTCACGTAATGGGGTCTCTGTGGCGGGAGGCGATCAGCCAAGCACGCCACGCAGGGCGGCGGCGAAGGCGGTGGTGATCGCCTCGCGCTGCAGGTGGCGGCCCTCGGCCACGCATTGGCGGCCATGGCGCCAGACCGATCGCAGCGCGCCATTACGTGCGGCGAACACCCAGCTGTCAAGCCATGCGTCATCCTGTCGCGCCTGCAGCGCGGGGTGGGCGGCATCCAGTTCGACCAGGTCGGCACTGGCGCCCACCTGCAGGCCGGCGGTCACGCCCAGGGCCTGTGCACCGCCGTGCAGTGCGCCTTCAAACAGGAAGCGGCCGGTGCTGCGGGTGGCATCCGGGGCGAGCACATTGCGCCCGCGCAGGGTCAGCCGCTGGCCATACTCGAGCAGGCGCAGTTCTTCGGCCGCATCGATCAGCACATTGGAATCGGAGCCGACACCGAAGCGCCCGCCCTCGCGCGCGAACGCCTGCATCGGGAACAGGCCGTCGCCCAGGTTGGCTTCAGTGATCGGGCACAGGCCGGCCACCGCCCGGCTGGCCACAATGGCCGCGCGCTCGTCATCGGTGATGTGGGTGGCGTGTACCAGGCACCAGCGCGCATCCACCGGCGCATGGTCGTACAGCCACTGCACCGGACGCTGGCCGCTCCAGGCCAGGCAGGCCTCCACTTCACGCACCTGCTCGGCGATATGGATGTGCACCGGGCCGTCGGTCAACGGCAGCAATGCACTCAACTCCTCGCCGGTGACCGCGCGCAGGCTGTGCGGCGCGATGCCGAGCACAGCGTCGGGCAGCGCGGCCAGTGCCGGCTTGGCGGCATCCAGCAGCT
Organism: uncultured Stenotrophomonas sp.; assembly: GCA_913775725.1. Classification (GTDB taxonomy): domain Bacteria; phylum Pseudomonadota; class Gammaproteobacteria; order Xanthomonadales; family Xanthomonadaceae; genus Stenotrophomonas. The sequence goes on along the minus strand of CAJYNG010000021.1, from coordinate 313,389 downwards.
GCGCAAATCCCTCTACGTCATGGATCAGGCGTCGCTGCGCGGGGTTCGGTGCCGCCCCGCCGAAATCAGCATGTGCGTAGAACACCGGCAGCAGGGTCAGGCCGATACCGGTCTGGTCGGCCGCCGCCGCGATCCTCGCACTCATTTCGGCGCGGTTGGCATAGGCATGGCCCTCGGCGTCGTGATGCAGGTAGTGGAATTCGCCGACACGGGTGAAGCCGCTTTCCAGCATTTCCATGTAGGCCTGGGCGGCGATGGCCTGCACCGCGTCCGGGCGCAGATGGGCCAGGAAGCGGTACATCAGCTCGCGCCAGCTCCAGAAGCTGTCACCGTCACCGCCGCCGATCTCGGTCAGCCCGGCCATGCCGCGCTGGAAGGCGTGGCTGTGCAGGTTGGGCAGGCCCGGCACCAGGATGCCGACGCGGGTGTCGCCGTGCTGGGCGCCCTGCCCCGTGTGGATCGCCGTGATGCGGCCATCCTGCACCTGCAGGCGGACATCGCGGGCCCAGCCGTCGGCCAGCAGGGCGTGGGCGGCATGGAAACAGTGCGGGGAACGCGAATCGGACATGGCTGGACAACCCGAAATGGACACCTATATTGTATAGACATATAAGCACAGCCGCGTTGTGGATGCCATGCACGTCGATACCCTCTGGTCCAACGTTCACCTGATCACCCTCGATGGCGAAGGGCTGGGTGTCATCCGCGATGGCGTACTGGCCTGCGCTGATGGCCGCATCGTCCATGTCGGTCCAGCCGGCAGCGATGCCCAGCTGCAGCCAACCACCCGCATCGATGGCGAAGGCCGCTGGATTTCGCCGGGCCTGATCGACTGCCACACCCACCTGGTCTACGCCGGCAACCGCGCCAACGAGTTCGAGCAGCGCCTGCAGGGCGTCAGCTATGCCGACATCGCCCGTGCCGGCGGCGGCATCGTCTCCACCGTGCGCGCCACCCGTGCTGCCACGCCCGAGCAGCTGGCCAGCGAAAGCCGTCCACGGCTGCTGGCGATGCGCGCCGAAGGCGTGACCACCATCGAAATCAAGTCCGGCTACGGCCTGGCCCTGACCGACGAACGCAAGCAGCTGCAGGTTGCGCGTGCGCTGGGCGAGGAATGCCGGGTCAACGTGGTGACCACCTTCCTCGGTGCGCATGCGATTCCGCCGGGCCGCGAAGCACAGGAGTACACCGACGAGGTGTGCGAGGTGATGATTCCGGCCATCGCCGCCGAAGGCCTGGCCGAAGCGGTGGACGTGTTCTGCGAGAACATCGCCTTCTCGCCGGCGCAGGCGCAGCAGGTCTTCGAAGCGGCGCGCGCCAACGGGCTGGCGGTGAAGATCCATGCCGAGCAGCTGAGCAACCAGCATGGCGCCGAACTGGCGGCCAGCTTCGGTGCACTGTCCGCCGACCATATCGAACATCTGGACGATGGCGGCATCGCCGCGATGGCCGCCGCTGGCACTATCGCCGTGCTGCTGCCCGGCGCCTTCTATTTCACCCGCGATACCACCCTGCCGCCAATCGCCGCGCTGCGTGCGGCCGGCGTGCCGCTGGCGCTGGCGACCGACAGCAACCCGGGCACCTCGCCGCTGACCAGCCCGCTGCTGGCGATGAACATGGGCGCGACCCTGTTCCGCCTGACCGTGGATGAGTGCATCGCCGGCTTCACCCGTGAAGCAGCGCGCGCACTGGGCCATGGCGAGCGCATCGGCCGCCTGGCTGTAGGCCTGGATTGCGACCTGGCGATCTGGGACATCGACGCGCCCGCCGACCTGGTCTATCGCATTGGATTCAACCCGCTGCACGCGCGCGTGGTGCGCGGACAGCCCGACCTGCCTGCCTCCTGGAGCAACACATGAGCAACACCCTGGTTCTTCGCCCCGGCCATGTCACTCTCGCCCAGTGGCGGCAGGTCTATCGCGGTGCGCCGCTTGCACTGGACCCGGCCGCGCTGCCGGTGGTGCGCGCCAGTGCTGCGACGGTCGCGGCGATCGTCGCCAAGGGCGCGCCGGTGTATGGCATCAACACCGGCTTCGGCAAGCTGGCCAGCGTGCGCATCGAGCGCCAAGACCTGGCCACCCTGCAACGGAACATCGTGCTCTCGCATGCCGCCGGCGTAGGCGAGCCGATGCCGGCCAGCGTGGTGCGGCTGATGATGGCGCTGAAGCTGGTCAGCCTGGCGCAGGGGGCTTCGGGCATCCGCGAGGAAACCCTGCTGCTGCTCGAAGCGATGCTGGTCAAGGGCGTGCTGCCGGTGGTGCCCGCGCAGGGCTCGGTGGGTGCCTCGGGCGATCTGGCACCGCTCTCGCACCTGGCCAGCGTGATGCTCGGCGTCGGCGAAGCCTTCATCGGTGACGAGCGCCTGCCGGCGGTCGATGCGCTGGCACGTGCCGGCCTGCAGCCGATCGAACTGGGCGCGAAAGAAGGCCTGGCGCTGCTCAACGGCACCCAGTTCTCCACCGCCTATGCGCTGGCGGGCCTGTTCGAGATCGAGACCGTGTTCCAGGCCGCGCTGGTCACCGGCGCGCTGTCGGTGGAAGCAGCCAAGGGTTCTGACACGCCGTTCGACCCCCGCATCCACGCCATCCGCGGCCAGCGCGGGCAGATCGCCACCGCCGCCACCTTGCGCACGCTGATGCAGGGCTCGGACATCCGCGAATCGCACCGTGACAACGACGTACGCGTGCAGGACCCGTACTGCCTGCGCTGCCAGCCGCAGGTGATGGGCGCGGCGCTGGACATCCTGCGCCAGGCCGCGACCACGCTGGAAATCGAAGCCAACGGCGTGTCCGACAATCCGCTGGTGTTCACCGATACCGGCGAAGCACTGTCCGGTGGCAACTTCCATGCCGAGCCGGTGGCCTTTGCCGCCGACATGCTGGCGATGGCGGTGTGCGAGATCGGTTCGATCAGCGAGCGCCGCCTGGCGATGCTGGTGGACCCGGCACTGTCCGGCCTGCCGGCGTTCCTGACCCCGCGCCCGGGCCTGAATTCCGGCTTCATGATTCCGCAGGTGACCGCCGCTGCGCTGGTCTCGGAAAACAAGCAGCGCGCCTACCCGGCCAGCGTCGATTCGATCCCGACCTCGGCCAACCAGGAAGACCATGTGTCGATGGCCGCGCACGGCGCGCGCCGCCTGATGCAGATGGCCGAGAACGCAGCCAACGTGATCGGTATCGAACTGCTGGCCGCTGCGCAGGGCTGCGACTTCCATGCGCCGCTGCGCTCCAGCGCCGCGCTGGAAAGCGTGCGCGCCACCCTGCGTGCGCAGGTGCCGACGCTGGAAGAAGATCGCTACTTCCATCCGGACATGGTGACCGCGACGAATCTGGTGCGCAGTGGCGCGCTGGCGCAGGGCCTGGCAGAGCTGCTGCCGACCGTGGAACCGCAGGCATGAATGCCCATCCCGAATGGTTGACGGTGCACGAGGGCGACGCCCCGTTGATCGTCAGCTTTCCACATACCGGCAGCGAACTGCCGCACGATCTGATCGGCGACTACCACTCGCCGTGGCTGGCCCGCCGCGATGCCGACTGGTGGGTACACGAGCTGTACGACTTCGTGCGCGGCATGGGCGCGACCACGGTGCGCTCGGCGATCTCACGTTCGGTGATCGACCTCAACCGCGACCCCAGCGGCGTATCGCTGTATCCGGGCCAGAACACCACCGGCCTGTGCCCGCTGACCACCTTCGACAACCAGCCGCTGTACCACGCGGGCCGCGAGCCGGATGAAACGGAAATCGCACGTCGCCGCGACACGTATTTCCTGCCTTACCACGATGCGCTGGCTTCGCAGATCACGCGCCTGCGTGCACGCCACGGCACCGTGGTGGTGTACGACGCGCACTCGATCCGCTCGCATATTCCGCACCTGTTCGACGGCGAACTGCCGCAGTTCAACCTGGGCACCGCCGGTCCCTCGGGTGCGCCGGACACCTCCTGCGACAACGCCCTGAGCGACGTGGTGGAGAACCTGCTCAAGATCAGTGGCATGAGCCAGGTGCGCAATGGCCGCTTCAAGGGAGGCTGGATCACCCGCCACTACAGCAACATCGCCGGCGGCGTGCACAGCCTGCAGATGGAGCTGGCCTGCCGTGGCTACATGCACGAACCCCTGCCGGACCAGGTGGACGAACACAGCTGGCCCACCCCGCTCGACCCCGACCACGCCGCACCGCTGCGCCACACCCTGGCGCAGGTGCTCAACGCCTGCCTTGAATTCGCTACGAACCGGAGCGCCGCATGACCCGCAACGACCCGTCCCGCACCATCGCCGCGCCGACCGGCACCACGCTCAACGCCAAGAGTTGGCTGACCGAAGCGCCGTTGCGCATGCTGATGAACAACCTGCATCCGGACGTGGCCGAACGCCCGCAGGAACTGGTGGTGTACGGCGGCATCGGCCGCGCCGCGCGCGACTGGGAGAGCTTCGATGCCATCGTCGAAACGCTCAAGCGCCTGGACGATGACCAGACCCTGCTGGTGCAGTCGGGCAAGCCGGTGGGCGTGTTCCGTACCCACGCCGATGCGCCGCGCGTGCTGATCGCCAATTCCAACCTGGTGCCGCGCTGGGCCAACTGGGACCACTTCAACGAGCTGGATAAGAAGGGCCTGGCCATGTACGGCCAGATGACCGCCGGCAGCTGGATCTACATCGGCGCGCAGGGCATCGTGCAGGGCACCTACGAGACCTTCGTGGAAATGGGCCGCCAGCACTTCGGTGGCGACCTGACCGGGAAGTGGCTGTTCACCGGTGGCCTGGGTGGCATGGGTGGCGCACAGCCGCTGGCCGCGGTGATGGCCGGCGCCTCCTGCCTGGCCGTCGAATGCCGCAAGAGCAGCATCGACATGCGTCTGCGCACCGGTTACCTGGATACCTGGACCGACAATCTGGACGAAGCGCTGCGCCTGATCGACGACGCCTGCAAGGCCGGTACGCCGAAGTCGGTGGGCCTGCTCGGCAATGTGGCCGATGTGCTGGCCGAACTGCTCAAGCGCGGCGTGAAGCCGGACCTGCTGACCGACCAGACCTCCGCGCACGACCCGGTGAACGGCTACCTGCCGCAGGGCTGGACGGTCGAGCAGTGGGATGAGAGGCGGGTTTCCGCCCCCAAGGAAGTGGAGAAGGCCGCGCGCGCATCGATGGCCAACCACATCCGCGCCATGCTCGGCTTCCACGCGCTGGGCGTGCCGACCGTGGACTACGGCAACAACCTGCGGCAGATGGCGCTGGAGGAAGGCGTGGCCAATGCCTTCGACTTCCCCGGTTTCGTGCCGGCCTACATCCGCCCGTTGTTCTGCCGCGGCATCGGTCCCTTCCGCTGGGCAGCACTGAGTGGCGATCCGGAAGACATCGCCAAGACCGATGCCAAGGTAAAGGAACTGATTCCGGACAACCCGCACCTGCACCGCTGGCTGGACATGGCCGCCGAAAAGATCAAGTTCCAGGGCCTGCCGGCACGCATCTGCTGGGTCGGCCTGGGTGACCGCGATCGCCTCGGCCTGGCCTTCAACGAGATGGTGGCCAACGGTGAACTGAAAGCGCCGGTCGTGATCGGTCGTGACCACCTGGACAGCGGCAGCGTCGCTTCGCCGAACCGCGAAACCGAGGCGATGGCCGACGGCTCCGATGCGGTGTCCGACTGGCCGCTGCTGAACGCCCTGCTCAACACCGCCAGCGGTGCGACCTGGGTGTCGCTGCATCACGGTGGCGGCGTCGGCATGGGCTTCTCGCAGCACGCCGGCATGGTGATCGTCTGCGACGGCACCGAGGCAGCCGCCAAGCGGATTGGCCGCGTGCTGTGGAACGACCCGGCCACCGGCGTGATGCGCCATGCCGATGCGCGCTATGACATCGCGATCGACTGCGCGAAGGAGAAGGGGCTGGATCTGCCGGGAATTCTGGGCTGATCCAAGGTTGCCGGCCAGCGGCCGGCACTACCGCAAGGCACCTGTAGAGCCGAGCCATGCTCGGCTCAATGCGTCCGGGCCCACGACGCCTGACCCGAAGGCAGCCGAGCATGGGCTCGGCTCTACATGCTTGACCCAATGCCCGGCGCTGACCACCATGCGCCATCACCGCTGACGGATCACCGCGATGTACCGCACCCCGACTGCTGCATTGCTCTGCACGCTGTTTGCGATCCCACCCGTTTCGGCGCTTGAAACTGCCGGCGATCTTTCCAATCAGCTCGACACCCAACTGCAGTCCAACCGCGAACGTTACGGCATTGCCGGCCAGGCGGTACTGGTCGCACACAACGGCCAGGTGCTCTACCAGGGCGCCAGCGGTGAACGTGATCCCGCTACCCATGCACCGTCCACCGTCGATTCCATTTTCGCCGCGCAATCGATGGCCAAGCTGCTGACCAGCACGCTGGTGATGCAATTGGTCGATCAGGGCAAGGTGGATCTGGATGCGCCGGCCAGTCGCTATGTGCAGGACCTGCCCACTGCATGGCAGGCGATCCACGTGCGCGATTTCCTCAACCACAGCTCAGGTATCGGCGAGTACTACGACCGCGTGGACAACCGCTGGGTGAGCAAGGGCTACGCCGGTGTGGCCCCTGACCTTGGCGCTGCACTGAAGGTGGCCGGCGCGGCACCAATGCAGTTCGCTACCGGCAGCCGCGTGCAGTACACCCAGGCCAATTACCTGGTGCTGACCGCCTTGCTGCAAGCGCACTACCGCAAGCCCTACCCGGCCATCGCGCGCGAACGCATCCTGCAGCCATTGAAGATGGCCAGCACCTCGTGGGGCGGTGCCAGCGTGCCGGCCCGGCGCGCGGCGGTGCCGTACATCGGCAAGGATGGCCAACTGCAGCCCGCCAATGAAGATCCTTGGCCGAACTACGGTTGGGGCCATGCCGATCTGCAGACCACCGTGGCTGACATGAACCGCTTCCTGCAGGCGCTGGCGACCGGCAAGCTGCTGCGCACGGCGACCCTGGAAAAACTCTGGCAGCCGCAGAAACTGGCCGGTGGCGGCAACAATTTCTTCTCCACGGGCTGGGACACCACCCGCAGCGACGGCTACACCCAGGTTGGCCACGATGGCGGCACCCGCGTTCGTGCGCGGTTGGCTTACAAGGGCAGGCTGGCCAGCGGTTACTGGGTGTTCGTGTACCTGACCAACGGCAGCGCCCGCAATGTCTGGTCCAGCACGCTGGTGGAGAGCGCGATGGCGGTGGCCGCGCCGCAGGAGTTTCCGCACGCTGTGCTGTCCGAGCAGTTGATCGGCTACGCGCTGGATGACAGCGCCGATGCGAAACCGCTGATGCGTAGCTGGCTGCGCGACAGCAATGGCGTTCCCACCGGCGAACTGGAACGTGCGATCAATGGTGATGGCTACGCCATCCGCGAGAGTCTGGGTGCCAGCAAGGCACTGAAGGTGTTCGCGCTCAACGCCGAGCTGTATCCGGATTCGGCCAACGCGTGGGATAGCCTGGCCGAGTGCCATGCGGCGCTGGGCGATGCAGATATTGCCAAGGCGCTGTACGCGAAGGCCAAGGCGCTGGCGAAGCCTTCGCCGTAAACCCTGCTGTAGAGCCGAGCCCATGCTCGGCTCCGTAAAAAAGCAGCCGAGCATGGGCTCGGCTCTACAGGCGCACCAGCCCCCATACGCCGGTGATGGGTGACGTACCGTTCGCGACCTGTTAACTTGCGCGCCACTTTCGTGGTTTACAGCATTCCCGCATGTCGCTCTCGTCGTACCGCCCCACCCCCTCGCTGCTGTTCCTGGCCGTTTCCCTCGGCCTTTCCTCCACCGCCACTGCGGCCCCGCAGGCCACCACGCTGGATGCCGTGCAGGTCACCGCTGCTGCCGATGCCAGCACGCAGGCACGCGAGGCGCTGAAGCGCGTGCCCGGCGCCAGCAACGTCATCGACGTGTCCAAGGCCAACAGCCGACTGTCCAGCAGTGCCGATGTGCTGGCCTACCAGCCGGGTATCAGCGCGCAATCGCCGGGCAACGAAGGCACCAAGATCTCGATCCGTGGCTCGGGCATCAACCGTGGCCCGGGTGCGCACGCCTCGGGCATCGCCGTGTCGATCGACGGCCTGCCACTGACCGGCCCCGGCGGCACGCCCTACGAGCTGCTGGAACCGCTGTGGCTGTCACGCGTGGAAGTGCTGCGCGGCGCCAACGGCTTCGAGCGCGGCGCGCTGGCGCTGGGCGGTGCCATCGACTACGTCAGCCGCAGCGGTCGTGATTCGGCCGGCGTGCAGCTGCACTACGAAGCCGGCAGCCGTGGCTACCAGAAGCGCGGCATCAGCTGGGGCGGCGTCAGTGGTGATGTCGACTACTTCCTGGCCTACACCGATACCGAGTTCGACGGTTACCAGCGCCATGCGCGCGGCGACGGCAAGGGTGCGATGGCCAACATCGGCTGGCAGATCACGCCCGACCTGCAGACGCGTTTCTTCGTGCGCTATCGCGAAACGAATCATGAAACGCCCGGCCGCCTGACCCGCGATCAGATCCGCAACGATCCACGCGCCGCGAATGCGGCCAACCTGGCCATTGATGCGCGCCGCCCGCAGCCGGGCAGCACCTGGGTGGGCAACGTCACCACGCTGCAGATCGATGAGGACTCCTCGTTGCAGGCCGGGCTGGTCTACCACACGTACCCGATGGACTTGAACGAGAGCCTGTACCGGCAGCAGCTGGACTACGCCAACCTCAACGCTACGGTGGACTACCGCCGCCGCCACCAGCTGTTCGGCCTGGACAGCGAAACCACGGTCGGTCTGCGCATCACCCACGATCTGGACGCCGATGTGCGCGAGTCGCTGCGCTTTGCCAGCAACGGCTATGCCGCCGGTACGCGCACGCGTGACTTCCGCCACCACGGCACCGACAGCACGCTGCACGTCGGCAATACCCTCACCTTCAATGACCGCCTGCGCATGCAGACCGGGCTGGCACTGATCAACACCCGCCGCGATGTGCAGGTGACCTGGCCGAGCAGCGGCGGCCGTCTGCGCGACCACGACTGGGACTATGCGCCGCGACTGGGCTTCACCTGGCAGCACAGCGCCCAGACCCAGTGGTTCGGCAACCTCAGCCGCTCGGTGGAAGCGCCGCATCCGTGGTCGATGATCTGGGGCTCGAACCAGTACTTCGGGCCGGGCAATGGCCCGTCTACCGGCCGCCAGCGCGCGCCGGTGCCGATGCAGAACCAGACCGCCACCACGCTGGAACTGGGTGCGCGCGGCGACGCCGTGCTGGGCCGCTGGGAACTGACCGGCTACTACGCGCACGTCAACCACGAGCTGCTGAGCGTGGAGCTGCAACCGGTACCGAACCTGTTCATCGCCGAGAACAACGCCAGCCCCACCGTTCACCGCGGCATCGAAGCTGGGTTGGACAGCACGCTGTGGCAGGCTGCACCGGGCCGTCTGTCGCTGCGTCAGGCGTATACCTTCAGCGATTTCCGCTACCGCCACGACGCGCGTTTCGGCAGCAACCGCCTGCCCGGCCTGCCGCGCCACGCCTACCAGGCCGAGCTGCGCTTCGATCATGCCTCCGGCCTGTACGCTGCTCTTAGTACCGAATACGCCTCGCGCATCGCCGTCGACTACGCCAACAGCTACTGGGCTGACAGCCATGTGATCTCCGGCAGCCGCATCGGCTACGACGCACCCGGTGGCCGCTGGCAGGCCTGGGCGGAGATGCGCAACATCGGCAACCGCCACTACGCCGCCACGGTCACGCCGGGCTACGACGACGCCGGCAAGGATGTCGCACGCTCGACCCCGGGCGATGGGCGTGGCGTCTATGCGGGCGTGCGCTGGCGCTTTGACTGATTGCCGCAGGCGGCGCCGGGTGTGGCCCGGCGCCGTCGTTCCAGGGTCAGCCGATACGCCAGGCCGGCAGGCGTTCGCTGCGCTTCCAGATGGAAGGCGCGAAGCCAATCAACACCAGCGCCGCCAGCCACTTCGGTGAGGTATTGAGCAGTGTCGAGGTGAGCGAGCCATCGACAGGGGCGGCCATTTCCTGCCACGGGTTGTAGCCCAGGTAGACGACGCTGCCAGCCCACCACAGCAACGCTACGCCGATGCCCACCAGCAGCAGGGCCAGCGTGCGGCAGGTCCAGCGCTGCGAGGTGCTGCCCCATTCCCGCGACGCAGCGATCAGCAGGCCCACCACCAGCAGCGACACCAGTGCAACCAGCCCGATATCGACCTTGTGCCCGATACGCTCATAACTGCAGGCGCGGCATTGCGCCTCTTCCGCGGCGGTAGCGGCTTCGGCGGTATCGGCCTGCCCGGCTGCGGGCTCCGCCAGTGCTGCAAACGGCATCAGTACCGCCAGCAGCGTCACCATGATCCAACGAAACAACGTCCTGTTCCTGCGTGCAGCGACATCCATGCGCTCTTCCTCGTCAGTGGTTGTACGTCCAGGGCCGCAGTACGCGGCCGTCCCATACGCCGCCCAGACCTCGTTCCGGGGGTTCGGCCATCCAGCGTCCTTGTTCGCGATGCAGTACGACAAGCTCCCGATAGACGAAATCGCCGGAACACGAATCCCAGGCGACCGCGATCATAGCCCACTGCCCATCGACGCTGAAAACGGGCCGGGTCAGATACGCGAAGTGGTCGTATGTCCGAGGCGGCCCATGCACCGTTGCCCCGCACCCCTGCTCCCGCAGCGCTCGAAGCTGCGCGCCGTCCATCCGCTGCGCACCGGCCAATGCGGCCGCAGGCACTGGCGTGGGACGGCGATTGGCGGGAACCAGGTCCGTCTGCAGCCGCAACCGCAGCGCATGGATGTCCGGCGGCCACCGGTCGTCCAGCGGCAGGACCAGATCGTCCACCTCCTGGCAGGTGGAGGCACTGCTGCGCGGCCAGCAATAGGGCAAGGTCTGCTCCATCACGTAGATGTCCTCCCCCACCGGGTCGGTCAACTGCGGCTGCTCCTGCGGGCGCCATTGATCGACGCGCGTGGACGGCGTCTGCGGTGCGATGGGCACCTCGCTCAGCGACGATGGCAGAACCGTCGGCTGCGGCACCGGTGGGGGCGGAGGGAGGAAGGGCGGCCTCTGCCGGATCGCCAGCGCCATCGCTTCAGCCTGCATCTGCGCCGTTCCCAGGTTGACCGGTGGCGGACCGATCTCCTGCTGCCACCTCGGGCGCAGGCTGCAGATTCCGGCCATGAGAGCCAAAGCCGACAGCGCCGCCGCCAGCGATGCAATGCGTCGCCAGGCGATCCGTTGTTGGCAGTCACGGTCTGGCTTGAAAGACGTATCTGTCATCACGACTCCGGCAACGCGGGCCACAGGCCGTGTCCAAAGCCCGTATAGCGGACAGGCTCCACTCGAACACGCTCCCATCCGCCCTTCCTGCGATGCAGAAGGTAGAGGCCGCGCATACCCGTTCCGCCGCTGCACAGATCCGAGGCGATCGATGCCATTGCCCAGTTCCCGTCCAGGCTGAACACAGGACGCTGCAGATAGACAACGCCCAGATCGGTATTGCCCGGGCCACCCTTGCATCCCTCGATACCGCGCGCGCGTCGGTCCCGAAGTTCGTCCCACGTCATCCGCTGCGCCCGCACATGCGCAAGCTCAAACGCGAGGTCGGGTACCCGTACAGCCCGGCGGTTCACAACCTGCAGCATCGACTCCAGATGCTGCTGCAGTTGAAAGGACGCTGCACTGTCATCATCACGCCATTCCACGACGCTGTGACGAACCTGGCAGACAGGGGCGGGGTCTCCTTCGCCGCAGGTAGGCGCAGTCCATTCCATCACGGCAAATGGCATGTCGGGCTCCCGGCCGCGCGACTCGAAGTGTGCTGGCGCGACATCTTCCAGCGGCACTGCCGCGGTCGCGAATCCACTGTTACCGGTCAGCATCGGGGAGGAGATTCCCTTCATTGGAATCGGTGGCACCGGCGGCTTCCCTGGTGGTGTCGGTCGCAGGTCGATGAGCTCTGCCATCACTTCGGCCTGCATTCGTGCCGTTCCCAGATTGATCGGAGGTGGGCCGACTGCCTGCCGCCATTGCGGGCGCACGCTGGCGATCAGCGCTACGACTGCAACCATCGATAGAACGACCGTTGTGGCCAGGACGCGTTTCCCTGCAATGCGCTGTCGCATGAAGTTCCTGGAAGAAATGAAGCAGGTTGGGATATCGGCCGGGAACGTGGCGCTACAGCGCTTGAATGACCTGCAGCAGATGGGTCGCATCTGGCGCGAGTTCCTGCGCGAGCCAGCCCAGCACCACGAAGAACAGCAGCAGGCCGAGCAGCGGCCAGATCGTGTGCGTCACGCATACCCGCCACCACCCCTGCTCGTGCATGCCCTGCATGCGCCGATACAGGCCACCGGCGATGGCGGCGTCCACCAGCAGTTCGGCCATCAGCACCGGCGCCGACCACACCACCCACACGCTCGCCAGCAGGACGGTCGCCACCAGCGCGAGGATGCCGAGGATCGCCAGCAACGGCAGGCCCGCTTCGTCTTCGGCCAGGCCGGTCAACGGCAGCTCACCGGCATCGCCGCCGCCGACCTGCGCCGACTCATTCCACGAAGCTGACGCGCCGCCACCTCCAGAACGGCCACCGACGCCGCTCCACGGTGATTCCACGGCACCTCCGCGAGGCGAAGGGCTGCCGCTGCCCACATCCGGCGACAGGCCGTCCAGCACGTTGTCCCAGCGCCAGCGGATCCAGATCCACATCAGCAGCAGGAACCCGCCATAGGCCAGCAATACGGCCATCGGGTAGCGAAGCAGCATCGCGTCGATACCGGCCAGACGCAGCAGGTGCGAGGCAAGGAAACCGGTCGCACCAGTCAGGGCGACGATCAGCGCCATCTGCAGGCGTGGCCAACCGCGTTCCTGCAGGTGTTGCCGTGCGTGCACAAGCTCACCGGCGCGGTTCACCGGCAACGTCAGTGGGCTCCGCGCAAAGAAACGGGTGCGTTTCATCGGCGCCACCGGGTGCCGCGGATCGTGGAGCATGGAAGCTCAAGAACCTGATACAGCATGCGGACATCCTTGCCGGGCACGCGCGGGTGGTGTTGCGCGGATTCTACCGCGGCCGGGGCCTCTGTCCAGACGACGGGCGGAGGCCATCGATCATCAACTGCGGTCGACGATCCGCACGATGCGACCGTCCTCAAAAGCGAACTCGCTGTGTCCCTGCAGTGCCAGTTCCGTGCCCGCGCTGGGACCATCGGGAATGTCCTGCGCGAACACGCCACGCCAGCCGATGCTGGCCAGCACCACGCCATCCTTGAAGATCAGCTCCAGCAACCGCTGCTCGCGCTCGCGGAACAACGGCGCCGATTGCCGTGCCAGTTCGCCGAAGGCATCGATGCCTTCGGTGACCATCGTCAGCTGGCCACCGCTGTGGTTCTCGAAACGCACGTCATGCGCCAGCACCGCCAGCATGGCGTCGATGTCGAAGCGGTTGTAGGCCTGCAGGTAGTGCTCGATCAGGTGGCGGCAGTGCGATTCATCCATGGCGGCGTCCAGTCAGGGCCTGCGCCGAGTCTCCCGCGACCGTGCGGCCGGATCAAGGAGGCGCAGCGGCTTTCAGCAACTGCGCGGCCACCTGGTCGAACGGGGCGATGTCCTGCAGCGCGCGGCACATCGCCACCGCACCTTCCACACTGGCAATCACCAGATTGGCCAGCCCACCCGCGGCGGCCGGGTCGTGGCCGTCGGCGATGAACGCCGCGGCCAGATGACCCTGCCAGCGTGCGAACACCTCGGCGGCGGCGGCACGGGGCTGGCTCGGCACCGCCTCCACCGGTTCCTCCACGGCCGCGGCCAACACCGGGCAGCCGGCGCGGAATTCGGAGCGCAGCAAGCGCTCGCGCCACATTGCCAGGAACTGCTGCAGGCCCTGCACCGCCCCTCCCTTCAACAGCTCCACCAGCAGCGCTTCCACCTTGTCGCCAGCCATGTAAGTGGCACGCGCCAGCAGCTCCTGCTTGCCGCCGGGAAAGTGGTGATAGGTGGAACCCAGCGGCGCCTCGGCCAGCTTGGTCACCTCACGGATGCTGGTGGCATTGAGACCCACGCGTGCCAGCATCTGTGCCGCAGCATCAATCACGCGTTGTGGCGCATCAGAGGGGCGCGGGCTCATGGCAGGCTCCTTGCCAGGACAGTCGTCATAGATTAGCGTATCGACGATTCTATAACAGTCGTCATAACCATGAATCTCTGGTTCCGCCTGCTCCACCTGCTGCTGTGCAGTGTGTTCCGGCCGAAGCTGGAGGCCCCGTTCGGGGTCTCGCGCCTGCAGTTCCGTGTACTGCCCAATGATCTGGACAGCAACCTGCACATGACCAACGGCCGCTACTGGAACATCTTCGATCTGGGTCGGCTGGACCTGATTCTGCGCATGGGCCTGGGCCGGGTGGCGCTGCGCGAGAAGTGGGCACCGATCGTCGGCGCCGGCACCATCCAGTTCCGCCGCGAGCTGAAGCCGTTCCAGCGCTTCACCCTGGAAACGCGCCTGGTGGGCTGGGTCGGCTCGCGCGGCATCATGGAGCAGCGCGTGCTGATCGGGCCCGAGCAGAAGATCGCCACACGTGCGCTGCTGGTCACCGGCATCTACGACCGTCGCGCTCGTCAGTTCCTGGGCATGCCGAAGATGATGGAAGCGATCGGTGTGGTCGCCCCGCCCTCGCCGCCGCTCAGTGCGGCCGCCGAGGCGCTGCTGGCGGCCGATGCGGCGTTGAAGCAGGACGACGCCTGACGCACCTCAGCCTACCTTCGGCATGTTCTTGGTCACGCAATGGATGCCGCCACCGCCACCGGCGATCGCATCGATGTCCACCTGTTCGATCACGCGACCGGGATACATGTCTTCCAGTAGTTCACGGCAGTAGCCATCGGCTGCGTCGTCACCGAACTGCGGCGCGACCACCGCGCCGTTGATCGGCAGGTAGTTGATGTAGCCCATCGCCAGATCATCGTTGTCGCGGGTATGCACGTTGTCGCGCCCGTCCAGCGGCGGCGGCAGCGTATGCACCTGCAGGCGGCGACCATCGGCATCGGTGGCCCCGCGCAGAATGTCCAGATGCTCGCGGGTCAGATCGTAGTCGTAGGACTCCGGATCGTTGTCCAGGTTGGCGATCACTACGCCGGGGCGCACGAAGCGCGCATAGAAATCCACATGCGCGTCGGTGATGTCTTCGCCGGCAATGCCGGGCAGCCAGATCACCTTTCGCAGGCCGAGGTGATGCTTCAGCTCGGCCTCGATATCCGCGCGCGACCAGTCTGGATTGCGGTTGCGGTTCACCCAGCAGCTTTCGGTGAGGATCGCGGTGCCATGGCCATCGACTTCGATGCCGCCGCCCTCGCCCACCAGATCGCTTTCCAGCAGCATCGCGCCGGTCACCTGCGCCAGCCACGGTGCCACCGCACCATCGTTGCGCGCGCTCTGCTTGCCGCCCCAGCCATTGAAGTTGAAGTCGACCAGCCCCAGTCCGCCCTGTCCATCGGTGACGAAGCAACCGCCGTAATCGCGCACCCAGATGTCATCCAGCGGCACTTCGAGGAACTCGATGTTGTCGCGGCCGCAGCGGTCCTGCGCCTGCTTCCGCTGCGCCGGGCGGCACAGCACGCTGACGGGCTGGTGGCGGGCGATGGTGCGGGCCAAGCGTGCCACGGCGGTGTTCACCGCATCGGCCTGCGCGCCCCACACCCGCGGTTGCGCGGCGAAGGCCAGGAAAACGCGTTCCTGCGGCCCGTGCTCGTCCGGCATGCGCCAGATACCCGCACCCGGCCCCGCTGCGGATACGCGCGCCGGCAGCCCCGCCAGGCCGAGGGCGGCCAAGCCACCAAGGCCAGCGGCGCCCGCCAGTTGGGTAAGGAAGTGACGACGGCTGCTCATGACGGGCTCCAGGGCCGGTGTGGGATGGAAGCTATGCTGCGCTTGCGTATCGATAAGAACAAACGATAGATTCAGAAATCAATTGAACAGTTTTACTTATCTGAAATGCTGAAGCATTGGCCACCGCTGAACGCGCTTCGTGGTTTCGAGGCCGCCGCCCGCCTGGGTAGTTTCCACAGGGCGGCCGAGGAACTGCACCTGACCCAGTCGGCCATCAGCCAGCAGATCCGGGGCCTGGAAGCCTCGCTGCAGCAGCCGCTGTTCTTCCGGCAGGGCCGCAGCGTCACCCTCACCGACGCCGGCATCGACCTGCTGGAAACCACCCAGTCCCTGCTGCGGCAGCTGGCGAGCGGCATCCGCCGGCTCGACCAGTACCGCAAGCCGAATCAACTGATCGTCAACACCAGCCCAGCCTTTGCCCGGCATTGGCTGGTGCCGCGCCTGGCCAGCTTCCATCGCCTGCATCCCGGCGCCGACCTGTGGCTGCTGACCAGCGAGGAGGCACCGGATATGACCACGCAGACGCTGGACGTGGCGGTACGCGATGACCTCGACTCACAGGCGCAGTGCCAGCATCGCGTGATGCTGCAGGATCGCCTCTTTCCTGCCTGCCATCCGGCCCTGCTCGCCACGCCGGTGCACGAACGCCTCACCCTGCATGGCGAGCGCGAAATGGACTGGAGCCAGTGGCAGGTACAGGGGGGCGCCGATGTCGGCCAGCGCCGCGAAGGCATGAACTTCTCCGAACCCGGGCAGCTGCTGGATGCTGCCTGCCAAGGGCTGGGTATCGCGCTGGTCAGCGAGCTGCTGGCGGCCCGCGCCTGCGATCAGGGCCTGCTGCAGCCGCTGGATGAGGCGCGCGTGCGCGGCCCGCGCTGGAGCTGGCTGGTGCATGAGGACAGCGCAGCTGATCCGCTGGTGATCAGTTTCTGTGAGTGGCTGCTGGCAAACCTGCCGGTTGAAGCTACTACTGCTGCAGCGCGCGCTTGACCGCCGCCTCGGCCAACGGCGCCATCACCGCATAGCCCTTCGCCGTCGGATGCACGCCGTCCTCGGCCAGCTGCGGATCCAGTCCACCGGCGGCATTGGCCATCGGCGTGTAGTAGTCCAGATAGACCACATGCTTCGCGTCGGCATAGCGCTTCAATGACGTGTTCAATGCGCGCACCTTCGGCGCTGGCGTTGTGCCCGGCAGCCACGGATAGTCGCTGACCGGCAGCACCGACGACAGCACCACAGCGATGCCATGTGCACGGGCCAGGTCCACCATCGCATGCAGGTTGTCTTCAATCATCGCCTGCGTGGACAGGCCGGTGTTTCCGGCAATGTCATTGGTGCCGGCCAGGATCACCACCACCTGTGGCTTCAGTGCCAGCACGTCCTGCGGGAAGCGCACCAGCATCTGCGCCGTGGTCTGGCCGCTGATGCCACGATTGAGCCAGCCTTTGCCGGGGAAGAAACCGGCACTGCCTTCCCTGCCCCAGCCTTCGGTGATGGAGTCACCGAAGAAGACCACGCGCGGCTGGCCCGGTACCGCCGCAGGCAGTCGCGCGTTGGCGTCTCGGTAACGCTGCAGTTCCGGCCAATCGGCCAGGCGCTGCTGCATGAAACGAACCTCGTCGGGGCGCAACTGGTCGAGGGGCGTCTGCAGCAGCGGATTGACTGCGACGGCTTCTGCGGCACCCAGCGGAGAAACCAACGCTAGGCTCAGCGTCACGACGGTGGCAGTGGCAAGCTCAACAGGTCCACGCATGCGGGTACTCCTGAAATCAACTTCCGCAGTCTAACGCCCTGCCCTGTGCTCAGCGTGCAGCCGTACGCGCCGCCACACCCGTGACTTTCGCCGGCATCCACATGCCCGGCGTCCAGCCGCTGGTGGCCAGGATCGTCTTCGGGTTGTCCTGCTGGATCAGCGCACGCACCGCATCACGCTTGTCCTTGGCCTGCAGGTAATAAGCCTTGGCGATGCGGTAACCCACCCAGTACCCCAGGTCGTAAGGCTCCTGCGAGCCCGGCTTGTAGTTGTACAGCCACGGCGACAGATCGGTGCTGTCCAGATCCAGCGCGAAGGCGCTTTCGATATGCACTTCCCGGCCACGGGTCCAGGCCGCGTGGCGCCCGTTGCCGACGTTGCCGGAAATCAGTTCGGCGATGAACTCGGCGATGCCCTCGCCCAGCGATACACGCAGCACCGTCGCATGCGGGTCGCCCGGCTCGAAGTCGGTCAGGCCCGTCTGCTGGATATGCACATACTCGTGCGCGATCACGTGGACGAAGCGGTCCTGCACATTAGGATTCATGAAATCGGCTGCGCACAGCGCTTCCAGGCCGATGATCACTCCGCTTTTCGAGGTCAGCCCGACCGGACGGCCACGGCCGACCGCGATGGTCACCGGCGGAAACGCGGCCTGCGGGTAGATGGCCTGCAGGTTGGAAAACACCTGCGTCAGGCGTTGTTTCACCGCCGGCAGTTCGGCCAGGCAGCTTCGTCCCTGCGCATACAGTTCCGGCTGATTGGCGATGGACTCGGCAATGCGCTCGGGGGTTACCCGGCGCGCCTTGGCCAGCTCAGCCAGGCCCGCCGAACCCTCGGCCATGTATCCACGCAATTGCGCAACGCTGGGTTTACCGCCAGCGCTGTCGTAAAGCGCATAGAAACGACTGACATCCTCGGTGAGGATCTGCGGCCCAGCTGGAACCGCTGCCGTGGCCACGCCCACCGCCCCGGCACAGGCCAGGGCCAACAGGCCGCGCAGAATCATGGACATCGCTCCGTCCTTGGTGGAGTGCATGCGAAGCGCGCAATCTATCACTCCGCCCGGCCCACCGCAGCAGGCGGATGCGGGCGCCCCGGCGCTGTGCCAGACTCGCGTCGGCACCTGCCATGGAAGATGGAGCACCCCACGATGATGATCGTTCCCGCCTACTGGGCCGAAGCCCGCCTGCAGGCCCGTTTCCGCGGCCGGCCGGTGGTGGTGCGCCGCTTCGGCTGGTCCGACGAAGGCCCTGCCGAAGCGCAGGGACACGCCGACCGCCGCGCCAACGAAGCCCTCAATGCCATCCTCGCCGGGCAGGCGCTGCCGCGCCGCGAAGTGCGCAGCAACTACGGTGTGGAGGGCGTGCCGATCCGCGAGCAGATCGTGCAGCGCGATGGCGACATCATCGTCACCCGCAACAGCTACGGTGCGCTATGCCTGAACACTCCTGACGTGCTGTTTGCCGACATCGACCATGCGCAGCCGCCGGCCGGCTGCGTGATGCCGGCCATTGTTGCCGCGGTCGTGCTGCTTGCCGGCGCCGTCACCGGCACGCTGTTGTGGCACTGGCTGGTAGGACTGGTGCTGGGCGTGGCGGCTGTGATTCTGGTCAATGCCGCATTGCTGATGCGTCGCAGGCAGCGGCTGGCCGCCGCCGGGGGCGCCGAGGGGCTGGCGCTGCGGCGTGTGGAAGCCTTCAGCGAACAACACCCCGACTGGCATCTGCGCGCTTACCGCACGCCTGCGGGACTGCGCGTGCTGGCGATGCATGCCACGTTCTCGCCCGAGGACGAGCAGCTGCAGGCGTTCTTCAAGGCTCTGGGTACCGACACTTTGTACGCGCGCATGTGCCGGCTGCAGCATTGCTTCCGTGCGCGACTGACACCCAAACCATGGCGCGTCGGCCTGAAGTACCGCATCCGCCCGCCAGTGGCCGCGTGGTCAGCCGAACAGGCCAACAATCCGGATCGACTGGCCTGGATTGCCGAGTACGAAAAAAAGAGCGCCGGCTTCGCGGCCTGCGCTTATCTACGCAGTTTCGGCGATACCACTCGGGTGCATGCCAAGGCCGAGCATGTGCGCGACCTGCATGACCGGCTGTCGCACGCGCAGGATCGTCTACCGCTGGCGTGAGAGTGGCAGACGCTCAGTCAGCGCTCTGCACGAACGGCTGCCCTGCCAGGGTAGTGCCCAGCCGCACCGCGACCTGCTGATCATCCTTCTCAAAGGTCGTTGCGCATTGTTTTCCGCCCTTCTGGCATCCGACTTCCGGAAAGCCCTCCAGCGATTCCGGCGCGCCCTGTGCAAGTTTAGCCCGCCAGCCTGCGGCATCCAGCAGGCGCTTGGCCTTGGCGTAAGGCATGCCGGCGACGACGCCCAATTGCGTCAGCTCAGCAGGAAACGACTGAGCATATGCCGTTGAAACCAGGGCCAACGACAACGTTGCAGCAAAGAGAATGGCTTTCATTGCACCGACCTGGAACGAGCTATCAGGTTCAGCCTAGACCATTTGCGCGGCGTGCGAATGTGCCGGTAACACGTCGTTACCGAGTCTCCACAGTTGATTGCAGAGCACTGGCAGCTGTTTGCAGGCGAACGGATAGCCGAGCGTGGGCTCGGCTCTACAGCAGGATGCAGAAAGGCCGCCCGAAGGCGGCCTTCTGCAAAGCGGTCGAGCAAGCTCGACGCTACTTGGCGTTCTTCACGTAGGTGTCGAACCAGTTCAACATTTCCGCCACCAGCTGCTCGTTCGATTCCAGCGCGGTGTACCAGTGCGGCTCGTTCGGCAGCATCACCAGGCGGGTAGTACCACCGTTGCCGCGGATCGCCTGGTACAGCTTGCGCGACTGGAACGGCTCGGTGCCCGGGTTGGCGTCGTCTTCGCCGTGGACCAGCAGCAGCGGCAGCTTGATCTTGTCGGCATAGAAGAACGGCGAGGCCTTCAGGTACACGTCCTGCGCCTGCCAGACCGAGCGGCGTTCGTTCTGGAAGCCGAACGGGGTGAAGGTCTTGTTGTACGAACCACTGGTCGCCACGCCGGCCTTGAACAGGTTGGTGTGCGCAATCAGGTTGGCGGTCATCAGGCCACCATGGCTGTGACCAGTCACACCGATGCGGTTGCGGTCGACCACGCCCATGTCCACGGCCTTGTCCACGGCCGCCTTGGCGTCGGCTTCCAGCTGCTCCAGGTAGGTGTCGTAAGCGTTCTTCGGGTCACCCACGATTGGGAACGAGGCGTTGTCGATGATCGCGTAGCCGGCCAGCAGCATCAGACGGTACGGCTGCAGGCGGGTGAAGGTCTGCTGCGAACCGGACACCTGGCCGGCCTGGGCAGCGTTGGCGAAGTCGGCCGGGTACGCATACAGGATCGCCGGCACGTGCTGGCCTTCCTTGTAGCCCGGCGGGGTGTACAGGGTGAAGGACAGATCCACGCCGTCGGCGCGCTTGTAGGTCACCAGCTGCTTCTTGATCTGGCGCACTTCCGGGGTCGGGTCGACCAGCTTGGTCAGCGCGGTGGCGGTGGACGCGAACTGCGCCTCGCCGGTCTTCGCGTCAGCCACCGCCTCACCCTGCTGGCGGATGAAGGCATTCGGCGGATCGATCACCGACTGGTGCCAGGTCAGGTAGCGGCCCGCCGTGCTGCTGAATCCGAGGAACTGTTCGTAGGCATCGGCACTGCTCCGGAACAGGCGCTCGCTCTTCAGCGTGCCCAGGTCCAGGCGGTCGAGGAACGGGCGGTCGCCCTGCGGCGAGGCGCCACGGCCACTGAGGAACACATGGTTGCCCTCACGGCGCACGACCTGCGCGCCATTCGGCAGGCGGGTAAAGACCAGGTTGCCGGGATTACCGTACAACTCATCGCTGGACATGTCCCACAGCAGGCGACCTTCCTTCTTCGGCTGGTCCACATCGACGACGCGGGTCTGCATCCAGTGGCGGTTCTCGTCATTCTCGTACTGGAACGCCACGGCCGGATCGGCGGTCCACGCGAAGCCTTCGAAGCGCTGCGCGGTGCGGGTGATTTCGGTCGGCTTGCCGTTGAACGGCGCCTTCAGCATCAGCACGCGATCACGATGCGGCACGTTGACCTTCCAGTCGCCCTTGTCCAGCGCTTCGGCATAGACCAGGGTGGCCGGATCGGTGGCACGCCAATCGAAACCGCGCGGGCCTTCCGGTACGCCATGCACCGGTACGCGATCGGCCAGCGGCAGGCTGGCGATCGGCGTGGCCTTGCCGCTGGTGATATCCAGCACGGCCACGTCGTTGGCGAAACGCTGGTAGGTCACCGCGTGCGAATACGGTGCCTTGATCGATTCGGTCAGCACATGCACGCCATCGGGCGCGGCACTGACGTCGTTGAACAGTGCCGGCTGCCCGACCGGGCGCACGCTGCCCGCGGCAGTGTCGACCACAGCCAGCTGCGAGGCGCCGTAGTAAGCGAACAGCTTTTCGTCATGGACGCTGGTCAGCGTGTCGCGGGCTTCGTAGGTGCTGCTCTCGCCACTGCTGCCCAGCGACTCCTGCGCATCCGGACCGGTCGGCACGCCACCGTTGGACGGCGCCGGGCCCTGGTTGGCCGGCACCAGCTTCACCAGCAGGTTCTGGCTGCCGCCCAGCCACTGCACGGTGTAGCCGAAGATCGGGTTCAGCTGCACGTTCGGCACCTGCTTCACCTGGCCGGTGGCCGCATCGCCCACCCACAGCTGCACGCTGGTATCGACCGCATTCTGGAAGGCGAAGTGGCTGCCATCGGCCGACCACAGCGCGCCGGTGGCGCAGCCCTGCGGCAGGTTGACCTTGGTCTCCTTGCCGCTGCCGATATCGACCAGGGTGAAGTCGGCCACGCAGGCCGGAATGCCGTAGCCACCGGGAGTGTCATGGCGGCTGCGGTTCTTCGGCTCCAGGCGCACGCCGGCCAGCTTCAGGTACGGCTGGGCGACGCGGCTGATCGACGGGTAGGTCTGCGCGGTGGTCAGCAGCAGGCGCTGGCCGCCCGGGGCCACGTTCGGCGCCGGCGGCGGCGGCGCCTTCAGCACCTTGAGCAGGTGTTCCGGCGGCTTTGCGTAATCGGCAAGCGCGGGGCCAGCGGCCAGCAGGCCGACGGTGGCAACGGCAACAGCCGCCGCCAGAGAGGTTCGACGGATGAGCATCCTTATCCCCTGGGGTGTGAATGGGCGCCCGGAATCGGGCATGGACCCGAATCTAGCACCGCAGGGGTTGTCGTGAATGGGCCGGAAGGGCTAGTGGCCGGATGGGGCAAAGTGCAGCCCCGGGAGGTGCCGGGGAACTGCCGGCACCTGCCAGGCCTGGACTGGCACTACTGCTGCGCGTGCAGGTCCCAGGTGGCCAGGTAGTCGGGGTCGACCACGATCATGCCACTGGTGTGCATGCGGTACTCCCCGGGCTCGGCTGGCTGGTACTGGTCCAGCATCGGCGGCAGATAGCGCTCGTGGCCATCATTCTCATCGGCCAGCACCACGCCCTCGTCGGCGCTGATGCGCAACACCGTGCCTGCGTACTGCTCCAGCCCCTTTACCTGGCCATCGCCGCCATAGCGGGTCACACCGACCAGCACCAGCTTGCCGATCATTTCCTCAACCTTGGCATCGTCCAGGGGCGGCAGCGTTCCATCGTATTCGTCGCTCATTGGTACACCTCCAAAGCCTGCAGGAACATCATGGAGATGGCGCTCTCCCGCACCTGGAATGCCAGCGGCAACACAGGGGCAATCTGGAGGCGCACATGCCTGGATCGCAGCACCGGCAGGACAGCGCCGGATCTGCGATGCGTGAAAGGTGGCAGGTATTGCGGGTGGCGGCCATCCGTGCCGGCAAGGTGGCCGTATCAGACCGGGTTCAACACCACGCGGTGCAGAGCATGCGGGATGAAACGTGACAGCTGCGCAGTAGCGGCATGACAGCCTCCTGTTGAAGGTCACACCCAGGGTGGATGCTGCTTGGGAACCGATGCTGCCACCACAACGGGAAGGGCGGAGTGAAGACCACGCCTCGACTGCACTTAACCTCTGCTTCATCCGGCTGGCCCTAGGGTCAGCCTTCAATCTGCAAGGAACGCATATGCCCCGGTACGCATTCATACGACCGTGGACCATCGCATTGTCTGTGACCACGCTCTGCACCAGCGCACATGCCGCCGACCGCACGCCGACTTCTCAAGGAACCGACACCATGGCCCCCGCCGCATCCGAGACCACTTCGCCCTCCCCGCTCAATGCCGAGCAACTGTTGTCGCGCCTGCTGGACCTGATCAAGGCAACGACGTCCACGCGCGAGCTGACCGCCGAACGCCTGTCCGCCGCAATGCAGGCACCGGCGCAGACCTTCGGCCCCGGCCACTTCGGCTATGGCGGCACGCTGACGCCGGAATGGGGCTATGGCCTGGAAGTGAAGCAGGGTGGTGCAGCGGGTGCGCGATTGGACCTGAACTTCATCGATACCAGCAGCGACCGCAAGGCCTCGGCTGCGGCGATCTGCCAGGTCGACTTCAACCACTTCGCATCGGCACTGGATGCCGCCGGCTTCAAGCGCGAGACGGTGCGCGGCGAACACGGCCGGGTGATCTACGACCGCTTCGATCGACCGCAGCTGAGCATCAAGGTCGACACGATGCCCGAGAACCCCCACGCCCTCGGCGACGCCATGCATGCCTGCGTGCGTCTTGTCACCGTGCAGTAAGGGGAGCCATCAATGACGACCCTTTCCGCAGAAACGGAACGCCTGCTGGGCGAGTTCGCCGGCAAGCCCGACGTCACCAGCGACCAGGTCGGCAACCTGCGCAGCGTCATCGCGGGTTCGCCTGTACTGGCAAAACAGGTGGACGCCGCCATCGCGGCAGGCTATCTGGAACGCTTCGAACTGTTGCCCGCCACAAGCAATGCGGGTGGTACCTACGAGACCGGCACGAAATCCATCAACCTGCCCGCCAGCAGCTTGTCGACCCCGGCGGCGCCGGACAGGTTCGACGCGGCCGAGGTCACCTTTGTGCTCGGTCACGAGATCCAGCACGGCTTCAACGATGCTGATGTCGAGCGTGCCTATGTGCAGTTCGATGCCGACGTGGAGCAGATCGCAGGCCGTACCACCAGCCATGATTACACCGAGGCGATCGGCACCCTGCTCGCGGCCAACCGCCGCGATGAGGCCTCTTCGAACATCGCAGGCTGGAATGCGCTGGTCAGCCAGGTACGTGCCAGCAACCCGGACGCCACCCTGCGCGACCTGTATGAAGCCAGCACCCGCTCGACAGACGTCATCCAGTCGCGACCCGGCCCGCCGATCACCTATGCACCGCACCCGGAGCTGACCCTCAATGCGGACCTGACCATCTCCCCCACCGCAGCCAACATCGAGGGAATGGCCAAGCACTATTACGACCAGGGCGTCAGCACCGGCCTGGGCCATCATGGGAATTCGGACTACCAGAATTTCTACGGCGTCCAGGCGATCGAACTGGCCAGCGGATACGAGGCCGCGAATCCAGCGCCCGACGGCGTCAGCCGGATGGAAGTGAACATGAAGAAGCTGGGCCTGGACGAGCGCCTGCTGGAGCAGAACGGGCTCAACCTCGGCGAGGGCTCGCCCCCGCGCCAGCCCTACTTCGATACCAGCACCTCGCCGTCGACGCTGCATTATTTCGACCACACCGAAGGCACGCATACACACGTCCCCATCACCGCACGACAGGCCTCTGCAAGTGATGCAATGGCGTTGCCACTTGCGGAAGGCCGTGACCGTTCCCTGCACGAGCAGATCCGCGGCAAGGTAGCGGCGCTGGATGCTGCCAACGGACGCAGTTTCGATGCGTCCAGCGAGCGCCTGAGCGCCAGCCTGCTGGTGCTGGCCCGCGAAAACGGGCTGGACCGGGTCGACCATGTGGTGCTCAGCCGCCAGACCGAGGGTGCAGGCGCGGCGCAGAACATCTTCGTGGTGAAAGGACCGCTGGATGATCCGGCCTCGCTGCGCGCGTCATCGCCCACCGCCGAGGCCGCGCAACGCCCGGTGCAGGACAGCCTGGATACGCTTGCCGTGGTCAACCAGCGACAGGCCGATCAGGCCTCGCAGGAGCAGACCCGCACGCAGGTGCAGGAACACCAGCGTAGTGCGTTGTCACACTGAGGGCAGATGGCAGGGAGCCGCCGCGGCATCGCCCGGCGCTCCCGTCCCGGCAGCACGCTAGAATGCGCGCATGCGCACCGTACATGCCCTCCGTTACATCACTCCCTTGCGGGAAGGTGGCTCCCTGCCGGCCGTGGTCGAGACCGACGACGACGGCATGGCCGTGCTGAAGTTCCGTGGCGCCGGCCAGGGCCCGAAGGCGCTGATCGCCGAGCTGATCGCCGGCGAGATGGCGCGCACGCTGGGCCTGCCGATTCCAGAGATCCTGTTCGTGGAACTGGACCGCGAGTTCGCCCGCACCGAACCGGACCCGGAGATCCAGGAGCTGATCCGCGCCAGCGAGGGTCTGAACCTGGGCCTGGACTACCTGCCCGGCGCGATCAATTACGACCCGGCGGCGATGCCGGTGGATGCCGACCTGGCCTCGCGCATCGTCTGGTTCGATGCGTTCACCAGCAATGTCGATCGCACCACGCGCAATCCGAACCTGATGGTGTGGCATCGAAAGCTGTACCTGATCGATCACGGTGCGGCCATGTACTTCCATCACGATTGGGCCAACGCCGGCGATGCCTGCGAAAAGCCGTTCGTGCTGATCCGCGACCACGTGCTGCTGTCGTTCGCCAGCCGCATCGCCGAGGTGGATGCCGAACTGGCCGCGCGCCTGACCGATGCCGAGATCGAGCGCATCGTCGGCCTGGTGCCGGACAGCTGGCTGGTCAACGAGCCGGCATTCGACAGTCCGCAGGCCTATCGCCAAGGCTACATCGACTATCTCAAGCATCGCCTGAAAGTGCGTGCGGTGTTCGTGCAGGAGGCCATCCGTGCCCACGCTGCACACGTATGACTATGCGGTCATCCGCGTGGTACCGCGGGTGGAACGCGAGGAGTTCATCAACGTCGGGGTGATCGTCTCCTGTCCTGGTGCGCGTCATCTGGAGGCGGCCATCGAGATCGATCCTGCGCGCCTGCGCGCCTTCGCGCCGGCGCTGGACCAGGAGGCGCTGCAGCCGTGGCTGGATGCGATCGTGGCCATCTGCCGCGGCGACGCCAGCGCCGGACCAATCGCGCAGCTGCCCGCGCGTGCGCGCTTCCACTTCCTCACCGCCAAGCGCAGTTCGGTCGTGCAGATGTCGAGCACGCATGTGGGCCGCACGGCCGACCCGGCGGGTGTGGTGGAACACTTGATGACGAGGATGGTGCGGGTACCGGAATGACCCGCACCTGCCGCGTTCACAGCGGCACTCTACGCGCGATGTAGTTGACCACGTTGCCGATCGCATCCGGATCGACATTGGCCAGGCCAACGATCACATAGCCCTGTGCGGGCATCACCACGATGGCACTGTTCGATCCGGGCGCACCGCCTTCGTGGCCATACTGGTGTTCCCTGCCCTCGCCCTGCACCACGAAGCCGAATCCATACCAGCCCTTGTGGTTCTGCGCCGTGGTGGCCTGCTGCAGCAATGCAGGTGAGACCAGCTTTCCATTGCGCAATGCCCCGGCGAACTTCACCATGTCGCCCACCGTGCTGTAGCCACCCCCGGCTGACATGCCGCGCCAGGGCAGCGACTTCGTTTCACGGACCCATTGCCCATCCTTCTTCGTGTAGGCGACGGCTCGCTGCGGGACGTTCACTGTTTCCGGCTCGAAGCCGGTGCCGGTCATGCCCGCCGGGCGCAGGATGTGCTCTTCCACATAGGCGTAGTACGACTGCCCCGAAACCGCTTCGATGATGCGCCCCAATACGATGAAGCCATAGTTCGAGTAACTGTCCTGGCTGCCCGGTGTGAACTGCGGCGCATCCTTGGCAAAGCGCTGCACGTAGTCATCCAGCGTCTTCAACGACGCGGAATACTGCTCGAAGTCGTCGCCGAAGAAATCACCCAGACCGCTGGTATGTGACAGCAGATGGCGTACGGTCACGCTGTTGTCGACCGCCCTGTTCGGATAGTCCGGCAGGCACTTGCCTATCGTGTCATCAAGGCTGAGCTTGCCCTCCTGCACCAGCTGCAGGATGGCCACTGCAGTGAACATCTTGTTGGAGGACGCAAGGCGGAACTGCGTATCCACGCCCACTGGAATGCCACCGGTGCGATCGGCCTCGCCACCGCGCCAGTCCAGCAGCACCTTGCCGTTCTGTGCCACCTGCAATGCACCGGACAGCGCGTCCTGTGCCCGCAGCGCCTCCAGTTTTGCTGTGGCATCGGCCATCAGCGCAGGCAAAGCAACCCGTTCCGGCTTGTACCTGTCCGGCGTTTCAGTGCCCTCGATCTGGAACTGCTTCACGTGCGACGGGTTGGCCGGGTCCATGACCGCCGTCACCCACATCGCACGTTCGCTCAGCTGGCCCATTACCAGCAGCTTCGCCTGGCTGGGCGCGCGTTCGAGTGTTTCCAGCACGCTCAGCGGGCCGGTGCTCTCGCGGAACTCGAGATAGTCCTTGGGAGTGCTGCCCTCCTGCTTGGCATATCTGTCGGCAAATGCCTGCAACCCCTCGAGGCTGCCTGCATTGAACGCCGCAAGCCAGTCATCGATGGCATCCTGCGCACGCGGATGTTCGCGCTCGGAAGATGCTGCGCCAACTGCCAGGAACGCCGATGTGGCAACCAGGACCAAACAGGCCAGCGCATTGCAGAGAAACAGGCGTCCAACAGCCTTCATGGCAATTCCTTTGCGGGTATCCCTGGGCGCATCCTAGACGATGGATCGGCCCGCCGCATCCACGCTAGGGACTCTGCCGCAACACCTCGACGGTGACGTTGAATGCCTCGATGCGCTGCCATTCGCCCCGTTCGTACGGCAGCGAATCCACCCCCATGCCGATCTGATACCGCACCGCATCCGGACCTTCGCGCCAGTAATAGGGTGCGCCGTTGCTCCAACCACAACAGACGTAGCGCAATGCAGGCAGGCCGAATGCCCTGTGCAGATAGGCTTCGACCTGCGCCGCCTGGGCACCTGAAACACGATAGTGGGCTTCCATGGGTTTGATGTAGGACGCGTCGTCCTGGCTGCAACCTACATACTGCAGTCCCGGAGGCTTCCGGCCCATCGCCTGCAGGAAATCCTGGCATTCAGTATCAGGTCGCGCCAGGCCGTCCGCACGCCCTTGCACCTCCCACTCGGCCAACGCCTGCGCAGGCGTCTGCTGCGCAAGCACGCTGGCGCTGGAAAAGGACGCCAGCAGCAGGAAGCGGGCAGCATGTTGCGGTAACGGGAGAGACATCACGGGGCGAGTCCTTCGCATGGGAACACGGTAATACTGATCGATGCCACGCTATCGCCGTGCCATCGACTGCTCAGTGAAACGCGCCACGCAGAAGTCCAGGAAGCTGCGCAGCTTGGGGGTCAGCTGGCGATCGCGCGGGTATACCAGGTTGATCCACGTCGATACCGGCACATGGCCCGGCAGCACTTCCACCAGTTCACCACGCACCAGCGCAGCGGCAAGCATTTCGTAGGGCTGCAGGATCAACCCCAGACCACCCACGGCCGCTGTCAGCAGCGGCTCGGCCTGGTTGACCATGAAGCGGCTGGACACCGGCACGGTCAGCACGCTGCCGTCGGCATCGCGGAAACTCCAGCGCGTGCGGATGATCGAATGCGCGAAGCCCAGGCACTCGTGCCGGCTCAGGTCATTGGGATGGGTGATGGCCGGGCGCGAAGCCAGATAGTCCGGCGAGGCACACAGGACCAGCGGATACGGCCCCAGCCGCCGTGCCACCAGCCCGCTGTCGGCCAGGTCACCGGTACGGAACACCAGGTCGTAGCCGTCCTCGACGATGTCCACCAGGCTGTTGGACAGGTTCAGATCGACCTGCACATCCGGGTACTGCCGCATGTAAGCCACCACCGCCGGGCCGAGCGCGTGCACGCCGAAGGTGACCGGCGCGCTGATGCGCAGGCGCCCCATCGGCCGTCCACGCGCCACTTCCGCCAATTGCTCGGCGCCCTCCACTTCCTCCAGGATCACCCGCGCCCGCGCCAGGTAGGCCTGGCCGAAGTCGGTCAGGCTCTGCTTTCGCGTGGTGCGGTTGAGCAGGCGCACGCCCAGATGCTGCTCCAGCGCCTGGATGTGCTTGCCGACCAGCTGCGGCGACAAGTCCAATGCCTGGGCAGCGGCGGCGAATGAGCCGGCCTCGGCCACCTTGGCGAAGGTCCGCAGGGGAACGATCAGGTCCATTGCAAAAAATTTCTTTCCAATGAAACGCCAGATTACCCCTTATTCTGGTTGCAGACTACGCGCACAGTAGCGCTCACCCTTTCGCCGGCGCCCTCGTCGGCCCTTCCTCGGAGCCCCCCCCATGAGCCAGGTTGTCCGCATCCACGAATATGGCACCGCCGATGTGCTGCGCATCGACGATATCGACGTTCCCACCCCCGCCGCCGACGAAGTCCAGATCCGGGTCAAGGCGATCGGCCTGAACCGCGCCGAGGTGATGTTCCGCAACGGCGCCTACCTGCAGGAAGCGCAGTTCCCCAGCCGGCTGGGCTACGAAGCGGCCGGCGTGGTCGAAGCCATCGGCAGTGCGGTGAGCGGCTTCGCTGCAGGCGATGCGGTCAGCGTGATACCGCCGCTGGACATCGCGCGCTGGGGCACCTATGGCGAGCTGGCCAACGTGCCCGCGCGACTGGTGGTCAAGCACCCGCAGGCGCTGGACTTTGAAACGGCCGCCGCGGTGTGGATGCAGTACGTCACCGCCTGGGGCGCGCTGCTGGAACAGGCTCATCTGGCCGCCGGGGATTTCGTCATCATCACCGCCGCCAGCAGCAGCGTCGGCCTGGCCGCGATCCAGATCGCCAACGCGGTGGGCGCCACGCCGATCGCGGTCACCCGTGGCCCGGGCAAGCGCCAGGCGTTGCTCGATGCCGGTGCCGCCCACGTCATCGCCACCCAGGAGCAGGATCTGGTGGCCGAAGTGGCACGCATCACCGGCGGTGCCGGTGCCCGCGTGGTGTTCGATCCAATCGGTGGCCCGCAGTTCGTTCCGCTGACCGAAGCGATGGCGCGTGGCGGCATCCTGCTGGAATACGGTGCGCTGAGCAGCGAACCCACGCCGTTCCCGTTGTTCAACGTGCTGGGCAAGTCGCTGACGCTGAAGGGCTATCTGTACTCGGAAATCGTCTCCGACGATGCCGCGTTGGCCCGTGCCAAGGCATTCATCGTCGATGGCCTGGACAAGGGCACGCTGGCGCCGAAAATTGCCAAGGTGTTCCCGTTTGCGCAGATCCAGGAAGCACACCGTTACCTGGAATCGAACGAGCAGATCGGCAAGGTGGTGGTCACGGTGTAATCCCTTGTCGTGCAATGGGGACGGCCCACCGCCCCCATTGCGGTTACCTCGGCAACGCAAACGCCATCACGTAATCGCCGTTCGGGGTTTCCATGAAATGGTGGCCGCCAGCCATGATCACCACGTACTGGCGCCCACCCTGCTCGTACACCATCGGATTGGCCTGGCCGCCCGCGGGCAGCTTGGCATGCCACAGTTCCTTGCCGGTCTTCAGATCGATGGCACGCAGCAGGTCATCGGTGGCGGCGGCGATGAAGATCAGGCCGCTGGCGGTGACTACCGAACCGCCATTGTTCGGCGTGCCGATCTCGATCGGCAGGCCGGAGCGGATGCCGAACGGTCCGTTGCCGCGCGCACTGCCGAACGGACGGTCCCACAACAACTTACCGGTGCGCAGGTCGATGGCACGGATACCACCATAGGGAGGCTGCTTGCACAGCAGACCGGTGAACGGCAGTCGCCAGCCAGCGTTGACCTGGATGCCATACGGCGTGCCCACCTGCGGGTCGCCCGCGCCTTCTGCACCGCCCTTGTCGAACCGGATCTTCTCGCGCGGCAGCCAGCCCAGCCGGTCAGCCTCGGCACGTGGCACCAGCCGGTTGTAGTTGGGCATGTCGTTGTAGTTGGCCACGATCACGCCGCGGCGCGTATCGATGGACACGCTGCCCCAGTCCGAGCCGCCGTTGTAGCCGGGATACTCGATGGAATGGCGCTCGCTGCTCGGCGGCGTATAGAAACCCTCGTAGTACGCCTTGCGGAACTGGATGCGGCAGACCAGCTGGTCGATCGGGGTGATGCCCCACATGTCACGCTCGGTCAGGTCATGTTCGCGGCGCAGCGTGTGGTACAGCGAAAACAGCTGGGTGGGAGAACGCTGCTCGGGTTCGACGCCACCGACCGGCACCTTGCGCTCTTCGGCGGCGGTCAGGAGCTGGCCGTTGCGGCGATCGAGGATGTACATGTCACCCTGCTTGGTCGGCAGCAGGATCGCCGGCACCTTGCCCGCCGCCGTCGGGTAGTCGATCAGGCTGGCCTGCGAACCCAGGTCGTAGTCCCACACATCCTTGCGCACCGCCTGGAAATGCCAGACCGGCTTGCCGGTGGCCACGTCGATCGCCACCAGCGAGGTTGCATAGCGGTTCTGGCTCTCCGTGCGCGAGCCACTCCAATAGTCTCCCGCGGAATTGCCCAGCGGCAGGTAGACCAGCCCCAATGCTTCATCACCGGTGGCGGTGGTCCACATGTTGGGGGTGCCGCGCGTATAGGTCTGCTCGCGCGGCGGCAGGCCGTTGCGGTCGGGCTGGTCCATGTCCCATGCCCAGCGCAGCTTGCCGGTGATGGCGTCGTACGCCTGGATCACGCCCGAGGGCGCATCGCGGCGCTGCCCGTCCAGCACCTGATGACCGGTCACGATCACGCCGCGCACGATGGCCGGCGGCGAGTTGATCGACACGTAACCCGGTGGCACCTCGCCCATTCCCAGGGTGATGTCGACCTGGCCGTTGTTGCCGAAGTTGGCGCAGGGATGGCCGCTGTCCGCGTCCACCGCGATGATGCGACCGTCCAGCGTGCCTTCAATGATGCGCGCCCAGCACGCCGGACGACTGCCCGGTACAGCGCTGCGGGTGACGCTGGGAGGCGGTTCCGGCAGCGCCAGATCAGCGGCGACATCGGCCAGTGCCGCGTCGGCAATGGTCGGCGTGCTGGGCTGCTCGTAATAGCTCACACCACGACAGGCAGCGGTATAGGGAATCGAAGCATCCTTCACCTTTGGATCGAAACGCCACAGTTCCTTGCCGCTGGCAGCATCAAGCGCGATCAGGCGGTTGCGTGCGGTGCACAGGTACAGGCGGTCGCCGATCTTCAGCGGCGTCGTTTCGGCGCCCCAGCGCTTCTTCGGCATATCGCCGGTACGGAACTGCCAGGCCGGTTGCAACGTGGCCACATTGGCCGGGGTGATCTGCTGCAGCGGCGAATAGCGGGTGCCCGCATTGCTGCGGCCCCACGCCGGCCAGTCGCCCTCGGCGGGCTGGTCAGCCGGCTGCAGGCCCGTGGTATCGCGCGTAGGTTCCAGTCCGGCGCTGACTGCGCCTTCCGGGAACGGCAGGTGCCCGTCCACTTCACCATGCGGCGCAAAGGCCAGGCCGAAGGCGGCCACGAACACCAGCATCAGCACGCCCGCCACGCTGCGCGACAGGCGTTTTGAAACCGGCTCGCGCAGCGTCGGCGCCAGCAGCGCCAGCACGATGCCGAGCACCGTCACCAGCCCGAGCCGCGGTACCCAGCGCCAGTAATCGCTGCCCGATTCCCACCAGGTCCACAGCAGCGTTCCGATGAACACCAGCGCATACAGCAGCGCGCCGCTGCAGCGGTTGCCGAACAACAGGAGGCCACTGGCCACCAGGCCGAGGCCGGCGATGGCGTAGTACGCCGAGCCTCCCAAGCTGAGCAGCCACGCACCGAGCCCGCCGATGACCAGGCCGAGCACGACCAGCAGCAGCGACAGCACGGTGACAAGGGGATGCCGGGAGGCGCGGACGGAGGCAGGAGCGGACTGCGGCGTGGCGGACATCGTCGATCTCCGGGGGCAGCATGCGCCGTTATCCCACCGCCGACGTGAAGCGCGCGCGTATGTGCGGCATCCGGATACGACGACGCCGGCCCAGGGCCGGCGTCGTCGGGTACCTCAGGCTCGCGGCAGGATCACTCCTGCGCGGCGTCCTCGCTGCTGGCTGCAGCCGGTGCGCCGTCGGTCGTGGCTGGGGCGGCGGCAGCCACCTCGTCCTCGTCCTCGTCGATCGAGGCATCCATGCGCTCCACCGCCTGCAGCTTCTCGTCCTTGGACAGGCGGATCAGGGTCACGCCCTGGGTGTTGCGGCCGACGCGGCTGATTTCCGAGCCACGCGTACGCACCAGGGTGCCACCGTCGGAGATCAGCAGGACTTCGTCGCTGGAGCCCATCAGCACCGCGGCGACCAGCTTGCCGTTGCGCTCGGTGGTCTGGATGCCGATCACGCCCTGCGTACCACGGCCCTTGCGCGGGTAGTCCGGCAGCGGGGTGCGCTTGCCGTAGCCGTTCTCGGTGGCGGTGAGGATGTACTGCACGCTGGCGTCATCGGCGCCGTCGATCACCGCATCACCATTGCTGGCGGCTTCCTCGACACCGTTGTCGTCCTCGTTCTCGTCCTCGATGCCACCGGCACTCTCGGCCACGATCAGGCTGACCACTTCCTCGCCGGCCGGCATCTTGATGCCACGCACGCCCGTTGCGGTACGGCCCATCGAGCGGACCTTGTCCTCGCCGAAGCGCACGGTCTTGCCGTTGGAGGCGAACAGCAGGATGTCGCGTTCGCCGTCGGTCAGGCCGACGCCGACCAGGGCATCGCCCTCGTCCAGGTTGATCGCGATCTTGCCGCGCGCCAGACGGAAGGCGAATTCGCCCAGCGGGGTCTTCTTGACCGTACCGTTCTTCGTGGCGAAGAACACGAACTGGCCATCGGCGTACTCGCGCACCGGCAGCACGGCCTGCACGCGTTCGCCCGGTTCCAGCGGGATCCAGTTGATGATCGGACGGCCGCGGGCGTTGGAACCGGCTTCGGGCAGCTGGTAGACCGGCAGCCAGAACACCTTGCCCGAACTGGTGAAGGTCAGCAGCGTGTCGTGCGTGTTGACCAGCCACAGCTGTTCGATGAAATCCTCTTCCTTGGTGGACGCTGCACTGCGGCCACGACCACCACGGCGCTGGGCGCGGTACACGCTCACCGGCTGGCGCTTCACGTAACCGGCATGCGACACGGTGACCACCACGTCTTCCGGCGCGATCAGGTCGAGGATGTCCAGGTCTTCTTCGCTGTGGCGGATTTCGGTACGACGTTCGTCGCCGAACTCGGCCCTGACACTGATCAGCTCTTCACGGATCACCTGCAGCAGGCGATCGGGATCTTCCAGGATGTGGATCAGCCCGGCGATCACTTCCAGCAGCTGCTTGTATTCCTCGGTCAGGCGGTCCTGTTCCAGCCCGGTCAGGCGGTGCAGGCGCATTTCCAGGATCTGGGTGGCCTGGATCTCGGTCAGCTGGTAGCCGCCTTCGATCAGGCCAACACCCTTGGGCAGGTCATCCGGACGCGAGGCTTCGGCACCGGCAGCGCCCAGCATCGAACCGACCAGGCCCGGCTCCCACAGGCGCGCGAGCATGCGCTCGCGGGCTTCGGCGGGGTTCGGCGAGGTCTTGATCAGCTCGATCATCTCGTCGATGTTGGCCAGCGCAACAGTCAGGCCTTCCAGCACGTGGGCACGGGCACGCGCCTTGCGCAGCTCGAACACGGTGCGGCGGGTAACCACTTCGCGGCGGTGACGGACGAACGCCTCCAGCATCTGCTTGAGGTTCATCAACTGCGGGCGGCCATCGACCAGCGCCACCATGTTGATGCCGAACACCGATTCCATCTGCGTCTGCTGGTACAGGTTGTTCAGCACAACCTCGGCAGATTCACCGCGCTTGACCTCGATGTAGATGCGCATGCCGTCCTTGTCGGACTCATCGCGCAGCTCGCTGATGCCTTCGATCTTCTTTTCCTTGACCAGCTCGGCGATCTTCTCGATCAGACGCGCCTTGTTCACCTGGTAAGGAATCTCGGTGACGATGATCGATTCGCGGCCGTTGTCGGCCACTTCGATATCGGCCTTGGCACGGATGCGCACACGGCCGCGGCCGGTGCGATAGCCGGCGACGATGCCGGCGGTGCCATTGATGATGCCGGCAGTCGGGAAATCAGGGCCCGGGATGTACTCCATCAGGCCGTCGACATCGATTTCCGGATTGTCGATCAGCGCGATGCAGGCGTTGATCGATTCGGTCAGGTTGTGCGGCGGGATGTTGGTCGCCATGCCCACCGCGATACCGGCCGAACCATTGACCAGCAGGTTCGGGAACCGGGTCGGCATGACCGTCGGCTCCAGTTCCTTTTCGTCGTAGTTGGGCTGGAAATCGACGGTTTCCTTGTCGATGTCCGCCATCAGCTCATGCGCCAGGCGCGACATGCGCGCCTCGGTGTATCGCATCGCCGCAGCGGAGTCACCGTCGACCGAACCGAAGTTACCCTGGCCATCGACCAGCATGTAGCGCAGCGAGAACGGCTGCGCCAGACGCACCAGCGTGTCGTACACCGACTGATCGCCATGCGGGTGGTACTTACCGATGACGTCACCGACGATACGCGCCGACTTGAAGTAGGGCTTGTTGCTGTGCGCGTTCAACTCGTTCATCGCGAACAGCACGCGGCGATGCACCGGCTTGAGGCCGTCGCGCGCATCCGGGAGCGCGCGGCCCACGATCACGCTCATGGCGTAATCGAGGTAGCTCTTGCGCATCTCGTCTTCCAGGTTGACCTGGATGATTTCCTTGGCGGTTTCTGCCATTCGGGTTCCGTTGTCTGGTAGCGGTCCAGTCCGGCGCAGCCCTCTGCGGGAGGGGGTCGCGCCGGAACCTCGATTCAACCTGTGGATACTACCACAACAGGCCGTTTTCCGCCTCCCTTTACGGGTATTTTACCGGCACAAATCAGGAACTTAGGGCCCCATACCGCCCCTGTAGAGCCGAGCCCATGCTCGGCTGCGGCGGATTCGCTGGCTGAGCCGAGCGTGGGCTCGGCTCTACAGACATCCGCGACCCTGCCCGCCTCAGCCGCCGAAGGCGGCGCGCATGTTGTCGGCGGTCGGGTTCAGGATCACCCCGCGCTCGGTCACGATGGCGTCGATCAGTTCACCCGGGGTCACGTCGAACACCGGGTTCCAGGCGGCAATGCCTTCGGCCACGGTGCGGGTCCCGCCCACGCCATACAGCTCGCCCGGGTCGCGCTGCTCGATCTCGATCTGGCTGCCGTCCACGGTTTCCATGTCCACGGTCGAGGACGGCGCCACCACCATGAACCTGACCCCGTGGTGGCGGGCAGCGATGGCCAGCTGGTAGGTGCCGATCTTGTTGGCGGTATCGCCATTGGCGCAGATGCGGTCTGCACCGACGATCACCCACTGCACCGCGCCGGTCTTCATCAGGTGCGAGGCGGCCGAATCGGCAATCAGGGTGGCGTCGATGCCATCCTGCTGCAGCTCCCATACGGTCAGACGTGCGCCTTGCAGCCACGGACGGGTCTCGCCGGCAAACACGCGGGCGATGCGGTGCTGGGCCATGCCGGCACGGATCACGCCCAGTGCGGTGCCGAAGCCTGCGGTGGCCAGCGAGCCCGTGTTGCAGTGGGTCAGCACGCCGCTGCCAGCGTCGATCAGGCCCGCGCCCAGCGCACCCATGTGGCGGTTGGCGGCCAGGTCTTCCTCTGCGATGGCCTGCGCCTCCGCTTCCAGCAGGGCCTTCCAGTCGGCGCCGGCGGCGTTCAGGCAGCGACGCATGCGTGCCAGCGCCCAGGCCAGGTTGACGGCGGTCGGGCGCGACGCGTTCAGGCGCTGCAGCGCCGGTTCCAGCTGCTGCAGCGCGTGCGCACCGTCTGCGGCCTGCACGTCACGTGCGGCCAGCACCACGCCCCAGGCTGCCGCAATGCCAATCGCCGGTGCACCACGCACGGTCAACGCGTGGATGGCGGCGGCAACCTCGTCACTGTCATGGCAGACCACATGCTCGACCACGAACGGCAGCTTGCGCTGGTCCAGCAGTTGCAGGGCATCGCCGGTCCAGAGGATCGGGCGGATGTGGTCGTAACGGGCGTAGTCGATGTCGGAGGCAGTGTTCATGGGCCCATTGTAGGGCCAGGCCCCGCGCGGTTGGAGCCTGCCCGGGCTCAATTCACCGAGAATTCGGCGCGGCAGCCGCCGTCCACCCAGATCCCGTTGCGGTTCCAGCCCCAGGTGCTGCCTTCCTCGCACGGGGTGCTGGACAACTGTTCGGTGACGACGGCGCCGACCGAAATGCTCACGCCACAGAAGCGGCGCTTCTTCGACTTCGACTCGCAGGTCAGACGACGTGGCACGTCAACAAAACGGCCGTCCTCGTCAGCCACTTCGAAATCCCCCTGGCAGCCGCGGCTGGTCCACACTTCGTTGCGTTTGTAGCCCCAGCCCTGCCCTTCTCGGCACGGCAGTGCCGACAGCTGCCGCAACAAACGTACCGGCGCCCCGTCCAGGCGCACCGGACAGCTCTGCGGACGACCATTGGATTCGCAACGCACCACGCGGCGGACCAGGCGTTTGCCTTCATTCGCTGCCGGAGCATCCCCCGCGGCGCGGCGCGCGCGGAACTCAGCGCGGCAACCCAGTGTGACCCAGACGCCACTGCGGTCGGTGCCCCACTCGCTGCCACGGATACAGCTGCTGTTGGAAAGCTGGCGGACAAGGTCGATGCCATTGCTGACATCGATATCGCAATGCACCCAGCCCATGTCGCGCGATTCGCAGGTCACCACTTCGCCGTCATAACCCACCTGCTGGGCAGACGCCGACGACGGCAGCCAGGCACCCCACAACGCGATGGAGTAGACCGGAGCCGCGACGACCGCAAACCACTTGACCAATGCCTTCCCCAACAGGAGTGGACGAATTTCGATGCGAGTGTCCCGCATCTGCCGTGATAAGAGCATCATCCTGCTTACCGAAGCAAGCACGGAAATGCGGCAATCCGTTCAGTCTTCGATATTCAGAAAACCCTGAAGATCAGGCGTGGGCGAAGTCATAGGCCAGCACGTCGGCGATGCGTGGCGTGCGGTTCATCGCCATCAGCAGCCGATCGACACCCACCGCCACACCCGCGCACGCCGGCATTGATGGGAGTGCAGCCAGCAGCGCCTCGTCCAGCGCCGGCTGCACCTGACCGCGTTCGTGGCGGCGCTGCAGGTCACGCTGGAAGCGCGAGCGCTGCTCCTGCGCATCGTTCAGTTCGTGATAGCCGTTGGCCAGTTCCACCGCGCCCAGATACAGCTCAAAACGCTCGGCCAGCGGCGGCGTGCCGGCGCGGATGCGGGCCAGCGCCGCCTGGCTGGCCGGCCAATCGTGGACCACGGTCATCACCGCGTCATCGAAGTGCGGCTGGATGTGATGGGTCATCAGCAGATCCAGCCAATCGTCGCGGGTCAGCCCTACCGGATCGATGTGCACGTCGCCGAGCGCGGCGCGCAGCGCGGCTTCGTCAGCCTCGAACGGGTCCACGCCCACATGCTGCTGGAAAAGTTCGCGGTAGCTCAGCACGCGCAGGGTCGCACTGCGCCCGACCAGGGCCAGCGCCTGGCCGACCAGCTCGGCGGTCTCCTGCACCAGGCGGTGGTGGTCCCAGCCGACCCGGTACCACTCCAGCATGGTGAATTCCGGGTTGTGGCGACCACCCGCTTCGCCGTTACGGAACACCCGGCCCAGCTCATAGCAGTCGCCCACACCTGCCGCCAGCAATCGCTTGAGCGGGTACTCCGGCGAGGTGCGCAGCCAACGGCGACGGCCACCGGCATCGACATGCCCGGTGAAATCGGTATGGAAGCTGTCGATGTTCGGCTCGGTGTTACCTGCCACCGACAGGATCGGTGTTTCCACCTCGAGCACAGCGCGCTCGGCGAAGAAGCGGCGCACCAGCGCATTGAGCGCAGCGCGCTGCTGCAGCGCGTGCAGCAGGGCCTCGCTCACAGGATGCCCTCCGGGCGCGGGTGATCCAGCGGCAGGGTCAACAGATCTCGGGTGTCATCGATGTAACCGCTGGCCAGGTACAGGCGTCGGGCCAGTTCGTTGTGGTGGTTCACTTCCAGGCGCAGACGGCTGACACCACGCCCGCGAGCGCGCTGTTCGCAGATGGCCAGCGCCTGCTTGCCGCGGCCACGACCGCGCGCGCGATGGCTCAGGTACAGCTCGTCCAGCAGCATGAAGTGGCCGCCCTGCTCCAGGCTGAAGCCCATCGCGATCACTGCGTAACCGACCACCTCGCCCGCCTCGTCCAGCCACAACAGCACTTCGCCGTTGCGTGGGTCGGCCAGCAGTGCATCCACGCCGCGACGCACGCGCGCGTCGTCGAAGTCGATCTTGTCTTCGGCATAGAACTCGCGCATCAACGAGATCAACAGTTCTTCGTCGGCACGGGTGGCCAGGCGGAAATCCAGCGGGGCGGTCTGCATCGGTGTTCCTTTGTGTTTCATGCCGGGCGCAGGGGCACCCGGCGGGGTCATCATTCGTGTTCGGCAAGATAGGCCAGCAGGCGGTCTTCGTCCCACACCGGCACGCCCAACGACTGTGCCTTGTCCAGCTTGGAGCCGGCCTCGGTACCGGCCACCACGAAACTGGTCTTCTTCGACACGCTGCCGGAGACCTTGGCACCCAGCGCTTCCAGGCGCTCCTTGGCGGCATCGCGGGTGAGCTGGGCCAGAGTGCCGGTGAGCACCACGGTCTGCCCATCCAGCGGGCCAGCCACGATCTCGGCCAGCGCCGGTGCCTTGGCCAGGATCTGCTGCATCGCCTTTTCGGCCGCCAGCAGCATCGCGCCATGGCCTTCGGCGTCCAGCCACGCAGCCAGACCGCGCGCGGTGTCGTCCGGCAGGCCGGCGTTGACGAACTGGCCATGCTCGGCGTCGAGCACGGCCTGCGCGCCAGGCAACGCGGCCACCAGCTTCTCCGCACGCAGGCGGGTGATGCCGGGGATTTCCGACTCGACCAGCAGCTGCGCCAGATCCAGACCCTCGCGCAGCTTGGCGCTGGGCACGTGCACATCGCTGATGCGCACCTGGCCGACCTGCAGCAGATCATCGATGGCCTGCTGGTTGCCCTGCTGTTCGAAGAAATGGCCGAGCGAGCGTGCCACTTCGCCACCGATGTCCGGCACACGCTTGAACAACGGCCACGGCAGATGGCGGATCAGCTCCAGGTCACCGAACCACTGCGCCAGCGCCTTGGCCGTGCTTTCGCCCACGTGCTCGATGCCGAGCGCGAACAGCAAACGCTCCAGCGTGGCGGCACGACTGGCGTCGATCGCCGCGATCAGGTTGTCGGCCCACTTGGTGGCGATCTTCTTCGTGTTCCATTCAAAGCTGGCCGGCTGTACCAGCGCCTGCGCGCGCCAGCCCGGATCGTTGCCGTCCAGCTTGAGCACCGCATTGAGCACGGCACCACTCCCCTCGGCGGGCAGGTGCAGCTTCAGCGCCGCCGCCAGTGCCGACGGGTCCTCCGCATCCAGCACGAGCTTCAGGTGCAGCAGCGTATCGCGGCTGAGCCGGTACAGGTCGGCCACGCTCTTGACGATGCCGGCATCGACCAGGGTTTCAATGTACTTGTCGCCCAGGCCGTCGATGTCCATCGCGCGGCGCGAAGCAAAATGGGCGATGGCTTCCTTGCGCTGGGCCGGGCAGGACAATTCGCCCGAGCAGCGCCATGCGGCTGCACCTTCCTCGCGCACGATCTCCGAGCCGCACACCGGGCAGCGCGTCGGCATCTGCCACGGCGTGGTGCCCTGCGGGCGGCGGTCGAGGATGACGCTGACCACCTCGGGAATGACATCGCCCGCACGACGCACGATCACGCTGTCGCCGACGCGCACGTCTAGGCGCGCGATCTGGTCGGCGTTGTGCAGCGTGGCGTTGGACACGATCACGCCGGCCACCGCCACCGGCGCCAGTCGCGCGACCGGCGTGGCGGCACCGGTGCGGCCGATCTGGATCTCGATCGCCTCCACCGTCGTGCTCTGTTCCTGCGCCGGGAACTTGTGCGCGATGGCCCAGCGCGGTGCGCGCGAGACGAAGCCCATCGCCTGCTGGCCGGCACGGTCATCGAGCTTGTAGACCACGCCATCGATGTCGAACGGCAGGCCATCGCGGCGCTCACCGATATCGCGGTAGTAACCCAGCAGGCCGTCGGTGCCTTCCACCACCTTGCACAGCTCACTGACCGGGAAGCCCCAGGCACCGAGCTGGGCCAGGGTGCCCGAATGGGTGTCCGGCAGCTCGCCGCCCTGCACTTCGCCAGTGCCGTAGGCGAAGAAACTCAGCCTGCGCTGCGCACTGATCTTCGGGTCGAGCTGGCGCAGCGAACCGGCCGCAGCGTTGCGCGGATTGGCCAGCACCTTGCCGCCCTGCAGGCGCGCACGTTCGTTGTAGGCCTCGAAGTCGGCACGGGCCATGTAGACCTCGCCGCGCACCTCCAGCACATCCGGCCAGTCCTTGCCGTGCAGGCGCTTGGGAATGTCACCGATCTCGCGCAGGTTGGCGGTCACCTCCTCGCCGGTACTGCCATCGCCACGGGTCGCGCCGAGCACGAAGTGCCCATCCTCATAGCGCAGGCTGATCGCCAGGCCATCCATCTTCGGCTCAGCCGAGAACTGCAGGCTGCGGCGCCCCAGGCGCTCGTCGATGCGGCGCACGAAGTCGGCCACTTCCTCGTCGCTGAAGGCGTTGGACAGCGACAGCATCGGCACCGCGTGGCGCACCTCCGGAAAGCGGCCGGAAGGACGCGCACCGACCCGCTGGGTCGGACTGTCGGCACGTGCCAGTTCCGGATGCTCGCGCTCCAGCGCTTCCAGTTCGCGCACCATCCGGTCGTAGTCGACGTCGGGGATCTCCGGCGCGTCCAGCTCATGGTAGGCGCGGTTGGCCTGGGCGATCTGCCGGCGGAGATCTTCGGCGCGTTCGGCGGGGCTGGGGCTCATCGGAATCCGGTGGTTCTGGGATGGCCGGGAATTCTACCGCGCCCGGCCGTCAGGCCCGGTAACGGCCCCGCCGTTGTAACCTCGAGCCATGCTCGACTGGCGCTCCCTCGC
This sequence comes from uncultured Stenotrophomonas sp., assembly GCA_913775725.1. Taxonomy (GTDB): domain Bacteria; phylum Pseudomonadota; class Gammaproteobacteria; order Xanthomonadales; family Xanthomonadaceae; genus Stenotrophomonas. The sequence goes on along the minus strand of CAJYNG010000021.1, from coordinate 270,621 downwards.
TCTGGCAGGTGCCAACCACTCCCCCGCTCCGGTAGGTGCCAACCTTGGTTGGCACGTCTGTAGTCGAGCACGGCTCGACGCTACAAAAGCAGCTTGCCGCCCACCTCCACCGGCGCTAGCGTGCGACGGTCTGCCCTTCGGAATCCTGCCCGTGACCCTGCCCGCTTCCCGTCGACGCTTCCTGCAACTGGCCGGTGCTGGCCTCGCCGTCGCCGGCAGCGGGCTGCCGCAGCTCGGTCATGCCCAACCCGCGACAGCCGCCGCTCCCGCCCCCGCCGAAGGTGCGGTGCTGCTGAATTTCAACGAATGCCCCTACGGCCCCTCGCCCGCTGCCCAGCAGGCCGCGCGCGACAGCATCGCCGGTTGCGGCCGCTACCGTTTCGCACTGGCCGGACAGGTGCGCGACGCCTTCATCGAACAGGCGCGCATTCCGGCCGATCACGTGCGGCTCTATCCGGGTTCCAGCGAACCGCTGAACCGTGCCGCCGTGCTATGGACCGGCCCGCAGGCAGGACTGGTGGTGGCCGACCCGACCTTCGAGACGCTGGGCGAGGTCGCCGCTGCACACGGTGCGCATGTCCAGAAAGTGCCACTGCGCGACGACGGCGCACATGACCTGCGCGCGATGGTCGCCGCCGCACACGCGCGCCCGACCGGACTGCTGTATGTGTGCAACCCGAACAACCCGACCGGCTCGATCAGCCCACCGGATGAGCTCGCCTGGCTGCTGGCCCACAAGCCCGCCTCCACCCGCGTGCTGCTGGACGAGGCCTACCTGCAGTACAGCGAACAGCCGAGCCTGATCGCGCAGGTGGCGCAGCGCGACGACCTGATCGTGCTGCGCACGTTCTCCAAGCTTTATGGCATGGCCGGCCTGCGCCTGGGCGTGGCCGCCGCGCATCCCGACCGCCTTCGCGAACTGGCCCGCCTGGGCGACAACCCACTGCCGGTGCCGGCACTGGCCGCTGCACTGGCCAACCTGCGCGATCCGCAGTTGATTCCGCAGCGCCGCCTGCAGAATGCCAAGGTGCGGCAGGCCACCATCGCATGGCTCGGCAAGCGCGGCTTCAGCTGCCTGCCGTCGGAAGCGAACTGCTTCGTGGTCGACGTCCAGCGCGATGGCAGCGCGTTTGCCAAGGCGATGGCCGACAGCGGCGTGGTGATCGGGCGAAGCTGGCCGATCTGGCCACAGCGCGTACGCGTGACCGTCGGCACCGAAGAGGAGATGGCCGCGTTCCGCAATGCGTTCGCGAAGGTGGCCGGCGTACCGGTGTAGTCCCATCCGGATGGGTGCCGACCTGGCCCTCTGTAGAGTCGAGCCATGCCCGACTGGGGCCTTCCCTACCAGCCCGGCAGCATTCAAGCAATACCCAAGCTGCCTCGGCCAGCCAATGCTGAGTCATGCCCAGTCCACGTCTTCTGAAAGGCCGTTGGTCCCAACTGCGGAACGTCTACGCGATCACCACCATCACTCATCAGCGCCATCGGCACTTTGATGACCCACACCAGGCCGCCGTCGTTGTAGCGGGCCTGCAGTGGATTCAGCAGGAGGGCCGATGCCTCAACCTCGCGTGGGCGGTCATGCCGGATCACGTGCATTGGTTGATGCAACTGCACTCAGGAACCCTTGCCGCGTCGGTGCAGATGATGAAATCGCGCTGCAGCCGACTCATCGGCATCGACGGGCCACTCTTGGCAGCGTGGCTACCATGATCACGCGGTACGGTGTGATGAATCCTTGAGGAACCAAGCGCTGTACATCGCAGCGAATCCTGTCCGCGCCGGACTGGCGGCACGGCTTGGCGATCATCCGTCTGCCTGGTGCCGGTGGTTCGACCGATCACCGACCTTGCAGTTCGACTGGGGCTTGCGCGGGGATCCCAAAGTCGAGCATGGCTCGACTCTACCGTTAGGGGTTTACCAGCGCGGGGTCTTGGTCAGCGGCGGAGCCTGGTGCTGACGGTCGTAGGCGCGCAGCTCGTCACGGATGTGCGCGATGCGCTGGCGGCCCAGAGCATTGCGGCTGTCATCCAGCACCACGCCATCCAGAAGTTCGGCCATGCGCTGCACGGTTGGCAGCATCTTCTCCCAGGCGTCCAGCGCGGTCAGCGGCGCCGGCAGGGTCAGGAAGAAGGCGATGGCCGGGGTTTCCATGGCGCGGATGTTGGCCATGTCGAAGCTGCCCGGCTTCATGATGCTGGCCATCGAGAAGATCGGACCGCGCTCGGGGTGGCCTTCCACCAGCCGGTGGAACACGTTCATGTGGCCGAACACCAGGCCGGTCTTCTCGGCCGCCACCACAATGTCCTCACCACGCAGCTGCTCGCCGGCGCGGGCGGCCACGAACAACGAGACGATCTTGTCGAAGTCCTGGGTGGCACGCTTGCCGAGGTCGCTGGCGCCCGGGTCGGTTTCGCCCAGGCCGAGTTCGGCCTGCTCGCCTTCCGTACCCATGCCCGGTTCGACGCGGCCATCGGCCACGGTGACGCCGTCTTCGCCCAGCACCGGTTCGCGGCGCTCACCGCTGGTCGGTTCCGCGCCTTCCACGCGGCGCCCCTGGGGCTTCTTTTTCGGACGGCCAAACAGGAAGATCGCGGCGATCAACAGCAGGCCGGCGGCCAGGATGCCGATGCGCAACAGTGCCGTGTCGGACATTCGATAGGTTCTCCGGCTAGTTCATTCAGGTAACTAGGATGGCACGTCAGGCCGCGCCCGCCAATCGCGCGGCTTCTTCCAGGTCCACGCTGACCAGGCGGCTGACGCCCGGCTCGCGCATGGTCACGCCCGACAGCTGGTGCGCGGCCTCCATCGTCGCCTTGTTATGGCTGACGAACAGGAACTGCACCTTTTCACTCATTTCCTTGACCATGTTGGCCAGGCGGCCGACGTTGGCTTCGTCCAGCGGTGCGTCCACCTCGTCCAGCAGGCAGAACGGCGCGGGATTCAGCTGGAAGATGGCGAACACCAGCGCCACCGCGGTCATCGCCTTCTCGCCGCCGGACAGCAGCGAGATGCTGGACACGCGCTTGCCCGGCGGACGCGCCATGATGGTCACACCGGTGTCGAGCAGGTCTTCACCGGTCAGCTCCAGGTAGGCGTGGCCGCCACCGAACAGGCGCGGGTACAGTGCCTGCACGCCAGCGTTGACACGATCGAAGGTGTCCTTGAAACGGCCGCGGGTCTCGCGGTCGATCTTGCGGATGGCATCCTCAAGTGTTTCCAGCGCAGTGGTCAGGTCGGTGTGCTGCGAATCCAGGTAATCCGAGCGCTGCGACGCCTCGCCGTACTCGTGGATGGCGGCCAGGTTGACCGGCTCCAGCCGGCGCATGCGGCCATCGATCTGGTGCACGGCCTGCTCCCAGTCGCCCAGGCGGGCATCCTCGGGCAGTGCGTTGAGCACCTCCTGCAGCACGAAGCCGGCCTTCTCCACCGCGCCCTGCAGGGTCTCCGCGCTGAGCACCAGCGCCTGCTGGTCCAGCTTGCGCTGCGAAATGCGCTCGCGCTGGGCCAGCGCCTGTTCGTCGCGCTGGTGGCGGGTCTGTTCGTAGTTGCGCAGCTCGGCGTCGATGCCGTCCAGCAGCGTGCGCGCCTCGGTGAGCACGCGATCGGCCCGCACGCGCTCTTCCAGCGCGTTCTGGTGCTCGGCCTGCAGCGACTCGACCGGCGAATCACCTTCATCCAGCTGCGAATGCAGTTCGCCCAGGCGCGAATCCAGCTGCCCGCGCTGGGTGCCCATGCGCTCCAATGCCTGGCCCAACGAGGCCAGCTGCGCCCGCTGTGATTCCAGGGTCAGGGCCAGCGAGTGCGACCGCTCGCGCACCGCTCGCGCAGCATCGCGTGCCAGGTCGCGGGCCTCGGTCAGCTGGCGGCGCTCGCCTTCCAGCCGCTGCCGGGTCGATTCCAGGTCGCCCATGCTGCTGACCGCGTTCTCCAACCGTGAGCGCGCTTCACGCGCCTGCTCGTTGTTGGCTTCCAGCGTTTCCTGCAACTGCTTCAGCTCACCTTCGATGCGGTCGATGCGCGTGCGCGCCGCTTCCACCTTGCCCTGCTGGCCCTGCAACTGGCCAGCCAGTTCAGAGACCGCACGATGGGCCTGGTACAGCGCACGCTGCGCGTCTTCGCGCTGCTGCTCCGCGGCGTGCAGCTGCTCACGGAAACCAGTCAGTTGTTCTTCCAGCTCGGCCTCGCGGTCCTGCAGCTGCTCGATCTGCTCACGCAGTTCGTTGATCTCACGCTCGCGCAGCAGCGCGCCCTGCTGGGCCGCGCCGGAGCGCGATACGCGCAGCCAACCCTGGCCCAGGCGCTCGCCGCTCTGGGTGATGATCGAATCGCCTTCCGGAAGGCTGCCCTGCAACGCCTTCGCTTCGGAAAGGTCCTTGGCTGCGTGCAGGTGTGCCAGCAGGCGGCGGATCGCTGCCGGGCCACGCACGCGGGCGGCCAGCGAGGTCGGTGCAACCTTGACGTCGGCACCCGCGTTGGCAACCAGCGCAATGTGACCCTCGCCAAGTTCGCCGAGGGCGTCGACCAGACTGGCCGGATCATCGACCAGCACACCTTCGATCAACTGGCCGAGCGCGCTTTCCACCGCATTTTCCCAGCCGGCGTCCACGTCCAGGCGTTCGCCGACACGCGCTGCCGAATCCAGCCCACGCGCCTTCAGCCACGCGACTGCCGCGCCCTGCTCCTGGCCCAGCGCAGCCTGCTGCAGGGTCTCCAGCGAGGCCAGCCGACCGCGCAGGCCGTTGGCCTGCTTGCGCAGTTCGGCCAGTTCGTTCTGGCCATTGCGCTGCTGTTCCTGCACCGCCGCCACGCCTTGCTTGCGCAGCTCGACGTCTTCGCTCAATTCATCCAGCGCGGTCTTCTGCGTGTCGTGCTGCAGGTGCAGCTGCTCGAAGGCTTCTTCCAGCGCGTCCACGTCCAGCCCGGCGCGCTCGGCGGCCAGGGCCTCGCGACGCCGGTCGGCATCGAGGATCTGCTTGTCCAGGTAGTCCACGCGCGTGCGCTCGACATCGCCGGCGCGCGAGGCCTCCGAACTCTGCGAGGTGTGCTGTTCCCAGCGCTGCTGCCAGCTGGCCAGCCGGTCTTCGGCCTCGCGCAGGCTTTCCTGCTTGATCTCGTTCTCTTCCTGCAGCTCCTCCAGCTGCGGGGTGGCAGCTTCCACCGCCTCGCGCAGCACCCTCAGCTTGGCCTCGTCGCCGCTGATGTGCTGGCCCAGTTCGGCCAAGGCCTGGCGGGTCTCGTCGCGCGCCTTGTGCAGGCGCTGCGACAGCTCGCGCTGATGCTGGATCTGCTGTTCCACGCGCGCCAGCGTGCTGCCGACCTGGTAGACCGCGGCCTGCGCGGTGTTCAGCGCATCGGCAGCCTCTTCGCGGCGCACACGCGAGGTCTCGATGCGGGCCTCGGCGTCACGCTGGTCGGCGATCAGCTGCTGCAGCTTGGTCTCTTCCTGCGACAGGCCCTCGCGCAGCTTCGACAGGCGCCCGTCGAGACCACGGAATTCCAGCGTCTTCCACTCGGCATCCTTGACCCGGCGCTCTTCCTGCAGGGCCTGGTACTGCTCAGCCTGCCTGGCCTGGCGCTTGAGGTGTTCGAGCTGCTTGCTGATCTCGTCGCGCAGGTCGCCCAGCCGGTCCAGGTTCTCGCGGGTGTGGCGGATGCGGGTCTCGGTTTCCTTGCGGCGCTCCTTGTACTTGGAGATGCCGGCCGCCTCTTCCAGGTACACGCGCAGGTCTTCCGGGCGCGCCTCGATGATCTGGCTGATCATGCCCTGCTCGATGATCGAGTAGCTGCGCGGGCCCAGGCCGGTTCCGAGGAACAGGTCGGTGATGTCGCGGCGGCGGCACTTGGTGCCGTTGAGGTAATAGTTGCTGGTGCCGTCGCGGCTGACCGTGCGCTTGACCGAGATTTCGTTGAACGAGGCGTACTCGCCCGAGATCGTGTGGTCCGAATTGTCGAAGATCAGCTCGACGGTGGCCTGCGAGACCGGCTTGCGGGCATTGGAGCCGGAGAAGATCACGTCGGTCAGCGAGTCGCCACGCAGGCGGCTGGCCGAACTCTCGCCCATGACCCAGCGCACGGCGTCGATGATGTTCGACTTGCCGCAGCCATTGGGGCCTACCACGCCGGTCATGTTGGTCGGCAGGTGCAGGGTGGTCGGATCGACGAACGACTTGAAGCCGGACAGCTTGATCGTGGAAAGACGCATAGGGGTTCCGGACTGGGGCCGGCAAGCGGCCTGCGTTTACCCTCCAAGTCATTGATCCCATTGAAATCAATGCCCGTGGAACGGGTGTGACGCCCTGAGTATACCGATGTGGCCGTGTTCTACGAATGGGCGTGGAACATTGTCCAGCCCCACCCCGTCGGCCAAACGTGGCCCGACACCACGAAACGGAGCCATAAAACAAAACGGGCACCCTTGCGGGCGCCCGTTCTGCGGTGATTCCAGGCCTTGCGGCGTGGGATCAGGCTTCGGCGACGACGACGACCTTGACGGTGGTCTCGACGTCGGCGTGCAGGTGGACCAGCACGTCGTATTCGCCGATGTTGCGGAAGGCGCCTTCGCCCAGGATGACTTCGCTCTTGCTGACCGGCAGGCCGGCAGCGGTGAAGGCATCGGCGATTTCGCGGGCGCCGACCGAGCCGTACAGCTTGCCTTCGGTCGAAGCGTTGGCCGGGATGGTCACGCTCGCGCCTTCCAGCTTGGCCTTGCGGGCGTCAGCGTCGGCGTGGATGGCCTGGGCCTTGGCTTCGTATTCGGCGCGCTTGGCTTCGAACTCGGCCTTGTTGCTCTCGGTGGCCGGAACGGCCTTGCCCTGCGGCACGAGGAAGTTACGGCCGTAGCCCGGCTTCACGTCGACCAGGTCGCCCAGGTTGCCGAGGTTGGTGACTTTCTGCAGGAGGATCAGCTGCATGGTATTGCTCCAGATGAGTTATTCGTTAGCGAGGCGATGCCCCGCAACAAAGGCTGTCCGAATAGCTGGCACAGCGGGGCGGCACCGGGCCGCCCCGCCGGGCATCAGACGTCGTGGTTGTCGGTGTACGGGATCAGGGCCAGGAAGCGAGCGCGCTTGACGGCGGTCGCCAGCTGACGCTGGTACTTCGACTTGGTACCGGTGACGCGGCTCGGCACGATCTTGCCGTTCTCGGTCAGGTACTGGCGCAGGGTGTTGAGATCCTTGTAGTCGATCTCCTTCACACCTTCAGCCGTGAACTTGCAGAACTTGCGGCGACGGAAGAACTTGGACATGGGAAGGCTCCTTAGGCGGCGGAAGCGGCGTCGTCGCCGGCTTCGTTGTCAGCGGTGGTGGTGGACTCGCCTTCTTCGTCGTCACGACGACGGCGCTCACCGCGCTCCGGCTTGTCACCCTTCTCGTCCTTGCTCTTCATGATCAGCGACTGCTCGGTGTCAGCCTCGTCACGCTTGATGACCAGGTTGCGCAGCACGGCGTCGTTGAAGCGGAAGCTTTCGGTCAGCTCGTTCAGCACGGCCTGGTCGGCTTCGATGTTCAGCAGCACGTAGTGGGCCTTCACCAGGTTCTGGATCGGGTATGCCAGCTGACGGCGGCCCCAGTCTTCCAGACGGTGAATGGTGCCGTTGCCGTTCTCGACCAGCGACTTGTAGCGCTCGATCATGGCCGGGACCTGCTCGCTCTGGTCCGGGTGGACCATGAACACGATTTCGTAATGACGACTCATGTTTTTTCTACCTTTCGGATGTGGCCTTGCGGCCGGACAGCCCCCCGCCGTTGATACCGCGGTGGGGCAAGGATTCCCGCCAGGAAGGCAGGAAGCCGCGCATTATGGCGCAGATGGGGTGGCCGGGCAACCGGCGGGCCTCAGGGCAACCTGAACCGGGGAGCAGCCCTCATGCCAACCCAGGCTGGCTGCTACCGGAGCCCCGCACGCTCCACGAATCCGCCTGGATTCATCCCAGGTCGACATGAAGGCGATGCTGGCCGCATCCCAGGCACTGGAACAGGCAGCCGACCATCATCCCGTCCCGGCTCAGGTGCGCCAGCACCCAGTCCGCGTCGCGTGGATTGACCGCCGCCACATCGGGCCGGACCTGGTCGAGGATGGGCAGCAGCTCTTCGCTGCCGGCGAAACCGAGGAAGGCGCAGGGCCGTTCGCAGTGGCTCAGCCAGACCGATTGCTGCCAGGACGAGTAGCCCGGGGTGCGCTCGCAGATCTCCAGCAGCAGCTCACGGGCGATGGTCGGCGGCGGGTCGGCTGGATCCGGGGATACCCCTTCGATATCGCTCCAGCCGGTGAATTCACCCTCGTAGCTGGCTGCCGCCCTGCCATCGGCGATACACCACGGGCATAGATACTCCGGCCGCAGGCACGTGTAGAACGGTCCGCGGTAGCGCAGTGTGCGCGGCTGGCCGCAGCAGTCACAGACCCCCTCGACCTCTTCGAAGGAGAGGGCGTAGGCGTTGGGGTGATAGGTAAAAGCCGGTCGTTCCATCCGTGGGGTCCCTGCCGAGCCCGGCGTGCCGACCAAGGTTGGCACCTACCAGGGCACGCCTTATCAGCGCAGGGCCATGCCCGGCGGCCGGCCCTCAGGCCTTGTCGGCGTCGGTGGTGAAGCTCTCGCCGCAGCCACACTCGGCGGTGGCGTTGGGGTTGCTGAACGTGAAGGTCTCGCTCAGGCCGTGCTTGCCGAAGTCGATCACCGTGCCGTCCACCAGCGCCAGGCTCTTGGCGTCGACGTAGATCTTCACGCCGTCCTGGTCGAACACGGTATCGCCCTCGCGCTCGTCGCGGGCAAGGTCGGTGATGTGCCCCCAGCCCGAGCAACCGGTCTTGGTCACGCCAAAACGCAGGCCCAGCGCACCGGGGGTCTGGGCGACAAAGCGCTGCACGCGCTCGAAGGCAATGGGGGTCAGGCTGACGGCCATGGGGCTACTCCAGAGGTACGGGGACATTATAAGGAGCCGTTGCCGCGAAAAATGCCTCGCAAGCAGAACGCTGCAACCGGTAAACTCCCGTGTTCACAGATCGAGTCGATCAGCAGAGGATTCAAGTCATGACGGTGGTCAGCGTTGAACATGCGCTTGCCGGGAAGATCCCGGAAGGCGGCGAAGTCACGGTACGCGGATGGGTGCGCACGGTGCGCGGTTCAGCGAATCTGGCTTTCGTGAATGTGAGCGACGGCTCCTGCTTCGCCCCGATCCAGGTCGTGGCCGGCGACAGCCTGGCCAACTTCGACGAGATCAAGCGCCTGACCAGCGGCTGCTCGGTGATCGCCACCGGCACCCTGGTGAAGTCGCAGGGCAAGGGCCAGTCGTTCGAGATCCAGGCCAGCGCACTGGAAGTGGTCGGCTGGGTCGAAGACCCGCTCACCTACCCGATCCAGCCCAAGCCGATGTCGCCAGAGTTCCTGCGCGAAGTGGCGCACCTGCGCCCGCGCACCAACCTGTTCGGCGCGGTCACCCGCATCCGCAACTGCCTGGCCCAGGCGGTGCACCGCTTCTTCCACGAGAACGGCTTCAACTGGATCAGCACCCCGATCATCACCACCTCCGATGCCGAGGGCGCCGGCCAGATGTTCCGTGTGTCCACCCTGGACATGGTGAACCTGCCGCGTGACGAGAAGGGCGCGATCGATTTCAGCCGCGACTTCTTCGGCAAGGAAACCTTCCTGACCGTGTCCGGCCAGCTGAACGTCGAGGCCTACTGCCTGGCGCTGAGCAAGGTCTACACCTTCGGCCCGACCTTCCGCGCCGAGAACAGCCACACCACCCGCCACCTGGCGGAGTTCTGGATGATCGAGCCCGAAATCGCCTTCGCCGACCTGGCCGAAGACGCGCGCTTGGCCGAAGAGTTCCTGAAGTACCTGTTCCGCGCGGTGCTGAACGAGCGCAGCGACGACCTGGCCTTCATCGCCGAGCGCGTGGACAAGAACGCGATCACCAAGCTGGAAGACTTCATCAACGCACCGTTCGAGCGCATCGACTACACCGATGCGGTCAGCCTGCTGCAGAAGTCCGGCAAGAAGTTCGACTTCCCGGTCGAATGGGGCCTGGACCTGCAGACCGAGCACGAGCGCTGGCTGACCGAGGAACACGTCGGCCGCCCGGTAGTGGTGACCAATTATCCGGAGCACATCAAGGCCTTCTACATGCGCCTGAACGACGACGGCAAGACCGTTGCCGCGATGGACGTGCTGGCCCCGGGCATCGGCGAGATCATCGGCGGCAGCCAGCGTGAAGAGCGCCTGGACGTGCTGGATGCGCGCATGGCCCAGTTCGGCCTGGACCGTGAGCACTACAGCTGGTACCGCGATTTCCGCCGCTATGGTTCGGTGCCGCACGCCGGCTTCGGCCTGGGCTTCGAACGCCTGGTGGTGTACGTCTGCGGGCTGTCCAACATCCGCGATGCGATCCCCTACCCGCGCGCCCCGGGCAGCGCGGACTTCTAAGCCCCACACGACCACGGAGGTACCGCTCCCATGACCCTGTTCTTCGCCCTCTGTTTCGTCGGCGTTGCAGTGGCCGGGTTCAGTGCCTTCGTGATCTTCTGGCCGCTGACCCTGGTGCACGTGCGCGACCGCCATCCGGCGCTCGCCGAGCGCTTCGGCAGCGGCGCCTTCCTCAAGCCCGATGCCCTGGCCTGGCTGCTGCGCCGCGACTATCGCCAGCAGCCGGATCGCTCGCTGTCCGGGCTGGCGACGCCGGCCTGGGTATCGCTGCTGACCCTGCTGGCCGGACTGGGCATGGCCGCCCTGCTCTGGCTGGCCTCGCTCTGGTAACACATCCATGAATGACATCACCGCCTCGCGCGACAGCTGGTGGCTGGCCAGCCTCGGCAACACCCTGATCTGGGCGCGTCTGCGCGTGCGCCCGGCCGGCACCGCCGAAGTGCTGGATAGCGACGGCAACACGCTGAGCTATGACAGCGAAGACACCGCCCGTTCGCAGCTGTTCGACGCCGAGTTCGTCGAGTACGACGGCCTGGACGAGGAGGACGCGCTGGTGCGCGGCTTCAGCCTGCACGAAGTGCAGCCGCCGAAGGCCGACAGCGACGAGGGCCTGCGTGGCCGCATGATCCAGTCGCTGGGCGGGCTCGCCTGACCCCAGCATGTTCACCCCGCGCGCCTTCGCCGAGACCGACCTGCTCTGGCTGGACCGCCTGCTGGCGCGCGACCCGTTCGTTACCGTGCTCACGCCCGGCAGCGATGGTCTGCCGGTGCTGACCCGGATGCCGGTGCTGTACCGGCGTGACGGCGAACAGATCGAACTGCGCGGCCACTGGGCCCGCGCCAACCCGCAGTCGCGCCACAGCGGCGCGGCCAAGGTACTGGTCGACGGCCCGCACGGCTATGTCTCGGCCAGCTGGTATCCGGACAAGGAACCTGCGGCGCGGGTGCCGACCTGGAACTACGCCGCCGCCGAACTGCGTGGCCAGCTGCAGACCTTCGACGACACTGATGCGCTGGCCGAACTGGTCGGTACGATCAGCGACCGTTTCGAAGCCAGTGTCGGCCAGGCCTGGCAGTTCGATGCCACGCGTGCCGAACACGGCCCGGAGCTGCGCGCCATCATCGGCTTCCGTTTCCAGGTCGAGCAGGTGCAGCTGAAGCTCAAGCTGAGCCAGAACCATCCCGATGCCAACCAGCGCGCAGTGATCGCCGAACTGGAACAGCTGGGCACTCCCTCTTCCTCCGAGTTGGCGCAGTGGATGCGCTGGCACCGCGAACAGGCCGCCCGCAGCGACTAAGCGCCCCAGATTCCCGCGACGACGCAGCCGGATGGCTGCGGCGCGCCCCCACCCGACGCCAGGGACCCATACATGAAAGACATCCACAAGCTGCTGCAGAACAACCGCGACTGGGCCGACCGCATCGAGAAGGAAGACCCCGAGTTCTTCCACCAGCTGGCCAAGCAGCAGCACCCGGAATACCTGTGGATCGGCTGTTCCGATTCGCGCGTGCCGGCCAACCAGATCATCGGCATGGCGCCGGGTGAAGTGTTCGTGCACCGCAACGTCGCCAACGTGGTCGCCCACACCGACCTGAACTGCCTGAGCGTGGTGCAGTACGCGGTGGACCAGCTGAAGGTGAAGCACATCCTGATCGTCGGCCACTACGGTTGCGGCGGCGTGCATGCCTGCCTGCACAACACCCGCGTCGGCCTGGCCGACAACTGGCTGCGCCATGTGGGCGACGTGATGCAGAAGCACACCGGCATCCTCGATGCGATCGAGACCGATGAGCTCAAGCACGCACGCCTGTGCGAACTGAACGTGATCGAGCAGGTCGCCAACCTGTGCCGCTCGACCATCGTGCAGGACGCCTGGGCCCGCGGCCAGAAGCTGATGGTGCATGGCTGGGTCTACAGCCTGAAGGACGGACGCGTGCGCGAGATGGGCATCGACGTCGGTTCACAGGAAGAGCTGCAGCCGGCCTATGAAAAGGCCCTGTCCTACGTCCCGCGCAAGGGCAAGCGCGACTGATCCCTTACGGATGACCACCATGCTCGCTTCGCCGATCAACCTGCACGCCTGGATCGAAGAACATCGCCACCTGCTGAAGCCGCCGGTGGGCAACAAGATGATCGACAACGGCGATTTCATCGTAATGGTGGTGGGCGGGCCGAATTCGCGCACCGACTACCACTACGACGAAGGCCCGGAGTGGTTCTACCAGCTCGAAGGCGAGATGGTGCTGAAGGTGCAGGAAGACGGCGCGGTGCGCGACATTCCGATCCGTGCCGGCGAGATCTTCCTGCTGCCGGCGAAGGTGCCGCACTCGCCGCGGCGCCCGCCCGGTGGTATCGGCCTGGTGGTCGAGCGCAAGCGCCTGCCGCATGAGATGGACGGCGTGATCTGGCACTGCGAGCGCTGCAACCACAAGCTGCACGAAGAGTATTTCCCGCTGCAGAACATCGAGACCGACCTGCCGAAGGTGTTCGCGCGCTACCACGCCAGCCTGAAGCTGCGTACCTGCAGCCAGTGCGGGCACATGGATCCACTGCCGGCACCAGCGGTGGGCTGAGCACCTGCCCCTGTAGAGCCGAGCCCATGCTCGGCTTCGTGTCCCGGCAGCCGAGCATGGGCTCGGCTCTACAGGTTCGGCGGCAGGCACGCCGCCAAGCGCTACACTGGCGGTCCCGTTGCAGCCTGTTGCCCGACCATGTCCGACCTGCTCAGCCGCACCCACGCCATTGCCCTGGACGCCGCCGATCCGCTGCGCCCGCTGCGCAATGAATTCCTGATTCCGCGCCATGGTGGCGGCGAGCAGACCTACTTCGTCGGCAACTCGCTGGGCCTGCAGCCGCGTGGCGCACAGGCGGCCGTGCAGGAAGTGATGAAGCAGTGGGGCGAGCTGGCGGTGGAAGGCCACTTCACCGGCCCGACGCAGTGGCTGTCCTACCACCGCCTGGTGAGCGCGCAGCTGGCCCGCGTGGTCGGTGCGCTGCCCAGCGAAGTGGTGGCAATGAACACGCTGAGCGTGAACCTGCACCTGATGATGGTCAGCTTCTACCGGCCAACGGCCGAGCGCCCGGTGATCCTGATGGAAGCCGGCGCATTCCCGACCGACCGCCATGCGGTGGAAGCGCAGATCCGCTTCCATGGTTTCGACCCGGCCCAATGCCTGGTGGAAGTGCAGCCGGATGAAGCCAACGGCACGATCTCGCTGAACGCGATCGAACGGGCCATCGCCGAACACGGCCCGCGCCTGGCGCTGGTGCTGTGGCCCGGTGTGCAGTACCGCACCGGCCAGGCCTTCGACCTGGACGCGATCACTCGCGCCGCCCGCCTGCAGGGCGCACGCATCGGCTTCGATCTGGCGCACTCGGTTGGCAACCTGCCGCTGCGCCTGCATGACATCGCACCCGATTTTGCCGTGTGGTGCCATTACAAGTACCTCAACAGCGGCCCGGGCGCGGTTGCCGGCGCCTTCGTGCACGAGCGCCACCATCGCGACACCAGCCTTCCGCGTTTCGCCGGCTGGTGGGGCCATGAAGAGTCCACCCGCTTCCAGATGGCACCGCAGTTCACCCCGGCCATCGGCGCCGAAGGTTGGCAGCTGAGCAACCCGCCGATCCTCGGCCTCGCGCCGCTGCGGGCGTCGTTGGACCTGTTCGAGCGCGCCGGCATGGAATCGCTGCGCAGCAAGTCGCTGGCGCTGACCGGCATGCTCGAAGCGCTGGTGCGCGCGCGCCTGTCCAGCGTGCTGGACATCATCACGCCGGCTGACCCGCAGCGCCGCGGCTGCCAGCTCTCACTGCGCGTGATCGGTGGCCGCGAACGTGGCCGCGCACTGTTCGAACACCTGCGCGGCATCGGCGTGCTCGGCGACTGGCGCGAGCCCGACGTGATCCGTATCTCGCCCACCCCGCTCTACAACCGCTACCTGGATGTGCACCACTTCGTCGAGGAAGTGGAAGCCTGGGCCGGCCTCTAAGCCGGCCCCTCCCCTACTGCTGGACAGTTCGTTGATCGCACACGCTTCCCGCTCGTTGAGCATTATCGGTGCCGGCCTTGCCGGGTCCCTGCTGGCCATCCTGCTGTCACGCCAGGGCTGGCGCATCACCCTTTACGAACGCCGCGGCGATCCGCGCGTGGCCGACTACGAGAGCGGCCGCTCGATCAACCTGGCGTTGGCCGAGCGTGGGCGCAATGCGCTGCGCCAGGCCGGCGTGGAAGACGAGGTCATGGCGCGCGCGGTGATGATGCGCGGACGCATGGTGCACCCGCGCGAAGGCGAACCGCAGCTGCAGCGCTATGGCCGTGATGACAGCGAAGTGATCTGGTCGATCCACCGCAGCGACCTGAACACCACGCTGCTGGAACTGGCCGAACAGGCCGGTGCCACCGTGCACTTCCATCGCCGCCTGCACACCGTCGATTTCGATGCCGGCTACGCGCGCTTCATCGATGACCGCGACGACAGCCCGCACGACATCCGCTTCGACACCCTGATTGGTGCAGACGGCGCCGGTTCGGCACTGCGTGCGGCGATGAACCGCCGTGCACCGCTGGGCGAGGACATTGCCTTCCTCGACCATTCCTACAAGGAGCTGGAGATCCCGCCGGCCGCCGATGGCAGCTTCCGCATCGAGCGCAATGCGCTGCACATCTGGCCGCGTGGCCACTACATGTGCATCGCCCTGCCCAACCACGAAGGCACCTTCACCGTCACCCTGTTCCTGCCCAACCAGGGCGACCCCAGCTTCGCCACGGTCAACACCGGCGCGCAGGCCGAGGCGCTGTTCGCGCACGAGTTCGCCGACACCCTGCCGCTGATCCCGAACCTGCGCGCGGACTGGGAACAGCACCCGCCTGGTCTGCTCGGCACGCTCACCCTGGAACGCTGGCATCAGCAGGGCCGCGCCGTGCTGATCGGCGATGCCGCGCATGCGATGGTGCCATTCCACGGCCAGGGCATGAACTGCGCGTTCGAGGACTGCGTTGCGCTGGCCCGTCACCTGATGGAGGCCGATGATCTGGAAGGTGCGTTCGCCGCGTTCGAAGCCGAGCGCAAGCCGAACGCGTGTGCGATCCAGCAGATGGCGCTGGAAAACTATCTGGAGATGCGCGACCGCGTGGCCGACCCGGCCTTCCTGCTGCAGCGCGAGCTGGAGCAGGAGCTGCAGCGTCGCTGGCCGACGCGCTTCGTGCCGCACTACACCATGGTCACCTTCCTGCACACGCCGTATGCCGAAGCGCTGCGCCGTACCGAACTGCAGCGCGATCTGCTGGTGGCGGCCACGGTCGGCCACGTTTCACTGGACAACATCGACTGGGCGGCACTGGAAGCGCAGATCCACGCGCAGCTGCCGGTCCTGGAGGGCGCGCACTGATGACTGACAGCTTCCTGTTCTACGACCTGGAAACCTTCGGCCAGGACCCGCGACGCACGCGCATCTCGCAGTACGCCGCGATCCGCACCGACGCCGACCTCAACGAGATCGACACCCCGGTCAGCTTCTTCGTGCGCCCGGCTGATGACCTGCTGCCCTCGCCGATGGCCACCCTGGTGACCGGCATTACCCCGCAGCAGGCACTGGCCGAAGGCATCAGCGAAGCCGAAGCCTTCGACCGCATCAACGAGCAGCTGTCGCGCCCCGGTACCTGCGCGCTGGGTTACAACACGCTGCGCTTCGACGATGAATTCGTCCGCTACGGGCTGTTCCGCAACTTCCACGACCCGTACGAACGCGAGTGGCGCAACGGCAATTCGCGCTGGGACCTGCTGGACATGCTGCGGCTGATGCGCGCGATGCGCCCGGACGGCATCCAATGGCCGCTGCGCGAAGATGGTGCCACCTCGTTCAAGCTCGAGCACCTGGCCGAGGCCAACGACGTGCGCGAAGGCGATGCGCACGAAGCACTGTCCGACGTGCGCGCCACCATCGGCATGGCACGCCTGTTCAAGCAGTCGCAGCCGCGGCTGTGGGAGTACGCGCTGAAGCTGCGTGACAAGCGCTTCGTCGGCGGCCTGCTGGACGTGGCGGCGATGAAGCCGGTGCTGCACATTTCCATGCGCTACCCGGCCAGCCGCCTGTGCGCTGCACCGGTTCTGCCGCTGGCCGTGCACCCGACCATCAACAACCGGGTGATCGTGTTCGACCTGGAAGGCGAGATCGACGACCTGCTGGAACTGCCCGCCGAGGTGATCGCACAGCGCCTGTACATGCGCGCCAGCGAGCTGCCCGAAGGCGTTGCGCGGGTACCGCTGAAGGAAGTGCATCTGAACAAGGTGCCGGCACTGATTGCCTGGAACCACCTGCGTGCCGACGACCATGAGCGCTTGGGCCTGGACGTTGCGGCCATCGAAGCCAAGGTCGAGCGCCTGCGCGAGTTCGCCCCGGCGCTGGCCGAGAAGGCGCGCCAGGTCTACAACCAACCGCGCGCGGCAACCGTGGCCGACGTCGATGCCTCGCTGTACGACGGCTTCCTCGGCAACGGCGACAAACCGCTGCTTGCGCTGGCACGCACCACCGCGCCGGAGCAGTTGGCCGCGCTGGAAGGCCGCTTCCGCGACCCGCGCCTGCCAGAGCTGTTGTTCCGCTATCGCGCGCGCAACCATCCCGACAGCCTCGCGCCGGCTGAACATCAGCGCTGGCAGGATTACCGCCGCCAGCGCCTGCTGGGAGACGGCGGCCTGGGCGAACTCAATCTGCCCCAGTACCAGCAGCAGCTCGATGCACTTGCCGCCGAAGCGCCCGACGATGCGCGGCGCCAGGCTCTGCTGCAATCGCTGCGCGACTGGGGCCAGCAGCTGCAGGAGACCTTGTGAGTACCTATTTCTCGGACGCCAGCTTCAAGTTCCTGCGCAGTCTGGCGCGGCATAACGAAAAGGCGTGGTTCAACGACCATCGCCAGCAGTATGAAGACCACGTCCGGCAGCCGTTCCTGCGCCTGCTGGGTGACCTGCAGCCGGCGCTGGCCGAAGTCAGCGAGCACTTCCGCGCCGATACCCGCGGCGTCGGCGGCTCACTGTTCCGCATCCATCGCGACGCGCGCTTCTCCAACGACAAATCCCCGTACAAGACCTGGCAGGGTGCACGCCTGTTCCATGAGCGCCGCCGCGAAGTAGCCGCGCCGTCCTTCTACGTGCACCTGCAGCCGGGCGAAAGCTTCGTCGGCGCCGGCCTGTGGCATCCGGAACCGGAAACCCAGCGCCGCGTGCGCCACTTCATCCTCGACAACCCCGGCAGCTGGAAGGCCGCCGCGCATGCACCGGCCCTGCGCAAGCGCTTCGATTTCGAGGAGAGCGAGAAGCTGGTACGGCCGCCGCGCGGCTTCCCGGCCGACTTCGAGTTCATCGACGACCTCAAGCACCGCAACTGGGTGATGTGGCGCTCGCTGGACGACGCCACCATGACCGGCCCGCGCCTGCTGTCCACGCTGGGCAAGGACCTGGCTGGGCTCGGCCCGTTCGTCGACTACCTGTGTGCGGCGCTGGACCTGGAGTTCTAGACTGCATCACCTGCCGTTCACCACCGGCTGCCGCAGTTGCGGCAGTCTGGGCGGCATGAAGAAGCTCATTGCACTGCTGGTGCTGGTGGTTCTCGCGCTGGCCGCCTGGTGGTTCGGCGGCCCGTACGTGACCGTGCATGGCCTGTCCAAGGCCATCGAGCAACGCGACACCGCGCGGCTGGAACGCTACGTCGATTTCCCGCGCGTGCGCAGCAGCCTGCGCGCCCAGCTCAACGACTATCTTGTGCGCCAGGCCGGGCCTGACGTGGCGGCCAGCCCGTTCGGCGCCCTGCTCTACGGGCTGGGCGACCAGCTGGGTGGTGCGGCGGTGGAGACGATGGTGACCCCGACCGGCATCGGCGCGATGCTGCAGGGCCATGTGCTGTGGAAGCGCGGCCGCAATGAACTGCAGGGCGGCGATGCCTTTGGCGCGACCGAACCGGCGCGTCCTTTGAAGAACGCCGAGCATCATTTCGAAGCGCTGGACCGCTTCGTGATCGACGTCGATCGCGGCCCCGGCCAGCCGCCGTTGAAGGTGGTGCTGGAACCGCAGGGCCTGCGCTGGAAGGTGGTGGACCTGCAGTTGGGGATGTCGGCCACCCCGTGACCGATTGCCGTGGCGCCCACCGGGCATGGCCCGGCGCTACCACCGACAGCCCCATCCGGTAGCGCCGGGCCATGCCCGGCGACGATCAACCTTCGTTGGCGACGCCATGCGGCACGTGGCCGGCGGCCACGTGCTCGCGCGCACTGTCGATGTTGTGCTGCGAATCATCGAAGAAGATGTCGGCACCGAACGCCTGCAGGAACGGCCCCTTGTGGCGGCCGCCGAGGAACAGCGCCTCATCCAGGCGCACGCCCCACTCGCGCAGGGTGCGGATCACCCGCTCATGCGCCGGTGCCGAACGCGCGGTTACCAGCGCGGTACGGATCGGCGCACTCTCGCCGGCCGGGAACACTTCCTGCAGCGTGTGCAGCGCCGACAGGAAGCCGCGGAACGGGCCGCCGCTGAGCGGTTCGCGGGCCCGTTCGCGCTCGTGGCGGCCAAATGCTTCCACGCCCTGCTCGCGCGAAATGCGCTCGCTCTCGTCGCCGAAGATCACCGCGTCGCCGTCGAAGGCGATGCGCAGCTGACCGGCCGGGCGACCGGTATCGATCTGGTCTGCCGCTGCCGCAGCAGTCTCACCGGGCGGCTTGGGCAGGATGGTGGCCGCGGCGATGCCATGACGCAGTGCGCTGCGCACCGATTCGGGATTGGCCGACAGGAACAGGTCGGTGCCGAACGGCTTCACGTACGGCCAGGTCGGCTCGCCAGCGGTGAACGTCGCGCGGATGATGCCCAGGCCGTAGTGCTGGATCGAGTTGAAGATGCGCAGGCCGGTATCGGCCGAGTTGCGCGACAGCAGGATGACCTCGACCCGCGGGTTCTCCGGGCTGGCGCCCTGGTTCAACGCCAGCAGCTTGCGCACCACCGGAAACGCCACGCCAGGGCCGAGGATGTCGTCTTCGTGCTGGCGCTGGAACTCGGCATAGGCCGCCACGCCATCGCTCTCGAACAGCGCGTGGCTTTCCTCGAGGTCGAACAGGGCGCGCGAGGTCACCGCAACGGTCAGCAAACGGGGGGAGTTGTCGCCCATCGGTGGGGGTCCTTCAAGCGGTCGGGCACGGCCGGCCGCCTATTGTCCTCAAAAAACGAACTGTTCGCTCAGGATCCGGTCTTCCAGATTGTGCTCCGGGTCGAACAGCAGGGTCACGCGGCGGTCCTTCGACTCGCGGATGGTCACTTCGACCACGTCGCGGGTCTCGTGCGAATCAGCGGTCACACTGATCGGGCGCTTGTACGGATCGAGCACGCGGAAACGCACTTCGGTGTCGGCCTTGAGGATCGCCCCGCGCCAGCGTCGCGGCCGATACGGGGCCAGCGGCGTCAGGGCGATGGTATACGAGCCCAGCGGCAGCACCGGGCCGTGCGCGGAATAGTTGTACGCGGTACTGCCAGCCGGGGTCGCGACCAGCACGCCGTCACCGATCAGTTCGGCCACGCGTTCCTGGCCGTTGAGGTCGATGCCGATATGCGCGGCCTGGCGGGTCTGGCGCAGCAGCGAGACGTCGTTGTAGGCCAGCGAGCCGGTACTGGTGCCCGATTCGGTCAACGCCACCATCTCCAGCGGACGCAGGTTGGCCGGTTCGGCACGGGCGATGCGCGCCTGCACGTCATCGTCGCCGCGGTACTGGTTCATCAGGAAGCCCACCGTGCCCAGTTTCATGCCGAACACCGGCTTGCCCAGGTGCCCATGCCGGTGCAGGGTCTGCAGCATGAAGCCATCGCCGCCCAGCGGGCACAGCACGTCGGCCTGCTCGGGCGTGTAGTCGCCATAGCGCGACACCATGGCCGCGCGGGCCATCTGCGCGGGCTCGGTGGTGCTGGCCAGGAAAGCGATGCGGGGGGTGTCGCTCATCGGTGGATCCGGGGAGGTTTGATGGAGAGCATAACCGAGCGCCGGGAGTTGGACCCCGTGGGGCGGATGACCGGCAGGCTCGTCGGCGTCCGGTCAGGTGGTCGCAAAGGTCAAGGGCAGAAACAGAACGGCCCCGCTTTCGCGGGGCCGTTCCGGTTCACGCATGCCAGGCGTGGCCTGGCACTACTTCAGTTACGCGCCGTGGGCAGCCAGCTGGCCCAGGCGCTGCACCGCGACCGAAACGGTCGGGTAGTCCAGGGTCTTCTGCTCGGCCAGTTCGGCCAGCATCGCCAGGGTGAAGCGCAGGCTGTTGTCATCACGGCCCATCCAGGCAGCGACCTTGGCTTCAGCACTGCCACCCTTGGTGCCCAGCACCTGGCCAGCCAGGTTGCGGTGGTTGGCGGCCAGTTCGTCACGCAGCACGCCACGTGCCACGGCGTGCCAACGGCCATTGACCTCCAGCGCGTCGACCTGCTCGAACAGCCACGGCAGCTGCAGGGCATCGCCCAGGCGGAAGTGGACCTTGGACACGTCCACCGGCTTCAGCTTGCGGGTACGGGCCAGTTCGATGATGTCGAACGCCGGCTCCAGGAAGTGCAGTTCGGCCAGCTGCTGCGCCAGCGCGGACGGCAGGCCCTTCTCCTTCCATTCGGCCACCAGGGCTTCATAGGTCGGACGCTGCGAATCCGGCAGCACGCCCGAAGCAACGCGGATGTCGTTGAACGGACCCTGGTAGCGGTTGACCGCTTCGGTGATGCCCGGCATCGCGCCCGGGCGCGACAGCAGCCAGCGCACGAACGAGCGCTGCAGCTTCCAGATCACTTCCAGCGCATCGATCTGCACCGACTCCGGCACCTTGCCGTCGAGGGCATCGATCTGCGCCCACAGCGCGCGTGCATCCAGCGTTTCGCGGCTGATGGTGTAGGCCTTGGCAACCTCGGCGATGGAGCGGCCGGTGTCTTCCTGCATGCGCATCAGGAAAGTGGCGCCCATGCGGTTGATGGTCTGGTTGGTCACGGCCGTGGCGATGATTTCGCGCTTCAGGCGGTGACGCTCCATCGCGTCGGCGTACTTCTTCTGCAGCGGGGTCGGGAAGTAGCGCTGCAGCTCCTTGGACAGGTACGGATCTTCCGGGATGTCCGAATCCAGCAGCTGGGCGAACGCCACCAGCTTGGAGTAGGACAGCAGCACCGACAGTTCCGGACGGGTCAGGCCCTGGCCGCGTGCCTTGCGCTGGGACAGCTCGGCGTCGGACGGCAGGAACTCGATCTGGCGATCGAGCAGGCCCTGCTGTTCCAGGGTACGGATGAAGTGCTGCTTGGAACCCAGGCGCTTGACCGCCATCCGCTCCATCAGGCTCAGCGCCTGGTTCTGGCGGTAGTTGTCGTTGAGCACCAGCTCGGCGACTTCATCGGTCATCGAGGCCAGCAGCTTGTTGCGCTGCTCGACGGTCAGCTTCTTGGCCCGCACCACATCGTTGAGCAGGATCTTGATGTTGACTTCATGGTCGGAGGTGTCGACACCGGCCGAGTTGTCGATGAAGTCGGTGTTGAGCAGCACGCCGGCCTGCGCCGCTTCGATGCGGCCCAGCTGGGTCATGCCCAGGTTGCCGCCCTCGCCCACCACCTTGCAGCGCAGCTCGCCACCGTTCACGCGCAGCGCGTTGTTGGCGCGGTCGCCGACATCGCTGTGCTGCTCGCTGGCGGCCTTGACGTAGGTACCGATGCCGCCGTTCCACAGCAGGTCGACCGGCGCCTTCAGGATCGCGCTCATCAGATCGTTCGGCGACAGCGCCTTGGCGTTGTCGTCCAGGCCCAGCACTTCACGCACCTGCGGGGTGATCTCGATCGACTTCAGGCTGCGCGGGTACACGCCGCCGCCCTTGCTGATCAGCTTGGCATCGTAGTCCGCCCAGCTCGAACGCGGCACGGTGAACAGGCGCTCACGTTCGACGAACGTGGTGGCCGCATCCGGATTCGGGTCCAGGAAGATGTGGCGGTGGTCGAATGCAGCGACCAGGCGGATGTGGCGCGACAGCAGCATGCCGTTGCCGAACACGTCGCCGGACATGTCGCCGACGCCGACTGCGGTGAAGTCCTGGCTCTGGCTGTCACGACCCAGCGCACGGAAGTGGCGCTTGACCGACTCCCACGCACCGCGTGCGGTGATGCCCATGCCCTTGTGGTCGTAACCCACCGAACCACCGGAGGCGAACGCATCGCCCATCCAGAAGCCGTGCGCGATGGCCAGGCCGTTGGCGATGTCGGAGAAGGTCGCGGTGCCCTTGTCGGCGGCCACCACCAGGTACGGATCGTCCATGTCGTGACGCACGACATCCACCGGCGGCACGATCTTGTTGTTGACGATGTTGTCGGTGATGTCCAGCAGGCCCTGGATGAACAGCTTGTAGCAGGCCACGCCGTTGGCGAAGATCGCATCGCGGTCGCCGTTCACCGGCGGGGTCTTGGCGAAGAAGCCGCCCTTCGCGCCGACCGGCACGATGACGGTGTTCTTGACCATCTGCGCCTTGACCAGGCCCAGCACTTCGGTGCGGAAGTCTTCGCGACGATCCGACCAGCGCAGGCCACCACGGGCGACCGCGCCGAAGCGCAGGTGGGTACCTTCCACGCGCGGGCCGTAGACGAAGATTTCGCGGTACGGGCGCGGCTTCGGCAGGTCCGGCACCAGCGCCGAATCGAACTTGAAGCTGATGACATGGCCGTGCTGGCCGTTGGCATCGGTCTGGTAGTAGCTGGTACGCAGGGTCGCGTCGATCACGCCCATGAACGAGCGCAGGATGCGGTCCTCGTCCAGGCTGGACACGCGGTCCATCAGCTTCAGCAGCGCATCGCGCGCGGCCTGCATCTGCGCGTCGCGGTCACCCTTGCGGGCGTCGACCACGGTCTTGAGCACCTTCAGGGTAGCGTCGTCGCCAGCAGCCAGCACATCGAAGTGGGCCTTCAGCTGGGCCTGGCCGGCAGCGATATCGTCCTTGCTCTCGTGGCCGGTAGCCGGATCGAAGCGCGCTTCGAACAGCTCGACCAGCAGGCGGGCCAGCAGCGGGTAGCGCGCGAAGGTGCCTTCCACGTAGGCCTGCGAGAACGGCACGCCGGTCTGCAGCAGGTACTTGCAGTAGCCGCGCAGCATGGCGACCTGGCGCCAGTGCAGGCCGGCAGCCAGCACCAGGCGGTTGAAGCCGTCGTTCTCGGCATCGCCGTGCCAGACGCGGGCGAAGGTCTCGCCGAAGGCTTCATCGACACTGGCGGCATCGATCGCGCCGGCGGTCGACTCGACCTCGAAGTCCTGCACGTACACCGGGGCGTTGTCGACCGACAGGCGGTACGGACGCTCGGCGATCACGCGCAGGCCCATGTTTTCCATCATCGGCAGCGCGTCCGACAGCGGAATGTCGTCCAGCTGGCGATACAGCTTCAGGCGCAGGCCATCGCCGCTTTCGCGCGGCACGGCCTGCAGGCTCAGGCGCAGGTCGTCCGGGCCGGTCAGGGCGTCGAGCTGGCTGACATCGTTGGCGGCAACCGCGGTGCTGTTGTCTTCGATGTAGCCGGCCGGCAGTGCCTTGCCGATACGGGCGGCGATGCGCAGGCCTTCGGTCTCGCCGTGGCGGGTGACCAGCGCTTCGCGCAGGTCGTCCTGCCAGTTACGCAGCACCTGGGCCAGCTTCTGCTCCAGTTCGGCGGTATCGACGTCGAGCATCTCACCCGGCTTCGGGCGCACGATCAGGTGCACCTGGGCCAGCGGCGATTCGCCCAGCACCACCGAGCTGTCGACGTACTCGCCGTGCAGTGCTTCCTTCAGCATCGCTTCGATGCGCAGGCGCACGTCGGTGTTGAAGCGCTCACGCGGCAGGTAGACCAGCGCGGAAATGAAACGGCTGTACTTGTCGCGGCGCAGGAACAGGCGGCTGCGCACGCGCTCCTGCAGGCCCAGCACGCCCATGGCGGTGCGGAACAGTTCGTCCTCGCTGGACTGGAACAGTTCTTCGCGCGGCAGGGTTTCCAGGATGTGGCGCAGGGCTTTGCCGCTATGGCTGGCCGGGGCCAGGCCCGACTGCTTCATCACGTGCTCGTGGCGCTGGCGCACCAGTGGGATTTCCCACGGGCGACGGTTGTACGCGCTGGAGGTGAACAGGCCGAGGAAGCGCTGCTCGCCGATGATCTTGCCCTTGGCGTCGAATTCCAGCACGCCGATGTAGTCCATGTAACCGGCGCGGTGCACGCGCGAACGGGCATTGGTCTTGGTCAGGATCAGCGCGTCCTTCAAACCGGACGTGGCGTTCAGGCCCTGCGCGGCCAGCGTCTTGACCGGACGGGCGGCGGACTTGTCCTTGCCGCGCATCAAGCCCAGGCCGGTGTCGTTCAGCGGCGCCAGCACTTCTTCCTTGCCCTGCTTCTCGACGCGGTACTCGCGGTAGCCGAAGAAGGTGAAGTGGTTGTCGGCGGCCCAGCGCAGGAACTCCTGTGCTTCCTTGCGCGATGCGTCGTCAACTGGCAGCTGGCGGCTGCCCAGGTCGTCGGCCAGCGCCAGCGCCTTGTCCTTCATCGGCTGCCAGTCGCGCACGATCGCACGCACTTCGTCCAGCGCCTTGTTGATGGCCTGTTCGATGGCGGCCATGGCTTCGGCCGGCTGGCGGTCGATTTCCAGCAGCATCACCGACTCGGTATCACCTTCGCCGACCTTGACCAGCTTGCCGGCCTTGTCGCGGCTGAAGCGCAGCACCGGGTGGCCCAGCACGTGGACACCCACGCCCTGTTCGGCCAGCGACATGGTCACGGTATCGACCAGGAACGGCATGTCGTCGTTGACGATCTGCAGCACGGTGTGCGGCGATTCCCAACCGTTGGCCTTCGCGGTCGGATTGAACACGCGGACGTTGGCCTTGCCGGCCTTGCGGGCACGGGCGAATTCCAGCGTCTCAGCCGCGAGAGCGGCCCACTCTTCAGCGCTGTGGTGCGGGAACTCGTCCGACTCCATGCGCTTGTAGAAGTCAGTGGCGAAGGCCACCGCTTCGGCCTGTGCGGCCGCGGGGTAACGCTTGCGCAATGCCGTGTACACCGGCTCCAGGGAGAAACCAGCGGTCACTGCGACCTCCGACTCTGCTGGTTTGGTCTTGTTTTTCACGGTCTTGGCTGCGGTTTTTTGCGGTTTCATGGCAGAGCGATGCGCTTGCTCAGTTGGGAAAATGAAATTGTAGCCCTACCGCACGAAAAGGCCTTGCTGCAGGACGGAATAAGTAGATTCGGGTTTGCTGCGGTTTAGACGCCTATTCAGTTCGCACCGGTATGGTGCTGGCGCCCGCTTCAGCACTGCCGACAGGATCGGCAAAGCGTGTTACCGGAAGACACACGCAGCGACTCCGATTCGATTCCACAATCCTGAACTGGACGGTATAGTCCACCGCGTGAACCCGGCCTACCTCCCCGTTGCCCTCGACGCACGCGATGAGCGCGTGTTCGATGCCGTGCGCGAGCTGCTGGCCCAGCAGGGCATGCAGATGAGCATGGACGCGGTGGCCCAGCACGCCGGCTGCTCCAAGCAGACCCTGTACTCGCGCTATGGCAGCAAGCAGGAACTGCTGCGGCGGGTGATGCAGCGCCATGTCGGCCACGCCACCGGCGCCATGGTTCGTGCACTCCGCAGTGACGACCTGCGTGCCAGCCTGCTCCAGTTCGCCACCGACTTCCTGGAGCATTTCAACCAACCGCACGTAGGACAGGCCTGTCGGCTGATCGCCGCCGATGCGTCCCAGTTTCCCGAAGAGGCGCGTACGCTGTACCGACATGGCGCCGGCGCGCTGACGCTTCATCTTGCTGAATGGATTGAAACCGTTTGCATGCAAGGGCAGCTCCGGCATGACGACCCGCACTTCATGGCCGAACTGCTGCTGAGCATGATCGCCGGTCAGGATTTCGACAAACAGCGCTTCCATACCCCCCATCGTGATGACGCGCTGCTGCGTCGGCGCTGGGCAGAATTCTCCGTCGACAGCTTCCTGCGCGCGTTCGCGCCACAGCCGTCGCCGGCCCCGTCTACAAACCAACCCCGGAGTTCCTCCTGATGATCGCCCCACTCCGCACCCTTGCCTTGACGTGCGCCGTTGCTGTCGCTCTGGCTGCCTGCAAGAAGCCGGAACAGCAGACGCCCCCGCCGCCGGAGGTGGGCGTGATCGACGCCAAGCCGCAGACCCTGCCGCTGCAGCGTGAGCTGGTCGGCCGCCTGTCGCCATTCCGCAGCGCCGACGTGCGCGCGCGCGTGCCGGGCGTACTGCTCAAGCGCGTCTACCAGGAGGGCTCACAGGTCAAGCAGGGCCAGACCCTGTTCCTGATTGACCCGGCGCCGCTGCGTGCCTCGCTCAACGCGTCCGAAGCGCAACTCGCCTCGGCCCGCGCGACCTACGCCAACGCCAAGGTCGCCGCCGACCGCGCGCGTTCGCTGGCCCCGCAGCAGTTCGTCTCCAAGGCCGACCTGGACAACGCCGAATCGGCCGAGCGCACCGCGCTGGCCGCGGTCAAGCAGGCCGAGGCGTCGGTGACCTCTTCGCGCATCAGCCTGGGCTACACCGAAGTGACCGCGCCGATCAGCGGCGTGGCCAACAAGCAGCAGGTCACCGAGGGTGCGCTGGTCGGCCAGGGCGATGTGACCCTGCTGACCACCGTCGACCAGCTCGACCCGCTGTACGTCAACTTCTCGCTGAGCGTGGATGAGCTGACCCAGCTGCGCGCACAGCAGGCCAAGGGTGCGCTGGCACTGTCCGGCGATGGCAAGGCCACGGTCAACGTCAAGCTGGCCGACGGCACCACCTACGGTGAGCCGGGCACGCTGGACTTCTCCTCGACCACGGTCGACCCGGCCACCGGCGCGGTGTCGCTGCGTGCACTGCTGCCGAACCCGCAGCAGATCCTGCTGCCCGGCGCCTTCGTCAGCTTCCAGGCCAACCTGGGCGAGCGCAACAACGCCTACCTGGTGCCGCAGCAGGCCCTGCTGCGCGATACCACCGGCGGTTACGTGATGGTGGTCGGTGCCGACGGCAAGGTCGTACGCAAGAACGTGAAGACCGATGGCGCGCAGAACGGCAACTGGCTGGTCAGCGACGGCCTGGCCGCCGGTGACAAGGTGATCGTGGCTGGCGTGCAGAAGGTCAAGGAAGGCGCACCGGCAGTGGCCAAGCCGTGGACCCCGGGGCAAGACGCCAACGGCAAGCCTGCCGCAGCCGGCGCCGCTCCTGCGGGCGCTGCACCGGCCGCAGGCAAGGCACCGGCCGACGCGGCCAAGCCCGAGCAGGCCGATGCGGCCAAGCCGGCCGCCACCGATTCGAACAAGCAGTAACGGGAACCTTCCGTCATGCCTAAATTTTTCATCGAACATCCAGTCTTCGCCTGGGTGGTTGCGATCCTGATCTCGCTCAGCGGCGTGATCGCGATCCTCAACCTGGGCGTGGAGTCCTATCCCAACATCGCCCCGCCACAGGTCACCGTTTCGGCGACCTACCCGGGCGCCAGCGCGGACACCACCGAGAAATCGGTCACCCAGGTGATCGAGCAGCAGCTGACCGGTATCGATCATCTGCTGTACTTCAGCTCCTCGTCCGCCTCCAACGGCCGCGCGCAGATCACGCTGACCTTCGAGACCGGTACCGATCCGGACATCGCCCAGGTGCAGGTGCAGAACAAGGTGTCGCTGGCCACGCCACGACTGCCTTCGGAAGTGACCCAGCAGGGCGTGGTGGTGGCCAAGGCCAATGCCGGCTTCCTGATGGTGATTGCACTGCAGTCCGACACGCCTGCCATCAACCGTGATGCCCTGAACGACATCGTCGGCTCGCGAGTGCTCGACCAGGTCTCGCGTATCCCCGGCGTCGGCAGCACCCAGCAGTTCGGTTCCGAGTACGCCATGAACATCTGGCTGAACCCGGAAAAGATGCAGGGCTACGGCCTGTCGGCAAGCCAGGTGCTGGCCGCGGTGCGTGCGCAGAACGTGCAGTTCGCCGCCGGTGCGCTGGGTTCGGACCCGTCGCCGGAAGGCCAGCACTTCACCGCTACGGTCTCGGCCGAAGGCCGCTTCAGTTCGCCGCAGGAGTTCGAGAACATCATCCTGCGCGCCAACGCTGACGGCTCGCGCGTGCTGCTGAAGGACATCGCCCGCGTCGCCTTCGGTGCCAACAACTACGGCTTCGACACCCAGTACAACGGCAAGCCGACCGGTGCCTTCGCCATCCAGCTGCTGCCGGGCGCCAACGCTCTGAACGTGGCCGATGCGGTGCGCGGCAAGATGGACGAGCTGCAGCCCAGCTTCCCGTCCGGCGTGACCTGGTTCTCGCCGTACGACAGCACCACCTTCGTCAAGATCTCGATCCAGGAAGTGGTCAAGACACTGTTTGAAGCAGTGTTCCTGGTGTTCCTGGTGATGCTGATCTTCCTGCAGAACTTCCGCGCCACCCTGATCCCGACCCTGGTCATCCCGGTGGCCCTGCTCGGTACCTTCCTGGGCATGTGGATGATCGGCTTCACGATCAACCAGCTGACCCTGTTCGCGATGGTGCTGGCGATCGGCATCGTGGTCGATGACGCGATCGTGGTGATCGAGAACGTCGAACGCATCATGACCGAGGAAGGCCTGGCGCCGAAGCCGGCCACGCAGAAGGCGATGACCCAGATCACCGGCGCGGTGGTGGCGATCACCGTCGTGCTGGCCGCGGTGTTCATTCCGTCCGCCCTGCAGGGCGGCGCCGCCGGTGAGATCTACAAGCAGTTCGCGCTGACCATCGCCATCTCGATGGCGTTCTCGGCGTTCCTGGCCCTGGGCTTCACCCCGGCGCTGTGCGCGACCTTCCTGAAGCCGACGCACAACGACAACCCGAACATCATCTACCGCACCTTCAACAAGTACTACGACAAGATCAGCCACACCTATGTGGGCCACATCACCTCGGCAGTGCGCCATGCGCCGCGCTGGATGATCCTGTTCGTGGTACTGACCGCACTGTGCGGCTTCCTGTTCACCCGCATGCCGGGCAGCTTCCTGCCGGAAGAAGACCAGGGCTATGCGCTGGCGATCGTGCAGCTGCCGCCGGGCTCGACCAAGGGCCAGACCAACGAAGTGTTCGCGCAGATGCGTGGCATCCTGGAAAAGCAGGATGGCTATGAAGGCATGCTGCAGGTGGCCGGTTTCAGCTTCGTCGGTTCCGGCGAGAACGTCGGCATGGGCTTCATCCGCCTGAAGCCGTGGGAGGAACGCAAGTTCACCGCGCCCGAGTTCATCCAGAACATGAACGGCGCGTTCTACGGCATCAAGGAAGCGCAGATCTTCGTGGTCAACCTGCCCACCGTGCAGGGCCTCGGCCAGTTCGGTGGCTTCGACATGTGGCTGCAGGACCGCAGCGGTGCCGGCTACGAACAGCTGACCCAGGCGCGCAACATCCTGCTCGGCAATGCCGCGCAGAAGCCTGAAGCACTGGTCGGCGTGCGTCCGAACGGACTGGAAAACGCCCCGCAGCTGCAGCTGCACGTGGACCGCGTGCAGGCGCAGTCGATGGGCATGTCGGTGTCGGACGTGTACAGCACCATCCAGCTGATGCTGGCCCCGGTGTACGTCAACGACTTCTTCTACGAAGGCCGCATCAAGCGCGTGACCATGCAGGCCGATGGTCCGTACCGCACCGGCCAGGAATCGCTGAAGAGCTTCTACAGCCCGTCCAGCCTGACCACGAACGCTGACGGCACCAGTTCGATGATCCCGCTGAACACGGTGGTCAAGTCCGAATGGGTGTCGGCACCGCCGTCGCTGAGCCGCTACAACGGCTACTCGGCGATCAACATCGTTGGCTCGCAGGCCCCGGGCACCAGCTCGGGCGAGGCGATGCAGACCATGGAGAGCATCGTCAACGA
Source organism: uncultured Stenotrophomonas sp. (assembly GCA_913775725.1). Classification (GTDB taxonomy): domain Bacteria; phylum Pseudomonadota; class Gammaproteobacteria; order Xanthomonadales; family Xanthomonadaceae; genus Stenotrophomonas. The sequence continues at coordinate 240,326 of CAJYNG010000021.1, read as the reverse complement.
CGACCTGCCGGCCGGCTTCGGCTACGACTGGTCGGGCATGTCCTACCAGGAAATCCTGGCCGGCAATGCCGCGACGCTGCTGCTGGTGCTGTCCATCGTGGTGGTGTTCCTCTGCCTGGCAGCCCTGTATGAAAGCTGGTCGATCCCGGTCGCGGTGCTGCTGGTGGTGCCGCTGGGCGTGCTCGGCGCCCTCGGGCTGTCGATGCTGCGCGGCCTGCCCAACGATCTGTTCTTCAAGATCGGCCTGATCACCGTGATCGGCCTGGCGGCGAAGAACGCGATCCTGATCGTGGAGTTCGCGGTGGAGCAGCGTGCCGCAGGCAAGAACCTGCGCGATGCCACCATCGAGGCGGCTCGCCTGCGCTTCCGTCCGATCCTGATGACGTCGTTCGCGTTCATCATGGGCGTGATCCCGATGGCGATCTCCACCGGCGCCGGCGCCAACTCCCGCCATGCCATCGGCACCGGCGTGATCGGCGGCATGCTGTTCGCCACCCTGCTCGGCCTGCTGATGATCCCGGTGTTCTTCGTGGTCGTGCGCCGCATGCTGGGTGACAAGCTGGATGAACCGTCCAAGGAGTTCATGGAACGCCAGCGCGACGCGGAATCCGCCCACCGCCCGGATCGTTGATCCGGTGGTGAGCTGAAACGAGAAAGGCCCCGGAGCGATCCGGGACCTTTTTTCTTGCCGCTTTTGAATGCATGCCAACCAAGGTTGGCATCTACCAGAGCAACGGCATGCCAGGTAGCCGCCAACCTTGGTTGGCGCTCTCCAGGGCGATGTGTCAGCGCAGCAAGGCAGTCACCACGCACACAGCCACGAGAATCAGCGCAGCCCACTGCATCGGCACGAAGAAGAAATGATGGGGCGCGGCTTCGCCCTTCTGCCGGGGCACGCGATTGAGCCACAGGCCCAGCAGCACGTTCACGGCTGCGCCGATGCCTGCACCCAACAGCACCTGCTGCAACGGAATGTTGCCTTTGGGGCCATCATGCGGAAAGAAGTACGCCAGCAGCAGGATCGCTGCAATCGGCGTCACCAGCGTCATGAAACCCCAACCGCGATAGATCATCGTGCAGACCCATGAAAAAAACGGCCTGCATTGTAGCGAGGCTTTCGAAGGGCGCCGCAGAATGAAATGTATGGCGATGCGCAGGTTGCCGCTCTGTAGAGCCGAGCCCATGCTCGGCTGCTTGTACTGCCGCGCCGCCAGACCGGCGGCGCAGCCACGACCACTCAGCGCAGTCCGGTCTCGTTGCGGGCGATCACCAGGCGCTGGATTTCCGAAGTGCCTTCATAGATCTCGGTGATCTTGGCATCACGGAAGTAGCGCTCCAGCGGCATTTCCTTGGAGTACCCCATGCCGCCATGGATCTGCACCGCCTGGTGGGTGATCCACATCGCGGCTTCCGAAGCGGTCAGCTTGGCCACCGCGGCTTCGGTGCTGAAACGCTTGCCCTGGCCCTTCACCCATGCGGCGCGCAGGGTCAGCAGCAGCGCTGCGTCCAGCTTGCACTTCATGTCGGCGATCTTGGCCTGGGTCATCTGGAAGGTACCGATGGCCGCGCCGAATGCCTTGCGCTCCTTCACGTATTCCAGGGTCGCTTCATAGGCGGCACGGGCGATGCCGATGGCCTGCGAGGCGATGCCGATGCGGCCAGCATCGAGCACGCTCATGGCGATCTTGAAGCCCTCGCCTTCCTGGCCCAGCACATCCTCAGCCTGCGCCACGTAATCGTTGAACTCGATCTCGCAGGTGGCCGAAGCACGGATGCCCAGCTTCGGCTCGGTCTTGCCGCGACCGAAGCCAGCCTTGTCGGTATCGATGATGAAGGCAGTGATGCCGCGCGCGCCCTTGTCCGGCTCGCTCATTGCGAACAGGACGATGTACTTGGCCACCGGGCCGGAGGTGATCCAGCTCTTCTTGCCGTTGATGACGAAGGTGCCGTCGGCCTGCTTCACCGCGCGGCAGCGCATGGCCGTGGCGTCCGAACCGGACTGCGGCTCGGTCAGCGCAAACGCACCGATGGCCTCGCCCTCGGCGATGGCACGCACGTACTTCTGCTTCTGTTCCTCGGTACCGTGGGTGAGGATGCCATTGCAGAACAACGAGTTGTTGACCGACATGATGGTCGAGTGGGCAGCGTCGGCGGCGGCGACCTCCACCATCGCCAGCACGTACGCAACCGGGTCCATGCCCGCGCCACCGTATTCGGTCGGCACTTCGATGCCCATCAGGCCGTTTTCGCCCAGCAGGCGGATGTTGTCCAGCGGGAACTCGCCGGTGCGGTCATGGTGCTCCGCGCTCGGGGCGATCTTTTCCTGCGCGATGCGCCGCGCAACGTCCTGCAACATCAACTGCTCTTCAGTAAAGCTGAAATCCACAACACCCTCCCGGGTACATGATGTTATGGGCCGCGCACGGCGTGCCCAGGTGCCCCGATTGTACCGGGGCCCGGGGAATTCCGTACGCCAGCGACTTGACCGCGGCAGGCGCTCTCGGCGAATATATCTCTATATCGCGATAGGTGGATATTTATGGATCTTGAAGACTGGTCGACACGCCTGAAGGTGTTCGCCGATGCGACCCGCGTGCGCCTGCTGGCGCTGCTGGAGCAGGAGGAACTGACCGTGGCCGAACTGTCGGCGATCACCCGGCTGGCACAGCCACGTGTGTCCACCCACCTGGCGCGCCTGAAGGAAGCCGGTCTGGTCCGTGACCGCCGTGCAGGCGTGTCGGCCTATTACCGGTTCGACGAGGCCCAGCTGGACCCGGCGCAGCGTGCATTGTGGCATGCCTTGAGCAACGGAAGCGACGACCCGCTGCTGCGGCAGGACGCCGAACGTGTTGCCGCCGTGCTGGCCCACCGTGCCTCCGACCAGAACTGGGCCGACAGCGTGGCCGGTGACATGGAACGCCACTACTCCCCTGGCCGCACCTGGGAGGCGCTGGCGCGTACCGCGCTGCCCCTGCTGGAGACCGGCGACGTGCTCGATATCGCCTCCGGTGACGGCGTGCTGGCCGAACTCGTCGCGCCGCATGCCAAGCGCTACATCTGCATCGATACCAGCGCGCGCGTGGTTGCCGCCGCCAGCGAACGCCTGCGCCGCCTGCCCAATGTGGAAGTGCGCGAGGGCGACATGCATGCGCTGCCGTTCAAGGACGGCAGCTTCGACCTGGTGGTGCTGATGCATGCACTGACCTACGCCAGCAAGCCGGCGCAGGCGGTAACCGAAGCCGCGCGTGTGCTGCGCCCCGGTGGCCGCCTGTTGCTGTGCAGCCTGGCCCGGCACGAGCACAAGGCGGCAGTGGAGGCCTACGGCCACGTCAACCTCGGCTTCAGCGACAAGGAGCTGCGCAGGTTCGTCGACAAGGCCGGCCTGCAGGTATCGAGCCTGGAGACGGTTACCCGCGAGAAGCGCCCGCCGCACTTTGAAGTGATTTCGCTGATCGCCAACAAGCCCTGAGCCCGAGAACGCCATGTCCGCCCTGCCCTGGTTGCATCCTGATCGTGTCAATGCCCTGCTCGCCGCCCTGCGCCAGCGGATCCTGATCATCGACGGCGCGATGGGGACGATGATCCAGCGCCATGGGCTGCAGGAAGACGATTACCGAGGCGAGCGCTTTGCCGATGGTTACGACCACGTCCATGGCCCCGGCTGCGACCACGGCACACCGGAAGGTCACGATCTCAAAGGCAACAACGATCTGCTGCTGTTGACCCGGCCGCAGGTCATCGCCGACATCCACACCGCCTATCTCGAAGCCGGGGCGGATCTGGTCGAGACCAACACCTTCAACGCAACCTCGGTCAGTCAGGCCGACTACCACCTCGAACACCTGGTCTATGAGCTGAACAAGGCGGGCGCTGCGGTAGCTCGTGCCTGCTGCGATGCCGCCGCTGCAGATACCCCGAACAAACCGCGCTTTGTCATCGGCGTGCTTGGCCCGACCAGCCGCACGGCCTCGATCAGCCCCGACGTCAATGACCCCGGCTTCCGCAACACCAGCTTCGACGAACTGCGCGACACCTACCGCGAGGCCATCGACGGCCTGATCGACGGCGGTGCCGACACGATCATGGTCGAGACCATCTTCGACACGCTCAACGCCAAGGCCGCGCTGTATGCGCTGGAAGAGGCCTTCGATGCGCGCGGTGCACGCCTGCCGGTGATGATCTCCGGCACCATCACCGATGCGTCCGGCCGCACCCTGTCGGGGCAGACCGCCGATGCCTTCCATGCCTCGCTGGCCCATGCGCGCCCGCTGTCGATCGGCCTGAACTGCGCGCTGGGTGCCGATGCCATGCGCCCGCACGTGGAAACCCTGTCCCAGGTGGCCGACTGCCATGTCAGCGCGCACCCCAATGCCGGCCTGCCCAATGCCTTCGGCGAGTACGACGAGACGCCCGAGGAGATGGCCGCCACCCTGCGTGGCTTCGCCGAGGATGGCCTGCTGAACCTCGTCGGCGGCTGCTGCGGCTCCACCCCCGACCACATCCGTGCGATCGCCCAGGCCGTGGCCGGGCTGCCGCCGCGTGCCCTGCCCGGTTCCCAGGAGCAGCAGGCCGCATGAGCACCTCACCCTGCACCCGCCTGTCCGGCCTGGAGCCGCTGGTCATCACCCCGGACCTGCTGTTCATCAACGTCGGCGAACGCACCAACGTCACCGGCAGCGCGCAGTTCCGCAAGCTGATCAAGGAAGGCCGCTACGAAGAAGCGGTGGACGTGGCCCGCCAGCAGGTGGCCAGCGGCGCGCAGATCCTCGACGTCAACATGGACGAGGGCCTGATCGATTCGGAAGCGGCGATGACCCGCTACCTCAACCTGATCATGTCCGAACCGGACATCGCCCGCATCCCGGTGATGGTCGACTCCTCCAAGTGGAGCGTGATCGAGGCCGGCCTGAAGTGCCTGCAGGGCAAGAGCGTAGTCAACTCGATCTCGCTGAAGGAAGGCGAGGCGCTGTTCCGCGAACACGCGCGCAAGGTCCTGCGCTATGGCGCCGCCGCAGTGGTGATGGCGTTCGACGAAAACGGCCAGGCCGATACCTGCGCGCGCAAGGTCGAGATCTGCACCCGCGCCTACCGCATCCTCGTCGACGAGATCGGTTTCCCGCCGCAGGACATCATCTTCGACCCGAACATCTTCGCCGTCGCCACCGGTATCGAAGAGCACGACAACTATGCAGTGGACTTCATCGAAGCCACCCGCATCATCAAGCAGACGCTGCCGCATTGCCACGTGTCCGGTGGCGTCTCCAACGTATCCTTCTCGTTCCGCGGCAACGAGACCGTGCGCCAGGCCATCCATTCGGTGTTCCTGTACCACGCGATCGCCGCCGGCATGGACATGGGCATCGTCAACGCCGGTGCCATGCCGATCTACGACGAGCTGGAGCAGGAACTGCGCGAGCGCGTGGAGGATGTGATCCTCAACCGCCGCAGCGACGCCACCGAGCGCCTGCTGGAAATCGCCGAGCGCTACAAGGGCAAGAAGAGCGCGGCGAAGACCGAAGACCTGGCCTGGCGCGAGAAGCCGGTGGCGCAGCGCCTGGCGCACGCGCTGGTGCATGGTCTGGACGCTTATGTGGAAGAGGACACCGAGCTGGCCCGCCAGGCCTCCAGCCGCCCGCTGGACGTGATTGAAGGCCCGCTGATGGACGGCATGAACGTGGTCGGCGACCTGTTCGGCGCCGGCAAGATGTTCCTGCCACAGGTGGTCAAGTCCGCGCGGGTCATGAAGAAGGCCGTGGCCTACCTCCTGCCGTACATCGAGGCGGAGAAGGCGCGCAGCGGCGACACCGCCAAGAGCAACGGCAAGATCATCATGGCCACGGTGAAGGGCGATGTGCATGACATCGGCAAGAACATTGTCGGCGTGGTCCTGGCCTGCAACAACTTCGAGGTGATCGACCTTGGCGTGATGGTGCCGGCGCAGAAAATCCTCGATGCCGCCCGCGAACACAACGCCGACCTGATCGGCCTGTCCGGACTGATCACTCCGTCGCTGGAGGAGATGAGCCACGTCGCCCGCGAGATGCAGCGCCAGGGCTTCGAGCTGCCGCTGCTGATTGGTGGTGCCACTACGTCGCGCGCGCATACCGCGCTGAAGATCGACCCGCATTACACGGCGCCCACGGTGTGGGTGAAGGATGCCTCGCGCGCGGTGGGCGTGGCCCAGTCGCTGATCTCGCGTGACCTGCGCGAGGCCTTCGTTGCCGCCAACGAAGCCGACTATGCCGAGATTCGTGCCCGCCACCGCAATCGTGGCGACGCCAAGCGCCTGGTCACGCTGGAACATGCACGCGGGCAGAAATTCCAGGGGGGATGGGACAGCTACACGCCGCCGGCACCGAACCAGCCCGGCCTGCACGTATTCGACGACTACCCGCTGGCCGAACTGGTCGACTACATCGACTGGACGCCGTTCTTCCAGGCCTGGGAACTGGCCGGCAAGTTCCCGGCCATCCTCACCGACGAGATCGTCGGCACCCAGGCCAGCGATCTGTACAAGGATGCCCGCGCGATGCTCGAGCGCATCGTCGGCGAAAAGTGGCTGACCGCCAAGGCCGTGTTCGGCCTGTGGCCGGCCAACAGCGTCGGCGACGACGTGCGCGTGCAGCACCCGCAGGGCGAGACCACCCTGCACTTCCTGCGCCAGCAGGTGGACAAGCCAGCCGAGCGCCCGGATTTCTGCCTGGCCGATTTCATCGCGCCGGCCGACAGCGGCCGTGAGGACTGGATCGGCGCGTTCGCGGTCACCGCCGGCATCGGCATCGATGCGCATGTCGCGCGCTTCGAGGCCGACCACGACGACTACAACGCCATCCTGCTGAAGGCCCTCGCCGATCGCTTCGCCGAAGCGTTGGCCGAGCGACTGCATCAGCGGGTACGTACCGAATTCTGGGGCTACGACCACGCCGAGACGCTGGACAACGAGGCGCTGATCGACGAGCAGTACAGCGGCATCCGACCGGCACCCGGCTACCCGGCCTGCCCGGAGCACAGCGAAAAGCGCCGCCTGTTCGAGCTGCTGCAGGCCGAAGCCAACGCCGGCATGGAGCTGACCGAGAGCTTCGCGATGCTGCCGACCGCGGCAGTGTCGGGCTATTACTTCAGCCACCCGCAGAGCCAGTATTTCGTGGTCGGCCGTCTCGGTCGCGAGCAGGTGGCTGACTACGCACGCCGCAAGGGCGTGGAGCGCGCCCAGGCCGAACGTTGGCTGGCGTCCAACCTCGACTACGATCCGGAATGATGTCGCCGAGTCCGATACGTCGCGCTCGGCGACCATCTGACGCATTCCACTAGTCCAGTGCGAAGCGGCGCTATCGCGACGAGGTGCATCCATCGCTCGTTGAAAGGCATTTGCGACGATAACTGACGTGTGCAGCCAGCATCCCTGAACGCGCTTACTTCAGCACCGCCAGATCGGCTCCATACGAGACCACGTTGTTTCATGCTGCCCGCTCCCTCGGAGTGGATCCCTCATGCGACTCTTCCTGCTTCTGCTCACACTGTTGGCGTCCGCATCTGCGGCAGCCGCGCCGCCTCCAGCGGCCTGGCCATCGAAGACCTTCTATCGCAGCGTCGATGTTGATGGGCATCGCACCTTCTACCGGGAGGCCGGCGAGCGCTCACGCCCCACCCTGCTTCTGCTGCACGGCTATCCATCGTCGTCGCATACGTATCGCGAACTCATCCCTCTCCTGTCCGGCCACTACCACGTGGTCGCACCAGACTACCTTGGCTCCGGCCTGACAGACCACCCAGACCCTAGCGACGAAAACTACACCTTCGAGCGCCTGGCACGACACATCGCCGCGTTCACCGACGCAGTGGGATTGCAACGCTACAGCCTCTACATGCAGGATTTCGGCGCACCGGTCGGCTTCCGCCTCATGCAGTTGCAGCCCGAACGATTGCAGGCGCTGGTGGCGCAGAACGCCAATGCCTATTTGGACGGCCTCACACCAGCACGGCTGCGTTTCTTCGAACAGGCACACCGTGACGCCTCCCCCGGCACCCTCCTGCAACTGCACGGCCTGACCTCCGCCGAAGGCGTGATCAACCTGCAGTACCTGCGGGACGTGAAAGATCGCCCGGAGAAGATCAGCCCCGATGCATGGCAACACGATCTCAGCGGCCTGGCCAGCCAGGCCCAGCAGCTGGCGCAGGTGCAACTCTTCCAGGACTACTGGACCAACATAGAGGCCTATCCGGAATGGCAGGCCTTCCTGCGTACGCACCAACCCCCTGCCCTGGTGCTATGGGGCAAGCACGACCCTGCGTTCATCGCCGCCGGTGCGCTGGCGTATCGCCGCGATCTCCCCGATGCCGACATCAGCCTGATCGATGCGGGACACTTCGCCGTTGAGGAGCACGCCGTACTGATCGGGCAGCAGATCGTCGCCTTCCTCGGGCGGCTGGAGCAGCAGGGGCAACTATCGCCGGACTCCACTCCCTGAGCACGCTGCATCCTGCACTGCGTGCGGAACAGCACTACACCAAACAGCGACGCCGGGCATTGCCCGGCGTCGCTGTTGTGAATTTCCAGAGCCTTACCAGACCAGGTCGTCCGGCACCTGGTACTGCGGGTCGGCGTAGGGATCTTCCTCGGCCGGCGCATTCGGATCGACCTTCAGCGCCACCGATGCGGCAAACACCGCCTCGGACTGTGCCAGCACCTCGGCAGTCACCAGCAGGTAACGACCATTGAGCTGGACCACGCCCAGTTCACCGGCATTGAGCGCGGTCAGCTGTTCGGCAGTCACGTAGATGCGCTTGATCTTGCCGCCATACGGGAAGTGGCGGGCAATGTCCGCCGCTTCGGCATTGAGGCTCTTGTCCTTCAGCAGTTCTTCCAGCTTGGCCTTCGCCTCGCGACGCACGCGCGCTTCTTCCTGCTTCAGGCGCTCGGTCTCGATGCGCTCCTCCTTCTCCCGCTGCGCACGGATGGCATAGGCCTTGGCCAGATCCATCTCTTCGGCGCTGCGCGGCTTGCGCGGGCCATGCTGGCCCTGGCCACGCTGGCCACCAGGCTTGCCCGGACCGCCATGGCCCTGCCCACGGCGCTCCCCGGGCTTGTGCTCGCCCTTGCCTGCGCCCTGCGGCTTTCCATTGCCATTGCCACCCTTGCCCTGTGGGCGGCCGTCACGGCGGGGGCCATCATTCTTGCGCTCGGGCTTGGGCGCCGGCTTGAAGCCCAGGCCCATCAGCTGGTCGCGGAGGGTATCGCTCATAGGATTCGGATCAGTAGTGCGGCGGCGGCGGTTCGCTCGCCGGATCGGAAGAATTCAGTGCGTTGCGGACCTTGCCCAGGTCTTCCAGCAGCACGCGCAGCACATCGGCGTTGCGCATGCCCTGCATGCGGGCGTCGGCCAACGCATCGCTCAGCTCAGCCAGCGCCTGTTCCTGGAAGGACACGCGCATTTCCAGCTCGACCAGGCGCGCTTCCAGCGCCTGCTCGCGTTCGGACGGTAGATCAGACATGCAGCGAGCGTCCCCGGCCGATGCCGTAGTAGGCCAGGCCTGCGGCTTCCACTTCGGCCGGCTCGTACAGGTTGCGCCCGTCGAACACCGCCGCATCCTTCAGCTGCTCGCGCAGCTTCTGGAAATCGGGGCTGCGGAACTGCTTCCACTCGGTAACCACGACCAGCGCGTCGGCGCCCTGCAGTGCTTCATCGGCACTGTTGCAGAACACCAGGTCATCGCGCTCGCCGAAGATGCGCTGCGATTCGTGCATCGCCTCCGGATCGTAGGCACGCACCGTCGCACCGGCTTCCCACAGCTGCGCCAGCAGGCGGCGGCTGGAGGCCTCGCGCATGTCGTCGGTGTTCGGCTTGAACGCCAGGCCCCACACGGCAAAGGTCTTGCCGCGCACGCCTTCGTCTTCGCCCTTGTCGTAATGGCGCTGGATGAGGGCGAACAGATGGCCCTTCTGCGCGTCATTGACTGCTTCCACCGCATTCAACAGCTTCGGCTCGAGGCCATACTGCTGGGCAGTGCGGGCCAGCGCCTGCACGTCCTTGGGGAAGCACGAGCCGCCGTAGCCGGCACCCGGATAGATGAAGTGCCAGCCGATGCGCGGATCCGAACCGATGCCCTGGCGGACCTGCTCGACGTCGGCACCGACGCGTTCGGCGATATTGGCGATTTCATTCATGAACGAAATCTTGGTCGCCAGCATCGCATTGGCCGCGTACTTGGTCAGTTCCGCCGAACGCACGTCCATTTCCACCACGCGGTCATGGTTGCGGTTGAACGGCGCATACAGGCGGCGCATCACCGCCACCGACTCTTCATTGGACGCACCGATGATGATGCGGTCCGGCCGCATGCAGTCCGCAACCGCATCGCCTTCCTTCAGGAATTCCGGGTTGGACACCACGTCAAAGGCGATGTCCGCGCCACGCGTGGCCAGCTCTTCGGCAATGGCGGCACGCACCTTGTCGGCGGTGCCGACCGGCACCGTCGACTTGTTCACCACCACGGTCGGCACGCTCATGTGCCGACCGATGGTGCGGGCGACGGCCAGCACGTATTGAAGATCGGCACTGCCATCTTCGTCCGGCGGCGTGCCGACTGCGATGAACACCACCTGGCCATGATCGATGGCGGCCGCGGCATCGGTGGTGAACGCCAGCCGCGTTGCGGCATGGTTGGCCTTCACCATCGGCTCCAGGCCGGGTTCATAGATCGGGATGATGCCCTGGTTGAGGCCATCCACCTTGGCCTGGTCGATATCGACACAGACCACCTGATGACCAACATCGGCCAGGCAGGTACCGGTCACCAGTCCAACGTAACCGGTACCAAAAATCGCAACGCGCATATCCGTATTCGCTCCTGGATGACTTACGGCAGAACGCCCAGCAGCTCGACGTCGAACGTCAGAGTTGCATTCGGGCCGATCGGGCCACCCGGGGTGCCGTTTTCGCCATAGGCCAGGTTGCCGGGGATCCAGAAGCGGTATTTCGAACCTACCGGCATCAGCGCGACGCCTTCGGTCCAGCCCTTGATCACCTGGTCCAGACCGAACTCGGCCGGCTGACGACCATAGGAGCTGTCGAACACGGTGCCGTTGAGCAGCTTGCCTTCGTAGTTCACGCGCACCTTGCTGCTCGGCAGCGGACGCTCGCCGCTGCCCGGGCGGATGATCTGGTACTGCAGGCCCGACGCGGTGGTCACCACGCCCGGCTGGGTCTTGTTCTTGGCCATGAACGCATTGCCTTCCTCACGGTTGGTCTGCGCGGCGGCGGCAGCCTTGGCCTGCATTTCAGCCTGCTTGCTGCCCATGAAGGCCTGAATGGTGGCGGTCGCGTCAGCTTCCGTCATCTTCGGCTGGCCCTTGCTCAGGCCGGTGCTGATCGCGTCGAACAGCGAGGCGACGTCGATGTCGTCCTTCAGCTGCGCCAGCGACGGACCCACCGAGTACGAACCGATCATCTGCGACACCTTGACGCGGTCGACCTTCGCCGGCTGCGAGCCCGGTGCCACGCCCGGCACCTGCTGGCCGCTACGGGCCATCACGACCTGGCGCAGCGCGGCATCGGTGGCCTTGGCCTGTTCCTGGGTGATCTGCGGCTGCAGGCCTTCGAACGAGCGCTCGACGGCGGTGCGCAGGGCGGCAACGTCGATCTCATCGGCGATCGGGGTGAACGACTTGGCGACGTCCAGGCCGATGGCGTAGCCGAGCTTCTGCTTGGGGGAATTCAAGGTTGCGGTCTCCTTGGCGGCTGCGGGGGCAGCCGGTTGTTGCGACAGAGCGACACCCGAAGTGCCCATCGCCAGAATCAGAACCGACGCCGCGGCGCCGCGCATTCCCATCTTCATTCGCTGCATTCCTGGAAGTGTCTGGGCGCCGACGTCGGCGCGAAAAGGAACATTGTCGCACGCATGCCGTCGATGTCGAGGCATGCGTGCCGGATATCAATGCGTGGCGGCTGCCGCCAGCGCCTTGTCGATAGCCGCGGTCAGCTGCGGATCGTCCGGCGTCACCTTGCTGGCGAACTGGGCGATGACCTTGCCATCGCGGCCGACCAGGTACTTGTGGAAGTTCCAGCCCGGCGCCACGCCGGTGGCTGCGGTCAAGCGCTGGTACAGCGGCGTAGCTTCCGCGCCGATCACATGCACCTTCTCGAACATCGGGAACTTGACGCCATAGGTCAGGGTGCAGAAGTCCTGGATCTGCTTCTCATCCCCCGGTTCCTGGCCCTTGAAGTCGTTGGACGGGAAGCCCAGTACCGCGAAACCCCGGCCTGCATAGCGCTTCTGCAGCGCCTCCAGCCCCTCGTACTGTGGGGTGTAGCCGCATTTGCTGGCGGTGTTGACCACCAGCAGTACCTGACCGTGGTAGCGCTGCTGCAGGTTGACCTGCTGCTTGCTGGCCAGCGGCCGGTAGTCCAGGTCGAGCAGATCGGCGGCCAGCGCACTGGCGGAACCGGCGACGCCGGCCACCAACAAGGCCAGCAGGGACAGACCGCGCAGGCGGCGCGGGGAAACGGTCGACAGAGGCATCAGGGGGGGTCCGCGGTAGCCATTCACAAGGCCCGGCCACTGCCGGCCGGGAATCGGCCGAACTATAGCACCGGGCTCCGGCGCCCCTGATGGCACGGGCCCATCCGGGCTTTGCGCGGCGTGGCGAATGCGTCGCCCGCGCGCGATCAACGGCGCAGTGATGACATAGCATGGACATCACTGAATGGAAGGCGGGCATGGACCGCCCCTGCGACAGTTTTATTTCTCTTTTAAATCAATTGTATAAATGGATATTTCAGCAATCTGACTCCCCCTGCCATCAGTTGGGGACGGCAGGGGGTTGCACGTAGGCGTGCCGGTGTTATAGTTGCATACAACACCAGTCACCTGAGACAGGGGGAAGCCATGAACGTCCGGATCCGTCGCAACCTCACCGCACCCGCGGCCGCTGCTGTTTCGACCCTGATCGTGCTGGCCTGGTTGGCCGCGCCCAGCCTCTCCGACTCCGCTGACAGTGCGCAGGACGCGAGCGCCTCTCCGGCAGGGAACGCCCCCCCCTCCTCCCCCCCTCCCCCGCGTCGGCTGCACAGCTCCCTGTCCATGCCGTATTTCTCGTTCGCCCAGCCGCTGACCCCACGGAGCTGAATATGAGCGACATCCAGTGGAGCGACGGCGCTCCCATCTACCGTCAGTTGAAGGAGCGCGTGATCGCCATGATGCTCGACGGAATCCTCAAGCCGGGCGATGCCCTGCCTTCGGTGCGCCAGGTGGCCGCCGACTATCAACTCAACCCCATCACCGTTTCGCGCGCTTACCAGGAACTGGCCGACGAAGGCCTGGTCGAGAAGCGCCGCGGCCTGGGCATGTTCATGACCGAGCAGGCGGCCACCCAGCTGCGCAGCAGCGAGCGCGACCGTTTCCTCAACGAAGAATGGCCGGCAGTCCTGGAGCGCATCCAGCGCCTGGGCCTGAGCCTTGATGAATTGCTGCCCCAGGGGAAAGTCTGATGAATAGCACTGCAAGCGAATCGGTCATCACCGCCCGAGGCCTGCGCAAGGCCTACAAGACCACCGTCGCCCTCGACAACGCCAGCTTCAGCATTCCGAGTGGGCGCATCGTCGGCCTGATCGGCCCCAACGGCGCCGGCAAGACCACCGCATTGAAGGCCATCCTTGGCCTGACCTCGGTGGAGGGCGACCTGAGCGTGCTCGGCCGCGACCCACGGCTGCACCGCGACGAACTGATGAAGGACATCTGCTTCATCGCCGACGTCGCCGTGCTGCCGCGCTGGCTGAAGGTCCGCGAAGCGATCGATTTCGTCGCCGGCGTCCACCCGCGCTTCGACCGCGCCCGTTGCGAGCGCTTCCTGGCCAATACCAAGCTGCAGCCGAGGCAGCGTGTACGCGAACTGTCCAAGGGCATGATCGTGCAGCTGCACCTGGCGCTGGTGATGGCCATCGATGCCCGCATCCTGGTGCTTGACGAGCCCACCCTGGGCCTGGACATCCTCTATCGCAAGGAGTTCTACCAGCGCCTGCTGGAAGACTACTTCGACGAACAGAAGACCATCATCGTCACCACCCACCAGGTGGAAGAGATCGAGCACATCCTCAGCGACGTGATGTTCATCCGTGATGGCCGCATCGTGCTCGATGCGGAAATGGACGAGGTCGGCCAGCGCTACACCGAACTGCTGGTCAATGCCGACCAGCTCGAAACGGCCCGCGCGTTGAAGCCGATCGACGAGCGCAGCCTGGCGTTCGGCAAGACCGTGATGCTGTTCGATGGCGTGCCGCGCACCCAGCTCTCCACCCTCGGCGAGACCCGCAGCCCGGGCCTGGCCGACCTGTTCGTCGCCATCATGAAGGGGACCTACGCATGAATGCCGTCAACCACCCCGTCAGCCCGTTGGGTACCCTGCGCTGGCTGCTCAAGCGCGAGTACTGGGAGAACCGCGGCGGTTTCCTGTATGCCCCGCTGATCGCCGGCCTGATCTCGCTGGTGATGAGCACCGTCGGCATCGCCTTCGGCCTGTTCGCGCTGAACCGTGCAGCGCGCAACGGCGCACTGCATGTCGATGGCGAAAGCGTGAACGTGAACGGCCTGGACCTGGCGCTGCTCACCCGCAACATCAACGGCAAGGATCTGGCCGATCTCGGCAATGGCCTGGACCTGACCCTGGTGCTCAGCTCGGCGTGGCCGTTCCTGGTACTGGCCTTCGTCGTGTTCTTCTACTGCCTGGGTGCCCTGTACGACGATCGCCGCGACCGCAGCATCCTGTTCTGGAAGTCGTTGCCGCTGTCGGATACCCAGACCGTGCTGTCCAAGGTGATCAGCGCACTGATCGTGGCACCGCTGATCGCAGTCATCGCCGGCATCATCACCATGTTCGGCTTCATGTTGATCATCAGTGTCGTCGCGCTGATGCACGGCGGCAGCCCGATGGCGCTGATCTGGGGTCCGGCCAGCCCGTTGACCCTGGCCGCAGGCCACCTGGCCTGGATTCCGGTCTATGCCCTGTGGGCGCTGCCCACCGCCGGCTGGCTGCTGCTGTGCTCGGCCTGGGCCAAGAGCAAGCCGTTCCTGTGGGCGGTGATGCTGCCGCTGTTTGCCGGTGTCATCGTCAGCACCACCAAGATCATGCCGCTGTTCGGCCTGACCACCGGCTGGTTCTGGCAGAACATCGTCGGCCGCCTGCTGCTGGGCGGTGTGCCTGGCATGGACCTGCTGTATCGGCTCAGCGCCGGTGAAGGTTCGCGCCGCGACCTGGACTCGGTGGTCAGCCTGATGTCCCCGGCTTCACAGTTGAAGTCGCTGGCGATGCCGGAACTGTGGATCGGTGCGGCCGTCGGTGCAGTGTTCATCTTCCTTGCCGTCCGCCTGCGCAAGCGCGCCGGCGAGATCTGATCCCATCCATCCGGAGGCACCACCCATGCGTTCTTTGCTCGCCTGTTCTGCGTTGTTGCTGTTGCCGTTGTCGGCGCTGGCCGCCGATGCTCCGAACTGCAAGTTCACTGCCGCCCGCGCGCTGAAGCTGGACGTGGCCGGTGCAAAAACGGTGGTGTTCGAGGTCAACCAGCATGACCTGAAGGTGGTCGCCAGCGCTGGCGGCGGCCAGCTGGACGGCCGCGCCTGCGCGTCCAGCCAGGAATGGCTTGACCAGCTGGTACTGGACCAGCGCAAGGTGGGCGACAAGCTGGTGGTGAGCCTGCGCCGCGACGGCCGCCAAAGTGGCATCAGTCTGGGCAACAGCTACGCCTGGCTGGATATCCGCGGCAGCGTGCCGGACAACCTGCCGCTGCAGTTCAAGGTCGGCTCGGGCGATGCCAGCGTGGAAAACGCACAGTCGCTCAGCGTGGACGTCGGCTCAGGTGACGCGGTGGCCCGTGGCACCCGCGGCAGCATCCACGCTGCAGTGGGTTCCGGCGACCTCAACATCGATGGCGGCAGCTCCCTGAACCTGCTGTCGCTGGGTTCCGGCGATGTCACCGTACGCAACATCGGCGGCGACGCCAGCACCGGTACCGTCGGCTCCGGTGACCTGAAGATCACCGATGTGCGCGGCAACGCCCGGCTGGACACCGTGGGCTCGGGTGACATCGAGTTCAAGCGCGTGCAGGGCAACGTTGAAGTGGGCGTGGTCGGCTCCGGCGGCGTCGACCTGGCCGACATCGGCGGCAATGTGCACGTCCGCAGCCACGGCTCCGGCGACATCCACGTCGACGGCGTGCGCGGCACCCTGACCGTCGATCACAGCGGCAGCGGTGACGTCGATCATCGCAACGTCAGCGGCCGGGTCACTCTGCCGCGCAGCAAGTAACCCTCTTCCAGACACTGCCAGGGGAACACCATGAACCTGTTGCGCCTGTTGCCCGCTCTGCTGCTGTCCCTGCCGCTGATCGCCTGCGGCGGCACCTCGTCCGCGCCCGACAAGACCGTCGGCAAAAGCGTCGCCGAAGCCACAGGTGGCGTTGGCGAGACCGTCAAAAACGCCATGGACGATGCCCGCAAGGATATCGCCCAGGGCAACATCAAGATCTCGGCGGACAAGCAGCCGCGTGCGGAGATCACCCCGGATGGCCGCCTGCTGATCGCGGGCAAGGAGGTCACCGTCAACGACACCCAGCGCCGCCACCTGCAGGATTACCGTGGCCACGTGGTCGCGATCGCGATGGATGGCATGGACGTCGGCCTGGCCGGCGCCAAGCTGGGGGCCAATGCGGCCGGTGAAGCTCTGAAGGGGATCTTCAGCGGCGACAGCGAAGGTGTCGAGAAGCGCATCAACGCCGAAGCCGCGAAGATCGAGACCCAGGCCAAGCGCATCTGCGAACGCCTGCCGGCGATGCTGGCCAGCCAGCAGACCCTGGCGCGTGAGCTGCCGGCCTTCAAGCCGTACGCAACGATGGACCAGAGCGACGTGGACGACTGCGGCAAGAACAACTCGGTCACGTTCTCCAAGTGAGACAAATCGACGCACCGGACCGGCAGCGGCCTTCCGTTGCCGGTCGTACTGCGTTGGCGGGCTTACAATGGCCCCCCCGGATGTCCCCGAACCGAATGTCATGAAGAAGCTGTTTCTGCTGCTGACCGCCCTGCTCTGCCTCGGCCTGGTCGGCTGTGACCAGGAGTACCGCAACCACCGCGCCGAGCGCGGCAAGCCCAAGATTTCCGTCAGCGAAGGCATGGTCACCGTGCGTCGCCCGCCCGCGCCGAACATCATCATCCTCGCCGATGGCACGATGAAGATGGACGAGATCCAGATTCCGCTGGATGACGGACAGAAGCAGATGCTGCAGACCATGTTCGGCAAACTGCAGGTGCTGCGCCAGAACACCCTGGTGGCCGCGCCTGCCGATCCCAACATGCAACCGGTGAAGATCCAGCCGCCGGAGGGCATGGAAGTGATTCCGGCGGACCTGATCCAGCGCATCCCGGAGTTCAAGGATTACACCGACACCTTCGGCAACATCGTGGCCGATCGTCGCTGAAGAAAAACGCCGCCCGAGGGCGGCGTTTCCTTTTGTAGAGCCGAGCCCATGCTCGGCTACTGACTGGAACCTGAGCCGAGCATGGGCTCGGCTCTACAGATTACAGAATCCGGATCAACCGCCGCCGCCACCGCCGGCATGGATGCCACCGGCCGTCAGCGCGGCCGGGTCCAGCAGGCGACGCAGCTCGGCTTCGGCCAACCCGCTGTCCTCCAGTGCCACGTCCAGCACGGGGCGCTGTTCCTTGTAGGCACGCTTGGCGATCGCCGCGGCCTTCTCATAGCCGATGATCGGGTTCAGTGCGGTGACCAGGATCGGATTACGCGCCAGTGCCTCGGCCACACGGTCCTCACGCACCTTCAACCCGACGATGGCACTGTCGGCCAGCAGGGTCGACACGTTGGCGAGCAGGCCGATGCCATCGAGCAGATTCACCGCGATCAGCGGCAAGGTGACGTTGAGCTGGAAGTTACCGGTCTGACCGGCCACGGTGATCGCGGTGTGGTGGCCGATCACCTGCGCACAGGCCATCACGGTCGCTTCCGGAATCACCGGATTGACCTTGCCCGGCATGATCGAGCTGCCCGGCTGCAGCGCCGGCAGTTCGATCTCGCCCAGCCCGGCCAGCGGACCGGCGTTCATCCAGCGAAGATCATTGGCGATCTTGATCAGCGCCACCGCCAGCGCATTGAGCTGGCCGGACAGCTCGACTGCATCGTCCTGCGCGGCCAGGCCTTCGAACTTGTTCTCGGCGCTGTCGAACTTGAAGCCAGTCTGCTGCTTCAACGCCTTGGCGACCTGTGCGCCGAAACGCGGGTCGGCGTTGATGCCGGTACCGATGGCGGTGCCGCCCAGCGGCAGCCGACGCACGCGCTTGAGACTGTCTTCGATGCGCTCCTGGGCCGAGGCCAGCTGAGCCGACCACGCACCGAATTCCTGCTCGAAGGTGAGCGGCATCGCGTCCATCAGGTGGGTACGGCCGGTCTTGACCACCTTGCGCAGGCTGCGGCCCTTCTTGTCCAGGGTCTTGCGCAGGTGCACCAGCGCCGGCAGCAGCTGCTCATGCGTCGCCAGCACCGCCGACACGCGCAGCGCGGTCGGAATCACGTCGTTGGAGCTCTGCCCCTGGTTTACGTGGTCATTGGGGTGCACGGTGGTCTTGCCCGCCTTGCCGGCACGGTTGGCCAGGGTGGCGATGACCTCATTGGCATTCATGTTCGACGACGTGCCCGAACCGGTCTGGTAGACGTCAATCGGGAAGTGTGCGTCCCAGTTGCCGGCGGCCACTTCGGCAGCAGCGGTCTGGATGGCCTTGGCCACATTCTTCGGCAGGTGGCCCAGCTCGGCGTTGACGCCGGCGGCGGCGCCCTTGACCAGGCCCAGGGCACGGATGAAACCGCGCGGCATGCGCTGGCCCGACACCGGGAAATTCTGCACGGCACGCTGGGTCTGGGCGCCCCACAGGGCGTCCGCAGGCACCTGCAGCTCGCCCATGCTGTCGTGTTCGATTCTGAAACCCTTGCTTGCAGCTTTGCTCATTGCATCAACTCCGCACTACTTCAGTTGGGGAAAGGGAAGCGGCGGCTGGCAGGGTGTCGCTTCCCGGGCTGGCGGCTGCGCCAACGATACTCCCTTGCCCGCAGCATGGGATGACGAGGGCGGGCCAGATCGTTTCATCCGCAGGGCCGTGTTGTAGAGCCGAGCCCTCGCTCGGCTGCCCCCTGGGCTCCGGATTCTCCGAAGCAGCCGAGCGTGGGCTCGGCTCTACAGGGCACGCCTGCCCGGCACGTCGTAGAATATGGCCCCCGCCGCTCGCCCCAGCCCTGCCGACATGTCCGATTCCGCCCTGCTCGCCCTGTCCCCGCTCGATGGCCGCTATGCCGGCAAGGTCGACGCGCTGCGCCCGATCTTCTCCGAGTACGGCCTGATCAAGGCCCGCATCACGGTCGAAGTGGAGTGGCTGCTGGCCCTGGCCGCCGAGCCGGGCATCGTCGAGCTGGCCCCGTTCTCCGACGCCGCCATCGCCCGCCTGCGCGCCCTGGCCGCCAGCTTCAGCCCGGCCCAGGCCGCGCGCGTGAAGGAGATCGAGCGCACCACCAACCATGACGTCAAGGCGGTGGAGTACTTCATCAAGGAACAGTTGAAGGACGACGCCGAGCTGGCCCCGGCGCTGGAATTCGTGCATTTCGCCTGCACCAGCGAAGACATCAACAACCTCAGCTACGGCCTGATGCTGGAGCAGGCCCGCCGCGAGGTGCTGCTGCCGACCCTGGACGGCATCGCCAACAGCCTGCGCAGCCTGGCCCACGCCCAGGCTGGCCAGCCGATGCTGTCGCGCACCCACGGCCAGACCGCCTCGCCGACCACCCTGGGCAAGGAACTGGCCAACGTGGTCGCCCGCCTGGAACGCCAGCGCAAGCAGATCGCCGCCGTCGAACTGACCGGCAAGATCAACGGCGCGGTGGGCAACTACAACGCCCACATCGCCAGCTACCCGGACGTGGACTGGCCGGCTTTCGCCGAGCGCTTCGTGACCGGCCTGGGCCTGGTGTTCAACCCGTACACCACGCAGATCGAGCCGCACGACAACATCGCCGAGATCGGCGATGCCGCACGCCGTGCCAACATCATCCTGATCGACCTGGCCCGTGACATCTGGGGTTACGTATCGCTGGGCTACTTCAAGCAGCGCCTGAAGGAAGGCGAAGTCGGCTCGTCGACGATGCCGCACAAGGTCAACCCGATCGATTTCGAGAACGCCGAAGGCAACTTCGGCATCGCCAACGCGCTGTTCGAGCACTTCAGCGCGAAGCTGCCGATCAGCCGCTGGCAGCGTGACCTGACCGACTCCACCGTGCTGCGTGCGCTGGGCACCGCGTTCGGCCACAGCCAGGTGGCGCTGGATTCGCTGGCCAAGGGCCTGGGCAAGCTGGAAGTGAACCCGCAGCGCCTGGACGCCGATCTGGACGCGGCCTGGGAAGTGCTGGCCGAGGCCGTGCAGACGGTGATGCGTCGCCACGGCCTGCCGAATCCGTACGAGCAGCTGAAGGCGCTGACCCGCGGCCAGGGCATCACCGCCGAGTCGATGCGTGCGTTCGTGCAGGGGCTGGAGCTGCCGGCGGATGCGAAGCAGCGTCTGCTGGAGATGACCCCGGGCAGCTACACCGGTCTGGCCGAGTCGCTGGCGAAGAAGGTTTAAGCGGTTTCCTTTGCGGCGGCGGCCGCGGGCGCTGCCTGCGGCAGGCAACGGCAACGGCAACGGCAACGGCAACATCAACGTCAAGAGCGGCTCTGGATTGCTGCTAGCTGGGCGGGTCGGGATAGGCCAGCGGGACACGCCGTGAACCCGTCCCTGGGGGCTCGATGGCGCCATCCATGGCGCCAACGGTCCCGCTGGCCCATCCCGCCCCACCTCTGACAGAGTCCCGGTGACGGATCGAAGAGCATTGGGTTGTCGGGACGGAATTTGAAAGAGGGACGCGGCTTCGCCGCGTCCCTCTTTGTTTGTTGCTCTTTTGTAGAGTCGAGCCATGCTCGACTGTCTTTCACATAGGCAACGGCAAGCCGAGCGTGGGCTCGACTCTACACGAGCAAGCGCAGCGCGCGACCCGCTTTTGCCTTGCTTTTCTTCTTCCATTCCGTGGCGGGCCGCGCAGGAAACTGTCAGGGGCCGGGCGGGTGGGCTGCGCGGGGGCGTGAGCCGCATGGATGCGGCGATCGAGCTTACATGGACGTACTTGCAGCGTCCCCCGCGCAGCCCACCCGCCCGGCCACGCGCGGCTTTTGCTTGTGAACCACCCTGCCACGAGGGGCTCCGCCGTTGGCCGGACACCCCGCGACAAACCACCGCACGTGCGCAATCCCCACGAACGGCGGACAATGGAGATCTCAGGTGGCCCGCCGCGCCGCCCCTCCCGCTTTCCGCTGCAAGGATTCCCCCATGGCCGCCCGCAAGTCCTCCGCCCCCCTCATCGAAGTCACCGCCCGTCCCGGCCAGCCGCTGGGCATGGCGCCGGCCACCTTCCTGCGCGACTTCTGGCAGAAGCGCCCGCTGCTGATCCGCAACGCCTTCCCCAACTTCCAGACCCCGGTGCAGCCGGAAGACCTGGCCGGGCTGGCCTGCGAAGAAGGCGTGCTGGCACGCCTGATCGAGCACGACAAGACGCAGGATGGCTGGCGCGTGCGCACCGGCCCGTTCCAGGAAGACGTGTTCCCCGCCCTGCCCGACCACGACTGGACCCTGCTGGTGCAGGACGTGGACAAGTGGGACCCGGATGTGCGCGCCCTGATCGAGCACTTCCGCTTCCTGCCGCGCTGGCGCATGGATGATGTGATGATCAGCTTCGCCGCCACCGGCGGCTCGGTCGGCGCCCACGTTGACCAGTACGACGTGTTCCTGCTGCAGGCCCACGGCCACCGCCGCTGGCAGATCGATGCCAGCGAATCGATCAAGGGCAAGCAGCCGCCGCTGGGTTTCCGCCCGGACGTGGAACTGAAGCTGCTGAAGGTGTTCAAGCCGACCCACGACTGGGTGCTGGCGCCGGGCGACATGCTGTACCTGCCGCCGAACGTGCCGCACCACGGCGTGGCCGAAGATCCGTGCCTGACCTTCTCGTTCGGCATGCGCGCGCCGTCCTCGGCCGAGTTGATCAGCGATTACCTGGACACTCTGATTGCCGATGCCGACGAGAACATCCGCTACCAGGATGCCGACCTGAAGGTGCCGGCCGACCCGAACGAAATCGACACGGTGGCAATGGCGCGGGTGATCACCGCGCTCAACGCCATCCGCATGAACGACCCGGACAAGCTGGGCGACTGGTTCGGCCGTTTCATCACCACCTACCGTGCAGCGGGCGAAGTGATGGCCCACCAGGCCGCGCCGGCAGCGGAGGAAGTGGTCCAGGCCCTGGCCTCGGGCCTGCTGCTGCAGCGCCACCCGTGGGCACGCCTGGCCTGGCGCCGGGCCAAGCGCGGCGCCAGCCTGTACGTCAGCGGCCAGGACTTCGCGCTGCCGGTGAAGGACGCCCAGCGTCTGGCCGGCGCCGAACAGCTCGATGCCACCGCCTACCGTGGCCTGTCCGACAAGGGCCGTGCCGTAGTCCAGCAGCTGCTGGTCGGCGGGGTGTTCCAGTTGATCGACCCGAATGAGGTGTACGAGGCCGAAGACGAGGAAGACGGTGAGGATGCCGTGGTGCTCGGCCAGGTCGTCGAAGGCCGTGACCGCGTGGATGCGATCGACGCCGATGCGGTGTCCGACGATGTCCACTCCGTGACCGTGCACGACGACGGCATCGAGGTCATCGTCAACTTCGAGGACGACGAGGAAGACGACAGCAGCGCCGGCCGCGTCTGAGCCGCCGCCATGATCCGGGTCCAGCAGGTCAGCCACGCCGACGCCCACGTCGCCATCCACGACGTGCGCCAGCGGGTGTTCGTGCAGGAAAAGGGCATCGCCGCCGAACTGGAACGTGATGCGCTGGACCCGGTCAGTGCCCATGTGCTGGCGCTGGACAGTGACAACCAGCCGGTCGGCACCAGCCGGCTGGCCCCGGACGGCCGCATCGGCCGCATGGCGGTGCTGGCCAGCCATCGCAGCCAGGGGGTCGGCGAGGCCCTGCTGGAGGCACTGGTCGAGGCCGGGCGCCGCCTCGGCCTGGCCGAACTGCACCTGCACGCCCAGCTGCCCGCCCGTGATTTCTATGCCCGCCAGGGCTTCCTGCCCGAAGGCGAGGTGTTCAAGGAGGCCGGCATCGGCCACCAGCAGATGCACCGCCGGCTGGGCGCGGCCACTGCCATCGACAGCCGCGCCGAGGCGGTGGCCATCTCCACGGCCATCATCCACCGCGCCCGTCGCCAGCTGTGGCTGCACAGCCGCCAGCTGGACCCGGGGCTGCTCGACGCGCCCACGGTGCAGGCGGCCCTGCGCCGCTTCGTCACCGCCCGCCACGACAAACAGCTGCGGGTGATCGTGCACGATGCCGCTGCGATTGCCGCTGCCGGGGCACCGCTGCTGGCGCTGGCCCAGCGCCTGCCCAGCGTGATCCAGTTCCGAGAGGTCAGCGATCCGGTCGACCGCGCGCTGGCCTCGGCCTGCCTGCTCAACGATGCCGGCGACTTCTACTTTCGTCTGATCGGGCATCGGCTCGACGGCGAGGCTGGCATCGCGCTGCCGGCACGTTCGCAGCCGTTCGAGCAGCAATTGCAGCGCGTCTGGGACCGTTCGCGCGATTGCAGCGAACTGCGCGCGCTCGGCATCTGAGCGCGCGCCACCGCGCCAACCTGTCTGGAAGCGGCACCGGGGGACACGCGATGCCTCTGGTGGTGCCCCTTCGTGTCCGGTTGGGGGTACAATTTGGCTGTTTGAACGCGCCCGCGCAGGGCTATTCATCTTCCTGCCGGGTCCTTCTGAAGCCATACCCCACAAAGCGAATCAACACCCTCCATCGTGGACAATCAACTGAAGCAGTTTGCGCAATCTTCGCAACTCGCCGGCGGCAACGCCTCCTATGTCGAGGACCTGTACGAGCAGTACCTGGTCTCCCCGGATAGTGTCGATCCCAAATGGAAAACCTACTTCGACGGCTTCAAGGGCCGTGAAGCAGGTGACATTCCGCACTCGGCCGTCATCTCCCACATTGCGGACGCGGCCAAGGATGCGCTGAAGGCCGGCACCGGTAACGGTGCAGGCGACGAGCGCGAGCGCAATGTCGGTCGTCTGATCACTGCCTACCGCTCGCGCGGCCACCTGGACGCCCGCCTCGATCCGCTGGGCCTGGCCGCACCGGTCAACACCCCGGACCTGGGCCTGCCGTTCCACAGCCTGTCCGATGGCGACCTCAACAGCGAGTTCAGCACCGGCGGCGTCGGTGGCCAGCCGCGCATGAAGCTGCGTGACCTTCTGGCGCGCCTGAAGGCGACCTACACCGGCTCGATCGGTGCGGAGTTCATGCACATCTCCGAGGTCGAGCAGCGCCAGTGGATCTACAAGAAGCTGGAAGCGGCCGGTGGCAATTACCAGCTGGACGCTGACACCCAGCGCCGCACCCTGGAGCGCCTGACCGCGGCCGAAGGCCTGGAGCGCTACCTGCACACCAAGTACGTCGGCCAGAAGCGCTTCTCTCTGGAAGGCGGCGACTCGCTGATCCCGATGATGGACACCATCATCCGCAGCGCCGGCAAGGATGGCGTCAAGGACGTGGTGATCGGCATGGCCCACCGCGGCCGCCTGAACGTGCTGGTCAACACCCTGGGCAAGAACCCGCGCAAGCTGTTCGACGAGTTCGAAGGCAAGTTCGAGCACGACGAGCACGCCTCGGCCGGTGACGTGAAGTACCACATGGGCTTCTCGGCCGACGTCGCCACCGACGGCGGCCCGGTGCACCTGGCGCTGGCGTTCAACCCGTCGCACCTGGAAATCGCCGACCCGGTCGTGGCCGGTTCCGTGCGTTCGCGCCAGGAGCGCCGCAAGGACACCGCGCGCAAGCAGGTCATGCCCATCCTGATCCACGGCGACGCGGCCTTCTCCGGCCAGGGCGTGGTCATGGAACTGTTCCAGATGTCGCAGGCCCGCGGCTTCGCCGTCGGCGGCACCGTGCACATCGTGGTCAACAACCAGGTCGGCTTCACCACCTCCAACCCGCTGGATACGCGTTCCACGCGCTATGCCACCGACGTGGCGAAGATGATCGCCGCCCCGGTGCTGCACGTGAACGGCGATGATCCGGAAGCGGTGGTGTTCGCCGCGCAGCTGGCCTTCGAGTTCCGTCAGAAGTTCGCCAAGGACGTGGTCATCGACCTGATGTGCTACCGCCGTTGGGGCCACAACGAGGCCGACGAGCCGGCGATCACCCAGCCGCTGATGTACCAGGTGATCCGCAAGCACGCCACCACCCGCGAGATGTACGCCGAGCAGCTGGAAAAGGCGGGCGTGATCGCCGCCGGCGCCGGCAAGGCGATGGTCGATGCCTACCGCGAGAAGCTGGACGCCGGTGAAGTGACCACCGAGCTGGCCAAGGTCGAGAAGACCCCGCCGACCAGCCCGCTGTTCGTCGATTGGCCGAAGCTGCTGGAAGGCAAGCTGTCCGATCCGGTCTCGACCAAGGTCGAGAAGAACAAGCTGGTCGAGCTGGCCAGGCTGATCAACACCGTGCCGGACGAAGTGCAGCTGCATTCGCGCGTGGCCAAGGTCTACGACGACCGCCGCAAGATGGCCGCCGGCGAGATTCCGGGCGACTGGGGCTTTGCCGAGAATCTGGCCTACGCCACCCTGCTCGACGAAGGCAATGCCCTGCGCCTGGTCGGCCAGGACGTGGGCCGCGGTACGTTCACCCACCGCCACGCGATCCTGCACGACCAGAAGACCGACAACTACTACATGCCGCTGCGGCAGCTGGTGGATTCGCCGGAGAAGGCCACCGTCATCGATTCGCTGCTGAGCGAAGAAGCGGTGATGGCCTATGAGTACGGCTTCTCCACCACCGATCCGAACACGCTGTGCATCTGGGAAGGCCAGTTCGGCGACTTCGCCAACGGTGCCCAGGTCGTCATCGACCAGTTCATCGCCGCCGGTGAAGCCAAGTGGGGCCGCATCTCCGGCCTGACCCTGCTGCTGCCGCATGGCTATGAAGGTCAGGGTCCGGAACACAGCTCGGCGCGCCTGGAGCGCTTCCTGCAGCTGTGCGCGCTGGAGAACATGCTGGTGGTGGTGCCGTCGACCCCGGCGCAGGCCTTCCACATGCTGCGTCGCCAGCAGCACCTGACCACCCGCAAGCCGCTGGTGGTGATGTCGCCGAAGTCGCTGCTGCGCCACAAGCTGGCCGTATCGACCCTGGACGAGCTGGCCAACGGCGAGTTCCAGCACCTGATCGGCGACGCCAACGCGGACGCCAAGAAGGTCAAGCGTGTGGTGCTGTGCTCGGGCAAGGTCTACTACGACCTGCTGGAAGACCAGACCAAGCGCGGCCAGGACGACGTGGCGATCATCCGCGTGGAGCAGCTGTATCCGTTCCCGCGTGCGCTGCTGGCTGCCGAACTGAAGAAGTACGGCAAGGCCACCGACGTGGTGTGGACGCAGGAAGAACCGCAGAACCAGGGTGCGTGGTACCAGATCCGCCACCACCTGCAGTTCTGCCTGGCCGATGGCCAGAACCTGCACTACGCCGGTCGCGCACGTTCGGCTTCGCCGGCTGCCGGTCACATGGCTGACCACGTCCGCGAACAGCAGCAGCTGGTCGCCGACGCACTGGTCAACCCGTTCAACGACACGTTCGCTGAATAATCCTCCCCCTATTTAGAAGACAAACCAGGAAGCTCCCGCAATGGCCACCGAAGTCAAAGCCCCGGTACTGCCCGAATCCGTCGCCGACGGCACCATCGCCACCTGGCACAAGAAGGTGGGCGACGCCGTCAAGCGCGACGAAAACCTGCTTGACCTGGAAACCGACAAGGTCGTCCTGGAAGTGCCGTCGCCGGTCGACGGCGTGCTCAAGGAAATCAAGTTCGCCGAAGGCTCGACCGTGACCTCCAGCCAGGTCGTGGCGATCATCGAAGAAGGCGCCGTGGCTGCTGCCCCGGCCCCGGCCGCTGAAGCCGCTCCGGCTGCAGCCGCTGCCCCGGCCGCCGCTGCTCCGGCCGCCGCCGCCGCTCCGGCCCCGGCTGCCAAGTCGGCCGCCGACACCCTGCCGCCGGGCGCCCGCTTCACCGCCATCACCGAAGGTGTGAACCCGGCCGACGTCGACGGCACCGGCCGTCGCGGCGCGGTGACCAAGGAAGACATCGTCAACTTCGCCCGCAACGGCGGCGCCGGCAAGGCCGGTGGCGCACGTCCGGAAGAACGCGTGCCGATGACCCGCATCCGCAAGCGCATCGCCGAGCGCCTGATGGAGTCGAAGAACTCCACCGCCATGCTGACCACCTTCAACGAAGTCGACCTGTCCAAGGTCTCGGCTGCGCGCAAGGAGCTGCAGGACGAGTTCGTCAAGGCCCACGGCATCAAGCTGGGCTTCATGAGCTTCTTCGTGAAGGCCGCTGCCAACGCGCTGCAGCGCTTCCCGCTGGTCAACGCCTCGATCGACGGCGACGACATCATCTACCACGGCTACTCGGACATCTCGATCGCCGTCTCGACCGAGAAGGGCCTGGTCACGCCGGTGCTGCGCAACGTCGAGCGCATGTCGTTCGCCGACATCGAGAAGACCATCGCCGACTACGCCAAGAAGGCCCGTGACGGCAAGCTGAGCCTGGAAGAACTGCAGGGCGGCACCTTCACCGTGACCAACGGCGGCACCTTCGGTTCGCTGCTGTCGACCCCGATCATCAACCCGCCGCAGAGCGCCATCCTGGGCATGCATGCCATCAAGGAGCGTCCGATCGCCCAGAACGGCCAGGTCGTGATCGCGCCGATGATGTACCTGGCGCTGTCGTATGACCACCGCATCATCGACGGCAAGGACTCGGTGCAGTTCCTGGTGGACATCAAGAACCAGCTGGAAAACCCGGGCCGCATGCTGTTCGGCCTGTAAGAAACCTCCCGCCCCTCCGCGCCTGCGCGGAGGGGTTCTGGTAATGCATCAAGGAATAATTCAATGGCTGAACAATTCGACGTCGTCGTCATCGGTGCCGGCCCGGCCGGTTACCACGCTGCCATCCGCGCGGCCCAGCTGGGCCTGAAGACCGCCTGCATCGACGCAGCGCTGGGCAAGGACGGCAAGCCGGCCCTCGGCGGCACCTGCCTGCGCGTGGGCTGCATCCCGTCCAAGGCGCTGCTGGATTCCTCGCGCCAGTTCTGGAACATGGGCCACATCTTTGGCGACCACGGCATCAGCTTCAAGGATGCCAAGATCGACGTCGAGGCGATGGTTGGCCGCAAGGACAAGATCGTCAAGCAGTTCACCGGCGGCATCGGCATGCTGTTCAAGGCCAACAAGGTCGCTGCCTACTACGGCTTCGGCGAACTGCAGCCGGGCAACGTGGTCAAGGTCACCCAGCATGACGGTTCCATCGTCGAGCTGAAGGGCACCAACGTCATCATCGCCGCCGGTTCGGATTCGATCGAACTGCCGTTCGCCAAGTTCGACGGCGACACCATCGTCGACAACGTCGGCGGCCTGGACTTCACCGAAGTGCCGAACCGCCTGGCGGTGATCGGCGCTGGCGTGATCGGCCTGGAACTGGGCAGCGTGTGGAAGCGCCTGGGCGCTGAAGTCACCATCCTGGAAGCACTGCCGGAGTTCCTGGCCGTGGCAGACGCCGAAGTGGCCAAGACCGCTGCCAAGGAATTCAAGAAGCAGGGCCTGGACATCCGCCTCGGTGCCAAGGTCTCCAAGACCGAGATCACCGGCAAGGGCAAGAAGAAGGAAGTCGTTGTCACCTACACCGACAGCGAAGGCGAGAAGACCCTGACCGTGGACAAGCTGCTGGTGGCCGTCGGCCGTCGCGCCGCCACCAAGGGCCTGCTGGCCGAAGGCACCGGCGTCAAGATCAACGAGCGCGGCCAGATCGAAGTCGACGCGCACTGCCACACCGGCGTCAACGGCGTGTGGGCGGTCGGCGACTGCGTGCGCGGCCCGATGCTGGCGCACAAGGGCTTCGAGGAAGGCATCGCGGTGGCTGAGCTGATCGCCGGCCTGCCGGGCCACGTCAACTTCGACACCATTCCGTGGGTCATCTACACCGAGCCGGAACTGGCCTGGGTCGGCAAGACCGAAGCGCAGCTGAAGGCCGAAGGCATTCCGTACAAGGCCGGCAGCTTCCCGTTCGCCGCCAACGGCCGTGCCGTGGCGATGATCGAGCCGGCAGGCTTCGTGAAGATCCTGGCCCATGCCGAAACCGATCGCATCCTCGGCATGCACCTGGTCGGCGCCAACGTCTCCGAGCTGGTGCACGAAGGTGTGCTGACCATGGAGTTCAGCGGCTCGGCCGATGACCTGGCCCGCATCTGCCACGCCCACCCGTCGCTGTCGGAAGTGATCCACGACGCGGCGATGGCGGTCAGCAAGCGCGCCATCCACAAGGCGAACTGATCGTTCGCGGGTAGTGCCGGCCGCTGGCCGGCATGGCTGGATACAGAAAACCCCGCCTCGGCGGGGTTTTTTGTTGGCTGCCCTGGTGTAGAGCCGAGCCCACGCTCGGCTGCGCATTTGGCGGTCCGTGAAGGCCCAGCCGAGCATCGGCTCAGCTCTACACCTTTTCAGCTGGCTTCTTCGGCGGATCGTCACAGACCCTGTGCTGCACCACCGTCTCGCCAACCTTCCATTCCTTCGTAACCCGGCAGCGCGCCTTGGCCTCCGGCACCTTCGAAGCCGTCGCCCCCGCAGCGTTCGCCTCGTCGGCACCGGCTGCCTGCTGGCGCTCCAGCCACGCCGATGGCGGCGCGGCCGGTGTGGCCAGCACCGGGCCTGACAACAGGACCAGACCCATCAGCAACACGGCCCTCATGCAGCCACCGCCCGACCACCCAGCAACCGTGCCGGCAGCATGAACAGCGCGCGCAGGAAGGCGAACAGCGCCGAGAAGGTGATGCCGACCAGACGGAACGGCAGGCTCAGCAGCCAGACGAACGGCCAGGCGATCAGGGCGAGGATCGCCAGCGGCCAGCACAGCACGAACAGCAGGCACCACACACCGAGCGCGAACAGGGTCTTCATCACGGTCTCCTTGTGGCGGCACCCTGCCGCCTGCGGACACCTTGGCGCCCTACCCTTGCCGCGCGCAAACGGTTTGCGACGAAACCGGGCTGGGGGCGATGAAACCGGTCCACCGCCGTTGTAGAGCCGAGCCTGCGCTCGGCTTTCCAGAAGCAGCCGAGCGTGGGCTCGGCTCTACAGGAGCTGCACCGCGCCCGGGCGGCCGTGGGCCACCTGGAAGCGCGCCGAGGTGCGCACCGGCGCATCCGCGCGCAGCACGCTGTCGGCGAAGCGCAGCTCCGCATCCACGGTCTGCCAGTTCAGCTGCAGCTTCCACCAGCCGCGGCGGTCGCCGTCGAAGTAACGGATATGCGGGTTCTGCGGAATCGACGGACCGTAGTACGGGCCATAGGGCGTATCGTCGCCGCCACTGCTGATTGCCGGTGCGATGAACTCGGTGGCCACCACCGGGGCATCGGCCGCGTCGAAATCCAGCTTCAGGTCGTTGACGAAGGTGGAATGCCAGTCACCACCGAGCACGATGGCATTGCCCTGCCCGCCCGCCTGCAAGGCCTGCAGCAGCCGGTTGCGTGCGGCGGGATAGCCATCCCAGGCGTCGTTCCAGAAGCGCTCGCGCGGCGTGCCACCGTCCAGCCGCAGCTGCGCCATCAGCAGCTGCTGCACCACCACGTTCCAGCGCGTGCCCTGCGCGGCGGCCATCGACTGCGCGAACCACGCCTCCTGGCCCGTGCCGAGCATGCTCATGCGCGGATCCAGGGCCGCTTCGCAGCGCGGTGACTCGCCCACGCCACAGGGATTGGCCGGGCGGAACTGGCGGCAGTCCAGCAGCGTCAGCTGCGCCAGATCGCCATAGCGCAGCCGCCGGTGTACACGCAGGCCACCGTTGCCCGCAGGCGTGCTGCGCATCGGCAGGTGCTCGTAGAACGCACGATACGCGGCGGCGCGGCGGATGATGAAATCCTCCGTCGAGACGCCGGGCTTCTCCGGATGGATGCCGGAGTAATCATTCTGCACTTCGTGGTCGTCCCAGATCACTGCGAACGCGTGTGCGGCGTGCGCGGCCTGCAGATCGGGATCGAGCTTGTACAACGCGTACTGGTCACGGTAGCGCTCCAGGCTGACCGTCTCGCCGCTGAAGCGCCCGACATCCAGCGTGCGCCCGCGCGCGTTCTGCAGCGGACTGTATTCGTACAGGTAGTCGCCGGCATGCAGCACCAGGTCGAGGTCGCTCTGCGCGACGTCGCGCAACACCGGGTAGTAGCCGCTGTTCCAGGCCTGGCAGGTACACAGCGCCAACCGCAACTGCTGCAGTTGCGTGTCCAGCAGCGGCGCGGTGCGGAAGTGACCGACCGCGCTTTCTTCGTCACTGTCACAGGCAAAACGGTAGTAGTAGTCGCGGCCTGGGCGCAGGCCATTGACCTCCACGTGCACCGAATGGGCCAGTTCCGGCACCGCTGCAGCGACGCCCCGCTGCACCAGCCGGCGCATGCCCGGATCTTCGGCCACGAACCAGCGCACCGGCACCGCCCGCGACGGCATGCCACCGCCGTTGAGCGGGTCCGGCGCCAGCCGCGTCCACAGCACCGCCCCCTGCGGATCCGGATCGCCGGCGGCAACGCCGAGCGTGAACGGATCACGCCCCAGCCGTAGCCGCGGACCGGCCGTGGCCAGCCCCGGCATCGCCGCCAGCGCAATTGCCGCCCCTGTGCCCTGCCACGCCAGGCGCAGCAGGCGACGACGGCTTTCCGGATCCACAGGCCCGCGCATCAGAAGTGCACGGTAGCGGTGGCCATCACCTGACGCGGCGCGCCGACCTGCATGGTCGCCAGGCTGCGGGTCGAATCGGCGGCGTAGGTGCCGTTGGTGTTGATCGAGGACAGATAACGCTTGTCGGTCAGGTTGGTCAGGTTCAGCGCCACGGTCAGGTTCTGCGCCGGGCCGAGCTTGCCGAAGTCATAGGCCACCGAGGCGTTGACCAGCCAGTAGCTCGGCACCGACACGTCGTTGGTATAGGTCACGTAACGCTTGCCGACATGGTTGGCGGCCAGGCGCAGGTCCCACGGGCCCGGCGTCCAGGCCAGGGTGCTGGCGAACATCCATTCCGGGGTGTCGACGGTCTTCTTGCCGCGGGTCGGCACCACACCGTTGTTCACGTAGTCGTTGTCGTAGGTGCTGTCATTCCACGACAGCGCGTTGGACCAGGTCAAGTCCTGCATCGGCTTCAGCTGCAGGGTCGCCTCGGCGCCGCGGCTGGTCACCGAACCCACGTTGGAGAACAGCGCCGGGCAACCGAGGATGCCCACGCACTGCGCGATGGCCAGCAGGCGGTTGTCGAACTTGACGTCGTACACCGCCACCGAGGCTTCATAGCCCTGGCCGTAGCCGCGCCAGCCCAGCTCGAGGGTGCGCGACTGTTCCGGCTTCAGGCTCTGCGCGCTGGCGTCGAACGCGGCCTGCGGCACGTTGAACGGGCTGCCCACGCCCAGCGCGTACGCGGCCACGTTCTTGGCGAACGAACCGAAGATCTCGTTGCCTTCGTTGAGCTTGAAGTTGAAGCCGGCCTGCGGCAGCAGGCCCTTCTTCGAGGTCAGGCTGCTGTTGTTGGCATAGCTGCCCAGCGGGGTGCGCACGCTGGTGCGGGTGTGCGGCGACTTGGCGCCGATGTCGATGGTCAGGCGGTCGTCGAACAGGCGGAAGCGGTCCTGCACGTAGAACTGGCGGGTGATGGTGGTGTAGCGCTGGTGCCATACGCGCTGGTCCGGGTTGCGCAGGAAGAAGTCGTCGGTGATCGGGCCGTCGATGTAATAGAAGTTGCGCTGCACGCTGTGGCCGTTGTCCTCGTACCAGAGGCCGGCTTCCAGTTCGTGGCCACCGACGTTCCAGGTGAACGCCGAGGTCACACCGGTGCGGTCGATCGCGTACTCGGTGGTGCGGATCGAGATCGGGATCTCGCGGCTGGTACCCGGGTTGGACGGATTGGACGGGCTGAACCAGTGGCCCTGGCCACGGTTGCTGTGGTTGTAGACGTTGACCTTCAGCCGCATCGACTCGTTCAGGCCGAAATCGCCGGCGATGCTGGACAGGTCGTCATTGCGCAGTCCGTGGCCGGAGTAATACGCATCCCAGGGGCTGTTGACGCCGCCGCTGAACGTGCCGCGTGCAGCGGCGACGGCACGATCCCAGTCCGGCGCGTAGTTGTCCCAGTCCCAGCCGAGACGATCGATCATCTCCAGCGACAGATCCTGGTAATCGGCCTCGACGCGGCGCGAGGCGTTGAACAGCGCCGTGATCCTGCTGTCCGTTCCGAAGTTGTAGGTGGCCTTGCCGTTGAACTGCTTCAGCTCCTGCGAGCCTTTGCCCTTCCACTTGTCGCCTTCCGAGTATGCGCCGGACAGGTAGGCCGCAAAGCCCTGGTGGTCGCCGGTATCGAGGCGCGCATAGCTGCGGCGCGCGTTGTCGCTGCCAAAGCCCTGTGCCAGAACCACGCCGTATTCGGTGGACGGATCGATCGAGTAGAACTGGAACACGCCGCCAAGGTTGCTGGTGGACGGCGTACCCAGCGCGCCTATGCCGGTGGAGACCTCCGCACCGCCCAGGTTCTCGCTGATCACCGCGCGGCTGATGTGCAGGCCGTTGCTGTTGCCGTAGGCCATGTTGCCCAGCGGGATGCCATCGAGGGTGTAGCCCAGGCGGTTCTGGTTGAATCCACGCAGGCTGATGCTGGTGGACCATTCGTAGGCGCCGGTGGCATCGGCCGATTCGAAGTGCACGCCCGGCTTGCTGGCCAGCAGCTTCAGCGGGTTGGCACCCGGCGGCAGGATCTTCATGTCCTCGGCGGTCACGCGCTGCACCTGGCGGGCTTCGCCGCGGCCGATGACCGAGATCGAATCGAGGGTGGTGGCCGACGGCGCGTCGGTCGCGGGGGCGGTTTCAGCGACAGCCAGCGACGGCAGCGAAGCACAGACCAGCAGGGCCAGCAGATTGCGGCGGAGCGGAGCGTGGGACGGCATGGGGGCGGATTCCTCGGGCACGCTGGACGCCGAAGGGCGGCGTCGAAGGGCAGCAGCGGCGGAATCGTAGAAGCGTCGCGTTACATGTCATTTACACGCCACATACGGACGTTTGGTGTTTCGAATGGTTTGCCGGCCAGGAGGAGGTTGCCGGCCAGCGGCCGGCACGCCTTTTACTCGAACGAGCCGACCGAATCGTGGGCCAGGTTGTCGAAGCGGGTGTATTCGCCGAAGAACTTCAGCTTGCACGACCCGGTCGGGCCACCACGGTGCTTGCCGATGATGATCTCGGCCAGGCCCTTGTCCGGCGAATTTTCCTTGTTGTAGTAATCGTCGCGGTAGATGAAGACGATCATGTCCGCATCCTGCTCGATTGCGCCCGATTCGCGAAGGTCGGCCATCACCGGACGCTTGTCGGTACGTGTTTCCAGCGAGCGGTTGAGCTGCGACAGCGCGATCACCGGCACGTGCAGTTCCTTGGCCAGGCCCTTCAGCGAACGCGAGATCTCCGAGATTTCAGTCGCGCGGTTTTCGCTGTTGCCCGGCACGCTCATCAGCTGCAGGTAGTCGATCACCACCAGGCCCAGGTCATGTTCGCGCTTGAGGCGGCGGCACTTGGAGCGCAGCACTTCCGGCGACACGCCGGGCGTATCGTCGATGAAGATCTTGGTTTCCTTCAGCATCTTGATCGCGCTGGTGACGCGGCTCCAGTCCTCGTCTTCCAACTGGCCGGTACGCAGGCGCTGCGCGTTGATGCGGCCGTTGGAGGAAATCAGGCGCATCGCCAGCTGCGATGCCGACATTTCCATCGAGAACACCGCCACGCCCTTCTTCGACTTGATCGCCGCGTACTCGGCGATGTTCAGCGCGAAGGTGGTCTTGCCCATGGCCGGGCGCGCAGCCAGGATGATCAGGTCGGTCGGCTGCAGGCCGGAGGTCATCGCATCGAAATCGTTGTAGCCGGTCGGCAGGCCGGTGATGTTGCCGCCGTTCTCGAAGCGGCTGCGCAGCTCTTCGAAGGCATCCTTCAGTGCACCGGGCATCGCCACGAAATCGGTACGGCCGCGTGCGCCCTGTTCGGCGATGGCGAACACGCTCTTTTCCGCCGATGCCAGCAGCTCGCTGCTCTCGCGGCCTTCAGGCTGGAAACCATCGTTGACGATGTCCGTGCCAACCTGGATCAGCTGCCGCAGCACTGCCTTGTCACGCACGATCTCGGCGTAGGCCACGATGTTGGCCGCCGACGGCGTGGTACTGGCCAGCTCGATCAGATAGGCACCATCGCCCACCAGTTCCATCTTGCCCTGCGATTCGAACCACTCGCCCAGGGTCACCGCATCGAACGGCCGCTCGCGCTCGGACAGCTCGCGGATCGCGCGATAGATCATCTGATGGTCGCGGCGGTAGAAATCGCCTTCGGTCAGCTGGTCATTGACCCGGTCATAGGCCTCCGGGGCCAGCATCAGGCCACCCAGCACCGCCTGCTCGGCTTCCACCGAATGTGGCGGTACCCGCAACTGGTCGATGCGCGACTCATCGCGATCGCGATCGAAGCCATCACCGCGCTCTCTGCGGTTGGAACGGAAGCCGGGGCGAGCGGACATGCTGCGGTGTTTCCTGCAAAAGTGGGCCGGACGAGTGTAGGCATGCGCCGACCCCGGCGGCCATGGACAAGCCTGTGGATAAGCCGTGGAGAAACGGGGGATATCCGCCGGTGCCTGGCCAGATTGGCGTGGGGGCGTCGCACTGCCTGCGACGGGCGCCGTTGCGGCACCCGAGCGGGCATTATCGCAGATGGGGGTGGCAACCGCTGGCGTCAATCGCCCTTGACGTGAACCGCGATCAGCGCCAGGAAGCGGTCCACATAGCCCTGCAGGAATTTCTGCGTGCCTTCGTTGTGGATCGAGCCATCGGCATCGATCAGGCCGTCCTTGAAATGAATGAACGCCTCGGGCTGGCCGAGCACGTGCATGTCCAGGAAGGCCAGGCTGTTGCGCAGGTGCTGCTGGGCCACGGCGGTGCCGATCTGGCCGATGGAGGCGCCGATCACCGCCGCCGGCTTGCCGGCAAACGCGCTGTCGCCATACGGGCGCGAGCCGATATCGATGGCGTTCTTCAGCACGCCCGGCACCGACCGGTTGTATTCGGGGGTCACGAACAGCACCGCGTCGGCGGCACGGACCTGGTCCTTCAGCCGGGTACCCTGCGCCGGATAGTGCCCATCGAAGTCCTGGTCGTACAACGGCAGATCACCGATCTGCACGTACTGGAAGCGCGCACGGTCGCCGGCAATCCTCTCCAGCGCATGGGCCAGTTTACGGTTGCAGGAATCCTTGCGCAGGCTGCCGACGAACACGGCGATGGTGGGGACGGACATCGGGATTTTCTCCTCACGGTGCGGGAGGCCCAGCCTAGACGCCGGGTCCGTGCCGTCCAGTGAAGATCAACCGCCGGTCACGCCCGCGCGCACCTGCCGCCAATGTGCCTGCCAGGCCTGGAACATCAGCACGTTCCACAGATGGGTATGCCACTTGCGTTGGCCGCCGAGGAACTGCTGCCACAGCGGCTGTACCGCGGCCGCCGACAGCACGCCCTCACGCTCCAGCCGCGCCGGCTGCAGCAGGTCTTCGGCCCATGGCCGCAGGTCGCCCTTCAGCCAGTCACTGACCGGCGCGCCGAAGCCACGCTTGGGCCGGTGCACCATCGACTGCGGCACATAACGGCCCAGCACGCGCTTGAGCAGCACCTTGCTGGTGGTTTCACTGCGCTTGAAGCCCAGCGGCAGCGACCAGGCGAACTCGGCCACGCGTGAATCCAACAGCGGCGCGCGGGCTTCCAGGCTGACCGCCATCGAGGTGCGGTCGACCTTGCACAGCAGGTCGTCCGGCAGGTAGGTCACATAATCGGCCAGCATCATCGCATCGGCCGGTGTGCCGGCACCGTGCAACGGGTCGGCCAGGTCATAGAAGCTGCCCGCGGCCTGCGCCCCGGGCACTGCCGCCGCTGGGTCGCGCCAACGCGAGATGCGGTTGCGGTACACATCGCCGATGCCACGCGCGCCAGACTCGGCCAACAGCGCGGCCAGGCCGCCGGTACGCGAGGCCTCGCCCTGCTGCTGGGAGCGGGCGCCCATCCAGCGCCGCAGCGGCCCCGGCACACGGCCCAGCATCTGCCAGTTGCGCAGCGCGCGCACATAGCGGGTATAGCCGAAGAACAGCTCGTCGCCACCGTCGCCGGACAGCGCTACGGTCACGCCCTGCCGCGCCAGGCGGGCGACCAGCGCGGTCGGCACCTGCGAGGCATCGGCGAAGGGTTCGTCGAACATCGCCGGCAACTGCGGCACCACCGCCAGTGCATCGGCACCGCTGACGTAGAGTTCGGTGTGGTCACAGCCCAGATGCGCAGCCAGTTCCCTGGCCAGCGGCGCCTCGTCGTGGCCCGAACCGGTGAAGCCGATACTGAAGCTGTGCACTGGCTGTCCGCTCTGTGCCTGCATCAGCGCGGCCACCAGCGACGAATCGGTGCCGCCGGACAGGAACACGCCCACCGGCACGTCGGCCACCATGCGCAGCGCCACCGCGTCGCGCAGCAGCCCGTCCAGCTGCTCCTCGGCTTCCTCGATGCGGCCCTGGAACGGGGCGGCCAGCGCCGCCTGCATGCGTGCACGCGCATCCCAGTAGGGGCGCTGCGTCTGTTCCGGGCGGTGCGCCGATGCCCCCGCCGCTACGGCTTCGGCATCCAGGCGCAGCACGCGGCCCGGCATCAGCTTGTAGCAGCGCTGGTGGATGCTGTGCGGGGCCGGAATGTAGTCCAACCGCAGCAACAGGGTCAGTGCGTCGCGGTCGATGTCGTTGTCGAAGGCCCGGTGCTGCCACAGCGCCTTCAGTTCGGAGCCGAACACCAGGGTGTCACCGGCCCAGCCGTAGTACAGCGGCTTTTTGCCAACACGATCGCGGGCCAGCCACAGGCACTGCTCCTGGCGGTCCCACAGGGCGATGGCGAACATGCCGTTGCAGCGCTGCAGGGTGTCCTCGATGCCCCACTGCAGGATCGCTGCCAGCAGCACTTCGGTGTCGGAGTGACCACGGAAGGCATGTCCCAGCGGCTCCAGTTCGGCACGCAGGGCGGCGAAGTTGTAGACCTCGCCGTTGTAGGCCATCACGTAGCGACCATCGGACGAGGCCATCGGCTGGTGGCCCAGCGGCGACAGGTCGAGAATGCTCAGCCGACGGTGCGCCAGCGCGATGCCTGCCCCGGCATCGACCCAGCTGCCGCCATCATCCGGCCCGCGGTGGTGCAGCGCCTCGCCCATGGCCAGGACCTGCGCCTGCAGCACCTCGGCCGACGCCACAGGCGCCGGCAACAACATTCCCGCCAATCCACACATGCATCAAGGTTCCTGCGCCAGTTCAAGGGCGGCGCCAATCACCGCATTGTCGCTTGGAAGCCCGAACATTGCTGCCCCCGCCAGCGGGGTATAGGTATCGGCACCGCAGACCCGGCGCAGCGGCAGGTGGCCGAAACCGGCCTCGACCAGTACGGTGACCACGCCCTCGCCCACCCCGCCACTGTGGCGGCCCTCGTCCAGCACCAGCACCCGCCGTGCACTGGCCGCCTGGCTGGCGATGAAGCCTGCATCCAGCGGCACCAGCCAGCGCAGGTCGACCACCCGCACCTGCCAGCCCAGCTGCTGCTCGATCGCCAGCGCCGCGCGCAGCGCCATCGGCACGCCGTTGCCATAGGTGTAGACCACCAGGTCGCCCGCCTCCGGCGCATAGACCCGCCCCTCACCTGGTACCAGCGCCTGGCCCTGGGCCGGGTAGTCGAACAGCCACTGGCCGTCGCTCGGCTCATGCAGATCCTTGCTCATGTACAGCGCGATCGGTTCCAGGAACACCGCCACACGTCCATCCACCCGGGCCAGTGCCGCCAGCGTGCGCAGCATCATCACCGCATCGTCGCCGCGCGACGGACAACCGACCACCAGGCCGGGAATGTCGCGCAGCGCCGTGATCGAATTATCGTTGTGGAAGTGGCCGCCGAAGCCCTTCTGGTACCCCAGCCCGGCCACCCGCACCAGCATCGGGTTGCGGTACTGGTCATTGGAGAAGAACTGCAGCGAACACGCTTCGCCGCGCACCTGGTCGATGGCGTTGTGCAGGTAGGCCAGATACTGGATCTCCGGAATCGGCAGCATGCCCATGTTGGCCAGGCCCTGCGCCATGCCCAGGATCATGGTTTCGTCCAACAGGGTGTTGAACACCCGGCGTGGGCCGAAACGACGCAGCAGGTCCCTGGTGATCGTGTAGACGCCGCCTTTCTGGGCCACGTCCTCACCGAACAGCAGGCTCTGCGGATACTTCGCCAGCAGTTCCTGCAGGCCGTGGTTGATCTGGATCGCGAGGTGCCGCGGCGCCTGTCGCTCGGGCAGGGTCTCCGCACCGCCATACAGCGCTTCGCGCGTCTCGGCGGGCACCTCGCGCCGTGCTTCGGCCTGCACCGCCGCTGGCGTGTACGGCGCCAGCGGTGCCATCACCTCCTGCAGCGACTGCAGCGTCGGGCGGCCTTCGGCGTCGGCGGCCGCCGCCATGCAGCGCGCGCGCATCGTTTCGTAGGCCACTTCGATGGCGGCCGCATCCATCCAGCCTGATTCCAGCGCGATCTGCGCCGAGCGCAGCAGCGGATCCTGCGCCTCGGCCGCGCACAGCTCCGGCAGCGCGCGCCATTCCACTTCAAAGTCGGTGCCGGCGTGGCCCATCAGGCGCGTGGTACGCAGATGCAGGAAGGTCGGCCTCCGCGTGCGCCGGCAGTGTTCCACCGCGGCCTGCACCTGGGCGTGTCCGGTGGCCAGGTCCAGCCCATCAGCGAAGAAATAATCGAGCCCCGGCTGGCGGCTGAAGCGCTCGGCAATCCAGCCTTCCGGCGTCTTCACCGAAATGCCCAGACCGTTGTCCTCGCAGACGAAGAGGATCGGTGCAGGCAGTTTCTGGTAGGCCGACCACATCGCGGTATTGAAGGCAGTCTGCGCGGTGGCATGGTTGGCCGAGGCATCGCCGAACGAGCACAGCACGATGCTGTCGGCGGGAATCGGCAGCGCCTGCCCCAGCCGCTTGCCGCTTTCGATAGCCAGCGCGGTGCCCAGCGCCTTCGGCAGGTGCGAAGCGATGGTCGAGGTCTGCGGCAGCACCCACAACGGCTTGCTGCCCCACACCTTGTGACGGCCACCGCTGGCCGGATCATCCGCGCTGGCGGCGAAGGACAGTGCGGCATCGCGCAGCGGGTCGATGCCCGGCACCTGGCGCGAACGCTCGGCCATGAAAGCACCGGAGCGATAATGCAGGAAGGCTGGATCGGTATGCCGGCAGGCCCGCGCCAGCAGCGCGTTGCCTTCATGGCCGGAGGAACCAATGGTGTAGAAGACCTTGTTCTGCACGCGCAACACGCGTGCCAT
Source organism: uncultured Stenotrophomonas sp. (assembly GCA_913775725.1). Classification (GTDB taxonomy): domain Bacteria; phylum Pseudomonadota; class Gammaproteobacteria; order Xanthomonadales; family Xanthomonadaceae; genus Stenotrophomonas. The sequence goes on along the minus strand of CAJYNG010000021.1, from coordinate 199,750 downwards.
CAGGTCCAGCTGGCGGCTGGCCAGCTGCGAGTCGAACAGTTCGCCGAAAGCAGCGGCGGAGAGCGTGCTGCCCGGCAGGATCGGCGCATCCGGTGCCGGGCGCGGGCGCGGGGTGCCGCGCCAGCCACGCACCGCATCGAGGAAGTTGACGTCGCACACTTCGGCGCGGTTGAGCACGCGCATGCGTGCGGGAATCGGATCTGGAACCACAGCGAACATCGAACACCCTCCGTGTCGTTGTTGCATTCCGCCGGACATGGCCCGGCGCTACCCTGTGGGGGTCAGCCTGGTGAGAGTCACGCGGCCTCGAATCGCGAGCGCACTTCGGCGGTCGCTGCCGGCATCGGCAGGAAGCGCGGCTGCTCACGCACGCGCTGCAGCCAGGCGCGAACGTCCGGGAAAGGCTCCAGGCTGATGCCGCCCTCGCCCGCCACATCGGTATAGGCAAACAGGGCGATATCGGCAATGCCGTATCCGCTGCCGGTGAACCACTGCGCCTGGCGCAGGTGCTGCTCCATCACCGCCAGCGCGGTGGCGGCGCGCTCATGCAGGCGCGGCAGTTCGGCGCGGCGCGGCGAATCGGGTGCGGTCCAGCCGCGGATGAAGCGCGCCACTGCCACGCACGGCTCGTGCGTGTACTGCTCGAAGAACATCCAGCTCAACGCCTGCGCGCGCTCCCAGCCATCGGTGGGCAGGTACGGCGTGCCTTCGGCCAGCCAGAACAGGATCGCGTTGGATTCGGTCAGCACGCGGCCATCGTCGCGGACGATGAGCGGCACCTTGGCATTCGGGTTGAGCGCCAGGAATTCGGGGGTATGGGTCTGGCCGTGGGCGCTGTCCACTTCCACCCAGCGGTAACGGCTGCCGAGCTGCTCCAGCAGCAGGCGGACCTTGTGGCAATTGCCCGAGACCGACATGCCATGCACCGTCAGCGGGACGCGCTCTTCCACCATTGCCTGCTCCATCACGTCCGGCCGGCGGCCGGCTGCGTGCAGTCTGGCAAGCGCGTCTGTGAATGCCAAGCGCGGGTGCAGCATGGCGGGCATGGTGTAGAGCCGAGCCCATGCTCGGCTGCTGTTCGCCAAATGCAGCCGAGCATGGGCTCGGTTCTACAACGGCGAACGGCGCTGCCGCCACTGCGCGCGCGACTGGCCCCAGATCTGCATCGGCTTGTCGTTGTACGGCGCTGGCAACTCCCCCATGCGCAGCATCGTGCTGCCGAGCTTGCGCGCGACCGCCCGCGAGTTGTCGTTGTTCTCGGCGATGGTGTGGATCACCTCATCCCACCCGAGCGCGTCGAACGCCCAGTCGATCGCGGCGACCGCGGCTTCCGGCGCATAGCCCCTGCCCCAGCTGGCATGGCGGATGCCCCAGCCGACCTCGGTACCGGGCCAGTCCTGCGGTTGCCAGGGACCCATGCGCCCGATCCAGTCGCCGCTGGATTTCTCGATCACGCTGAACATCGAGAAGCCGAACAGCTGCCAGGCACCGGCCAGGCTGCAGAAGCCACGCCAGGCAACCGACGGCGGCTGCACGCCACCGAGGGTGCGCATCGTTTCCTCATCGGCGCAGAACGCGAGATACGGTTCGTAGTCCTCGCGCAGCAGCGGGCGCAGGATCAGGCGCTCGGTTTCGATGCGCAGGTCGAAGATGCTCATGCCGGTTCCATGTCGAAGGAAGCGTCCATGATGGTGGATTCGCGCCCCGCGCGGATGAATTTTGCCGGCGCTGCAACGAAACGGGCCGGCATGAGCCGGCCCGTCGGGTACTGCACGCTGCGTCTGGATTACTGGCGCGTGGTGGCCGCAGTGGCTCCGGCGGCAGCGGTCTGCGTGACCAGCTGGCCATCGACCACCGGCAGGCGATCGCTGGCCGGCTTGTTGTCCATGCGCACGGTCTTCTCGGCGCCATCGTAGCGGTAGGTCACGTTGTAGCCCTTCACCACATCATTGGTGCCCATGGCGATGCGGTTGCCCGGCTTGCTGGCCATGCGCATGGTGCCAGTGGTGCCGTCCTCGTTGCGATAGGTCACGTTGTAGCCGGTGACGCGGCTCGACTCGGAGGTCGCGGTCTCGGTGTGGCACTGGCGCTCGGTACGGTTGACCACGCGGCCACCCACATGGCGCTTGTCGATCTGGTTGCCGATGAAGCCACCGGCCACGGCGCCGGCTGCGGTCGCGGCCTTCTTGCCGTTACCACCACCCACCTGGTTGCCCAGCAGGCCACCGACCACAGCACCGACCACGGTGCCGCCCACGTTGCCGTCACGCTCCGGCAGGCGCTCCTGAACCGTCACGTCCTGGCAGACCTCATGCGGGGTCTGGGTGGTGGAGGTCTCACGTACCGCATCGGTGCCGATCACGGTGGCATACGCCTTCTGCTTCTCGGTGATCGGGTCGACCTTCAGCACATCGGCATATTCCAGCCCACGCGGTGCCGACGGGTCGAGCGTGTCACCACGCGCGCCATCGTCAGTGGCGTTGCCATCGACCAGGCGCGATTCGCCATTGGGGGTTCCGGCGCTGATGGAATCAGGCGACGTGTCGCCGCTCTTCATGAAGGCGGCGGTGGCGATACCACCGACCAGCAGCGCGCCCGCTGCGACCAGGACAGTTGTAGTTGTGCTTTTCATGACCTGCTCCTTGCGGACCATCCGCAACGTTCTCGGACCAGATTGCAGCATGCGCTGCCTGAACGGAATCTCCACATTTCCTGCTCATTCCCGTAACCCATTCAGCATCGGGAAATGCTGGGCCCGTGGTAGCGTTTGCATATTCCCCAGGAGGACCCCGCCATGGCCAACCCGATGCTGCTGCCGGTACTGCAATGGGCGCGCCGGCTGCGCTACCCCACCCTGTTCAAGCTCACCGCAGGCCTGTTCGTGCTGACCCTGTTCATCCCCGACCCGATCCCGTTCGTCGATGAACTGGTGCTCGGCTTCGGCACCCTGCTGCTGGCCAACTGGAAAAGCCGCAACACCGCCACGGCGCCGCCTTCGCTGGAACAGCGTTGAGCCTGCTGGTCGACAGCCACTGCCATCTCGATGCCGGCGAGTTCGACAGTGACCGCGCCGCCGTGATCGCACGCGCGCAGGCCGCTGGCGTGCGCCTGCAGGTGGTGCCGGCGGTGACCGCGGCCAGCTGGCCGACGCTGCGCGAGGTCTGCCAGCAGGCGCCGGGGCTGTACCCGGCCTACGGCCTGCACCCGATGTTCCTGGCCGAGCACCGGCCCGGCCACCTGCCGCTGCTGCGCGAATGGATCGAGCGCGAACGCCCCTGCGCGATCGGCGAATGCGGCCTGGACTTCTTTGTCGAAGGCCTGGATGCCGAGACGCAGCAGGCGTACTTCATCGGCCAGCTGAAACTGGCCCGTGAGTTCGAGCTGCCGGTGATCGTGCATGCACGGCGTGCGGTGGATGCGGTGATCGCCGCGATCCGCCGCATCGGCGGCCTGCGCGGCGTGGTGCACAGCTTTTCGGGCAGTCCGGAACAGGCGGCACAGCTGCACCGGCAGGGCTTCCTGCTCGGGCTCGGCGGTCCGTTGACCTACGAACGCGCGCAGCGCCTACAGCGACTGGTGCGCGACATGCCGCTGGAACAGCTGCTGCTGGAGACCGACGCACCCGACCAGCCTGACGTCGGCATCCGCGGCCAGCGCAACGAACCGGCACGGCTGGCGGTCATCGCCCGCCACGTGGCCGCGCTGCGCGGGATGGAGCTGGACGCAGTGGCCCAGGCCACGACGGAGAATGCGCGGCGGCTGTTCGCGCTGCCGGCAATGTAGCGGTAGGTGCCGGCCGCTGGCCGGCATCTGCGCTGATTCAATCATTCCGGAGTTGACGGCCGGCGCCCGGCATTACCATCACGCGTCGGCGTGATCTTCGACCACTTCGGCCTTCACCTTCTTCGGCTCCAGCAGCATTTCCAATGCCTTACCCACCGCTGCGAAGGCGAACGCGCCAGTAATGTGGGTCGCCGCGCCCAGGCCTGCACCACAGTCCAGCTTCAGTGCCGCATCGGCGCCGAGGTTCGGGCGGATGCCGCAGACACTGCCATCGGCCTGGGGATACTTCACGTTCTCCAGCGAATACACCGCCGGCACGCCGAAGTAGCGCTTGGCATTCTTCGGGAAGTTGAACTCGCTGCGCAGCTTCTTGCGGATCAGCGCCAGCATGGCGTCGTGCTCGGTGCGCGAGACATCGCGGATGCGCACCAGGGTGGGATCGGTACGGCCACCGGCGGCGCCGACGGTCAGCAGTGGCAGCTTGCGGCGGCGGCACCAGGCAATCGTCTCGACCTTGACCCGGAAGCTGTCACAGGCGTCGATCACAAGATCAAAGCCCCGGTCCAGCAGCTCGGCCATGTTGGAGACGGTCAGGAACGCCTGCACGGCATCGACCTCGATGTCCGGGTTGATCGCACGGCAGCGCTCGGCCATCGCCTCGGCCTTGTTGCGGCCGTAGTTGCCTTCCATCGCCGGCAGCTGCCGGTTGGTGTTGGACACGCAGATGTCATCGGCATCGATCAGGGTCAGGTGGCCAACCGCCGAGCGCGCCAGCGCCTCCACCACCCACGAGCCGACGCCGCCCATGCCCACCACCGCCACGCGGCTGCCCTGCAGGCGCTCGAGCGCACCCACGCCATACAGCCGTTCGATGCCGGCGAAGCGTTGTTTGACCTGTTCGTTCATCCGGCTATTTTAACGTGCAGGCGCCGGCGCCTACAGCGCACCGGCATCGAACCCACCGTTGCACGCCCGGAGAGCCCGCCATGAACGCCAGCCCGCCCCACCGCCCGTCCACCGCCTACCGCTACCTGTTCGTGCTGTGCCTGGGCCTGCTGATCGGCCTGATCGCCACGGTCATGGTGGGCCGCGCCCTGCAGGCACGCCGCGACCCGTTCCCGGACAGCCTGATGCAGGTGATGCAACGGCAATCGCAGCTGCTGCAGCAGGCCCAACAGCAGAACCGCTGCAGCCTGGCCGACAGCGTGCCGCGCCTGCAGGCCATACGCCTGCTGTCCAATGACCTGGATCTGGCCTTTCCCGGGCTGAAGGACAACGCGCAGTTCCAGCAGCACGCCAGCCAGCTGCGCGGGAACCTCAACGCCGCCCTGGCGGCTCCGCCCAGCGACTGCACGGCCTTGGCCCGGGTGGTGGAAACGGTGCAGGCCGACTGCCGCGCATGCCACCAGGACTTCCGCTGAGCCGCATTCATCCTGCAGCCGGGCAATGCACGCACGGTTGGCGCGTCGTTCACGTTCGAAAGGAGAGGATTCGTCCACCCTGCTGCATGACGCAGTACCACCCCAGACACCCGCCTTCACGGCCAGGAGACGCCCCATGAAGATCCAGCTCATTGCCGCCAGCGCCATCGCTACGCTCGCCCTGGCAGGCTGTGCCACCTCGCCCGGCTACGGCGGTGGTGGTTACAACAACGGCTACAACAATGGCGGCTACGGCAACAATGGTGGCTACAACCAGGGCCGCTGCGCCGACTGCGGCATCGTCACCCGCATCAACACCGTGCAGTCCGGCCGTACCGCCCCCAGCGCTACCGGCGCCATCCTCGGCGGCATCGTCGGCGCCGTGGCCGGCCACGAGATCTCCGACCACACCGGCGGCAGCCGCGGCAACAAGAACATCGCCGCCGCTGCAGGCGCGGTCGGTGGCGCGCTGGCCGGCAACCAGATCCAGAAGAACGTGACCAGCGATACCTACGACATCAGCGTGCGCATGGACGATGGCCGCACCATCGTAGTCAACCAGCGCGACCTCGGCGGCATCCGCGAAAACACCTACGTGCGCGTGGTCAACGGCAAGGTCATCCTGCGCTGATCCGCACCGGGCCATGCGCAAAGAAAAAGGCCCGCTTGCGCGGGCCTTTTTCATGCCGACAGGCGGCGGGTATTACACCGGCTGCACCTTGTCAGCCTGCAGACCCTTCTGGCCCTGCACGACTTCGAAGCTCACAGTCTGGCCTTCCTTGAGGCTCTTGAAGCCCTGGGTCTCGATGGCGCGGAAGTGCACGAACACATCCTCGCCATTCTGCCGGCTGATGAAGCCGAAGCCCTTCGCATCATTGAACCACTTTACGGTACCGGTCTCGCGATCAGCCATCTCACTAACTCCCTTTGACTCTCTCTTGTTGTTGGAAACGCCTGGTGGGCGGCTGACAAGCAAGGGGGAAGCGAGGTGCATCGATGCAGCGGATCGGGAAGATCTTGCTTCATCAGGCCACGATCCACGGTGACCTTGCCAAGCTCAGCGACTGCAACTTAACCCGCCCAAAACGAAAAAGCAACTGGCAAAATCTTTCACTGTCAACCCCAAAACAGCCACCATACGGGACAGCATGGGACTCTCATTCATCTTATATCTGCTAGCGGTCATTTTTGTCCTGGTCGGCATCGCCGGGATCATCCTGCCCGCCCTCCCCGGCATCCCGCTGGTTTTCATCGGACTGCTGCTGGCGGCGTGGGCCGACGGCTTCGTCCATGTGGGCTGGCCAACCCTTGTCGCACTGGGTGTACTGACCGTGCTCTCGCTGGTGGCGGACGTGCTGGCCACAGTGGTGGGCGCACAACGGGTGGGCGCCAGCCGGAAGGCGCTATGGGGCACGTTCGTCGGCAGCATCGTCGGCCTGTTCTTCATGCCGATCGGCCTGTTCGCCGGTCCGTTGATCGGCGCCCTGCTCGGCGAGTACTGGCACACCCGCGAGCTGGGCCGCTCAACCAAGGTCGGCCTGGCCACCTGGCTCGGCATCCTGCTCGGCCTGGCGCTGAAGCTGGCGGTGGTGATCGCGATGCTGGGGCTGTTCGCCTTCGCCTGGTTCCTGTGACCGGCGCAGCCTTCACACCACACGCACGCAGTGGCCGTGCATAAACCGTGGGGCTGGCCGCGATGCGGTGCAGCCGCCACACTGTGCGATTCCCATATTCACTGAAGGGCCTGCTGGAATGACCCTCCCCTCGCTGCTTCCCCGCCTTGCGCCGCTGGCGCTGGCCCTGGCCAGTGCGCCGCTGGCCGCGCAGGAGTTCGTGCCCAGCACCGACACCTCGCCGGCCGCATGCGCGGCCATCACCACCGACGCGGCGCGCCTGGCCTGCTATGACCGCCTGTTCGCGCACACCCCGCAGGCCACGGCCGCTGCCGACGCCGCTGCCGAGGCGGCCGCGCAGGCCCGTCGCGAAGAGCGCCAGACCACGCGCGTGAGCCAGGGCGAAGAGAAACTGCGCGAACGGGTCAGCGACCTGTTCCGCCCGGCTGCACCTGACAGCGCACTGGCCAACGCCGGCCGCGGTTCGCTGCTGGACAGCCGTTGGGAGCTGGCCGAGGACTCCAAGCTGGGGCCATTCCAGCTGCGTGCCTACAAACCGGTGTACCTGCTGCCGGCGTTCTGGACCAGCGACCGCAACACCACGCCGCATTCGCCGAACCCGGCCAACACGGTCACCACGCCGCAGGTACTGGACAGTGCCGAGCTGAAGTTCCAGATCAGCTTCAAGACCAAGATCGCCGAGAACCTGTTCGGCGACAACGGCGATATCTGGGCCGGCTACACCCAGAGCTCGCGCTGGCAGGCCTACAACGGCGAGGATTCGCGCCCGTTCCGCGAAACCAATTACGAGCCGGAAGTGATGATGGTGTTCCGCAACGGCTACTCGATCGGTGGCTGGCGCGGTCGCATGACCGGCATCGCGCTGAACCATCAGTCCAATGGCCGCGCTGATCCGCTGTCGCGCAGCTGGAACCGGGTGATGCTCAACGTCGGCCTGGACCGCGAGAACTGGGCGCTGGTGCTGCGTCCGTGGTACCGCATTCCCGAGACCCGCAGCGACGACAACAACCCCGACATCGAGGACTACATGGGCCGCGGTGACGCGACCCTGACCTGGAACCACAACGGCCATGAAGTCTCGCTGATGGCGCGTCATTCGCTGCGTACCGGCAGCCGCTCGCACGGCGCCCTGCAGCTGGATTACGGCTTCCCGATCAGCAACCTGCTGCGCGGCCATGTGCAGATCTTCGATGGCTATGGCGAGAGCCTGATCGACTACAACCACAAGGCCACCTACGTGGGCGTGGGTGTGTCCCTGCTGGAGTGGTTCTGATGGACGTGACGATCTGGCACAACCCGGCCTGCAGCAATTCGCGCGGCGCATTGAAGCTGATCCGCGATGCGGGCTTCGAGCCGAAGGTGATCGAGTACCTCGGCAATCCACCCGATGTGGCCACCCTGCACCAGGTGCTGGCCGAATCCGGATTGAACGCGCGTGATCTGGTGCGCAGCAAGGAAGCGCAGTTCGCCGAACTGGGCCTGGAAGATGCGGACGAGGCCACGCTGCTTGCCGCGATGGCCGAACACCCGCGGCTGATCAACCGCCCCGTGGTGCGCACGCCCAAGGGCACACGGCTGTGCCGCCCGCCGGAAACGGTGCTGGAGATCCTGTAACCCGCACTGCGCTGGTAGAGCCGAGCCATGCTCGGCTGCATTCATGGACTGCACGCGAACAACAGCCGAGCATGGCTCGGCTCTACAGAACAGGTTACCGCCAGTCGGTGATGCCTTCGCGGCGGTACACCTCGGCGAACGCCGGGCGCGCCTTCATCGACGTGGCATGCACCTTGAGCACCGGCCAGGTGTCGCTGGGCCTGGGCATGTTGCGCGACCAGCGCATCAGCATCACCAGCATGTAGTCGACCACGCAGGGCGTGGCGCCCAGCAGATACGGGCCATGCACCTGCAGGTGCGTGGCCACATGCTGCCAGGCTGCTTCCAGGTGCTGCCGCGCCATCTCGCGGCTCGCCTCGACATTTGCCTCGCCCGCCATTTCATGCGGGTAGAACCAGGCACGATAGGCCGGCTGCAGCGTATTGGCACACCAGAACATCCATCGGTAGGCATCGGCGCGCTGCGGCGTGCCCAGTGCGGGCAGCAGGTTGGCGTCTGGATGGCGATCAGCCAGGTACAACGCAATGGCCGCCGCTTCGGTCAGTACCAAGCCATCGATCAGCAGCGTCGGTACCACACCGGCCGGATTCAGCGCCAGGTACTCTTCCGACTTGTGCTCGCGCGCGTCGAAATCCAGCAGCACCAGTTCGTGCTCGATGCCCAGCTCGATCAGCAGCCAGTGCACCACCAGCGCGGCGGTGCTTGTCGAACCATACAACGTGGTGCTCATGCGGCGGATCCTCTGCGGGCGGATCGGCCGATTATGCGCCCACACGGGCTGTCGCTGCTCAGCCGCAACGGCTCATGCAGGTATCACGGCGTTCACCGCAGGACATCATCGGCGCGCGCATCGTGCAGTCATGCGCTTTCAGTTCGCAGGAGCGGCGCAACTCCGGGTTGTCCACGTCCTTGCAGCGCTTGTCTGGCGCCGGCACCACCTGCTGCTCGCAGCTGCTCTGGTGGCTGCCGATGGAATCATTCTGCGCCATGCAGCTGCGGTAGCTGGCCTGGCAGTGCATGCGGCATTGCGCCGATGCGGAGAAATCCGCGCCTTCGTATGACGCCGGGGTGCTGCAGCCGGCAAGGGCCAGCAGCACACCTGCCACGATGAATCGATGCAGGGCCATGGACACGTCCTGTGTGAGCGGATGCCGACCGTAGCAGAGCGATCGCTGCAGATTCGTTAATCCTCCCTCCACATACAGCAACGGCGCCACACGGGCGCCGTTGTCTGAACCGAAACGTGCGGAATTACTCCACCACTACCGGAATCTTGCCGATGCGGGCCTGCCACTCACGTGGGCCGGTCTTGTGCACCGATTCGCCGGTGGAGTCGACGGCCACGGTCACCGGCATGTCCTGCACGGTGAACTCGTAGATCGCTTCCATGCCCAGATCCGCAAAGCCGACCACCTTGGCCGCCTTGATCGCCTTGGACACCAGGTAGGCCGAACCGCCGACCGCCATCAGGTAGGCGGACTTGTTGTCACGGATCGCTTCGATCGCCGCCGGGCCGCGCTCGGCCTTGCCGACCATGCCCAGCAGGCCGGTCTGCTCCAGTACCTGACGGGTGAACTTGTCCATGCGGGTCGCCGTGGTCGGACCGGCCGGGCCCACCACTTCGTCGCGCACCGGATCGACCGGGCCGACGTAGTAGATGAAGCGGCCCTTCAGATCGACCGGCAGTTCTTCGCCCTTGTTGAGCATGTCGACCATGCGCTTGTGCGCAGCATCGCGGCCGGTCAGCAGCTTGCCGTTGAGCAGCAGGGTCTGGCCCGGCTTCCAGCTGGCCACGTCTTCCGGCGTGATCGTGTCCAGATCCACGCGGGTGCCCTTGGACGAATCGTAGGTCAGCTTCGGCCAGTCTTCCAGCGACGGCGGGTCCAGCATCACCGGGCCGCTGCCATCGAGGGTGAAGTGCGCGTGGCGGGTGGCCGCGCAGTTCGGGATCATCGCCACCGGCAGGTTGGCCGCATGGGTCGGGTAATCGTTGATCTTGATGTCGAGCACGGTGGTCAGGCCGCCCAGGCCCTGCGCACCGATGCCCAGCGCGTTGACCTTCTCGTACAGCTCCAGACGCAGCTCTTCGATGCGGTTGGACGCACCACGGGCCTGCAGCTCGGTGATGTCGATCGGCTCCATCAGCGCTTCCTTGGCCAGCAGCATCGCCTTTTCGGCGGTGCCGCCGATGCCGATGCCGAGCATGCCCGGCGGGCACCAGCCGGCGCCCATGGTCGGCACGGTCTTCAGCACCCAGTCGACGATCGAGTCGGACGGGTTGAGCATGGCGAACTTGGTCTTCGCTTCCGAACCACCGCCCTTGGCGGCGACGATGACGTCGACGGTGTTGCCCGGCACCACCTTGACGTTGACCACGCCCGGGGTGTTGTCCCTGGTGTTGATGCGCTTGCCGGCCGGATCAGCCAGCACCGAGGCGCGCAGCTTGTTGTCCGGGTGCATGTAGGCACGGCGCACGCCTTCATTGGCCATGTCTTCCACACCCATGGTGGCGTCATCCCAACGCACGTCCATGCCGATTTCCAGGAACACGGTGACGATGCCGGTGTCCTGGCAGATCGGACGGTGGCCTTCGGCGCACATGCGCGAATTGATCAGGATCTGCGCCATCGCTTCCTTCGCGGCCGGCGACTCCTCGCGCTCGTAGGCGGCGGCAAGGTTCTTGATGTAGTCGACCGGGTGGTAGTACGAGATGTACTGCAGCGCGTCGGCGATGGACTGGATGAGGTCTTCCTGCTTGATCGATGTCACGTCTTGCTCGCTTGCTCGAGGCTGGCGGGGGTAATCCGCCCATTTTACCCCCTCCCCCGGCCGCAGGGTGGTAGTGCCGGCCGCTGGCCGGCAATATCCGCGCAAGCCCCCCTGTCACGCCACGCGCCACTGCGGCGTCCTTGCCCACATGAACGCCGAAACCGCTTTCCAGACCCACCGCCCGCGCCTGATGGCCCTGGCCTACCGCCTGCTCGGCAGCCGCGCCGACGCCGAAGACGTGGTCCAGGATGCCTGGCTGCGCTGGTCCGGCGCCGACCCGGCCACCGTCCGCGACCCCGAAGCCTGGCTGGTCACCACCACCACCCGGCTCGGGCTGGACCGGCTGCGTGCGGCCAAGCGCGAGCGTATCCACTACGTCGGCCCGTGGCTGGCCGAACCGCTGGCGGTCACCCTGGAGCCCGACCCGGCGCCCGGTCCGGCCCAGTTGCATGCGCTGGCCAACGACGTTTCGGTCGCCTTCCTGACCCTGCTCGAACAGCTCGGCCCCGAGGAACGCGCCGCCTTCCTGCTGAAGGAGGCCTTCGACCACGACTACCGCGAAATCGCCGACCTGATCGGCCACAGCGAGGCCAACTGCCGGCAACTGGTACACCGTGCCCGGCAGCGCCTGCAGGCCGGACGACCGCGCTTCAACGCCGATGCAGGCCAGCACCGGCAGTTGCTCACGCGCTTCATGGACGCCTCGCAGCGCGGCGACAGCGAGGCGATCCAGGCCCTGCTGCACGCCAACGCGCTGCTGGTCTCCGACGGTGGCGGCGTGGTTACCGCGGCGATCCGCCCGCTGCTGGGCGCCGAGCGCATCGGCCGCCTGTTCTGGGCCATCGCCCGTCGTGGTGCGGTGCATCCGGCGCAGCTGGGCTATGTCAACGGCGAACCGGCGATCCTGCGTTTCCAGGGCGATCGCCTGCACTCGATCACCACCATCGAAGTGGTCGATGGCCGCATCGCCCATGTGTACAGCGTGTTGAATCCGGAAAAGTTGCCGGACGTTGTCACGCGCGGTGACGGCGCGGCGTCCTTGTAATGAAAGGCGGCCATCGTGGCCGCCGTGGAGCCCCCGATGTCGAACCATGCCTCTCCCCGCGTCCCTTACACCCGCCTGGCCGCCGAAGCCTTCAAGGGCCTGCTGGCCACCAGCCAGGCGGTGCATGACAGCTCGATCGATCCGACCCTGATGGAACTGGTGTTCCTGCGCGTGTCGCAGCTCAACGGCTGCGGCTACTGCATGGACATGCACGGCACCGCGCTGCGCAAGGGCGGCATCGAGCCGCGCAAGCTGGACACCCTGCCCGCCTGGCACGAAAGCCGTTTCTTCGATGCGCGCGAACGCGCGGCGCTGGGCTGGGCCGAGGCACTGACCCGGCTGACCGACGGTGCGCCGTCGCAGGCGGCGTTCGATGCACTGGCACCGCACTTCGATGAGAAGGGCATCAGTGACCTGAGCATGGGCATTGCAGTGATCAACGCCTGGAACCGACTGGGTGCGGGGCTGCTGCCACCGCTGCCGTAAGAGGCTTTTGTTGGCCGGGCTGCCGCCCGGCACCCGCAGAGGCAACAACCAGAGCAACATCAAAAGCCGGCGCTACTGTGGGTTGGCGGGGTGGATCCGGATGCGGGAGGGTCGGATCCCTTCGCTTCGCGAAGGGCTCTGACCCGATCCAGGCTGGTGGGGTCAGATCCCTTTGCGTGGCAAAGGGATCTGACCCCGGTGCTGACCCCGGTGCCGGCCACACGGCTGCACTGACCCCATCTGCACGTATCAGGCGCGCACAATACGCGCATGCCTGCTACCCCCACCGCTGGCGCTGCCGCCGCGAAGAAACCCAGCCTGCGCCAGCGCTTCAGGGCCATGCGCAACCTGCCGCCGTTCCTGCGCATGGTCTGGCATACCAGCCCTGCGCTCACCCTGGCCAGCCTCGGGCTGCGCCTGATCCGTGCGCTGCTGCCGGTGGCGATGCTCTACGTCGGCAAGCTGATCATCGACAGCGCCCTGCACCTGAGCCAGCACGATGCGGGCTTCCCGCCGCTGGGCGAGGCGCTGTCGAGCGGCGTGCTCAATCCACTGCTGGGCCTGCTGGCGCTGGAATTCGGCCTGGCCATCGCCTCGGACCTGCTCGGCCGGCTGGTCAGCTATGCCGACGCGCTGCTCTCGGAACTGTTCGCCAACGTCACCAGCATCCGGCTGATGGAACACGCGGCAACGCTGGATCTGGAGGACTTCGAGGACCCGGACCTGCAGGACAAGCTGGACCGTGCACGGCGCCAGACCATGGGCCGGATGAACCTGATGAGCCAGCTGTTCGGTCAGGTGCAGGACGCGATCACCGTGGCCAGCCTCGCCGTCGGCCTGCTGGTGTATGCGCCATGGTTGATTCTGCTGCTGGCGCTGGCACTGGTGCCGGCCTTCATCGGCGAATCGCACTTCAATGCGGCCGGCTACAGCCTCAACTTCCAGTGGACGCCCGAGCGCCGCCAGCTCGACTACCTGCGCCAGCTCGGCGCCAGCGTGGAAACAGCCAAGGAAGTAAAAATCTACAACCTGCACCGCTTCCTGGTGGAGCGCTACCGGCGCCTGTCGGTGGCGCTGTTCCAGGCCAACCGGGCGCTTGCACGGCGCCGCGCGTTCTGGGGCACGCTGCTGGCTGCGCTGGGCACGCTGGGGTATTACACCGCCTACGCCTACATTGCGTGGCGCACGGTGCGCGGCGACTTTTCGATCGGCGACCTGACCTTCCTCGCCGGCAGCTTCCTGCGCCTGCGCCAGCTGCTGGAAGGCCTGCTGATCGGCTTCTCGCAGGTGGCCAGCCAGGCGCTGTACCTGGATGACCTGTTCTCGTTCTTCCAGATCGAGCCGGAAATCCACTCGCGTGAAGGCGCCGCGCGCGTGCCGCAGCCGATCCGACAGGGCTTCGTGTTCGAGAACGTCGGCTTCCGCTATCCCGACGCCGAGCAGTGGGCGGTGCGCCATCTGGATTTCCAGCTGCACGCCGGTGAAGTGCTGGCCCTGGTCGGCGAGAACGGTGCGGGCAAGACCACCCTGGTCAAGCTGCTGGCGCGTCTGTACGAACCGGACGAAGGCCGCATCCTGCTCGATGGCCGCGACCTGCGCGACTACGACCTGGACGACCTGCGCGCCAATCTCGGGGTGATCTTCCAGGACTTCGTGCGCTACAACCTCAGCGCCGGCGAGAACATCGGCGTCGGCCAGGTGGAGGCGATGGATGACCAGCCACGCATCGCCGACGCCGCGCGGCGCGGCATGGCCGAGGAAGTGATCGACGACCTGCCCGGCGGCTACGACCAGCTGATCGGCCGCCGCTTCAAGCAGGGCGTGGACCTGTCCGGCGGCCAATGGCAGAAGATCGCCATCGCCCGCGCATGGATGCGCAATGCGCAGGTGATGATCCTGGATGAGCCAACAGCAGCGCTGGATGCGCGCAGTGAGTTCGAGGTGTTCCAGCGGTTCAGGGAACTGGCGGATAATCGCACCGCAGTGCTGATTTCCCACCGCTTTTCCTCGGTACGCATGGCCGACCGTATCCTGGTGCTTGCCGATGGCCGGATCGAGGCCAGTGGCACCCATGAGCAACTGATGGCCGAAGGCGGCCGTTATGCCGAGCTGTTCGAGCTGCAGGCGGCCGGCTACCGCTGAGAACGCCTCTCGTTCCGCCTAATGAGAACCTGTCTCATTTGAGATAGAATCACCCCGACGACTTTCGATAGATACGCCCATGTCCTCCGCTTTTGGCGCCGAAACGGTGCTTGAGGTCCGTCACTGGACCGATGCCTACTTCAGCTTCACCCTCACCCGCGACAGCGGTTTCCGCTTCGAGAACGGCCAGTTCGTGATGATCGGCCTGGAAACCGAGGCGCGGCCGCTGCTGCGTGCGTATTCCATCGCCAGCGCCAACTGGGAAGAGCATCTGGAGTTCTTCAGCATCAAGGTGCAGGACGGCCCGCTGACCTCGCGTCTGCAGCACATCAAGCCAGGCGACAAGGTGCTGGTCGGCAAGAAGCCCACCGGCACCCTGCTGATCAGCGACCTGCATCCGGGCAAGAACCTGTACCTGCTGGGCACCGGCACCGGCATGGCACCGTGGCTGTCGGTCATCAAGGACCCGGAAACCTACGAGCGCTTCGAGAAGGTGATCCTCTGCCACGGCGTGCGCTACGAAAAGGACCTGGCCTACCGCGATTACTTCGAGAAGGAACTGCGCGAGCATGAGTTCCTGGGCGAGATGATCGGCGACAAGCTGCTGTACTACCCGGCGGTCACCCGTGAGCCTTTCGCCAACCAGGGCCGCCTGACCCAGCTGATGGAAAGCGGCGAGATGCAGCGCACCCTCGGCCTGCCGGAGCTTAGCCCGGAAAACGACCGCGCGATGATCTGCGGCAGCCCGCAGATGCTGGCTGATCTTCGCACTGTGCTCGACGCCCGCGGCTTCCAGGTCTCCCCGCGCATCGGCCAGCCGGGCCACTACGTGTTCGAGCGCGCGTTCGTCGAGAAGTAAAGCGCGGGGCACCGACCCCGCCTCTGCACCCGACCTGTTGCATGCCCTGCGCATTGCCGGCATGGTCCGCCACACACGGGCCGATGGCCCTCCTGGGGAATACACGGATGATGGACACATGGATCCCGCACCGGATGCGGGCGTGGGCGATTGCCGGTCTTCTGCTGGCGGCGGCTCCGGCGTGGGCTGCGCCGCCCGCCCGTGGCGACGCGCCGCCGCAGGCACTGGGCAACGACCGCAAGGGCAATCCGGTCAATCTGGCCGAGCAGCGCGGCAAGGTCGTGATCGTGACCTTCTGGGCCTCCTGGTGCGGCCCCTGCCGCAAGGAACTTCCGATCCTGGCCCATCTGCAACAGGTGGTCGGCGAGGACGCGTTGAAGGTCTACGCGGTCAACTGGGGCGAACCCCGACTGGAAGTCAGCCGTCTGATCCGTCAGCGCGACTGGCCGAAGCTGGAGTACCTGCATGATCCCAGCGGCGCGCTGGCCGAGCAATTCGGCATCGTCGCAGTACCCCACATGTTCATCGTCGGCCGCGACGGCACCATCGCCCATGCCCACCGCGGCTACAGCGAGGCCAGCCTGCCGCAGATCATGCAACAGGTGATCGATGCACTGCCCGAAGAGGTGCGCAACCGCGAGACAGGGGCGGCGCCGCTGGGGCACTGACGCCGTACATCGCCTCCAGCGCGAACAAGGGCGTGTTACAGCAGCGCTTCGATCTCGTCGCGCAGCTGCTCCGGCTTGGTGGTGGGCGCATGGCGCGACACCACCCGCCCCTGGCGGTCGACCAGGAATTTGCTGAAATTCCACTTGATGCGGGCGCTACCCAGCAGACCGCGCTTCTCGCGTGACAGCCATGCCCACAACGGATCAGCCCCCTCGCCGTTGACCTCGATCTTCTCCGACAGCGGGAAGCTGACCGGATAATCCAGCGAACAGAACTGGCGGATCTGCGCGGCGTCGCCGGGCTCCTGTGCACCGAACTGGTTGCACGGGAAGCCGATCACCACCAGGCCACGCTCGCGGTAGTCCTGCCACAGCTGCTCCAGCCCGGTGTACTGCGGGGTGAAGCCACAACGACTGGCGACATTGACCAGCAGCAACGGGTGCCCCTGGAACCGGGCCAGGGTCTGCGGCTGGCCGTCGAGGTCGCGGAAGCTGAAATCGTAGGCAGTGGTCATGGCAGCGGGCCGTGGGCGGTGACTGCATGGTACCCGCGCCCGGCCCCGGCAGCATGCCTTTTGACACAAGTGCGGGCGCCGCCGGCCGGGTTACCCTCGGGCCCTTGTTTGCCTTACCGGAGTTCCTACCTTGACCACTCGCCTTGCCCTTGCCGTGGCCATGTCCCTCGGCCTTGCCCTGCCCGCCTTCTCGGCCGGCGCCGCCACCCCGGCTGCCAGCACCCATGCCCAGCAGGCCAATCCGTTCTTCGCCGAAAGCCCGCTGCCGCTGCACTTCCCGCAGTTCGACAAGATCAAGGACAGTGACTTCGCCCCGGCCTTCGACGCCGGCATGGCACAGCAGCTGAAGGAAGTGGAGGCAATCGCCAACAACAAGGCCAAGCCGACCTTCGACAACACCATCATCGCCCTGGAAAAGAGCGGTGATGTCCTCGACCGCGCGACCACTGTGTTCTTCAGCCTGGTCGGCGCCGACACCAACGACACCCGCAAGAAGCTGCAGGCCGACTACTCGGCCAAGTTCGCCGCGCACAGCGATGCGATCGCGCTTAACGGCAAGCTGTTCGCCCGCATCCAGGCGCTGTACGACACCCGCAGCCAGCTGGGCCTGGACGCCGAAGGCGTACGCCTGGTCGAGAAGTACTACGACAACTACGTGCGCGCCGGTGCCAAGCTGTCCGAGGCTGACAAGGCCACGCTGAAGGAGATGAACGCCGAGCTGGCCAACCTGGGCACCAAGTTCAGCCAGAACGTGCAGTCGGAAGTGAACGCCTCGGCGATCACCGTCGACGACGTCAAGGAGCTGGACGGCCTGTCCAAGGAGCAGATCGCTGCCGCCGCCGAAGCCGCCAAGGCCCGTGGCCTGGAAGGCAAGTACGTGATCACCCTGCTCAACACCACCGGCCAACCGCCGCTGACCAACCTGGCCAACCGCGCCCTGCGCCAGAAGATCTACGAAGCCTCGACCACCCGCGGCAGCCGCGGCGGTGAGTTCGACAACACCGCGCTGGTCTCGCGCATCATGCAGCTGCGTGCCGACAAGGCCAAGCTGATGGGCTTCCCGAACTTCGCCGCCTACAACCTGACCAACCAGACCGCCAAGACCCCGGAAGCGGTCAACGCGATGCTGGGCAAGCTGGCCCCGGCCGCCGTTGCCAATGCCAAGCGCGAAGCCGCCGACCTGCAGGCGATGATCGACAAGGAACAGAAGGCCGCGCGCAAGCCGACCTTCCAGCTGGAACCGTGGGACTGGGCCTTCTACAGCGAGAAGGTGCGCCAGGCCAAGTACAACTTCGACGAGTCGCAGCTGAAGCCGTACTTCGAAATGAAGAACGTGCTCGAGAATGGCGTGTTCTACGCCGCGGGCCAGGAATTCGGCCTGACCTTCAAGCAGCGCACCGACCTGCCGGTCTACCACGATGACGTCACTGTCTACGATGTGTTCGACGCCGACGGCAGCCAGCTGGCGATCTTCATCTTCGACCCATATGCACGCGCCTCCAAGCGCGGTGGTGCGTGGATGAACTCCTACGTCTCGCAGTCCAAGCTGACCGGCTTCAAGCCGGTGGTGGCCAACCATCTGAACATCCCGAAGCCGCCGGCCGGCCAGCCGACCCTGCTGACCTGGGACGAGGTGAACACCACCTTCCACGAGTTCGGCCACGCCCTGCACGGCATGTTCTCCAACGTGAAGTACCCGTACTTCTCGGGCACCTCGGTGCCGCGTGACTTCGTCGAGTTCCCCTCGCAGGTCAACGAAATGTGGTCGGACAACCCGGTCATCCTGAAGAACTACGCCAAGCACTACCAGAACGGTTCGGCGATGCCGCAGGCGCTGCTGGACAAGGTGCTGGCGGCGGCCAAGTTCAACCAGGGCTTCGCCACCACCGAGTACCTGGGTGCGGCCATGCTGGATCAGCGCTGGCACCAGATCGGCGCCGACCAGGTGCCGGCGGCCAAGGACGTGATGGCCTTCGAGCGCGCCGCGCTGGAGAAGGACGGCATCTACTACGCGCCGGTTCCGCCGCGCTACAAGACCCCGTACTTCAGCCACATCATGGGCGGCTATTCGGCCGGCTACTACGCCTACATCTGGTCGGAAGTGCTCGATGCCAACACCCAGAAGTGGTTCAAGGACAACGGCGGCCTGAGCCGCAAGAACGGCGACCACTTCCGCGCCACCCTGCTGTCCAAGGGCGGCAGCGTGGATGCCATGCAGCTGTTCCGCGATTTCGCCGGCCACGAGCCGCAGATCGAACCGCTGCTGGAAAAGCGTGGCCTGACCGGCGCCGGCAACTGATCGCCCGCGCGGTAGCGTGAAACGAAAACCGCCCGGGAGACCGGGCGGTTTTTTGTTGTGGCCGGGGTCAGAGCCCATTTGCCGGCCGTCATCGCGGCGCCACGTAGCCGCCCGGCACGCCGTCCGGCGACAGCACCAGCTGCCACAGCTGCGCGTGCCGGCAGCGGAAGGTGGCCATCGACCCGGCTAGGTAGAAGCGCCACATGCGGCGGAAATGCTCGTCGTAACGGGCGTCGAGCTGCGGCCATGCCGCTTCCACGTTGCGCCGCCAGGCCTGCAGGGTCAGGTCGTAGTCGGTGCCGAAGTTGTGCCAGTCCTCCAGCACGAAGCGTCCTTCGAACGCCTTGCTGATCTGCACCGCCGACGGCAGCATCGAATTGGGGAAGATGTAGCGCGCGATCCACGGATCGGTACGATGCCGCGAGATGTTGGTACCGATGGTGTGCAGCAGCAACAACCCGCGCGGCGACAGGCAACGCCGGGCCACCTGGAAGAAGCTGGCGTAGTTCTTGTCGCCGACATGCTCGAACATGCCGATCGAGAAGATCGCATCGAACGGCTCATCCAGTTCGCGATAGTCCTGCAGGCGGATCTCGATCGGCAGGCCCGCGCACAGGTTCCGCGCGAACTCGGCCTGCTCCTGCGAAATGGTCACGCCGACGCCACTGACACCGTAGCGCTCAGCGGCGAACTTCAGGGCTTCGCCCCAGCCACAGCCGATGTCCAGCACGCGCTGCCCCGGGCGCAGGCCCAGCTTGCGGCACACCAGGTCGAGCTTGGCTTCCTGTGCGGCGTCGAGATCACCGGCATTGCGCCAGTAGCCGCAGCTGTACACCAGGCGCTGGCCGAGCATGGCCTGGTAGAGATCGTTGCCGAGGTCATAGTGGCGGCGGCCCACTTCGTAGCTGCCCTGCCCGACCTGCAGGTTGAACAGGCGCGCCTTCAGTGCATCGGCCACTTCGCGCCAACCGTGCACCCGTTCGTCCAGGTGCGCCTGCATCAGGTGGACGAGGAATTCATCCAGGACGTTCGCATCCCACCAACCGTCCATGTAGCTCTCGCCGAGGCCGAGCGAGCCGTGGCCCATGACCCGCGCGAAGAAGCGCGGGTCATGCACCTGGATGTCCTGTGGCTGGGTACCGCCGATGCGGACCCCGGCTTCCTGCAGCAGGCCGGCGACCCGCTCCTGCAACCCTGTATCCACGCCACCTCCTCGACTGCGGTCAACCGCGTGCGAACAGCTCCACGTAGTCCTTGGCCACGTGCGGCAACAGCACCGCCGCCGGTACATCGGCGGTCTGGGTGCCGTCCGAGTATGGACCCACCTGGTACGGCGGGAACACAAAGCGCAGCGCAGTGATCTGCCCCTTGTCATCGGTCAGCGGCTGGAACTGGCTGAAATTGTCGGCCTGCGGGCCGGTACCGTCGGCGATCATGCGCGATGCGTTGCGCAGCGATTCCTGCAGCTGGGCCGGGTCCATGTCCTCGCCGCTGAGGCGGGTGGCCACGCGTTCGCGCAGCTGGTCGGCGACGAAATCGCTGATCGCCTTCCAGCCCTTGGCATCGGCCACCAGCTTCTCGGCGCTGAGCATCTGCTGATGCTGCGGCAGCCACACGAAGCGGGCCACCAGCGGCTCGCCGTGGGCGCCACCGGTGTAACGGCTGCCATCGGCACTGACCACCACCAGCTGCGGGGTTTCCAGCAGCTTCTCGAAGCTCAGCGACAGCTCGTAGGGCATGGTCGGCTTGTCGTTGCCGAGTCCGTCCAGCGCCTGTTGCAGGTCACTGCGCGCGCTCGTCGCATAGTTCTGCAGCGCGCGCGCCAGGCCCGGGTAACGGTCGATGCCGGCCGGGTAGCTGATGCCCACCACCTCGCGCTCGTTGTTCTCGATCACGTCGCGCAGGTCCAGCGGTGCTTCCGTGGCCGGCGTTTCGCCTGCGGCGGTGGCCTCGGCGGCGGGTGCCGCGTCGGCCGCCGGTGCCGGCTCGCTCTCACGCTGGCAACCGGCCAGCAACAGCACGCCCACCACGCCGGCCAGCACGCTGCCGCGCAGTGGCCGGTTGTTTCCAATCTTCATCGGGATCCCCTGTTCATGTTTGTACATCATCGCCTGCCATGGCTGAAGCGTGACCCGCTGGCATTCAGCCAACGAGCAGGTCGTGGTACTCCTCGTGCCGCTGCAGGAAGGCCTCGGCGTAGGAGCATGCCGGCACCACCTTGTATTTCTGCTCGCGGGCGAAACGCAGTGCCACGCGGGTCAGCTCACCGGCAATGCCACGGCCGGCGATCGGCTCGGGCACTTCGGTGTGGGTGATGACCATGCGCCTGCGCTTGATCTGGTAATCGAGCACCGCCAGCTGTCCACGCACGCGGGCGGTGAAGCGGTGGTTGGCCAGATCGTGTTCGACCTCGTAGGCCAGACCGGGGGGCGTGACCGAAGCCATGGAACTGTCTCCTGCGGCGACTGCGTGGATGGTGCGCAGCCGGGCGCCATGATCGCGTGAAGCCTGAACAGGGGCAAGTCCAGTCCGTTCACGTCAGTTTTCGACCCTCAAGCTGGAGGGCCGGCGGCCGCTATCGCCTGTGGAGGGGTCCGGCCAGGCTGGCACGGCCCTTGCGACCGTTGACCATGCGTACCACCGCGGAGGCACCGATGCACCCCAGCGATCCCCATTCCGATACCGACCGTGCCCTGCTGGAGGGCCTGCTGCAACTGGCGGTGGAAGGGCAGACCGAAGACCAGGATTTCCAGCGGATCGGCGAAGAAGTATTCGCCCGTCTGCTGGACACCTACGGCCAGCAGACCGCGGCCTGAGCCTGCCGGGGCGGATCGCTGCCGATCCGCCCCGCTCCCGCCATCAACCGCCGCCGAGGCGGAAGGTCGGGTTGGAGAGCTCGCGCAGGAAGTGGTTGAAGATGCTCGGCTGCATGGCCAGCATGAAGATCACGCCGAACGCAGCGCCCGCCAGGTGGGCGCTGTGGTTGATGCGGTCGCCACCGCGCTTGTCCATCCAGATGCTGTAGCCGACATAGAACGCGGCGTAGACGATGGCGGGCGCCGGGATGAAGAACACCAGGATGATCGACCACGGCTTGATCAGGATGAAGGCGAACAGCACCGCCGACACCGCACCGGACGCACCCAGGCTGAGGTAGTTCGGATTCTTCTGGTTCTTCAGGTAGCTGGGCAGGATCGAGACCAGCAGCGCGCCGATGTAGAACGCCGGATAGGTCAGGTAGCTGCCGGTCAGCTGCACCATCACGCTCTCGATGAATCCCCCGAAGAAGAACAGGGTGATCATGTTGAAGATCAGGTGCGACCAGTCGGCGTGGATGAAGCCATAGGTCACCAGCCGGTCGTACTGGCGGTGACGGTCGATGGCCGGCGGCCACAGGATCAGGCGGTCGGCCAGCTTGCGGTTGTTGAACGCCATCCACGACAGGATGGCGGTGATGGCGATCAACAGCAGATTGACGGGGGTCATGTCAGGCTCAGGCGGTGCGGTAGTTGTCGACCATACGATAGCGTTTCGCGTACCAACCGAAGGCCAACGCCGCGACGAAAGCGAAACCGGCGAAGAAGAACATCAGGAAGGCCGCCTCGCTCAAGCCCGTGCTGGCGATCTGGTGGGTGACCGTGTCATTGCGCACGGCTGCATTGGACAGCAGCACCCACAGGTTGCCGATGGTGGTGGTCAGGTTCCAGAAGCTCATCACCACGCCCTTCATCGCCTGCGGTGCCTGGCTGTAGGCGAACTCCAGACCCGTGGCCGAGACCAGCACTTCACCGAAGGTCAGCAGCGCGTAGGGCAGCATCTGCCAGAAGATCGACATCGCGTTGCCACCGTCCATCACCACCTGGATGCCGCCGACCACGATCCAGGCCAGGCCGCTGAACGCGATGCCGGCGGTCATGCGGCGCAGCGCGGTCGGCTCGAAGCCGAAGCGGCGCAGGGCCGGGTACAGCACCAGGTTGTTGAACGGAATCAGGATCATCACCAGCAGCGGGTTCAATGCCTGCATCTGCGAGGCGGTGAACCAGCTCGGCATCTGCATCTGCTGGCCCTGCAGGACCCAGGTCGAGGCCTTCTGGTCGAACAGCGAGAAGAACGGCGTAGTCAGCGCGAAGATCACCAGCACGCGCAGCACCGAGCGCACGCCCTCCACGGCTTCAGCCGGGTGCTGGCCGCGGGCGCGGTCCAGCTGCAACCAGGTACCGCCGCCGACACCGGCCAGGATCGACACCAGCGCCAGGCACAGGCAGATCACGATGCCCAGCGAGCCGACCAGGCCGAACGAGGCGACAGCCAGCACCAGCCCAGCCACGGCGATGGCCAGACCCGGACGGCCCTGGCCGGCGACGCGCGCGGTCAGTGCGGTACGCACCACATTGGCGAACGAATGCGGGTCCTTCGGCGGCAGCGGCACCAGCACGTAGCGCTTGCGGCCCAGCCAGAACACGAACGTGGCCACGAACATCAGGATGCCCGGAATGCCGAAGGCCCACTGCGGGCCCCAGTTCTTCAGCACCAGCGGGATCAGCAGCGAGGCGAACAACGAGCCGAAGTTGATGATCCAGTAGAAGGCGTCGAAGACGATCTTGGCCAGGTGCTTGTTGCTCTGGTCGAACTGGTCGCCCATGAACGAGGCCACCAGTGGCTTGATGCCACCGGCACCCAGCGCGATCAGGCCCAGGCCGAGGAAGAAGCCCTCACGGCTGCCCTCGAACAACGCAAGGCACAGATGGCCCATGCAGTAGACCAGGCTGAACCAGAGGATGGTGTGGTACTTGCCGAAGAACTTGTCGGCCAGCCAGCCACCGAGCAGCGGGAAGAAATACACGCCGATCATGAAGCTGTGCATGATGTCCTTGGCTTCACCGGCACGGCCTTCCGCCGTGATTTCCTGCAGCAGCAGCGAGGTGATCAGGAACTGCACCAGAATGTTGCGCATCCCGTAGAAACTGAACCGTTCGCAGGCCTCATTGCCGATGATGTACGGAATCTGGCGCGGCATCTTTCCCTGGCCGGCGATGGGGGCGACTGCGTCGTGGCTCATCCTGTAAGGCATTCCTGCAAAGCGAAAGGCGCAAGGTTACCGGAACCAGGGCTTGCGAAGCACGCTGCAGGGCTGCATGACAACGGTGCCAATCCATGGCAGGCAGTGTTGGCCGTGCCGGAAGTCACGGCACCTGCACGACAAAAGCGTAAACTTATCGTTATGCGCCCCCTCGCCCACGCCCGCCTCCTGCTCAGCTGTCTTGCGCTGTTGCTGGCGTTGCAGGCACAGGCGCGGCCGCAGGCGCCGGCGCCCGCCACTGGCGGGGGCGAGACCCGGCAGCTGACCGTGGCCGCGCTGGAACTGCCCAGCCGCGATGACACGCAATGGAAACAGCGCCGCGAGCAGGTCGCGCAGCTGCTGACCGACCTGCAGCCGGACGTGATCTCGGTGCAGCAGGTGCTGCAGCAACAGGGCCGCAACCCGGCCTGCTGGCTGGCCAGCCGGCTGCGCTACAGCTGCGACTTCGTTACCGCCGATCCACCCAGCCAGCCGCTGCGCCACGGCAACGCGATGCTGACCCGGTTGCCGGTCAGCGAAGACGGGGTCACCCTGCTGCATCCACCCGGCACCTTCAGCGCCGCCGGCATGATGCGGCTGAAGCTGGGCGAGGCGCTGGTCAACGTCTATGTGGCGCGACTGCGCCCGGACCTGGACGAGGGCACCGCCCGCCAGCATCAGACCAGCGATCTGATGACCTGGATCGGCGCCACCTCCGAGGGCATGCCCAGCCTGATCGCCGGTGATTTCTCCGCCAACACGGTGGAACTGGTGCGCAGCACGCCCGGCTTCCAACCGGCCCGGCGCAATCCTGGCGGCCGCGCCGATCCGCCCGCAGCCAGTGGCGGCGGTGCGAGTGGCCATGGGTTGGACGTGCTGTTCCAGGTCAAGCACTTCGGCGGCATCCGCCAGCAGCCGATTCTGCTGCCGGCCGATGGCGACCTGCCCGGTCTGCGCCTGGGCGTGATGGCCACCCTGCGCCTGCAGGGCGATACGGCCTCCGCGGAATAGCCCCGCCTTCGGCCCCGGTGGGTGCCGACCTTGGTCGGCACATTCCCACCGCGCTCGCACCATCTCCCGTGCCGACCAAGGTCGGCACCCACCAGGTCCTGCCCGACGTCCAGAAGCTGGCAAACAAAAAGGCCGGGGTCTCCCCCGGCCTCTTCTGCTCATCCCGCTACCACGATCAGGCGATCGCTTCCTGGTAACGGCGCTCGACTTCGTTCCAGTCGATGACGTTGAAGAACGCGCCGATGTATTCCGGACGGCGGTTCTGGTACTTCAGGTAGTACGCGTGTTCCCACACGTCCAGGCCGAGGATGGGGGTGTTGCCTTCCATCAGCGGGCTGTCCTGGTTGCCGGTGCTCTCGACCACGACCTTCTTGTCCGGGGTCACGCTCAGCCACGCCCAGCCGCTGCCGAAACGGGTCAGCGCCGCCTTGGTGAAGGCGTCCTTGAACTTGTCGAAGCCGCCCAGGTCCTTGTCGATGGCCTTGGCCACGTCGCCCACCGGGTTGCCGCCAGCATTCGGAGCCATCACGGTCCAGAACAGCGAGTGGTTGGCATGGCCGCCACCGTTGTTGCGCACCGGACCCTGCAGGTTCTCCGGCAGCGACTTGAGCTTCTTCACCAGTTCTTCGACCGGCAGGTCAGCGTACTCGGTGCCTTCCAGCGCCGCGTTGACGTTGTTGATGTAGGTCTGGTGATGCTTGGTGTGATGGATTTCCATCGTCGCCGCATCGATATGCGGTTCCAGCGCGTCGTAGGCGTAGGACAGCTTGGGCAGGGTATAGGCCATGATGCATCTCCTGATTGCGAGGGCACCCGACGGTGTCGGGCGTTGCGCGGTGAATGATGGGGACAGACCGCCAGATTACCAAGGGGGATGTAAAGGAAATTGCGTCCTGCCAGTGAGTACGACGGCAATTGTTACGCAGCAGTGACGCGATGCCATCCTCATGCACCGTGCAGCGCACAGGCGCTACAGTGCCTGCACCGCCCTCGCCCGCTCCTTGCCCATGCGCAACCCCCGGCTGCTGATCACCGCCATCGCCCTGCTGCTGCTCGGCCTGGTCGTCAACCACTTCATGCAGCGCCCGCCGACGCCGCAGTTCGCGCCGGACCTGCAGGGTGCGCCTGCCGCGCGCGCGCCGGCCACGGCCACGGCCGCAACCGGCAACGACAGCAGCCTGCCCGCGTTCCTGCCCGCCGAAGCCCGTCAGACCATCGCCCTGATCCAGCGCGGTGGTCCATTCCCGCACCGCCAGGACGGCAGCACCTTCGGCAACCGCGAACAGCAGCTGCCACAGCGTCCGCGTGGCTACTACCGCGAGTACACCGTCGACACCCCCGGTGCGCGTACCCGCGGCACGCGCCGCATCGTCACCGGTGGCGATCCGCCGGAGGCGTGGTACTACACCGACGACCACTACGAATCGTTCCGCAGCTTCACCGTACCGGCCCAGGGAGCGCAGTGATGAGCCACGATGATTTCGGCCTCGGCCTGCATGACATCAACAATGCCGGCGTCTACGCCATCGACAGCGACGACATCGGCGCACTGGCCGCAGCGATGCGCGATGCCGGGCTGAAGGTGATCCACATCGATCTGGAAGGCGTGGCCGACAAGCGCACCCTGCTCGCCCGTCTGGCCGCGCAACTGGATTTCCCGGCCGGCTTCGGCGGCAACTGGGATGCGCTGTCGGACAACCTGCGCGACCTGCAGTGGCTGCCGGCCAACGGTTACGCGCTGTTCCTGGCCGACGTGGACACGTTGCGCGCCTCCACCCAGAAGGACTTCGACACGTTGCTGGACGTGATGGACGAAGCCAGCCGTGACTGGGTTGGTCGCGGCGTGCCGTTCTGGGTGTTCCTGTCGCAGAGCGCGTGAGGTCACTGCCCTGGTAGATGCCGACCTTGGTCGGCGCTTCTGTGCCAACCAAGGTTGGCACCTACCAAAGCGCGAGCCGGCCAGCGTGGGGGGCGCGGCCCCCTGCCTAGCGGCTCCCGTTGTCTTCCTGCAGTTCCTTCTTGAACGGGATGTCCGGTGGCGGTCGCGCCACCGCCGGCTGGTCCTGCATGTTCGGATTGGTCAGGCCGCAGCCACCACCGGCCTGCAGGATCGAGATCACGCAGGAGATCTTCGTACTGGTACCCGGCAATGGAATCTCCATTGCCTTGACCCCCTTGCGCACCCACTCGGCCAGCAGCGATTCCTGCGGGACCCAGTACTTGTCGAACGAAGTGGGCGTGTAGTCGTAAGGCGGTCGCTTCAACCAGGTGCCCGATTGCGCGATGCGTTCCTTGCTCCAGCCATCGTTGGCGCCACCGGGCGCACCGCGCTCGGCACGACCCTCGCCTTCCTGGCCCGGCACGCGGACACTGCCATCGGCATTGAACAGGCCACTGCCCTTGCCACTGGTGCTGGCCTGGCGGGCGCCATTGTCGGCGCCGTCATGGTTGCGGCTTGACGCACCCCAGTCATCACCCTTGGCGGGCGTGGCCCAGTTGCCCGGATTGGGCGCCGGGCGCGCTCCAGCCTGAGCCGGGGTCGTGCTGGATGCAGCAGGCCGCGCAGTGCTGCTGCTCGCCTGCGTCGCGCTGCCATTGGCTGCCGGCGCGGGCGTTGCCGCGGGTGCATTGCCACTGGAAGACGAAGGGGCTGCCGCCGGTGCCGAGGCTACTTCGCGCTCGCGCACCTGTACGTCACGGCCCGCCGGCGCATGCACCACCGGTTCACGACCGGCGATGGCTGCCATCCGCACCTGCGGATCGACCACCGCCTGCACTTCACGCTCGCGCACCTGCACGTCACGCTGCGGCACGCGCACCTGCACATCGGCCGTGCGCAGCGGCTGCGACACCGCCGGTGCATCGACCGTACTGACTTCGCGTTCCTGCACCGGGATGTCACGCAGTTGCGGCGTCCGCACCGCGATCTCCGGCGCACGCATCGCGGTTGGGGTTGGCGGCGCCTGCACCGGCTGCACGCTGCGTTCGCGCACCGTGGGTGTGGTGTCACGCGGAACGATGCTGACCTCGGTGCGCGGCACGCTGACCGGCGGCACCACGAAATCGGTGCTGGCCTGCGCCACTTCGGTGGCCTGCACCGGCGACGGTGGCGGGGCCGCAAGCGGGGCCGGCTCTGCTTCGGCCGGCGGCGACGGCACGCTGGCTGTCGGTGCTGGAGCCGGTGCGGGCGCAGGCGTCGACGCGGGCACAGGGCGCGGCTCAGGTGCAGTCGCTGCCCCCGCTTCCTGGCCGGCGGCAACCTGGCCGGCCGGTGCAGCCGCAGCCGCCTCGGCACCCGGCTGATCGCCCCCGCCTTCCTGGGTGGCGCGACCAACGAATTCCACCTGCACACGCTCGCCTTCGGCGCCCTCTGCTTCCGGTGCCGTGGTGCGGATCACCGCCACCCACAGCAGCAGCATGAAGAACAGCAGGTGCAGCAGCGCGCTGGCCAATGCCGAGGTCCAACGCATCCAGCGCTGATCGCGCGGCGCAGCGTCCCAGTCCTGCCAGAACAACCGGCGCAGCGACTGCCACGTTGACAGCCGGGGCGATTGGCCCGGCGGTCCAGGCAGTGGGCGCGGCAGCAATACCGCAATCACTTCGCGGGCGTGGAACGGCCGCGGCAGCGGGCCCAGCGAGCGCAGCCACAGCGCCCAGCCATAGGGCAGGCGCGTGGACTTCTCGAGGACGGCGCGTGGCTGCTGGCGGGCCAGCAGCAGGTCGATGAGTTGCTCGGCCCGGGTCAGAGGCACGCGTCAGCGATCAGGCGGCGTTGCCGCGAGGGATGTACGGCGCGTGGCCACTGTCGTGGTCGGTCGCGTCGCGCACGGCAGTCACGCCCGGCACACGGCCCATCAGGGTCTTTTCAATGCCCTGCTTGAGGGTCACATCGGCCATGCCGCAGCCCTGGCAGCCACCGCCGAAGCGCAGCAGCACCACGCCTTCGGCCGAGACTTCCTGCACAGCCACCTTGCCACCATGCGAGGCCAGCTGCGGATTGACTTCGTTCTCCACCACCCAGTGCACACGCTCGACCAGCGACGCGGCATCGCCGGGCGCTTCGCCCTTGATGCGCGGTGCCTTGATGGTCAGCTGCTGAGCGCCCGCCGTGCCGGCGACGATGTCGATCTCGGCGCCGTCGAGCCAGCCGACGCTGCCGGCATCGACGTAGAGGGTGAAGCCATCGCAGTCCACCGCCCACTCGTCACCGAGCAGGTCGCTGGGCTCGGCGAACTCAAGCCGGGCATCGGCGCGCGGGGTGCCGGGGTCGACCGCACTCAAGCGCACGCCCATGCCGGGCACGCCCTCGCGTTCGATCAGCTTGCGGAAATGGGTCTGGGCGGTGTCGGAGATCTGGATCATCAGGCTATTCTAGCCAAGTAAGCGTCAGCCGCTCATTCGGTTTATACACCGTCCGGCGCATTGTTCAGTCAACACGAGGTGGAGATTCCCATGGCCGACCTGATTCCACTGGCCCAGGCCCGTTGCGTGCCGCGCAAAGGCAGCGACCACAAGCTTGGCGAAGCCCGCCTGGCCGAACTGCTGCCGCAGATTCCCGGCTGGGAGCTGAGCGAGGGTGGCCAGGCCCTGTCGCGCACCTTCCGCTTCAAGGATTACTACGCCACCATGGCCTTTGTGAACGCGCTGGCCTGGATCGCTCATCGCGAGGACCACCATCCGGACCTCGGCGTGCACTACGACCGCGCGGTCGTGCGCTTCTCCACCCACGACGTGGGCGGCCTGAGCGAGAACGACTTCATCTGCGCGGCAAAGACTTCGGCCCTGACGGAGCAACTGCCATGAACGTACGTTTGCTGAGCCTGTCCCTGATCGCTGCGACCGGCCTGGCCGGCTGTGGCCCGTCCGAACCACCGGCACCACCACCGCCGCCGCCGACCGAAGTGGCCGCAGTGAAGACGCCGCCGCCGCAGTATCCGCTGGAGCTGGCCTGCATGGGCGTGGGTGGCACCAGCACCTTCAAGGTGACCATCGGCACCGACGGCAAGCCGAGCGAGGTCGCGCTGTTGACCGGTGCCGGCAACCCGCAACTGGACGAACTGGCCAGGACCGCCGTGCAGGGCTGGCAGTTCAGCGCCGCCACCCGCAACGGCCAGCCGGTGCCGGCCACCATCCAGGTGCCGGTCAGCTTCAACCCGCCGCAGCCGAAGCCTGACCAGTGCTTCGCCATCGAAGAACGCCTGCGCCGCGGCGGCTGATCGCCCGTACCCCGACGAGGCCAGCCGACGCCCGCCTCGCCCTCTCCGCCCCGGCCTTGCCCGGGGCGGTTGTCTGTTGACCAGGACCGCGTCGGTACATGCTGCAGATTCCCCCCGAAAACATCTGGATCGCGCTGGCGGTCACCCTCGCGGCCGGCCTCGCCACCGCCATCGGCAGCCTGCTGGTGCTGTTCTCGCGCCGCCCCAACCCGCGCCTGCTGGCGTTCGGCCTGGCCTTCGCTGGCGGCGCGATGGTCTATGTGTCGCTGTCAGAGATCCTCAACAAGTCCATTGCTTCCTTCGCACTGGCCTATGGCGAGCGCACCGGCTTCACCTACGGCACCCTGGCCTTCCTGCTGGGCGTGATCGTGATCGTGCTGATCGACCACTTCATTCCCAATCCGCATGACAGCCTCGACAAACAGGACCCGGCGTTCCGCGAGAACAGCCGCGAGTACCTGAAGCGGGTTGCCCTGCTGACCTCGATCGCGATCACCGCGCACAATTTCCCGGAAGGGCTGGCGACCTTCTTCGCGACGCTGGAAAGCCCGTCGGTGGGCATGCCGCTGGCATTCGCCATCGCCATCCACAACATTCCCGAGGGCATCGCGATTGCGGTGCCGGTGTACTTCGCCACCCAGAACAAGTTCTATGCGTTCAGTGCCAGCCTGCTGTCCGGCCTGGCCGAACCGGTGGGCGCGGCGCTTGGCTACTGGCTGCTGTCCGGGTCGCTGTCGCACGCCACCTTCGGCTGGGTGTTCGGGCTGATCGCCGGCGTGATGGTGTTCCTGGCGCTGGACGAGCTGCTGCCTGCGGCCAAGCGATATGCCAAGGGCCACGAAACCGTATACGGCTTGGTGGCCGGCATGGGCACGCTGGCGATCAGCCTGGTGTTGTTCAAGTGGTGAGGAGTTCCCGGCCAACGGGCTGAGCCCCCTCGTGGCTGGCGGAGCGACATTCCGGGTTGGGTCGGGCGAGGTGGGTTTGCGGGGGACGCCGTAAACCCATCCTTGGGGGCTTGGGCGCGCCATCCATGGCGCTTACACCCCCGCAAACCCACCTCGCCCGGCCTCTGACAGGCTATAGGCGTGCCAGCCGCGCGATGAAAGAATGAAAAAGCGAAGCCCGCGCTGCGCGCGTGAGTCGAGCGTGGCTCGACTCTACCCGGGCCGCCGCGCGGCCCGGGTCTGCTTTTCTTTTGATGTTCCGTGGCTGACGCGCACGCGATCTGTCGAAGGTCGGTCCGGATGGGTTGGCGGGGGTGTCCGCGGCAAGGATGCCGCGGCCAAGCCCCGCCAACCCATCCGGACCGACCAAAACCGGAATCCCGATTTGGACGCCAGCCGCGAGGGGGCTGCGCCCGGTGGCCAGTCAGCCCCGCAGGGGCTACTTCAGCCGGTCCAGCGCCTCGACCAGCTCATCCGCCAGCGGTGCGTTCAGTACATACGGGCTCTTGCCGTCGTCCAGCGCGAACTCCAGCGACGCCGCGTGCAGGAACAGGCGCTTCAACCCGATCTGCTCACGAAGCCGTTTGTTGACCGCAGGATCGCCGTATTTGTCGTCACCGGCCACTGGATGCCCCAGATGCTGGGCATGCACGCGGATCTGATGGGTGCGGCCGGTTTCGATGCGCACCTCGCAGTACGAATGGCCGCCGCGACGCTCCAGCACACGGAAGTGGCTGATCGATTCCTTGCCGATCGCGTTCACCTGCACATGGCGCTCGCCGCCCTGGCGCAGGCCCACGTGCAGCGGCGCGTCGACCGTCATCACGCCGTCGGGCATGCGCCCGGCCAGCAGGGTCAGGTAGCGCTTGCGGATGCCGGCGCCATGGTCTTCACGCAGCAGCGCCTGCAGTTCGCTCAGTGCCGAGCGCTTCTTGGCCACGATCAGCAGGCCCGAGGTGTCGCGATCCAACCGGTGGACGAGCTCGAGGGTCTGGCCCGGGCGCAACGCGCGCAGGGTCTCGATAGCGCCGAAGCTGATGCCGCTGCCGCCGTGGCTGGCCACGCCAGTGGGCTTGTTCAGGGCCAGCAGGCGGGCGTCCTCGAAGACGATGGCCTGCTCCAGGCGGCGCATGAACGCCTCCGGCGGACCGGCCTTGTCTCCTTCTTCACTGAGACGAACCGGCGGCACGCGCACCTCGTCGCCCGCCTCCAGCTTGCGCTCGGCCTTGGCACGGCCGCCGTTCACCCGCACCTGGCCGCTGCGTACCAGCTTGTAGACCAGGCTGCGCGGGGCGCCCTTCAGCTGGCCGAGCAGGAAGTTGTCCAGGCGCTGGCCGGCGCGGTCGGCGGGAACGGTGATCATGCGCACGGATGGCTTGTCGCCAGCGGGCTTGGTGGGGTCTTGGGCAGTCATCAGGCTGTTTATTCTGTTACACTCGGGGGGCGAGATAAGGGATTGATTTCGTTGGAAGTTACTCAGGGCCAGAAGCCCAGCTTCCGACGAATCCGGCACAGTGCGCGACCACCGCCCGCGGGGCGGCCATGTTAGCGGCTCACCGGCCTTCCCGGCCATCGCCGGATGCCTGACACGCAACCGTGCTGAACATGTCCCGCGTGGCGCTCCAGCCTGGCTGACAGCTGCCTGCGGCCTGTAACACCCCAAAACCCATAAGAGTGAAGCGCTCCCGCGGCCTGCCGTGGTGTCGTAGCGCTGGAAACCCAAGCCGCCCTCCCCGCGCTTGCGCGAATGGGCGGCGAACCGTGTCCAGAGGCGAAACCCCATGGCGTTCCGCGCGGTAGCCGCTTGCGAGGAACGCAACAATGAAGCGAATGCTGATCAACGCCACGCAGGCTGAAGAGCTGCGTGTTGCCATCGTGGATGGCCAGTCGTTGTATGACATCGACATCGAGCAGCCGTCGAAGGAACAGAAGAAGTCCAACATCTACAAGGGCCGGATCTTCCGCATCGAGCCCTCACTGGAAGCGGCCTTCGTTGAATACGGTGGCGGCCGCCATGGCTTCCTGCCGCTGAAGGAAATCTCCCGCGATTACTTCCAGGCCGGTGTCGACCACAACAAGGCCGGCATCCGCGAACTGCTGAAGGAAGGCCAGGAGATCGTTGTCCAGGTCGACAAGGAAGAACGTGGCAACAAGGGCGCCGCCCTGACCACGTTCATCTCGCTGGCCGGCCGTTACATGGTGCTGATGCCGAACTCGCCCAGCGCCGGCGGTGTCTCCCGTCGCATCGAGGGCGAAGACCGGGCCGCCCTGAAGGACGCCCTGGACAAGCTGAACATCCCTGACGAAATGGGCGTGATCATCCGTACCGCCGGCGTCGGCCGCGATGCGGAAGAGCTGCAGTGGGATCTGGACTACCTGCTCAACGTCTGGCGTGCCATCGCCGAAGCCGCGCTGAGCAAGCCGGCCCCGTTCCTGATCTACCAGGAATCGCGCCTGATCGTGCGCGCCCTGCGTGACTACCTGCGCGCCGACATCGGCGAGATCCTGGTGGACACCGAGGAGATGTACGAGCACGCCCGCGAGTTCATGCAGCAGGTGATGCCGCAGACCCTGCGCAAGCTCAAGCATTACAAGGACGACATCCCGCTGTTCAACCGCTTCCAGATCGAATCGCAGATCGAAGGCGCCTACGAGCGCAACGTGCGCCTGCCGTCGGGCGGCTCGATCGTGGTCGACCAGACCGAAGCGTTGACCGCCGTTGACGTCAACTCCTCGCGCGCCACCAAGGGCAGCGACATCGAGGACACCGCGTTCCAGACCAACCTGGAAGCGGCCGAGGAAGTGGCCCGCCAGCTGCGCCTGCGCGACCTGGGTGGCCTGGTGGTCATCGACTTCATCGACATGGCCTCCAACAAGCACCAGCGCGAGGTCGAGAACCGCCTGGCCAACGCGCTGAAGTACGACCGCGCCCGCGTCCAGGTCGGCCGCATCTCGCGCTTCGGCCTGCTGGAAATGAGCCGCCAGCGCCTGCGCCCGAGCCTGGGCGAGTCCAGCCAGATCGTCTGCCCGCGTTGCGACGGCCACGGCCGCATGCGCAGCGTCGAGTCGCTGTCGCTGTCGATCATCCGCGTCGCCGAAGAGCATGCGATGAAGGAGAACACCGGGCAGGTGCTGGTCCAGGCCCCGGTGGAGATCGCCAATTACCTGTTGAACGAAAAGCGCAGCGCCCTGCGCGAGATCGAGCAGCGCCACGAGGCACCGATCGTGATCGTCGCCGACGAGCAGCTGCACACCCCGCACTACACCGTCACCCGCCTGCGCGAGAACGAGCTGGGTGAAGAGAGCAACAAGCCCAGCTACCAGCGCGGCACCCCGCGCAAGCTGCCGGTGCACGCCCTGACCAAGGGCCAGCTGAACATCCCGCCGCCGGCGGTGACCCAGGTCAAGCACACCTCCCCCGCCCCGGTGCGCGAGGAAGTGGAGCCGGCCGCAGCTGCCCCGGCCCCGGTCGTGGCAGCGCCGGTGGCGCCGGCCCCGAGCGGCGGCGTGATCGGTTGGCTCAAGCGCGTGTTCGGTGGCGAACCGGCCCCCGCGCCGGCGCCGGCCGCTCCGGCAGGTCGTCAATCGCAAGACGGTGGCCGGAAGGAGCGCAACAAGGATCGCAACAAGGACCGCAAGGACCGTCGCGACGACAATCGTGGCAACGGCGGCAACGGCAACGCGCAGCAGCAGAAGGACGGCGGCAACCGCAAGGACCGTGGTGAGCAGCGCAAGGACGGCCGCAACGGCAACAACGGCAATGCCCAGCAGCAGCCGCAGCAGGGCAAGCAGAAGGAGCCGCAGCAGAAGGATGGCCAGCAGCAGCCGCAGCAGCAGAACAAGCCGCGCAACGAGCAGCAGGGCCAGAACCAGCAGCAGCCGAAGCTGAAGCAGCCCAAGCAGCCGCGCCAGCAGCAGGACGGTGACAAGCCGGCCGAGAAGCCGCAGCGCAGCACCGCTGAAGCACCGGCCGAAGCCGTGACCGCGGCAGCAGCCGTGGCCGCCACCGCCGTCGCCGCCAATGTGGTGACCGCGCAGGAAGCCACTGCACCGGTCGCCCCGGTCGCCCTGGTTGCCGCCGCTCCGGTGGACGTCGCAGCACCGGTCGAGACCGTTGCCAACGCTGCCAGCGAAACCGAGGTGGTTGCGGTTGCCGGTGAAGAGGCTGCAACCGACGCCAATGGCGAGCAGGCAGGCGAAGGTGCGACCCGCCGTCGTCGTGGCCGTCGTGGTGGCCGTCGTCGTCGTCGCGGTGGCGCCGAGAACGCCGCCGGCAGCGACGTCCTGGGCGATGACCAGGACGATGGTGACGACGGTGATGACGCCGACGGCGCCGAGCCGAACGTCGACAGCACTGCCGGCACTGCGCCGGTCGCTGCTGCGCAGCCGGCCCGTTCGCAGCCGGAGTTCGACTTCGATGACGAAGCCGAACCGACCGCTGCCGACGCCGCGAAGCCGGTCCGTGCTGCCGCCGCCGTTGCCGCTGCACCGGTTGCCGTGGTGAGCAGCGCCGTGTTCGAAGCCGCCGCCCCGGTCGTGGCTGAAGTGCAGGCCCCGGTCGAAGCTGCTGCGAAGACCGAAGCGGTGTCCTCGCCGGTGCAGACCAGCATGCTCGATGCCATCGACGCTGCGACCCCGGCCCAGCCGGTAGCCGCCGCCGCGCCGGTGACCGAAGCAAAGCCGGTCGCAGTTGAAGCAGCCCCGCTGGTTGAAGCCGCTCCGGTGATCGAAGCGAAGCCGGCGGCGGTCGAGGCTGCGCCGATGGTGGAAGCCAAGCCGGAGATCGTTGAAGCCGCGCCGGTGGTCGAAGCCGCGCCGGTGGCCGTTGAGGCTGCGCCGGTGGTTGAAGCCAAGCCGGTCGTCGAGCCCGTCGTGGCCGCCGAACAGCCGGTCGTTCCGGTGGCGGTGGAAGCCGCGCCGATCGAAGCCGCTGCCCCGGTCGCCGAAGCGGTGGTGACGCCGTCGATCGACCCGGTCGCCGATGGCCATGCCGACGCTGCAGCCCAGGCTGCAGAAGCCAAGGCCGACGAAGAAGACGAAGAGGCCGCCAAGCGCACGCCGCCGGCGAACTGATCGCTCTTTGATCGCATGAAAACGAAACGGCGGGGATCAATGATCCCCGCCGTTTTTGTTTGTGCGTCGGGCGCGTGCAGCGCTCTGGTAGAGGCCGACCTTGGTCGGCGCCGTTGTTGGAGCGGACGCGGACACGCCCGTGCCAACCAGGGTTGGCACCTACCAGGACATCAGCGCGCCGGCGCGAACTGCAGGCGGGTCCACACGCCGTAGTGATCGGATGCCCAGCGACCGCTGTCGTCGGGCTGGTCGAACAGCAGCTTCGCCTCGCGCGCGACCATCTCGTCCTGCTGGAAGAAGATGTGGTCGATCCGCGAAGGCGCCTGGTAGTAGTGACGATTGAGCGTGCTGACCCCGGCCAGGTCGGTGTTGACGTGCACGCTGCCGTAGCTGTCGCCGTAGTGGCTGCGCAGCTCGCTCAGGTCGCCGGCGTCCACCAGCGCATTGAAGTCGCCGGCGATCACCACCGGTGCACCGGCCGACGTTGCAGTGATGAAGCGCAGCAGGTCCTCGACCTGGCTGCGGCGGATGCGCTGCCCGCTCTCGTCGCTGCGCTCGTTCAGATGCGTGGCGTAGACGTTCACCGCCGTGCCGTCGACGTCGATGCGCAAGTGAGCAACCGTGCGGTAGTCGTCCAACGGCTGCAGCAGATGATCCCCCTGGGCGAGGATCGGCCGCCGGGTCAGCAGTGCATTGCCGTAGCGCTTGGGCGCCCCAACCGGATCGGTGGACACGAACACGTACCTGTAGCCGAGTTGGCTGGCCAGCCATTGCGCCTGGTTTCGCACATTGCGGCGCTGGATCACCTCTTGCAGGGCAACCGCATCCGGCCGCAGGCGCTTGAGCTCGGCCAGGATGGTGCGGCGCCGGCTCGGCCAGTCTTCGCGGTCATGATGCAGGTTGAAGGTGACCATGCTCATGCCCCGCGCGCTGGCAACGTCGGGCGCCGCGGTCGTGGCAGCCGGTTCGGCCGCCATCATCACGCCCGGCAATGCCAATGCAATGGCCAGCCCCAGGGCACGCACGGTCGTGCGCACCCTTTCCCCCTGCTGCTTCATCGTTACTGCCCCTTGCGCTCGGCGCGGCGCACCGCGCTCGGCACTTCGATCTCGATCCGCGCGGGCAGCTGGTGCACGTGCAGTTCCTTGTTGATCCACTCGGCGGCTTCGCCGTTGACCGTCGCCTCGCCCGGATCACCGGCGTACGGCCATGGCAGCACCACGCCACCGACCGGTGGCACCAGGCCCGGCTGCACCTCCAGCACCAGCTGCTTGTCGCTGCGCTGCAGGCGGTAGTTGAGCTGGCCCTGCGGCGTGCGCAGGCCCTGCACGGCGATGCCCTCGCCCTGCAGCCAGGCGGTCGGAATGCCGGCGGCCAGCACCAGCGCATCGTCCATGTCACGGCTGTAGGCGAACATGTCCAGGGCCGAGCGCACGAAGTCCGAGGCTACCCAGGCATGCGGCAGGTCACCGACGAAGAACGGCTTGCGTGGCGTGCGCGAGACCACTTCGGCCCACTGGTTCCAGGCCTGCGGCGCACGGTCCTTGAAGAAGAACTCGGTCGCCTGCCAGGCGCGATCGCGCCAGCCCAGGCGGACGAAGGCGGCCACGTTGCGCCACTCGTAGGGCGTGTAGTCCTTCCACTCGCGCTTGCCATCACGACGGGCCACGAACTCCTTCCAATAGCGTTCGAAGGTGGCATCGAGTGCCTGCTGCGGAAGGCGCCCCTGTTCACCGCCCGGGGCCAGCGCGATGGTGGTCGAGGTCGCATCGAAATCGCCCAGCTCGGCCGAGCCCGGCAGGTAATCGATGTTGTGCTGCTGCATTGCCGACAGCAGCGAGGCCTGCAGGTCATCACGGAACTGGTCACGTGATTCGGCGATCTGCATCGCTTCGACCTTGCCCAGCTGGGTCGCCAGCAGCGCTGCATCCTTGTAGCCACGCAGTGCCCAGAAGTTGTCCCAGTACGAATGCATCGGCTTGGCCGAATAGCCTTCGTGGCTGATCGAGGCCGGCATCATGCCGTAGAACGCCGGATTGCGCGCCCGATTCTCGTCCGTGCGCTCGCTGGCGCGCAGCTGCTCCATGTAGTTGTAGGCGCCCTGCACATGCGGCCACATCAGTTCGGCGAAGGTGCTGTCACCGGTATAGCGCCCATATTCGGCAATGCTGTAGATCAGCTCGCCATGGCTGTCGTTCTCCGGCACCGGGTCGCTGCCACGCGCATCGACACAGCACGGCACCTTGCCGTTCTCGAACTGATACGGCGCATACCAGTTGATGTAGTCGCGCACCGCATCGCTGCGGCCCATGCGCAGCAGGCCCTCAGAGATCATCGCGCCATCGCGGATCCAGCTGCGCGCATACGAGCGCGTACCCGGCTGCAGGCGCGGCCCCACGCGCGAAATCAGCATGTGCGCGACCGCGGTGCGCAGGGTATCGACCAGCGCCTGGCCAGCGGCCGGCACCTGCAGCGAAACCACACCCAGCTTCTTGCGCCATTGTTCGGCCACCTGCGCCTGCGCCTTGGCCACGTCCAGCGCCTGCGGCGCCCAGCCACCGGTCTGTGGCAGCACCACCGCCACTTCACGGCTCTGCCCGGGCTCCAGCTTGATCGTGTACATCAGCGCACCCGACGCCATGCCGGTGCTGTCCTTCACTGCAATGGTGGCCGGATACTTTCCGTCCGCCAGATGCATCGCATCGAGCTTGCCGTCGAACGTACTGGCAAAGCGCGCGTCCGGCACCTGCAGTGGGTAGATACGCGGCTCACCGTTGACCCGCACCAGCTGCTCGCCCACGTCCAGCGCATCGATGCGGCTGAAGCCACCGACGGTGTTGAGGAACTGGGTGGGCGGGTTGACCTGCCACGGCCGGATCGCCAGTGCCAGGGTGTACTCGTGTGCGACCTTGTCCGGATTGCTCAGCCGGTAGCGGCCGATCAGCTGCGCGCGCTCCGGCGTGCCCTGCACGAAGCTGGTCACCGCCAGGCCGACCTTCTCATGCACCCAGTCGACGTTGGCGATCGGCAGGTAGTGATCCTGCAGCGACTGTGTGATGGCCACCTTCGACCAGTCCAGCAGCTTGCCGTCGAGGCGGATGAATGGTTCGATGCTGAAGCTGCCCTTGGCCGGCTCCAGTGCGCCGTCCTCACTGATCAACGCCTGTTCCTGGCCGCCATCAAGGCCGAGCAGGGTCCAGTACGGCTGCTCACCCACATACGCGCGCGGCAGCGAGCCGCGTGGCAGGTCGGCGGCGACCGAGGACAGGAAAGCGTTCGGGGTGGCGGCAAAGGCCAGCGGCTTGAGCGTGATGTCACGGATGCCATAGCGCCAGTTCGGGCCATCCTGCAGATCGAAGCGCACGTAGCGCGCATCGGTGTCCGGCAGGGCAAGCCAGTCGCGGCCACCCGCACCGCTGGTGACTTCGCGCACGGTGCGCCAGTCACGGCCATCCTCGGAGGTGCGCACGGTGTAGCGGCGCGCCTCCAGGTTCGGCAGCCAGTCGATCACCGCACCGCCGATCTCGCGGCTCTTGTGCAGGTCCAGGCTGATGGTCTGCTGCTTGACGCCACCACTGATCCAGAACGTATCGCTCTTGCCGTCGATCATGCGGTCCTGCAGCGCGGTGGCGGTATCGGCAATCACCGATGGCACCAGCGCCGAATCATCCTGCGGTGGCAATCCCTGCAGGGTCAGCTTGTCGAAGCACACCGTGCCGCGACCGCCGACCTTGCTGTAGATCGTGAACTCGACCGCGGCGCTACGCGCCATCTCCTTCTCGGACGAGGGGCCCCACGCCTTGTCGATCTGGCGGCGGCGATATTCGACCGGCGTCCACCCCTTTGGGAAACTGTAGCCGGGGCGATTGACCCACCAGACGTTGTCGCCGCTGGCATCGATCAGCTTGAACTGCAGGTCGTTGCCCGGCGAATCACCGCGCAGCTGGAAACCGAAGCGGTAATTGACCGGGTATTCGATGTTCAGCGCGCGGCGGATGCCGACGTAGCCGGAGACATCGTGGAAGTCATAGTCCAGGCACAGCGCGCGGCC
Organism: uncultured Stenotrophomonas sp.; assembly: GCA_913775725.1. Taxonomy (GTDB): domain Bacteria; phylum Pseudomonadota; class Gammaproteobacteria; order Xanthomonadales; family Xanthomonadaceae; genus Stenotrophomonas. The sequence goes on along the minus strand of CAJYNG010000021.1, from coordinate 159,158 downwards.
ACCGCCAGCGCCACTGACCGGTCGCAGAGAACCACTGACCTGGTCGGACAGCACCAGCTTCCAGGCACCAATGTCGTCGAAATCGTCCAGCACCTTCGGTGCCGGCAGCGCCGGAGGTGCGGCGATCGCCAGGGAGGTCCACAACAGGCCCAGTCCAACGGCGATCGCTCGCTTCATCCTTTGACGCTCCCCAACAACAGACCTTGGATGTAGTACCGCTGCAGCACCAGGAACAGCGCCAGCACCGGAACCACGGTGACCACCGCGCCGGCCATCATCATTTCCACGTCCATGATGTGCTCGCGCGAGAGGGTGGCCAGCGCCACCGGCAAAGTGTAGTGCTCCTGATCGGTCAACACGATCAACGGCCACATGAAATCGTTCCATGCGCCCATGAAGGTGAAGATCGCCAGGGTCACCAACACCGGCTTGAGCATCGGCAGCACGATCTGGAAGAAGATGCGCAGCTCCCCTGCCCCGTCGATGCGCGCCGCTTCCAGCAGTTCGTCCGGAATCGAACGCGCGTACTGGCGCACCAGGAAGATGCCGAACACGCTGGCCAGCGCCGGCACGATCACGCCGCCGAAGCTGTTGACCAGGCCCAGCTGCTTCATCAGCAGGAACAGCGGCAGCATCGCTACCTGTGCAGGGATCACCAGCGCCGCCATCAGCACCTGGAACAGGCGCTCGCGGCCGACGAAGTTCAGCTTGGCGAAGGCGTAGCCGGCCATCGTGTTGAGCAGCAGCGACCCCAGGGTGATCCCGACCGACACCAGCAGGCTGTTGGCGAAGTTGCCACCCATGCCGGTGCGCGCGAACAACTCATGGTAGTTGCGCGTGGTGATGCTGGACGGCAGCAACGGCGGCGGGAAGTGGGTCGCCTCGCCCTGCGGCATGAACGAGACCGAGAGCATCCACAGCAGCGGCGCCAGGCTGACCAGCGCCAGCACCAGCAACGCACCATTGATCAACCACGGATACCAGCGCGACTGGCCGATTTCACGACTCATACCAACTGCCTCTTGCGGCCGAAACGCAGCATCACGGTGGTCACCGCCAGGATGATCAGGAACAGCAGGAACGCCACTGCGGAGGCGCGTCCCAGGTTCCACCACTTGAAGCCTTCCTCGAACATGAAATACAGCACGCTGACGGTGCTCTGCAGTGGGTCGCCGCGGGTCATCACGTAGGGCTCTGCGAACAGCTGGAAGTAGCCGGACACGGTGATCACGCCGACCACCAGCAGCACCGGGCCGAGCATCGGCAGGGTGATGTGCAGGAACTGCTTCCAGCGCGAGGCACCGTCGATGCGCGCGGCCTCGTACAGGTCATGCGGGATCGCCTGCAGGCCGGCCAGGAAGATCACCATGTTGTAGCCGAAGTTCTTCCACACCGCGAAGAGCATGATGGTCGGCATCGCCCAGTTGGGATCACCCAGCCAGTCGATCGGGCTGATGCCCAGGTGGCCCAGCCCGTAGTTCACCAGGCCGTAGCTGGTGTGGAACAGGTAGCGCCAGATCACCGCCACCGCCACCAGCGTGGTCACCACCGGCGCGAACAGCGCGGTGCGGAACAGCGCCTTGAAGCGCGCGGCCGGTGCATTCAGCAGCATCGCCGCACCCAGCGACACGCCGATCGACAACGGCACGCCAATCAACACGAAGTAGGTGGTGTTCCACAGCGACTTCCAGAACATCGGCGTCTGCAGCAGATCGATGTAGTTGCCGAGACCGACGAAGCGCAGGTTGCTGCCGTCAGCCAGGGCATACAGGTCGAAGTCGGTCACGCTCAGCGCCAGCGCCGAGGCGACCGGCAGGCCGAAGAACATGCCCAGCACGATCAGCGAGGGACCGGCAAAGATCCAGCCGGCAAGTGAAGTACGTTTCATTGCGCGCTCCCGGCGGCCACGGCACTGCTCGATTGCGGCGACGGCACGCGCTGCTGCAGGCGTTGTTGTTCATGCATCCAGCGGCGCTTGGCCAGCACCTTGTCCACGCGCTGGTCCAGCTCTTCCACGGCCTTGTCCTGCGCCAGGCCACCACGCACTACCTTCTCGGTGACGATGCGCATTTCCTGCACGATGCGCTCCCACTCAAGCACCTTCGGCGTCGGCTTGACCCGCTCCAACTGGTCCCGGAACGCGGCGGCCAGCGGATCGTTGGCCAGCGACGGTGCGTTCCAGGTGCTGCGACGCGGCGGCAGGTCGCCGATGATGGAATGGAAGCGCGCCTGGATTTCCGGGCGCGACAGGAACTCGATCAGCTTCCAGGAGGCTTCCTTCTGCTGCGACTTGCGGAAGATCACCAGGCTGGTGCCTCCGGCGATGCCGGCGCCCGGACCGTCCGGACCCGGCAGCGCGGCCGTGCCCCACTGCCCTTCCAGTTCCTTGGGCTGCAGCTTCTTGAACTCGCGGATGTTCCAGGGGCCGGAAATGTAGAACACGTTGAAGCCGCGGAAGAACTCGTCCCAGACGTTGGAGATCTGCGTCTCGGACATCTTCGGCGCCCAGCCCTGCTCGAACATGTTGGCGTAGAAGGCCAGCGTGCGGCGGAACCCGGGGCTGGCGAAGTTGCCACGGGTATCATTGTCGCGCAGCAGCGGGTCGGGCTGCTGCAGCGCCAGCGACAGCTGCTGCTCGAACTCATTGATCGGCATCAGCACCGCATAGCGGTTCGGGCCCTGCATCTTCTTGATCGCCGCCATCTGCTCGTCCCACTCTGCCCACGTACGCGGCGGATGGTCGTAGCCGGCCTTGGCCAGCAGATCCTTGCGGTAGTAGATCAGGCGGGTATCGACGTACCACGGCACGCCCACCAGCTCGCCGTGGATCACGTTGGTATCCCAGATGCCCTGGAAATAGTCCTTCGGGTCGACCACGGCCGAACGCTGCACGAACGGCTGCAGCGGCGTCAGCGCGTCGAGTTCGGCGAACTCCGGCACCCAGGTGTTGCCGAGCTGGCACACGTCTGGCAGACCGTCGGCGGCGAACGCGGTCAGCAGCTTCTCGTGCGCGGCCGTCCACGGGATGTTCTGTACATCCACCTTGATGCCCGGGTTCTCGGCCTCGAATTCGTGGATCAGCTCGCTGACCACCTCTGCTTCGCGGCCCATTGCCCAGAAGCGCACGGTGGTGGTGCCCGGCTCGGTGCGGGCGCAGCCGGCCACGGCCAGTGCGACCAGGGCAGGCAGCGCCCAGCGGCGCAGGCGGTCGATCCAGTTCGGCATCGGGTTACTTGCCCTGGCCTGTGGTGCGGTTGGCATTGTTCTTCTGTTCCTGCGCGGCAGCCGCGCGTGATTCGGCGATACCCACCGCGCGTGCCGCCGCGGCCTTTTCGTCTTTCTGCAGTTCCAGCGGCTGGAACGAGCCTTCCGGCGCCAGCCAGCCACCACTGAACCCGGCCCGCTCCAGTCCCTTGCGGATGTACGGATTCTTCTTCATCACTTCCCAGACGAAATCATTCCGGTAGTTGGCGATCATGGTCAGGATCGGGCCCTGGTCGATGGCGATGTAGTCGCTGGCGACCCAACCGCGATCCGGCACCAGGCGGCCGGTCTTGATCGGGATGTCGTAGTTGAAGCTGGGGTTGAACGAATCCAGGAAGCCGTAGCTGGAATAGATGTAGTCGCCAAAGCGCTTGTGCATCTCCAGCGTTGCCGGGATCACCTGCTCGGGGGCGAACACCACCGACGCGATCGCAGCGGTGGGAGCGATGGTGCCGTCATCGAAGTTCTCGCGCAGGCCGGCGCCGCGCGAGGAGTAATGGCGGAACTGGCGCTGCTCGCCGCGATAGTCCTGGGTGGTGTTCTGCGGTCCGTCGCTGGCGGTCAAACCCCACACGTTCTCGCCGTACTCCTTCCACTGCATCGGGTTGGCGATGGCGTATTCGCGTTGGGCCAGCGCGGCCGAGCGGCTGTTGAGGAAATAAGTGCTGCCGCGCTCGCGCATGTACGCGTCCTGGATGTCGCGGAAGTCGATCCAGACGTGGCTGTACTGGTGGCCGAACAACGGGCCGAAGGACAGGTATTCCTGGCCCTGGTAGACGCCCCAGTCGTTGTCATAGGTACGCGTCCACACCGTCCACGCATCCGGGCTGACCGGATGCGTCGGCGAGCCCAGGGCAAGGATGTAGACCATCATCGCCTCGTTGTAGCCCATCCAGTCATGGTCGATGAAGCCGCTCTCCGGGAACCAGCCCATCGAAATCAGCGGTGCACGCTGCTGCAGCCACGGCCAGTCGACCTTCTTGTACAACGTGTCGGCGATCTGGCGGATCTCCTTCTCGCGCGGATCGTCGCCGTCGTAGTACGACTGCGCGAACAGCACGCCCATCATCAGCAGCGCAGTATCCACCGAGGACAGTTCGACCCAGCTGTCGTAGCGGCGGCCTTCCTGCATGTCCAGGAAGTGGTAGTAGAAGCCCTTGTAGCCGGCCTTGCCGGTGCGCTGCGGGCCCATCGGCACGTCGCGGAAGAACTTCAGCGTGGTCAGGGTGCGGTCGATCGCCTGGTTGCGGCTGACCCAGCCGTTCTCGATGCCGATCGGGTACGCGGTCAGCGCGAAGCCGACCGAGGCGATGCTGGCGAACGGCCGCGACGGATAGCGGTCCGGGGTCAGGCCGTTGATCTCGTTGGTGGTGTCCCAGAAGAACTGGAAGGTACGACGCTCGATGTCATCGAACAGCGGCGGCAGCACCGGCTTCATCGGCCGCGGCGGTGCATCGGCCTCGATCAGGATCACCGGCGGCCGCGGCTTGGCAGGTTCCTGCTGGGCCGGCTGGCAGGCGGCCACGGCCAGGCTCAACGCTGCGGCGGACAACAGATGGCGTGCCTGCATGGCGCGATTCCTCCGGTGGTCTGATCGATGGGAAAGCATACCGTCCAATGATCTGAAATCGTTTACAAGATGCGTTCTTAAAAAACCACGAAAAACGTGGTTTGACACCGCGATCATTGCCCATGCCGATGCCCCCTGACCGGCAGCGGCATGGGCAATGGACCGGCACAGGGCCGGCCATTGCCGTTTTCAGGCGCCCGATGCCGCCGGCGGAGCGGCGGCATCGGGGTCATGCATCCATCCGGGCTTAGAAGCGGAAGCCCACTTCGGCCTTGACCTGGCGTGGCGTACCGACGATGTCGCCGGTCTCGTTGTAGCTCGCGGTCAACTTGCCATTCTTGTAGTAGTTGTAGTTCGAGAAATTGTCGAAGTTGAACACGTTGATGATATCGATACGCGCATACAGCTCGGTATCGCCCGGCATCTTGAACGTCTTCGTCGCCTGCAGGTCGACCGAGCGGTAGCCGAAGATCTTGCCACCGAGCAGGAACCGGCCGTTGCCACCCGGAAGCGCCGCCATCGGGGTCGGCAGGTCGAAGCCATTGGCCTGCGGCACGCCGTACCAGTCGTTGATCGCGGTCGGGGTGGCCAGGGTGATCTTGCCACCGAAGGTGATGCCCCAGAAGCCCGCATACGAACCGGTCACCACCAGGCGGTGACGCGGCGCGCCGTTGGAGCGGATGGTCGGGTAGTCACCGATCACGCCACGGTCGAACGCGTAATGCTCGTTGATGTCACGGTTGTGGCGGGCGGTGGTCCAGGTATAGGCGATGGAGGTGCCCCAGCCGCTTTCCTGGGTGAACGGCTTCTGCGCCGACAACAGGATCTGGGTAGCACGGGTCTTGATGCCCTGCTGGCCGATGATCAGGCTGCCGAAGCCCGGCACGTTGCAGCTCCACGCCTGGCCCAGACCGGCTTCGGTGCCACCGCACAGACGCGGATCGTCGAAGAAGTTGCCGGTCGGGTAGCGGTTACCCAGGGTGAAGGCAAAGCCGTCATAGGTGAGCGTGCGCGCGATGGTGGCGTCGGTCAGCCAGTCGCCGATCTGGTTGCTCATGCCCAGGCTGAACTGGTCAGCGTAGGGCACCTTCAGATTGTTGTTCAGCAGGTCGACTTCCAGGCCGGCATTGCTGGTCGAACCGACCAGGCTCTGGAGGTTGCCGATACCGTTGAGCAGGCTCGGGTTCCAGTCATAGCACGCGGCGTTGCCCTGGAAGCACTGACCGGTTGCCGGATTGCGGAAGTAGATCGTCGGCTGCGGCAGGGCCAGCTTGGTGGTTTCCAGCTGCAGGTAGTCGAACAGGTCGCGGTCGTAGGAACGACCGGCACCACCGTGGATCACGTGCTGCTCGTCGGCATTGATGTCATACGAGAAACCCAGACGCGGCTGCCAGGCATTCTTGAATGCCTTGCGGTTGTGGCCGTTGCTGATGTAATCGTTGATGTTCAGGCCGCTCAGCGCCAGCGTGTCGGCGTAGCTCTGGCCAGCGGCGGCACGCGGATCCTGCGCGAACAGCGCATTGACCACTTCCGGCGGGGTCACGAAGTCCAGATAGGACGGGTTCTTCTCGTAGTCCCAGCGCAGGCCGAGGTTCAGCTGCAGGTGGTCGTTGACCTGCCAGTCATCCTGGATGAACAGACCGATCTGCTTCACCTTCGAGCGCACTTCGCCAGACACGCCGGACACGCCGGTGACCGGCTTCACGAACTGTGCCTTGTACGGGATGCTGTCCGGGAAGGTCGGGTTGTCGATGGTGTAGTAGAACTGCGGATTGATCTGCGCCGCATCGGAGGCGTACAGGTCGATCTGCTTGTACTTGGCACCCATCTTGATGGTGTGGTCGCCCGCCCACTGGATGCCATCCAGGGTCAGGTTGTCTTCGATCGACCAGCCCTTCTGGCCCTTCACCTGCGACGACATTGCCGAGGAACCACCGATCGAGACGATCGCGCGCTCCTCGCTCTTGCCGTCCGGCGCGGTGTAGTTGAAACCGTTGCCCATGCTCAGCGGCTTGGGATTGTTGAACGAATCCTCGTGGGTAACCATCAGCTCGTTGTAGTAACGCTCACCGCTGTGGTTCCAGCGCAGCGCGTAACGACGGTCAGTGTTCTTGGTTTCCTTGCCGTGCATCGGCGCGGTCTGGTCCGAGAACTGCTGCTGGGTTTCATCACGGTCCTGGAAGGTCAGTTCCAGGCGATCGTTGTCAGTCGGCTCGAAGTCGACCTTGGCGAAGATCAGGTCCTGCTGGAACGGCTGGCTGGCCGGGCCCAGGCCGGCCTGGGCATCAGCCGGGACGCGGTTGGCCTTGTTGGTCACCGCACCATGCGGTGCGATGGTCACCGGCAGATCGAAGCGCTTGGCTTCATAGGTCACGAAGAAGTGAGCCTTGTCCTTGACGATCGGGCCGCCCAGGGCGAAGCCGTATTCCTTCTCGGCAGAATCCTCCTTGCCCTTGCCCGGCTGACGCTCGGCCGGGGTCATCGCGCGCATGCTGTCGTTGGTATAACGGTAGAAGGTTTCACCCTTGAACTCGTTGGTACCCGACTTGGTCGCGGCCGTGACCGCTGCACTGGACACCTGGCCGTACTCGGCCTTGTAGTTGCCGGTGATGACCTTGTACTCGCCGATGGCCAGCTGCGGGAACGGGTTACCGGCACTGCCGGACTGGCCGGCCACGCCGCCGCCCTTCACGTAGCTCTTCTGGCCCACGCCGTCGATGTAGACGTTGGTGCCGTCGGAGTTGGTGGCACCGCCGCGCAGCGAGGTGTTGCCCTTGGCGTCGCGGGTGAAGATCATGCCCGGCACCGCGTCGGCGAACTCCAGGAAGTTGCGCGAGACCTGCGGGGTGGTCTGGATCTGCTGCAGGCTGACGGTCTTGCCGACTTCGGACGTGCGCACTTCCTGCAACAGGGTCGGCGCGACGACGTTGACAGTGTCCAGGTTGGTGGCTGCGGTCGTACCCGGGGTGCTGCTGGCAGCGCCGGCAAAGTTCAGGGTAGCGGTCGAGGCCACGGTGACGGTGACCTTCTGCGACTGGCCGTTGGCGACCACGTCATAGGTGCCCGGGTCCAGGCCCATCAGCGAGTAGCTTCCATCGGCACGGACGGTACCGCGACGGACGGTGCCGGTGGCGACGTTGGTGGCGGTCACTTCGGCGCCGGCCTGGGCGCCGGACACCTGGCCGCGCAGGCTGGCATTGGCCGACTGCGCCATGACGTTCGGAGCGGCGGCCAGCATCAGGCAGCTGACCAGTGCGGTGCTCAGCAGCCGGCGCGCCGGCGTGCGGAAGGTGGTGTGCATCATCAACTCAATCTCCGGGTGGCGGTAACCGCTCGCGCGGTCCCTGCGATCAATCAAAAAAGAAGGAACGCCTCTGGCTTCAATGGCCCGATGGCGGAGTGGTGGAATCGCGAACTATCAAGCGGGGAACCAGGGTCTGCTTGTCCCCTGTCCCGTCCGTGGAGGTGCCGTCCATCAACTGCAGCAGGCGCGTCATGGCCCGGTCGCCGAGCTCGGCGATGCTGACCTGCATGGTGGTCAGCGACGGGTGGACGAAACGCGCCAGTGGAATGTCATCGAAACCCGCCAGGGCGACATCGATCGGAACACGGACACCGGCCTGCGTGAACGCGTACAGGCATCCCAGGGCCATCATGTCGTTGGCGGCGAACACGGCATCAGGCAGCGCTCCGGCTGCCAGCAACTCCTGACCGGCGCGATGGCCGGAAGCTTCGTCGAAATCACCGGGCAGCTCGATGCCCTCGGCGCCACCGCCAAAAGCCGCCAGCGCGTCACGGAAGCCGCGCAGGCGCTCGCGCGCGTCGAAGTTGAGATCCGGGCCAGAAATGAAAGCGATGCGACGGTGGCCCGCGCCGAGCAGATGGCGGGTCATCGCCATCGCACCGGCATGGTCGTCGATGCTCAGCACCGGGTGGTCCTGCCCGGGCAGATAGGTGTTGATCAACACCGTCGGCAACGACTGTGGCAGGTTGTCGGTCAGGAAACCGGGGCTCTCGGCATAGGGTGAGAGCACCAGCAGGCCGTCGACGCGGCCGCGCATGGCGCGCAGGGCTGCACCCTGCTGCTCCTGGTCACCGTGGTAGCTGGACACCAGCAGGTGCTGGCGGCGGCTACGGGCGACATTGTCGATGCCACGCATCAGTTCGGAGAAGAATTCGCCGTACAGGTCCGGCAGCACCACGCCCACCGTATTGGTGCGGCGGCTGCTCAGGCTGCGGGCGGCGGCGTGCGGGGTGTAACGCAGCCGTGCGGCCACCTCCAGCACAAGCTGGCGGACCGGTTCGGCGACATTTTCATGCCCGTTGAGCGCGCGGGAAACCGTGGCCACGGAGACCCGGGCTTCGCGTGCGACGTCTTTGATTGTGATAGCTGCCTTGTTCACGAAGCCGCCCTCCACGGCTTGGACCTACCAGCATTGGCGCGGAATGTAAGCGTTTCCATCTGGGCTTGTAAACAGTCCGTTAGGCGAATGTCCCGAAATGGACATGGAAATCTGTCTGCAGCGAGCCCCCGCAGGGACCCGCCAGGACAGCGTGGGACAAGGGCTCAGCCCTGTTCTGACGGGGTCTGCGCGCGGATGGACAACGCGTGGATATCGGTCTCCATCATCGCCCCCAGCGCGGCGTACACCGCGCGATGCCGGGCCAGCGGGCCCAGTCCGGCGAAGCGTTCACTGACCACATGCACGTTGAAATGGCCGCGGCCATCGCGCGCACCGGCATGGCCCGCGTGGCGATGGCTGTCGTCCTCGATCTCGAGCACGCTCGGCGCCAGTGCATGCTGCAGCGCATCACGCATTCGCGAGATCCGTTCCGCGTTCATGGCAACACCTTGCGGAACGGGCGCACCTGCACGCGGGTGTAGACGCCGGCGGCCACATACGGGTCAGCATCGGCCCAGGCCTGGGCCTGCAGCAGCGACTCGAACTGCGCGATCACCACCGAGCCGCTGAAACCGGCCGGGCCCGGGTCTTCACTGTCCACCGCCGGGCACGGGCCGGCCAGCAGCAGGCGTCCCTCGTCGCGCAGCGCGTGCAGCCGCGCCAGATGCTCCGGCCGCGCCTGCAGCCGCTGCGCCAGCACATCCTGGCCGTCATACCCTTCGATCACATACCACACCGGCATTTCCTCGCTTGCGTTGTCGGGTCCGCAGATTCTAGCCAATGCGGCCCCTGCCCCGGCCCGGCTGGACACTGGCGCGACAAAGGCTTACCCTAGACTCCATTGCACGTGGCTGGATGCAGCAGCCCGTCGGTTTTTGCGGCCAACGCAGCCCCCGACGACCGTCCCGCTGCTTCAAACCGGTCCACCTGGCCGGGCCACGTAGACGACCTCCCCGTAGTTCCGTCGCTGCCGTTTCCTGCGGCGCGTCCTGCTGTTTGATATGTGTGGAATCGCGCCGATCCCGGCGTGTCTGGTGCCCTGGGGCTCCGTGGCGTTGGCCCGGCGAACCCGGTGCCGCGACTGGTCCGTTGCAATCCTGATGTCCATTAGATGACTTCCGAACTCGCGCTCGACGCGAACCCGCCAACCCGGCCGCCCGCCCCACAGCAGCAGGAAATGCCGCTGGCCGTGGTGCATGGGCAACCGGTCCTGCAGATTCCGCAGGACCTGTACATTCCGCCGGACGCGCTGGAAGTCATCCTGGATGCCTTCGAAGGCCCGCTGGACCTGCTGCTGTACCTGATCCGCCGCCAGAACCTGGATGTCCTGGACATCCCCGTTGCCGAGATCACCCGGCAGTACGTGGAATACATCACCGTGATGCGCGAGCTGCGCTTCGAACTGGCCGCCGAGTATCTGGTGATGGCGGCGATCCTGGCCGAGGTGAAGTCGCGCATGCTGCTGCCGCGCCCGGTCAGCGAGGAAGGCGATGAGGCCGACCCGCGCGCCGAGCTGGTGCGCCGGCTGCAGGAGTATGAACGTTTCAAGCAGGCCGCCGAAGATATCGATGCCCTGCCCCGCCAGGACCGCGACACCAGCCTGGCCCATGCCTTCATGCCCGAACGCGCTGCGGTGAAGCTGCCGCCGCCGGTGGACCTGAAGGAGATGCTGCTGGCGCTGCACGACGTGCTCAAGCGCGCCGAGCTGTTCAGCGGTCACGCCATCAAGCGTGAGGCACTGAGCGTGCGGCAACGCATGGGCGAAGTGCTGGGACGCCTGGAAGATGGCAAGTTCTATCGTTTTGAAGGGTTGTTCACGGCCGAAGAAGGCAAGCTGGGCGTGCTGGTCACGTTCCTGGCGGTGCTGGAACTGGCCAAGGAACAGCTGCTGGACATCGTCCAGGAAGAACCGCTGGCGCCGATCTACGTGAAATCGCTGGCCGCCGGCAATACCAATGCCCCGCTGCAGTTCAGCAGCGAGTTCGACGACAACGACGCCGCCAATGCAGACGAGTGAGCGCTGACTGCCGATGGATCAATTGCTGATCAACCGCATTGTCGAAGGTGCCCTGCTGGCCTCCAGCCAGCCGCTCACCCTGGCCCAGCTGAAGGACCTGTTCCCGGAAGAGGAACCGGCACCGCCGGGCAGCATCGAACGCGCGCTGGAACGCCTGCGCGAGGCCTGCGAAGGCCGCGGCGTGGAACTGGTCGAGGTCGCCTCCGGCTTCCGCTACCAGGTCACCGGCGAAGTGCATGGCTGGATCAGCCGGCTGTGGACCGAACGCAAGACCCGTTACACCCGTGCCACCCTGGAAACCCTGGCGCTGATCGCCTACCGGCAACCGATCACCCGCGGCGAGATCGAGCAGGTGCGCGGCGTGGCGGTCAGCAGCAACATCATCCAGGCGCTGGAAGAACGCGAATGGATCCGTGTGGTCGGCCACCGCGATGTGCCCGGCAAGCCGGCGCTGTTTGGCACCACCAAGGGCTTTCTGGATTATTTCGGCCTGAAGCGATTGGATGAGCTGCCACCACTGTCGGAGCTGAAGGACCTGGGCGAGCTGGAACCCCAGCTGTCCCTGGACCGCGATGCACCGGCAGCGGCAAGTGCCGACGGTCCTGACATCTCGGCCGGCGACGAAGGCGCTGCCGCGAACGATGACGCCGGCCTGGCCGGCAGTGACACCCCCGATTCCGCCGATGCAGCCCCTGCGTCGGCCTCCGATGAGCAAGCACCTTCGCCCCTCGATGATGGGCACCCCGATTCCGCGCCGGGCGAGCGCGCGGTGCCAGTGAACGAACGCGAAGACAACGCCGTCGCGATGACGACCGTGGCTGTTGACCAAGCCGATTCCGAACCAGAGGCCGACCTCGAAACCGTCGGCCGGAGCAAAACTGATGAGTGACACCCCCCGTAACAAGCTCTCGCTGAAGCGCGAAGCCACCTCCGAACAGTTCAAGCTGGAAGAGCGCCTGCACAAGGTGCTGGCCCAGGCCGGCCTCGGCTCGCGCCGCGCGCTGGAACAGCGCATCGCCGAAGGCCTGGTCAAGGTCAACGGTGAAGTCGCGCAGACCGGCATGTCGGTCAAGAGCGGCGACAAGATCGAGCTGGACGGCCGCGGCTTCGTCGCCACCGCCCTGGCCGAGCCGTCGCGCGTGCTGGTCTACAACAAGCCGGAAGGCGAAGTGACCACCCGCGATGATCCGGAAGGCCGCCCGACCGTGTTCGAATCGCTGCCGCCGCTGAAGGGCGCGCGCTGGATCGCGATCGGCCGCCTGGACATCAACACCACCGGCCTGCTGCTGGCCACCACCGACGGTGAACTGGCCAACGCCATGATGCACCCGTCGTTCGAGGTCGAGCGCGAATACGTGGTCCGCGTGCGTGCACCGGAAGGCGAGGAAAAGGTCTCCGACGCCATCGTCGACCGCCTCACCCGTGGCGTGGCACTGGAAGACGGCCCGGCCAAGTTCGACGAGATCGAACGCATCGGCGGCACCGACTCGCACGACTGGTTCCGCGTCGTGGTGAAGGAAGGCCGCAACCGCGAAGTGCGCCGCCTGTGGGAATCGCAGGGCTGCCAGGTCAGCCGTCTGAAGCGCACCCGCTACGGCAAGGTGAGCCTGCCGCGCGAACTGGCCCGTGGCCATTCGGTTGAACTGGGCACCACGCAGGTTGAAGCCCTGCGCGCTCAGCTGAAGCTGGAAGAAGGCGCGCCGTCGGCACTGACCCTGCAGCCGGTGATCGGCCAGCGTCGCGCCGCCAAGACCACCGTGCGCGTGCGCGAAGGTGGCCGTGGCAATGCCTACGTCAACGGCCACAACACCGCTGACGAAGGCCGCGAGCTGCGTCGCTTCGACAACGTGCGCGAAGACCGCGGCCGTGGCCGCGGTGGCAAGGGCGGCGGCTTCAAGGGTGGCCTGACGGTCAGCGGTGAAGCGGCAGCCAAGCAGTCGCAGAAGCCGTTCAAGCAGCGCGCCCAGAAGAACGATCGTTCGCTGCCGGAAGGCAACCCGGCCGCATTCCGCACCTGGTACGTGCCGGATGGCGTGAGCACCGGCCCGAGCGGCCATCGCAATGCCGGTCCGGGCGCACGTGGCCCGGGTGCCCGTGGTCCGGGTGCAGGCGGCCAGGGCCGTCCGTACGGCAAGCCGAAGGGTCCGGGTGCTGGCGCCGGTGGCGGCCAGGGCCGTGGCGGTTTCGGCGGTGAAGGCCGTGGCGGCGCAGGCGGCCAGGGTCGTCCGGCCGGTGCGGGCAACCGCTCGCAGGGCCAGGGCAACAAGCATCCGTACGGCCATCCGGGCAATGCCCCGAGCTTCCCGTCCGACCACGCCACTCCGGGCTTCAACCCGTATGGCAGCCCGAAGCCGGCGCAGGGCGCCCGTCCGGGCGGTCGCGGTCCGGGCGGCGGCAACCGTGGCCCGGGCGGTAATCGCGGCCCGGGTGGTCCGGGTGGCAACCGTGGCCCGGGTGGCCCCGGCGGCAACCGCGGTCCGGGTGGCCCTCGCCGCAGCGGCCCGCGCGGCGGCTGATCACCGACCCGACTGAAATGAAAAACCCCGGCTTCGGCCGGGGTTTTTCTTTAAAAATGGGACGGAGGGGATTAAGTCGCTTTCGCCCCTTCGATGTACACCGTGGCGAAAACGACTTAATCCCCTCCGTCCCCTTTTGCGTGGCGCTGGAACGCGGCGGGCGTGGTGCCGGTCATGCTGCGGAAGAAGGCGATGAACGGGCTCTCGGCGGAGAAGCCGGTGTCCTGGGCCACATGCGCGACGCGATGGCCGAGCAGCAGCAGCTCCATGGCCCGCATCAGGCGCCATTGCTGGCGCCAGGCCTGATAGCTCAGGCCGGTATCACGTTGCATCAACCGGCCGACGGTACGTGCGCTCAGGCCCGTGCGCGCGGCCAACTCCCCCAGTTCGGGCGGCAGCTGTTCGGCCAGCGGCAGGCAACGTGCGATCCGCGGATCACGCGGTAAAGGCAGGTCCATCGGCGCCACCGGTGCAGCGGCGATTTCCAGCACGCACAACGCCAGTTGATGGTGCGCGCGCGGCGACTGCCAGTCATGGTCGAACGGTGCCTGTGCGATCGGCTCCAGCAAGGCCTGCAGCAGCGGACCCACGCCGATGATCGCCGGCTGCCGGGGCAGCTGGGCCGACAGGCTGGCGTCGAAGTACAACGAACGGTAATCGACCGCCTGGCGCATCTGCGCGCGATGGCGCAGCCCACCCGGAATCCACGCTGCGCGCGCGGGCGGCAGCAGGCTGATGCGATCACCATAGGTCAGGCGCGTACAGCCCTGCCGGGTGTACAGCAGCTGCGCGCGTGCGTGCTGGTGCCAACCCGAATCGTGATCCGCCAGTGAGGCCGCGATCCCCAGCACCGGAGCGCTCCCGGCATCGGCGTCGAAGTGCGCATCCGGCTGCAACCAGGCCATGTCTGATTTCATTTATTTGATGACAGGATAGACAGGGTGCGCCATTGCGGACGCGACCACAATGCGCGGCCCTGTTCCTGGAGCGCCCGCATGTCGCGCCGCCTGTTGTTGCTCACCATTGCACTGCTGATGTTTCCGCAGTTGGCACAGACCCTGTACAGCCCGGCCCTGGCCGATCTGGCCGAACGCTTTGCCCTGCCGCCGAGTGCCGCCAGCCAGGCCATGAGCCTGTACCTGTTCGGCTTCGCTGCAGGTGTGCTGCTGTGGGGGCGCCTGGCCGATCGTATCGGTCGCCGCCCCGCCCTTCTCTGTGGCCTCGGCGTTTTCGCAGCGGCTGCATTGGGCGGCCTGATGGCTGGCAGCTTCGGCCAGGTGCTGCTGGCCCAGGCGTTGGCCGCAGTCGGCGCCGCCGCCGCTTCGGTGGTCACCCAGACCGTGCTGCGCGACCATCTGCAGGGGCCGGCATTGGCGCAGGCGTTCTCCTGGATCGGCATGGCTCTGGCCCTGAGCCCGGCCATCGGTCTTGCACTGGGCACGCTGCTGGTCACTGCCAATGGCTATGTCGGCGTACAGTCCGGCCTGCTGCTGATTGCTGCCCTGCTGGCAGTGGCATGCCTGGCAGGCCTTCGCGAAAGCCGTCCTGCCCAGATCCCGCACACGCCCATGCTCCCGCTGCTGCGGGAGCTGCTGCGCGATCGCTGGATCTGGTCACACGCGTTGCTGGTGATGGCCTTCAACGTGGCGATGTACAGCTGGTATGTGCTCGGCCCCTTCGTGTTTGCGCGCCTGCACTGGCCTGCCACCTGGTTCGGCGCCAGCGGCGCGGTGCTGGCACTGGGCTCGGCACTGGGCGCGTGGGGCAATGGCCGCCTGCTGCGTGCAGGCGTTGCCACAACAACGCGCATCCGCATCGCCGCAGGACTGGTTCTGACGGGAGGCCTGCTGGCTGCAGTGCTGCATGATCACCCTGCCCTGGTCGCGGCGATGGTGCCGGTGGTGACAGGCTTCGGCCTTGCCATTCCCAATGTGCTCGGCCAGGCCCTGCGCGGCTATCCACACTGTCTCGGCAGCGCAGGCGCGCTGTTCGGCCTGCTCTACTACCTGTTGATCGGTGCGGCAATGGCGCTGGTCGGTGCAGTGCAGCTGCTGGCACCGACCCTCATCGTGTGTGGCCTGCTGGCTTTGTGGCTGCAGCGGCGGCGTCCCGCTGCAGCCTAGGAATTGCTGCAAAAGCAGCGCACTGTGCGCGCCTTCCGGGAACGGCTTTGATTCCCTGGCTATCGTGCGCGCTCTCCCGCACAAGGCAGATGCCCATGATCACCATCACCGCCGAACAGGCCCGCGCCAACGCCGATGCCGCCAAGCGCCCGATCGAACTGTTCTACCGCGATCTCGACAACTCGATCCAGACCGGCTCTGAAAATGGCCGCCGCTACATCGTGTTCGGCTTCAGCCAGGTGATGGCCAGCGAGCAGCTCGTCGAAGACGTGGTCGCACAGCTGCTGAAGAATGGCTTCGGTGTCGAACGATTGTTGAGCGACTCCGAACAGCACTACATCCGCATCAGCTGGGGATCTGCCGGGCCGTCGCGCCTCAGCGCCGGCTGAGGGTGAACGCGGTGCCGTCCACGCCCAGGTCCCAGCCCTTGCCGGTACCGGACAGGGCCAGTGAGATGTCGCCCTTGGTCATCACCTGCGCATTGCTGGATTTCATCGCACCGGCATGTGCACCGACCGATGCGTAGGTGCCCAGCAGCTGATCGATGCTGATCGCGCCGGTGAAATTGCCGCGCCCGTTGGTGATCTTCGACTTGCCCACGGTCAGGCCGCCCCCCTTCATCTGGATGTGCACCGGCAGGCTGGCGCCGTTGCTGCAGGTGACCGTGCCATTGCCGGATGCGGTCTTGTAGATCAGCGACCAGCCGGACAGGTTGTAGCGCAGCTCGCAATCGAGGTTGCCGGCAGCGTGCGCGGCCGGGACCAACGCTGCGGCGGACAGGGCCAGCAGCAGGGCGAAGGGCTTGTTCATGGCGGGACTTCCAGTTCGGGCGGGCTGGCGGCGAATCTAGCAGCGCGCGCGTGCAGGTTGAATGCAGGCGCGCGCGCTGGTGCAGCGGCGTTCAGGCCGTCGCTCAGGCCTGTTCGTCCAGGTGGAAGGCATCGGCATCAAGCATGGCCGGGAAGCGCGCGCGGTGCGCCACCAGCGCCTCGGCCGAAATGGTAGTGGTGACCACCTGTTCGCGCTCGCGGATCTCCACCTGCGGCTGGCCGAGGAAATCCAGCACTGCGCTGTCGCCGGCGTAGTGCAGCTGGTTGCCATCGACGCCGACACGATTCACTGCAGCCACGAAGCACAGGTTCTCGATCGCACGTGCACGCAGCAGTGTCTTCCACGCATAGGCGCGTGCCGACGGCCAGTTGGCGACGAAGATCTGCAGGTCGAAATCCAGCTGCTGCGGACGCTCCACGTTGTAGCGGTTGCGGCAGAACACCGGGAAACGCAGGTCGTAGCAGACCTGCGGATTGATCCGCCAGCCCTTCCATTCCACGCTCAGGCGCTCGCGACCGGCGGCATAGCGCTCGTGCTCGCCGCCGTAGCGGAACAGGTGCCGCTTGTCGTAGTACTCCAGGTTGCCATCGGGCGTGGCGAACAGCAGGCGGTTGTAGACGCCTTCGCCATCACGCAACTGCACGCTGCCGATCACCGCCGCGTTCAAGGCCCTGGCCTGTTCGCGCACCCAGGCCACGGTCGGCCCGTCCATGCCTTCGGCCTGGGCAATGGCTTCGTTGGAGAAGCCACTGGTGAAGGTCTCCGGCAGGATCACCAGATCGGTGGTGCCGGCCAGCGGTGCCAGCAGCCCGCCGTAGTATTCACGGTTGCCCGCCGGGTCATGCCAGCGGGTGTCGCCCTGGATGAGGGAAATGCGCAGGTCCTGCATGTTCAAACCTCGCTCAGAGCAGGCGCAGGCGTTCGATCGCCGCGTCCATGGTCGCTTCATTCTTGGCAAAGCACAGGCGCACCAGGCGCTGGCCAGCCGGCGGGTTCTCGTAGAACGGCGACAGCGGGATGGCAGTGACGCCCTTCTCGATGGTCAGCCACTTCACGAACTCATGGTCTGGCAGGTCGCTGATGGCCGAGTAATCGACCAGCTGGAAGTAGCCACCCGGCACCGGCAGCGCCTTCAGGCGGGTACCGGACAACTGCTCGCGGAAGCGGTCGCGCTTGGCCTGGTAGAACGCGCCCAGCTCCAGGTGGTGCTCGGGCTCGTCACGGATCATCGCGGCGAAGCCGTACTGCGCCGGGCCGAAACTGGTGAAGGTGTTGTACTGGTGCACCTTGCGGAACTCGGCGGTCAGCGCAGGCGGTGCGATCGCATAGCCGATCTTCCAGCCGGTGCAGTGGTAGGTCTTGCCGAAGCTGGAGATCACGAACGCGCGCTCACGCAGTTCCGGGTAGCGCAGCGCCGATTCATGGCGGCGGCCGTCGTAGATGATGTGTTCGTACACCTCATCGGAGATCAGGTAGATCTGCGTGCCACGCAGCAGCTCGGCCAGTGCCTGCATGTCCTGCGCCGACAGCATCGCGCCGGACGGGTTGTGCGGGGTGTTGACGATCAACATGCGGGTGCGGGGAGTGATCGCCGCACGCACACGGTCCCAGTCGACCGCGAACGTCTGCGGATCCAGCGACACATGTACGGCCTTGGCACCGGCCAGGTCGATCGCCGGTTCATAGCAGTCATAGGCCGGGTCGAGCACGATCACTTCCTCGCCGGCACGCACCACGGCGTGGATGGCGTTGAAGATGGCCTCGGTACCGCCACTGGTGACAGTGATCTCGTTGTCCGCATCGACCTGCGCGCCGTAGCAGTCCAGCGCCTTCTGCGCGATGGCCTGGCGCAGCGGCGCCACACCGGTCATCGGCGGGTACTGGTTCAACCCGGCGGCCATCGCCTTTGCGGTCTCGTCGATCAGGCGCTGCGGCGCCGAAAAGTCCGGAAAACCCTGGCCCAGGTTGACCGCGCCGTGTTCGGCGGCGAGCTGGGACATCACGGTGAAGATCGTGGTACCGACCTTGGGCAGCTTGGTGTTCGGTTGCATCGGCCTGGGGATATGGGGAGACAGGCCCCTGAGTTTACGCAATCCCTGCTTCGGTAGTGCCGGCCACTGGCCGGCCACTGGCCGGCAACGCCGGGACGATCTGCGACGCCAGGTCGCATCTGCCGGCCAGCGGCCGGCACTACCATCGGCATTCACCGCTACAATTGCCGCCGCACTCCGGCATGAAGACCCCTGGCCCTTGAACACCCCTGCATTGCTGGCCGCCAGCGGCCTGAGCTTCTCCCGCAATGACGAGCCGGTGTTCGGCCCGCTGGACTTCCATGTGGACGCCGGTGAAGCCCTGCTGGTGCAGGGCGGCAACGGCGCAGGCAAGACCACCCTGCTGCGCGTGTTGGCTGGCCTGGCCCGGCCGGGTGCCGGGCAGGTGCGGATCGACGGCAAGCCGGCCAGCAATGCCGAGCGCGCGCGCTACGTGGCCTACCTCAGCCACCTGCCAGCGCTGAAGCCGGACCTGGATACGCTGGAGAACCTGCACTTCCTGTGCGGCCTGCACGGCCGCCGCGCACGGCAGATGCCGGGCAACGCGCTGGCCATTGTCGGCCTGGCCGGTTATGAGGACACCCTCGTTCGGCATCTGTCGGCCGGGCAGAAGCGGCGGCTGGCACTGGCACGCATCTGGCTGTCGCCGGCACCGCTGTGGCTGCTCGACGAACCCTACGCCAACCTCGACCTGGAGGGCATCACTCTGGTCAACCGGATGATTTCCGCGCACCTGCGCGCCGGTGGCGCGGCGTTGGTCACCACCCACGGCGCCTATGCCGCACCGCCGGTGCGTACCCGCCAGCTCGACCTCGGCGGTGCCGCATGATCGCGCCAGGCACCGAACCAGGTCTGTGGCAGACCGCAGGCGCCCTGCTCAAGCGTGACCTGCGCCTGCTCTGGCGTCGTCGCGGCGATGCGCTGCAGCCGCTGCTGTTTGCGGTGCTGGTGGTGGTGCTGTTCGCGCTGGCCCAAGGGCGCGAGCCGCAACTTCTGGCCGCCACCGCAGGCGCAGTGCTGTGGCTTGCGGTACTGCTGGCAGGCCAACTGTCGCTGGATTCGCTGTTCCGCTCCGATGCTGAAGACGGCTCGCTGGAACAATGGCTGCTGGCACCGGTGCCGCTGGCCTGGCTGGTGCTGGTGCGCGTGCTGCTGCACTGGGCCACCACCGCCCTGCCGTTGATCGTGGTCAGCCCGCTGCTGGCCGAAATGCTGCATCTGCCGCATGACCAGCTGCCGATGTTGCTGGCATCGTTGCTGCTGGGAACGCCGTTGCTGAGCCTGATCGGTGGCGTGGTCGCCGCGCTGACCGTAGGCATCCGACGCTCTGGTATTCTCGTGGCGTTGCTGTCGCTGCCGCTGTACGTGCCGGTGCTGGTGTTCGGCGCAGGCAGTCTGGCTGCAGCCGGACGCGGGCAGGATCCGGTCGGTGCGCTGCTGATGCTGGGCGCCGGCCTGCTGGTCGCGCTGGTGCTGGCGCCGTTGGCCACCGCCGCTGCAATACGTATTTCTCTGAGTTGACCGAGCTGAGAGCCAATCCACCCCTGCTGGATAGCCGCCACGCATGAATCCGATTGTCCGCTGGTTCCACCAACTCGGTTCGCCCCCCACGTTCGACCGATTCGCTGCCCGCTGGTCGCGGGTGTTCTACCTCGCGGCGGTGCCGGTGCTGCTGGTCGGCATGTGGCAGGCGCTGCTGGTGGTGCCGCCGGAAGCCAAGCAGCTGGACAGCTTCCGCATCCTCTACATCCACGTGCCCAGTGCCTGGATGAGCCTGTTCGTGTTCGCGCTGATGGCGCTGTATGCCGCCATCGCCCTGATCTGGCGGATCAAGGTCTGCGAGATCCTGGCCATGGCCTGCGCACCGATGGGTGCCGGCTTCACCCTGATCACCCTGTTGACCGGCAGCATCTGGGGCAAGGGCACCTGGGGCACCTGGTGGGACTGGGACCCGCGCATGACCAGCGAACTGGTGCTGCTGTTCCTGTACCTGGGCGTGATCGGCCTGTACCACGCCATCGAGGACCGCCGCAGCGCTGCACGCGCAGCCGGCCTGCTGGCCATCGTCGGAGTCAGTCTGCTGCCGGTCATCCGCTATTCGGTGGACTGGTGGGGCGGCCTGCACCAGCGCCAGTCGATCAACGTGTTCGGTGAATCGGCGATCAGCAGCGCGATGATCGCGCCGCTGTGGTGGATGGTGATCGGCACCAAGTTCTGGTTCGCCGGCTCGGTGCTGGCCAAGGCCCGCGCCGACAATCTCGACCGCGAGGCCGGCAAGGCCTGGGTCGGCGGTCGCGTCGATGCCGCACGTGCAGCCGGGGAGGCCCGATCATGACCCACCTGCCCTATGTGATCGGCGCCTACGCCGTGTTCGTGCTGGTGCTCGGCGCCGATGCCATCGGTTCGTGGCTGCGCCTGCGTGTGGCACGCCGGTTGGCGCTGGCACGCCAGCAGCGGCAGCAGACCCGCGCCGGCAGGCAGGACGCAGCCGCGCCGCTGTCGACGGAGCTGGAACGATGACGCCGGTACAACGCCGCCGCCTGGCCTGGGTACTGCTGGCGCTGCTCGCCTCCGGGCTGGCCACCGCGCTGGTGGCGATGGCGCTGGAGCGCAACATCGCCTACCTCTACACACCGTCGGAAGTGCTGCGCGGCGATGTCGACGCGCAGTCGCGGTTCCGCCTGGGCGGCATGGTGGTGAAAGGCTCCTTCAACCGCCCGGTCGGCTCGCTGGAAGCACGTTTCGAAGTGACCGACGGCGATGCCCAGATGGCGGTGACCACGTCACGGATCCTGCCCGACATGTTCGCCGAAGGCACCGCGGTGGTCGCCAGTGGCCGCCTGCAGAACGGCACCTTCGTCGCCGACGAAGTGCTGGCCAAGCACGATGAGAAGTACGTGCCGAAGGAAGTGGCCGACAAGATGGGCGACGCCCATCGCAAGCATGACGTGCCGGTGACGGCACCCGAGGTGCGCTGAGTGCTGCCCGAACTGGGTCAGATCCTGTTGTTGTGCGCGTTGCTGGCCTCGCTGCTGCAGGCCGGTCTTCCGCTGGTCGGCGCGCAGCGCAGCAACACGGCATGGATGGCGGTGGCACGGCCGGCCGCCTTCGCACAGCTGCTGCTGCTCGCCGGCGCTTTCGCGGTGCTCACCGCCGCGTTCGTGATGCAGGACTTCTCGGTGCGCTACGTGGCCGAGAACTCCAATTCGCTGCTGCCGATGATCTACCGCTACTCCGCGGTCTGGGGTGCGCACGAGGGCTCGCTGCTGATGTGGGCGCTGGTGCTGGCACTGTGGACCGGCGCGGTGGCGCTGTTCTCACGGCACCTGCCTGCACCGGTACAGGCGCGCGTGCTGGCGGTGATGGGCGTGATCAGCGTCGGCTTCCTCGCCTTCCTGATCTTCACCTCCAATCCGTTCCTGCGCCTGAACCCGGCGCCGCCGGAAGGCCGCGACCTCAACCCGCTGCTGCAGGACCCGGGGCTGATCATCCATCCGCCGATGCTGTACATCGGATACGTGGGCTTCGCCGTTCCGTTCGCATTCGCGGTAGCGGCCCTGCTGGAGGGGCGCATCGATGCGCGCTGGCTGCGCTGGACGCGGCCGTGGACCAACGTCGCCTGGGGCTTCCTGACCCTGGGCATCGCACTGGGCAGCTGGTGGGCCTATTACGAGCTGGGCTGGGGCGGCTGGTGGTTCTGGGACCCGGTGGAAAATGCCAGCTTCATGCCGTGGCTGGTCGGTGCGGCATTGATCCATTCGCAGGCCGTCACCGAAAAGCGCGGCACGTTCGGCAGCTGGACCCTGCTGCTGGCGATCGCCGCCTTCGCGCTGTCGCTGCTCGGGACCTTCCTGGTGCGCTCCGGTGTGCTGACCAGCGTGCATTCGTTCGCTGCCGATCCCTCGCGCGGCCTGTTCATCCTGGTCTTCCTGTCGGTGCTGGTCGGCGGCAGCCTGCTGCTGTACGCGCTGCGCGCCAGCCAGCTGAGCGTGGACGCCGACGATCCGCGCCGTGGCTTCACCGCCACCTCGCGCGAGACCCTGCTGCTGGCCAACAACCTGCTGCTGGCCACCGCCTGCGCGATGGTGCTGCTCGGCACGCTGTATCCGTTGCTGGCCGATGCGCTGTCGCTGGGCAAGATCTCGGTCGGCCCGCCCTACTTCGGCAGCCTGTTCCTGCTGCTGATGGCACCGATGATCCTGCTGCTGCCGTTCGGCCCGCTGGTGAAGTGGCAGCGCGACCAGCCCTCGCGCTCGTTCGCGCTGCTGGCACCCTGGCTGGGTCTGGCAGTGCTGCTGGGCGCGCTGGCCTGGTGGAAGGCGCCGCAGAACGGCTGGAAGGCCGGTCTCGGTGTCGCCGCCGCGGTCTGGGTCGGGTTCGGTACCGCACGCTTCGTCTGGCAGCGACTGCGCGGCAACGGCCGCTTCACCGCCGAAATGCTCGGCATGATCGTTGCCCATGCCGGCATCGCCGTGTTCCTGGCCGGTGCGCTGCTGGTGGAAGCCTTGAATGTGCAGCGCGAAGTGGCGCTGGCACCGGGCCAGCAGCTGGTGGTCGGCCGCTACGAAGTGCGCTTCGAGGGCGTGGACCACCGCGAAGGCCCCAACTTCATCGCCGACCGCGGTCATCTGCGGGTGTTCCGCAACGGCCGCGAACAGGCCCTGCTGCATCCGGAGAAGCGCCAGTACGCCAGTGGTGGCCAGGTGATGACCGAGGCCGGCATCGATGCACGCTTCGACGGCGATGTCTACGTGGCATTGGGCGAGCCGCTGGGCAACAATGCATGGGCGGTACGGGTGCATATCAAGCCGTTCGTGCGCTGGATCTGGCTGGGCGCGCTGTTGATGGCCCTGGGCGGATTCATCACCGCCGCCGACCGCCGTTTCCGTCGTCCGTAGGAGTTTCCATGTCCGAGTCCCCCGCCCCACGCCCCTCCCGCCCGCTGCCGCCGGTAGCCATCGTGATCGGCGTGCTGTTCTTCTTCGGCCTGCTCGGGCTGATGATCTACGGGGTGATGAAATCGGGTGATCCGCAGCGCGACGTGCTGCCATCGGCGCTGATCGACAAGCCGGCGCCGGCGTTCGCGCTGCCGGTGCTGCACGACCCGGAAATGATCGTGCACAGCGACGACCTGCGCGGTGCGCCCTATCTGCTGAATGTGTGGGGTAGCTGGTGCGCGGCCTGCCGCGAGGAGCACCCGGTGCTGACCCGTTTCGCCGAAAGCAAGCGTGTGCGCGTGATCGGCTACAACTGGAAGGACGACCCGACCGATGCACTGCACTGGCTGGAACAGCTGGGCAACCCGTTCATGGTCGTACTCAGCGACGTCGAGGGCCGCACCGCCATCGACTGGGGCGTGACCGCCGCACCGGAGACCTTCCTGGTCGACGGCAGCGGCATCGTGCGCTGGAAGTACAGCGGTGCGATGACCCAGCGCGTGGTCGACGAGAAGCTGATCCCGGCATTGGAAAAGATCGAGAAGGCCCAGGGCAATGCCGGCAGCACGCTGCACACGGCGCCCTGAGCCCATGCGCTGGCTGCTGGCGCTGCTGCTTCTGATGCTGCCGCTGGCCGCGGTGGCACAGCAGCCGCTGCACGATCCGCAGCCGCTGCAGTTCCGCGATGGCGCCGAAGAGCGCCGCTTCCACGACCTGGCCGCGCAGCTGCGCTGCGTGCAGTGCCAGAACCAGTCGCTGGCCGATTCCAACGCGCAGATCGCGCAGGACCTGCGCCGCGAGGTGCTGCAGCTGATGCAGCAGGGCCACGACGACACGCAGATCAAGCAGTTCCTGGTCGCCCGCTACGGTGAGTTCGTGCTCTATCAACCACCATTGCAGCCGGGCACCTGGCTGCTGTGGGGCGGTCCCCTGCTGATGCTCGGCGCCGGCTCACTGGTGGTGCTGGGCATTGTCCGCCGCCGTGGTCGTACGGTTGGCGCAGCACCGGCCGGCAAGGCCGATGAAGGAGACGGATGGTGAGCCATTGGCTGCCGGTGCTGGCCGGTCTGGTTGCTGCGCTGATGGCAGCACTGGTGCTGTGGCCGCTGCGCCACCACGGTCGTCGCGGTTTCGTGGTCGGCGTGTTCGCACTGGGCGTGGCCGGTGCCTGCCTGTATCTGCTGGTCGGCGACCCGCGTGCGGCCCAGGTGCAGCCGGCGCCCTCGGTGGCGACATTGCGCGATGGCGTGCAGGCCCTGCAGGACGCACTGAAGCGTGATCCGCAGCGTGCCGACGGCTGGGCATTGCTGGGACGTTCGCAGGCCGAACTCGGCAATGCGGCAGCCGCGGCGGACGCCTTCGCACGTGCCGCCGCTCTCGCCCCGGAAGACCCCGGCGTGCTGGTGGAAGCGGCGCAGGCACGTGCGCAGGCCGATGCCGGCAAGCAGTTCGATGACACCGCGATGGCCTGGTTGCAGCAGGCGCGTGCACAGGCACCCGATGCCGAGCGCGCCAGTTGGCTGCTGGGCATCGCCCTGCGCCAGCGCGGAAAGAATGCCGAGGCCGCGGATGTGTGGAGCGGCCTGCTGCCACGGCTTGAGCCCGGCGCCGCGCAGGCGCTGCAGGCGCAGATCGCCATCGCCCGCGAAGCGGCCGGCCTGCCACCCGATGCCGCCCCTGTGCCACCAGAGGCGCTGCTGCAGGTGCACGTGCAGCTGCCAGCACTGAAGAACACCGAGTGGCCCGCCAGCACCCAGGTATTCGTGCTGGCCCGCGCCGTGGGTGGACCACCGATGCCGGTGGCCGCACGCAAGCTGCCCCTGGCCGGTTTCCCGGCCACGGTCGGGCTGGGCGACGCTGACAGCCCGATGCCGACCGCACCGCTGTCGGCGCATCGCGAAGTGGAAGTGCTGGCACGCATCTCGCGCACCGGCAGCGCCAACCGCAGCAAGGACGACCTGCAGAGCACGCCAGTGAAGGTCAGCCTTCCGCATGAGGGCGTGGTGGAGCTGCGGTTTCCTTGACCTGTAGAGCCGAGCCATGCTCGGCTGCGGAATGCCAGGAAACCAACGGCAGCCGAGCATGGGCTCGGCCCTACAGTAGATCCACGCCATGCGTGAATGTGACGATCCGGTCCGGGTGCATCGCCGATGGAAACCAGCGTGTCGCCAGCTCCACATGCGGCCCCGCTAGAATGTCTGCATGACCGAATTCATTCCGCCCGGCACCCGCTTCCATGTCCTGCCCTCGCCTTTCCCGTTCAAGCGCGGCGGCGCCCTGCACGGTGCGCGCGTGGCCTATGAAACCTGGGGAACACTGGCCGCCGACGCCAGCAACGCGATCCTGATCGTGACTGGCCTGTCGCCGGATGCGCATGCCGCGGCCAATGACGCCAACCCGGCAGCGGGCTGGTGGGAAGGCATGGTTGGCCCCGGCAAGCCGATCGATACCGACCGCTGGTTCGTGGTCTGCGTGAACTCGCTGGGCAGCTGCAAGGGTTCGACCGGCCCGGCATCGCTCAACCCGGCCACCGGCCAACCGTATCGTCTCGACTTCCCCGAGCTGTCGATCGAAGACGGCGCACGCGCCGCCATCGAAGTGGTGCATGCACTGGGCATCAAGCAACTGGCCTGCGTGGTCGGCAATTCAATGGGGGGCATGACCGCGTTGGCCGTGCTGATGCTGCAACCAGGCATCGCACGCAGCCACGTCAACATTTCCGGCAGTGCGCAGGCGCTGCCGTTCTCGATCGCGATCCGCTCGCTGCAGCGCGAGGCGATCCGTCTTGATCCGCGCTGGAATGGCGGCCACTACGATGATGCCGAATACCCCGAGTCCGGCATGCGCATGGCGCGCAAGCTGGGCGTGATCACTTACCGCTCCGCACTGGAATGGGATGGCCGCTTCGGCCGCGTGCGGCTGGATTCGGACCAGACCGACGACGATCCGTTCGGCCTGGAATTCCAGGTGGAAAGCTATCTGGAAGGCCACGCACGGCGCTTCGTGCGTTTCTTCGATCCGAACTGCTACCTGTACCTGAGCCGCTCGATGGACTGGTTCGACCTGGCTGAATATGCCGACGGCGACGTGCTGGCAGGGCTGGCGAAGATCCGGGTGGAGAAAGCGCTGGCGATCGGCGCCAACACCGACATCCTGTTCCCGGTGCAGCAGCAGCAACAGGTCGCCGACGGCCTGCGCGCCGGCGGCGCCGATGCGCGCTTCATCGGCCTGGAGTCGCCGCAGGGCCATGACGCTTTCCTCGTCGATTTCGAGCGTTTCGGCCCCGCCGTGCGCGGCTTCCTCGACGCGCTGTAAGTGGCATGGCGGCGTAATCTCGCGCTGGCCGCGTTCGGCGCGTTGATCGCGCTGACGGTCAGCGGCGTGCTGCCGCTGTGGCTGGGCAGCGGGTGCCTGTTGGCCAGCGCGGTGTCGTTCGGCCTGTATGGCCATGACAAGCGCGCGGCGCAGCGAAAGCAGTGGCGCATTCCCGAGCGCACATTGCAGTTGCTGGCCTTTGCCGGCGGTTGGCCCGGCGCGCTGCTGGGGCAGGCAATGTTCCGCCACAAGCACCGCAAAGCCTCGTTCCAGTGGGTGTTCTGGCTGTGCGTGCTGGCCAACGTAGCCTCGATCGCGGTGATGCTGCGCGAGTTCTCGCGATAGCCAACCTGTAGAGCCGAACCCATGCTCGGCTCCGTACAGAGGCAGCCGAGCATGGGCTCGGCTCTACAGTAGATCCACGCCACGCGCGGATGTGCATTGGTCAAAGTTCGCGGACCAGCGCCCCATCGCGCAACCGGTACTGCGCATCGACCACGCCTTCGGGCAGGTCGTCGTGGGTGATCATCAGCAGGCTGCGCCCGTCCAGCAAGCCGGAAAGGTCCTGCAACAACGCACGTGCGGTATCCACGTCCAGGCCTTCGGTGGGCTCGTCCAGCAGCAGGATCGGCGCATTGCGCAGCAGCGCGCGCGCCAGCGCCAGACGTCGTGCCTGGCCGGCCGACATCGTCGCGCCGTTCTCACCCACCCAGGTCTGCAGGCCGCCATTGCGCTCGGCCCATTCGCCCAGGCGCACGCGACGCAGTACCGCCCACAACGCTGCGTCGCTGGCATCGGGATCCCCCAATCGCAGGTTCGCGGCCACACTGCCGGCAAACACCGGCGCGTTCTGCGGCAGCCACGCCAGTTGCCGGTGCCAGTCGGCCTGGGCGAAATCACGCAGATCGCGACCGCCGTAGGTCAGCCGTCCCTGCTGCGGATCCCATAGCCGCAGCAGCAGGCTGGACAGCGTGGTCTTGCCGCTGCCGCTGTCGCCGCGAATCGCGATGCGCTCGCCCGGCGCCAGGGTCAACTGCAGGCCGGACAACACCGGCCGCGCTGCACCCGGCCACTGGAAATGCACGTCATCCCAATGCACGCGCGCGGCCTGCGGCACCGCCTGCGGCGCCTGCGGGTCCTCCACCGTCGGCGGCTGCTCGACGATGGCCTGCAGGCGATCGGCGGCGATGCGCCCGGACTGCAGCGACTGCCAGGCCAGGCCGATGCCCGCCCATAGTTCGATCAGTGCCACGGTGAGGAACACCAGACCCGCCGCCATTTCCGGCGCGATGCGCTGCTGCTCGGCCGCATGCAGGGCCAATGCCAGCATCGCCACCAGGCCCAGCCCAGCGACCAGGCCATGCAGGGTCGAGGCCGCGATCAGGCGCCAGCGCCGACGGCGATCCCGCGAAGCCAGCTGCTTGGCGGCCACGCGCACCTTCAGCTGCCACGCTGCATCGGCGTGCAGCGCGGCCAGATCACCCGCGCCTTCCAGCCCTTCGAAGGCCGCGGTACGCAGGGCAGCGCGATGTGCGGCGCGGTCGGCCTCCTCATCGTCACGACCACGTACGCCCAGCCACGGCACACCGAAGGCGATCAGCAGCGCCAGCACCGCCAGCAATACCGCCGCCGACGGCAGGATCACAGCAGCCGAGGCGATCGCCACCAGCGTCAGCGCGCCCAGTGCCACCAGCGGCCCGATCGCACGCACCAGCAGCCCATCCACCTCATTGATATCACCCAGCAGGCGTGCCAGCAGTTCGCCGGTACGCGTAGCACCCAGCCGCGCCGGTGCGAGCGGCAGCGCACGGCGGAAAAACCACACGCGCAGGTCGCGGGCGATGCGCAGAGTGGCATCGTGGCCGACCAGCTTTTCGAAGTAGCGCGACACGATGCGCGCCATGGTCAGGCCACGGATGCCGGCCGACGGCGAAAAGAAGTTGAAGCCCTGCGCCAGCCCGGCCGCTCCGGCCAGCGCGGCGGCGGTCAGGAAGCCACCGGACAGGCCCAGCAGGGCGGTGCCGGCCAGCATCGTGATCCACAGCAACAGCACGGTCAGCAGCAGGCGCGGCCGATGGCGCAGGAACACCGCGCGCAGCGAATCGGGCGAACGGCTCATGCGCGCACCGCCGGTGCCGGTTCCAACAGGCGGCCTTCCGGCAACAACAGGCAACGGTCGGCCCAGGCGATCACCGCCGGGCTGTGGGTGGCGACCACCACGCTGCGACCGCGTGCATAGGCGGCCAGGCTGCGCAGCAGCGCGGCTTCGGTATCGGCATCGAGGAACGCGGTGGGTTCGTCCAGCAACAGCACCTGCGGGTCGCGCAGCAGCAGGCGAGCCAGGCCGATGCGGCGTGCTTCGCCACCGGACAGGCCGAAGCCACGCTCGCCGATCACCGTATCCAGCCCCTGCGGCAGCCGCTGCGCGAACTGCAGCACCTGCGCGGCCTCGGCCACTGCGCGCAGGCGCGCATCGCTGGCACCGGGATCGGCCAGCCGCAGGTTGTCGGCGATGCTGCCGTGGAACAGGTACGGCCGCTGGCTGGCATAGGCCACCTGCATGCCGGGGCGCAGCTGCAGCTTGCCGGCACGCGGCGGCAACCATCCGGCCAGTGCTTCCAGCAGCGTGCTCTTGCCGGATCCGCTGGGGCCGACCAGGGCCAACCGCTGGCCCGGTTCCAGCAGCACATCCAGATCCTGCAGCACGTCGTGCGGCGCGCCCAGCGGACGCAGCACCAGGCCATGCACCTGCAGCGGCGGCAACGCGGCCTCGGCCGGCTCCACCGCCACTGGCGCACTCTCGTTTTCGATCA
This sequence comes from uncultured Stenotrophomonas sp., assembly GCA_913775725.1. Classification (GTDB taxonomy): domain Bacteria; phylum Pseudomonadota; class Gammaproteobacteria; order Xanthomonadales; family Xanthomonadaceae; genus Stenotrophomonas. The sequence goes on along the minus strand of CAJYNG010000021.1, from coordinate 129,318 downwards.
GTCCCTGCTCTTCCGGCAACGACTGCAGCAGACGCTCAACCTCGGCTGCCGCTGCCAGTGCATTGGCGCGGTCGTGGTAGTGCGCAGCCAACCGCCGCAGCGGCGCGTAGAACTCCGGCGCCAGCAGCAGGCAGAACAGGCCGGCACCCAACGTCGGCACGGTCGCATGCAGCGACATCAGGCCCAGGTAGCTCAGGCCCAGGTACAACGCGACCATCGCCACGCTCACCGAGGCGAAGAATTCCAGCACCGTGGACGACAGGAAGGCGATGCGCAGCACCTTCATCGTGCGCACGCGCACGCCTTCAGCGGCGGCCTCGATGCCTTCCAGTTCGGCCTCGCCACGGCCATACAGGCGCAGCAGGCCCAGGCCCTTGATACGGTCGGCGAAGTGGCCGCTCATCCGCGCCAGCTCGCCCAGCTGCGCGCGCCCGGCGGCTTCGGCGCCCCAGCCCACCAGCATCATGAAGAACGGCACCAGCGGCGCTGTGAACAACAGGATCAGCGCCACCACCCAGTCGACCCAGGCCACCGCGGCCAGAATCAGCAGCGGCACCACCACCACTTCGGTGCGCACCGGCAGGAAGCCGCTGTAATAGCTCTCGATCGCATCGCCGTGATGCAGCATCAGTTCGCCCAGCTCGCCGGTGCGGCGCTGGCGCAGCCACAGCGGCCCATGCCCAAGCAGGCGCGCGAACACGCGCTCGCGCAGCGCCAACCGCGCGGCATCGGCCACATCACCGGCAGCCGCCTGGGTGGCGCTGCCCAGCAGCGTGCGCAGCACCAGGATCACGGCCAATCCAGCGAGCACCGGTAGGCCCGACGCCAGCGGTGCGCGTTCCACCAGCACCGTCTGCACCAGCCAGGCAATGGCCGCTGCCTGACCGATCAGCAGCGCGCCAGACAGGCTGATGCACAGCGCCGCCAGCCGCTGGCGACCTCGAGCGGAGCGCGCAAGATCGGCCAGCCAGGCAGTGCGGGCACGCCGCTGGCGGGTCGTTTCGGCTTCCGGGGAAAGGCCGTCAGGGGTCGTTTCGGCAGCGCTCAAGGGGTCTTCACGGGCAACAGGGGAGACACGGCATTGTAGGCGCAGGCAACACCCGCCCCCTGCGGCCGGCGGTCGCAGTCTTCATCGGGTTGGCATACGATCCTCCTGAATACCCATTCATACATTGATCTGGATCAAGGCTGTTTGAAGTAGTCGGTCACATCATTCACGTCGTAGACCACCCTTCCCGCCACCTGCAACGGCACTATCCAACGAGGTAGCCAGGCCATGATTGATCAGACAGTCGTAGAACTGTCGCGGCTGCAATTCGCTCTGACCGCGATGTACCACTTCCTATTCGTCCCGCTCACGCTTGGCCTGTCCTTCATGGTGGCCATCATGGAGAGCGTGTACGTCATGACCCGCAAACAGGTCTGGCGACAGATGACCCTGTTCTGGGGCACCCTGTTCGGCATCAACTTCGCCATCGGCGTAGCCACCGGCCTGGTGATGGAATTCCAGTTCGGCATGAACTGGTCGTACTACAGCCATTACGTGGGTGACATCTTCGGTGCGCCGCTGGCCATCGAAGGCCTGATGGCCTTCTTCCTGGAAGCGACCTTCATCGGCCTGTTCTTCTTCGGCTGGAAGCGCCTGAGCCCGGTCAAGCACCTCACTGTGACCTGGCTGATGGCACTGGGCACCAACCTGTCGGCGGTGTGGATCCTGATCGCCAACGGCTGGATGCAGAACCCGACCGGTGCGGTGTTCAACCCGGAAACGATGCGCATGGAAGTGGTCGACTTCGCTGCGGTGCTGCTGAACCCGGTGGCCCAGGCCAAGTTCGTGCACACCGTCAGTGCCGGCTACGTGACCGGTGCGATCTTCGTGATGTCGATCAGCGCCCTGTACCTGCTGCGCAACAAGCATCGGGACATGGCCCGCCGTTCGTTCGCGGTGGCCGCGGCCTTCGGCCTGCTGTCCTCGTTGTCGGTGGTGGTGCTGGGTGACGAGAGCGGTTACGCCGCCAGCGAACACCAGAAGATGAAGCTGGCCGCGATCGAAGCGATGTGGGAAACCGAGCGTGCGCCGGCCGACTTCACTGCCTTCGGCATTCCCAACCAGGACACCCACCAGAACGACTACGCGGTGAAGATCCCGTACCTGATGGGCCTGATCGCCACGCGTTCGCTGGACCAGCCGATCCCGGGCATCCTGGAACTGGTGGAGCGTGCCGAGCACCGCATCCGCGGCGGCCAGATCGCCTATGGCGCACTGGAACGCGTGAAGAAGGACCGCAACGACCTCGAAGCACGCGAGATGTTCGACCGCCACTGGCAGGATCTCGGCCATGGCCTGCTGCTGAAGCGCTACCGCGAAGACATCCTCAACGCGACGCCGGAGGAAATCTCCAAGGCTGCGATGGATACCGTGCCACGCGTGGCCCCCCTGTTCTGGACCTTCCGCATCATGGCGGGCCTGGGCTTCTACCTGATCGCCTTCTTCGCACTGGCGTTCTACTTCTCGTGCCGCAACAACTTCCAGGACAAGCGCTGGTTCCTGAAGCTGGCCGTGTGGTCGCTGCCGGCGCCGTGGATTGCGATCGAATGCGGTTGGTTCGTCGCCGAATACGGCCGCCAGCCGTGGGCGGTGGATGGCGTGCTGCCCACCTTCTACGCGGCATCGGGCCTGGCACTGCATGAAATCCTGACCACGCTGGCGGTGTTCACCAGCTTGTACACGGTGCTGCTGATCATCGAGATCAAGCTGATGCTGAAGGCGGTCCGCAAGGGTCCGGACGACATCCTGCCCTCGCTGCAGGCCGATATCCGCCCCGCTTCCCCCAATGCAGTCGCCCCCGGCCAGGCCTGAGGCAGGAGAATCCAGATGGAATTCATTGCACTTGATTACACCACGCTCCGCGTGATCTGGTGGCTGCTGCTCGGCATCCTGCTGATCGGTTGGGCCGTGATGGATGGTTTCGATCTTGGTGTCGGCACCCTGCTGCCGTTCGTGGCCAAGACCGATGAAGAACGCCGGCTGGTGATCAACACCGTCGGCCCGGTGTGGGAAGGCAACCAGGTCTGGCTGGTGCTGGGTGGCGGCGCGATCTTCGCCGCATGGCCGCCGCTGTATGCGGTCAGCTTCTCCGGCTTCTACCTGGCGGTGTTTGCGATGCTGTTCGGGCTGATCCTGCGCCCGGTCGGCTTCAAGTACCGCAGCAAGCTGCCGTCCAAGCGCTGGCGCGACAACTGGGACCGCGTGCTGTTCATCGGCGGCCTGCTGCCGGGCCTGATTGCCGGCGTCGCCGTGGGCAACGTGCTGCTGGGTGTGCCGTTCCACTTCGACGACACCCTGCGCGTGACCTACACCGGTTCGTTCTTCGGCCTGCTCACCCCGTTCGCGCTCATCGCCGGCCTGATCAGCGTGGCCATGCTGGTATCGCACGGTGCGGCCATGCTGGTGATCAAGACCGACGGCCCGGTGGCCGAACGTGCCGCACGTTATGGCAGCGTCGCCGCCATCATCAGCTTCGTGCTGTTCGCCGTCGCCGGTGCCTGGGTGGCCTTCGGCCTGCCGGGTTATCAGATCACCTCGCAGGTGGTCACCGATGGCCCGACCAATCCGCTGCTGAAGACCGCCGAGCTGGGCACGGCGGCCGGTGGCTGGCTGCGCAACTACAGCACCATGCCGGCCACCCTGGTGTTCCCGGTGCTGGGCCTGCTGGGTGCGCTGGCCAGTGCGGTGCTGCTGCGCGCACGTCGTGGTGGCCTGGCCTTCATCGCCTCGGGCGCATCGATTGCCGGCATCATCCTGACCGTCGGCTTTGCGATCTTCCCGTTCCTGCTGCCGTCCTCCAGCCAGCCCACCTCCAGCCTGACCGTCTGGGACAGCTCGTCCAGCCATCTGACGCTGTGGGTCATGCTGCTGGCCACGGCCATCTTCCTGCCGATCATCATCGCCTACACCACCTGGGTGTACCGCGTGCTGAAGGGCAAGACAACGGTCGAGGAAATGGGCGACAACCCCAACGCTTATTGATTGCCGGTGTGCCGGCCCACGGTCGGCACATCCCTTGGACATAGGAGATTGACCATGTGGTATTTCGCCTGGATTCTCGGTGCCGGACTGGCCTCGGTCGTGGCCATCCTCAACGGGATGTGGTTCGAAGCGCGCGAAAGCGCCCGCACCGACAACGACGTGCATTGAAACTGTAAAAAAGGGTTGCCGATAGGGCCTTCACACGGTATCTTAGGCGGCTCCTTCGGGGTGTAGCTCAGTCTGGTAGAGCGCTACGTTCGGGACGTAGAGGTCGCAGGTTCGAATCCTGTCTCCCCGACCACTCACGTGGTCGCATTGAAGCCTGGTGAAGTCATCCAGGCTTTTTTGTTCCCTGAAGTGGCACTGCTTCGGCAGTGTGAAGAAAACAGCATTCACCCCTTGCCGCCATCGGGGTGAATCGCTAGAATAGGCGGCTCCCTTCGGGGTGTAGCTCAGTCTGGTAGAGCGCTACGTTCGGGACGTAGAGGTCGCAGGTTCGAATCCTGTCTCCCCGACCACTTCGGTGGTCACCAAGAAGCCTGGAAGACATCACTGTCCTCCGGGTTTTTTTGTACCAAGTGCCCGGCCGCCCGCATGACGGGACCTTGCCGGAGCGCGCACGTACAATGGCCGCGCTGCCGGCCCGCCTGCAGCCCCCACCCCCACCTGCCGCTTCGGCGTAGACCGATGCCGGCGCTGCATGCCGTTGCTGCGGCGTGTGACACCTGCAAGGACCACCGATGAGTTCCTCCACTTCCGATTCGCCGTCGCTGCTGCACGGTCGTGTCCTCGCGTTTGCCGCGATCCTGCTGGCAGCGGTCAACCTGCGCACTGCGGTCACCTCGATCACCCCGCTGCTGGACGTGCTCGGCCAGCAGTTCGGCTTCGGTACCACCATGACCGGCGTGCTGGGCATGCTGCCGACCGCCTCGTTCGCGCTGTTCGGCGTGGCCACGCCGGCATTGGCGCGGCGCCTGGGCCTGGAACGCACCACACTGCTGGCGATGGTGATGGCGATGGCCGGCCTGCTGCTGCGCTCCAGCGCCGGCAACGTTGGCACGCTGCTGCTCGGTTCGGTGGTGGCACTGGCCGGCATGGGCATCGGCAACGTGGTGGTGCCGCCGCTGGTGAAGCGCTATTTCGCCAACAAGGTCGGCACCATGAGCACGCTGTACATCAGCGTGCTGCAGCTGGGCACGATGCTGCCGGCACTGCTGGCGGTACCGGTGGCCAATGCTGCGGGCTGGCGCGTGTCGCTGGGCATGTGGGCGCTGCTGGCGCTCGCCGCTGCACTGCCGTGGCTGCTGCTGGCCAGGCGCGCGCCGAAGCCGCTGGCCGACGCCACCGACCCCACCGCACAGCCGCACGGCAAGGTCTGGCGCACGTCGCTGGGCTGGAGCATGACGCTCATGTTCGGCATGACCTCGCTGATGACCTATTCGATGTTCACCTGGCTGCCGCGCATCGTGGTCGAGGCCGGCGGCACACCCGCGTTCGGCGGCGTGATGGTGGCCGTGTTCTCGGCCCTGGGCCTGCTGCCGTCGCTGGTCATTCCGTCGATGGCGGTGCGCCTGCAGAACCCGTTCCCGCTGGTGCTGATCGGCTTCTTCTCGTTCGTGATCGCCTTCACCGGCCTGCTGCTGGCCCCCATGAAGGCGCCGCTGCTGTGGGCCTGCCTGCTTGGCGTCGGTCCGTCCACCTTCCCCCTGGCGCTGACCCTGATCAACCTGCGCACCCGCACCCCCACCGGCTCGGCGGCGCTGTCCGGGTTCATGCAGGGCGTGGGCTACAGCTTCAGCTGCCTGGGGCCGTTCCTGGTCGGTTGGCTGCACACCGTCAGCGACGGCTGGACTCTCCCGTTCAGCTTCCTGTTCGGCTGCGCCACCCTGATGCTGTGCGCCTCGTGGGTGGCCTGCAAGCCGCGCAAGCTGGAAGATCTCTGGTGATCGTCCGGGGCCGCCTGCCGGCCCCGACCAGCGCCCATCAGCCTTCACGCGCATTTTGACGCCGGGCTGACAATTCCGGGCGGATAGTGCCCACGAATGCCCTACCTTGCCGCGTGCCGGCAACGGGCATGGGGGCGGCATCGCCGCCCGGGCCACCACTCGGTGTGCGGGGGACTCTCGTTTCAGACAAGACATTGCAGGTCGCTGTCCTGGTTCCGCCCATCCCTGCTGGATGGGAGTTCGCGAGGGGAGTGACGCAGGCCACGGCAATCCCAGAATCTGGCATGTGATGTGCGTCACATTTTTCAGGTTGTCTGGTTCGGAAGCCAAGGGGGTCCCCAATGGTTGTCCACCGCCGGCTGGCGCTCTGCGTCGGCCTTGCCTGCACCGCCCTGGCCTGGGCCAGCAGCGCTGCCCCGCCCGACCGCGAGGCAGCCCTGGCCGAGATCGGCCGCTACCGCGACCAGGCCCGCTGGCTGGATGCCCTGGGCGCGATCGAGCGCGCGAGCCAGCAGCAACCCGACGACGACCTGCTGTTCAAGCTGCGCGTCCTGACCCTGGGTGACATCGGCAACGCCTGGCGCGCGTGGGAGCTGTACCAGCAGCGCCCGCAGCTGTTCGACGGTGCCCAGAAGCAGCGGCTGGAAGGCGACTACCTCGCCAAACTGGTGGTCTGGAGCCTGGCCTACAGCAGCAGCGAGGACAGCCGCCTGGAAGAGGCCGAATCGACCCTGGCACGCATGCAGCGCTACCTGGGCGGCGAAGGCAGCCCAGCCTCGCAGGCACCACTGCGCATCCGCATGGACCGGCTGATCCTGCTCAACCGGCTGGGCCGCCATGCGCAGGTCCGCGAGGAAGCACGGGCACTGCAGGCCGAAGGCCATGCCCTACCCGACTACGTGCTGCCTGCAGTGGGCGATTCGTTGATGGGCACCCTGCACCCTGAGGAAGCCATTCCGGTGCTGCAGGCGGCCGTCGCTGGCGACCCGACGCGCGACGCTTCGCATTCGGAACTGGCCTATGCCTACCTGGAGAGCGAGCAGCAGGAAAAGGCGATCGACCTGCTGCAGGCATGGCGCGACAAGGAGCCGGCCTGGCGCTGGAGCAACGGCAAATCACCGTACGCGAACTGGTCGCGCTACGAGGCCGATCTCAACCTGGCGATGGTGCGCGCCTACAGCGGCGACCTGGGCACCGCGCAGCACGACCTGGAGTCGATGGTGGACATCGCCCCCGGCAACGGAGGACTGCAGAGTGCGCTGGGCAGCGTCTACATGATGCGCGGCTGGCCACGCAGGGCGCTGCAACGGCAACAGATGGCGCATGCGCTGGACCCGCGCGACATCGAGCCACGGCTGGGCATGGAAGAGGCCTACCTCGCCCTGCAGCGCGACGACCTGGCGCGGCCGCTGCACGATGACCTGATCGCGCGCTACCCGACCCAACCGGCAGTCGAACGCATGGACCAGGCCTGGCGCGCACATCGCGGCTGGCAGCTGAAGGCATGGACCGACATCGGCCGCAGCTCCGGTGGCGGTAGCACCTCGCCGTTGGGCAACAACGATCGCCACTACGGCGTGGAAGTGGAGACACCGATCCTCGACGACCGCTGGCGGTTGTTCGCCCTCGCCGACCGGCGCTCGACCGACTTCCAGGACCAGCGCATCGATCCACTGTGGCTCGGCGCGGGCGTGCGTTACCGCTTCGGGCAGCTGGATGCAGAAGCAGCGGTGCTGCGCGCCAACGACCACATCGGCGATACCGGGCTGCGCGCTGGCGTCGGCTGGCAGTTCAACGACTACTGGCATGCCGGCGTGGTGGCCGCACGCAATGATCCGGAAGCCTCGATGCAGGCGCGCGCGGCCGGCATCACCGCCGACAGCGTGAGCGCACAGGTGGACTACCGGCGCAGCGAGCTCACCCACTGGATGTTCGGCACCAGCCGCTTCCGCTACGACGATGGCAACCACCGCGAGCTGTTCAGCACCAGCCTCGAACAGCGCCTGCTGACCCGCCCACGCTGGCTGGTCGATGGCCTGGCCAGTGCCTACACCAGTCGCGGCAGCCGCGATGATGCGCCTTACTTCAACCCGAAGCGCGACCGCATGGTCGAGATCGGCCTGCGTATCGACCAGCAGCTGTGGCGGCATTACGAGCGCCACTTCCGGCACCGGCTGACCGTCTCGCTGGGTGACTACTGGCAGGACGGCTTCGGCAGTGCACTGGTGCCGTCTGTGTCCTACATGCATGAGTGGCAGCTGGGCCCCGGCCGCGTGTTCGAGTATGGCCTGCGCTGGTCACGGCCGGTCTACGACGGCCATCGCGAGCGCCATATCGGCTTCGAAGCCGCACTGCGCTGGGGAGACTGACATGACCCGCTTCCTGCGACTGATCGTGCTCCTGCTGCTGGCCTGCGCGCCACCGGCGTTCGCGCAGCAGGCCGTGCATCTTGATGCGATCGACAACGGTCTGCTGATCCTCAGCTACCACGACATCCGCGACCAGGTGGCCGCCAAGGGCGATGCCGATACCTATGCAGTGAGCACACAGAACTTCGCCGCCCATCTGGACTGGCTGGGCGCGCATGGGTACCACCCGGTTTCGCTGTCGCAACTGATCGAGGCCTCCCAGGGCCGCGCCACGCTGCCTCCGAAACCGGTGCTGCTGACCTTCGACGATGGCCTGCGCAGCGTCTACGACAAGGCCTTCCCGCTGCTGCAGGCCTATCGCTACCCGGCACTGGTGGCGGTGATCACCGACTACGTGGACATGGCACCGGGGCGCACCATCGACTACGGCTACCGCCCGTTCGGCCATGATGACTTCGTCACCTGGGCACAGCTGAAGCAGATGCACGACAGCGGCCTGATCGAAGTGGCCAGCCATACCGACGACCTGCACCACGGCGTACCTGCCAATCCACAGGGCAATTCCACGCCCGCCGTGGTCACCCGCATCTACACCCCCGCCACGCACAGCTACGAAAGCGAGGCGCAGTATGAGCGGCGCCTGCGCACCGACCTCGCACGCAGCGTGCAGCGCATCGAACAGCATCTCGGGGTGCGCCCGCGCGCCATCGTCTGGCCGTACGCGGCCTACAACCAGTTGAGCAACGACATCGCCGAGCAGCTGGGCATGCCGGTCTCGTTCGACCTGGAAGGCCGCAGCACCCCGGTGGCCAGCGACCTGCACGGGTTGGCGCGCTTGCTGGTGAGCGACAACCCGACCGTGGAGGGCCTGGCCTATGAACTGCGCCGCGATGTCGCGCTCGACGGCATCCGCGCCCTGCAGATCGACCTCGATGATGTGTACGACCCGGATCCGGCACAGCAGGCACGCAACCTCGATGCGCTGGTCGAGCGGGTCAAGCGCATCGCGCCGACGCATGTCTACCTGCAGGCCTTCGCCGACCCGGACGGCAACAACACCGCCGACGCGCTGTACTTCCCGAACCGGCACATGCCGATGCGCGCGGACCTGTTCAGCCGCGTCGCCTGGCAGCTGAAATCCCGCGCCGGGGTGAAGGTCTACGCGTGGCTGCCGGTGCTCGGCTTCGAGCTGCCCGACCCGGTTCAGCGCAAGGCGCTGGCGATCCGCAACGGTGATGCCGACGGCATGTACCGCTTGGATTTCACCAACCCGAAGGCCAGGCAGATCATGCTCGACATCTACGAGGATCTGGCGGTCAATTCCTACGTTGAAGGTCTGCTGTTCCATGACGACGGCTACCTACGCGACACCGAACTGCCCGCCCTGGCAGCCGGTGAAGATGGCAGCGCACGTACCCAGGCCCTGATCGACTTCACCCTGGCCCTGCGCGACAGTGCGCAGCGCTGGCGGCCGAAACTGGCCACGGTGCGCAACCTGTATGCCGAGCCGGTACTCCGCCCGCAGAGTGAAGCCTGGTTCGCGCAGCGCCTGGATCTGTTCAACAAGGCCTACGACCAGACCGCACTGATGGCGATGCCGTGGATGGAAGGCAGCAAGCATCCGGAACGCTGGCTCGACCAGCTTCTGGCCGCAGTGCGCGCGCACGACCCGCAGCTGCAGCATACGCTGTTCGAGCTGCAGACCGTCGATTGGCGAAACGGGCAGCCGATTCCCGCCGAGCGCCTGCGTGCACAGCTCCGCCAGCTGCAGGCGCAGGGCGTGCACCACTTCGCCTGGTATCCGGACGACTTCATCGCCGACCAGCCCTCCACCCGCGATGCCCGCGCGGCGATGTCCGCCGGCAACTTCCCGTACCCGGAGAAGTGACATGGACATGCATCCGCTGCTGCAGGTCCTGTTCCAGTTCGCCTTCTACTACCCGATGGTGATGGCGTTCTTCTGGATGTCGGGCGGCCTGTATTACTACTTCCGGCGCGAACGCCATTCGCGTCCACGCAACGACCCGCCGCTGATGGTCGATCCACCGTTCGCGAGCCTGCTGATTCCCTGCCACAACGAATCGGAAAACCTGGACGACACGCTCGGTGCGGCATTGGCACAACGCTATCCAGCCGACTATGAAGTGATCGCCATCGATGATGGCAGCAGCGACGACACCGGTGCGCGGCTGGATGCGTTGGCGGCAAAGCACCCACGGCTGCGCGTGCTGCACCTGGACCGCAACCTGGGCAAGGCCAATGCGCTGCGCATGGGGGCGCTGGCGGCCCTCTCGGAGTACCTGGTGTGCATCGATGGCGATGCCATGCTGGAGGAACACGCCCTGCACTGGATGGTCTGGCACCTGATCAGTGGCAACCGGGTCGGCGCGGTGACCGGAAACCCGCGCATCCGCAACCGCTCCACCCTGCTCGGACGCCTGCAGGTGGCTGAGTTTTCCTCGATCATCGGCATGATCAAGCGCGCGCAGCGGGTGTACGGGCGCATCTTCACCATCTCCGGCGTGATCGCCGGTTTCCGTCGTACCGCCCTGCACCAGGTCGGCTGGTGGTCGGATGACATGGTGACCGAAGACATCGACATCAGCTGGCGCCTGCAGCGCGCACACTGGGACATCCGCTACGAACCCAATGCGCTGTGCTTCATCCTGATGCCTGAAACGCTGAAGGGCCTGTGGCGGCAGCGGCTGCGCTGGGCCCAGGGTGGCGTGGAGGTGATGCTGCGCCACGCCCGCTCGCTGCTGCACTGGAAGGAGCGGCGCATGTGGGGCGTACTGCTGGAGTACGTGCTGAGCGTGATCTGGGCCTACACCATGTTGTTCATCGTGCTGCTGTGGGCACTGGGCAAGTTCATCGAACTGCCACCACAGCTGCACATCGCCAGCCTGCTGCCGGAGTGGCATGGCGTGATCCTGGCCCTGGTCTGCCTGCTGCAGTTCGCCAGCAGTCTGATCATCGACCGACGTTACGAAACACAGATTGGACGCAACTACTTCTGGGTCATCTGGTACCCGATGGCGTACTGGCTGATCAGCCTTTCCACCACCCTGGTGGCGCTTCCCAAGACCCTGCTGCGCCGTCGCAGCAAGCGCGCCACCTGGACCAGCCCCGACCGGGGGATCCGATGAACGCACAACGCCCGTCCAACCGCTTCGACTCGCGGATGATCCGCAAGCCACACCATCAACCGCGCTTCCAGCGCACTGCCTGGGGATTCGTCACCCTGGCGTTCTGGGGCTTTTACTTCTACCTGTGGGCGCCCTTGGTCACCTTGCTCTCGTGGCTGATAGGAGGCCAGCTGGCCTGGCGGCAGCTGTACGAGCAGCAAAGCCAGTTCGACCCCTATGTACTGGTGGCGTTGCCACTGATGCTGCTGTGCGCCAGCGTACTGCTGATCGGCTGGGCCGAGTACAACCGGGCGCGCTTCCGTGGCCACGACCGGCGCCTGCCGCGGCCATTGGCCAGCCTCAATGAAGTGGCCGCCGACCTCGGGGCCAGCACCGGGCTGGCCGAGCGCCTGCTGGGCTGCAAGGCCGCCACGCTGCACATGGACGATCACGCGCGACCGATCGGCATCCGCCGCGAGGTGGTATAGCCCGACAATTCGGTGGGTGCCGACCTTGGTCGGCACTTGCTTTGGTAGCTGCCGACCTTGGTCGGCAGGAGGCGTGTGCGCCGACCAAGGTCGACAGCTACCAGAAGCACCCGTTGATATCGGCCAAGCCTGCGCTCAGGTGCGCGTCTGCCCTTCACCGCGCACGACAAATCGTTCGACAGTGAGTGCCTCCAGGCCCATCGGGCCGTAGGCATGCAGGCGCGTGGTGGAAATGCCGATTTCGCTGCCCAGGCCCAGCTGGCCACCGTCGGAAAAGCGCGACGAGGCGTTGACCATCACCACCGCCGAGCGCAGTGCGTTGACGAAGCGCTCGGCATGGCCGGCGTCTTCGGTTGCGATCACTTCGGTGTGATCGGAGGTATAGGTGCGGATGTGCGCGATGGCCGCCTCGAGGTCATCAACGACGCGCACGGCCAGCACCATGTCGAGGAACTCGGCAGCGTAGTCGTCCTCGCTGGCGGCGGTGCTGCCCGGCAGCAGCGGTTGCGCCAGTGCATCGGCGCGCAGCTGCACGCCACGCTCGCCGAGCGCCTGGGCCACGCGTGGCAGGAACGCTTCGGCCACATCGCGGTGCACCAGCAGGGTCTCCAGCGAATTGCAGGCCGACGGACGACTGCACTTTCCGTCCACCAGTAGATCGATGGCTTTGCCGAGGTCGGCACTGGCATCCACGAACAGGTGGCAGACACCCTTGTAGTGCTTGATCACCGGCACCCGCGCATGCTCGGCAACGAAGCGGATCAGGCCTTCGCCGCCGCGAGGAATCGCCAGATCGATCAGCTCATGCAGCTGCAGCAGCTCCAGCATTGCCTCGCGACGCAGGTCGGTCAGTACAGTCACTGCTGCCGGTGGTACGCCATTGGCCTGCAAGGCACCCGCCAGCGCCTGGGCGATGGCGGTGTTGGAGTGGATCGCTTCGGAACCACCGCGCAGAATCACGCCATTGCCGGCCTTCAGGCACAGCGCGGCCGCTTCAGCGGTCACGTTCGGGCGCGCCTCGTAGATCATTGCGATCACGCCCAACGGCACGCGTACCTTCTGCACGCGGATGCCGTTTGGACGCACGTCGTCGCGGGTGATCTGGCCGACCGGATCGGGCAGCGCAGCCACCTCACGCACGGCTTCGGCCATCGCGAACAGACGCGCCGGGTCCAGCGCCAGGCGGTCGAGCATGGCACTGCCAACGCCCTTGTCGCGCGCGGCGGCGAGGTCACGTGCATTACCTGCCAGGATCAGCCCGGCATTCACTTCCAGTGCCTGGGCCATCGCCAGCAGCAGCGTGCGGCAGGCCGCACTGTCGAGGCCAGCAATGATCTGGGCCGCGTCACGGCAGGCACGCGCCTGCGTTTCGATGTCGCTCATCGGGGAGTCCTTCAAACCGGTCATGGCAGTACCAGATCGTCGCGATGGACGACACTGCCACCGTAGTTGTAGCCCAGCACGGCCTCGATGTCGCGCGAATGGCGGCCGGCAATCCGGCGCACATCATCGACCGCGTACTGGCTGACGCCGCGCGCCACGCAGACACGGCCCTGCGGCGCGTTCCAGCACACCTGCACCATGTCGCCGCGGCGGAACACGCCCTCCGCGCCGGTGATGCCACCGGGCAGCAGCGAGGCGCCCTTTTCGCGCATGGCCTGCGCCGCGCCGGCATCGATCACGATCGCACCCTCGACCAGCGGCGCATGCCGCAGCCAGTGCTTGCGGGCCGCCTCACGACTGCGTGCGGCGTGGATGCGGGTGCCGAACAGGCGGTCCTGCGCCAGCGCGCGCACCACATCGCCACTGCGACCATTGAACAGATAGGTTTCGATGCCAAGGCGACCGGCCTTGGCCGCTGCTTCCAGCTTGGTGCGCATGCCGCCGGTACCTGCGCGCGAGCCGGCGCCGCCGGCCATCGCCAGCACCTCGTCACTCAGTTCCGGCACGTCGTGCAACGGCCGCGCATCGGCCACGGTGCGCGGGTCGGCGCTGTACAGGCCATCGATGTCGGTGGCGATGAACAGCGCATCGGCATCCACCAGCGCCGCCACGGTGGCGGCCAGGTTGTCGTTGTCGCCGAGCTTGAGCTCGTCAACCGACACGGTGTCGTTCTCGTTGACCACCGGCAACGCGCCCAGGCGCAGCAGTTCGCTCAGCGTGGCGCGTGCATTGAGGTAGCGGCGGCGGTTGCGCAGGTCGTCGTGGGTCAGCAACACCTGCGCCACGGGGTGCTCGAAGAAGCGCTGCCAGAGCCCGATCAGCTGGGCCTGGCCGAGCGCGGCCAGCGCCTGCCGCGCCGCCATCGCCGCACCGGGTTCATCGGCCCGCGGCAGGATCGCGCGCCCCGCCGCAACCGCACCGGACGACACGATCACCACCTCGCGCCCGGCCAGTACATTGGCCGAGACGAACTGGGCCAGGCCCAGCGCGTGGCGCGGCGACAGGCCGCCGCCATCGGCTGCCAGCAGGCTGCTGCCGACCTTCAGCACCGCACGCCGCCATGGTGGCAGCGCTTGTTCGGGGAACGGCGAGACGACGTGGGCAGCGTGCTGGATCATCGGTCAGGCTCTCAGCGGGTGTTCCATTCGTGCACGGTCAGGTCGGAGGCCTGCATCGTCACCAGCGGATCGGTGGCGACGATAGCCTGCGCCTGCGCCAGGCTGCCCACGTTGCACAGCACATAGGCGCCACCGCTGCCGTCGGCGAAACCACCGGTCAGCTGCAGCTTGCCCTGCGCCTGCAACGCGTCGAGGAAATCGCGATGCGGCTGCACCACGGCGGCGTTGAAGTCGGCGCGGCGCATCGCCAGCACCAGGTAGATGGTGCCCGCCATCAGGACAACGCCTGCCAGCGTGCGCGCAGTTCGTCCAGGCGCAGATCAGCGGCCGAACCCGGCGACACGCGCGCGGCGAGGCTGCCTTCCGGGGTACGCCCCTGCCCTGCGCTGTCGGCACCGGCCGCAGCGGCCTTGTAGGCCTCACGGAACGGCACACCGGCCACGGCCGCTTCCACGGCGACGTCGGTGGCATACATGCCGGAGTCGATCGCTGCGCGCAGCCGGTCGTCACGCCATTCCAGATTGGCCAGCAGCGCCGGCAGCAGCTCCAGCGCGGCCAGGCCACGGCCGAAGCCGTGGAAGATGGCGCCCTTGGACGACTGCAGGTCGCGGTGGTAGCCCGACGGCAGCGACAGCAGCTGCTCGATCTCGGTGCGCGCAGCGGCCACGCTGGCGTGGGTGGCACGCATCAGCTCGATCACGTCCGGGTTGCGCTTGTTGGGCATGATCGAACTGCCGGTGGTGTACTGCGCCGGCAGCGCGACGAAGCCGAACTCGGCGCTGGTGAACAGCGACAGGTCCCAGGCAATGCGGCGCAGGTCCAGCGTGGCACCACCCAGTGCTTCCAACGCGGCCAGCTCGAACTTGCCGCGCGACAGCTGTGCGTAGATCGGCGAGATCTGCATGCGCGCGAAACCGAGCGCGGCCGTGGTGTGCTCGCGGTCCAGCGGCAGGTTCACGCCATAGCCGGCAGCGGTGCCCAGCGGATTGGCGTCAACCAGTGCATGGGTATCGCGCGCGCGGACGGCGTTGTCGATGAAGGCCTCGGCCCAGCCAGCCCACCACATGCCGGCCGAGGACACCACAGCACGCTGGATGTGGGTGTAGCCGGGAATCGGCAGGTCCTTCTCGGCCTGTGCGCGGTCCAGCGCGACCTTGGCCACCTCGGCGCTGAGCTGCGCCACGCGCTGCAGCTTCTCCTTCAACCACAGGCGGGTGGCAACCAGGATCTGGTCGTTGCGGCTGCGGCCGGTGTGGATCTTGCGGCCGGCATCGCCCAGGCGTTCGGTCAGGCGCGCCTCGATCGCCGAGTGGCCATCTTCGTACTGCGTATCCAGCACGAAGCGGCCTTCGCGGAAGTCCTGCGCCAGGATCTCCAGTTCGCGCAGCAGGCCGTCCAGCTCGTCGGCACTGAGGATGCCGATGTGCTGCAGGCCTTGTGCATGCGCGGCGCTGGCGGCGATGTCATGCAGGAAGAACTCGCGGTCGAGGATCACGTCGTCGCCGGCGAGGAAGGTCTGGATCTGGGCGTCGACAGCGACGCCGGGCTTCTGCCAAAGAAGGTCTGCCATGGGGGCTCCGGAAGGCGTGTTCAGTGCGGGATCGACGTCAGTTCGTCGATGCCCAGCGCGAGGTTGAGGTTCTGCATTGCCTGGGTGGCCGCGCCCTTGAGCAGGTTGTCCAGGGTCGCCACCACCACGACCCGCTTGCCGCCTGGGGCCAGGGTGAAGCCACCGACCTGGGCACCGTGTCGGCCGGCGATGCGGCTGACCCACGGCGCGTCATCCACCACTTCGATCAGGGGTTCGCCGGCATAGGCCTGCCGGAAGCGCTCGACGATCTGTTCGCGGGTCTGCACGCGGTTCAGCCACAGGTTGGCGGTAAGCGTGATGCCCCGGAAATGCGGCGCGACATGTGGCATGAATTCAACAGCCACGCCCAGCTGTACCGACACCTCGCGCTCATGCACGTGGTTGGTCAACGCGTATGGCATCAGGTTGTCGGCCAGCAGTTCGACGTTGTTCTTGTCCGACGGCGTGGTACCGGCACCGGAGTAGCCGGAGACACCAAAGCACTGCGGCGGGCCGGCCAGCAGGTCCAGCAGCGGGTGCACCGCCAGCTGCATCGCCGTGGCATAGCAGCCCGGGTTGCTGATGTGCTTCTGGCCGTTGTACCGGCCGCGGGTCAGTTCCGGCAGACCGTAGTACCAGCTGTTGTCGAAACGGTAGTCGGCCGAGAGATCGACGATGACGGTGTCCGGTTTCGCGGTTTCAAGCGCGGCCACGAACGGCGCGGCCAGTCCATTGGGCAGGGCCAGGATCACTGCGTCCACACCCTTGGCGGCCACCGCGTCGGCATCCAGGTTCTCGTACTGCAGGTCACCCTGGAATTCCGGATGGTGGTCGGACAGGCGCTGCCCGGCGCGCTCGCGCGAAGAGACAAAGGCCAGTTTCAGCCGCGGGTGGGCAGCCACCAGCTTGATCAGCTCGGCGCCGGTATGGCCGCGGGCACCGACGATGCCAAGGGTAAAGGTCGAATCGTTCATGCGTGACTGTCCAGGCGGTACTGCAGGTGGCGCTTCACGCCCTGCCATTCCGCATCGATGATGGAGAAGATGACGGTGTCGCGCGGCGTGCCGTCGGCATGCCGCTTGTGGTTGCGCAGCACGCCATCCTGCTTGGCGCCCAGCCGCGCGATGGCCGTGCGCGATGCGAAGTTGAACCAGCTGGTTTCGAACACCACGCTCAGGCACTCCAACCGCTCGAAGGCATGGCTGAGCAGCATCAGCTTGCTCTCCGAATTGACCCCGGTGCGCTGCGCCGACTCGCCATACCAGGTGTAGCCGATGCTCAGGCGCGGCACTTCCGGTTGCAGATCGTAGTATCGGGTTGTGCCGACGATCTGGTCGTTGGCATCGAACACCACGAACGGCAGCACCTTGCCTTCGGCCTGCGCCTGCAGCGCTGCCTGCACATAGCCGGTCATGGTTTTCGCATCCGGAACCTGGGTGTACCAGAGCGTTGACAACGACCCGTCGCCCAATGCCCCGCGCAGGCCATCGATATGGCTCATCTGCAGCGGTTCCAGCCGCGCGTGCGTGCCGGCCAGCGTGGGAACCCGTGTCCAGTCAGCATGATTCATCGCGCTCAGCCCTCCAGGCTCGGCGCACGCACGCCGCAGTGGTCGACATAGGTCCTGATGCGGTCGATGCCATCGGCACCGTACCAGAACACTTTCCAGTGGCCCTGCTTGTAGCAGCCATCGGATTCGGCGTAGTAGAAATGGTTGATCGGGTTGCCGTTGCGCGAACGCCAGAACAGCTGCGGCGTTTCCTCGCGCATCACATTCCAGACCGCGCGGCCCAGGCCTTCGCCCTGCGCATCATCCAGCACCGCGAACTTGTCCAGGTACACGCCTTCGGCCTCATCAGTGAGAATCACTGCGGTGCGATAGTTCTCGCTGACGTAGGCGCGCAGCAGCGTGGTCTTCTCGAAATAGTCCGGCACAAGGATGCGGCCGAAGCTCGATTCGATCAGCTGCTTCAAGCGCGGCAGGTCCAGTTGCTCCCATGCCGTGGCGCGCAGCACCTTCTCACCCTTGCGCACCAGCGTGCCCGAGCCCTTATGGGTGAACAGTTCCTTGGCCAGGTCGGCCGGGCGGGTGATCGACACCGACGATTCCAGCGGCAGGCGATCGAGCAGATCCTTGATCTGTTCGATCTTCACCTTCATGCCGCCGTGGATCCACGGCTGCGCGATCAGGTGGTCGTACTCGGTGGACAGGTTGATCGAATCGATCACGTTGCCCTGCTCGTCCAGCAGGCCGCCGGTACCAGTCAGGAAGATGATCTTGTACGGCTGCAGTTCCTGCACCAGCTCGTTGGCGGCGAAGTCGGCGTTGACGTTGAGGATCTGGCCACCCGCGGTCTCACCCAGGCTGGTGATGACCGGGATCGAACCGGCGCGCAGACTGGCTTCGATCGGCGCGAGGTTGACCTTCTTCACCTCGCCGACCAGGCCGTAGGTGTCCACGTCCAGGTACTCGGCCTCGAACACGCCACCGGTGATGGAGGTGGCACGCGCACCGTTCTGCTGCAGTGCCTCGACCAGGCGCAGGTTGGACTGCTGGAACACCCGGCGCACGATCGCCAGCGCTTCCGGCGAGGTCACGCGCAGGCCGTTGACAGTCTGCTTCTCGATGCCGGCGGCCGACAGTTCGGCATCCAGCTGCGGGCCGGCGCCGTGCAGCACGATCGGGGTCAGACCGACCTCCTGCAGGAACGACAGCGAGGAGGTCAGCGCGTCGAGGTCGTCGCGCAGCACCGCGCCGCCGACCTTGACCACGGCGAAGCGCTTGGCATCCAGCTGCGAAAAGCGCTTGAGGTACTGGCTGATCTCCTTCGCGCTGGCCATGCTGGAAAGCAGGCGCACGATGGTCTGGCGGGTCTGGCGGTGGGGCTGGAGGGCAGGAGACATTTCGGTTTCGTCACAGGCGGCGGTCGCCGCGTTGCAGTTCCACCCGGCCAGGGCCGGGCGGCGTTGTGGGGTCGATCAGGCGCCGGCGGCGATGATGCGGTGCACGGCGTCGGTGTAGCGCTGCAGCTGCTCCAGCGTCACGAACTCATCGGCGGTGTGGGCCTGGGCGATGTCACCCGGGCCGAACACCAGCGTGGTGTAACCACCGGCCGAGAACAGCGAGGCTTCGGTCCAGAAGTCCACCGCGTTGCCGATCGGCAGCTCCAGCGCATCGGCCACGTCGCGTGCCAGCAGGCGGCGGTTCTCGGCCTCGGCGATGTCACCGGCCGGCAGGCTGGGGCCACGGAAGGTTTCGGTGAACAGCGCCGCTTCCGGTTCGGCAAAACCGGCAAAGGTCGCCAGCAACGCATCGATATCCATCGACGGCAGCGGACGGAAACCGAAGCGCACTTCGGCAGCGGGCGCGATCATGTTGGCCTTGATGCCACCTTCGACGCGGCCGATATTGAAGCGCAGGCCGGTCAGCCCGCCGAAGCGCGCCGACGCCAGCGATTCCACATGGTCCAGCGCGCGGTTGCCCCAGCGCATGGCCTGGTGCAGCGCGCTGGCGGCGGCATCCTGCTTGCCCGAGGCATGCCCCGCGCGGCCGGCGAACTGCATCAGCACCGAGCTGATGCCACGGTGCGCCAGCACGGCCTCGCTCATGGTCGGCTCGGCCACCAGCACTGCTTCGTACGGCAGGCCACGGGCCAGGAACGCAGCGATGCAGCGCGGGTCGTTGGCTTCCTCGTCGCTGGAGAACAGGAACGCGGCGTCGCCATCGCTGGCATTGGCTGCGGCCACCAGTGCGGCGGCCGCGCCCTTGATGTCACACACGCCCAGACCGACCACGCGGTCGTCCAGGCGGCGCATCACGTGCGGGTCGGCACTCCAGTGCGGCGAATCGGGCACGGTATCCAGGTGTACGTTGAACAGGTACTTCGGCGTCCCGCGCACGGCGTACAGGCTGACTGCACCGGCGCCGTGGTCGATCACCTCGACATTGAACCCGGGCAGGTTGTCGCGCAGGTAATCGAAGATGCCACCGGTGGTGATCGCACGCGGCGGGTTGCGGGTGTCGAAGGACACCAGCGCCTGCAGGTGATCGAGCGTCTGTTCAAGCATGAATCAAAAATCCTGGTAGTGCCGGCCGCTGGCCGGCAACGATGTCGGTGGAGAGTGCCGGCCAGCGGCCGGCACTACCGTCACAGGTCAACCGCGGTTGACCTGCGCATAGACAGTGGAGCTCATGCCGAACAGCTTGATGAAGCCCTCGGCCTCTTCCACGCCCCAGTCGGCCGACTGCGCGTAGGTGGCACCCTTGGTGTTGAGCAGGTGCGGCGACTTCACTGCCACTGCATCGACGCGGCCACCCCGGGTTTCCAGCACCACTTCACCGTTGACCTTGGCCTGCGAGGACTTCAGGAAGGCTTCGATGTCGGTCTTCAGCGGGTCGTGGTAGAAGCCTTCGTACACCAGCTCCACCCACTTGCGTGCTACGTCCGGCTTGAAGCGGTTCTGCTGCTTGGTCAGCACCGCATCTTCCAGCGCGCGGTGCGCGGCCAGCAGCGAAACCAGGCCCGGGGCCTCAAACACGATGCGGCCCTTCAGGCCGATCACGGTGTCGCCGGTGTAGACGCCGCGGCCAACGCCGTACGGGGCGAACAGCTTGTTGAGCTGGGCCAGGATCTGGTCACCCGGCAGCGCCTTGCCGTTCAGTTCGACGGCTTCGCCTTCGACGAACTTCAGGGTCACGGTCAGCGCCTGTTCCGGCCACTCGCTGCGCGGTGCGCACCAGCCACGGGCGCCCTCGCCCGGGGCTTCCCAACGGTCGATCTCGCCGCCGGACATGGTCAGGCCCAGCAGGTTCTCGTTGATGGTGTAGGCCTGCTGCTTGGCGCGCACGCCGAAGCCACGCTCTTCCAGGTACTTCTGCTCGTAGGCACGGGTCTGGGTGTGCTCCTTCTGGATCTCGCGGATCGGCGCGATGATCTGGTAGTCACCCAGGGCCTTCACGGCCAGGTCGAAACGGACCTGGTCGTTGCCCATGCCGGTGCAGCCGTGGGCGATGATGTTGGTGCCCAGCTCGGCAGCACGCTTCAGCGCGGCATCGACGATCAGGTAGCGGTCCGAGACCAGCAGCGGGTACTGGCCCTGGTAGCCTTCGCCGGCCCATACGAACGGCTTGACGAAGCCTTCCCAGATGGCCGGGCCACCGTTGACGGTGACGTGGCTGGTCACGCCCAGCTCGGCCGCGCGCTTCTCGATGAAATCGCGCTCTTCATCATCCACGCCGCCGGTATCGGCGAACACGGTGTGCACGTTGTAGCCGCGCTCCTGCAGGTACGGCACGCAGAAGCTGGTATCCAGGCCGCCGGAGAAGGCGAGAACGACGTCTTTGTTGCTCATGGGGGTATGTCCTGTTCGTCTGTGTCGTCGAGCCATGCTCGACTTCGTCTATGTAGAGTCGAGCCATGCTCGACTGATGCTTCTCAGCGCCCGGCAACCGCGGCCATGATCGCCTTCTGCACGTGCAGTCGGTTCTCGGCTTCGTTGATGGCGATGCACTGCGGCGAATCCATCACCGCGTCGGTCGCCTTCACGTTGCGGCGCAGCGGCAGGCAGTGGCTGAACACACCGTTGTTGGTCAGTGCCATCTTCCGCTCGTCCACGATGAAGTGCTTGAACTGGTCGCGGATCGGCTTTTCCGGTTCCCAGTTGCCGAAGAACGGCAGCGCGCCCCAGCTCTTGGCATAGACCACATCGGCGCCGGCATAGGCGCTGTCGATGTCATGGCTGATCTTCAGCGAACCGCCGCTCTCGGCCACGTTCTGCTCGGCCCAGCCCATGTAGCGGTCGTCGAGGATGTAGTCGGCGGTCGGGCACAGCAGGGTCACGTCCATGCCCATGCGGGTGGCGATGGTCAGCGCCGAGTTGGCCACGGCGGTGTTCAGCGGCTTGGGGTGATAGGTCCAGGTCAGCACATACTTCTTGCCACGCAGGTCCTGGGTGCCGAAGTGCTCCTGCAGGGCCATGATGTGGGCCAGCTCCTGGCACGGGTGGGTGATGGTCTCCATGTTGATGACCGGCACCGGCGAGTACTTGGCGAAGCTGTTGAGAACGATATCCTGGCGGTCGTAGGCCCAGTCGATGAACTTGGGGAACGCGCGCACGGCGATGATGTCGCAGTAACGGCCCAGCACCTTGGCCACTTCAGCGATGTGCTCTTCGGTATCGCCGTCCATCACCGTGCCGAGGTTGAACTCGATCGGCCACGCATCCTTGCCCGGCTGCAGCACCACCGCGTGGGCCCCCAGCTGGAACGCGCCCAGTTCGAAGCTGGTGCGGGTGCGCATGGACGGATTGAAGAACACCAGCGCGATCGACTTGCCCTTGAGCTGGTCGCCGAGCTTGTTGCGCTTGAACAGCGCGGCCTGGGTCAGCAGCGCGTCGAGATCGCTGCGGCTCCAGTCCTGGGTGTTCAGGAAGTGCTTGGGGGACATCATCTTTCCTTGCGTGGCGGCGCCGGGTTCGACGCGGTGGAAGGGAAAACAGGAAGCAAAGGTGGAGCGAAAAGGTTGCAGTTGCAGCTTTCAGAACGCAGAAACGAAAAAACCCAGCCGGGCGGCTGGGTTTTTTTCGGACGAACAGCAAAAAGCTCCGGTTACCCAGCGAGGATGTGGGGTTCCGGTCGACGCGCACGCGAGGTCATGCCCGACGCCTGTCGGGCTGCGCTGCTGTCATGCTGGAAGTCGGTGAGCTTCATGGTCAACCATCTTTGCATGCGGCCGGGGCCGACGCAAGGGGCCGGGGCCGCAGAATCAGGGATTGCCCGTGGCGCCCTGCTCGGGGCCGACCCAGGGGGTGATCGACACCCGGATCTTGAGCCGGTTGCCGGGGTCTTCCGGCAGCCGTGAGCGGTACTTGGTGCCTTTGTAGACGTAATCCACGTCGTAGGCGATGGGCCTGCGGAATTCACGCCCCACCGGCACGATGCGGCAGTCACGGGTCAGCATCGGGCCATTGTTCGCCGGTGCCGGCGCCGGGGCGGGTGACTCGGCGGCGGTGTCCTCGGAGACCTCTTCATCGCTGCGCTTGAACATCGAGCGCACCGAGTCCCAGAAGCGGCTGATCCGGCCCTTGTCCTCAACCGGCTCCTCGCCGGTGACATTGACCGGCGCCAGGGTCCGGGTCGAGACCAGCTCGCAGTGTTCTTCGGTGCGGGTCGCGCGCAGGGTCTGGAACACCGGCTCGACGTTCAGCACCTGCGCGTAGTCGAACTTCACGTTCTCCACGATCACCACCCGGTTGCGGGGCTCGGCCTCCTGCGCCTGGGCCACGGCGGCCAGCGCCGACAGGCAGGCCAGGGTCAGCAACGCGGTGGATTTCATTGGCGAAGGGAGCAAGGACACGGCAATAGTGTAGGCAGTGGCGAGCGCAAGGGGCTGAACATTACCCGTCCACGCTGCTCCTGCCCACCCCACCTTGGACGGACCCGGCGTCCACCGGTGGCAGGCGGTGCCCCCAAAGGGGGCCGACACGTTCTAAAATCACAGGCTTGTCCCCCAGCCACAGCCCCATGACCCTGCGCCTGCACAACAACCTGACTCGCCAGCTCGAACCGTTCACCCCGCTCGACCCGGCCTGTCCGACCCTGTATGTGTGCGGCCCCACGGTCTACAACTACGTGCACATCGGCAACGCCCGTGGCCCGGTGGTGTTCGGCGTGCTGGCCGACCTGCTGCGGCGCCGTTTCGGTGGCCTGCGCTACGCGCGCAACATCACCGACGTGGACGACAAGATCAACACCGCCGCGCGTGAGCAGGGGGTGCCGATCAGCACCATCACCGACAGGTTCGCCGCCGCCTACCGTGAAGACATGGCCGCGCTGGGCGTGGTGCCGCCGGATATCGAGCCGGAGGTGACCGCGCACATTCCGCAGATCATCACCATGATCGAGCAGCTGATCGCCAATGGTCATGCCTACGCCGCCGAAGGCCACGTGCTGTTCGCGGTGGCCAGCTTCGAAGGCTACGGCAAGCTCTCGCGCCGCGACCCGGACGAAATGCTGGCCGGCGCCCGCGTCGACGTGGCCCCGTACAAGCGCGACCCGGGCGACTTCGTGCTGTGGAAGCCGTCCAGCGACGACCTGCCCGGCTGGGAATCGCCATGGGGCCGTGGCCGTCCGGGCTGGCATATCGAATGCTCGGCAATGGCCGCCGCTCACCTGGGCGAGACCATCGACATCCATGCCGGCGGCGTCGACCTGCAGTTCCCGCACCACGAGAACGAGCTTGCGCAGAGCGAATGCGCCCACGGCGGCAAGATCTTCGCCCGTTTCTGGCTGCACAACGGCATGCTCAACTTCGGCGGCGCCAAGATGAGCAAGTCGCTGGGCAACATCGAGCGCGTGCACGACCTGGTGCGCCAGCATCCGCCGGAAGCGCTGCGCCTGGCCCTGCTGTCGGCCCACTACCGGCAGCCGCTGGACTGGTCCGATGGCCTGATCGAGCAGTCGGTGCGCACCCTGGATCGCCTGTACGGCACCCTGCGCGAACTGGCGTCGGTCGAGGCGGTCGTGGCGATTCCGGCCACGGTCGAGGCGACCCTGGATGACGACCTGAACACCCCGCAGGCGCTGGCCGAAGTGGCCCGCATCGCTGCCGACGCACGCCGCGCCACCGACCCGGCCGAACAGGCGCGCCTGAAGGGCGAGCTGCTCGGTGCCGGCCTGGCCCTGGGCCTGCTGCAGGCCGACCCGGCACAGTGGTTCGGCACCGCCGCTGGCGATGACGGTGACGATGCCCGCATCCAGGGCCTGATCGACGAGCGTGCCGCTGCCAAGAAGGCGCGCGACTTCGCCCGTTCCGACGCCATCCGCGACCAGCTGGCCGCCGAAGGCATCGTGCTGGAAGACACCCCGCAGGGCGTGCGCTGGTCGCGCAAGCGCGGCTGACCTGCCCTGCCCCGTGGCCGGTACGCCGGCCACGCCCCACCGTAGAGACTGTTGTGACCGACTCCCCGTTCCCGCTTGAACCCACCGCCGCCGAGGCACAGACCGCCATCGCCGAGGAATTCGGCTTCTTCGGCGACTGGTCCGAGCGCTACCAGTACCTGATCGACCTCGGCCGCAAGCTGCCGGCCTTCCCGGAAGAATGGAAGACCGAAGAGCACCGCCTGCTGGGCTGCCAGTCGATGGTCTGGATCGTGCCGGAAGGCAATGCGCAGTCGCTGCGGTTCCATGCCATCAGCGATTCGGCCATCGTCTCCGGTCTGATCTTCCTGGCCCTGCGTGTGTACTCCGGGCGCTCGGCGCAGGAGATCCTGGCCACCGAACCGAGCTATATCCAGGACATCGGACTGGCCCGCCACCTGTCGCCGACCCGCAGCAATGGTGTGGCAGCGATGCTGGCCTTCATCCGCGAGACCGCGCAGGCCCAGCTGCAGCGCGACCCGTCGTGAGCGAGCCTGCCACAGCCGAAGACACCGCGCTGGGCCTGCTGTCCCGGCCCGGCTTCGTCAAGCTGCTGGCTTACCGCATCTTCGCGATGCTGTCCTACCAGGTGGTGGCGGTCACCGTCGGTTGGCACATCTACGAAGTCACCCGCAATCCGTTCTCGCTGGGCCTGGTCGGCCTGGCCGAGGTGCTGCCGTTCTTCTGCGTGGCGCCATTCGCCGGCTACCTGGTCGACCACCTGCCGCGGCGCCGGTTGGGCATGGTCGCCTGTTCCGGGCTGATCGCCACGGCGCTGGTGCTGACCGGTGTTGCCACTGGGTGGCTGCCATTTGAAGGGGTGTGGCCGATCTATGCGGCCATCGCCCTGACCGGCATGGTCCGTGCGTTCCTCTCGCCTATCTACAACGCGCTGTTCGCCCGCGTGCTGGCGCGCGACCAGTTCGCACGCGGCGCCGGCCTCGGCGCGGTGGTGTTCCAGGCCGGCATGGTGGCTGGTCCGGCACTGGGTGGCGTGCTGGTCGGCTTCGGCGGCAAGGGCCTGTCCTACGCGGTGGCAACAGCCTTTGCGCTGGTGGCGATGGCCTGCCTGGCTACGTTGAAGGTGGAAGAACCGGTGCACACCGGTCCTGCCGCGCCGATCTTCAAGAGTATCGCCGAAGGCGCGCGCTTCGTGGTCGGCAACCGGATCATGGTCGGGGCGATGGCGCTGGACATGTTCTCGGTCCTGCTGGGCGGCGTGGTGGCGATGCTGCCGGCGTTCCTGCACGAGATCCTGCACCACGGTCCGGAGGGCCTGGGCATCCTGCGCGCGATGCCGGCGCTCGGCTCAGTGTGCGTGGGCCTGTGGCTGGCCCGCCACCCGCTGCATCGCAATGCCGGCCGCGTGCTGCTGTTCGCGGTGGCCGGCTTCGGCCTGTGCGTGATCAGCTTCGGGCTGTCGCAGCACTTCTGGCTGTCGGCGCTGATCCTGCTGTTCTATGGCGCCTTCGATGGCGTCTCGGTGGTGATCCGCTCGACCATCCTGCAGTTGGCCACGCCGGAAGAAATGCGCGGTCGCGTATCGTCCATCAACGGCATCTTCATCAGTTCGTCCAACGAGCTGGGCGCGTTCTATGCCGGCACGATGGCAAAGCTGCTCGGCCTGGTACCGGCAGTGGTGCTGGGCGGGTTCGCCGTGCTGAGCGTGGCCGGCATCACGGCATGGAAGAACCCCACGCTGCGGAAGTTGAATCTTCGCGACCTGCAGTGACCGTGGCGGCGCAACTGTCTTCTGATGATCGCGGCGACACGGCTTCCCGTAGAGTCGAGCTTGCTCGACTGCTTTTCTGTAGAGCCGAGCCCACGCTCGGCTGCCCCTTGAAGAGCCTGAAAAGCAGCCGAGCGTAGGCTCGGCTCTACAGGAGCCGCCCAGGCATCCAACAAAAAACCCGGCCGAAGCCGGGTTTTCTGCATGACCAGACAACGACCGGGAATCAGTCGCCCTGCTGCTTCTGCAGGTGCTCCCAACGCTCCTGGGCGTCGATGGTGCGTTCGGCGGTGAGGCGCGCTTCCAGGCGCTCCAGGCCGATTTCTTCGCCGGTGTCGACGCAGTAACCGTAGTCGCCCGCTTCCAGGCGCTTCAGGGTGCTGTCGATCTTGCCGATCAGCTTGCGGTAACGATCGCGGGTACGCAGTTCCAGCGAGTTCTCGGTCTCACGGGTCGCGCGTTCGGCTTCGTCGCCGATGTCACGCACTTCCTCGCGAAGATTCTCGATGGTCTGCTTGGACTCTTCGACCAGGTCCGCGCGCCAGTTCTGCAGGCGCTGACGGAAGTACTCCTGCTGCAGCGGGCTCATGTATTCCTCTTCCGAGGACGGCTTGTAGCCAGCCGGCAGGATCGGGCGGCCGGTGGCCTCGTCGGTCTTGTACTCGACCACCTTGTACTTGCTGCGCGGGGCCGGTGCCGCCGAGCGGGCGGCGACGGCCACGGCAACCTTGCCGACAGGGCGCGACACGGTCTTCGGGGCGGAATCGGATTTCACGGCGGTTTTGGCAGGCGATTTCGAAACGGGCACGGGATTCTTGGATTGCGGGGCCTTCGAAGCGGCAGGAGCGGCGGCCGGGGCCGGCTTGGAAGCCGGTTGGGCTGCTGCCACTGCCACGGTCTTGGCCGGGACAGGCTTGGCCGGAGCCGGCTTGGCAGCAGGCTTCGGTGCGGACTTCACTACTGGGGCCGGGGCCGGCTTGACGGCCGGCGCGGCAACATTCTTGGCAACCTTCTTTACAGCGGCAGGCGTGGCAACCGGTTTAGCTGCAGCGACCTTCTTTGCCGCAGGCTTGGCGACCGGCTTGACCGCAGCCTTCTTCACCACCGCCTTCGGCGCCGGCTTGGCTGCTGCCTTCTTCGCCACCGGCTTGGCGGCGGCCTTCTTCACCGGCGCGGCCTTGCTGGCGGCCTTCTTCACCACCGGCGCCTTCTTGCTGGCAGCGGCAGGCTTGGCCTTGGCGGGCGCAGCAGCCTTCTTCGCCACCGGCTTGGTTGCCTTGACCGGCGTTTTCTTTGCGGTGGCCTTCCTGGCCGCCGGTTGCGAGGACGCTGCCTTGGTCGCCGGCTTGCTGGCCGGTTTCTTGGCAACGGGCTTTGCCGCCAACTTCTTCACAACAGGCTTGGCGGTTTTCTTGGCGGCCGTTGCGGCCTTCTTTGCAGTTTTTTTAGCAGCCACGAAACGCTCTTCCTTGGATTCCCCGGGGCCCGGGAAAGCGGGCCTTTATAGCCTACCCGACCCGCAGCAGCAACCTCGACCCCCTGCTCCATTCAGTCCTGGAGTCAAGGCGCCCTTGGAGGCAGTCCGACGAACACGGACCGCCTTGCGCGGTACGGAACCTGGCCAGCACCCGAAGGTGCTGGTACCGGTCGCAGGCCATCGGCGACATGCGACCAACGGCCCATCCTGCACAAATGCGGCCTTCATGCCAACTGGCATAAGATGACTGGGTGATCTCGCGCCTGCTCATCGCCCTGCTGCGCTTCTACAAGCGCTTCATCAGCCCCTTGCTGGGGCCACGCTGTCGTTTCGTGCCGAGCTGTTCTGAATACGCGATGGAAGCCATCTCGCGGCACGGCCCGCTGCGCGGCAGCTGGCTGGCTGCGCGCCGGCTCGGTCGCTGCCACCCGTTCCATCCCGGCGGCTTCGACCCCGTGCCCGAGTCTCCCAACGCCCCCTCTTGCCGTTGCACAGGAAAACACTGACATGTCCTCCACCCTCATCACCAACGCCCGCATGGTCAACGAAGGCCGCACCTTCGACGGCGACCTGCGCATCGAGAACGGCCGCATCGCGCAGATCGGCAGTGGGCTGGCGCCGCGCGACGGCGAGCAGGTGGTGGACGCGGCCGGGCGCTGGCTGCTGCCCGGCATGATCGATGACCAGGTGCACTTCCGCGAACCGGGCCTGACCCACAAGGGCGACATCGCCAGCGAATCGGCGGCGGCCGTGGCCGGTGGCCTGACCAGCTTCATGGACATGCCCAACACCAACCCGCCGACGCTGGATTCGACCATCCTGGAAGCCAAGTACGAGCTCGCCCGCGGCCGTGCCTGGGCTAACTACGGCTTCTACCACGGCGCCAGCAATGACAACCTCGACGCGATCCGTGCGCTGGACCCGAAGAAGGCCCCGGGCGTGAAGGTGTTCATGGGTGCTTCGACCGGCAACATGCTGGTCGACAACCCGGAAACGCTGGATGCGATCTTCCGCGAATGCCCGACCCCGATCATCACGCACTGCGAAGACACGCCGATGATCGATGCCAACCTGAAGGCCTTCCAGGAGAAGTACGGCGACGCGCTGACCCCGGACATGCACCCGGACATCCGTTCGCGCGAGGCCTGCATCAAATCGACCCGCCTGGCGATGTCGCTGGCACGCAAGCACGGCACCCGCCTGCATGTGCTGCACATCTCCACCGCCGATGAGCTGGCACTGTTCGAGAAGGGCCCGCTGATCCGCGCCGACGGCAGCCGCAAGCAGATCACCGCCGAAACCTGCGTGCACTTCCTGCACTTCGCGCGGCCGGACTATGCGACCAAGGGCAACCTGATCAAGTGCAACCCGGCCATCAAGGAAGTGTCTGACCGCGAGGCGATCACCGCTGCGCTGGCCGACGACGTGCTGGACGTACTGGCCACCGACCATGCGCCGCACACCTGGGAAGAGAAGCAGAAGCCCTACGCGCAGGCGCCGTCGGGCCTGCCGCTGGTGCAGTACGCGCTGGTGGCCGCGCTGGAGCGCGTGCACGAAGGCAAGCTGACCCGCGAGCAGGTGGTGCAGAAGTTCGCGCATGCGCCGGCGCAGCTGTTCGACGTGGAAGAACGCGGCTTCCTGCGCGAAGGCTACTTTGCCGATCTGGTCCTGGTGGAAGACGTGCCGTTCACCGTCAAGCGCGAGGACGTGCTGTCCAAGTGCGGCTGGTCACCGTTTGAGGGCACCACCTTCCGTTCGCGCATCGCCTCCACCTGGGTCAACGGCCAGCTGGTGTGGGACGGCAGCAACCTGGTGGGCAAGCCCGCCGGCCAGCGCATGACCTACGACCGCTGATGCGTTCGGCACTGATGGTCGGGGCGCTGCTGCTGGCCGCGCCCCTGCTCACCGCATCCCCGGCGCAGGCGCAGGATGGCATCGGCAGCCTGATCGACAGCCGCGTGGTGTTCCCCGCCAGCGCGTCGCAGGGCGCGCTGGTGATCGGCAAGGTTCCCGCCGGCAGCCGCGTGCAGTACGCCGGTCGCCAGCTGCGGGTGAGCGGCTATGGCAGCGTGGTGTTCGGCATCGGCCGCGACGAGAAGGGTCCACTGCGGGTACAGGTGCAACGCCCCGAGGGTGGCAGCGAGACCGCGACCATTGCGGTGACGCCGCGCGACTGGCCCACCGAGCGGGTCAACGGCGTGCCGCCGAAGACGGTCAATCCACCGCCGGCGATTGCCGAGCGGATCAAGCGCGAACAGGCGCAGGTGACCGCCGCCCGCGCCCGCGACGACGACCGCACTGATTTCACGCAGACCTTCATCTGGCCGGTGCAGGGCCGCATCAGTGGTCGCTTCGGCAATGCACGCGTGTACAACGGCCAGCCTGGCGCGGGTCACTCCGGCATGGACATCGCGGTGCCGACTGGCACCCCGGTGAAGGCTCCGGCCGCCGGCATCGTCACCTTCGCCGGCCCGGACCTGTACCTGACCGGCGGCACGCTGCTGCTCGACCATGGTTTCGGGGTCAGCTCCAACTTCCTGCACCTGTCGCGCATCGATGTAAAAGTTGGCGACCGTGTGGAACAAGGCCAGGTGATCGCCGCGGTCGGCGCCACCGGTCGTGCCACCGGCCCACACCTGCACTGGGGCATGAACTGGTTCGATACCCGCATCGACCCGTTGCTGGTGCTGGAGCGGAAGTAACGCCCATCGCCCGGTGCAGTGGTGAGCCGCTGTTGTAGAGCCGAGCCCACGCTCGGCTGCTGTCGCGCAGAGATGAGCCGAGCATGGGCTCGGCTCTACAGACAGCATTCAATCAACTGCGCGAGGTAGCGCCGGGCCATGCCCGGCGGAGCGCGGGATCAACCGCGGGCAGCCCACCACACGCGCAGCAAGGTGCGCACCGGAGTAGCTTCAATCGGCTTGCCTGCGGCCTGCGCGGCAACGCGGGCGCGCGCGAGGCTGGACCACACACGGCGCGGGCGCGGGCCGGGCACGCGGGTGCCCCACCCCTTCAACAGATGCTGCGCCCAGCGCTGCGCGGCAGTGCTGGCATCACCGTCCAGCAGGCTGCGCGGCACACCGGCCACGCCGGCATCCTGCAGGCGCTGGGCCAGGGTCTGCAGCTGCACCGCGCGACCGGCGCCGGTACGCGGCTTGTCGTTGAACAGCGCCGCTTCCACCGCGGCAACCGCGTCGGCGTAATTGGCCAGCGCACGCTCGGCACTGGCCACATCCAGCGCGACGGTGCGCGCTTCAACCAGATCCGGCAGCGCTTCGGCCAACTGCGCCCACGGCGCACGCACCGGCTCCAGCAGACGTCCCAGCGGATGGCGCGAACGATGCGCGGCCCAGCTGCGCAGTTCCTCGCCCCACCACGCCAGCTTGGCATCGGCCGGCAGCGGATCGCCGCCGGTGTTGAGCATGTCGTCGAACTCCTGCAACAGCGCAAACCACGCCACTGCAAGCTCGCGTTGCGATTCGGCCACGAACGGGGCGGCCACCGACCATTCCGGCCAACGGCTGCGCCACTTGTCGAGGAAACTGTCCAGCGCGGTACTACTCACTACGTGATTCCTTACGGCTGGGCCGGGGCTGCCGGCCGGGTCGGCCAGAGACTGGCCAGTTGCAGAAGTTCGGCGTTCTCGACCAGCACGTCGGCCTGCCAGGCCAGCGGGTCGTCGCTGTGCAGGCGGTAGCCCCACAGTGCCGCCACCGACGGCATGGCCGCGGCACGCGCGGCGATGATGTCGCGCTCGTCGTCGCCCACGTACACGCAGTCTTCGGCGGCGATGCCGATGGCCTGTGCGGCGTGCAGCAGCGGCATCGGATGCGGCTTGCGCTCGGTCAGGCTGTCACCGCCCACCAGCACCGCACAGCGTTGCTGCCAGCCGTACTGCGGCACGATCAGCCGCGCCAGGTACTCCGGCTTGTTGGTGACGATGCCCCACACCGTACCGGCCTCATCCAGCGCGGCGAGCATGCCGGCCACGCCATCGAACAGCACCGCGTGCTGACCGATCAACGCTTCATAGCGCTGCAGGAATTCGGGAATCAGTGCATCGCGTGCAGCGGCATCCAGGTCAGGGAAAGCGGCCCCGACCATCGCACGCGAGCCCTTCGACACCACCGGGCGCAGCGCAGCCGGGTCGATTGGCGCGCGCCCACACTCGGCCAGCATCGCATCGCAGGTGGCGACGAAGTCCGGCGCGCTGTCCAGCAGGGTGCCGTCCAGATCGAACAGCACCGCGCGCGGGAAGCGGGCAGAGGTCATGCCGGCTTGACCGCGTAGGCGAGGTAGTTGATGTCGGTGCGGCTGCTCAGGCGGGCATGGTTGCGCCACGGCTCGTAGGCCATGCCACTGACATCCACCAGCTGCACGTCAGCCTCGCGCAGCCAGCGCGCCAGCTCGGCCGGCTTGATGAATTCCTGGTAGTGGTGCGTGCCCTTGGGCAGCAGCCGCGCCACGTACTCGGCGCCGACAATCGCCACCGCGAACGCGGCAGCGGTGCGGTTGATGGTCGACAGGAACAGGTGGCCGCCCGGCTTCAGCAGGCGCTTGCAGGCCTCGATGATCGCGCCGGGATCGGGCACGTGCTCGAGCATTTCCATGCAGGTGACTACGTCGAAGTTGCCCGGCTGCTCAGCGGCCAGATCCTCGGCGGCCTGCACCCGGTAATCGACCTTCGCACCGCTTTCCAGCGCATGCAGCCGCGCGACCTTGACCAGTTCCGGGGCCAGGTCGATGGCGGTGACGTCGGCACCGGCCTGGGCCAGCGCTTCGCTCAACAGGCCACCACCGCAACCGATGTCGAGCACGCGTGCGCCGCGCAGCGGCACGCGGTCGGCCACGTACTTCAGGCGTACCGGATTCAGTGCATGCAGCGGCTTCTGCGGGCCATCAGCGTCCCACCAGCGGTTGGCCAGCGCGGCGAACTTGTCCAGCTCGGCCTGATCGAAATTGGAGGAAGCGTGGGAGGCAGTCATGAGGGGTCCTTGCGGCGCCAGGGATCAGGCGCGGATATGACGGATGCGCTCGCGCCACTGGCGCGCGTTGGCGATGATGCCCGGCAGGTCCATGCCGACCAGCTCGCGCTGCACCAGCTTGGGCTTGCCGGCGATCCAGACGTCGCTGACCTGCTGGCGGCCGGTGGCGTACACCAGCTGCGACAGCACGTTGTGCAGCGGCTGGGTTTCCAGTGCGGACAGATCGACGCAGACCAGGTCGGCCTGCTTGCCGACTTCGATCGAGCCGATGCGCTCGCCGAAGCCCAGCGCGCGGGCGCCGCCCAGCGTGGAGGCGCGCAGCGTGGTGGCCGCGTCCAGCGCGGTCGCATCATCGGCCACGGCCTTGGCCAGGATCGCCGCGGTGCGGTTCTCGCTGAACATGTCCAGGTCGTTGTTGCTGGCGCAGCCGTCGGTGCCGATGGCCAGGTTCACGCCGGCACGCTGCAGGGCGCAGGCCGGACAGAAACCGGAGGCCAGCTTCAGGTTCGATTCCGGGCAATGCACCACGCTGACGCCACGCTCGGCGCACAGGTGGATTTCCGCATCGGTCAGCTGGGTCATGTGTACCGCGATCAGG
This sequence comes from uncultured Stenotrophomonas sp., assembly GCA_913775725.1. GTDB lineage: Bacteria > Pseudomonadota > Gammaproteobacteria > Xanthomonadales > Xanthomonadaceae > Stenotrophomonas. The sequence goes on along the minus strand of CAJYNG010000021.1, from coordinate 95,523 downwards.
CGGTCGTTGACCAGGCCGAGCCGATCCAGCCGCGCCAGCGGGCGCTGGCCTTGCAGCTTGATCGAATCGCTGATTTCCTGCGCGGTCTCGTGGGTGTGCAGGTGGACCTGCATGTCGAGCTGGTCGGACAGCATCCGCACCCGCTCGAAGTTGGCATCGTTGACCGTGTACGGCGCATGCGGCGCGAACGCGGTGCCGATCAGCGGATCGGTGCGCCACTGGTCGTGCAGCTCACCGGCCTTGGCGAAGTACTCGTCGTCGGTCTTGGCCCAGGCGGTGGGGAAATCGATGATGACCGCACCGACCAGCGCGCGGAAACCGTGCTTCTTGTAGACCGCGGCCTGCACGTCGCCGAAGAAGTAGTTCTCGTTGGCGCAGGTGGTGCCGCCGCGCAGCATCTCGGCGATGGCCAGAGTGGTGCCGTCGGCAACGAATTCAGGGCCGATCACCGCCGCTTCCACCGGCCAGATGTGCTGCTGCAGCCAGGTCATCAGCGGCAGGTCGTCGGCGACGCCGCGCAGCAGGGTCATCGGGTTGTGCGTGTGCGCGTTGACCAGGCCCGGCATCAGCGCGGCCTCGGGACGGCTGACCACCTGGGTGGCGCGGAACCGCGCGCGCGCCTCGGCACGCGGCAGGATGGCCACGATCTCGGTGCCACGCACGGCAACGGCATGGTCTTCCAGCACCACCGCATGCGGCTCGATCGGAACGACGTAACCGGCTTCGATGAGCAGGTCGCAGGCTTCGGGGAGGTGCGGGCTATCGCTCATGCGGGCTCACTGGCTGGGGGGCGGCGAGATACTTCTGGGGGGACACGCCCCTGAGTCAGGGGCTGCCGCGAAGCGGCGGGGTCTGGAGACCCGTGAAGCGGGGCCCATGATCTGCCAAAGCAGATCATGGGAGCGCCAGCGCGAATGCGATGGCGCGTACCCGAGCATGGCTCGGCTCTACAGTAAGGTCGGCCTATGGCCGGAACCTTATTTGACGCGTGCGGAGTATTCGCCCGAACGGGTGTCGACGCGGATCACTTCTTCCTGGTTCACGAACAGCGGCACGCGGACCACGGCGCCGGTTTCCAGGGTGGCCGGCTTGCCGCCGCCGCCCGAGGTGTCGCCACGGACGCCCGGATCGGTTTCAGTGATCTTCAGTTCGACGAAGTTCGGCGGCTGCACGAAGATCGGCTCACCGTTCCACAGGGTGACCACACAGGACTCTTCGCCCTTCAGCCACTTCTCGGCGCCGCCCATGCCGGCCTTGGTGGCCTGGACCTGCTCGAAGGACTCCGGGTCCATGAAGTGCCAGTACTCGCCGTCGCTGTACATGAAGTTCATGTCGGTATCGACGACGTCGGCTGCATCCAGCGAATCGGTCGACTTCATGGTGACTTCCTGGGTACGGCCGTCCTTGATCAGGCGGTACTTCACGCGGGTGAAGGCCTGGCCCTTGCCCGGCTTGACGTATTCGGTGTCGATGATGACGGCCGGTTGGTTGTTGACCAGGATCTTCATCCCGTTCTTGACGTCGTTCATGCCGTAGCTGGCCATGCGTAAACTCCTGAGTGGCAAAAACGCCGCGGGTGCGGCGAGCCGTTAGAATGGAAAGCCCACCGCATGCCGGTGGGCGACTGTTTTTCTGCCCCCATGATAACCGCAGGCCCCCTCTCCATGCAGCTTTCCGCCTTCCCACGGCCCCAGTCGCCAGGTGCGCCCGCGCGCTGGCAGCAGCTCTGGCGCCAGGCGCTGCGCGACCCGCACGCGCTGCTGGCCCGGCTGCAGCTGGACCCGGCCGCGCTGGGCGTCTCGGAGGCGGCCATTGCCCAGTTCGCGCTGCGCGTGCCGGAAGGCTTCGTGGCCCGCATGCGCCCTGGCGATGCGGCCGACCCGCTGCTGCGCCAGGTGCTGCCGATCGACGCGGAAATGCGCCCGGCACCCGGGTTCAGCTTCGATGCGGTGGGCGATGGTGCCGCCAAGAAGGCCACCGGCGTCATCCAGAAGTACAGAGGCCGTGCCCTGCTGGTCGCCACCGGCAGCTGCGCGATCAACTGTCGCTACTGCTTCCGCCGCCACTTCGACTATGGCGCGGAGAACGCCGCCAAGGGGGGCTGGCAGGAGGCCGTAGCCGCCATCGCCGCCGACACGGACATCGACGAGGTGATCCTGTCCGGCGGTGACCCGCTGTCGCTGGCCACGCACAAGCTGGTGGAGCTGACCGACGCCCTGCGCGCGCTCCCGCACATCCGCCGCCTGCGCATCCATACCCGGCTGCCGATCGTGCTGCCGGAACGGGTGGACGACGAACTGGTCTCCTGGCTGGGCAGCCTGCCGTGGCCGCTGGCGATCGTGGTCCACGCCAACCATGCCAATGAATTCGATGCCAGCGTGGACGCGGCGATGGCCCGCCTGCGCGGCATCGGCGCCCAGCTGCTGAACCAGGCGGTGTTGCTGCGCGGGGTCAACGACAGCGTGCAGGCGTTGCAGGACCTGAGCGAGCGCAGCTTCGGCGCCGGCGTGCTGCCCTACTACCTGCACCAGCTGGACAAGGTCGAGGGCGTGGCCCATTTCGAAGTGGACGATGCCCAGGCCAAGGCGCTGATTGCCGGCCTGACCGCACGCCTGTCCGGTTATCTGATCCCGAAACTGGTGCGCGAACTGCCCGGCGACCCGAGCAAGCGCCCGGTGTAACAAAAAAGGGGACGGAGGGAATTAAGTCGCAAATGCATAAGCGACTTAATTCCCTCCGTCCCCTTTTTGGGGGTCAGACGCCCGACTCGATCATCCGCACCACTTCGGTGGCGGTCACCGGGTGGCTCAGCCAATAGCCCTGGCCAAGATCGCAGCCGCGCTGGGCCAGCAGCTCGTACTGCGCCTGCTGCTCGATGCCCTCGGCCACCACCGTGATGCCCAGCGCGTGGGCCATGGCGATGATTGCCGTGGTCAGCGCCAGGTCGTCGGGATCACGCTGCATGTCGGCCACGAAGCTCTTGTCGATCTTCACCCCGTCCACCGGCACCTGGCGCAGATGACTGAGACCGGAGAAGCCGGTCCCGAAATCATCCAGCCAGACCTTCACGCCGGTACGGTGCAGCTTGTCCAGCAGCTGCGCGGCAACCATCTCGTCGCCGATCACGGCGGTTTCGGTCAGCTCCAGATGCAGGCGCGAGGCCGGCAGCCCGGACTCATGCAGGCACTGCGCAACCAGTGCCGGCAGTTCACCGCCGCGCAGCTGCCGCGGCGACACGTTCACCGACACGAACAGATCATCGCCGCCCGCGCCACGCGGCCACTGCGAGGCCTCCATGCAGGCCGCACGCAGCACCTTCGGGCCGATGATCTCGATCAACCCACTCTGCTCGGCCACTTCGATGAACACCGAGGGTGGAATCGTGCCCAGGGTCGGATGCTGCCAGCGCAGCAGTACTTCAACGCCGACCATGCGGCGGTCGCGCATGCGGAAGATCGGCTGGTAGGCCAGGCGCAGTTCGCCGCGCTCCCAGGCACCGCGCAGTTCCTGTTCCATATGCACGCGACGCTCGACCGCGTGGTCCATCGCCCGGCTGTAATAGCGATAGCAGTTCTTGCCGGCCATCTTCGCCTGGTACATGGCGATGTCGCCGTTCTTCAGCAGGGTGGTCGCATCGGCCGCATCGTCGGGGAACAGGGTCACGCCGATCGAAGTGCCCAGGAACAGTTCCCTGCCCTGCACCACCAACGGCTTGCCCAGCTCGCGCACCAGCACTTCGGCCAGCAGCCGCGCATTGGCGGCCACATCACCGTCGCCCACCAGGATCACGAACTCGTCACCACCGAAGCGCGCCAGCAGGGCTTCATCGCCCCCGGCCTCGGTGACCGCGCGGCCAATACGCTGGGCGAACTGCAGCAATGCCTCATCGCCGGCTTCGTGGCCAAGGGTGTCATTGACCCGCTTGAAATCGTCGATATCGGCGAACAGCAGGCCCAACCGGTGATTGGCGGCACGGGCAGCCATCAACCGATGATCAAGCGCCTCGCGGAATGCCAGCCGGTTGGTCAGCCCGGTCAGCGCGTCGGTATAGGCCATGCGCCGCACTTCGCGGTCATGGCGGGCGATCGCATCACGCATCCGGGCGAAACCGCGCACCAGTTCGCCGACCTCGTCGTCGCGGGTGTTCTCGGCCAGAGGTGTCTGGTAGTCACCGGCCTCGATGCGACGGGCGGCGATGGCAAGATCACGGATCGGCGCGACCAGGGTGCGCTGCACGTACAGGATCACCACCACGCCGATCACCACCAGCAGGCCCAGCATCAGCAGCAGCCAGCCCAGGTGACGGCTGCCGACCTGCTGCAGGCGCTCGCCCAGGGTGGCGTTGGCCGCCTGCTCGCGCTGCTGCACCTCATCCAGCGCCATGCCGACCCGGACGCCACCAATGCGCTGGTTGCCGATCATGATCGGCATCGCGTTGTCGAGCACCTTCGGCGATTCCTGCACCACCAACGCCTGCGCGGCGGCAGCCCCGGGTGCCAGTGGATCGGCCATCGGCTGGCCGAATCCGGATACCTCGATCGAACCGTCATGCACCAGCCGGCCACGTTCGTCGAACACCAGCACATAGCGCACCACCGGTTGCCGCGCGGTGCCGCGTACCAGTGCGCCGACCTGGTCCAGATCACGGTAGTACAGGGGATTGGCCAGTGAATCGGACAACTCGCGCGCCATCGCTTCGCCGCGGCTGCGCACGCTGCGGTCGAACAGTTCATGGATGACGCCACCACTGAGGTTGCGCACCTCGCCCTGCATCGCCGCCTGCCGCCCCAGCAGCACCGCCAGGATCGCCACCACCACGACCATCGCCCCGCCCATCGCGAGCAGGAACCGGGCCTGCATTCCCGAGCCTAGCCACTTCATTCCACTTCCATCCGCACGCGCGTCAATCCTTGTTTCAATTCATCCAACCGCTGCTGCGCATGCGCATCGACGCGATGGAAACCGGAAGTGCCAAAAAACCGATGCAACGCTCCCTGTGCCTGTGGGTCACTGGCCGCCTGCAGCAGCACTTCCTGCAAGCGATCCCGCACCCGCGGATCAAGGTCGGCGCGGACCATTTCCACCGCACGGGGGTAGGGTTCGGTACGCAGCAGTTCGCGGAAGTCGCGGCGGAACGCAGCCGGCACCCGCCGCTCGTCATTCCAGTCCACGCTGCTCACCGCCCCCACATCGACCACGCCCTTGTGCACGAACGTCGCGATGTTCAACTCGCTGCGCGCGAACACATAGCCCACGCTGTCCCGCCCCGGCATGTCCCACGTCCCCGCCAGGATCTGCGGCGACAACCCGTCCTGCAGCAGGGTCATCACCGGCACCAGATAGGCGCTGGTCGACGCCGTGTTCTGCAGCGCCAAGCGGTGCCCGCGCAGATCCTGCACACGCTGGATCGGGCTGTCGCTGCGCACGAAGAACACTGTCTGGTACTCGCGCACGCCATTGCGCTCGGTCAGCAGCAGCGGCCGTGCGCCACTGCGCTGGCCCAGCGCCACCGCCGTACCCGAGGTTTCGGTGACCCAGTCGACCCTGCCCCGCCGCAGATAGCTGGCCATCTGCTGCGGGTCGCGTGCCATCAGGATCCTCCCTTCCTTGATGCCAACGTCGTGCATGCGCGCCACCACATAGTCCAGCAAGGGCTGCAGCTGCTCGTAGTGGGCCTTGGGATCATCGCTGATCCGGCCCAGCACCAGCACCGGGTCCGGTGCTGCATGCACCGTCCCGGCCAGCAGGACCATGGCCAGGCTCAGCAGTCCCCCCTGCATTGCCTTTCGCAGACCCGACACAGGCTTCATCCCCCCTGGGTATCCAGACAGACTACCCGAAAAAATGAGAACGTCGTCAGCTGTCCTTGCCGCCTGCCTGGGCCAGCCGCGCCATGCGCTGGGTGTCGGCGAGGATGCCGCGCAGCAGGCGCACTTCCTGCTCGCTGGGTTCGCTGCGCAGGAACAGGCGACGCAGCTTGCGCATCGCCGATTCCGGGGCGCGGCCCTTGTGGAAATCGATCTCGTCCAGTGTGTCGCCAAGCTGGGCGAAGAAGCTCTCCATCTGCTCGTGGCTGGCCGCCTGCTCGCGGAAGCCCGGCTCGGCGTCGGACGCAGGCTGCGCCCCCAGCAGCTGCATGCGCGTTTCATAGGCCAGCACCTGCACGGCGGCAGCCAGGTTGAGCGAGCTGAATTCCGGGTCGGACGGGATGTGCACCGCTGCATGGCAGAGCTGCAGTTCCTCGTTGGTCAGACCGGTGCGCTCACGGCCGAACACCAGCGCCACCTCGGCACCCTCGCCGGCCTTGGCCACCGCGCGGGCAGCGGCATCGGCCGGCAGGTACTCCTCCAGCTGGACGCGGCGGGCACGGGCGGTGCAGCCCAGCACCAGGCGGCAGTCCGCCACGGCCTCGGCCAGGGTGGCCACCACCGGGGCGTCCCCCAGCACGTCTTCGGCACCGGCCGAGCGGCGGAAGGCCTCCTCGTCCAGTGGCTTTTCGGGGGCGACCAGGACCAGGCGGGCCAGGCCCATGGTCTTCAGGGCACGGGCGGCGGCCCCCATGTTGCCGGGGTGCTGGGTACCGACCAGGACGAATCGGAGACGGGTGGCGGCGGGAAACTGGGACATGAACAGGGAAAAGGTCGAGCTGGACGATGACCAATGGTAAACTGTGCGGCCGGCCACTGCGCCGGACCCGCTCTTTTCCCCCGCCAGTCCATCTCTTCTGCCTTTCCGGGAGCCCACGCCATGCAGAAACCCGCCGTAACCGTCATGGTCAAGGCCGCCCGCCTCGCCGGCAACGTCCTGTTGCGCAACATCAACAAGCTCGAGGCACTGAACGTGGTGCAGAAGGGCCGGATGGACTACGCCAGCGAAGTGGATGCGGACGCGGAAAAGGTCATCGTCAAGGAACTCAAGCGCGCCTACCCGGACTACGGCATCTTCGGTGAAGAAGGTGGCGTGCAGGGCGAGCGCCGCCAGATGTGGGTCATCGACCCGCTGGACGGCACCAGCAACTACCTGCGCGGCGTGCCGCACTACTGCGTGTCGATCGCCCTGGTCGAAAACGGCGAGCCGACCGATGCGGTCATCTTCGACCCGCTGCGCAATGAACTGTTCACCGCCAGCCGTGGCGCTGGTGCCGTGCTGAACGACCGCCGCATCCGCGTGGCCGACCGCAAGGACCTGGAAGGCACCATGATCCACACCGGCTTCGCGCCGCGCGAGCGCAACCGCGCCAGCGCCCAGCTGAAGGCGGTGGACGCCCTGCTGGTGCACGGCGAGGACATCCGCCGCACTGGTTCGGCCGCGCTGGACCTGGCCTACGTGGCCTGCGGCCGCGCCGACGCCTACTTCGAAGCCGGCGTGAAGGCATGGGACATCGCTGCCGGCCTGCTGCTGGTGCGCGAAGCCGGCGGCAAGGTCTGCGACTTCAAGGGCGCGACCCTTGGCCGGATGGACAACCGTGGCCCGGACACCCATCAGATCGTGGCCGGCAACCTGAAGGTGGCCGAGTCGCTGCAGAAGGTGCTGGTGAACACCGGCTACGCTGCCGAGTTCGACGCGAAGTTCTGAGGTTCCGTGTAAAGCGGTTCATGGAGACGGCACCTGCGAAGGTGCCGTTTTCGTTTGTGCGCACGGAGAGTCGTTTCCGCGACCGCGGAGGGGTGTCACTTTCTTTGCTCGTGCACCGCGCTGCAGGAGCAGCGTGGAACGGCGTAGCCGGCCCGTAGGGTGGCGCACATGGATGTGCGCCATCAAGAAAGTAACCAAAGAAACGCTCCGCCAGCCGCGAGCCGTCGCTACGCGCCGGTTCCCTGCGCTTCTCGGCGAATCAGGGGACGGCGCCGAACTCGCTGCGCTCAAACACCGGCGCCTCTTCGCCCCTGATTCCCCTGCGATGCTCGGCTCGCTCAAGGCGGAGCCAAGGTCAAATGCCACAGCTGCACCCAGTAGGTCCAATCCGTGCGTGGATGCTGTTGCCCTTGATCTTGACCTTCCAGTCCGCCTTCAAGCGAGCCGAGCACCGCAGGTCCGGCGAGGGCGAAGAGGTGCGGGTGTCTGAGCGCAGCGAGTTCCCGCACCGTCCCTCGACGGACCGAGGAGCACAGGGCACCGGCGTGCGCAGCGCGTCGGCTCGCGGCTGGCGGAGCGTTTCTTTGGTTACTTTCTTTGCGCGCAAAGAAAGTGACACCCCTCCGCAGTCGCGGAAATGACTCTCGCCGGGTCATAGACGGCGTCACCAATGCGTCGGCGCACAAACAAAAACGCCCGGCGCGAGGCCAGGCGTTCCTGCACTACCGTGAAGCGGAGGCTTACGCCACCGTAGACGCCCGCAGCGCGGCGATGCGCTCTTCCAGTGGCGGGTGGCTCATGAACAGCTTCTTCGCGGTCGAACCGGCAATACCAAACGCCGCGATCTGGGTCGGCAGCGTGCTCTGGCCGTGGTTGAGCTGCAGGCGCTCCAGCGCGGCGATCATCTTCTGGCGGCCGGCCAGTGAGGCACCGCCGGCGTCGGCGCGGAACTCGCGGTGGCGCGAGAACCACATCGAGATCATGGTGGCGAACAGGCCGAACACCATCTCCAGCACGAACACGATGATGTAGTAGGCGAAGCCGCGGCCGCCACCTTCGCGGTTGCCCGACAGCGCACTGTCGATGACGCCACCGACCACGCGGGCCAGCACGATCACGAAGGTGTTCAACACGCCCTGCAGCAGCGCCATGGTGATCATGTCACCGTTGGCGACGTGGGCGATCTCGTGGCCCAGCACCGCTTCGGCTTCGTCTTCGCTCATGTTGTGCAGCAGGCCGGTGGACACCGCCACCAGCGCGTTGTTGCGGTTGGCGCCGGTGGCGAAGGCATTGATCTCCGGGCCTTCATACACCGCCACCTCCGGCATGCCGATGCCGGCCGCCTTGGCCTGGCGCTCGACCGTGGCCAGCAGCCAGCGTTCGGTCTGGTTGCGCGGCTCGGTGATCACCACCGCACCGGTGGAGCGCTTGGCCATCCACTTGGACAGCAGCAGCGAGATGAGGGAGCCACCAAAACCAAAGATCGCGGCCATGACCAGCAGGCCGCTCATCTGGTTCGAATTGACCCCCAGCAACGACATCACGATGCTGGCGAGGATCAGGACCGCGAAATTGGTCGCCAGGAACAGGGCAATGCGGGTAAACATGGGAAAATCCGGCTCGGAAGGGGTCGATACCGGTCAATTTGCGGTGTGGTCAGCTTGAATTCAAGCGCCAACCTGACCGACGATTCAGCCTGCATGACCGCCAATGTTCCCTGCGGCCGCTTCGCGCCCTCGCCGACCGGCCTGCTCCACCCCGGATCCCTGCTCGCCGCCTTCGGCAGCTGGCTGCTCGCGCGCCATCACGGCGGCGTGTGGCGGCTGCGCATCGAAGACGTCGACCCGCCGCGCACCGTGCCCGGCGCCGCCGAGTCACAACTGCAGGCACTGGCGGCGTTCGGCCTGGCCCACGATGGCCCGATCTTCTGGCAGAGCGCCCGTGGCGAGGCCTACCAGGCTGCGCTGGATGTATTGCTCGCCAGCGACCAGGCCTTTGTCTGCCACTGCAGCCGCAGCGACCTGGCCGCCAACGGCGGCATCCACCATCACTGCGTCGCCCGGCAACCGCGACCGGACCCCGCCGTCCGTTTCCGCGTGCCACCGGGCAGCATCGTGCACTTCGACGATGGCCTGCGCGGCCCGCAGCAGCAGGACGTGCATGCCGACGTCGGCGACTTCGTACTGCGCCGCGCCGATGGCTGCTGGGCCTACCAGTTGGCGGTGGTGGTCGATGACGCCGCGCAGGGCGTGACCGAAGTGGTGCGCGGCGCCGACCTGCTCGACTCCACCGCGCGGCAGATCCTGCTGCAGCAGGCATTGGGGCTGGCGGTGCCGCGCTATTGGCACCTGCCACTGCTGCTCGATGCCCCGGGCCACAAGCTGTCCAAGTCACTGGCGGCGCTGCCGGTGGACAGTTCGCACCCGCTGTCCGTGCTGCGACAGCTCTGGCAGCTGCTCGGCCAGGTACCTGAGGCGCTGGAAGCTGCGCACGATCTGGATACGCTGCTGGCGGCCGCTCGGCAGGCCTTCGACCCGGCGCGGCTGCCGCGTAGCGACATCCTGTTGCCAGCCGGCGCACTTTCCGCGCCGATGTTGCAGAATCACCCTTCCCCCACCTGATACCCGGACAGCACTCCATGACATCTCGCGTCGCACTGGTCACCGGCGGAACCGGCGGCATCGGTACCGCCATCTGCCAACGCCTGGCCGACCAGGGCCACCGGGTCGCCACCAACTACCGCGACGAGGCCAAGGCCCGCGCCTGGCAGCAGGCGATGACCGAGCGCGGCTACAGCGTGTCGATCTTCCCGGGCGATGTCTCCGATCCAGCCAGCGCCGAAGCGTTGGTGCGCGCCGTCGAGGCCGAGCTGGGCCCGGTCGAGATCCTGGTCAACAACGCCGGCATCACCCGCGACACCACGTTCCACCGCATGCGCGCGGACCAGTGGCACGATGTGATCAACACCAACCTCAATTCGGTGTTCAACGTCACCCGTCCGGTCATCGAGGGCATGCGCCGCCGCGGCTGGGGCCGGGTCATCCAGATCAGCTCGATCAACGGCCTGAAGGGCCAGTACGGCCAGGCCAACTACGCGGCGGCCAAGGCCGGCATGCACGGCTTCACCATCTCGCTGGCGCGCGAGAACGCCGGCTTCGGCATCACCGTCAACACCATTTCGCCCGGCTACGTGGCCACCGACATGGTGATGGCGGTGCCGGAGGAAGTGCGTGCCAAGATCATTGCCGACATCCCCACCGGACGCCTCGGCAAGCCGGAGGAAATCGCCTACGGCGTCTCGTTCCTGGTCGCCGACGAAGCCTCGTGGATCACCGGTAGCAACCTGGACATCAACGGCGGCCACCATATGGGTTGGTAAGCCGCGCAGCGGGCCCTTTCGGCGAACGCCGCCGGCCCCTGCCAAGAGTCATGCTGCGCAGCACGCAAACCCTTGTTGCGCAACATGATCACTGCTGAAAGCCAAGCCTGGCGGGGGCTGAGGCGGTTGCAACGGCTGCTGCACTGCGCCATGCTGCGCGTCTACTGTGACGAGTACCGCTTCATGGCTGCGACCCGCATCATCAAGAAGTATCCGAACCGCCGTCTCTACGACACCGAGATCTCCAGCTACATCACCATCGAGGACGTGCGCCAGCTGATCCTGGACGGTGAAGACTTCGAAGTCCGCGACGCCAAGAGCGGCGACGACCTCACGCGATCGGTCCTGCTGCAGATCATCGCCGACCAGGAACAGGACGGCGAACCTATGCTGTCCACCCAGCTGCTGAGCCAGCTGATCCGCTTCTACGGCGACTCCCTGCAGGGCTTCATGGGCAATTACCTGGAGCGCAGCATGCAGGTCTTCCTCGACCAGCAGCAGCAGTTCCGCCAGCAGATGGGCAATCTGCTGGGCCAGACCCCGTGGGCGATGATGAACCAGCTGACCGAGCGCAACCTGGAGCTGTGGCAGGAATTCCAGCGCAACATGGGCACAGGCTTCGGCGGCCCGCGCCCGGGGGGCACCGGAACGGGAACCGGCGCAGGTACCGGCAACAAGCCGAACGAACCGGGCACCGGCACCGGCGGCAAGACCCGCCGCTGAGCTGCAGCATCGGCTGATACGAAAACGGCGCGCCCCTGGCGCGCCGTTTTGTTTGGCATCGCGCCAACGCTACGTCAGCGTTTCGCCTTGCACCCCGTGCATACGCGTTCGACCTTGTAACCCTTCGCCTTCAGCTTCTCGACCACGCCATCGTTGCCCAGCAGGTGCAGCGTGCCGACCACCACCAGCGTGCCGCCCTGCCCGGCCTGCAGGTACGGCAGCAGCTTCGGCACCCAGGCGTCATTGCGGCCGGTATTGATGCGCTGGTAAAGCTGCGGATACTGCTGGCGCATTTCCGCCGCCATCCGGGTCCACAGCAGGCGCTCGTCACCCCGGCGCCAGGCATCATGCAGCTGGCGTGCCTGCTCGTCGGCCTTCCCGGCCTGGTCCAGCGCTTCGGCCAGCATCTGCCGCTGTTCCTGCAGCGTCATTCCGTCGAGCATGCCGATCTGGGTGTCGATGTCTTCCAGTCCCGCGGTCTTGCGCCCGGTCTTCTGCGCTCGCTCCATGAAGTGGCGGTCCAGGCCCAGTGCCGGGTCCAGGCCCAGCTTCTGCATCTGCCCGACCGAAATGCTCAGGCCGACAAACCACGGCTTCATGCCCTGCATCTGCGCCAGCGGCAGCTTGTTCTCGGTGGCGAACACCTGCAGCTTCTGCCAGGTCGCAGCATCCAGATCACGCTTGAGTTCGCTGCCATCGGTGCGGACCGCTGCCTGCACCATGCGGCTGGCCAGCTGCGGCGACTGCATGTCTTCCGGCGACAGTTCGAACACGACCCGCTGCGAGGCCTCGAACGCCTGTTCGACATCGGGCGACAACGGGTAGTCCTGCGGCTTCAGCAGGTGGAAGGAACCGAGCAGGTAGAGGCGCGAGTCGCCCGGGCCGGTCACTTTCCACAGCAGCGGTACCGGCGGCTTGGCCGCCGCTGCGCCAGCGGTGTCGGCTTGCACGGTACGCGCTGCAACCAGCGGTGCCAGCGCACAGGCCGCCAACAGAACGGCGGCACGCAACAGGGTTCTGATCGGCATCTCAGCCTTCTCCTTCAGGCAGGTGGTAAGCCTTCTCGCCCGCTTCCACGCGCAGGTCCAGCCGGTTTTCCGGCGGCGCCAACGGGCAGGTCGCGTAGGCGGTGAACGCACACGGTGGGTTGTAGGCATGGTTGAAATCGATGCGCACCGTGCCATCGGCTGCCGGCGCATCGGTGTCCAGGTAACGCCCGGCCGGATAGCTGCCGCGGCCACTGGTGCGATCGGCAAAGATCAGGAACAGTGGCTGCCCCGGCGCACCGATCGCCTCCAGCCGCCAGCTGCGGCCATCGCGCTGGAACTCGACCGCACCGGCATTGGGCATTTCGGTGGTCAGGCCAGTGATATCGACGATCGGCAGGGTTTTGCCCGGCGGGTGCGCGATGAAGCGCGCCTGTACCTGCCAGTCAGGACCACCCGGCCAGTACTCCAGCCCTGCGAAATCGCGGCGTGCCGGCGCATCGGCATGCTTGACCCGCAGCGCATCGCGAGGGCCGCGGCGGATGATGCTGAGCTGCCCCTTGCCACCGTCGAAGGCCAGCAGCGTCGGCTGCGGATCCTTGTCGGTGTCGACACGGATGCGGCCGCGCACCGGCTGCCCGTCATGGCTGACATCAACGCCGGCCTCCGGTGTGAACCACCATTGGCTGCCTTCGCGGCGCAGCAGACCCAGCTTGTCCGGCCCGACCGCCAGGCGGATGCCATTGGTCGCGCCGCTGCCGACGAAGTGCGATTTGTTCTGCAGCCAGTGCAGGCCGACCAACGCTGTCCAACCATCCGGCCGGGTCAGGTCCTGGTAGCGCGCTACCCGCCACTGCTGCTGTGTGGCCGCATAGGCCGGATCTTCAGCAACCGTCGGTGCCGGCGGTGTCGCCGGACTGCAGGCGGCCAACACCAAAGCGGCCAGCAGGCCGCCCATTCCCCGATAACGCATCGATGCTCCCCTCAACGTCCGCGCAGGAACCAGCGGTCGATCTCCGCCAGCGAAAAACGGGCCCAGGTCGGCCGGCCGTGGTTGCACTGGCCCGACCGTTCGGTGATCTCCATGTCGCGCAGCAGCGCGTTCATTTCCGGCACGGTCAGCCGTCGGTTGGCACGCACCGCGCCATGGCAGGCCATGGTCGACAGCAGCTCATCGCGCGCACTCGCCACACGCCGGCTCTGGCCGTGTTCGCGCAGGTCGGTCAGCACGTCGCGCAGCAGGCCTTCCGGTTCGGCGTGTGCCAGCAGCGCTGGAATGCTGCGCACATGCAGCGCACCAGGGCCGGCACGGGTCACTTCGAAGCCGAGTGCGGCCAGCGTTTCGGCTTCGCTTTCGGCGGTGTCGGCCTCGCGCTCGCCCACCGCGAGCGTGATCGGCACCAGCAACGGCTGCGACTGCAGGCCGATGCCATCGTGCGCATTCTTCAAGCGCTCATAGCCGATGCGCTCGTGCGCCGCATGCATGTCGACCACGATCAGGCCTTCAGCGTTCTCGGCCAGGATGTAGATGCCATGCAGCTGCGCGATCGCGTAGCCCAGCGGCGGCACGCCTGCGTCCGCACTGGTCACCGGCAGTCCGTTCTCGGTCGGCATCGGCGGCAGCGCAGCACCGCGCTCGGCGCCGGCCGGTGCGGCATACAGCGCGGCATAGGCAGCCGGTGCATCGGCCACCTGCAATCCCAGCGGTTGCTGCGGGCGCCAGCCCGAGAATCCACCACCGCCACCACTCGAACCGGCACCCGGTGCGGCACCGCGTACCAGACCGAAACCGGAGGCGCCCGCACTGGAGACCATCGGTGCCGAACCTGCATCCGCCGGATGCGCGGGGCCGGCACCGATGTCCTGCGCCGACATGCCGGCGCGGGTATCGGCCAGCGCATCCTTCAGCGTGCGGTAGACAAAATCATGCACCAGCCGCGAATCGCGGAAACGCACCTCGTGCTTGGCCGGATGCACGTTGACGTCAACCCGGGTCGGGTCGAGCTCGAGGAACAGCACATAGGCCGGCTGGCGGCCGTGATACAGCACATCGCCGTACGCCATCTTCACCGCATGGGCGACACTGCGGTCGCGCACCGAACGGCCGTTGACGTACAGGTACTGCTGGTCGGCGCTGGCGCGCGAATAATGCGGCTGCGCGATCCAGCCGTGCAGGCGCAGGCCGGCACCACTGTGGTCGACGCGCACGGCCTGATTGGCGAAATCCTCGCCCAGCGTCTCGGCCAATCGCGCATCGGAATACAGATCGCCCGGCTTGTAGCGGCGCGAGGCCTTGCCGTTGTGCGACACGCGCAGTTCGACATCCGGCCGCGCCAGCGCCAGCGAACGCAGCCATTCCTCGATATGGCCCAGCTCGGTGCGCTCTGCGCGCAGGAACTTGCGCCGCGCCGGTACGTTGTAGAACAGCTCGCGCACTTCCACCGTGGTGCCCGGCGCATGCGCGCGCGGCGTCACTTCGCCGATCTTGCCGCCTTCGATCTGCAGCGCCGAACCGTGTTCGTCATGTGCGCGACGCGAGGACAGGGTGAAACGGCTGACCGAGGCGATCGACGGCAATGCTTCGCCACGGAAACCGAGCGTGGCCACCGATTCGAGGTCGTCCAGATCGGCGATCTTGCTGGTGGCGTGGCGCGAGACCGCCAGCGGCAGTTGTTCAGGTGCGATGCCACTGCCGTTGTCGCGGATGCGGATCAGGCGTACACCGCCCTCTTCAAGATCGATATCAACGCGGCTGGCACCGGCATCGATCGCGTTCTCGACCAGCTCCTTGACCACCGACGCGGGACGTTCGACCACTTCGCCGGCGGCGATCTGGTTGATGAGGATCTCCGGCAACGGCCGGATCGGGCGCGGATGGGTAGCAGACGTCATGCGGAGATGATAACGGAGCGGCCGAGGGTAGAGTCGAGCCATGCTCGACTGACGGACTACCGGGAAGGCCCAGTCGAGCGCGGCTCGACGCTACAGAAAGCAGTAACCCGCCTTCGGCGGGTTACTTGCTGCCGCCGGCCATGGTGCCGGCTGCGTCGATCTCGGCCTGGGCGCGGGCGGCATACAACGTGCCAGGTGGCGGCTGGCGGCTGAAGAAGGTATGCACACCGTCCAGCACCGCACCGGCAATCTTGCGCTGGTAGGCCGGGTCGATCAGGCGGCGTTCTTCATCCGGGTTGGAGATGAACGCGGTTTCCACCAGCATCGCCGGCATGTCCGAGGTGCGCAGCACCGCGAAGTTGGCGCGCTCGATGTTCGGCTTGTGGTTGTTACCGATCCGCTTCAGGCCGCCCAGCACGTGGCCGGCCGCGTCCTCGGATGCCTTCATGTAGCCGCTCTGGGCCAGATCCAGCAACACGTTGGCGAGCGTGCCTTCGGTCTGCTGCAGGCGCACGCCACCGACCAGGTCAGCCGCGTTTTCCTTGTCCGCCAGCCAGCGGGCGCGCTGCGAAGAAGCACCCTTGGTCGACAGCACGTACACCGACGAACCGGTGGCCGAACGGTTTTCGGCCGCGTCGGCATGGATCGAAATGAAGATGTCGGCCTTGTTCGCACGCGCCTTCTGCGCGCGCATCGGCAGCGGGATGAACACGTCGCTGTCGCGGGTCAGGTAGGCCTTCAGGCCCGGCGTCGCATTGACCTGGCGGGCCAGTTCACGCGCCACGGCCAGGGTCACATCCTTTTCGCGCTTGCCGGTCGGGCCGATCGCACCCGGATCCTGGCCGCCGTGGCCCGGATCGATGGCCACCACCAGATGGCGCATGCCGGCCTGCATGCGGATGCGCGACGCATCGCTGGGCATGGCCGGGCGCGGCGGTTCCACCGGCGTCGGTGCCGGTGCGGGCACCGTGGCCGGTGGCGTGGTCACCACCGCTGCGGTGCGCTGCCCGGCAAGAATCGCGGCCGGCGAGGAAGAAGGCGAACTGCTGGCCACGGTACCGGCCGCCGCGACCTGGGCCGGTGCGGTGGACGGCGCCGGGGTGGGCGTGGCCGGCGCGGCGGCAGTGGCACTGGCCTGCTGGCGCACCTGGGCAGTCAGCAGCGCGGTCGCACGCGCGGCATCGGAACGCGACTGCGCGCTCTCCGCCGGCGTCGGCGTCGGTGCGGGCGTGCTGACCGGTGCCTGCGGCTGCACCGCCGGCGTCGCTGCCGGACGGCTGGCGGCCACGGCCGGGCCATCGCCCGGCCATTCGATCACCAGCTTGGATTCATTGCCCTCGCGCTGCATCTGCGGGCGGAACGGCGCCACCGATTCAGCGAGGTCGAAAACGACACGGAAGGTACCCGGCACCGGCTGTCCGGTACGCACCGCCGTGACCACGCCCTGCGCAGCCGGCATCTTCAGGTTGCGTATGGCGCTGGAGTCCGGGAAGTCGACCACCAGACGGTTCGGACCGGCCAGAGAAAGCGTCTTGTAGCCGCCACTGCCGACCAGCGAGATCTCGGCACGGGTGCCGGTGGCGCCGGTATTCAGCAGGACCTGGCGGACTTCACCGGCCCACGCACTGACGCTCGCCAGACCCAGTCCGACGGCGGCACAGATAGCGATGAGACGGTTCCCCGGGCGCATGGCTCAGGATTCAATCACCGCGCTGAACGGAATGCAACACCTTTTTCCTTAATAATCCGTAACCTGCCGGTCTTTGTTCTCGTCAGCCGACAGAAATGGCCTGCAAGTCGCCCCCTTGGGGAAGCCGTTTCAGCCATTCATGTCCGACGTCGCTGGCTCCAGTGAGACGGACGCGACGCCCCTGCCCCTCGATCTCCAGCGCCACCACCAGGTCGGTCGGCGGCAGCGCGCCAGCGCCGCGTTCCGGCCATTCCACCAGCCACAACACCGCGCTACCTTCGTCCAGGCCCAGGAAATCGAGTTCGCCGGCCTGGCCGATCCGGTACAGGTCCAGATGCCAGGCCTCGCCACCGCTGGCCAGCGGATAGCGCTCGACCAGGGTGTAGGTCGGGCTGCGGATCGCGCCCTGCACGCCCAGTGCGCGCAGCAGTGCTCGTGCGGTGGTGGATTTGCCGGCGCCCAGGTCGCCGCGCAGTTCGACCAGCGCCTGCGGCGGCCGGGTGGCCGCCAGCCATTGCCCGAGTAGTTCGGTGGCATCGCTGTCGGCAAGGAAGAAATCGATCATGGAGAGAGTTCCGGGTTGGCCAGTCGCCGCAACGGCGACAGCAGATCAGTAGGAAGCAGGCCGCGCGCGCCATCGGCGGCAGCGATATCGCCCGCGAGCGCATGCAGCAGCGCACCGGCCGCAGCAGCGTCGAAGGCGACCAGGCCCTGCGCGCGCAGGCTGGCGATGATGCCGGTGAGCAGGTCGCCCATGCCACCCACGGCCATGCCGGGGTTGCCTGCGGCAATCAGCCGTGGCCGTTGCCCGGGCGCTGCGACGATGCTGCCGGCGCCCTTCAGCACCACTACGGCGTGGAAGCGTTCGGCCAACGCCTGCGCACAGCGGTAGCGATCGGCCTGGATGTCAGCGGTACTGCAGCCGAGCAGGCGCGCGGCCTCGCCCGGATGCGGCGTAAGGATGGCGTCCGGTAGCGCGCGCGGATCCTGCGCCAGCAGGTTCAGTGCATCGGCATCGACCACCAGCGGTTTGGTGCTGGCCAGCACCCGCGCAAACAGTGCGCGCGCCCATTCGTCCTGGCCCAGGCCGGGGCCGATCGCCACCACCCTGGCCTTGTCCAGCAGCGCCGGCAGCACATCGCCGTCTTCCAGCGCATGGGTCATCGCCTCCGGCAGGCGCGCCAGCAACGGGCCAACGTGGTCGCGGCGGGTGCCCAGGCTCAACAGCCCTGCACCTGCGCGCAACGCGGCCTCGGCCGCCATGGCGATGGCACCGCCGCTGCCATGGTTGCCGCCAACACACAGCACGTGCCCGGATTCGCCCTTGTGGGTGTTGGCGCGGCGCGGCGGCAGCAGTGCCGGCAAGCGAGCCTGGGTCCAGTGCTCCACGGCGGGTGACACGCCCTGCCATGCGGCCGCGGGTAGCTGCAGCGGCGCCAGCGCCTTCTGGCCACAATGATCCAGCGCGTCGCCGGTATACAGCCCGCGATGCGGCACGATGAACTGCAGGGTCAAAGCGGCCTTCACGGCCACACCCGGTACGGCACCGCGGTCGGCATCGACGCCACTGGGCACGTCCAGCGCCAATACCGGTGCCGCCTGCGTGTTGAGCGCGACAATCAGCGCCTGCGTCACGCCTTCCGGCGCGCGATCGAAGCCCAGACCGAACAGGGCATCAACCCAGATATCGGCCTCGGGCAGCGCGCCGTCGAAATCGATGATGGTGCCGCCGTCAGACTTGAATTCCGATGCTGCACGCTGTGCCAGCACGGTTGACGGCGGCTTCCCCGGCAAGGCGATCACCGTCACCTCGCGCCCGGCCTGCAGCGCGTGACGGGCCAGCACATGGCCATCGCCGCCGTTGTTGCCCGCACCGACCACCACGCCGATCCGCTGCGCCTGCGGCCAATGCTGCAGCAGGCACTGCCAGGCGGCCTGGCCGGCCTGCGCCATCAGGCCCCAGCCGCCCTCGGCGGCCAGCGCCGAGGCCTGCGCATCAAGCGCACGCGCGGCAGCGGAATCGAACAGATCGGCAAGGTTGGCCATGCAGGGATTTTATACTGGTGCACATGTCCCCCGTCCCCGCCCCTGTCGATCCGGCCCAGGCCGTACAGCGCATCCGCGAACTGGCCCGTGCGCATGGCTTCCAGCGCTGTGGCATCGCCGGCATCGAGCTGGGCGAGGATGAAGCGCACCTGGCCGATTGGCTGGGCCAGGGCCTGTACGGCACGATGGACTGGATGGCGCGCCACGGCACCCTGCGCGCGCGCCCGGCCGAGCTGCTGCCAGGCACCGTACGGGTGATCTCGGTGGGCATGGACTACAGCCACAAGGACGACACCGAAGCCTGGGCAACGCTGGCCGACCCGGGCCGTGCCTACGTGGCCCGTTACGCCCTGGGCCGCGACTACCACAAGCTGATGCGCAACCGCCTGCAGAAGCTGGCCACGCAGATCAACGATGAGGTGGCACCGCTGGGCTACCGCGTATTCGTCGATTCGGCCCCCGTGCTGGAACGCGCACTGGCGCGCAATGCGGGGCTCGGCTGGATCGGCAAGCACACCTGCCTGATCGATCGCCATGGCGGCTCCTGGTTCTTCATCGGCGAGATCTACATCGATATCCCGCTGCCGATCGATGCGCCGGCAACGGCACACTGCGGTACCTGCACGCGCTGCATCGATGTCTGCCCGACCCAGGCCATCACCGGCCCGCAGCGGCTGGACGCACGGCGCTGTATTTCCTACCTGACCATCGAGCACGACGGTGCCATCCCCGAAGACATGCGGCCGTTGATCGGCAACCGCATCTACGGCTGTGACGACTGCCAGCTGGTCTGCCCCTGGAACAAGTTCGCCAAGCGTACCGACGAAGCCGATTTCCGCGCGCGCAACAACCTCGATACCGCGCGGCTGGACCAGCTGTTCGCCTGGGATGAAGCCGAGTTCCTGCGCCGTACCGAAGGCAGCCCGATCCGGCGCAGCGGCCATGAGCGCTGGCTGCGCAACATCGCCGTAGCACTGGGCAATGCACCGACCTCGGCCGAAGCGCTGGCCGCGTTGTATACCCGCGTCGATGATCCCTCGCCGTTGGTGCGTGAACACGTGCAGTGGGCGCTGGGCCAGCACACGGTGCGCTGACGTGCGATCCTGAGCCCCCGTTCCGCCCGCAGCACGCCGTTCCCATGCAGCCACGCAACAACGACATCCTCACCCCCAGCCAGCTCAACACCCTGGCCCGCGACCTGCTGGAAGGCAGCTTCCCGGCGATCTGGGTCGAGGCCGAGCTGGGCAGCGTGGCGCGTCCTTCTTCCGGGCACCTGTATTTCACCCTGAAGGACGCACGTGCGCAGCTGCGCGCGGCGATGTTCCGGATGAAGGCGCAGTACCTGAAGTTCGCGCCGCGCGAAGGCATGCGCGTGCTGGTGCGCGGCAAGGTGACCCTGTACGACGCCCGTGGCGAGTACCAGATGGTGCTGGACCACATGGAGGAAGCCGGCGAAGGCGCATTGCGCCGCGCATTCGAAGAGCTGAAGGCACGCCTGGAGGCCGAGGGTCTGTTCGACCCGGCGCGCAAGCGGCCGATGCCGGCGCACGTGCAGCGCCTGGCAGTGATCACCTCGCCCACCGGCGCCGCCGTGCGCGACGTGCTGAGCGTGCTGGCCCGCCGCTTTCCGCTGCTGGAAGTGGACCTGCTGCCGACCCTGGTGCAGGGCAGCAGCGCCGCTGCACAGATCACCCGCCTGCTGCAGGCGGCCGATGCCAGTGGCCGCTACGACGTGATCCTGCTGACCCGCGGCGGCGGTTCACTGGAAGACCTGTGGGCCTTCAACGATGAAGCACTGGCCCGTGCGATCGCCGCCAGTCACACCCCGGTGGTGTCGGCGGTGGGCCATGAAACCGACTTCAGCCTCAGCGATTTTGCCGCCGACCTGCGTGCACCGACGCCGTCGGTGGCGGCCGAGCTGCTGGTACCGGACCAGCGCGAACTGGCGCTGCGCCTGCGCCGCACAGCCGCGCGCATGGTGCAGCTGCAACGGCATGCGATGCAGCAGGCGATGCAGCGCGCCGACCGCGCCCTGCTGCGCCTGAACGCGCAGAGCCCGCAGGCGCGGCTGGACCTGCTTCGGCGCCGCCAGCTGGATCTGGGCCGGCGCCTGCATGCCGCCTTCAACCAGCAGCAGGAGCGCCATGCCGCGCGCCTGCGCCATGCCGCGGCGATCCTGCGCGGGCATCATCCGCAGCGCCAGCTCGACACGATGCAGCGCCGCCTGGCTGCCTTGCGCGGGCGACCGCAGATTGCAATGCAGCGTCTGCTGGAACGCGATGCGCTGCGCCTGCGCGGGCTGGCGCGCTCACTGGAAGCGGTCAGCCCGCTGGCGACCGTGGCCCGTGGCTACAGCATCCTGACCCGCAGTGACGATGACACGCTGGTACGCCAGGTCGACCAGGTGCAGCCTGGTGACGCACTGCAGGCCCGCGTTGGCGACGGCGTGATCGACGTGCAGGTCAAGTAGAGGGTTGTTCGGCAGGGCTGCGCCCTGCACCTGCAGAGGCTTCAAGGCAAGGCAACGTCAACGTCAAAAGCAGGCATTCCGCGGGATGGCGGGACGGTGTCGGAGTGCGGGGACGCCGCAAGTACATCCTTGTAGGCTTGGCAGCCGCATCCATGCGGCTGACACCCCGCACTCCGACACCGCCCCACCTCTGACAGATTCCGGAGGCTGTTGGTAGGTGTCGACCTTGGTCGACACGGTAGATCCACGCCATGCGTGGATGAATCTCTTCCAGATATCGAATCAATTCGGGGTCAGATCCGTTTTCCTGCGGAAAACGGATCTGACCCCAAGCGCCATTCCGGCAGATCTCAGACATCTGTCGAAGGCGGGGTGGGTCCGGTTGCGGGGGCGTGAGCCGCATGGATGCGGCGACCGAGCTTACATGGACGTACTTGCAGCGGCCCCCGCAACCGGACCCACCCCGCCATCCCACGGATAGCCAGCTTTTGCTTCGGCGGTTGCTGTTGCTCTGGCTTCGGCAGGTGCAGGGCTGCAAGCCCTGCCGAACACCCTACTTTGCCTGCTCGCAGAACTTCTGCCGGTACTCGAGTGCCTTCGGCATCAGCGCCTGCAGGTTCAGGATACGGGTACCCGGGTTCGGGTGAGTAGACGCGAACTCCGGCGGTGACTGGCCACCACTGGCCTGGCCCATGCGCTGCCACAGCGGCACCGCCTCGCGTGGGTCAAAGCACGCCGCCGCGGCCAGCATCAGGCCCACTTCGTCGGCCTGGGTCTCGTGGCTGCGCGCATACGGCAGCAGATACCCGTAGCCCATCGCCGACATCATCATCTGTTGCTGCTGCGCGTCCATGCCGCTGGCCGCGCCGGCCATCTGCCCGATCTGGGTGAGCTTCTGCTGGGCCATGCGCTGTGCACCATGGCGCAACAGTGCATGCGCGATCTCGTGGCCCATCACCACCGCCATCGCATCGCGGGTGCGCGCCACCGGCACCAGGCCGGTGTAGACCGCCATCTTGCCGCCCGGCAGGCAGAACGCATTGGCCTGCTCGGACGGAATCACGTTCACTTCCCACTGGAAATCCCGCGCAAAATGCGCCGGTTGCACGCCGTGCTCCTGCGCCAGCGCGGTCTCCACCACATCGACCTTGGCAATCAGCCGCTGGGCGATGTCGCGCACATCGCGCGCGATCGGTGCGCTGGGATCCATCGGCCGTTCCTGCGACAGGATCTGCTGGTAGGCCTGCAGCCCCAAAGCGGTCTCCTGGCGTGCGTCCAGGCTGCTGTCGATCATCACCTTCTCGCCGGTATAGGGGTCCACCGTGCGGTTGGAAAACCAGTAGAACACCGCATAGCCGGCCGCCAGCAGCAACACCCACCAGCGGATGTTGCCGAACAGGCTGCGCCGTTGCGGGCCTTGCGGCGAGCGGGAGAAAGGATCGTTGCGCATCGGGCGGTCTTCCGGCAGGTCCCGCCGGCCGGCGGGCACGGCGCAATCTTAGTGCGCCGATGCCCGCAGCGGGTGAAGCCGGGGCCGCTCAGATGCCGCGCACCAGACGGAAACCGATGCGGGCGTTGGTGGTGTCCGAATCCTGTGACTGCCGCCAGGCCGCACGGGTCTGTTCGGGCGCATTGGCCCAGTTGCCGCCGCGGATCACCCGCGAGCGACAGCCCGGGTTGAACCAGGCGGCGCCATCGGAGGGCGCACGCCGGTAACTGGCATGCCAGCAGTCGGCCACCCATTCGCTGAGGTTGCCGCCCATGTCGTGCAGGCCGAAGGCGTTGGCCTGGAAGCTGGCCACCGGCGCCGGTCCCCACCAGCCATCGCCATAGCCGATGAAGGCGTTGTGCCAATGCCGGCCGGAAGGGGAAACATCCTTGCTGCCGGTGAAGTTGCCGCTGCCGGGGGGCGGCGTGCCGGCGTCGCCCCAGGGGTAGCGCCCGCTGCTGCCGGCGCGCAGTGCATATTCGAATTCGGCCTCGCTGGGCAGCCGGTAGCTGCGGCCGGTCTGCTCGGACAGCCACGCCGCGTAGTTCTCGGCATCACGCACGCTGACGTGCATCACCGGCGAGTTGCCCAACGCGCGGCCGCCGTCATAGTCCGAGCGCCAGTCCACCCCACTGCGGCGGATGAAGTTGCCGCTACGCTCGTCATAGACCACCGAATGGCCACGCCGGGTCGCGCGCGGGCGCGCATTGGACGCCTTCACGTAGCGTTCGAAATCGCTGACCGTAACCTCGGTGATGGCCATCGCGAAACCGCGATCGAAACGCACATAGTGCGAAGGGCGCTCGGAATCACTGGATCCAGGCTCGGCATCGCCGGCACCCATCTGGAAGCCGCCGTGCGGGACCACCACCATCTGCGGCCCGCGTCCGCCATCACGCATGGCATCGCTGAACACCTGCCCCGGGCGGAAGCTGCCGTAATGGGTGGCCAGATCGATACGCTCGCGCAGCTGGGCCACCACCACGTCGCCCGGCAGAGCGATGCGCAGGGCCTCGGCCAACTTCTCGCGGGCTGGCTTCAGGCCCTGCGGCGTGGCCAGATCACGCAGACCGTCATCGCGCAGCTGCAGCAGCGTGGCGGCACGGATCTGCTCGATGCGCTCGAACGCATCGGCGATGGTCGGCGACGAATCGCGCACCTTGCTCGCCTCGGCCAGCCAGGTGCCGGCGCTGGCGAAATCCCGCGTGCGTGCAGCGTCCTCGGCACGGCGGATCAGCCCGCTTTCCGCCGCGGCCAGCCCCTGCCGTGCACGGCTGTTGTCCTCATCCAGTGCCAGCGCCTCGCGAAAGTTGCCGATGGCACCGTCACCATCCTCACCGATCCGGTCCGACCGCAGGTCTTCTTCGCCTGCACGGTTGTAGGCCACCACGCGCTGCGCGGTCTCGACCCGCCCCTGCAGCGCACGCACCTTCTCGTCTTTCGGCGCGAGCGTCAGCAACACCAGTGCCTGGCGGCTGGCCTCCGCCAAGGCCTCGCGTTGCTTCAGCGGTCGCACCAGCAGCGCATCCGCCTGCTGCTGCAGGCGCTGGCGCGTACGCTGCAGGCCCAGTCGGGCCTGGCGGTCATCCGGTTCCTCTTCCTGCACTGCCAGCCATAACGGAATGGCCGCATCGGCATCCTCGTAGAACCGGCCGGCGGCAAAGGCCTGTTCGGCCGCACGCCGCAACTGGGCGAGGCTGCGGCCCTGCCGGTCCACCCTGGGGGGCGTCCACCGCTGCACATCCTCGGCGGCATCCTCACCGCCGATGGTCACGCTGCCCTGCCCGGCCTGTGGGCTGGCATCGGTTTCGACGTCCTCGGCCTGCCGCGTGTCTCCACTGGCCGCCCGGTCCGCCATCGGGGGCGGCGACGGCGTGCAGCCGGCCAGGGCCACGGCCAGGGCGGTGCACAGCACGGGCGACAACGAAAAACGCAAGCAGAGCCTCCTTCGGCACGGACGCGGATTGACGTTAGGCTATTCTCCCCTGCCTGAGCAAACCCGAGTAGTAGGCCCTGACCTGTGCCAACCTGGATCACCACCCCCGCCGAGCTGGATCCGTACTTCCAGCAGCGTCCGGCCCGCATCGGCCTGGACACCGAATTCATTCGTGAACGCACCTTCTGGCCGCAGTTGGCCCTGGTGCAGATGGCCGTCGGCCAGGACATCCTGCTGATCGATCCGCTGATCCCCGGCATGACCGAAGCACTGGCGCCCTGGCTGGCCGATGAATCGATCATCAAGGTGATGCACAGCGCCAGCGAAGACCTGGTCGCCTTCAAGTGGGCCTGCGGCGTGTTGCCGCGACCGCTGTTCGACACCCAGATCGGCGCCTCGCTGGCCGGCATCGGTGGCGGCATGGGTTACCAGAAGCTGGTCGCGGAAATTACCGGGGTGGCGCTGGCCAAGGGCGAAACCCGCTCGGACTGGATGCGCCGTCCGCTCTCGGAATCGCAGCTGCAGTACGCCGCCGACGACGTCGAGCACCTGTTCGCGCTGCATGACGCCATCGATGCAAAGCTGCAGGCGCTCGGCCGCCAGCAGTGGCTGCACGACGACGGCGAGCGCCTGCTGGCCAGCGTTGCCAATGACGAAGACCGCTGGCCGCACCTGGCGATGCGCTCGGCACAGTTCCTCGACGCTGCCGCGCAGCACCGCCTGCTGCGCCTGCTGCGCTGGCGCGATGTGCAGGCACGCAGCAGCGACCGCCCGCGAAGCTGGATCCTGGACAACGAACTGGCCGCCACGCTGGCACGCACGCCACCGGCCGATGCCACTGCGCTGGCCAAGCTGTTCGAACAGTTCCCGAAGGCACCGCGCAAGCTCGCTGGCGCCGTGTGGCAGGCGCTGGACACACCGCTGGCCGATGAGGCCGAGGCACCGCTGGCGCTGCCCGCCAACGACAGCAACAAGCAGGCACTGAAGAAGCTGCAGGACGCGGTGGCCGAACGCAGCCGCGAGCTGGGCCTGCCGGATGGCGTGCTGGCCTCGCGCAAGCACCTGGAAAGCTATCTGGAACGTCGCCAGTGGCCCTCCGCGCTGGCCGGCTGGCGCCAGAAGGAACTGGAATCGCGGCTGCAGGCCCTGCTGCCCGCAGCCTGATATCACCGGGCGCCGGGGCATTGCCTCGGCCCCTGCGGCACCGGAATGAGCATCTCCCACCCTTGCCGGCACGGGCGCAGGCCTGTCCAATAGCGGCCCCGCTACTGTTGGATGGCTTCAGATGACAAATGGAATTGCGAAGGACGGCCTCTCCGTCGAGGACCTGGCCTGGCGCACGCAGGCGCGTACCGCGCTGCAGGAACACGACCATGCAGCGCTGGATGCATTGCTGGCCCCTCACGAACACGCCTGGCTGGATGGCGCGCGTGCGCTGCCGGGCATCCGCTGGCGCCTGCGCAACCTGCAGGACAAGGTCCTGACTCTGGATGAGCGCCTGCAGCAGGCACAGCGATGGGTCGCCGCCGCACCACACAGCTACTACGCCTGGCTGCGCCTGGGTGCGTGCTGGCAGGATGCTGCCGGCGAACTGCGCAGCGCCGACGTGGCCGCACTGGTGGAGGACAGCCAGTGGCTGGCCGCGCAACTGGCCCGCGACCACGCCGTGCACGCCTACCTGCAGGCGATCCCGCTGTCGTCGCGCCCGGCGCTGGCGCTGGATGGCATCAAGCGCATCACCAGCTACCTGCGCGAGCCGAACTGGCTGCTCGCGCTGCAGGCCGGGCAGCCAGCGCAGTCTGACGAAGCTGCATTGGCTGAGCATTATCCGCAGGCGTGGCCGCAGGCACTTCAGCTTCTGTCGCGCTTCGGTGCACCGCTGCAGGTCCTGCCCGACAGCCTGCCGCCGCTGCTGCACGACCGCAGCCAGGACGACTTCGATGCGCCGCTGGCGTACTGGATGCGCCTGGTGCTGGAACAGCGCCCCGACGACCTGAGCACGCTGGAAGACACCCTGTACTTCCTGTACCCGCGCTGGGGTGGCAGCCACGAGGCAATGGAAGCCTTCATC
Organism: uncultured Stenotrophomonas sp.; assembly: GCA_913775725.1. Taxonomy (GTDB): domain Bacteria; phylum Pseudomonadota; class Gammaproteobacteria; order Xanthomonadales; family Xanthomonadaceae; genus Stenotrophomonas. The sequence goes on along the minus strand of CAJYNG010000021.1, from coordinate 68,266 downwards.
GAGGGCAGCTGGTGCCGCGGCCTCGACCTGGCGCAGAGCAATGCCCTGCGCTGGCGCAAGGCGCAGGACTGGCTGGCCGAGTCCCCGCAGCGCGATGACAGCGAAACCGTAGCGGCGCACGAGCGCGCGTACACGCAGATCCTCGACTGGCACCTGGACCGCAACCTGCGCGCCGAGGTGCTGACCCAGCGCGCCGGACTGCGCTACCGGCTCGGCCGCCATGAGGATGTCGAGAACGACGTCCAGTGGGACGCCCAGCATATGCAGGCGGTGTTCGAGGACCTGCAGCAGGCGTGGACGCTGGACCGCGACATGGTCCTGCACGAGGGCCTCAGCAATCTCGAAGCCTGTACCTGGTTTGCCCACGTCGATGGTGCCGAAGCACTGTTCGCCCATGTGGTGGACTACGCCGCGCGCGAAGGCGATTCAGCGATCGGCCTGCTCTGGGCCGCGACGGCCATCGAGCATGGACTGCTTGGCCAGACCGCCGACCCGGAACGCGCTGCGCCCTTGCTGCAGCGCGCATTGAAACTGGCACCGCAGGAGAACACCTCGGCTGTCACCTTCGCCGCCAATCTGTTCTGCGATGTCTCACAGACGGCCGGCCTGTCGCTGCTGCAGCGCATGGCCGACGATGGCGACGCCGGCGCGATGTCGGCACTGTGCGACCTATACAAGGGCCGCCTGGGTGGCCGTGATCAGCCGCAGTTCGTTGATGCAGAAAAGGCCGCGTACTGGCAGGAGCGCGCGGTGGAGGGCGGTGACCTCATCGCGACCTACAACCTTGGCGTGCGCCTGGTCGCTGCCGGTGGCGCCGACAACGAAGCGCGTGCGCGCGAGTTGTACCTGCGCTGCCTGCAGGACGCCGAAGCCGGTGAGCGCGTATGGGGCCCGACCTGCCGCAACCTGGCCTGCCTGGCCCTGGACGGCCAGAACGACGCGCACAAGCGCGAAGCGGTCGAGCGTGCATTGATTCCGCTGTGGTGGCGCGGCGATGACGACGACAAGCTGTGGGCCGCCGGCTATCTGGCCGACATCTACCACTTCGGCAATGGCGTGCCGGCCAATGCGTTCCTGGCGCTGACCTGGCTGCAGCGCGCCAGCGAGATCGATCCGGAGTATGTGGACGTGGTACGCATGACGCCGCTGATCAACGGCGAAGGCCGCTGGTTCGGCGCCAGCCGCGCACGCAAGCAGCAGGAACAGGACCGCCAGCAGGTGGACAGCGCCACCTGGGCCCTGACCTTCGGCCAGCGCAGCCAGGACAGCGACCTCACCGCCGTCTGAAACAATGAAAAAGGGCGGCCCGGATCACCGGGCCGCCCTCTTCATTCCAGCAGTGCGATGGCGGAACGCCCCGCCATCGCAACAGTGCATTACCAGTTCATGTTCAGCGAGACGCCGACAGTGCGCGGCTCGTTGTAGACCGCGGCCATGTAGTTCTCGATCACACCCTTGAGGTTCTTCTCGTTGGTGATGTTGCGCGCGAACAGCGCCACTTCGTAGGCACCGTAGTTGCCCGAGTAGCCGATCTTCAGGCCACCCTCGAAGTCACCCTTGGAGTTGAACTCCTTGCTGTCGTACAGCACGAAGCTGGTGTAACCCTGCTTGTTCCAGTCGGTGGACACGAACATGGTGCCGGCGTCGCTGACCGGGAAGTCGTAGCGGGCGGCCAGGTTGACGTTGTACTTCGGCGCGTTCGGCAGCGGGTTGCCGTCGATCTGGGCGAAGGTGTTGGCACCCACCTTGATGGTCGGGTCGCCGACGGTGCAGACCACCTGGCCGTTGAGGCCGCAGACCTGCGCGTAGACGCGCTTGTCCTTGATCTCACTGTGCAGCAGGCTCAGGCCGGCGCTCAGGGTCAGGTTCGGGATCGGGCGCAGCTCCATGTCGGCTTCGAAGCCGTAGGCCTTGGCCTTGTCGGCGTTGAACAGCACGCCGTTGCCGTCCGAATCGTTGCCGTTGAGCTGGATGTCGTTGACGGTGTAGGTGAACGCGGTGGCGTTCAGGCGCAGGCGGTTGTCCCACAGGCTGCTCTTCACGCCCGCTTCCCAGGACAGGATCGTCTCGGAATCGGCGGTGGTGAAGTCGGCATTGAACACCGCCGAACGGCCCTGGATGGTCGGGCCACGGAAGCCACGCGCGACCTTGGCGTAGACGCTCACGTCCGGCGTGATCTGATACATCGCGCTCAGATCCCAGCTCGGGGTGGTGTCGGACATCTTGACGTCGGTGCGGCCCTTGTAGGTGACCACGCCGGCAGCGGTATCGGCGGTCTTCAGCAGACGGGTGTGCTTCTCGTCCTTGGTCTGGCGCAGGCCGGCGGTGACGGTGAACTTGTCGGTGAAGGCGTAGCTCAGCTGGCCGAAACCGGCCCACGAGGTGTTCTTGTTGCGCAGGCGCACCCAGTTGTTCGGGTTGCGGGCCGCGCCCTGCAGGAACCACGCGCGCTGGTAGAAGTCGGTGGTGTCGCTGCCGTTGAAGTAGAACGCACCGGCCTGCCACTGCAGGGCGCTGTCGTCATGGCTGGCCAAGCGGAATTCCTGGGTCCACTGGTCCAGATCACGGATGCGGCCCATCGACTGGCCGTAGCCGTTCGGCACGCCGTTGACCGGGAAGTTCACCGCGGCACCGCCGTCGGTGTCGCCGCGGCTGTAGCCGGAGGTGGTTTCGTAGGCGGTGATCGAGGTGAAGTCGATCGCGCCGAAGTCGTAACGCGCCTTCACCGAACCGCCGTAGGTCTTGTAGGCCTGCGGGTTGTTGTCGGCTTCGTCGTAGGCGACCTGGTCGCGCGGCACGTCGGTCTTGTTCGAGCCCTTGGTCAGCGCACCGCGCAGGAACAGGGTCGAGGTGCCTTCGTAGTCACGGGCGTGGGCCGAGGCCAGGATCGAGAACTGGTCGCTCGGGGTCAGCAGCAGCTGCGCGCGTACGTTGCGGTCATCGAAACCGCCCATGGCGTTCTTCTTCGGGCTGACCGTGCCATCGGCACTCGGGCCCTTGTAGGTGTTGTCGACGTAGTCGTCGCGGTGCTGGTACAGGGCCGACACGCGGAACGAGGCGATGTCGTTGATCGGGCCGCCGAAGCCGCCGTCGATCGACACGCTGTTGTAGGTCGCGTAGCTGGCGCTGACACGGCCGGTGTAGTCCTGGGTCGGCTTCAGCGTGTCGAACTTGATGATGCCGGCGGTGGTGTTGCGGCCGAACAGCGAGCCCTGCGGGCCGCGCAGCACTTCCACCTGGTCCACGTCATAGACCGGGTTGGACTTCAGCACCACGTGTTCCAGCACCACATCGTCCTGGATGATCGACACCGGCTGCGAGGCACCCAGGTAGAAGTCGATGTTGCCCAGGCCACGGATGTAGAAGCGCGGGAAGATGCGGCCGGTGGTGGTTTCCGCATACAGGCTCGGCACGCGGCCGGACAGCGCCAGCAGGGTGTCGTCGCCGCCGGCGGTGAAGTCGCGCATGCGCTCGCCCTGCACCACGCCCACCGAGACCGGCACTTCCTGCAGGTTCTGCTCACGGTGTTCGGCGGTCACGGTGATGGTGTCCAACCCGGTCGGGGTCGGCGCGCTGTCCTGCGCGGCGGCACCGAAGCTGCCGACCAGGGCCAGGCCGGCACAGGCCAGGGCCAGCGGGTGGCGGCGGAAGGAAACGAAGGAAGACGACATACCCGACAGGCGGCGGGAATCGGAATGGGAGGGCATGGAATGCTCTGAGGAGGCGTCCGTGCGGCCTGCGCGAGCCGGGCGGCAAAAAGGAGGAGAACTGCGCAAGCCGCCATTATCCCCCAAATTGTTACGATTTCGTTGCGGCAGCTCCAAACCCGGTGAAACAAGCGGTTCCGGCACAGTCGCCGGGCACTTCTCGGGCCCAGCGCATTACCTGGGGTCAGATCCGTTTTCCTCAGGAAAACGGATCTGACCCCGGACTGAGGTTCATCAACGCCACATCGACCATCGCCAGCAGCCGCTCGCGGCTGATCCCGTCACGGGCCTGCACCGAAATGCCGTGCAGCACCGTGGCGAAGTGATCGCCCAGTGCCTGCACCGCCACGTCACCGGCCAGCTCCCCTTCGGACTGAGCCTGCTGCAGGCGCGCGATGATCGCCGCCGTACGCTGGCGACGATGGCTGGCCAACCAGTCCCGCACGCCCTCGCCATCGGGCGAGACGCTGCTGGCCGAGGACACCACCAGGCAGCCGTGCGGGCGCCCGCGACGGGTGTAGGTCAGCACGGCGTCGCGCAGCATGGAGCCGATCGCCTCACGCAGCGTGGCCTGCTCCAGCGCGCGCGGCGCGAAGCCACCCTCGCCTTCCTCGTACAGCGCGACGGCTTCGCGGAACAACTGCTCCTTGCTGCCGAACGCGGCGTAGATGCGTGCAGAGGCAATGCCCAGTGCTTCGACCAGTGCCGACATCGACGTGCCTTCATAGCCATGCTGCCAGAACAGCAGCATCGCTTTGCGCAACGCCTGGTCCCTGTCGAATTCGCGCGGTCGCCCTGCCATCTGCCTGCCTGCTCCAGTGAGGCGCGCAGTGTAACGCGGGTGTTGACCACCGCGAGGGTCGCGCCTATTCTTTGTCGATTGACAAACAAATGGAGCAACACATGCAGACCCTCAAGGGCCCCAGCCTGCACCTGGCGCAGTTCTCCGGCGACCAGGCCCCGTTCAACTCACTTGCCGGCATCGCCGAATGGGCCGCCGGCCACGGTTTCAAGGCCCTGCAGATCCCGGCCTGGGACGCACGCCTGTTTGATCTGGCCACTGCTGCCGACAGCCAGGACTACTGCGACGACATTCGCGGCACCCTGGCCGAGCACGGCCTGCAGGTCAGTGAGTTGACCACCCACATCCTCGGCCAGCTGGTCGCCGTGCATCCGGCCTACGACGAACTCTGCGATGGTTTCGCTCCGGAGCCGCTACGCGGCAATCCGAGGGCCCGCAGCGAATGGGCGCAGCAGCAGCTGCACCTGGCCGCCCGCGCGTCACGCCGTCTCGGCCTGCAGGACATGGGCACCTTCTCCGGCTCGTTCGCATGGCCGTATCTGTTCCCGTTCCCGCAGCGCCCGCCGGGCCTGATCGACGCCGCCTTCGATGAGCTGGCACGACGCTGGCGGCCGATCCTCGATACCTGCGAGGACAACGGCATCAACCTCTGCTACGAGATCCATCCCAGCGAAGACCTGCATGACGGCACCAGCTTCGAGCGCTTCTTCGAGCGCGTCGGTCAGCACCAGCGATGCCGCATCCTGTTCGATCCCAGCCACTTCGTGCTGCAGCAGCTGGACTACCTGGAGTACCTGGACATCTACCACCCGCTGATCCGCATGTTCCACGTCAAGGATGCGGAGTTCCGCCCCAGCGGCCGCCAGGGCATCTATGGCGGGTATGCCGACTGGACCGAACGTGCGGGCCGCTTCCGCTCGCTGGGCGATGGCCAGGTCGACTTCAAGTCGATCTTCTCCAAGCTGGCCCAGTACGACTACCAGGGCTGGGCGACGCTGGAATGGGAGTGCTGCCTGAAGGACCAGGAAGCCGGCGCGCGCGAAGGCGCCGCGTTCATCCGCGACCACATCATTCCGGTCACCGACAAGATCTTCGACGACTTCGCCGGTGCACCGATCAGCACCACACAGATGCAGCAGATGCTCGGCATCGCCTGAACCCCAACGGAGCACTCCCCCATGACCACTTCCCTTTCCGCTGGCGCTGCCGGCGACGCTTCGCTGCGCCACCACTACCTGCGCATCGATGGCCAGCGCGTGCACTGCGTGTCCGCGGGCCACGGTGAACCGGTGCTGCTGATTCCCGGCTGGCCGCAGACCTGGTACGCCTGGCGCCACGTGCTGCATGCACTGGCCGAGGCCGGTTTCGAAGCCATCGCGGTTGATCCGCCGGGCATCGGCGAATCCGACCGCCCCACCCACGGTTACGACACCGGCAGTGCCGCTGCCGTCCTGCATCAGACCATGCGGGCGCTGGGCCACGACCGTTACCAGGTGGTCGGGCATGACATCGGCATGTGGATTGCCTATGCGCTGGCCAGCGACCAGCCGCAGGCCGTGCGCCAGCTGGCCGTCACCGAAGCGGTGATTCCCGGCCTGGCCCCGGAGCCGGGCATCTTTGCCGCGCCGGCCGACAACATTTTCCTCTGGCACTTCATGTTCAACCAGGTCGCCGACCTGCCTGAGGCACTGATCAGTGGCCGCGAGCGCGCCTACCTGGAATTCATGTTCGACCGCTGGTCGTACCGCCGCGATGCGGTGGCCGCCGATACCTACATCGCCGCCTACAGCCGTCCGGGCGCATTGCGCGCAGGCTTCGCCTGGTATCGCGCGATTCCGGAGACGATTCGCCAGAACAAGCTGCGTGCGCAACGCCGGCTACCGATGCCGGTGCTGGCGATCGGCGCCGAACACGCCACCGGCGATGCGCCGATGCTGACCCTGCAGCCGCATGCCGACGATGTGCGCGGCAGCATCGTGCCGGGCTGCGGCCACTTCATCATGGAAGAAGCGCCGCAGGCATTCCTTGCACAGCTGCTGCCGTTCCTGCAGGAGGCACGCCATGCTGCTTGAACCGGCGCTGCAGCAGTTCGTCGATGCCATCGCGGCCCATCCGCTGCCGGAGGACCTGCGCGAACTGCGGGCGATCAGCGAGAGCGCGCTGCCCCAGCTGCAGGGTGCGCCGCAGCCGGTTGCGCATGTGATCGAACACACGGTGATCGCACGCGACGGCCACGCATTGGAAGTCCGCCTTTACACACCGGAAAGGCTGCCCGATGGACCGGCGCCGGCTTTGTTGTTCGCCCATGGCGGTGGCTGGTTCCAGTGTTCGCTGGCGGTCTACGACGGTCCCTGCCGCGCCCTGGCCAATGCCAGCGGCTGCGTGATTGTCGCCGTGGGCTACCGGCTGGCGCCGGAGCACCCGTTCCCGGCTCCACTGCATGACGTCGCCGACGCCTGGCAGTGGTTGCAGGACAACGCCAAGCGCCTCGGCCTGGACCCACAGCGGCTGGCGATCGGTGGCGACAGCGCCGGTGGCAATCTCGCCGCCGCCTGCTGCCTGCTGCTGCGCGAGACAGGCCTGCCGCAGCCGCGCCACCAGCTGTTGCTGTACCCGGCGCTGGATGCCGGCATGGGCAGCGATTCCTACCGCGACTACGCCACTGGCTATTACCTCAGCGCCGAACTGATGCAGCGCTGCTGGCAGAGTTATCTGGGTGATCTGGATCAGCCGCCGTCACTGGCCTCGCCCGCGCACGCAACCGACCTGCAGGGGCTGGCGCCAGCCTCCGTGCTCAGCTGCGAGCACGATCCGCTGCGCGACGAGGCCGAGCAGTACGCGCGCCGCCTGCAGGCTGCGGGTGTCGACTGCACGCTGGAGCGGCTGCCGGGGATGATCCACGCCTGCATCCACCTGCAGGGCGTGGCTGTTTCCACTGGCGTGGCGGTACAGCGCGCGGGCCATCTGCTGCACCAGGCCCTGGTCTGAACATGCTGGGGCGGTGGCAGATCCACGTCTGCCGCCATCCCGGCCCGGCGCTTGGCAAGCCCGCCGGGCAGCGCTACACTGAAACCCTGCCGTGGGGCCATAGCTCAGCTGGGAGAGCGCGTCGTTCGCAATGACGAGGTCAGGAGTTCGATCCTCCTTGGCTCCACCACTATTCAGAAGAACCCGCAGATCTCCGTGATCTGCGGGTTTTTTCTTTTAGCGCCCGCGGCTCAGGCCGGCTCCTCGCCGCCGTCCTTGCGATGTGGACTGCGCGAGTGCCTATCGCGCACCTGTTGATCGCGCTGCCCCGGCCGCTGCTTGGCCACATCGTCCTGCTTCCTGTCCTGGCGACTTTCCTGGATGCCCTGCTTCGGGTCCTGATCCTTGCTTCGCTCGTTCATCGAAATCTCCACGCCGGCGGCGGGCCCACGTTGCCCACCACGCTAGAGGTTGCCGGGTAAGCCGCAGGTCAGTCCTGCGCCAACGTCATGTGCAGGCACTGGCTTGCCGCCGCGGCCCCCGCGCCGCCAGAATCCGAGGCACCACGCCCACCGGTATGCCATGCCCTACCCTGCCCAGCACGCAGCCCATGCGTTGCCGATGCGCCTCGATGCGACCGACGGCAGCATCCAGCTCGGCAACCTGCCGACACTGATCTGCCCCACCCTCTCGCAAAACGAGGCGCGCATCGCGTTCGCCACGCTGATGCATGGCGAGCGCGATGTCGGCACCGGTTATCACTGGCTGAGCCTGCACCGGCTCAGCCTGGGCGGTGCGCCCGCTGGCATCAGCCTGTGCTTCCACGGGCAACAGCTCGACATGGTGACGATGGGCGTCGATCTGCCCGGTGCGGCACTGGAAGACGGCTGGCCGACCCAGGCAGCGATCGATGCCGAAGTCGCTTTCATGCGCCGCATCTTGGCCACGGCACTGGGGCGCAAACTGACCGGCGGCCACGCCCGCTTCGACTGGGGCGAAGCCTGGGCCCGTTTCGATCCAAAAGGCTTCATGGCCAGCAGCGGTATCCGCTACGCGCCACGCTCGTGACCCCGCTCAGGTACGGGTGATCGACACTCCACCCTCCACGCGCATCGCGGTACCGGTAACGAAACTGCTTTCGTCGCTGGCCAGGAACAGCGCCGCGTTGGCGATCTCCTCCGGCTCGGCCAGGCGCTTCAGTGCGTGCAGCGAGCGCACGAAGTCGCGGGCATCGCCGGTCGGCGCGGCCTGCCGGCCCATCTCGGTATCGGTGCCACCGGGCAACAGCACGTTGCTGCGCACGCCACGCACACCGTATTCGGCAGCGATCACCTGGCTCAGGCCGATCAGCCCGGCCTTGCTCGACGCATAGGCCGCCATGCCCGGGAATCCCACGGTGTGGCCGACGAAGGTGCCGACGAACACCAGCGAGCCGCCGCCGCGCGCCAGCAGTGCCGGCAACTGCGCGCGTGCGGCATGGAAGGCGGCATCCAGATTGGCCGCCATCACTTCGCGCCAGGCGTCCACCGGGAACTCCGCCGCCGGCACGCCCGGGCCGAGCATGCCGGCATTGTTGAGGGCGATGTCCAGGCCGCCGAAGGACCGCTGGGCCAGATCGACCAGCGCCTGTGCCGTGCCCGGATCGGCTACGTCGGCGGCATGCACCACGGCTTCGCCACCGGCGGTGCGAATCTGCTCGGCCAGCGCCTGCAGCGGCTCCGGCCGCCGTGCATTGAGCACCAGCTTTGCCCCTTCGGCAGCGAAGCGCAGCGCGCTGGCGCGGCCGATGCCGGCGCTGGCACCGGTGATGAGAGCGATCTTGTTGTCCAGGCGCATGGTCGTGGTACCGGTTGTGAAGTGGCCGCCACGATGCCGCGCCTCTCGCCTGCCAACACTCCGTTTCCGGGCCTGGCCCCTCGGTGCAGGAAACGGAGTTTCCGCAGAACCGGCACGTGCCAGAATCCAGCCATGGACAGTACCGCCACCACCGCCCTTGATGCCCGCGTCGAACGGGTCTGCCGCCACCTGCAGACCAGCCTCGACGAACCCTCACTGCAGGAACTGGCCGACATCGCCGGTTGCAGCCCGGCGCGCCTGCACCGCCTGTTCAAGGAGGCCACCGGGCTGACCCCCAAGCAGTACGCTGCCGCGCTGCGCGCCGATCGCCTGCGCACCGGGCTGGAACAGCAGGAACGCATCACCGACGCCTTCCACGATGCCGGGTTCAGTTCCAGTGGACGCTTCTACGAGAATGCACCGAAGTTGCTGGGCATGACACCCAAGCAGTGGCGCGCAGGGGGTCGGGGCGAAGTGATCCACTTCGCGCTTGCCGAAAGTTCACTGGGCAGCGTGCTGGTGGCCAGCAGCGCGACCGGCGTGGTCGCGATCCTGCTCGGCGACGATCCGGAGACGCTGCTGCAGTCATTGCAGCAACGCTTCCGCCAGGCCGAACTGGTCGGCGCCGACCAGGGCTATGAACAACTGGTGGCACAGGTGGTGGGTCTGGTCGAGGATCCCACGCGGGGCGCCAGCCTGCCGCTGGACATCCGTGGCACCGCGTTCCAGCAACGGGTGTGGCAGGCGCTGCAGCAGATTCCGCGCGGGCAGACCGCGTCGTATGCGGATATCGCTGCGCGCATCGGTGCACCCCGCTCGAGTCGTGCGGTGGCACGTGCCTGCGCGAGCAATCCGTTGGCGGTAGCCGTGCCCTGCCACCGCGTGGTGCGCCGCGACGGCGACCTGTCCGGCTATGCCTGGGGCGTTGCGCGCAAGCGCGAACTGCTGCGCCGGGAAAAGGCCTCCACTGCCTGAAGTGGATGCCGATCTTGATCGGCACACTAAGCTTCCGGTAGGTGCCGACCTTGGTCGGCACACCGCCAAGCCCTCAATCCAGCTTCACCACCAGCTTGCCGAAGTTGCGCCCCTGCAACAGCCCGAAGAACGCCTCCGGCGCATTCTCCAGCCCTTCCACCACATCCTCGCGGTACTGGATGCGGCCTTCGCGCAGCCACTGCGGCATCTCGCGTTCGAAGTCCGGCCACAGATGGTTGAAGTCGTGCACGATGAAACCGCGCACGGTCAGGCGCTGGCGCAGGATCTGGCTGAACAGTGCGGGCAACCGGTCTGGACCGGGCTGCTCGACGCCGCGCTCGTTGTAGGTGGCGATGGTGCCGCACACCGGAACGCGGGCGAAGTCGTTGAGCAGCGGCAGCACTGCATCCAGCACGTGCCCGCCCACGTTCTCGAAATACACATCGATACCCGCAGGAACCGCCGCGCGCAGCTGGTCCGCAAAATCAGCGGCGCGATGATCCAGCGCCACGTCCACGCCCAGCGTCTGCAGATAGGCACGCTTGGCTTCGCCACCGGCGATGGCGACCACGCGCGCGCCCTGCAGCTTGGCCAGCTGGGCCACGGTCGCACCCACCGGCCCGGTCGCGGCAGCCACCACCAACGTCTCGCCCGCCTTCAAACGGGCGATTTCATGCAGGCTGGAATAGGCGGTGAAGCCGGGCATGCCATATACCCCCAGCGCCGTACTCAGCGGCAGCCCGGTCGGATCCAGCCGGCGCCCCAGTGCCTTGGCCGGCAGCACCACATGGGTCTGCCAGCCACCCGGTGCCAGCACCAGCTCACCTGCGGCTACGCCCTCGGCGTTCGACTGCAGCACCTCGGCCACGGTCTGCCCTTCCATCACCGCGCCCACCGCCACCGGCGCGGCGTACGACGGGCCCTCGTCCATGCGTCCACGCATGTACGGGTCCAGCGACAGATAACGGTTACGCAGCAGCACCTCGCCAGCGGCCAATGACGGCAACGCAACTTGTTGCAGGCGGAAATTGGCTGGACTTGGCGCCCCCTGCGGACGCGAGGCAAGCACGATGCGGGAGGTGGTCGAGGAATCGGACATGGCCAGGTCTCTGCTGTTGCCAGCATCGGGAAAGGACTGCCGACACTACGCTGCGGCGATCCCCGATGGTGGCCACGAAAACAGCGTTCCATTGCCCGGACCCGCGCGGGTCCGGCGCCCCCCTTGCCCCTGCAGCTTTGGCGATTGCGGCGACCTGCTGATTTCCACCGCAGGCCATGATCGATTGGCCACGCCCCGCCCCACAACGGAGGATCAAGCACTTGCGAGCGCGCAGACGGCAATGTGAAGAAATCTTGGCAAAACGCTTGCCGAAGGCAGGCGACCTCCGTAATATACGCGTCCTTGGCAGCGACCTCGCTGCAACGAAACATGTGGCCGAGTAGCTCAGTTGGTAGAGCAGGGGATTGAAAATCCCCGTGTCGGCGGTTCGATTCCGTCTTCGGCCACCACTTTCGAAGGCCTGCAGAAATGCGGGTCTTTTTTTTCCGGAAACCGGGTTTGATCACGGTTGCCACACAATTTGGCCGAGTAGCTCAGTTGGTAGAGCAGGGGATTGAAAATCCCCGTGTCGGCGGTTCGATTCCGTCTTCGGCCACCATCTTCAGAGACCTGCAGAAATGCAGGTCTTTTTTTTGCGCGACCGTGCCTGCCGGCTCTGTAGTACCGTCCTTGGTTCACTGCATGGAGCACTGATGACATGGATGACGCCCCTTCTCTACCCCAACTGCAGCAATCGCTGCGACGCCTGCACTGGCTGGTTGCCGGGCTGTCCGTGTTGTTGCTGGGCCTGGCCGCAGTCACGGCCTGGCTGCTTTCGCAGCGCGATGCCCCATTACACGTCGATCATTTGAGCACGCGGCAGCTGCAGGTACTCGACGAGCACGGCGTGGTGCGGGTGGAGATTGGCCAGGACAGCGCAGAAGACGGGCGACGAAGCCGAGCAGCGGGCATCCTGATTTTCGATGCTTCCGGCGCCGAGCGAGGCGGCCTGAGTACATTCGAGGACGACAGCGTCGCTCTTGCCCTGGATGCCCCGAAGGGACAGGGCGAGGACCGTTGGCGGGACCGGGCCGGACTCCGTGTGGACGCCGACGGCTCCGCGCAACTGCTGCTGACCGACAATTTGACCCGCGGCGCAGTACGCCTGCATTCCAAGGGAACCGGCGGCGGAGGGCTGGACACCTTCAAATGGGATATGAGCAGCGGCACGCTGCATACGCGAACGCTTACCTTTGACGGCGACGAGCGCAGTCAACGCCCGTTCGAGCAGTAATTGCAACAGACGGCGGCAATGGTTGCCGGCGCATGGAACCTTTACACGTGGCCTTGGCCGCTCGCCTAAGCTCAGGACTCCTTAACGGAGTACGCCGATGCCTCTGCGCCCCGCCCTGCTCGCCTGCCTGCTGCTGGCCGCCCTGCCGGTGATCGCCGCCGAGCCGGTGCGCGCGGTCGACACGCTGGACATCGATCGCTATGCCGGCCAGTGGCACGAGATCGCGCATCTTCCGGTGTCATTCCAGAAGCAGTGCGTCGGCGAAATCACCGCCAACTACGGGCTGCGCCGCGATGGCCGCATCAGTGTCACCAATGCCTGCCGCAACGGCGACGGGGAACGTGTGGTTGCTGAAGGGGTAGCACGCCCGGTTGCCGGCCATCCCGGCCAGCTGCAGGTGCGCTTCGTGCCGGACTGGCTGAGCTGGGTGCCACTGGTCTGGGCCGACTACTGGGTCCTGGCCCTGGACCCGGACTATCAGTGGGCGTTGGTCGGTGAACCGGACCGTAAGTACCTGTGGATCCTCTCGCGCCTGCCGGAAATGGATCGCGCCCGGTTCGAACAGCTGAAAGCCAAGGCCGAGACGATGGGGTACGACCTCGGCCCGCTGCGCCTGATGGCCCCGATTCGCGATACACCCGCCGACTGAACCTCCCCGCATCCGGCGCACCACGCGCGCGCCATCCGGCGCCGCGCACGCCCGGCCGCCATCTTCACGCGCTACCCTCTGCGACGGGTCGCCACAGGCGATCCAAACGACCATACGCCGTAGTATGCTTATCCAACGCACCCCTCCAGAGGACCTGCGCCCATGCTCCACCGTTTCCGTATCGCCTTGATCGTCCTGTGCACCCTCGCCCTTGTTGCCTGCAACAACGGCATCGTCAAGCGTGTTTCGGAACCGGCGGCCAGCCTGCAGCAGCTGACCGTGCGCGCCGACGGCAACTGGACCGTGGCCCTGCGCCTGCAGAACTACAGCTCCATGCCCATGACCTTCGATGACGTCGCGCTGGCACTGACCGTCGGCGACAGCGACGCCGGCACCCTGCAGGCCAAGCCGGGCATCTCCATCGGCGGCACCTCGGCCGATGTCATCCAGGTCGACCTCGTGCCCAGCTCGGCCGCGCGCCTGGTGGTGGCCGACGCATTGGCCAGCAACCGCACCCTGGCTTACGGCCTGAAGGGAACGGTGGCGGCCACGCCGCAGGAAAAGAAGCAGCGCAGCTTCGACATCAGCAGCCGCAGCACCCTCAACCAGGCCCCGGGCCTGCCGGGCGTGCTGCGCTGACTCCCGCTTTCCGCCGCGGCGCCCGGCGCCGCTCCCCCTGTCCCTGATCAAATCGAGACGTACCGATGAGCAGCTACACCGCCCCGCTTTCCGACCTCCGTTTCGCCCTGCACGACGTGCTCAAGGTCGAACCCCTGTTCGCCCGCCTGGGCTTCACCGACGCCACCGCCGACGTGGTCGATGCCGTGCTGGAAGAAGCCGGCCGCTTCAGCGCCACCGTGCTGGCCCCGCTCAACAGCGTCGGCGACGAGATCGGCTGCGTGCTCGACCAGGCCACCGGTGAAGTGACCACCCCGCCCGGCTTCAAGCAGGCCTATGACCAGTTCGTCGATGGCGGCTGGACCGGCCTGACCGCCTCGCCGGAGCTGGGCGGCCAGGGCCTGCCGCACACCTTGGGCGTGCCGCTCAACGAAATGATCAACGCCGCCAACCTGGCGTGGGGCAACTTCCCGCTGCTTTCGCACGGCGCCATCGAAGCACTGAAGCAGCACGGCGAGGCCTGGCAGCACGACGCCTTCCTCAAGCCGCTGATCGAGGGCCGCTGGACCGGCACGATGTGCCTGACCGAGCCGCACTGCGGCACCGACCTGGGCCTGCTCAAGACCAAGGCCGAACCGAATGCCGATGGCAGCTACGCGATCACCGGCACCAAGATCTTCATCACCGCCGGCGAGCACGACCTGACCGGCAACATCGTGCACCTGGTGCTGGCCAAGCTGCCCGACGCCCCTCCGGGCGCCAAGGGCATCTCGCTGTTCGTCACCCCCAAGTTCAAGGTCGACCGCGATGGCAACGTCGGCGAGCGCAACGCGCTGCGCTGCGGCTCGATCGAGCACAAGATGGGCATCAAGGGTTCGGTCACCTGCGTGATGAACTTCGACGGTGCGCAGGGTTACCTGGTCGGCCAGCCGCACAAGGGCCTGCAGGCCATGTTCACCATGATGAACACCGCGCGCCTGGGCGTCGGCCTGCAAGGCATCGGCCTGTCCGAGCGCGCCTACCAGAACGCACTGAAGTACAGCCGTGAACGCCTGCAGTCGCGCGCCCTGAGCGGCGCCAGGTTCCCGGACAAGCCGGCCGACCCGATCCTGGTCCACCCGGATGTGCGCCGCATGCTGCTGACGGTGAAGTCGCTGGTCGAAGGTAGCCGCCTGCTGGCCCTGCACGCCGCTACCCTGATCGACGTCGCCCACCATGCCGAGGATGCCGCCGAGCGCGAGCGCGCCGACACCCTGGTGAGCTTCCTGACCCCGATCTCCAAGGCCTGCCAGACCGAATGGGGCATCGAGAACACCTACAACGCCCTGCAGTGCTTCGGTGGTCACGGCTATATCCGCGAACACGGCATGGAGCAGCTGGCCCGCGATGCGCGCATCACCACGCTGTATGAAGGCACCACCGGCATCCAGGCGCTGGACCTGATCGGCCGCAAGACCGCATCCAGCCGGGGCGCCGGCCTGAAGCTGATGCTGGCCGAGATCGAAGCCTTCGCCAAGGAACACGAAGGCAACGAAGCGCTGGCCGAGTTCATCGGCCCGCTGCGCGCCAAGGCCGCCGAATGGGGCAAGCTGACCATGGACGTGCTGCAGCGTGCGGCCGGCAACCCGGACGAACTGGGCGCTGCCAGCTACGACTACCTGTTCTATTCGGGTTACGTGGTGCTGGCCTACTGGTGGGCCCGCAGCGTGGCCGCCGCCGACGCCAGCGCGCACGGCGCCGCCTTCGCCCAAGGCAAGCGCGAGACCGCGCGGTTCTACTTCGCCCGCGTGCTGCCGCGCACGCTCAGCCACGCCGCCGCGATCCAGGCCGGTGCCGCCCCGCTGATGGCAATGGACGACGAGCGCTTCGGCGCCTGAGCCCACGGGGTCGGATCCCTTTTCCACAGGGAAAGGGCTCCGACCCCAACCTCGACACCCCGGTAGATCCACGCCATGCGTGGACGAGGGGTCAGAGCCTTTTCCCTCCGGGAAAAGGCTCTGACCCCGGCCTGACAGCCCTCGATCATCCCTCTGGAGAAAAGCCCCCTTTTGTTAAAGGGGGCGCGCCGAAGGCGCGGGGAATAGGTGGAATGCGCGGACCTGAATGTTGACGATTTGCGTATCGCCGACAGGCGATACACAAATCGTCAACATTCAGGTATAAGCTGTTCTCCCGATGGAGACAGACACTACACGCTTGGGTCTGATCGAAGCCGGAGCTCCGTTTTCTGCTCCGGGCGCCGAAGCATCGCCCAACGCCACGACGCTGCATCGCCCCGGTTCGGTCCGGCTGCTCTCGCTTGATGCCCACGGACGCGTACTGGACTGGATCACCTGGCAGGATGCGGCGTGCCTCTACGCACGTGAAGCGGTTGCCTGGACGCTCGGCGATCCCTGCCTGCACATCCACGGCGGCACCAACCGCTTCAGCGGCCTGCAGAGTGGCATGGACCTGCACCCGATCATCGCCGCGCGCGGCCACGCCCGCTCCCGCGCGATCGACCCGACGCCGAACCTGACCAACCCGGCCCTGTTTGCCCGCGACGCCCACCTGTGCATGTACTGCGGCCAGCAGTTCAACCGCCCCACGCTCACCCGCGACCACGTCATGCCGCTGTCCAAGGGCGGCCTGGACTGCTGGGAAAACGTGGTCACCGCCTGCTTCCACTGCAATTCGCGCAAGAGCGACCGCACCCCGCAGCAGGCCGGAATGCCCCTGCTGGCGGTGCCCTACCGGCCCAGCTGGATCGAGCATCTGATCCTGTCCAACCGCAACATCCTGGCCGACCAGATGGCCTTCCTGAAGGCGCAATTGCCGAAGCGCTCAAAACTGAGCACCTGAATCGCCGAAAATGCAACCCTCACCGTCCTGTCACGGGCGGCGGCGTTTGCTTGCCCCACCCCCGTTTGAGGGCGAAAATGGGCGTTCAGAACAAGTGCGAACATGATGATCGACTCTGCCCGCTATCCCCGCCTCGCGCGCATCCAAACACCGGATAACCTGCGCACGTTCGACGAATCCGAATTGAGGGCGGTCGCCGACGAACTGCGCGCCTACCTCATCGAATCGGTGGGCAAGAGCGGCGGCCACTTCGCCGCCGGCCTGGGCGTGATCGAACTCACCGTGGCCCTGCACTACCTGTACCAGACCCCGCAGGACCAGCTGGTCTGGGACGTCGGTCACCAGACCTACCCACACAAGATCCTGACCGGTCGCCGCGACGAGATCCACACCGTCAAGCAGAAGGACGGCGTGGCGCCGTTCCCGAAGCGTGAAGAGAGCGAGTACGACACCTTCGGCGTCGGCCATTCGTCGACCTCGATCTCGGCCGCGCTCGGCATGGCCATCGCCCGCCAGTCCGAAGGCGACAACCGCCAGGTCGTTGCGGTGATCGGTGACGGTGCGATGACCGCCGGCATGGCCTTCGAAGCGCTGATGCACGCCGGCGGCATGGAGCCGGAGCCGAACCTGCTGGTGATCCTCAACGACAACAACATGTCGATCTCCGAGGCGGTCGGCGGCCTGACCAAGATGCTCGGCCGTGCCACCGGCAGCCGCACGCTCAATGCACTGCGCGAAGGCGGCAAGAAGATCCTCGGCGACAAGAAGAACAACCCGGCGCGCTTCGTGAAGCGCTGGGAAGAACACTGGAAGGGCATGTTCGTGCCGTCCACGATGTTCGAGGAAATGGGTTTCCACTACACCGGCCCGATCGACGGCCACGACATGCCCGCCCTGCTGTCCACGCTGAAGACGCTGCGCGCCTCCAAGGGCCCGAAGCTGCTGCACGTGATGACCACCAAGGGCAAGGGCTACGAGCCGGCCGAAGGCGATCAGATCGGCTACCACGCGGTGGGTCCGTTCGATCCGGACAAGGGCCTGGTGGCCAAGGCCGGTGCCAAGAAGCCGACCTACACCGATGTGTTCAGCGATTGGCTGTGCGATGCCGCCGCCGCCGAGCCGCGCCTGTACGGCATCACCCCGGCGATGCGCGAAGGCTCCGGCCTGGTGCGCTTCAGCAAGGAATACCCGCAGCGCTATTTCGACGTGGCGATCGCCGAGCAGCACGCGGTCACCCTCGCCGCCGGCATGGCGACCCAGGGTGGCAAGCCGGTGGTGGCGATCTATTCGACCTTCCTGCAGCGCGCGTACGACCAGCTGGTACATGACGTGGCCATCCAGGACCTGGACGTGCTGTTCGCCATTGACCGCGCCGGCGTGGTGGGCCCGGACGGTGCGACCCACGCCGGCAACCTCGACCTGAGCTTCCTGCGCTGCGTGCCGAACATGGTGGTGATGGCGCCATCCAATGAAGCCGAGTGCCGGCAGATGCTCAGCACCGGCCTGCAGCACCCGGGCCCGGCCGCCGTGCGCTATCCGCGCGGAACAGGCACCGGCGTGGCTGCCGGCACCGACCTGTCCACCCTGCCGATCGGCAAGGGCGAGCTGCGTCTGCAGGGCAGTCGCATCGCCCTGCTCGCCTTCGGCAGCACCGTGGCCGCCGCCGAACAGGTCGGCCGCGAACTGGGCCTGAGCGTGGTCAACATGCGTTTCATCAAGCCGCTTGATCGCGAGCTGGTGCTGGCTGTCGCCGCCCAGCACGAGGGGCTGGTGACGATCGAAGACAACGTGGTGGCCGGTGGCGCCGGCTCCGGCGTCGGTGAGCTGCTCAATGCCGAAGGCGTGCTGCGCCCGATCCTGCACCTGGGTCTGCCCGACAGCTACCAGCACCACGCCAGCCGCGAGGACCTGCTGGCCGAAGCCGGCATCGACGCCGCAGGCATCCGCGCGGCGGTACTCAAGCGCTGGCCGCAGCTGGCTGCCGGGACCCCGCCGCTCAGCGCGGCAGGCTGAGGCCGATCACTACCCAGCGGATCCACGCATGGCGTGGATCCACTGCGGAACAGGGGTCGATCCACGCCATGCGTGGATAGCGGGCTCCGGAAACAGGATCTGGGGAGCCCCAGCCTCAGCCGTAGCTGACCGCTTCCACGAACGCGCCGCTGGCCTCCACTCGCACCGCAGCGCGCTGCCCGGTGTCGACAAAGTGGAGGCGCGCAAGGGTTTCAGCGAAATCGTAGGCCCGGGCACCATCGCGGAACTCGATCGGTTCGGGCCGGTCCGGGTGCAGCACGCGCCATTGGCGTTGCTCGCATTGCAGGCGGATCAACATGCAGCTCACTCCTTGAGGCAGCGTATCGACGGTGGCGGGACGGGCGTGCCGGTTACGACAGACTTCATCGCGACGGATCAGGGGCACGCAGAGGTGCCCTGATCGCAGAAGATACGACGTTCAAAATGTGAGGTGTATCAGATTATTCTGATTTTCGAAGGGCGCGCTCAATTCACCTGGAACTGGGCGCGGCAGCCGTCGCTGACCCAGATGCCACGGCGGTCCCAGCCCCAGGTCTGACCCTCGATGCAGGCGCTGCGTGAATCCTGGCGGACCAGGCGCACACCACGGCGGATGCGTGCATCGCAGTACTCCTGGCGGTGGCCATTGGAATGACAAGTGATCACCTCACCACCGCCCCAACCGTTGCCGTTGCCGTTGCCCCAGCCGCCTCCGTTGCCCCAACCACCGCCGCGGCGGTACTCGCCAACGAACTCGGCGCGACAGCCCTGGGTCACCCAGACGCCGTAGCGCGACTGGCCCCACGTCTCACCTTCCACGCAGGGTGAACCGGACAACTGGCGGATCATCCGCGCCCGGCCTTCAAGACGGCACTCGTTGCTGCGGTTCTTGATCGATTCGCAGCGCACGATGCCGCTGCCTTCGCGGCCGCCGTAGCGGTCATCGTCATAGCCGTAGCCATAGCTCTGCGCCTGGGCGCCACCCGCCGCCGCCAGCATTGGCAGCAGGGTGCAGGCCAGGGTGCGCCAGGTGAGTGCCTTGCCCATCGAGATCTCCAGATGAATACGATGGCGCAAGCATCCGGGATTCGCGGCACGGCGCACAGGGGGGCGCGTGACGGCGGTTTTTCCCCATTCAAACAACGCAACCGTAGCTGACTGCACCACGGCGGTCGGCGTCAGTCTCCGACGTGAAGGGCATCCACCGTGCTGCCCAGCGCCTCGACCCGCACCGTGCTGCGCTGGCCGGTGCGACGGTAGTGTTCGAGGGCCCGCGCCGCGGCGACATCGAAAGCCTCGGCGCCCCGTGCATAACGGGTTGCGTCATGCGCCTGCGGATCGAGTACGGACCAGTGCCGGGCGTTGCATTGAACGGTAATGACCATGAGGGACTCCTGCGGATGGAAGGATGCGACGGCAGGCGGACGGGCCACGTGCCGGTACACCTTCAGGCTAGCGATCACCTCAGGGATGGCCCATCAGATTTGTACGAAAATGCCGCGCCCTCCGGTCAGCCCTTGCCTGCCCTCACATCCCTGAGCCCGTTTAGCCTGTTCTTTCCGTGATCCTTGTCACGGAGTCAACTGAGCTTCACACTATCGTCACCAACAGGGGCCCCTTCCACATGCGCACCTTCTTCTCCCAGCAGCGTTGGACGCTGCTGAAGTTCTACTTCGTCGCCAGCTACCTCGTGCTGATCGAGGAACTGATCCGCGCCGCCATGCACTGAGCGCTTGCTGTAGGGCTATTTGCGACAGACACTGTCGCTTTAGGCACGGAGCCCGCTCAATGAAAGCGCTTCTTCTGATTCCAGCCCTGCTGGTACTGTCCGCCTGTGCCAACCAGCATCAGGCCGCCGCAGTTGCCGACGCGGCGGCCACGTCGCCTGCCACGCCGAAAGTCGGAGGTGATCGCGATGCGCATGGCTGCATCGGTTCGGCCGGCTACCAGTGGTGCGAGCACAGCCAGCGTTGCGAACGCCCGTGGGAACTGGCGCAGGCACAGGGCCTGGCCAATACCGCCGAAGCCATCGACGCCTATTGCGCAAAGCCGGCCAGCCCGGCGCGCAAGTGACTCGCGCCCACCATGGCTGAGCTGAGTCCGCTCCCCCCCCTGGCCCCGGGCCGCTACCGCCACTTCAAGGGCGGCGAGTACGAAGTGCTGGACATCGTCCGCAGCAGCGAGACCCTGCAGCCGATGGTGTTGTACCGCGCGTTGTATGGCGAAGGCGGCCTGTGGGTACGCCCGTACGCCATGTTCGTCGAGCAGGTGCCCGGCGAACACGGACCACAACCGCGTTTCGCCCGCATCGGCGCATGACGGTTCCGCTGCCGGTCCAGGCCGGCAGCGCGCGGTAACACAGCGGGCCTGCGCTACAATCGTACCGTCCAGTCGGTTTCTTCCCGCCATGTCCGCATCCCCCTCCCGTTCGCGCCGCAAGGCGCCCGACAGCGTGCGCCAGTCACTGCTGCAGGCCACCATTGAAGTGATCGGCCGTAATGGCCTCGCCGCATTGACCGTGCAGGACGTCGCGCAGGCCGCCGGTGTCAGCAAGGGGGCGTTGTTCCATCATTTCAGCAGCAAGCAGGCACTGGTGGATGAAGCCATCGGAGCGCTCATCGGCGAGTTCGAAGCGCGGGTGCGTGCCCTGCTGCAGGAAAACCCCGAAGGCCATGGCCGTTTCAGCCGCGCCTATGTGCAGGCCAATTTCGAGCATCTGCTGCAGCAGGAACAGGACAACGACATCGGCCTGACCCTGGGCAACCTGATGGAACCAGCCCTGCTCGCGCATTGGCGCACCTGGAAGCGTGCGATGCTGGCCGAATTCGCCGACGAAGCCAACGATCCCCGACTGTATGCGGCGCGCTGCGCTGCCGATGGCTACTGGGCCACGGCCTACGGCCGGCCGCTGGACGAGGAAGAACGCATCAACGCACTGGCCATGGCCGAACAGGCCCTGAAACTGTGCGACCCGCTGTGAGCCGGAGCCCGCGATGAATCCCTACGTCTATCTCGCCGCCGCGATCGTGCTGGAAGTGATCGCCACGTCGCTGCTGAAGGCCTCCGACGGTATGAGTCGACTAGCGCCGACACTGGGCGCGCTGGTCGGCTACGGACTGTGCTTCTACCTGCTGTCGGTGACCATGAAGTCGATCCCGACCGGCATCGCCTATGCCATCTGGTCCGGCGTCGGCATCGTGCTGATCTCGCTGATCGGGCTGGTGGTGTTCAAGCAGCGCCTGGATGCACCGGCGTTGATCGGCATCGGCCTGATCTGCGCAGGCGTACTGGTGATCAATCTGTTCTCGCGCAGCAGCGCACACTGAGTACGCTGCTGCGCGCCACACGCTAGCTGACCTTCTTCGCTACGGTCATGCCAAGCAGGAACAGCACCACGGCGATGATGATGCCGGCCCAGAACAGGAACTTGGCGATGCCGACCGCGGCACCGGCAATGCCGCCGAAGCCGAGCACGCCCGCAATGACGCCGATGATGGCGAAGATGATGGCCCACTTGATCATGTCAAACCTTTCCCCGCGGGGACTGCGTACTGGATGATCAGGCTAGGCCGTGGCCGATGCGGCAGTCGTGAACAGGCCGCGTGCGCGGCGTGAATCAGCGCGGACGGAAGCGCAGCAGCGCGACGGCAAACGCCAGGAACACGCTGCCTACCAGCCGCTCGAACCAGCGCCGTGCAAACGGCTTGGCCAGCCAGCGGCGCAGGCCATGGCCACCGGCTGCATACATCACATACCAGAACAGTTCGCAGGCGGCAAAGGTGGCCACCAGCACGCTGTACTGCAGCGCCTGGCCGCGTGACGGATCGACGAACTGCGGCAGGAACGCCGCCGCGAACAGCAGCAGCTTGGGATTGCTCAGACCCACCAGAAGGCCGCCACGGAACACCTTCCACGCGCCCAGCGAGGCCGCAACCGGCAATGCGGCATCGACCGTCACCGGAGGTGCCGGCCGGCAACTGTCACGCCATGCCTTCAGGCCCAGCCAGGCCAGATAGGCCACGCCCAGATAGCGCAGCACCTCAAACAGCATCGGCGAGGAATGCAGCAGCGCGCTCAGGCCTGCTGCGGAGGCCGCCAGCACCAGCAGCATTGCCAGCAGGCAGCCGGCCATCGCCGGCACGCTGCCGCGGAACCCGAGCCCGACGCTGCGGCCGAGGATATGCAGCATGTTCGGCCCCGGCGTGCCACACAGAACGAACACCGTGGCCAGGAACCACCACCAGGTATGCAGGGCCATTTCAACATCCACGCAGGAAAACCCAGCAAGCTTAGACCGTGACCATGGCATGCGTCACATACAGCCTGACGCGGATGGGACGGTTACAGACGCGTACTCACGACGTCAGAAGACGCGCGCTGCGCAGCTCCACCCAGGCCGAGCGCAGGACCCTCAACGCCGAGCGCAGGAACAATACCAGCAGCGCGACCGCTACCAGCAGATCCGGCCAACCCGCACCGAACAGCGCTACCAGGCTCGCGGCCAGCAGCACCGATACGCCCTCATACAGATCATTGCGCGAGCATTCCCAGGCGGACGCCAGGTTGATGTCGTCGTTGCGATAGGGGGTCAGCAACCACAGGCACGCCGCGTTGGCGGCCAGGTTGAGCAGCGCCGCCAGGCCCATACTGGCAAACAGGGGCACCTCCGGATGCAGCAACCGCCATCCGATCTGCGCAGCCACCGCGAGCGCTGCCGCCAGGATCAGTAGCCCCTTGAACAGGGCAACCCGCGCCTTGGCCACGAGGCCTGCGCCGACCACGGCCAGGCTCAACGCATAGGTCGCCGCGTCACCCAGGTTGTCCAGGGCACCAGACAACAGCGAGGACGAATGGCTGTACCCGGCAGCAGCGACCATCAACGCAAAGGTGGCCAGATTGACCAGCAGCACGATCCACAGCACGCGCCGGTGCCGCGCCTGCATCGCCGCCACGTCCAAGGTCTTGCCACAGCCGCAACACTCGCCCATCGCCCTGCCCTCCCATTGGTAGCGACATTATCGCGCCGCAGCAGCACCGGGGTCGATCAGACCCCGCTCGCGGACCTGGCCAACGCCCACGTATTGCGCAATGCCCTTCCTCATTGTGCTGCAATGACGGCCTCTTCCCTGGAGCAATGCATGAAGACTCTCGGCCTGATCGGCGGCATGAGCTGGGAAAGCTCGGCCCAGTACTACCGGCTCATCAACGAGGACGTGCGGCAGCGCCTCGGTGGCGCACATTCGGCGCAGCTGCTGCTTTGGTCGGTGGACTTCGCCCCGATCAAGCAGCTGCAGCACGACGGCGACTGGGATGCACTGGGCGACCACATGGTCGACGTCGCACGACGCCTGCAGGCCGGTGGCGCCGATCTGCTGCTGGTCTGCACCAACACGATGCACACGCTGGCCGACCGCATCGAGGCTGCCTGCCGTGTCCCGCTGCTGCATATCGCCGACCCCACCGCCCAGGCCATCGTGCAGGCAGGCGCGCGCAAGGTGGGCCTGCTTGGCACCGCCTTCACCATGGAGCAGGACTTCTACCGCGGCCGGCTGCAGGAGCGCTTCGGGCTGGAGGTACTGATACCCGAAGCCGATGATCGTCGCAGCGTGCACGACATCATCTACCAGGAGTTGATTGCCGGTGTGATCCGCGAACGCTCGCGGCAGGTCTACGCCGACGTGATCGCGCGCCTGGTGGCGCGCGGTGCCGAAGCGATCATTCTTGGCTGCACCGAGATCATGCTGCTGGTACGCCCGGAGGACAGTGCAGTGCCGTTGTTCGATACCACTGCACTGCATGCGCAGGCCGCGGTGGACGCAGCACTGGCCTGATCCTGCCTTCGATGCAGCGCGGAATCAGTCCGCGCCCTGCACTTCCAGCGCCGTGATCAGCCACTCGACTACCGCCTGCGAATCACACAGGAAGAAGATGGCGTCGCCGGAGCGCGCTTCGGTAAGCAGCCGATAGACGGTGATCGCCACCGCAGACTGGTTGGCGATGAACACTTCCGGGCTGCGCGGCCCTTCGCTGTGGCCGGCAACCGCGTGCAGCGCCTTGCGTGCGGCCACGGTCGCAGCCGGGTCCGCGCTGCGGGTCAGTTCCGGCCCGCGCAGGCCCCAGGCAATGAACACGTGCTTGCCCTTGAACGTGGTGTCCAGGACCCGCACCTCGGCGCCGCCTGCGTCGGCCGAGCGATGAATGACGGTACTGCTGATCAACGCAACCCCCTGTGGTCGTCGTGGTCCGCGCATCCTCCCCCGCAGGCCGCCCGCACACCAGTGACGGCAGCCACAGGCTGCGCCGACAGGCGTGGAAGACATGTAAGAAGGTGTAAACCGATGCGATCGGATGTGCAGCGATGATACGGGATGTAAGCCTCTGCATGGGCCGGTGCGCACTACTAAATCCCTACTGAGCCACTTCCGGAACGATGCGTTCCGACGCCCCCGTGCTGGGTCATTCTTGCCGCCCGAATCCCCTCTCGAGGCTCCCCATGACCCTTCGCCTGCTGCTGCCGATCACCGGCGCCTCCCTTGCCCTGCTGCTGGCCGCCACCGCCGTGGCCGCCCAGGACTACGACACTGATCACATTCCAGCGCTGCGCTGCGAATCCCAGTTCAACAAGACCGAGCAATGCCCCATCGAGGGCCCGATGCGCCTGGCCAGGCAACTGTCGGTCACCCGCTGCGTGGAAAACCAGAACTGGGGCCAGAGCCGCCGCACGTTGTGGGTGACCGACGGCTGCCGCGCCGAGTTCGTCGCCGACGGGTACGGGCGCTGGCCGGGACGTGGCCGCGGCGGTGATCGCGACAACCAGGGCGAACGCCTGATCTGCGAGTCCTACGAGAACAAGGACAAGGAGTGCCGCGTCCGCGTGCGCCACGAGGTACGGCTGGTCAAGCAGAAATCGGTGACGACCTGCATCGAGGACCGCAACTGGGGCTGGGACCGCCGCGGCGTGTGGGTCAGCGACGGCTGCCGTGCCGAGTTCCGGGTGTATTGACTGCCGAGCACACGCTGGCTGCGGCGGATGCGACTGCGCCTGCGGCAGAGCCGATAGACTGGGTTCTCCTGTCAGGAGCCCGACCATGCCCGCTTCGACCGCGCTGCGCGTCCGCGACGCGACGCCAACCGATGCCCCTGCGCTGATCGCACTCGACAGCGTGGCGGCAAGCGACCCTCGCCGGGCAGAGCAGATTGGCGAGTGGTTGGCGCAGAACAACGTGCATGTTGCTGAACAGGAGCGCGAGATCGTCGGCTACATGGCCCTCCATGAGCACTTCTTCGGCGAAGCCTTCGTCGAAATGCTGATGGTCGCGCGCGAACAACGCAGCCAGGGCGTGGGTGCCACCCTGCTGCGGCACGCGATCGCACAGCGAGGACAACGCAAGCTGTTCACCTCGACCAATGCCTCCAACATCGCTATGCAGCGCCTGCTCGTCGCCTCGGGCTTCATCGACAGCGGCATCGTGCATGGACTGGATGACGGTGACCCGGAGCTGATCTACCGCTTTGCCGGCAGCTGATCGAGATACGTGGTCACCTTTGCATCCAACAGGTCCATCAACACCGGATCCATGCAGCGATAGTCGTCGGGGATATCCAGGCAATGCAGGCGCTTGTGTTCCAGCAGGCGCGCGTACGCGGCCTGCAGGCGATGCTGGTGCTTGGCCTCCATTACGAAGATGACATCGGCCCAACGGATATCCGCCGGGCCGATGGGGCGTCGTGCGTGCGGGCTGGTGCCGGCCGACAGCGCGTTGAAGCCGCACCGCCGTCGCCACATGGCTTCGGCGGTCGGGCTGCGCAGCTGGTTGCGGCTGCAGACGAACAGCAGGTTGATCATTCCTGTTCCTGCAGTTGGCGAGGGCTGAGGGCCGGATAGGTGAAGCCCAGCTGGCGTGCGCGCGCGAGCTTGGCATCGCGCGTATACAGCAGCTTCCAGTTCTTCTCGGGCTTGTAGCTGTAGACGGTCGTGGCGCGGTCGCCACCACGGTTGCTGGCCTGGCTGCGACGCCAGGCACGGTTTCTTGCAGATTCCATGATGTGTTCTCGTGAGTACCGGGTTCAGCAGCCGCGGTAGTACGAGTTGCGCGCAGCATACACCGCACATACAAAAAAGCCCACGCATTGCTGCGCAGGCTTCTTGATTCATCACAGTGGTCGGGACGGCGGATTCGAACCGCCCCCCCCTCCGCCCCCAGGCCTCGTTACAGATGGGCCCATCCTGTTGATCTGCGAGGGTTTCAGGCCTCCATTCGCCTCCAGAAAATGCAGGTTGCCATGAATTCAATCAAGCACTTACGCGTGGACAAGGTGGAAGCAGTTGAAGGCACTTCTGCCGACAACTGATCCAGGAAGGTCCCAGGAAAAGCAATTACAGCGGCCGCCCGATACCATTGCAGGCAGCAGGATTGTTCAGCGCCGTGCTCCTGGATGCGACCGCGAAGTGCTCCCGGATCGCATCGCGCCATGCCTTGGTCAGTGGGATGAAACCATGAGCGCTCAGGGGCGCATCATTGTTACCGCCGGCGCCGGTGTTGTAATGCCTGAACAGGAAGCCGCGCAAGCGGGCACCCACATGGACATCCTTGTAGCACTGGCCAAACACAAAACTTGTGTATCCAACAATCGGATAGCCCGTGCTGGGGTTGCCAAACACCGGGACCCAGTTGACTGGATTATCGGCGGCAGCACCCGTCGGCGGAGCCACGGTCTCGATGGTGGCCTGAACATTTACATCGCCTGGCGAGAACCCCTTGACGGTGGCGATCCTGGTCGCGTCTGCCAGGTTAGGGACCACATCCGGGCCGACATAGCCGATTCTGCCTTCAAGGGCATACACCGCATTGTAGTGCGATGTATCGCCCATGCTCGGAGCTGCAACAAAATTCACCGGAGTGTTGCTGCCATGGATGCTCTTGGTAAACAGATCGGCAAAGTTCGACTGCACCGAGAACGCCGGCTCACCGTTTCGCAGCTTCAGTGTGGTGCCTGAGACATCGGCTGGTTGGCAAGCGGAGGTCAGGAAGCGGGTCAGAATTTCACTGGCACCGCTGCTTTCAGGACGATACACAACGGAGATGTGCCCGACGCGGCCCGAGCCAGCCAGCTGGCTCCAATCATTGATCTTGCCGGAGAAAATACCGCATATCTGAGTCACATTCAGGTCCAGCGCGGGACCGCCTTTGTTGAACGGGATCACAATCGGCATCAGCGCCGACGGGACCTGTATCAACGGGCCGTAACGGTTGGCATCTGCAGCAACGTTGTAGGTGTTGTTGTAGGTGCTGAGCTCTGCGCTGCTCAGCACCGAGTCGCTACCAGCAAAATGCACGGTGCCGGTGGTCGAGAACAGCGCCGGGTTGTTCTCCAGAAACGCCTTCTTGCCAGTACCAGAACCCGTCACGGCGTAGCTGAAGTTGGCTGGCAGGATGCTGTCATCCGAACCCTTATAGAGGGTGGCCGGTATCGAGGCACCGCCTCCAGTGACATTGACAGTCTGCGCCGAAGCGGCACCAACGGTAGCGAACAGAGCGGTAGCAGCCAGCAGAGCCATGGTTTTGTGCTTGTACATGATCTTTTCCATTGAAGAGGGCCTACTACGAAGGAAAAACACCAAGGTGATGAATGGTCATCGCACCGGAGCTATCGCCAAGGGCTTCCTGCGACAACAACTGCAATTACATACTCGTACTCATCGATGACAGGCCGCCTAAGAAACCTATGGAGAATCGTTGATCCCAGCCCTCCTCCCCGTGCCGGCGCGGCACTGCTCCCGCGCCCCCGGGTGCTGATGGGGCACGGCAACGCGTCGATGACCGAGCCTTACCTGGGTGACCATGAAGCGCCGTGGCAGTCGGTCACCACGGGTATCGCGCTGCCTCGATAGGGTGGCGATAGGGGGGGCGATAGGGTGCACAACGAAAAAGGGCCTGCGCCGTATGGCGCAAGCCCTTGTTCTTTCGCTGCTTTTGGTCGGGACGGCCGGATTCGAACCGACGACCCTCTGCCCCCCAGGCAGATGCGCTACCAGGCTGCGCTACGCCCCGACTGATGCTGCGATGTGCCCGCCAGTGCGGCGGGCCGTGAAGTATAGCGGATTACGATGGAAATGGGATCAGCGGCGCAACAACTGCAGCACTTCTTCCAGCTCCATGCGCACCTGCTTGATGATCTGGTTGCTCAGCGCCGATTCCTCGCGGGCATCGGGGCCGTCCAGACGCAGGCGTGCACCACCGATGGTGTAGCCCTGTTCGTACAGCAGGCTGCGGATCTGCCGCACCATCAGCACGTCATGGCGCTGGTAGTAGCGGCGGTTGCCTCGGCGCTTGGCCGGCTCAAGGCTGGGAAACTCGGTTTCCCAGTAGCGCAGGACGTGCGGCTTGACGTCGCACAGCTCGCTAACCTCACCGATGGTGAAGTAGCGCTTGGCCGGAATCGGCGGTAGTTCGCGGTTACTGCCCGGATCCAGCATAAGCTTCCACCCTCTCCTTGAGCTTCTGGCCCGGACGGAAGGTGACCACCGTACGGGCGGAAATCGGAATTTCCTCGCCGGTCTTGGGGTTGCGACCCGGGCGCTGGTTCTTGCGCCGTAGATCGAAATTACCGAAGCCCGACAGCTTCACCTGACGTCCCTGTTCCAATGCTTCACGCAGCACATCGAAAAACGCGTCGACGAATTCCTTGGCTTCCCGCTTGTTCAGACCGACTTCGTCGAACAGCTTTTCCGCCATCTCCGCCTTGGTCAATGCCATTGCCTGCTACCCCCGAGTGCTGCCCGCTCAGCCGCGGATCCGGGCGTGATGTTCACGCTCGATGGCAGTGACCGCCTCGGCCACCACCGCATCCACGTCGCGGTCCGTCAGAGTGCGCGACTTGTCCTGCAAAATCAAGCCCATAGCGAGACTCTTGAATCCCGGCTCGACGCCCTGACCGACGTAGCGGTCGAACAGGTTCAGGTCGCGCAGCAACGGACCGGCGGCCTGGCGGACGGTAGCGGCCAGGTCGGCCCAGGCCACCTGTTCAGGCACCAGGAATGCCAGATCGCGACGCACCGCCGGGAAGCGCGACAGCTCGCCGGCACGCGGCAGGCGACGGGCGGTCAGCGGCTCCAGGTCCAGCTCGAAGGCGTAGACGTCGGCTTCGATGTCCATTGCTTTGGCCAGCCGCGGGTGGATCTGGCCGATCCAGCCGATCGCCACGCCATCGCGGAACACCTCGGCCGAACGCACCGGGTGGCCGTAGGCGCGCGCCGACGGGCGGAACTCCAGTACCGCACCACTGGCAACGGCCAGCGATTCCAGATCGCCCTTCAGGTCATGGAAGTCGACCTTGCGGGTCGGCAGGCCCCACTGCACAGCCTGCGCCTCGCCGCAGACCGCAGCGGCCACGCGCGGGATTTCCAGCGGTGCCGGTTGGCCGTCTCCGGCGCGCTGGGCGAACACGCGGCCGAGCTCGAACAGGCGCACGCGGCCCAACTGGCGGGCAGCATTGCGGCCCAACGTGGCGACCAGGCCCGGCAGCAGCGACGGGCGCATCACTGCCAGTTCGGCCGACAGCGGGTTGGCCAGCGGCACCAGGCCGTCGCGCAGCTGCCACTGGGTCAGCAGTGCGTCGTCGACGAAGGCGAAATTGACGGTTTCCTGCTGGTCACGGGCGATCAGCTGGCGACGCACGCTCAGTGCATCCAGCTGCGTCTCGCTCGGCATCGCCACGCGTGAGGCACCGCCCGGCAGCGTGGTCGGGATCTGCTCGTAACCGTGGATGCGCGCCAGTTCTTCGATCAGGTCCTCTTCGATGGCGATATCGAAGCGGCGGCTTGGCGCCGTGACCTGCCAGCCGTCGGCGGTAGCGACCACGTCCATGCCCAGCGCGCGCAGGATGCGCTCGACCTCGGCATCGTCGATGGTGATGCCGAGTACGCGGGTGATGCGGGCGCGGCGCAGCACGATCGTTGCCGGCTGCGGCAGGTCATCGGCGCGCACGGCCTCGGTGACCGGCGCCGGGGTACCGCCGGCCAGGTCCAGCACCAGGCGGGTGGCGTATTCGATGGCGGTGCGCGGCAGCGCCGGATCGACGCCGCGCTCGAAGCGGTGGCCGGCATCGGTGTGCAGGCCCAGTTTGCGGCCACGGCCCATGATCGCGGCCGGCGCGAAGTGCGCGGCTTCCAGGAACACGGCGGTGGTGGCGTCGGTGACGCGGGTGTCAAAGCCGCCCATCAGGCCGGCCAGGCCGACCGCACGGTCAGCATCGGTAACCACCAGGAAGCTGTCGTCCAGCACAGCATCGCGGCCGTCCAGCAGCTTCAGCGTCTCGCCTGTGCGCGAACGGCGCACGGCGATGCTGCCCTGCAGGGTGCCGAGGTCGTAGGCGTGCATCGGCTGGCCCAGTTCCAGCATCACGTACTGGGTGATGTCGACCAGCAGCGAGACCGGGCGCACGCCGCTGCGGCGCAGGCGCTCGGCCATCCATAGCGGGGTCTTGGCAGCGGCGTTGACGCCTTCGATGACGCGGCCCAGGTAACGCGGCGCTTCGGCGCCGGCGTCGAGCTGGATGCTCAGCTCACGGCTGCCGACCGCCGCAATGGCCTCGGCCGCGAAGTCCAGCACTTCACTGCGGGTGGCGGCGGCGACGTCGTAGGCGATGCCGCGCAGGCTGAAGCAGTCGGCGCGGTTCGGGGTCAGCTTGATCTCGATGCTGGCGTCCGGCAAGCCGAGGTACTCGACCAGGGTCTGGCCCACCGGTGCGTCGTCCGGCAGTTCCAGCAGGCCGGAAGCATCGTTGTCCAGGCCCAGCTCCTTGGCCGAGCACAGCATGCCGTTGGACTCGACGCCGCGCAGCTTGGCCGGCTTGATCTTCAGCTCGCCGATCTGCGCACCGACCATCGCCAGCGGCGCGACCAGGCCCGGGCGCGCGTTCGGCGCACCGCAGACGATCTGCAGCAGTTCGCCCTGCCCGGCATCGACCCTGCACACCTGCAGGCGGTCGGCTTCCGGATGGCGCACGGCTTCAACGATGCGTGCCACGACCACGTGATCGAGGCCTTCGCCCAGCGCGGTCACTTCTTCCACTTCCAGGCCGATGGCGGTCAGCACTGCGCTCAGTTCATCGCGCGAGGCGGAGGTCGGGACGTGGCTGCGCAGCCAGTTTTCGGAGAATTTCATGGTGTCACCCTGGTGGGCCCGGCGCATGCGCCTGGGCCTGCGAATTTAGGAGCAGCCGAGCATGGCTCGGCTCTACACGGTTGCGGCTTACGCGAACTGTTTCAGGAACCGCACGTCGTTCTCGAAGAACGCGCGCAGGTCGTTGACGCCGTAGCGCAGCATCGCGAAACGCTCCACGCCCATGCCGAAAGCGAAGCCGGTGTAGCGCTCCGGATCGATGCCGACGTTGCGCAGCACGTTCGGATGCACCATGCCGCAGCCGAGCACTTCCAGCCAACGGGTGCTGCCATCGGGCTGCTGCCAGGCGATGTCCACTTCCGCACCCGGTTCAACGAACGGGAAGTAGCTGGGACGGAAACGCATCTCGAAGTCGCGCTCGAAGAACGCGCGCACGAACTCGGCCAGCGTGCCCTTCAGGTCGGCGAAGGTCGAATGCTCGTCCACCAGCAGGCCTTCGACCTGGTGGAACATCGGCGAATGGGTCTGGTCGCTGTCGCTGCGGTACACCTTGCCGGCGGCGATCATGCGCAGCGGCGGCGCGTGGTCGCCCATGTAGCGCACCTGCACACCGGAGGTGTGCGTGCGCAGCAGGCGGCCGTCGCCGAAGTAGAAGGTGTCGTGCATGGCGCGCGCCGGGTGGTGCGGCGGGAAGTTCAGCGCCTCGAAGTTGTGCCAGTCGTCCTCGATCTCCGGCCCTTCCGACAGCTCGTAGCCCAGCCGGCCGAAGATGCCGGTGATGCGCTCCAGGGTGCGGGTGATCGGATGCAGGCCGGCGCGGTCGCCGTTGCGGCCCGGCAGGGTGATGTCGATGGCTTCGGCGGCCAGGCGCGCATCCAGTGCCGCGTCTTCCAGCAGCGCCTTGCGCTCGCCCAGCGCGCGGGTCAGCGCGTCACGGGCCTGGTTGATCGCTTCACCGGCGGCCTTGCGCTCGTCGGCCGGCAGGGCGCCAAGCTGCTTGAGCTGTGAGGTGATGCTGCCACTCTTGCCAAGCAGGGCCACGCGCAGCTGTTCCAGCACGTCGGGGCTCTGTGCGGCGGCCACATCGGCCAGCGCCTGGGTGGTGAGGGATTGGATGTCGCTCATGGGGGGCCGGAACTCCAGTCGATCTGCCATCGCGATGCGCGAAGGGCCGACCCCTGTCGCCACCGCCGTCCCCGCGCTGCCGCAGTGGCCTCGCCGGGACCCAAAAAAGAATGGGGAAGGACTTGCGCCCTTCCCCATGTATTGCCTTGACCTGACACCGTCCGAGTGAACGGTTACGGCATCGGGAAGGACTTATGCCGCCAGCGCGCCCTTGGCCTTTTCGGCCAGCGCGGTAAAGCCGGCTGCGTCGTGCACGGCGATGTCAGCCAGGACCTTGCGATCCAGGGTGATACCGGCCTTCAGCAGACCGTTCATGAAGCGGCTGTAGCTCAGGCCGTTGATGCGGGCAGCCGCATTGATACGGGTGATCCACAGCGAACGGAAGTTGCGCTTCTTCTGCTTACGGCCGATGTAGGCGTACTGCTGTGCCTTGATGACCGCCTGCTTGGCGACGCGGAAGACCTTGCGACGGGCGTTGTAATAGCCCTTGGCGAGATCCAGAATCTTCTTGTGGCGGCGACGCGCCTGTACGCCACGCTTAACTCGTGCCATTTTTCAGTTCCTCAGAGGTAAGGGAGCATGCGGTCCAGACGGCCTGCGTCTTCTGCACGGACATGGCCCGTCTGACGCAGATTACGCTTACGCTTGGTCGCTTTCTTCGTGAGGATGTGGCTACGGTTGGCGTGGCCGCACTTGTACTTGCCCGAGGCGGTCTTGCGGAAACGCTTGGCCGCTGCCCGGTTGGTCTTGATCTTGGGCATTGCAATGTCCTTGATGGGATATGACCCTGGTTTCTGACTGATCTGGCGGCGGCCTGGGCCGCTCTTTCCGTCCTGCCATGATCGGCGTACGACCCGTCCTGGGTGGGTCGAGCCGGGCATGATACAGGCAAAACCGCCCTGCCACCAGCCCCTGCAACCCTTTCGCCGGCAATTCACCGGCTTCCTGCAAAAGCAAAGGGACGCCCATGGCGCCCCTTCACCCTGAACCATTCAGCCAGGCGCCCCGGAAGGCGGCCGGTCAGGCCTCAGGTCTTCTTCTTCGGCGCGATCATCATGACCATCTGACGCCCTTCCAGGCGCGGACGGGATTCAATGACGATGTCCTCGCCCAGATCGGTCTCGATCCGGTTGGCCATTTCACGACCCAGTTCCTGGTGGCTCATTTCACGGCCACGGAAACGGATGTTGACCTTGATCTTGTCGCCTTCTTCGAGGAACCCGCGCATCTTGCGCAGCTTGATCTGGTAGTCGCCCTCGTCCGTGACCGGACGGAACTTCACTTCCTTGATCTCGACCTGCTTGGTCTTCTTCTTGGCCTCGCTGGCCTTCTTCTGCGCTTCGAACTTGAACTTGCCGAAGTCCATGATCTTGCAGACCGGCGGATCGGCCTGCGGCTGGATTTCGACCAGATCCAGGCCTTCATCTTCGGCCATGGACAGCGCTTCGTCGCGCGACAACACGCCGATCATTTCTCCGTCACTGCCGATCACGCGGACGCGCGGCACACGGATTTCCTGATTCTTGCGGTTCTGTTTGTTGTCAGGGGTGCTGATATTACGTTCTCCCAAGGGTATCGAACCGGTCCGGGTGCCTCTGCCCCCGGACCGGACCTTTGCTTACGCGCCCTCGGCCTGGAGCCGCTCGATGAAGGCCTGCAGGCTCATGCTGCCCAGGTCTTCGCCAGAACGCGTACGCACCGCCACAGCCCCATTTTCCTTCTCGCGGTCACCAATGACCAGCAGGTAAGGCACGCGCTGCAACGTATGCTCGCGGATTTTATAGCCGATCTTCTCGTTACGCAAATCCGAGCTGACGCGGAAGCCTTGCTCCGCAAGGGTTTTGGTCACGCCCGAGACGTAGTCGGCCTGGGCGTCGGTGATGTTGGCCACCACCACCTGGGTCGGCGCCAGCCAGGCCGGGAACTGGCCGGCATGGTGTTCGATCAGGATGCCCAGGAAGCGCTCCATCGAGCCGACGATGGCGCGGTGCAGCATGACCGGGTGCTTCTTCTGGCTGTTCTCGTCCACGTACTCGGCGCCCAGACGGCCCGGCATCATGAAGTCGACCTGCATGGTGCCCAGCTGCCAGGTACGGCCGATGGCGTCCTTCAGGTGGTACTCGATCTTCGGGCCGTAGAAGGCGCCCTCGCCCGGCAGCTCCTGCCATTCCACGCCACAGGCGGACAGCGCCGAACGCAGTGCGCCCTCGGCCTTGTCCCAGGTGGCGTCGTCGCCAAGGCGCGATTCCGGACGCAGCGCGATCTTGATCTGGATCTCATCGAAACCGAAGTGCTGGTAGACCGCCAGCGCCTGCTGGTGGAACGCGGTCACTTCCGATTCGATCTGGCTCTCGGTGCAGAACACGTGGCCGTCGTCCTGGGTGAAACCACGCACGCGCAGAATGCCGTGCAGCGCACCGGACGGCTCGTTGCGATGGCAGGAACCGAATTCACCGTAGCGGATCGGCAGGTCGCGGTAGCTGTGCAGGCCCTGGTTGAACACCTGGATGTGGCCCGGGCAGTTCATCGGCTTGACCGCGTAGGTGCGCTTCTCCGATTCGGTGAAGAACATGTTGTCCTGGTAGTTGTCCCAATGGCCGGACTTCTTCCACAGGCTCACGTCCAGGATCTGCGGGCAGCGCACTTCGCCGTAGCCGCTGCTGCGGTAGACCTTGCGCATGTACTGCTCGACCACCTGCCACAACGCCCAGCCCTTCGGGTGCCAGAACACCAGGCCCGGCGCCTCTTCCTGCAGGTGGAACAGGTCCTGCTGCTTGCCGATGCGGCGGTGGTCGCGCATCTCGGCTTCCTCGATGCGTTTGATGTACGCCTCGAGCTGCTTCTTGTCGGCCCAGGCGGTGCCGTAGATGCGCTGCAGCTGCTCGTTCTGTGCATCGCCGCGCCAGTAGGCGCCGGAAATGCGGGTCAGCTTGAAGGCCTTCAGGAAGCGCGTGTTCGGCACGTGCGGACCACGGCACATGTCCACGTATTCCTGGTGGTAGTACATGCCCATCGCCTGGATGTCGTCGGACATGTCCTCGATCAGGCGCAGCTTGTAGTCCTCGCCACGGGCCTTGAAGATCTCGATCACTTCGGCGCGCGGCGTCACCTTCTTGATGACGTCGTAGTCCTGGGCGATCAGTTCACCCATGCGCTTCTCGATCGCCGCCATGTCGTCCGGGGTGAACGGGCGCTCGGAGTAGATGTCGTAGTAGAAGCCCTCGGCGATCACCGGGCCGATCACCATCTTCACGTCCGGGTACAGCTGCTTGACGGCGTGGCCGACCAGGTGGGCACAGGAGTGGCGGATGATCTCCACGCCCTCCTCGTCCTTGGCGGTGATGATGCGCAGGCTGGCATCGTGGTCGATGACGTCGCTGGCATCGACCAGCACGCCATCCACGGCACCGGCGATGGTGGCCTTGGCCAGGCCGGCGCCGATCGACTGAGCGACCTGCATGACGCTGACAGGGTTTTCGAATTCGCGGCGGCTGCCGTCGGGAAGAGTAATGTTGATCATCGCAGTGGCTTCGTGCGGGGCCCGCCGGGCGGGCTGGAAAGCGCTCCCGGGGCGGCGCCCGGGCAATAAAAAAGCGCCGCGAGGGCGCCTGGAACACAGGGCCTTCGGGGGCAGGTCAACAGTGGGCGGTGGTAGTGCTCATGTCGCACGCTCGGCCGGCGCTGGGCGCGGGCCACCTTGTTCCAGTCAGGGAGTGTGATGATCTTAAACCAGCACACGGGAAAGCCCAAGGGCTACCGTACGGTCCGCTGAATGGCCGCCGCTGGCGGCGTGAAAACGCAATGACTACCATGTGCACGCAGCCCGCCCCGTGCCAGCCTGCCCGCTTTCCCCCAGGACCTCGTGATGCGCCACCCGCTCCGACCGGCTCCCGCCGGCCCCGCCCGTGCCCCGCGTTCGTCGGCCCGCCGCCGCGCCGGCCGCCCGCAATGATCACCGTCGGCCTTTCCACCCTGGGCTTCTGCAGCCTGGGCATGCTGGCGGCGATGTTCTCAGCGCTGGCCTTCTATGCCGCCTCGCCGCACTGCCGCTGGCCGCGCCTGCGCCGCGCCGGCCGCCTGGGCCGCCAGATCGGCCTGGTCGCGGCCGCCGCCGCGCTGTGGCTTTGGATGGCAGAACTCGGCTTCGCTGCCGGCCTGGTGGCCATGCTGTGCACCTGGATGCTGGCGGCGATGCTGCTGCCGGCGCTGGCCGCCTGGCACCGCCCCGGCACGGAGTCGCCCTGATGTGGCCGCGTGCCCTTGCCGGCATCATCGCCGGCTTCCTCCTCGCCGCGGCCGCGACCGGCCTGCTGGCGTGGCTGCCACCCGGCCCGTGGCAGCGGGCGCTGGTGCCGACCCTGATCGCCTTCATCCCGCTGTGGATGCTGGCCGCCCTGTGGGCGTTCAGTTTCCGCAGCGCGCTGCGCGCCTGGCTGGTGCTGGCCGGCAGCGCCGCCGCCGGCTTCGCCGTGCTCGGGCTGCTGCGCCTGACCGGCGCGGTGCAATGAGACCCCTCCCATGAAGTTCAGTTCGCAGACCCTGCGCACGTTTACCACCCTGCACACCTGGGTCGGCCTGGTCGCCGGCTTCGGCCTGTTCGTGGCCTTCTACGCGGGTGCACTGACCCTGTTCCATCACGACCTGCCGCTGTGGCAGACCCCGGGCGCAGCCACCGCGCTGCCGGCGGGCCTGGACGACGCGCAGTACCTGCTGGAAGACGTACTGGCGACAAACCCGGAAGCCCGCCGCCACGTCGGCATGACCTTCCCCGGCGCCGAACATCCGCAGCCACTTGCGTACTGGCAGGCCGATGATGGCAGCTGGCGCTATGCCTGGCCTGGCCAGATCGCCGGCAGCCCCACACCACCGCAGACCGGACTGGCCGAGCTGGTCAACGAGCTGCATTACAGCCTCGGCCTGCCGGTGGCCGGCATCTACGTGATGGGCATCGTCAGCCTGTTGTATGGCATGGCGCTGCTGAGCGGCCTGGTGATCCACCTGCCGAAGCTGTTCGGTGATCTGTTCGCGCTGCGTCCGGGCCGCAACCTGAAGCAGTTGTGGCAGGACGCGCACAACGTGATCGGCGTGCTCAGCCTGCCCTTCCATCTGATGTTCGCGGTGACCGGCGCCCTGCTCTGCCTGGTGTTCGTGCAGATGGCCCTGCTCAACCCGCTGATCTACGACGGCAAGGCCCTGCAGGCGGTGCCGACGGCGATGGACACCGCGCCTGTGCGCGACGCCAGTGGCATTCCGGCGCCGCCGGGCAGCCTGCGCGTGCTGCATGCACGTGCGCTTGAAGTCGCCCGCGCACAGGGCGTGGCCAACTTCGAGCCGGCCTACCTGAAGCTGGCCAATGCCGGCGATGCCAATGCCACCATCGAGATCACCGGCGAATCCACCGGCACGCTCGGACCGCTTGGCGCAGTGGCGCTGGACGTCACCACCGGCAACGTTCTGGCCTCGCAGCTGCCGGGCCAGCGCGACGCCAACCACGCCACGCTCAGCGCCGCCTACGCGCTGCACTTCGGCGAATTCGGCAACGGCGTGGTGGTCTGGCTGTACTTCCTGCTCGGCCTCGGCGGTGCCTTCCTGTTCTACTCCGGCAACCTGTTGTGGATCGAGTCGCGGCGCAAGCGCCGCCAGCCGCAGCAGCCGCGTGCCGGTGTGAACATGGCGCGGGCCACGGTCGGCGTGTGCATCGGCCTGTGCGTGGCGATCTCGGTCGCCTTCGTCACCGCGCTGGTGCTGGAGCGGCTGGCGCCGTCGGCAGTCGACCACGGCATCCGCTGGGCCTGCTTCGGCAGCTGGGCGGCCTGTGCGCTGTGGGCCGCACTGCGACGCCCGGCGCAGGCGGCACGCGAACTGCTGTGGGCGGCGGCGATCAGTACTGCGCTGGTACCGATCCTGCACGGCGCACTCAATGGTGACTGGCTGTGGCGTGCTGCGGCGCGTGGCCACTGGCCGCTGTTCTGGGTCGATGCCATCGCGCTGGCCATGGCCTTCGGCTTCGCCCGCCTGGCCGTGGCCAGTCAACGCCGCGCCCGCAATGGCGATCCCAACAGCGTCTGGGCCAACTGAACCTTCGCCGGGCATGGCCCCGGCGCTACCGAAAGTCCACCGGGTCCGGGTAACGACTCACTTCGATCAGGTTGCCATCCGGGTCTCGGAAGTACACCGATTCGATCGGCCCCAGCGCGCCGGTGCGTGCGACCGGCCCCTCCTCCACCGCAACGGACTGCGCCTGCAGGTGGGCCAGCACATCGACTGTCGCCGTACGCGTGACCAGGCACAGGTCGGCACTCCCCGGCGTGGGTCGCAACGCATGCGGCTGCAGCGGGGCACTGGCCGGATGCAGATTGATCTTCTGCTGGCCGAACTGCAGCGCGGTACGGCCCGCGCCGAAGCGCACGACCTGCATGCCGAGCACGCGCTGGTAGAAGTCACAGCTGCGGTCGATGTCGGCGACGGTGAGGACCAGATGGTCCAGGCGTTCGAGATGGATCATGCCCGCAGCGTAACGCTGCGGGCATGGACATGCTGTGCGAGGTTGGGTCGCTGGCGTTGCGGCATTGCGCCGGACATTGCCTGATGCAGCTCAATCGCCGATGCGCGCCTTCTGCCAGGGGCCCAGCATGGCGTTGAGCAGGCCGGCCTGTTCGTCGTCGCCGGTCAGCTCCCACATGAACACCCCGGCCAGGCCCTGCTCACGGGCGAACTGCGCACGCAGCCCGATCGAGCGCGGGTCTTCGTAGCTGATGAAGATCTTCTGTTCGGCGTTGTACAGCCACGGGCTCTGCGCCTGCGGCTGCCAGTGCTTGGTCCAACCCGGCTGGTCGAGATAGCGCGCCTTGATCACCCGCCAGTCGCCGGCATCGGCCGGCGCACTGTAGGACTGGTACAGCCCCTCCGGGGCATCGCCGGTGACCTTGAAGCCGCGCCCGTAGAACGGTACGCCCAGCACCAGCTTGTCGGCCGGCACACCGTGCTCGCGGTAGTACTGCACCGCGCCGGCGACGTTGTTCCAGCGCCGCAGCTCCGGCGCCAGCGGATCGGCCGACACTTCATGCAGGGGCGCATTGAACGTCGACACCGCCGAAAAGCCGGTGCCCATGTCGTAGCTCATCAGGTTGATGAAATCGAACACCTTGGCCAACGCCGGCAGGTCATAGCTCGCCGCTGGATCGTAGGGGCCATCGGTCTGCAGGCGACCGGCGGCCAGCGCGGCGGTCAGCAGCATCGGCTGCCCCGCCTTGCGGCCGTGCGCGTCGAGTGCCACGCGGAACGCCTGCGCGAGCCGGGTCAGATTGGCGCGGTCCTGCGGGCGATGCGCCAGTTCTTTCGGCCCGCCACTGACCGGGAATTCCCAGTCGATGTCCACGCCGTCGAAACTGCCTGCATGACGATCGAAGAACAGCGCCATGCATGAATCCACCAGGCGCTTGCGGCTGGCCTCGGTCAGCGCTGCATCGGAGAACCCACCTGCACCCCAGCCGCCGATCGAAATCAGCGTGCGCAGGTGTGGATGCGCCTTCTTCAGCTCGGCCAGCGCCGCGAAATTCTTCGGCGCTTCCGCGCCGATCGTGCAGCGCCCGTCCTCGATGGTGGAGAACGCGTAGAACAGATGGGTGAGGCGCTCGGCCGGAATGCTCGACACCGGGTAGCGCTCGGCCGAACCACCGGGGTAGTAGGCACCGAAGATCGGCGGCTGCGCGGGCGCCGCATGCACGGCAATGGGCAAGGCACCGGCAATCAGCACGGAAAGGGCAGCCACGGTCTGGCGGAACATGGGATCTCCCGGTTCGAAGGCGCAGCCACGTTAGCAAACCGATGGGGCTGTGGGACGGTCGCGGCATGTCGTCCCGTGGACAGGCGCGATCCGCGCAACCGTGACAGAACGACGGCCAACTGGCGGCGCTCATGCACTGCAGCAGGACACGCAGCGACCTGGATGAGCGGCTCTTCATAACAGCGAGGCAAAGAAAAAGCGGGCCGAAGCCCGCTTTTTCATTTCAGCGATTCCAGAAGCGTGTCAACCAAGGTTGACACCTACCGTAATCGACCGGAGGTCGATTACTCGGCGCTGACGGCGTCGCCTTCTTCCACGGCCTTCATCGACAGGCGGATACGGCCCTGCTTGTCGACTTCCAGCACCTTGACCTTGACCACATCGCCTTCCTTCAGCACGTCGCCGACCTTCTCGACGCGGTCGCTGGAGATCTGCGACACGTGGACCAGACCGTCCTTGCCCGGCAGGATCGTGACGAACGCACCGAAGTCCATGATCTTGGCGACCTTGCCTTCGTAGATGCGGCCCGGCTCGACGTCCGAGGTGATCTGCTCGATGCGGGCCTTGGCAGCCTGGGCAGCGATGGCGTTGACCGAAGCGATGACGATGGTGCCGTCATCCTGGATGTCGATCTGGGTGCCGGTTTCCTTGGTGATGGCCTGGATGGTCGAACCACCCTTGCCGATCACTTCGCGGATCTTGTCCGGGTGGATCTTGATGGTCAGCAGGCGCGGCGCGTAGTCCGACAGCTCTTCACGCGGAGCGGTCAGGCCGTGGGCCATTTCGCCCAGGATGTGCAGACGGCCAGCCTTGGCCTGCTGCAGAGCCTGCTTCATGATCTCTTCGGTGATGCCTTCGATCTTGATGTCCATCTGCAGGGCGGAGATGCCCTCAGCGGTACCGGCCACCTTGAAGTCCATGTCGCCCAGGTGATCTTCGTCACCCAGGATGTCGGACAGGACGACGAAGCGCTCGCCTTCCTTGACCAGACCCATGGCGATACCGGCAACCGGCGCCTTCACCGGCACGCCGGCGTCCATCAGGGCCAGCGACGAACCGCAGACCGAGGCCATCGACGAGGAACCGTTCGACTCGGTGATTTCCGAGACGACGCGGATGGTGTACGGGAAGGATTCCAGCGACGGCATGACAGCCAGCACGCCGCGCTTGGCCAGGCGACCGTGCCCGATTTCGCGGCGCTTCGGGCCCATCATGCGGCCGCACTCACCCACCGAGAACGGAGGGAAGTTGTAGTGGAACAGGAAGTTTTCCTTGTACTCACCGGCAACGGCATCGATGACCTGGCCATCACGGGCAGTGCCCAGGGTGATGGTCACGATGGCCTGGGTTTCGCCGCGGGTGAACAGCGAGGAGCCGTGGGTACGCGGCAGCACGCCGGTCTTCACGGCGATCGGGCGGACGGTGTCCAGCGCACGGCCATCGATACGGACCTTGGTGTCCAGCACCGAGTCACGCATGGTGCGGTATTCCAGCTCGCCGAATTCCTTCGACAGCTCGGCCGGGTTCCAGCCTTCAGCGGCTACGCGGCCAGCCAGGGTTTCGACCACGTCCTTCTTGATCGCCGAGATGGCGTCACGGCGCTGCAGCTTGTCACGCACCTGGAAGGCTTCGCCCAGGCGCGGGCCGATGGCTTCCTTCAGGGCGGAGATCAGCACGTCGTTCTTGGCCGGGGCTTCCCAGGTCGACGGCTTGGTGCCGGCTTCGACGGTCAGCTCGTTGATCGCGTTGATGACCTTCTGCATTTCGCGGTGACCGAAGGTCACGGCGCCCAGCATCACTTCTTCGGACAGCAGCGCGGCTTCGGATTCAACCATCAGCACGGCGTTGGAGGTACCGGCGACGACCAGTTCCAGCTGCGAGTCAGCCAGTTCGCTGACGGTCGGGTTCAGGATGTACTCGCCGTTCTTGTAGCCGACCTTGGCAGCGCCAATCGGGCCCATGAACGGGGTGCCGGCCAGGGACAGGGCCGCCGAGGCACCGATCAGGGCAGCAATGTCGCCGTCCACGTCCGGGTTCAGCGACATGACCGTGGCGATGATCTGCACTTCGTTCTTGTAGTCTTCCGGGAACAGCGGACGGATCGGACGGTCGATCAGACGCGAGATCAGGGTTTCCTTCTCGGTCGCACGGCCTTCACGCTTGAAGAAACCACCCGGGATACGGCCGCCGGCGTAGAACTTTTCCTGATAATCGACGGTCAGCGGGAAGAAGTCCTGGCCTTCGCGCGCGCTCTTGGCGGCGACGGCGGTGACCAGCAGTACGGTGTCGTCCATCTTGACGATGACGGCACCGCTGGCCTGACGGGCGACTTCGCCGGTCTCGAGCGTGACGGTGTGCTTGCCGTACTGGAAGGTTTTGGTGATTTTTGCCACGGAGGGTGTCCTTGGGGATGCTGTCTGCGAATTTGGACCGTTGGCGACCCTTGCCGCCAGCGGGTGGCCGGATCGTTCCGGCCTGAATCGGGGATTACGGTGCTACAAAACAAAACCGCGGCGCATCGCTGCGCCGCGGGGGATTCGTTGCTTAGCGACGCAGGCCAAGCTTCTCGATCAGGGCCTTGTAACGCTCGACGTCCTTCTTCTTCAGGTAGTCGAGCAGGCTGCGACGGCGGTTGACCATCTGCAGCAGGCCGCGGCGGCTGTGGTGGTCCTTCTTGTGGGTCTTGAAGTGGCCGGTCAGCAGTTCGATGCGGGCGGTCAGCAGTGCAACCTGGACTTCCGGGGAGCCGGTGTCAGCCGAGCTGCGCTTGTTGTCTTCAATGACCTTCTGGGTGTCGATCGACATTTCTTTTTTCTCTGTGATGCGTGGCCGGCAGGAACGCGCTTCGCGCACCGCCAGGCTCGCCGTGGACTACGAGGATGAAACCTGCGCGAGGCAGGCTGCCGGAAAACGGCCGCGAAATTGTAACGGTCGGGGGCTTCCGGGACAAGGACCGGGGCTGAACCGCCCGGGCCGGTCAGAGGTTGAAACGACGCTGCGGCGCCAGCAGGCCACTGTCATCGACCTGGCCCAACCCCTGGACAGCATCGTCCGGACCAAACACGGCCACCAGGCCATGCGGCCAGGACAGGTCGCGCTGGCGCTGGCCGACGCAGAAGCGGTGGGTCTGGTCGGCATCCAGGTCGACCCGCGGGTATTCAGCCAAACCGGACGCCAGCGGCAGCAGCAGCGCGTCCATGCCCGCCTCGTCGCCCGCCTCGACCATTGCCCGCAGCTGGTCCAGGGTGACCATCGCCGGTTCACGGAACGGCTCGACCCACAGCCGGCGCAGCGCGCTGATGTGGGCGCCGCAGCCCAGGCTTTCACCCAGATCGCGGGCCAGGCTGCGGATGTAGGTGCCCGAGCCGCAGGTCACACGCAGCCGCAACCGCTCCGGCTGCTGCTCCAGCACCTCGATGGCGTGCACCTGCACCTCGCGCTCAGGCGCTTCGATGACGTCACCACGACGGGCCTTCACATACAGCGGCTCCCCACCCTGCTTCAGCGCCGAATAGATCGGGGCGCGCTGGCGGATGCTGCCGGTCAGCGGCACCAGCGCCGCCTGCAGGGCCTCGGCGCTGATCGAAGGCACCGGGCGCTGCAGCAGCACCTGGCCTTCGGAATCGTCGGTGTCGGTGGTCTGGCCCAGCATGATCTCCGCGTCGTAGGCCTTGGCCGAGCCGAGCAGCAGGCCGGCAATCTTGGTCGCCTCGCCGAAGCACAGCGGCAACAGGCCGGTGGCCAGCGGATCGAGGCTGCCGGTATGGCCGCCCTTTTCGGCACGGAACAGGCGACGGGCCACCTGCAGGGCGGCGTTGGAGCTCATGCCGGTCGACTTGTCGAGCAGCAGGATGCCATCCAGGCGGCGGAACTGAATTCGGGTCATGACAGAATTTTGTAGAGTCGAGCCACGCTCGACTGCCGCAGCGGGGCCTGCATCAGACATCGCGCAGCCGGAATGCAACAACGCCGGGCATGCCCGGCGTCGCGCGCTTATTCTTCGTCGCTCTCGCGACGCTTCTCCGCGGCCAGCGTATCGGGCAGGTCGCGCAGGATGTTGTCGATGTGCTCACCACGGTCGACCGAGTCGTCGTAGTGGAAGTGCAGTTCCGGCACGTGACGCAGCTTCA
Source organism: uncultured Stenotrophomonas sp. (assembly GCA_913775725.1). Taxonomy (GTDB): domain Bacteria; phylum Pseudomonadota; class Gammaproteobacteria; order Xanthomonadales; family Xanthomonadaceae; genus Stenotrophomonas. The sequence goes on along the minus strand of CAJYNG010000021.1, from coordinate 23,360 downwards.
TCGCGCGGGCCAGGTCCATGCGCAGGCGATAGCCCAGCTCCTTCAGGCCGGCCACGGCTTCAGCCGAACGTTCCGGCATCAGCGCAGTGACGAACACCTTGGCATGGGCCATGTCGCGGGTGATTTCCACGTCGGACACGCTCACCGAGGGCAACCCGTGCTCGCGCACGGCGTTGTGCACCAGGGTGCCGAGTTCACGGCGCAGCTGGGCGGCGACACGGTCGGTTCGATGGAAAGTCTTGGGCACGCGGTCGGGCTCTCGATTTGAATGTGACCCGACCAAGGTCGGGTCCTACCAGGAGGAGCGGCCCGACCAAGGTCGGGCCCCACCAGGGGGCGGACCGGCCCGCGAGGGCCGGTCCAGTACAGCATTACAGGGTGCGCGGCACTTCGATACGCTCGAAGCACTCGATCTGGTCGCCCGGCTTGACGTCGTTGTAGGCCTTCACCGCGATACCGCATTCGGTACCGTTGCGGACTTCCTCGACGTTCTCCTTGAAGCGACGCAGCGATTCCAGCTCGCCCTCGAAGATCACCACGCTGTCGCGCAGCACGCGGATCGGCTTGTTGCGCTTGACCACGCCCTCGATGACCATCGAACCGGCGACGGCGCCGAGCTTGGAGCTGCGGAAGACGTCGCGGACCTCGGCGATACCGATGATCTCTTCGCGGATCTCCACGCCCAGCAGACCGGAGGCCACCTGCTTCACCTGATCGATCACGTCATAGATGATCGAGAAGTAGCGCAGGTCCACGCCGTTGGATTCGATGATGCGACGGGCCGAAGCATCCGCACGCACGTTGAAACCGATGACGGTGGCCTTGGAAGCGGCCGCCGAGTTGGCGTCCGACTCGGTGATGCCGCCCACGCCGGAGTGGATCACGTTGATGCGGATGTCTTCGTTGGACAGCGCGACCAGTGCCTGGCTCAGGGCCTGCACCGAACCCTGCACGTCGGCCTTGATGACCAGGTTGAGGACCTGCTGGCCCTCGCCCTTGCCCAGGGTCGCCATGATGTCTTCCATGCGGCTGCCAGCGGTGGCGACCAGGCGCGATTCACGGCGCTTGGTCTCACGCTGCTGGGCAACGTCCTTGGCCAGGCGCTCGTCCTCGACGACCACGAAGTCGTCACCGGCTTCCGGCACGCCGGACAGGCCCAGGACCTGCACCGGGATGGACGGGCCGGCGAACTCCGGCTGCTTGCCGGTTTCGTCGAACAGCGCACGCACGCGGCCGTACTGGATGCCGCACACCAGGTAGTCGCCCTTCTTCAGGCGGCCCTGCTGCACCAGCACGGTGGCGACCGGGCCACGGCCCTTGTCCAGCGACGATTCGATCACCACGCCCGCGGCGCGGCCTTCGTCGACCGCCTTCAGTTCCAGCAGTTCGGCCTGGATCGAGATGGCATCCAGCAGGTCGTCGACGCCCAGGCCGGTCTTGGCCGAGATCTCCACCATCTGGGTGTCACCACCGAAGTCTTCGGCCACGACCTGCTCGGACAGCAGTTCGTTCTTGACCCGCATCGGGTCGGCATCGGACTTGTCGATCTTGTTGATCGCCACGATCAGCGGCACACCCGCCGAACGGGCGTGCTGAATCGCTTCCTTGGTCTGCGGCATGACGCCGTCATCGGCGGCCACGACCAGCACCACGATGTCGGTCAGCTTGGCGCCGCGCGCACGCATCGAGGTGAATGCCGCGTGGCCCGGGGTATCCAGGAAGCTGATCACGCCCTTCGGCGTATCCACGTGGTAGGCACCGATGTGCTGGGTGATGCCGCCGGCTTCGCCGGTGGCGACCTTGGTGCGGCGGATGTAATCCAGCAGCGAGGTCTTGCCGTGGTCGACGTGACCCATGATGGTGACCACCGGCGGACGCTGGGTGGCTTCGCCCTGGGTTTCACCGGTCGAGGCCAGCAGTGCGTCTTCGGCGTCGTTGTCGTTGGCACGGATCGCCTTGTGGCCGAGTTCCTCGGTCACCAGCGCGGCGGTGTCATGGTCGATGGACTGGGTGATGGTGGCCATCACGCCCATCTTGAACAGCGCCTTGACCACCTCGCCGCCCTTCAGCGCGAGCTTCTGCGCCAGGTCGGCCACGGTGATGGTGTCGCCGATCGCCACTTCACGCACCACCGGTGCGGTCGGACGCTCGAAGGCGTGCGGACCGGCGTTGTTGCCACCACGCGACATGTCGCGACGGCCGCCACTCTGGTTGCGACCACCCGGACGACCGCGATTGTTGCTGTTGTTGCTGTTGCCACGACGCGCACGATCAGCCGCCGACAGGTGCATCTGGCCGGCGAAACGATCGCCCGGGCCACGCTCGTTGCGCGGCGCGCTGCGGTTGTTGCGGTCGTCGCTGCGCGGCGGTGCCGGCGGTGCACCACGCGGCGCGGCCGGAGCGGCAGCCGGGGTACGCGGCGGGCGCGGCGCGGTTTCGTCGATCGGAGCGCGCACCTTCGGCTTGCTGGCAGCCAGCGCCTCGGCCGCCTTGGCGGCAGCGGCAGCTTCCTCGGCGGCCTTCTTCTCGGCCTCTGCGCGTTCCTTGGCGGCAACCTCTTCCTCACGGGCACGGACGATGGCTTCGTCGCGCAGACGATCCTTCTCGGCCAGTGCCTGCTGTTCGGCGAGGTTGCGCGCGCGCGACTCTTCCAGCTTGCGCAGGATGTCGGCGCGCTCTTCGTCCGGCGTCATGGCGCGAGCACCATCCTTGACGTAGGTACGCTTCTGGCGCACCTCGACATTCACGGTCGTCTTGCTGCGACCGGAACTGACCGTCACTTCCTGCTGTTTCCGGCGGTTGAGCGTGATCTTCTTTGCAGACTGATCAGTTTCTTCCGGGGCCTGCTCGGGCTTGCCGTGCGAACGACGAAGGAAGCCCAGGAGCTTCACCTTCTCGGTGCTGGTCACGACCTGGTCGGGACCGCTGAACTTCATGCCGGCACCGGCCAGCTGTTCCAGCAGTTTTTCGACCGGCGTGTTGACCAGTTCGGCAAGCTTGCGGATGGTGGTTTGCTGCGACATTCGGATCCTATGATCTTGTGGGCGCCCCCCCGCATCTGGAGGTGGCGCGGATTCTACGCCCTGAGCGGCTCAGGGCCCTGTTCATTGCCGGCTCATTCGCCGCGTTCCAGTCGGGCGATCTCCTCGGCACGTGCGGCCAGGATCAGCGCAGCGGCGCGCGCCTGATCCAGCCCTTCGATGCCGAAGTCCATGACCTCGTCGGCGGCCAGATCGGACAGGTCCTCACTGGTGCGCACGCCGTGGCCGGCCAGCGCATATGCGGTGGCTTCATCCATGCCCTTCAGGGACAGCAGGTCCTGCGCCGGCTGACCGTCTTCAAGGCCTTCCTCGACTGCCAGGGCCTCATTGAGCAGCGCATCGCGGGCACGAGCGCGCAGCTCTTCGACGATGTCTTCGTCGAAACCTTCCACGGCCAGCAGTTCGCCGACCGGGACATATGCGATTTCCTCGACAGTGCCGAAGCCTTCGCTGACCAGGATGCCGGCAATTTCCTCGTCCACTTCCAGCTTGTCCATGAACAGCTGGCGGGCCGAAGCCTGCTCGGCCTCCGACTTGGCGGTGACCTGGTCCTGGGTCATCACGTTGAGCTGCCAGCCGGTCAGGCGGCTGGCCAGGCGCACGTTCTGGCCACCCTTGCCGATTGCCTGGGCCAGGCGGTCTTCGGCAACGGCCAGGTCCATCGAGTGCTTGTCTTCATCGACGATGATCGACTGCACTTCAGCCGGCGCCATCGCGTTGATGACGAAGTTGGCCGGGTTGTCGTTCCACAGCACGATGTCCACGCGCTCGCCATTGAGCTCGTTGGACACGGCCTGCACGCGCGAACCGCGCATGCCGATGCAGGCACCGATCGGATCGGTGCGCTGGTCGTGGGCCAGCACGGCGATCTTGGCGCGGTCGCCCGGATCGCGGGCACAGGCCTTGATTTCCACCAGGCCCTGGCCGACTTCCGGCACTTCCAGCTTGAACAGCTCGATCATGAATTCCGGGGCGGCGCGGCTGATGAACAGCTGCGGGCCACGCGGTTCCGAACGGACTTCGGCCAGGTAGCCGCGCACGCGGTCACCGGCGCGCAGCACGTCGCGCGGAATGCCCTTGTCCTTCGGGATGAAGCCTTCGGCGTTGCCACCGAGGTCGACATAGATGTTGCCGCGCTCGGCGCGCTTGACCACACCGGTGATCAGCTCGCCGACGCGATCCTTCCACGCATCCACGACCTGCTGGCGCTCGGCTTCGCGCACGCGCTGGACGATGACCTGCTTGGCAGCCTGGGCGGCAATGCGGCCGAAATCCGGGTTTTCGATCTGCTCTTCGATGTAGTCGCCGACGTCCACGCCTTCGGCTTCATCGACGGCATCCATCAGGCGGATCTGGCGATCCGGCGATTCCATGACCACATCATCGGCCACCACTTCCCAGCGGCGGAAGGTTTCGTAGCTGCCATCCTTGTGGTCGATGACCACGCGGGTCAGCACTTCCTCGTCGGGATAGCGCTTCTTCGCTGCCGAGGCCAGGGCGGCCTCGATGGCATCGAAGATCACTTCACGCGGCACGCCCTTCTCGTTGGCGACCGCGTCGACTACCAGCAACAGTTCCTTGCTCATTGGCTCACTCCGCGCGCGGCTTCTTTGCCGCCGGCTCGTTGGAAGAAGAATTCGTGTTCGGCTTCGGACGCTTCGGTGCCGGACCGGTCGGCTTGCTCGGGGCCAGCCCCAGCGCCACCCAGTCGGGCATGATCCGTGCCTTGTCGATGTTGTCGGCCGACACGACCACTTCGGCCTTGTCGACGATGAAGGTGATGGCACCTGCGGTCTCGTCGATGGCTTCGATGCGGCCCTGCAGGCGGCGACGGTTGTCCTGCGGCAGCTTCAGCGTGACCTTGGCCATTTCGCCGAGGTGACGGCCGAACTGCTCCAGGTTGAACAGCGGGCGATCGACGCCCGGCGAAGACACTTCCAGCGTGTAGTTGCCGCTGATCGGGTCTTCGACGTCCATCTGTGCCGACACTTCGCGGCTGACCCGCTCGCAGTCGTCGACATTGATGATGCGCTCGGGCTGTTCAGCCAGCGGCACGTCGATGTAAAGGCGCAGGGTCGCACCGCCGGGGGCCGGCAGATACTCAACGCCCAGCAGCTCCAGGCCCAGCGACACAACGGTCGGGGCGAGCAGATTCGCGATGTCGGTTGCCTTGTCGCTCACAGCCTGCCTTGATCTCTTGGTTGGGTGCCGGCCTTGGCCGGCATGGAAACATGACGCCCCGGAAACGACAAAGGGCCCGCTGGGCCCCTTTTCCGGAAAGACTCCGGTGACTGGATTCCGGTTGCAACCTGCAGTGCCTGCCGGTTGCGGCCCTCCTTCCGGGTCCGGACTCCCGCTGGGAGGCCGCCTTCAGGGGTATTGCTAGGCCGCTGATGATAGCGACTGCACCGCGCTGGTGCAAGGTGCGGACCCGGGGTCAGATCCCTTTTCCCGTGGAAAAGGGATCTGACCCTGATCACGCAGAAACGACGCAGACCCCAAAGAAAAACGCCCTCGAAGCAGGACTTCGAAGGCGATCTCTTTACTTGGTAGCGGGGGCAGGATTTGAACCTGCGACCTTCGGGTTATGAGCCCGACGAGCTGCCAGACTGCTCCACCCCGCATCAGAAGCGGAATTATGAGGCATAACTTCAAAACCTGCAAGCTTTTCCTCATTCATCGAACTGGTTGGCGCCGATTCGATGTGTTGGTAGCGGGGGCAGGATTTGAACCTGCGACCTTCGGGTTATGAGCCCGACGAGCTGCCAGACTGCTCCACCCCGCACCGGAAGTGTTTGAACTGCTGCCCTGCTCTTTCGAGGAGGGCTACCGCAACGATGTTCTGGCTGAACCGCTGCAGTGACAACTCAGGCTGCGCATATTACACGAATCGCGCAGCTTTGTGTCAACTTTTATGCAATGTGCGCAAATGCCTTCTGGCACCAGACCATGATCGGGTTCCAGGCCAGGCCCAGCGCCAGCAGCGCCAGCGCGTTCACGCCCAGCACCAGGCCCAGCACACGGTCGTTGCTGCGCGGCATGGCCTCGCCCACCGGCTCATCGAAGTACATGACCTTGATGACGCGCAGGTAGTAGAAGCAGCCGACCACGGCACACAGCACGCCCAGGATGGCCAGCCACAGCAGGCCGCCGTTGACGGCCGCGCCCAGCACCGCCAGCTTGGTCCAGAAGCCCAGGAACGGCGGGATGCCGGCCAGCGACGCCATGATGCACAGCACCAGGCCGGCCATCCACGGGTTGCGGGCATTCAGGCCCTTGAAGTCTTCGATGTTCTCGGCTTCGAAACCGGCACGCGACAGCGCGATGATCGCGCCGAAGGCGGCGGTGGACATGATGGCGTAGGCCAGTGCGTAGAACAGCGCGGCCGCATAGCCCTGTGAACCGCCACCGGCGATACCCATCAGCAGGAAGCCGATGTGCGAGACGGTGGAGAACGCCAGCATGCGCTTGAGGTTGCTCTGCGCGATGGCCATCAGGTTGCCGATGACCAGCGAGACCGCGGCCAGGCCGGCAATCAGCAGCTGCAGTTCGGTCGACAGCGGGCCCACGCCCATTTCCAGCAGGCGGTAGGCCATGCCGAACGCGGCCAGCTTCGGCGCCGAGCTGATGAACAGAGCGATCGGTGCCGGGGCACCCTGGTACACGTCCGGCAGCCACATGTGGAACGGCGCGGCACCCAGCTTGAAGGCGACACCAGCGATCATGAACACCGCACCGGTGATCAGCAGCACGCGCTCTTCCGAGTGCGGGATGGCTTCACGGATCACGTCCAGGTGCAGGCTGCCGGTAGCGCCGTAGATCAGCGACATGCCGTACAGCAGCAGGCCCGAGGCCAGCGAACCCAGCACGATGTACTTCATCGCCGCTTCCGAGGCCAGGCCGTTCTCACGGTTGCTGGCAACCAGCGCGTAGGAGCACAGCGCCAGCAGTTCCAGGCCCAGGTAGACCATCAGCAGGCTGCCGGCCGAGACCAGGATCATCATGCCGGCGGTGCCGAACAGGATCAGCACCGGGATCTCGCCCTGGAACAGGTTGCGGTCACGCAGGTAACGCCAGCCGTAGACCAGGGTCAGGCCGCTGAGCAGCACGATCCCGGTCTTCATTACGTCCGCGGCGGTATCGCGCACGAACATGCCATGGAAGACCTCCCCCTGCCCGCCCACGCCGGTGGCCAGCATGAACAGCACCACGGCCAGCGCAGCGAGCGAGAACAGGTGGGTGACGATCTTGTTCCGGTTGCTGACGAACAGGTCGAGGATCATCAGGGCGAAGGCGCTGCCGATCAGCACCAGCTCGGGAGCGAGCGGTGGCAGGTCAGCGGCGGTCAATGGCAGCAGCGGCGAGGTGGTCATCATCAAATCCTGGAATTACAGCAGCTTGCTGGATGCGATCTGCATCGCCAGCTTCGCGATCGAGGGCTCCATCAGGTCGGTCAGCGGCTTCGGGTAGATGCCCAGGGCCAGCACGCCGATGGCGAACACGCCCAGCACCAGCCATTCGCGGCCGTTGATGTCCTTCAGTTCGGCAACGTGGCTGTTGGCCACTTCACCGAAGAAGATGCGCTTGTACAGCCAGAGGGTGTAGGCGGCGCCGATGATCAGGGTGGTGGCCGCGCCCAGCGCGATCCACGGATTACGCTGGAAGGCCGCGAGGATGACCATGAACTCGCCGACGAAACCGCTGGTACCCGGCAGGCCTGCGTTGGCCATGAAGAACAGCATGGCGAAGGTCGCGAACCAGGGCATCACGTTGACCACGCCGCCGTAATCGGCGATGCGGCGGCTGTGCATGCGGTCGTACAGCACGCCCACGCTGGAGAACATCGCGCCAGACACGAAGCCGTGCGAAATCATCTGCACCATCGCGCCCTGCAGGCCCAGGCGGGCCGCATCGGCGTTGCCGGCTTCACGCACCAGCCACAGGGCGATGAAGGTGCCCAGGGTGACAAAGCCCATGTGCGCGATCGACGAATAGGCGATCAGCTTCTTCATGTCGTCCTGCACCAGGGCGACCAGGCCAACGTAGATCACGGCGATCAGCGACAGCGCGATCACCAGCCAGGCCCATTCCTGCGACGCGTCCGGGACGATCGGCAGGTTGAAGCGCAGGAAGCCGTAGCCACCGATCTTCAGGGCGATGGCGGCCAGGATCACCGAACCGGCGGTCGGCGCCTCCACGTGGGCGTCCGGCAGCCAGGTGTGGACCGGGAACATCGGCACCTTGACCGCGAAGGCGATCAGGAACGCGAAGAAGATCCAGGTCTGTTCCTTGGCCGACAGCGGCAGCGCGTACAGGTCGGCCAGCTGGAAGCTGCCGCCCTTCATGTACAGGTAGATCAGTGCCACCAGCATCAGCACCGAGCCGAGGAAGGTGTACAGGAAGAACTTCAGCGCGGCGTAGATGCGGCGCGGGCCACCCCAGACACCGATGATCAGGAACATCGGGATCAGCATCGCCTCGAAGAACACGTAGAACAGCATCGCGTCCGTGGCCGAGAAGATACCGACCGTGACGCCTTCCAGGATCAGGAAGGCGGCCACGTACTGGTTGACGCGCTTGTCGATGGCGCTCCAGGCACCGATCAGGGCAAGCACGCTGACCAGGGTGGTCAGCAGGATCAGCGCCACGGCGATGCCGTCCACGCCCAGGTTGTAGCCGATCTTGTACGCCGGGATCCAGGCATGGGTCTCGACGAACTGCAGACCGTCGATGCCCGCGTTGTAGCCGCTCAGCAGCGAGAGGCTCGCCACGAACGTCAGCACCGCTACGCCCAGCGACGCCCAACGGGCGGTCTGTGCATCACGGATCGCAAGGATCAGGGCGCCACCGATGATCGGCAGCCAGATGAGGACACTGAGTAGAGGCCAGTTCGACACGTCTTCTTATTCCGTACAGGTCATCAACGCAGGTAATGCATCAGCACGCCCAGAAGGGCAATCAGGCCGATGATCATCGCGAAGGCGTAGTGATAGAGGAAACCGGATTGGGTACGACGCAGCACGCCGGCTGCGACGTCCACAACACGTGCCGAAAGATTGACCACGCCGTCGACGATGTTGCTGTCGATCCAGCGTGCGACCTTGCCCAGCTTGACGCTGCCACCGGCAAAGCCATCGATCCACAGCTTGTCGAAGCCGTACTTGTTTTCCAGCACCGACACCAGCGGAGCGAAGGTCTTGCGCGCCTTGCCCGACAGGTCCGGCTTCCACAGGTAGAACAGCGCAGCCAGCAGGAAGCCCGCCAGGGTCAGCCAGAACGGCGGCAGCATCATGCCGTGCAGCGCGAACGCCACCGGCCCGTGGAACTCTTCGCCCAGGAAGGCAACGGTGTTCTTGGCCGGATCGTAGAAATCGACGATACCGGTGAAGAACGTGTTGACCTGGCCCTTGATGGCGTCGTGTGCATGGTGGCCGGCCCAGTCGGTGCCGTGCAGCATCGGACCGATGCTGAAGAAACCGATGGCGATCGACGGGATGGCCAGCAGGATCAGCGGCAGGGTCACCACCCACGGGGTTTCATGCGGCTCATGCGGACCGTGGCCATGGCCGTGGTCGTCATGGGCATCGCCGTGGTGGGCATCAGCATGGTGGGCGTCAGCGGCGTGGTGATCGTCATGGCCATGGCCGTGATCATCATGCGCGTCGCGGAAGCGCTCCTTGCCGTGGAAGGTCAGGAACAGCAGACGGAAGCTGTAGAAGCTGGTCACCAGCACGCCACCCAGCACGGCCCAGTAGCCATAGGTGGCCACCCAGCTGTTCTGCATGTGCGCGTGGATCTCGGCGGCCTCGATGATGGTGTCCTTCGAGTAGAAGCCGGAGAAGAACGGCGTACCGACCAGGGCCAGGGTACCGATCCACATGGTGACGAAGGTGATCGGCATGTACTTGCGCAGGCCGCCCATCTTTCGCATGTCCTGCTCGTGGTGCATCGCGATGATGACCGAGCCGGCACCCAGGAACAGCAGCGCCTTGAAGAAAGCGTGGGTCATCAGGTGGAACACGGCCGCCGAATAGGCCGACACGCCCAGCGCAACCGTCATGTAGCCCAGCTGCGACAGCGTGGAGTACGCAACAACGCGCTTGATGTCGTTCTGCACGATGCCGATCAGGCCGGTGAAGAACGCGGTGGTGGCACCGATGAACAGGATGAAGTTCAGCGCGGTCTGCGACAGCTCGAACAGCGGCGACATGCGGGTGACCATGAAGATACCGGCGGTCACCATCGTCGCGGCGTGGATCAGCGCCGAGATCGGGGTCGGGCCTTCCATCGAATCCGGCAGCCACACGTGCAGCGGAACCTGGGCCGACTTGCCCATGGCACCGATGAACAGGCAGATGCAGATGACGGTGGCGATCGACCAGATCACCGGCTCGTTCAGCAGCTGCATGCCCAGGATCGTGCCGTCCCAGATCTGCAACTGGGCACGCGGATCAGCCAGCATGCCGGCCTGCGAGAACACCTGCGAGTAGTCCAGGGTGCCGAACACCCACAGCACGCCGGCGATGCCCAGCAGGAAGCCGAAGTCACCGACGCGGTTGACCAGGAACGCCTTCATGTTGGCGAAGATCGCGGTCGGACGCTTGAACCAGAAGCCGATCAGCAGGTACGAGACCAGGCCCACCGCTTCCCAGCCGAAGAACAGCTGCAGGAAGTTGTTGCTCATCACCAGGGTGAGCATCGAGAAGGTGAACAGCGAGATGTAGCTGAAGAACCGCTGGTAGCCCGGATCGTCCTGCATGTAGCCGATCGTGTAGATGTGGACCAGCAGCGACACGAAGGTCACCACCACCATCATCATCGCGGTCAGCTTGTCGACCATGAAGCCGACGTGGGCCGAGTACTGGCCGACTTCGAAGAACGTGTAGATGTTCTGGTTGAACGGCTGCGCGCCGCCCCAGAGCAGCTGGTAGAGCGTGTACATCGACAGGCCGCAGGCAACCGCAACGCCGAGGATGGTGATGGTCTGCGCGCCGAAGCGCTTGACCTGGCGACCGAACAGGCCGGCGATGATGCTGCCGAACAGCGGTGCAAGCACCACTGCGATCAACAGACTCTTGGAGAGAGTGATTTCCATCTGTGGATCAGCCCTTCAACGAATCGACTTCGCCGACATTGATCGTGCGGCGGGTACGGAACAGGGTCACCAGGATCGCCAGGCCGATGGCGGCTTCCGCGGCGGCGACGGTCAGGATGAAGAACACGAACAGCTGGCCGGACGGATCGCCCAGCTGACGCGAGAACGCGACGAAATTGACGTTCACCGACAGCAGCATCAGCTCGATCGACATCAGCAGGACGATGACGTTCTTCCGGTTGAGGAAGATGCCGGCCAGGCTGATGGCGAACAGCACCGCGCCCAGCGCAAGCATGTGGCCAAGGGTAATCACGGCTGGGTCTCCTCGCCGGCGGCCGGCTTGCTGTTGCTGTGCACGACCGGTGCCTCGGCGCCCATCTTGACCATGCGCAGACGCTGGCCGGCCTTGACCATGGTCTGCTCGCCCGGGTTCTGGCTCTTCACGCCGGTACGGCGACGCAGGGTCAGCATCACGGCGGCAACCACGGCCACGGTCAGGATGACCGCAGCAAACTCGAACGGCAGCAGGTATTCGGTGAACAGCGTGCGGGCCAGCCAGGTGACGTTGGAGCTGTCGGCGGCGAGCGCGGCGGCGTTGTCGGCCGGGAACGGGGTAACCGCCCTGCCCTTCACGCCGATCAGGATCAGCATCTGCACCAGCATGGCCACGGCAACGATCAGGCCGACCGGCAGGTAGCGCACCCAACCCTCACGCATCTTGGTGGGGTCGATGTCCAGCATCATCACCACGAACAGGAACAGCACCATCACCGCGCCCACATACACCAGCACCAGTGCCACACCGAGGAACTCGGCGCCGACCAGCAGCCAGACGCAGGCGATGGAGAAGAAGGTCAGCACCAGGCAGAGCACGGCGTGAACCGGGTTGCGCACGCTGATCACCGCACCGGCCGAAACCGTTGCCGCGATGGCGAACACCCAGAAAGCGATATTTACCCAATCCATCTCTCGACCTCAGCGGTAAGCGGCATCGGCGGCGCGACGCTCGGCGATCTCGGACTCGAGACGGTCGCCCAGGGCCAGCAGCTGCGGCTTGGTAACGATGTTTTCGCCACGATTCTCGAAGTGGTACTCGAGGATGTGGGTTTCGACGATCGAGTCCACCGGGCAGCTTTCTTCGCAGAAGCCGCAGAAGATGCACTTGAACAGGTCGATGTCGTAGCGGGTGGTACGGCGGGTGCCGTCTTCGCGCTTGGCCGAGTCGATGGTGATGGCCAATGCAGGGCACACCGCTTCGCACAGCTTGCAGGCGATGCAGCGCTCTTCACCGTTGGGGTAACGGCGCAGGGCGTGCAGGCCACGGAAGCGCGGCGACTGCGGGAACTTCTCCATCGGGTACATCATCGTGTACTTGGGCTTGAAGCTGTACTTCAGCGTCAGCCAAAGGCCGCCCAGCAGTTCGAGCAGCAACAGGCTCTTGAAGTAATGGGTAATCCTGTTCATCACTTAGACGCCCTTTTGAATCACGCCGAAGAACACCATGACGGCGGTAACCGCGATCCACAGAATGGCCAGCGGGATGAAGACCTTCCAGCCCAGGCGCATGATCTGGTCATAGCGGAAGCGCGGGAAGCTGGCACGGAACCAGATGTAGGCACTGGCAAAGAAGAACACCTTGACGAACAGCCACGGTGCACCGCCCTTCCAGATCCAGTCGACCAACGGCGAGATGTCGCCCGGGTTGACCCAGCCCTGGATCGGGCTCAGCCAGCCACCAAGGAAGAAGATCGAGATCAGGAAGCTGATCAGGATCATGTTGGCGTATTCGGCCAGGAAGAACAGCGCGAACGCACCGCCCGAGTACTCGACCATGTGACCGGCGACGATTTCCGATTCACCTTCCACCACGTCGAACGGCGCGCGGTTGGTTTCAGCCACGCCCGACACCCAGTAGATGACGAACAGCGGGAACAGCGGCAGCAGGAACCAGTCGAAGAAACCGGAATTGCCGGCCTGCGCCATCACGATGTTGCTCAGGTTCAGGCTGCCCGACGCGATCATCACGCCGACCAGGGCGAAGCCCATGGCGATTTCGTAGCTGATCATCTGCGCCGAGGCGCGCATCGCACCCAGGAACGCATACTTCGAGTTGGAGGCCCAACCTGCCAGGATGATGCCGTAGATGCCCAGCGAGGTCATGGCCAGCAGGTACAGCAGGCCGGCGTTGGCATTGGACAGCACGATCTGCGAATCAAAGGGCACCACCGACCAGGCCGCGAAGGCCGGCGCCAGGGTGATCAGCGGTGCCAGCAGGTAGATCGCCTTGTTGGCGCTGCTCGGCTGGACCACTTCCTTGAACAGCAGCTTGAAGACGTCGGCGAAGGCCTGGAAGATGCCCATGCCCACGTACATCGGGCCGTGGCGGACGTGCATCCAGCCGATCAGCTTGCGTTCCCAGACCACGTAGAAGGCCACAGAGATGATCACCGGAACGGTGATCACCAGGATCTTCAGGATGATCCAGATCAGCGCGCCGATATCACCGAGGCCAAGCAGCCACTGGTGCAGCGGGTCGACCGCGTTCAACAGCAATTCGTTCATGCAGCCACCACCGTTACGCGAGCGGCACCCAGCGGCGCGGTCGCGCCGTGGCCCGATTCAATCCAGACCGAGCCCGCAGCGACGCGGGCGTCGACCACCACCGGCAGGGTGGCCTTGCCGGCATCGGTGCCGACCTTGGCCATCTGCCCTTCCTGCAGCTGCAGGCGAGCGGCATCTTCAGCATTCAGCACGATGCGCGGGGCGTTGTTGAGCGGATGCGACTGCAGCGCCGGGGCGCGACGGACCACCGCATCGGTGCGGTAGATCGCGGCGGTCGAAGCCACTTCCAGGCCTTCGCCGGCAACCACCGGCTGCGCCGAAGCGGCAACGGTGACCGACACCGGGGCCAGGCTGGCACGCAGGCCGGCCAGGTCGGTGAAGTCGAAACCGGCCAGCGCCATGTCGCCGCCCAGGGCGCGCAGCACGCGCCAGCCCTCACGGGCCTCGCCCGGCAGCTTGCCGCCGGCACGGGCCGACTGCTCGCGACCATCGAGGTTGGTCAGGGTGGCGTCGATTTCCGGCAGCGCACCGATCGGCAGGATCACGTCGGCAACGTCACGGGTGGAGACGCAGGCGAACTGGCTGAAGGCCACCACCTGGGCACCGACCAGCGCCTTGCGCGCGGCAGGTGCATCGGCGAAGTCAAGGCCCGGCTCAAGGCCGTACACCACGTAGGCCTGGCGCGGCTGCGCCAGCATCGCGGCGACGTCCTTGCCCGCCGGCAGCACGCCGGCGCGGGTCAGGCCAACGGCGTTGGCGCCCTGTGGGATGCGGCACAGCTTGGCACCGGTGGCGGCAGCGAAGTCACGCGCGGCAGCGCGGATCGCGGCAGCCTGCGGGTGGTTCTCGGCGATGCCACCGACGATCAGCACGGTGTTGTTGCCGCCCTGCACTGCCGAACGCAGCTCTGCATTGGCCAGCGCGTCGACGAACTTCGACGGTGCGACGATCTGCTTGCCGGCGATGCTGAAGGCGAAGTCGAAGTCCACCGGGTTGACGACGTGGATCTTCGCGCCGTTGGTGGTCTGCGCCTTGCGCAGGCGGGCGTGCAGCAGCGGCAGTTCGTGGCGGATGTTGCTGCCCAGAACGACGATGCGGTCGGCGCCTTCGATCTCGGCCAGCGGCAGGCCGAACACTTCGGCGGTTGCGGCGTCGGAGAAATCGCGGTTGTTGATGCGGTGGTCGATGTTGCTCGAGCCCAGGCCCTTGGCCAGGCGGGCCAGCAGCGCACCTTCCTCGTTCGAGGTGGACGGATGCACCAGCACGCCCAGGTTGTCGCCCTGGTTGGCCTTGAGGATCTCGGCGGCCGCGGCCAGGCCTTCGGCCCAGCTCACTTCCTTCCACTCGCCATTGACCTTGCGCAGCGGCTTGACCGCACGGTCTTCGCTGTACAGGCCCTGGTGCGAGTAGCGGTCACGGTCGGACAGCCAGCACTCGTTGACCGCTTCGTTGTCGCGCGGCACGGTGCGCAGCACTTCGCCGCGACGCACGTGCAGGAACAGGTTCGAACCCATCGCGTCGTGGTAGCCCAGCGATTCGCGCGCGGTCAGTTCCCACGGGCGGGCGCGGAACTGGAACACCTTGTTGGTCAGCGCGCCGACCGGGCAGACGTCGACGACGTTGCCGGACAGCTCGGTGGTCAGCGGCTTGCCGTCGAAGGTACCGATCTGCAGGTTCTCACCGCGGTACATGCCACCCAGCTCGTAGGTACCGGCAACGTCGGCGGTGAAGCGGACGCAGCGGGTGCACTGGATGCAGCGGGTCATCTCGGTGGCGACCAGCGGGCCCATGTCCTCGTCCGGCACCACGCGCTTGCGCTCGTTGAAGCGGCTGACCGAACGGCCATAGCCCAGCGACACGTCCTGCAGCTCGCACTCGCCGCCCTGATCGCAGATCGGGCAGTCCAGCGGGTGGTTGATGAGCAGGAACTCCATCACCGAGCGCTGGAACTTCAGTGCCTTCTCGCTGCGGGTGGCGACCTTCATGCCATCCATCACCGGGGTGGCGCAGGCCGGCGCCGGCTTCGGCGACTTCTCCACGTCCACCAGGCACATGCGGCAGTTGGCGGCGATCGGCAGCTTCTCGTGGTAGCAGAAGCGCGGAATCGAAATGCCGGCCTTGTCGGCCGCCTGGATGATCATCGAACCCTTGGGCACGACCAGGGACTTGCCATCGATTTCGATGGTCACGTGATCCGGTGGCACGTTCGGGTTTACGGGTTGCGCGCTCATGCGGCGGCTGCCTCCACCTTCTTGCCGTCAACCATCGAATGACCGTTGACGATGTAGTACTCGAATTCGTCCCAGAACTGGCGCAGGAAGCCCTGGATGGGCCATGCAGCCGCTTCACCGAACGCACAGATGGTGTGGCCTTCGATCTGGCCGGCCACCGCCTTCAGCTGGTGCAGGTCTTCCATCGTGGCCTTGCCGGCGACGATGCGCTCCAGCACGCGGTGCATCCAGCCGGTACCTTCACGGCACGGGGTGCACTGGCCGCAGGATTCCTTGTGGAAGAACTGGCTGATGCGGCAGGCGAACTTGACGCAGCACACGCTGTCGTCGAGCACCACGATCGCACCCGAACCCAGGCCGGAGCCCAGCGCACGGATGGTGTCGTAGTCCATCGGCAGGTCCTTCAGCTCGGCCGCGGTCAGCACCGGCATCGACACACCGCCCGGGATCGCGCCCTTCAGGGTGCGGCCCGGACGCAGACCACCGGCCATTTCCAGCAGATCGTGGAATTTGGTGCCCAGCGGCACTTCGAAGTTGCCACCGTTCTGCACGCAGCCGGAGACCGAGAAGCACTTCGGGCCGCCGTTGGCGGTCAGGCTCAGGCCCTTGAACCACTCCGGACCGTTGCGGATGATCGCCGGCACCGAACCGTAGGTTTCGGTGTTGTTGATCGTCGACGGCTTGCCGTACAGGCCAAAGTTGGCCGGGAACGGCGGCTTGTAGCGCGGCTGGCCCTTCTTGCCTTCCAGCGACTCCATCAGCGCGGTTTCTTCGCCGCAGATGTACGCGCCGGCGCCCAGCGCACCGTAGATGTCGATGTCCACGCCCGAGCCCATCACGTTCTTGCCCAGCCAGCCGTTCGCATAGGCGTCGGCCAGGGCCTGCTCGAAGTGCTCGAACGGCTCGTGGTGGAACTCACCGCGCAGATAGTTGTAACCCACGGTCGAACCGGTGGCGTAGCAGGCGATCGCCATGCCTTCCACCACCGAATGCGGGTTGTAGCGCAGGATGTCGCGATCCTTGCAGGTACCCGGCTCGGATTCATCCGAGTTGCAGAGGATGTACTTCTGCATGTTGCCCTTGGGCATGAAGGACCACTTCAGGCCGGTCGGGAAGCCTGCGCCACCGCGGCCGCGCAGACCCGAGGCCTTGACCATCTCGATGACCTGCTCCGGCGGGATCTTCTCTTCGAGGATCTTGCGCAGGGCGGCGTAGCCACCGGTCTTGAGGTAGCTTTCGTACGACCACGGGGTGTCGTAATGCAGGGTGGTGTAGACCACCTGGTGCGGCAGCGGCGCGGGGCCGACCGGACCCTTGGATTCGTGGTGATGTGCCATGCCCTTACTCCAGCCCGTCCAGCAGCTCGTCGACCTTTTCCAGGGTCAGACGCTCATGGTAGTGACCGTTGATGACCATCATCGGTGCGCCACCGCAACCGGCCAGGCACTCTTCCTCGCGCTTGAGGTAGACGCGGCCGTCCGGGGTCGATTCACCGTGCTTGATGCCCAGCTTCTTCTCGCAATGGCGGACGATGTCCTCGGCGCCATTGAGCCAGCAGCTGATGTTGGTGCAGATGGCCACGTTGTTGCGGCCCACCTTCTCGGTCTCGAACATCGAGTAGAAGCTGGCGACCTCGTAGGCCCACACCGGCGGCAGATCAAGGTACTTGGCCACGCCGGCGATCAGCTCGTCGGTCAGCCAGCCCTCGTTCTGCTCCTGGGCCGCATGCAGGCCCTGCAGCACGGCAGAGCGCTTGCGGTCCGGCGGGAACTTGGACAGCCAGTGATCGATGTGAGCGCGGGTCTTGTCGCTCAGCACCACCATCGGGTCGACGTCGCGCGCCGCCTCGAAATTACCTGTCGCCTTCATCGGCCGACCTCAGCGAAATGCATAACGTGAAATTCCAGAAACTGCGGCGCCGGCTTGCGCCGGCTGCCTGCAGCGGGCGTTGGCGTGGCGGACGGCATTACCGGTCAACCTCGCCGAACACCAGGTCGTAGGTACCGATCATCGCCACCACGTCGGCCAGCATGTGGCCGCGCACGATCGAATCGATCGAGGACAGGTGGGCAAAGCCCGGTGCGCGCAGGTGCACGCGGAAGGGCTTGTTGGCGCCATCGGAGACCAGGTAGCAGCCGAACTCGCCCTTGGGCGCTTCCACGGCCGCATAGGTTTCACCGGCCGGCACGCAATAGCCTTCACTGAACAGCTTGAAGTGGTGGATCAGCGCTTCCATGTCGTCCTTCATGTCCTCGCGCTTGGGCGGAGCGACCTTGAAGTTCTTGACCATGACCGGGCCGGGGTTGGCCTTCAGCCACGCCACGCACTGCTTGATGATGCGATTGGATTCGCGCATTTCGGCAACGCGGACCAGGTAACGGTCGTAGCAGTCGCCTTCCTTGCCCAGCGGGATGTCGAAATCGACGGCATCGTACTTGGCGTACGGACGCTTCTTGCGCAGGTCCCAGGCGATGCCCGAGCCGCGCAGCATCACGCCGGTCATGCCCCACTGGTGGGCCAGTTCCGGAGTGACCACGCCGATGCCGACGGTACGCTGCTTCCAGATACGGTTGTCGGTCAGCAGGGTTTCGTATTCGTCGACGCGACCCGGGAATTCGTTGGTGAAGTTCTCCAGGAAGTCCAGCAACGAGCCTTCGCGCGAAGCATTGAGCTGCTTCAGCGCCTTGCCCTTGTGCCAGCGCGATTCCTTGTACTTCGGCATGTGGTCCGGCAGGTCGCGATAGACACCGCCCGGACGGTAGTACGCCGCGTGCATGCGCGCGCCGGAGACCGCTTCATAGCAGTCCATCAGCTCTTCGCGCTCGCGGAAGGCGTACAGCATCACCGCCATCGCACCCAGGTCGAGCGCGTTGGAGCCCAGCCACATCAGGTGGTTGAGGATGCGGGTGATTTCGTCGTACATGGTGCGGATGTACTGCGCACGCTCCGGCGCCTCGATCCCCATCAGGGTCTCGATCGCGCGCACGTAGGCGTGCTCGTTGCACATCATCGACACGTAATCCAGGCGATCCATGTAGCCGATCGACTGGTTGAACGGCTTGGACTCGGCCAGCTTCTCGGTACCACGGTGCAGCAGACCCACGTGCGGGTCGGCGCGCATGATGGTTTCGCCGTCCATTTCCAGGATCAGGCGCAGCACACCGTGCGCGGCCGGATGCTGCGGGCCGAAGTTCATGGTGTAGTTGCGGATTTCCTGCCGGCTTTCGGCGGCGTTGCTGGCGAATGCTTCGCCGGCCTGGTGTACGTGGCTCACTTCACTGCCTCCTGCGCGCGCTCACCTTCTGCGGTCTGCAGACGGGCGTCGTCGCGGATCACGCGCGGCACGCCGACGCGCGGCTCCACCGAGGTGACCGGTTCGTAGATCACGCGCTTCTTTTCTTCGTCGTAGCGGACTTCGACATTGCCGATCAGCGGGAAGTCCTTGCGGAACGGATGGCCGACGAAACCGTAGTCGGTCAGGATCCGGCGCAGGTCCGGGTGGCCTTCGAAGATCACGCCGTACAGATCGAACGCTTCGCGCTCGAACCAGTTCAGGCCCGGCCAGATGCTGGTCAGCGAGGACACCACCGGCAGCGCTTCGTCAGGAGCGAAGCAGCGCAGGTGCATCATCAGGTTGTGCTGGTACGAACGCAGCTGGGCGACCACGGCGAAGCGCTGGGTGGGCATGTGCTGCGGGCGGGCACCGTCGGCGCCGTTTTCCTCGGTGGGGAACTCGCCCCACGCGAAGCGGCCCTGGGCCTTGCCTTCGACGCCACGGCTGAAGCCCTGCGAGGACACGTCGGCGGTGTCCCATTCGTCGGAGCCATAACCGAGGTAGTCGACGCCGCAGAGATCCACGGCCTGCTCGAAACCAAACTCGTCACGCAGCGCCAGGGCGGTGGCGTGCCACTCGGCGGCAGGCACTTCCAGCGTCACTTCGCCGCGGGGTTCGACCACGATGACCTTCGCACCTGCGAAACGTGCGGAGAGTCGGTCGATGAAGAATGCTTGCTCTGCCATGGGGGCTTGGCGCGCTCTTGTCAGGTGAAGGGGTCAGCGGGCGATGGTCTGTGTACGCCAGATCTTCTTCTGCAGCTGCAGGATCCCGTACACCAGCGCCTCGGCGGTCGGCGGGCAGCCCGGGACGTAGACGTCCACCGGCACCACGCGATCACAGCCGCGCACCACAGAATAGGAGTAGTGGTAGTAGCCGCCACCGTTGGCGCAGCTACCCATCGAGATGACCCACTTCGGGTCCGGCATCTGGTCGTAGACCTTGCGCAGCGCCGGGGCCATCTTGTTGACCAGGGTGCCGGCCACGATCATCACGTCGGACTGACGCGGCGACGGGCGGAACACCACGCCGTAGCGGTCAAGGTCCAGGCGCGCGGCGCCGGCGTGCATCATCTCGACCGCGCAGCAGGCCAGACCGAAGGTCATCGGCCACATCGAGCCGGTGCGCGCCCAGTTCAGCAGTGCATCGACGCTGGTGGTGACGAAGCCCTTTTCCAGCAGCGGGTTGTCGCCTTCCGGCCGCAGGATGTCATCAACCCGGCCTTCCGGCGTGGGGTTGTTCATGAGGCCATCGAGAGTCTGAATCACTCCCATTCCAGCGCTCCCTTCTTCCAGACGTAAATGAAACCGAGGAACAGCATGCCCACGAACAGGCCCATGGTGATGAGCGAACGGGCACCCAGCTCCATGAAGACCTGGGTCCACGGCACGATGAAGATGATTTCCAGGTCGAAGACGATGAACTGGATCGCGATCAGGTAATAGCGCACGTCGAACTTCATGCGCGCGTCTTCGAAGGCCTCGAAGCCGCACTCGTACGGCGACAGCTTTTCCAGATCGGGGCGGCGGGGACCGAGGAATCGACCAACCAGCATCAGCGTAATGCCGATACCGGTGGCAACGATCAGAAACAGCAGAGACGGCAAATATTCGGCCAGCACAGCGATTCTCTCTTGCCTCTGCCGCTGCGCCTGCAGGCGCTTTGGCATGGGGGAGTGGACGGGAATCTGCCTGGCGCCGTGCGCGCCAGACGAACCCGCTTTACTTACAAATGGTGCCCAAGAGGGGACTCGAACCCCTACGACTTGCGTCGCTACCACCTCAAGGTAGTGCGTCTACCAATTCCGCCACCTGGGCTTGCGTAAAACCTGCGCGGCAATCCCGCCGCGCAGCATATTGTAACCGCCTTCAGTCTTTCTGCGACGGGGCAGGCGACTTTTCTTGCGCTTTTTCCGGCGCCTGCTGGGCGGCCGAGGCGGCGGCGGGGGCAGCCGGAGCCGCGGCGGCGGCCGACGGCGCCTGCGGGACCTGCAGTTCGCCGGCCGGCGCAGCCGGCGCCGGGGTGGCCGACTGCGACATCACGCCCAGGTTGGCATCGGCCGGACGCGCGCTGTGGCCGGCGTACCAGGCCATGAACAGGCTGATGGCGAAGAACACCACCGCCAGCCACTTGGTCGACTTGGACAGGAAGTTGGACGCGCCGCGCGATCCGAACACGGTGCCGGACGCGCCGGCGCCGAACCCGGAACCCGCCGCCGCACCGGCGCCGCGTTGCATCAGGATCAGCGCGATCATCGCGATCGCCACCAGCACGTAGACCACATTGAGGATGACCATCAGCATTTCGAAATCCGTCCGGACAGTACGACTTGGGGGACGAACGGCCGCCAGCGGCGGCCGTTCGCTCAACAGGTGGCCGCCGCTCGCACGATGGCCAGGAATTCCGCGGCGACCAGCGAGGCGCCGCCCACCAGCCCGCCAGCGACATCCGGCTGCGCGAACAGCTCGGCGGCGTTGTCGGGCTTGACGCTGCCGCCATACAGGATCGGCAACGAATCCGCGATTCTAGCATCGCGCGCCGCCACTTCGCCACGGATGAACGCGTGCACCGCCTGGGCCTGCGCCGGGCTGGCGGTGCGGCCGGTGCCGATCGCCCAGACCGGCTCGTAGGCCACCACCGCGCGGCCGAAGCCCTCGGCGCCGACCAGATCCAGCACCGGCGCCAGCTGCGCGGCGATGACCGCCTCGGTGCGCCCGGCCTCGCGCTGCTCCAGGGTCTCGCCCACGCACAGGATCGGGACCAGCCCGGCGTGCAGGGCGGCGGCGAACTTGCGCGCGACCAGCTCGCTGCTCTCCTGGTGGTACTGGCGCCGCTCCGAATGCCCGACCAGGCCATAGTCGGCGCCCACGTCCACCAGCATCGCCGCCGACACCTCGCCGGTGTAGGCGCCCTTCTCGTTGCTGCTGACGTCCTGCGCGCCGAAGCGCAGCAGCCGGTCCTCGAAATGCTCGATCAGGTCGCCCAGGTAGGGCAGCGGCGGCAGGATCACAACCTCCACGTCGTGCTCGGCCTCGTGCAGCCCGGTGACGATCTCCCGTACCAGGTCGGCGGCGAAGTGGCGGGTGCCATGCAATTTCCAGTTTCCGGCTACGATCTTGCGTCGCATCGGCGCATCTCCGGCGAAAAAGTGCCGAGAGGATAGCCGATGCGCCGCCAAGGGCAGGCATCGCCCCTGCCCCGCCCTGCGCCACGCCGCCCGCTCCACACCCAGAGACCGTCATGACCCAGCTTCCCGGCTACGCCCTGATCACCGGCGCCTCCAGCGGCATCGGCCGCGAGATCGCCCGCGAATACGCCCGCCGCGGCGTGCCGCTGATCCTGACCGCGCGCCGCGAGGCGCAGTTGCAGGTGCTGGCCGCCGAACTGCGGCCGCAGGTGCCGGTGGAGGTACTGGTCGCGGACCTGGCCGATCCGGCCGCGCCAGCCGCACTGGTGGCCGAGATCGAACGGCGCGGTCTGGCGGTGCGGATCCTGGTCAACAACGCCGGTTACGGCGTGCCCGGCCGCTACATCGCCCAGGACTGGGCGGTGCACGCGGCATTCCTGCAGGTGATGGTCGGCGCCGTGTGCGAACTGACCTGGCGGCTGCTGCCGGCGCTGCGCGCCAGCGGCCACGGCCGCATCCTCAATGTCGCCTCGTTCGCCGCCCTGGTGCCGGGCGCGGACGGCCATACCCTGTACGCGGCGGCGAAGAGCTTCATGCTGCGCTTCAGCGAATCGCTGGCGCTGGAGAACGCCGACCGCGGCGTCGGCGTCTGCGCGTTATGCCCAGGCTTCACCTGGTCCGAGTTCCACGACGTCACCGGCACCCGCGAACAGATGAACAACCTGCCGCGCTGGATCTGGCTGCAGACCGCCGCGGTGGCCCGCGCCGGCATCGACGGCGCCGAACGCGGCAAGGTCCGGGTGGTCCCCGGCGCGGTCTACCGCGCCCTGCTCGGCCTCACGGCACTACTGCCCAATGCCCTGCTGCTGCGGCTGATGGGGCGCGGCTCGCATCGGATCAGGTCGGTGGAATAGCCCGCGACCTGCCGGTCCTGCGAGCGGGGTCCGGGTATCGCGCCGCGCGGCAGGCC